>NZ_JBMJAF010000001.1:0-158151 GCF_049099505.1 Microbacterium sp. IO18
AAACAAAATGGCCACCCAACGCTGGGTGGCCATTTTGCGTTTACACGAAGAGAACAGGGATCATCATGCCGGAAGAGGAAGAGCGCCGTCCGCGTCGCAACGACGACAAGGGATCGCGCAGCAATCGCCCTTCCGGCAAAAGTTCTGATCGCAGTCGTGATGGCGCTGCCCCCCGTCGTGAGGGCGGGTACAACCGCGACGGTGCCGCTCCTCGTCGTGAGGGTGGCGGGTATACCCGTGATGGCGCTGCTCCTCGCCGCGACGGTGGCGGGTACAACCGCGACGGTGCTGCTCCTCGTCGTGAGGGCGGGTACCACCGCGCCGGCGGCGCCCCTCGTCGTGAGGGCGGGTACCACCGCGCCGGCGGCGCCCCTCGTCGTGAGGGCGGGTACCACCGCGCCGGCGGCGCCCCTCGTCGTGAGGGCGGGTACCACCGCGCCGGCGGCGCCCCTCGTCGTGAGGGCGGGTACCACCGCGACGGTGGCGCTCCTCGTCGTGAGGGCGGGTACAACCGCGACGGCGCCGCCCCTCGTCGTGAAGCTGGCGGGTACAAGCGTGACGGTGCTGCTCCTCGTCGTGAGGGCGGGTACAACCGTGATGGCGCTGCTCCTCGCCGTGAGGGCGGGTACAAACGCGATGGCGGCGCCCCTCGTCGCGCGGGCGGGTACCAACGTGATGGCGCTGCTCCTCGCCGTGAGGGCGGGTACAAACGCGATGGCGGCGCCCCTCGTCGCGCGGGCGGGTACCAACGTGATGGCGCTGCTCCTCGCCGTGAGGGCGGGTACAAACGCGATGGCGGCGCCCCTCGTCGCGCGGGCGGGTACCAACGTGATGGCGCTGCTCCTCGTCGTGAGGGCGGGTACAACCGCGACGGCGGCGCCCCTCGTCGCGCGGGCGGGTACAAGCGTGATGGCGCTGCTCCTCGTCGTGAGGGTGGCGGGTACAACCGCGACGGCGGCGCCCCTCGTCGCGAAGGTGGCGGGTACAAGCGTGACGGCGCTGCTCCGCGTCGTGAGGGCGGGTACAACCGTGATGGCGCTGCTCCTCGTCGTGAGGGCGGGTACAAGCGTGATGGCGCCGCCCCGCGCCGCGAAGGTGGCGACCGGGATCGTTCGCGCTCCTACCCGCAACGTGGGGGAGCCGGACGCGAACGTCCCGCGCAGGCGGCGAACGAGCGTCCGCGGTTCGATGAGCCGCAGATCCCGGACGACGTCACCGCTCGTGATCTCAACGGCGCGGCTCGTAATGAGCTGAAGACGCTGAGCAAGGAGAATGCCGAGCACGTCGCGCGTCACCTCGCGATGGCCTCCCGCCTCATCGACGAGGACCCTGCGCTCGCCCACCAGCATGCGCTGGCCGCATCGCGCCGTGCCGGCCGTATCGCGATCGTCCGTGAGACTCTCGGCATCACCGCCTATGCCACTGAGGACTTCGCCCTCGCACTGCGTGAGCTGCGGACCTATCGACGGATCTCGGGCAAGGACGACCAGATCGCTCTGATGGTGGACAGCGAGCGTGGCATCGGCCGGTCCGATCGTGCGCTCGAGACCGGCAGGGCCGTCGATCGTTCGACGCTGGACACGCCCGTCCGCGTCGCGTTGGCGATCGCGATGTCGGGTGCGCGCCTGGATCAGGGCGACCTTGAACTCGCCCTCGGCGAGCTGGAGATCCCGGAGCTGGATCCGGATCGTGCGTTCGAGTGGAGCCCCGCGCTGTTCGCAGCGCGCGCTGCTGTGCTCGAAGACCTCGGCCGCACCGAGGAAGCCGAGTTCTGGTCGCACCGGGCCCAGGTCGCCGCTGAAGCTCTGGGAGTCGATGAGGCCGGTGACGAGGAGATCTTCATCGAAGACAGCATGATCGAGATCGACCTCGACGAGGACGACACCGATGCACCGGCCGAGCCTGTGCCTGCTGAGCCTGTTCAGGCCGAGACCGCGCCGGCCGAGCCCGCGCCGGTCGAACCCGAGGCTGTGGAGCTCACGGTCGAGGACGAGGTGCGCGAGCTCCTGGGCGAAGACGAGGCCGACGACACGGACCCGGAGGCGTAGTGGCGCTGTTCTCTCGCCGGCGCCCGCTCCGCACGCCTCTCGACGGGGTCGACACCGTGCTGGCTGACCTGGACGGCGTGGTCTACGCCGGACCCGGTGCGCTGCCGTTCGCGGTGGACAGCCTCAACGAGGCGGCGAAGTCCGCACGGCTCGGCTACATCACGAACAACGCGGCGCGGACCGATGTCTCCGTCGCGGAGCATCTGAGCAGTCTCGGGCTCCAGGTCGAGGCCTCCGAGGTCGTGACGAGCCCGCAGGCCGCGATGCGTCTGATGGCGACGATCGTGCCGGCACCGGCGACGATCCTGGTCGTGGGTGGTGACGGTCTCGTCGATGAGGTGCAGAAGGCCGGGTACACGGTGACGCGCAGCGCGGACGACGCGCCGAGTGCAGTGGTGCAGGGATTCGCTCCCGAGGTCGCCTGGACCGATCTGGCGGAGGCGGCGTTCGCGCTCAAGCTTCCCGAAGAAGAGGGCGGCATCCCCTGGATCGCGACGAACACGGACTGGACGATTCCTCGTGAGCGGGGAGTCGCTCCGGGCAACGGGACCCTGGTCTCGGCCGTCCACACAGCCATCGGTCGGCTGGCGACTGTCGCAGGCAAGCCGGAGGCGCCCATCTTCGAAGAGGCGCTCGCCCGTTTCGGTGCCGAGAAGGCGCTGTTCATCGGCGACCGCCTCGACACCGACATCATGGGGGCGAGCCGTGTCGGCATCGACTCGGCGCTGGTGCTGACAGGGATCGACCGCCCCAAGCACGTCCTCGCGGCACCGGAAGGCTCGCGTCCGACGTACATCCTCGGCGACCTCCGCGAACTGCACGAGCCTTATCCAGAGGTGACGGAGCGAGACGGTGTCTTTGCCGTGAACGGTGCCGCCGTGCGTGTCTCCGGGGCTGACGTCGAGATCGTGTCGGAGTCCGGGTCGCAGATCGATCTGCTGCGCGCCGGCGCCGCTGCCATCTGGGCGTCCGGTACCCCGGTGTTCGTCCTTCGTGTTCCCGAGCGCCTCTACGACGATCCCTTCCACCGCCCCTGAGCGATCTCGCGTGGCTCCTTCGCGCGTCGGAGGGGCCGCGTACAGTGGAACCGTGAGTGAAGAGACGACGAGCGAGCCGACCGACGGCCTGTGGAGCCGTCTGCGCCTGATCGAGGGGCAGCCGCTTCCCGTGCGCGCCGCCGCCTATGCGGCCGTGCACGATGAGCTCTCCCGCCGCCTCGAGAGCGGCGCGAAGCTCGATCCTCGGGAGACCTCGGGATCCCGATGACGCGACTCGACGCTGCCCTCGCCGCCCGAGGACTCGCCCGTTCGCGCAGCCATGCGGCGACTCTCATCGCCGAAGGCCTCGTGAGTGTCGCCGGCCGCCAGGTCGTGAAGGCCTCGACCGCCGTGGACGATGAGGCCGAGATCACGGTCGCGGGCTCCGACCACTACGTCGGCCGTGCGGCCCACAAGCTCATCGCCGGACTCGACGGATTCGGCATCCCGGTGGCGGGACGACTCGCGCTCGACATGGGGGCGTCCACGGGAGGTTTCACGCAGGTGCTGCGCGAGCGGGGAGCCCGAACCGTGCTCGCCGTCGACGTCGGGCACGGCCAGATGGCTCCGTCCATCGCCGCCGACCCCGGGGTGATCACCGTGGAGGGCTTCAACGTCCGACACATGACGCACGAGAATCTCGCCGAGGCCACCGGCGTCACGGAGTCCCCCGACCTCGTGGTCGGCGACCTCTCCTTCATCTCCCTCGAACTCGTGCTTCCGGCCGTCGCGGCGGTCGCGACCGCGGAGTCCGACATCCTGCTGCTCGTGAAACCGCAGTTCGAGGTCGGACGGACGGCGGTGCGCGGGGGACTGGTCACCGACCCCGCCACCCGCGCCGATGCAGTCGCGCGCACGGTGTGGAGCGCCTGGGACGTCGGCATGGGGATGCTCGGCATCCTTCCCTCACCACTTCTGGGAACGCACGGTAACGCGGAATATCTCGTGCACCTCGCGCCGGGGCGCGGCAGCAATCCGACAGAATGGTTGGACACCATCAATCGACTGGCAGGAGGACGATGAACGAGCGCAACATCCTGGTCGTCGCCCATGCCGGCCGGGTCGACACCGTCGACGCGGCGCGACGCGTGATCGATGCCCTGCGGGAAGCAGGAGCACGGCCGGTCCTGGCCGACGACGACCACGAGGCCCTCACGGCGGTGGACGCCTTCTTCGCCGGCACCGATGTTCTGGGCCGCTCCGTCGATCCGGCGGACCTCGAACTCGCGATCGTGCTGGGCGGAGACGGCACGATCCTGCGCGCGGCCGAGCTGGTCCGCGATACGGGAGCGCCCGTGCTCGGCATCAACATGGGCCATGTCGGCTTCCTCGCCGAGATCGATCGAGACGACATGGACAAGGCCGTGCGCCGGGTGATCGACCGCGACTACGAGGTCGAGGAGCGACTCGCCCTGTCGGTGCGCGTGAAGGACGCCGCCGGCACGGTCGTGTACGAGACCTGGGCCCTGAACGAGGCCACCGTGGAGAAGGCCAGCCGGGAGCGGATGATCGAGGTCGTCCTGGAGATCGACGGCAGGCCGTTGTCGAGCTTCGGATGCGACGGCATGGTCATCTCCACTCCCACCGGCTCGACCGCCTACAACTTCTCGGCCGGGGGACCGGTCATCTGGCCCAGCGTCGAGGCGATCGCGGTGGTGCCGCTGTCGGCGCACGCGCTGTTCGCCAAACCGCTCGTCGTCAGCCCCGGCGCCGCGGTCGCGATCGAGATGCTCGAGCGCACCGACGGGTCGGGGATCCTCTGGTGCGACGGGCGTCGCTCCCACGATCTCCCGCCCGGCGCTCGGGTCGTCGTCCGCCGGTCGTCGCGCCCCGTGCGGCTCGCGCGTCTGCACCCCACGGCCTTCACCGACAGGCTCGTGCGCAAGTTCCAGCTGCCCGTCGAAGGATGGCGCGGCCAAACCCTGGGGACGCCGTCATGATCGAGGAGATGCGCATGCAGGGGCTCGGCGTCATCGCCGATGCGGTGCTGCCTCTGGGCCCGGGGTTCACCGCGATCACCGGAGAGACCGGCGCGGGGAAGACCATGGTCGTCACCGGACTGGGACTGCTGCTGGGCCAGCGCGCCGACTCCGGGGCTGTCAGGGCCGGTGCCGCACAGGCATCGGTGGCGGGTGTCTGGATCGTTCCGGAGGGCGGAGACGTCGCCGAGATCGTCGAGGAGGCCGGCGGCGAGTTGGAGCCCGCAGGAGCGGGAACCGCGGAGTTGTACGTCTCGCGCACGCTCAGCGCCGAAGGACGCAGCAGGGCGAGCGTCGGAGGCCGGGCGGCGCCCGCAGGGGTGCTCTCGTCGCTGGCGGAAGAGCTCGTCGTGGTGCACGGACAGTCCGAGCAGCTGCGTCTGCGCTCCGCCGCGGCACAGCGCGACGCGCTCGACCGCTTCGGTGGGACGCCGATCACGGACGCGCTCGCGAAGTACACGGAGTCCTTCACCCGCTGGCGGGCACTGGACTCCGAGATCTCCGAGATCACCGAGAACCGGGACCGTCGTGCCGAGGAGGCCTCCCGCCTCCGGGAAGACCTGGCACTGATCGAGGCGACCGCACCGGAGCCGGGCGAGGACCAGGAACTCGCAGATCGGGCCGAGCGTCTCGCGAATGCCGAAGAACTTCGTGTCGCGGCATCCCTCGCGCACGGAGCGCTCTCCAACGAGGACGGCGAACCTGACGCCTCCGCCCTCGTCGCGGAGGCCCGTCGCGTGATCGAGCGTGCGTCGGACGCCAAGCTGACCGAGATCGGGGAGAGCCTCGCGGACATCGGCTACCGGATCGCGGACGCTGCGGGACTCCTGTCCGCCTATCTGGCGGATCTCGACGAGTCCGGCCCTCATGAACTCGCCGCCGTGGAAGATCGTCGCGCGGCGCTGGGTACCCTCGTGCGCGCTCACGGCTCCCTCGACGCGGCATTGGCGCTCTGGCAGACGGGCTCCACGCGGCTCGCGGAACTCGATGACGACGGCGACCGCCTCGAGCGGCTCATCGCTGAGCGCGATGCGGCACGAGCCGAGCTGGACGCCGACGCGGCGACGCTGACGGCGACACGTACCGATGCCGCCGTCCGCCTCGGCGAGGCGGTGACTGCAGAGCTCCACGCCCTCGCGATGCCCGATGCGCGACTCGAGGTCGCGGTCTCCGAGGGCGCGGAGAGCACCCATGGTCGCGATGACGTCGCGATCCTCCTCGCTCCGCATCCGGGCGCCGAGCCGCGATCGGTCTCGAAGGGGGCCTCCGGTGGCGAGTTGTCCCGGGTCATGCTGGCCATCGAGGTCGTCATCGCCGCGACCGACCCCGTGCCGACCTTCGTCTTCGACGAGGTCGATGCGGGAATCGGAGGCGCCGCCGCGATCGAGGTCGGACGGCGACTCGCCCGACTCGCCGAGAAGTCGCAGGTCATCGCCGTCACCCACCTCGCGCAGGTCGCGGCCTTCGCGAACAACCACCTCTCCGTCGTCAAAGCCAATGACGGCGCGGTCACCGCCTCCAGCGTCCGGCGTCTGGAAGGCGGTGAGCGGGAAGCGGAGATGGCCCGACTGCTCTCGGGACTCGCCGATTCCGACGCTGCTCTCACCCACGCGCGCGAACTTCTCAGCCTCCGCGCCCCCGCCGCCTGATAGGATCGAAGCCCGTGATGAACTCTTCTTCCGCGGGACCCAAGAACGACACGACCAAGCACATCTTCGTGACTGGTGGTGTCGTTTCGTCTTTGGGCAAGGGACTGACGGCGGCCAGTCTCGGCAACCTCCTCACCGCCCGCGGTCTGCGCGTCGTGATGCAGAAGCTCGACCCGTACCTGAACGTCGATCCCGGCACGATGAACCCGTTCCAGCACGGTGAGGTCTTCGTCACGGACGACGGCGCGGAGACCGATCTCGACATCGGTCACTACGAGCGCTTCCTCGACATCAATCTGTCCGAGGCCGCCAACGTGACGACCGGCCAGATCTACTCGCAGGTGATCGCGCGCGAGCGTCGCGGCGAGTACCTCGGCGACACCGTGCAGGTGATCCCGCACATCACCGACGAGATCAAGCGTCGCATGCGTCTGCAGGCGAGCGAGGACCCGCGCCCCGACGTGATCATCACCGAGGTCGGTGGCACGGTCGGAGACATCGAGTCGCAGCCGTTCCTCGAATCCGCGCGCCAGCTCCGTCATGAGCTCGGACGGGACAGCGTGTTCTTCGTCCACGTCTCGCTGGTGCCGTTCATGGGCGCCTCGGGGGAGCAGAAGACCAAGCCCACCCAGCACTCCGTCGCGGCTCTCCGTCAGGTGGGTATCCAGCCCGACGCGCTCGTGCTCCGCAGCGACCGTCCGGTGAGCGCGAGCAACCGGAACAAGATCGCCCTCATGTGCGATGTCGACGTGGAAGGCGTCATCAACACGGTCGACCTGCCGAGCATCTACGACATCCCCTCCACGCTGAACGAGCAGGGCCTCGATTCGTACATCGTGCGTCGGCTCGGTCTCGACCAGAAGGCGGCCGACGTCGACTGGACGCGCTGGAACAAGGTGCTGCACGCCGTGCACAACCCCAAGCACGAGGTGACGATCGGCCTGGTCGGCAAGTACATCGATCTTCCCGACGCCTACCTGTCGGTGACCGAAGCGCTCAAGGCGGGTGGCTTCGCACAGGAGACCAAGGTGAACATCCGCTGGATCCCCTCGGATCTGTGCGAGACGCCGGAGGGTGCCCAGGAGCAGCTGGCCGAGCTCGACGGCATCTGCGTGCCCGGCGGCTTCGGCATCCGCGGCATCGAGGGCAAGCTCGGTGCGCTCAAGTTCGCACGAGAGCAGGGCATCCCGACCCTCGGGCTGTGCTTGGGCCTGCAGTGCATGGTCATCGAGTACGCGCGGGACGTCGCCGGCATCGCGGGCGCGTCTTCCAGTGAGTTCGACCCGGAGACCGCCGAGCCCGTGATCGCGACGATGGCGGAGCAGGTGGACATCCTCGACGGCGGCGACCTCGGCGGCACCATGCGTCTCGGCCTGTACCAGGCGGCACTCGCCGAGGGATCCCTCGCGCGCGAGCTGTATGGGGCTCCGGAGGCCGCGGAACGGCACCGTCACCGCTACGAGGTCAACAACTCCTACCGTGATCGTCTCACCGACGCCGGTCTGGTGTTCTCCGGGCTCAACCCGGAACTCGACCTGGTCGAGTACGTCGAGCTGCCGCGTGACGTGCACCCGTACTACATCGCCACGCAGGCGCACCCGGAGCTGCGTTCGCGTCCGACCGCCCCGCACCCGCTGTTCCGCGGGCTCGTCGGCGCCGCGATCGAGCGTCACCGCGCGAGCGAGCTGTTCGACGTCAGTGCCGATGACTGAGTCGGCGGAGTACCTCCGCGACGAGCCGTTCGAGCCGGAGGTCCTCCAGAGCGACCGCGTCTACAAGGGCTGGGTCTGGGACGTCCGCTCCGACCGGGTGCGCTACGGCGACGGGGAGATCGTGCGCGAGTATGTCGCGCACACCGGCGCCGTGGCGATCCTCGCGCTCGACGACGAGGACCGCGTGCTGCTGATCCAGCAGTACCGCCACCCGATCCGTCACCGCGACTGGGAGCTGCCCGCCGGTCTGCTCGACGTGGACGGAGAGGCGCCGCTCGACGCCGCCCGTCGTGAGCTCGCCGAGGAGGCTGACCTCGTCGCCGCGCACTGGGAGCCGCTGGTCTCCTCGTGGACCACCCCGGGTGGCAACAACGAGATGATCCACATCTTCTTGGCCACAGGAGTCGCCGCGGCGTCTTCGGCACACGATCGGGAGGACGAAGAGGCGGACATCCGCGTCGAGTGGGTGCCGTTGGCGGACGCGGTGGACGCCGTCCTCGGCGGACGGATGCACAACGGCATCCTCTCGATCGGTGTGCTGGCTGCGGCGCAGAGGCTGCGCGACCGGGGCTGACGCATGCTGCTGGAGCGCGCTCTCGACGCCTACCTGCGTCACGTCACGATCGAGCGCGGTCTGAGCGAGCACACGATCGCGGCCTACCGGCGTGACCTCGGGGGGTACTGCGAGTGGCTGGCCGGGGAGGGGATCGCCGACACGTCGGAGGTGACGCCGGCCGTGATCGACCGCTTCATCACGGAGCGTGCGTCGGCAGACCCTGCCCCGGCCTCCACCTCGCTGGCGCGCCTGCAGTCGTCTGTGCGGGGCTGGCACCGGTTCCTGGCCCGTGAGGGCATCGAGGTCGACGATCCGAGCGGGAGACTGCGTCCGCCCAAGGCTCCTCGTCGGCTCCCCAAAGCGCTGACGATCGACCAGGTCGAGAGACTGCTCGCCGCACCGTCGCCCGAGGACCCGATCGGGGTGCGGGATCGCGCTCTCCTGGAGCTCCTCTATGCCACCGGCGCCCGCGTCTCGGAGGCGACCGGGCTCGACGTCGACGACCTCGCCCACGGCGATGTGCTGCGGCTGCGCGGGAAGGGCTCGAAGGAGCGCATCGTGCCGATCGGCTCCTATGCACGAGAAGCGGTCGACGCCTATCTCACGAGGGTGCGGCCGGCGCTCGCGGCGAAAGGACGGGCATCGGCGCGGCTGTTCCTCGGCGCCCGTGGCGCGCCCCTGTCACGACAGAGCGCCTGGCTGGTGATCCGCGCGGCGGCGGAGAAGGCGCAGATCACGTCGGAGGTGTCGCCGCACACCCTGCGTCACTCGTTCGCCACACACCTGCTGCAGGGGGGAGCCGACGTCCGCGTCGTGCAGGAGCTGCTCGGACATTCCTCGGTCGCGACGACCCAGATCTACACCCACGTCTCGGTCGACACCTTGCGTGACATCTACGCGACCTCGCATCCCCGCGCCCGCTGACACGGCCCATCCGGGAGAGCCCCCTGCCGCGTGCCGAGGCGGCTGCGGAACGGGCCGCCCGGTACAATCGACCAAGCACGAACGGAGCAGGAGAATCGGTGGCTGAGAAAGTGGCGAAGTCCAGGGCGAAGGCGCAGAAGGCCGACGAGACCCCCATGGGACCCACGGGCCGTCCGTATCACGGGTTCCCGACCCCCGAACCGTTGAAGTCCCACGGGCCCGCGCGCATCATCGCGCTGTGCAACCAGAAGGGCGGCGTCGGTAAGACGACCACGTCCATCAACCTGGCCGCGGCGCTCGCCGAGTACGGCCGCAAGGTGCTCGCGGTCGATTTCGACCCGCAGGGCGCCCTGTCCGCGGGGCTCGGCATCCCGACCCACGATGTGCCGACGATCTACGACCTCCTGCTCGACACCAAGCGCGACGCCCACGATGCGATCGTGAAGTCGAGCGTCGAGGGTCTCGACGTCATGCCGGCGAACATCGATCTGTCGGCCGCCGAGGTGCACCTGGTCAACGAGGTCGCACGGGAGACGATCCTCGCCCGGGTGCTGCGCCAGGTCGCGGGGGAGTACGACGTCATCCTCGTCGACTGCCAGCCCTCCCTCGGGATCCTCACGGTCAACGCGCTGACGGCGGCGCACGGTGTGATCATCCCGCTCGAGTGCGAGTTCTTCGCGCTGCGCGGCGTGGCACTGCTCATCGAGACGATCGACAAGGTCCGCGACAGGTTGAATCCGTCCATCACGATGGACGGCCTGCTGGCCACGATGTACGACCCGCGCACCCTGCACTCGCGCGAGGTGCTCGAGCGTGTCGTCGAAGCATTCGGAGACGACGTGCTCGAGACCGTGATCGGCCGCACTGTGAAGTTCCCCGACGCCTCGGTGTCGGGGGTGCCCATCACCGAGTTCGCCCCCGAGCACGCGGCCGCTCAGGCATACCTGCGGCTGGCGCGGGAGCTGGTCGCCCGTGGCGCTGTCGCCTAGCGGAGAGTCCGTCGACCCTTCGGCCATCGAGCGCGCCGAAGACGTGAGCAGCGGATCGGACGAGCCCGTCGGATCCGCGGCGATCGAACCGGGCTTCCGGGTCTCCCTGTCGAATTTCGACGGACCGTTCGACCTGCTCCTGAACCTCATCTCGAAGCATGAGATGGACATCACCGAGGTCTCGTTGAGCGCGGTCACGAACGAGTTCATCGCCTACCTGGGCGAGCTCGAGAACGATGAGGAACTCGATCAGGCCTCCGAGTTCCTCGTGGTCGCGGCGACCCTGCTCGACATGAAGGTCGCCGGACTCCTCCCGCAGGGCGAGCTCGTGGACGCTGAGGCCGTCGCGCTCTTGGAGGCACGCGACCTGCTGTTCGCCCGGTTGCTGCAGTACCGGGCCTTCAAAGAGGTGTCGGCGTGGTTCTCCCGTTGCCTGCAACGCGAAGACAAGCGGCACGTCCGCGCGGCACGCCTCGATGAGAAGCACCGCTCGCAGACGCCCGAGCTCGTGTGGTCGCTCACCGTGGACGACTTCGCGGCGCTGGCGTTGCTGGCCTTCGCGCCTAAAGAGATCCCGCATGTCGGACTCGACCATCTGCACGCACCGTTGGTCAGCATCCGCGAGCAGGCGGCGATCGTCGTCACCCTCCTGCGCGGCACCGAGTCGCTGAGCTTCCGCGAACTCGTCGCGGGCGTGAGCGAGCCGGGCATCGTGGTGGCGCGTTTCATCTCGGTGTTGGAGCTGTACCGGCACGCGGCGCTGACCTTCGAACAACTGGAACCGCTCGGCGAGCTCACGCTGCGCTGGGCAGCCGACTCCTGGTCGGACGAGACACTCGCGAGCCTGGGGGCCGACTATGACCGATGACCTGACCGAGACCGAGACCGAGACGTCGATCGACGCGGAGACCGAGACCGAGACGGCGGACGACGGGATCGGCGGGTCCACCGAGATCCCGCTCTCCGAGCGCATCGAGGCCATCCTGTTGATCGTCGACGAGCCGCTGGGGCTGGTGGCTCTCGCCGCCGCCGTCGGTTCGCCGGTGCCGGCGGTGCGGCAGACGCTCGAGACGCTCGTCGACGACTACGACGGCAACGGCACGGGCCCGCGGCGCGGATTCGAGCTGCGCGAGGTCGGCGGCGGCTGGCGACTGTACGTCCGCGAGGAGCTCGACCCGCTCGTGGCGGCGTTCGTCGGCGGACAGGCGCCCGCGCGGCTTTCGCAGGCCGCGCTCGAGACGCTGGCCGTGATCGCCTACAAGCAGCCCGTCACCCGCAGCCAGGTCGCCTCCATCCGTGCGGTGAACGTCGACTCCGTCGTGCGCACGCTGCTCGCCCGCGGCCTGATCACCGAACTCTTCGCCGACTCCGAGACCGGCGCGATCAACTACGGCACGACCGACGCGCTCCTGCAGCACCTGGGCATCAACTCGCTCGACGAGCTGCCCCCGATCTCCCCTCTGCTCGATGACGGCGCAGACGGTTTCGACGAAGGGACCATCCGATGACCGGTTTCGAGGCATCCGCAGGATTCGAGGGCGCGCCCGAGGGTGTGCGCCTCCAGAAGGTCCTCGCCGGCGCGGGTGTGGCGTCGCGCCGAGTGGTGGAGCAGTACATCACGGAAGGGCGCATCCGCGTCAACGGCGTCGTCGTCACGGAGCTCGGACGCCGGATCGACCCCGAGCACGACCTCGTGGACGTCGACGGCACCGCGGTGCAGCTCGACGTCTCCAAGCGGTACGTCATGCTGAACAAGCCGACCGGCGTCGTCAGCAGCATGAAGGACGAGAACGGCAGGCCCGACCTTCGTCGCTTCACGGAGCAGTTCGAGGAGCGCCTGTACAACGTCGGACGCCTCGACGCCGAGACGAGCGGTCTCTTGATCCTCACGAATGACGGCGCTCTCGCCCACGTGCTCGCTCACCCCTCGTTCGGCGTGACGAAGGTGTACATCGCGAAGGTCGAGGGGACGGTGCTGCCCCAGACGATCTCGAAGCTCACCAAGGGCATCGAGCTCGAAGACGGCCCCATCGCTGCGGACAAGGCGCGGCTGCTGGACACCTCGCGCGGGTCGAGCCTGGTCGAGCTGACCCTGCACTCCGGACGCAACCGGATCGTCCGTCGGATGCTCGCCGCGGTCGGTCATCCGGTCACGGAACTCGTGCGCCGGCAGTTCGGGCCGCTCCACCTGGGAACCCTCCCGGCCGGGAAGACGCGGGAACTGACTAAAATCGAACTCGGCGCGCTTTTGACCTTGTCGCGCCGTGATTCCGGTGTCGCCGAGGCGCCAGGCGAGCAGGAGAACGAATGACCGATACGACGAGTGCGCCCACGGCGCGGAGGGCAGGCGCTGTCGCGCCTCGTCTCTCCGGGACCGTCCGCGTCGTCGGCGCCGGTCTGCTCGGGGCGAGCGTCGGCCACGCACTCCGGTCGAAGGGCATCGACGTCGTTCTGACGGATGCGTCGCCCGCACAGCTGCGCCTCGCCGTCGACTACGGGGCCGGCCGCCTCGCCACCGACGACGACACCCCCTCGCTCATCGTGGTCGCCGTGCCGCCGGATGTGACCGCGGACGTCATCCAAGCCGAACTCCAGCGCTTCCCGGACGCTGTGGTGACCGATGTGGCGAGTGTGAAGCTGGAGCCCTTCCGCACCCTGCAGTCGCGGGGCGTCGACCTCACCCGATACATCGGATCGCATCCGCTCGCCGGCCGTGAGCGCGGTGGGGCCATCTCCGCCCGTGCCGATCTGTTCGTCGGGCGACCGTGGGTCGTGTGCCGCGACGAGGACACGAAGGCGACGGACCTCGCCCTGGTCGAAGCGCTCGCGCTCGACGTCGGGGCGATGCCGCTCGAGATGACGCCGGAGGAGCATGACCGTTCGGTCGCGCTCACGTCGCACGTGCCTCAGGTCGTCGCGAGCCTGCTCGCCGCCCGCCTCGCGGAGGCGGAGGAGGGGGCGCTCCGTCTTGCAGGCCAGGGCGTTCGTGACACGACGCGCATCGCGGCCTCGGCTCCCGAGCTGTGGGTGCAGATCCTCGGCGCCAACGCCGGCCCCGTCGTCGAGATCCTCGATGCTCTCGCCGCCGACCTCGGAGAAGTGGCGGCCGCATTGCGGGAGCCGAGCGCGCCCGGAGCACGACGCGTGGTCGCCGAGACGATCCGCCAGGGCAACGACGGCGTCGACCGCCTCCCCGGCAAGCACGGACAGAACCAGCGCTTCGAGTCGCTCGTGGTCATGGTGGACGACACCGCCGGTCAGCTGGGTCGCCTGTTCGGCGAGCTCGGCGAACTGGGCGTCAACGTCGAAGACCTCCGACTCGAGCACTCGCCAGGGGCCCAGTTCGGCCTCGCCGAGATCAGCGTCGACCCGGCCGCGCTGCACGGGGCGATCACCGGACTCCAGGAACGCGGCTGGCGGATTGCAGGGAACACCAATGACTGACACCTCGAACGCATCCACGGCGCCCGCACACGTGGCCGATGCGACGAAGTTCATCGCGATCGACGGACCAGCTGGTTCGGGCAAGTCCAGCGTGTCGAAGGCCGTCGCGCGCATGCTCGGCTTCGGATACCTCGACACCGGCTCCGCCTACCGCGCACTCGCCTGGCACGTGCTCGATCGCGGCGCCGACACCTCGGACCCCGAGGCGGTTCGCGCGGCGGCATCCGACTTCCCGGTGCGTCTGGGACTCGACCCCGACGACCGCACGGTTCGCGTCGGCGACACCGAGATCACCGAGGCCATCCGCGATTCGCGGGTTTCCGCCGCGGTGAGCGGCGTGGCCCGCGTGCCCGAGGTGCGCGCGCAGGTCAACGAGCTGTTCCGCGCACTGGTCGCTGAATCCGCCTACCCCGCCGTGGTGGTCGAAGGCCGTGACATCACGACCGTCGTCGCTCCGGATGCGCCCGTGCGGATCCTGCTCACCGCGGCACCCGAAGTGCGTGCCGCTCGACGCGCCGGCGAACTCGCCGGCGAGAACGCGGCTGCTGTCGCCGCGGCGCTCCACAAGCGCGATGCCTCAGACAGTGCCGTCGTCGACTTCCTCAACGCCGCGGACGGCGTCGAGGTCGTCGACTCGACGGAACTCGACTTCCCCCAGACCATCGACGCCGTGCTCACGGTGATCGAGCGAATCCAAGGAGCACACCGTGGCTGACGACGAATACGAAGGCGGCCCCGACCAGCTCGCCGAGAAGATGGACCAGCTCGACGAGAATCTCGCCGAGCAGCGCGCGGAGACCCTGCGCGCCGGCCTCTCCGACTACGAGCTGGACGACGAGGACGCCGCGCTCCTCGCCGGTGTCACGCTCGGCGAGGACGGCATCCACTACAGCCCGGCTCTGCCCGTGGTGGCGATCGTCGGACGCCCGAACGTCGGCAAGTCCGCGCTCGTGAACCGCATCCTCGGACGCCGTGAGGCCGTCGTGGAGGACACACCTGGCGTGACCCGCGACCGCGTGACCTACAAGGCCGAGTGGGGCGACCGTCGCTTCTCGCTCGTCGACACCGGCGGGTGGGAGCCCGATGCGCGTGGCATCGACCGCTCGGTCGCGATGCAGGCGGAGGTCGCGATCGACCTGGCCGACATGGTGTTGTTCGTCGTCGACGCGATGGTCGGAGCCACCTCGACCGACGAGCACGTCGTGAAGCTGCTGCGCAAGAGCGGTAAGCCGGTGTTCCTCGTCGCCAACAAGATCGATGACGCCCGGCAGGAGCCGGAGACGGCACCGCTGTGGAGCCTCGGGCTCGGCGAGCCGTATCCCGTCTCGGCCATCCACGGGCGTGGTGTCGCCGACCTGCTGGATGCCGTGCTGAAGAAGCTCCCCGAGGTCTCGGCCGTCGCGAAGCAGGAGATCGGCGGCCCGCGTCGAGTGGCCATCCTCGGTCGCCCGAATGTCGGCAAGTCGTCGCTGCTGAACAAGGCCGCCGGTGAAGAGCGCGTCGTCGTCAACGACCTCGCCGGCACGACCCGCGACCCGGTGGACGAGGTCGTGGAGCTCGGCGGGAAGATGTGGCGCCTGGTCGACACAGCCGGCATCCGCCGCCGCGTGCACATGGCGCAGGGCGCGGACTTCTACGCCTCGCTGCGTACCTCTGCCGCGCTGGAGAAGGCCGAGGTCGCGGTCGTCGTGCTCGACGTCTCGGAGACGATCAGCGAGCAGGACGTGCGCATCATCGACCTCGTCCTCGAGTCGGGCCGTGCGCTCGTCCTCGCGTTCAACAAGTGGGATCGCCTGAACGACGATGACCTCGAGAACGCCGATCGCCGCCGCTACCTGGAGCGTGAGATCGAGCAGGACCTCGCACACGTCGCCTGGGCGCCGCGCGTGAACATCTCGGCGACGACGGGGCGTCACCTCGACAAGCTCGTCCCCGCGCTGGAGACCTCGCTGGAGAACTGGGACCGGCGCATCCCGACCGGCAAGTTCAACGCGTTCCTCGCCGAGCTCGTCGCCGAGCACCCGCACCCGCTGCGCGGCGGCAAGCAGCCGCGCATCCTGTTCGGGACGCAGGCATCGACCCGCCCGCCGACGTTCGTGCTGTTCACCACCGGGTTCCTCGACCCGGGGTACCGCCGGTTCATCCAGCGCCGCCTGCGTGAGCTGTACTCCTTCGAGGGCACGCCCATCGTGATCAACATGCGGGTGCGCGAGAAGCGTCAGCGCTGATCTGTTCCGACGCGTGTCGCGCCGTGGCGCCACGACCCCGATGCTGTGAAAGGCTGAAGGGGTGACGGTCGTACCTCCTGCCTCTGGTGAGCCGCGTCGCCCGGACGGGCCGCGGAACCCGGGCGATGCCTGGGTGATCGCGGAGTCGGGCGAGAAATACTGGGGGCGTTTCGGCGCTGCCGGGCTTCTCGCCTTTGACCCGGCCCGGGGCATCCTGCTGCAGCATCGCGTCTCTTGGAGCCACTTCGGTGGCACCTGGGGGCTGCCCGGTGGGGCGCTGCACGAGGGCGAGAGCCCGATCGTCGGGGCGATCCGTGAGGCGCAGGAGGAAGCGGGCGTGCCTGATGGGGTGGTCCGTCCTCGGTTCACCAGCGTGCTCGATCTGGGCATCTGGTCGTACACGACGGTCATCGCCGATGTGCAGGTGCCCTTTGACCCGGTGATCAGCGACCCGGAGAGCGTGGCCCTCGAGTGGGTGCCCATCGATGAGGTCGACGAGCGACCGTTGCACCCCGGGTTCGCCGCGGCATGGCCGATGCTGCGGGCGCTGCTCGAGGTGCGGCCGGTGGTCGTGGTCGACGCCGCGAATGTCGTGGGGTCCGTGCCCGACGGCTGGTGGAAGGACCGGGCGGGAGCGGCGGCGCGCCTTCGTCTCCGGCTGGAGGCGCTGGTGGTCCCCGCGGAGGATCTGGATGTCGGCGGAGACGAGTGGTTCCCCGAGGTCTCGATGGTGGTCGAGGGTCAGGCGCGGGACATCGAAGACAAAGCGAGCACGGTCGCCGTGGTTCGAGCGGAGGGCGCGGGTGACGACGCGATCGTCGCCGAAGTCGAGCGACGCGTCGCTGATGTGCGCACAGTCGTCGTGGTCACCAGCGACCGGGAGCTCAGCGAACGAGCTGAGCGCGCCGGTGCCGTGAAGGTCCGATCTGCCGGGTGGCTGCTCCAACTCCTCGCGGCGCACGGCTGACTTCTGCTCCAGCTTCTCCGTCATCGTCATTCAGACGAACATCACGCGTCGGGGTGGCGGGTCGGCGTAGTCACGCCCCAGCGGACTGTGCCAAGTGACGCTGCCGTCCTTCTCCTGCTGGGCGTTCCAGCGATGCGTGTCGGGGATGTCCGGATGCTTGAGGGTGTGATGGCTTCGGCAGAAGTGGCCGAGGTTGTCGAGGCTGGTCTTTCCGCCCTTGGCGTGATCATGGTTGTGGTCGATCTCGCACCGGTGGGCTGGCATGCGGCACCCCGGGAACCGGCAATGACGGTCGCGCGCGCGGAGGAACCGGCGCATCCCTTCGGTGGGCGTGTAGGTGTCGGTCTCGACCACCATGCCGGACGGGTCGAGGAAGAGCCGGGTCCAACCGGTGTTCCGACCCGCGAGGTCGCGGGCGATGTCGGGATGCAGCGGTCCGTGGCCGTCGAGTTCAGCGGGGTTGTCATCCGCACCGGTGAGCGTGGTCGCCGAGACCGTGACCTGCACCCGAGCGTGAATGCCGTCGAGGCCGTCTCCGTGCGCGGCGCTGGGGTCTGCGGTCAGGAGAAGATCGGTGAAGAGATCGGCTTCCGTCTGCGCCCACGTCCGCGTGTCGACAGGGAGATGCTCGACCGTGGGGTCGGTCGCGAACATGTCACCGTCGGCGCTTTGGATCACCCTGCTGTCGTACGGGTCGAACGCTGGGTCGTCGAGCGAGAGATCTCCGGGATCGATACCTTCGCCGTCGTCGTCGAACCACCAGGGGAGAGGCGTGACTTCGCGGTTGTCTCGGGCGCGTACGACCGCGCGGGTCATGCGGTTCAGCCTGTCGGCGATCGCGGTGGCGATCCACTCGGGGAGTACGGCGGTGAGCAGTGCCAACCCGTCGTCGAGCGACTTCACCGTCACGCATCGTTCTTCGGCGGCGCGTCGGTGTCTTTCAACCAGCGTCTCGCCGACGAGGGCGGCAGCGACCTGACGTGCATGCGCTTTCGTGCGCGCAGCTGTGTCTTGTTCGGCGACAACGAGCACCGCGGCCTCGAAGAGCTCCATGACGGTGGCATCGACCTTGCGGTTGCGGATGGCTTCGGCGACGACGGCAGCTGCCCTCGCGATCTCGCGTACGTGTTGGACGCTGACGGCGCCACTCGCGAACGAGGCTCGGACGGCGGGGAGATGGGCCTGCAACGCCTGCGCATCGGCAAAGGCGAATTCCACGGAGCCCTTCGAGAGATGGCCGGCTGCGGAGAACTCCGCGACCATCGAGCGGTGGATCGCTTCGCGATGGAACGGACTTGCGGCGACATCGGCGTCGTTGAGGGCGATCTGCTCGACGAGCAACTCTGCTGCTTCGGCTTCGAGCGCCGCGATCCGACGTCTCGTCGCGACCCACGCATCCACGATGCGACGCCTTTCGTCGAGGTCGAGATCGGTCGTGTTCGCCATGCCTCCAGTTTAGAACGTATGTTCGAAAGAGTCGAGGTATCGGAGGCGACGCATGCCGGGATATCAGTTCAGGCGGTCATCGTGGCGACCGCGCAGCTTGTCGATGTCGCGGCGTTCGCGTTTGGTCGGGCGCCCCGCGCCGCGATCCCGAAGGCCGAGGGCAGCCTGTGGCTCGCGTTCGGGTGTCTTGTCCTCATAAGCAAGAGCCGCGAGAGGCGCCCCGACGCGCTTGACCAGGAGCTGGCGGACGATGAGGATCCGGTCGAATCCGGCGATGCGGATGCGCAGTTCGTCGCCCACCCTGATCTGCTGCGCCGCCTTCACCTTGTCGCCGTTCACTCGTACATGCCCCGCACGGCATGCGGTGGTCGCTGCCGACCGCGTCTTGTAGACACGGATCGCCCAGAGCCAGCTGTCGACACGTGCGGCATCCATCACGTGGTCCGCTTCCGCAACGCGATCAGTGCGCCGGCGACGATGAGGCCCTGGCCGAGGGTGTAGGTGAGCATCACCGCCGGGCTGCTCCAAGCCGGGAGCCCCGAGGGGAGGAACAGCCGGAATGCGAGGAGCGTGTCGCTGGCGAGGAAGAACGCTCCACCGACCGCGATGAGCGGGTGGCAGCGGGCCGCGAATGCCGCCGTGCCGCCGAGCACGAGTCCGTAGACGGCGACCGCGATGAGCAGCCCGCCCGCGTGCGGGCCCACGACCGCGATCATCGCGATCCACCAGGCGACATAGACCAACGCCCACCACGGCATCCGCCGCCGTGCGAGGTGGCGAACGACCAACAGGATGTATGCCAGGTGCGCGATACCGAAGAAGAGCAGCATCAGCGGCAGCTCCGGTGCGCTGGGGAAGAGGGCGCCCGCACCGTCGCCGAGCCAGGAGAACAGGACCGCTGCGAGGAGCAGGATCAGTGTCGCCGGAGGCTTCAGCCAGCGCACGGACAGCACCACCGGAACCGCCAGCAGCGGCATCAGGAAGAGTTTGGTCGGGCTGGCGAGCGGACTGTCCACCGCGAGGAGCACGACATGCAACAGCGAGACCGCGGCGTACGGGAGGAACGCCCACACGATCGATGAGGAACGCGTCCGCCGCTGCATCTCCCCATCGTAGGGTCGCGGCGTTGCGGCCGTAGGCGCCGTGTTCTTCACGCGGACACTCAGGATTCGACGGTGACCTGATCGACGGTGTCGTCGACGCCCAGGTGTGCAGCGGGCCAGTAGCCCTCGGGGAAGTGTTCGCCGCAGGTGTCCGTCAGGTGCAGGACCACGGTTCCGTCGGAGGAGGCCTCGATCGTCTCGAGTGCGAGGTCGGCGAAGGCATCATCGAGTTCGTGTGGCTCGGGCTCACCGGTGCTGAAGTTCGTGACCACGGCGTCTGTCGCGAGCCGTCGCAACACATCGAGCCGCGCGATGACCTCGCGCAGACGGGGGAGGAGAGGCGTCACCTCATCGACAGTCGTTCCTTCGAGCATGAGGTCGAGGTCCGTGCCTGCGACCGAGACCGTCCCGACGAACCAATCATGGGTGAGTACGGAGCCATCGGTGAGTTCGGACGTTGCCCGGGTGAAGGCGCCGAGCTCGGGGTCGTCGATGGTCGAGTGCGCGTCGGTCATCCTTTCACGCTAGTGGCTGGCGAGCCCGCTGCACGCTCATGCGGCGAGGTCGAGCGCGACGAGAGTGCGCCCCGGCTTGAGTTCCGCCCTCTCGGTGAAGCCGGCGGCCAGGAATGTGCCGAGCGTGCCGTGGAACAGGTCGTTGGCGCGCTGCTTCTCACCCCCGGTATCGACCGGGTAGCCCTCGATCACGCGGGCGCCGGATCTGCGCGCATACTCGACGGCGGCATCCAGCAGGATGCGGTTGAGTCCGGCTCCGCGATGCTCTCGCCGGACGACGAAGCACGTGATCGCCCAGACCGACTCGTCGTCGAAGGGCTCCGTCGTCGCGGCGGCGATGATGCGGGTGCGGGGGATCCGTGCCTGGCGGGTGCGGGGGCCGATCCGGATCCATCCGGCAGCCTCGCCGTCGACGTACGCGACGATCCCCGGCGGTGGTCCTTCGTCGATCTCGGCGCGGAACATCTCGGTGCGCTGCGGCGTCGTCGTCGCGTTCCACTCTTTGTTGGTCAGCACCGGCCAGATGCACTGGCAGCTCGCCCCGTCGCCGCCGCCCGTGAGCGCGTGCTGGACATCGCCCCAGCGGGGAGCGGTCGCCAGCTCGGTCGTGATCGTCGCCATGCACGTGACGGTACGCGCGACCTCCGACACCCGCAACGCCTCGGTTCGCGGAGGCGGTCGAGATGCGGCTAAGATAGGGGAGTTGCCTGCGCGAGAGTGCAGAACAACGGGCTGTGGCGCAGCTTGGTAGCGCACTTGACTGGGGGTCAAGGGGTCGCAGGTTCAAATCCTGTCAGCCCGACCACATTGAGGCTCGGAATCACGCGGAAGTCGCGAGGTTCCGAGCCTCTGTCGTATCCGCCGCCGTGCCGTGGTTGTGCACCCGTTGTGCACTTGCGCGCGGGACGAGCGCTGAAGCGCTCTCGGCAGCACGCCGAGCGGCATCGCCGATCAGGTGCGTGTAGATGTCGCTCGTGACCGAGATCGACGAGTGACCGAGCCGCTTCGACACGAGCGCGATGTCGGCACCGCTCGCGAGCAGCAGCGACGCGTGCATGTGCCGCAAGCCGTGCAGCGTCATCGCGGGCAGGGCGACGTCGCGCCGCAGCGCGTCGAACAGGCGCGTCACGTACTGCGGGCGCAGCGGCTCGCCGTTCTCGTATGTGAACACGTAGCCCGAGCCGAGCCAGGCGGCATCCCACGCCGAGCGCTCGCCGTCCTGCGCGATCTGCCAGGCAACGAGTGCACCGACCGCAGCATCGTCGAGTTGCACGACGCGACGGCCCGCGCTCGTTTTCGGTGAGTTCTCGACGACTTCGCCGCTCGCCTGCACGCGCGTGCTGCGCACGGTCAGTTCACGCCGCGCGAGATCGACGTCGCCCCAGCGCAGCCCGACGAGTTCAGCCCGGCGAAGCCCGGTCAGGACAGCGACCTCGAACAGCGCCCCGAGCCGATGCTGTGCGGCTCGATCCAGGAACGCGCCGACCTGCACAGGCGTCCACGGCTCGAACTCGTGCGCGTCGACGCTCGGCAGCCGGACACCGCGCGCGGGATTCGCCGCGATGATGTCGTCACGCATCGCCGCCGTGAGCGCGCCCTGCACCACGGCGACGATCCGACGCACCGTTGTCGCGCCGCGTCCAGCCGTGATCAACGCGTCGACGAAGCGTCGCACGTCGGCGCGCTTGATGTCGGTCAGCCGCAACCGTCCGAGCGTGCTCGGCGCGATGTCCTGCTCGACGTATCGGCGGTAGTTGTCGAGCGTCGAGCGCTTGATATCGCCGCGCTGCTCGCGTCCGGTCAGCCACTCGTCGAGCCACTGCGCGAACCGCACGCGGCTCGTCTCGACGAACTCGCCCTGATCGTGCTGCGTCTTCGCCTTCGCGTACGCGGATTGCGCCGCACGGCGACTGTCGAAGTTCGCGACGCGCGTCTGTAGCCGCCGCCCTGCCGTGTCGAATCCGCGCGACAGGTAGTAGCCCCACTTGCCGTGCTTCCCGCCGCTCTCACGTGCAGCGACGAGCGCCGGGCAGGCGCGCGCGATCTGCTGCTCGGTCGCGTTCTCAGGCAGGTTGCCGTACGGCTTGCCGCGCTCGTCGCGGCACGAGCATCTGCTGTAGATCATGATCTCCCTCTCTCAATTGGCCGTCTCAGATGGACGGACGTTCTCACGCGATGACGTCGCGCGCGGGCGCGCTCGCCACAGGTGCGGATGCAGGGCACGCCGGTCGAGCGCGTCGCGCGCCGTGACGATGCCGGGTGTTGGGTTCGCCGCAGCCCAAGCGTCGTAGCCCTCGAACTCGTCGGGCGGGCGGAACTCGAACAACTCGACCGCATACTCGGCGTGCTCGCGAAGCCGCTTCGCGAGCATCCGCTCGATCCGCTCGCGCAGCGGGGGACTCTTCGCGACGCGTCGACGTACCGCGTCCATCGCGGCCACGTAGCGATCCCAGGCGTTGCGCGCTTCGGCGAGCGCGTCCCCGGCGCTCTCGAAGTACGACCATGCCCGAGCATCCGGCGACTCATCCGGCGAGCGCAGGCGCGCGGCGACGTCGATCTCGTGGTCGTCGGCGAGCATGACCGGGTCGCTACTCGCGAGCAGGTCGGCGACGGTGCAGTCGAGCGCTTCGGACAGCGCGAGCACGTCGGTCACGGTGCAGTGCCGGGTGCCCGTCTCGATCGCGTAGATGACGTGACGGCTATACCCGAGATCACTGCTGAAGCGATCGCGGGCGAATGCTTCGCGTCCTACGCCGAGCGATGTGCGCATGCGCTGCACGTTCTGACCGACGATCTCGTCGATGTTGCTCACGATGCCTCCCGAGTGATTGCTGTGATTCCCAGCACCATAGCCCATCCCAGCGACGTAACAGCAGCAGATCGCTGTGAAAAGACGCTGGCAGCACAGGTGTCGCACTGCCGCACTTAGAGTCCCACTGAACAGCACGACCGAAAGGGGACACCGATGAACACCACGACCACCGCACCCGCTGCGTCCGTCGATACGGCGACGCCGACGCTGAGCGAGATCAGGGAGCGCGCGACGATCGACGTCGAGAGTGCGGGGCGCATTCTCGGGCTGGGTCGCGACAGCGCCTACAAGGCCGTCCGCGAGGGGACGATCCCGAGCCTGCGCATCGGTCGGCGTCTCGTCGTGCCCGTGCCGCGTCTGCTCGCTCTGCTGGGAGAGGGCTGATCGACCGAGCCGACCGACCTACTCGACGGAGGGCGAGCACACACGATGACCACGACCGCAGACCGCCGCGAGCGCGACGGCTTCACGATGATCCCCGACTGGCTCGTCGAGAGCAGCGCGATCTCGCTGCACGACTACGCCGTCCTGATCGTCCTGATGAAGCACGCGCGCAGCACCGGGAAGTGTCATCCCGGCTTCGCGACGATCGCGGCTCAGGCGCGCGTCTCTCGTGACACCGTCATGCGAGCACTGCGCTCGCTCGAAGGGCGCGGGCTGATCTCGATCGAGCGTCGACGCGTCGGCTCGAAGAATCTGCCGAACCGGTACACGCTGCACGTCGAGCAGGGCCGGGTAGTCGCTGACAGCGACCACTCAGCGAGCAGCGCGACCGCGCGCGGGGTAGACGCTCACAGCGACCAGGTAGTCGCTGACAGCACCCAGGGGTGGTCGCTCCCAGCGACTCGAACGAGAGTTACCAACGAGAGTCAAGGACGAGAGGGAAAGCGCACCGCGAGCGGCGCGCGCCGTCCGACGAAGCGCCAGGCGGTGTTCATCGCTGATCTGCGCAGCATGCTCGCGCTCGATGATCCGCAGCCGCAGACGTTCGCCGACGCTCACGCGTTCATCGGCGAGCACTGGCAGGAAGTGCAGCGCCGCGCGCACAACGGCGGGGGCGTCGAGTGCTCTGCCGCTGATCTGTCACCCGAGGCGCGCCGGTACGCGCGAGAGCACGGGCTGCTGCTCGACGACGAGAGGACGACCGCATGATGATCGCCGTCGCTGGGCTGCTGATGATCACCGCCGCGCTCGTCGGGCTGCTCGATGCGCTCGGATTGCTGCACAACGCCTGCACAACCCGCGAAGAAACCGCAGATCAGACAGGTAGGCGCTTGATTGCGGATCAAGCGCGTGATGAGAGAGAGACGGCGCGATGACCACCACACCGACCGGCTCGGCGCTCGAACGCGCTGCGCTCATCGAACGCGCTCACCGCGTCGTCTCGACTTCGGAGCGCAACAGTCTGCGCGACGCGCGTGCCCAGCGCCGACAAGCGCTCGGCGGCTACAAGAACGCGCTCGATCAGATGCGGCCGCAGCATTACAGGGCGGTGAAGGCGTACGCCGCCGCACTCAGCGCCGAAGCCGCAGCGAACCGCGCTGAAGCGAACGAACTGCGCAACCTGCTCGCCGCAATCCTCCGCATCGGGGTGAGTGATGACCACGGGCTATCGGCGCATGCATGAGACGCTCGTGCGCGAGTTCGGCAGCGCAGTAGGTCGCCCGTGCGTCGCGCCCCGCTGCACCCGTCTCGCCGACGGTTGGGGACTCGTCGGCGAAGCGACGCACTACGGCGAGAAAGGCGGCGACGAGAAGATCGTGCGCTGGTCGACCCACCCGAACGACTACGCCCCGCTGTGCTACAGCCACAATGCGCAGTTGGATCGCGGCGGCGACTGGCAGCACTGCCCGCGCGGCCACTACCGGCTCACGTTCGGTACGGACGCGGACGGCGGTTGTCGCGGATGCCGCCGTGACAGGTCGCGCGCCCGCCGAGCCGATCCCGAGTACCGAGCGCACGAGAACGCGCGCGAACGCGAGCGCTATGCCCGCAAGAAGAACGGAGAGCACCAGTGACCGAATCCGACCACGGCGGCGACCGCAACAGCGTGCCCGCACGGTACACAGCCGCGCAGCGAGCGAACGAAGCGCTGCAACTGCGGCTCATGCGCGTCTCGTACAGGGATGTCGCGAAGCGGGTCGGCTACGCCAACCCCGGCAGCGCGTATCGCGCAGTCGAGCGCGCGCTGAAGGCACTGCCGAAGGAGAGCGCGAAGGAACTGCGGGAGCAGGAACTCGAAGCGCTCGACGTCGCACAGCGCGCGATCATGCGCCAGGTACTCACCGGGCATCTCGGCGCGATCGACCGGATGCTGCGGCTGATGGATGCACGCGCACGACTCGCGGGCCTGTACGCCGTGCCGAACGACACGGGCGTCGACGAGTTCAAGACCGTGCTGAAGGCATGGGCTGCGACGCTCGCGACCGACGTCGATGCCGAAGAAGAACGTCTGGCCCGCACAAGCGAGCAGATCACCGAAGAGAGGAACAACCGTGACTGACACCAACCGATTCGCCGCCGCCGTGCGCGGCTACCGCGACGAGATCACCGCCGCGATGAACATCAGAGACGGCAGCCTGAGCGCATCCGGCCTGGTAGAGCGCCAGCGCGCCGCTGTCGCCGCCGCACGCGCCCGCCTGCTGTCTGCGGTGCCACCGCTGCCGCAAGGCGCGCAGAGCCGCGATGACGTGCTCGCCGTGCTGAGCGCGACGACTGCCGACGAGATCGCCCGCATGCAGCACGAGCAGGGCAAGGTGCGGGCGCTGCTCGACGCCGGACTTCCGCTCGCCCAGATCATCGCCGATGCCGACGACGTGCGCGCTCTCGCGATCGCCGATCACGTCGAGACGCTGCCGCAGGTGCTCGAATCGAACAGCGGCGCTGAGATCGTCGCCGAGGTTCGCGGACGCGTCTTCGATCGGCTCGCCGATCTCGGCGTCGACGCGGCTGCGAGCGTGCGCGACGTCGAGCAGCAGAACGCGCCCGCGATCGCCTGGCACCAGGCGATGACTGAAACCGCGGCGGGCAGCGACGCGACCGTCGCGGCCTGGCAGAACGTCTACCGCGCCGACCCGGAGGGCTACGAGATCGTGCGCGAGGGCTTCGACGGCCAGGTCGACGAGTGGGCGCGTCGACTCGATCTCGCGTAGAGCGTCGTCGACCGGGCGTGACGACGGGGGATGCCTCTGTGTCTCCCGTCGTCACGGCGCGGTAGCCTGAACGAGTGCTCGCGCGCTGTTGCCGGGCATAAAGGAGAGATCCATATGACAGAGTCCGTCGATAGTCGGCCCATCGCGTTCATCGCGTGCCCGATTGGGAACAAGTTTGCCCCCCGAGGCAGCGTCGAGCGTCGGTGGTATGACGATAACGTCCGGATGTGGGAAGACGTGTTCGAGGCGGCTTGCGAGGAACTGGACTTGCGTGCCGTTCGTGCAGACAAGATCAGCGAGTCGGGCGAGATCACAGAGCAGATCTTTACCTTCCTTCGCGACGCCGACGTTGTCATCGCTGACGTGAGTGGCGCGAATCCCAACGTCATGTATGAGTTGGGTCTGCGCCACACCCTCGATCGCCCGACGGTCATTGTCGGCGAATACGACCGACTGCCGTTCGACGTCAACACCATTCGGACGATCCAGTTCCGACGCACCGAAGGCGGATTGATCGACCTCCGTGACTCGCTGATTGCAGCACTACGATCTGCGCTTGCGGGCGGCGGATTGCCGGTTTCTGCGACGCGTATCTGGGCGGAAGGCGCGGTTGCGCCGGTAGCCGTGATCGAGCAGGCGGTGGAGGTTTCGGCGGCTGAGGACGACAACGAAGAAGACGACGAGCCGGGCACGCTGGAATTGCTTGCTGAGGGGGAGCGCGCCGTCTACGGAGTGTCTGAGGTGCTCACTGATGCGTCCACAACGATTCAAGAGATCGGTGAGCATACGGCAGTGGCCACTGAAGCGATCAAGGCTTCGGACGCGGCCAATAAGGGTTTCGCCGGACGACTGCTGATCGCCAAGGAACTCGCGACAACGCTTGCCGAGCCAGCTGACGACTTTGCGGTCTCAGTCGCAGGGTTCATCGACCACGTGCAGGCTATGGACGTCATGGTGCGTTACGTGGCCGGTCGTGGCGCGGATTCAGAGTCCGACCGGGCGGATCTGCAAGGCTTCTTCGCAAGCGTGATCTCGTTGGTCGACGCAGCGGAAGAGGCCTCCGTGAATATCTCCAACTATGGCCGTAGTGCTGCAAACCTTCGCAAGTTCAGTTCTGTACTCAAGTCTGTCTCCCGGTCTTTGGAAGGATCGGCGAACACCTATCTCGAAGGCATCGCTGTTATCTCTGGTTGGCGTGCACTAGTTGAGCCACTGCTAGACCCCGAGTCGGATCCTTCGGACTCCGCCTGACGCTCGATTAGGCGACCGAGTCAGAGGCTCGATGCCTCGGCAACGGTAGGTCATGCAACGGCGCCCGGTTGTGCAAAGAGTTGTGCATACTGCCCGTCATTCGCTGCGACGAGTCGACACGAAACGGCATGACAGTGCTGGGGAGAGTCAACGGGCGACTACTCCCCAGCACTAGACATCACCGCTTCTCACGGCTGAGGGTTCTCTGGGGGTCAAGGGGTCGCAGGTTCAAATCCTGTCAGCCCGACCAATGAGAGGCTCGGAATCGCGCGGACGTCGCGAGGTTCCGAGCCTCTGTCGTATCCGCCGCCGTGCTGTGGTTGTCCCGGCGCTATGCAGTTGCTCGGGACCAACCGGCAGGCGCTACTGCCAGAGCCGGGACCCGCTCGGCCGGTCTCCGCGAGAGTTTACGGGTCCGTAACAGAAACGTCTTGTCAGCGCGCGCCGCCCAGTTTACAGTGTGATTACTGGAAGTAATCGACCTGATTACCAGGAGAGAGGCACGGCCTGATGGACGACAGCAATCTCGGCGCTCGTGTGCGGGAACTGCGCACGTTACGACAGATGTCCACGCGCGAACTCGCCCGCCGAGCGTCCATCAGCGCGGGGTATGTCAGCCAGATCGAGAACGGCCAGGCCAACACCAGCCTGGATGTCGTGCGTCGCATTGCCGCGGCCTTCGGCATTCCGTGGACCGAGTTGTTCAGCGCCCAGCCCGCGGTGGGTACGGTCCTGCGGCGTGGCGAGCGTCCGATGCTCGCATCGGGCAATTCCGTTCGACACTTCCGCATCACGCAACCGCCGCTAGGCAACGTCGAGGTGCTGACCTCGGAATACGAGCCCGGCCACGGTGAAGGGGGCGAGAACTACACGCACGGCGACTCGCAGGAGGTCTGCGTGATCCTGCGAGGAAGCTTCCGCTTCAATCTCGGCAACCAGGAGTTCATCCTCGAACCCGGGGACAGTATCGACTACCGCACGTCGACCCCGCACAGCATCGTGAACGTCGGCGACTCCGTCGGCGAAGCGCTCTGGGTGGTGACCCCACCCTCCGCGGCCCCGCCCGTCACCACCTGATCCCGGATGCGGCACCGATGCCGCACCCCTGCACGCCCCGCTTCGTCGTTCGACGGCAGCGGTGTTCGGCGATCCCGAAAACGTTCCACCTTCACTACCGCTCCACCCGAACCGCACCACCCCGACTATGCGCAAGGAGACACCATGAAGACCATCCGGACCACCGCGGCAGCGTTCACCGCTGCCGCAATGATCGCTACTCTCGCTGGCTGCTCGACCGACTCAGGCAGCGCTGACGACTCGACCGACGCCCTGACGACGGTCGAGTTCGGTCTGCCCACGAACATGGGCGCCAACAACTCGCCGATGGCCGTAGCCGAGGCGCTGGGCTACTTCCAGGACGAAGGGCTGAGCGTCGACATCGTCGTCACGGGAGACTCGACCTCGATCGTGCAGGGCATCGACTCCGGCTCCTTGAACATCGGCAGCACACCCCCCGAGCCCATCTGGCAGGCGATGACGAAGGGCAGCGATCTGCAGCTCGTCTACAACTACATCCGCAAGCAGACCGGTTCGCTCGCTGTGCTCGAAGACAGCCCGATCACGTCGCTCGAGGACTTCGAGGGCGCTGTGATCGGCCAATACAGCCTCGGCACCTCGAACATGCTGCTGTCGGAGGGGATCCTCGCCTCGGCGGGACTGGAGCCCGATGTCGACTACACGCATCTGGCCGTGGGCACGGGCGCCGCCGCGCTGCAGGCGCTGACGACCGGCCAAGTCGATGCGCTGTCGCTGTGGGACACCGAGTATGCGGCGTTCGAGGCTCAGGGCACGCCTCTGCGCTACTTCACGACGGACGAGGTCGCGTCCCTGTTCTCCACGACGTACTTCTCCAATGCCGACTATGCAGCGGACAACCCGGAGGTGATCGAGGGATTCGGGCGCGCCATGGCCAAGGCGACCTTGTTCACGGCGACCAATCCCGAGGCGGCGCTGCGCATCATGTACGACGAGTACCCCGACACCCTCGTGGCCGGCAACTCGATCGACGATCAGCTGAAGGTCGACCTGGTCGCCCTCAATGCGCGGATCGCGCTGCTGACCGCCGGCGACCCTCAGGCAACGCAGTCGTGGGGCGCATACGACGAGTCCGCGCTGAAAGCCTGGGGCACGTTCGCGCTGGATGCCGGCATCATCGACTCCGCTGTCGACACCGTCGCCGCGGCACCGAACACCTTCGTCGACGCGTACAACGACTTCGACGCCGACGCTGTCGTCGCCGAGGCAGAGAACTGGAGCGCCGAATGAGCACCCTGACCTTCACCGACGGCATCCCGGCGGTCGACCACCACTCCCATGCCGGGTACATACGCCCCGGCGAGCGGTTGGAGGGAATCGACTCCCTCCAACGTGAGAACGCGATGGGGTACCTCGAGGCGAATCTTCCCGTCGACGTGTTCGATGCGTTCGTCGCGGCGCGGGCCGCCGGAGACACTGGCGAGCTCCACCGGCTGGACACCCAGCACGGCATCCGGGCGCTCTTCGACGAGAGCAGCATCTTCCAGTCGACCTCGGTCTACGGCGTCTCACTCGCAGAGGGCACCCGTGCGCTGTACGGGGAGCTCGATCAGGAGGAAGCCGTTCGGGTGAGCGCCCAGCAGCGAGAGGACGACTTCCCCGGCCTGTACGACCGGGCGCTGCAACTGTCTGAGACGGCCTTCGTGCTCACCGACATCCCCGCGATCGATGCGCGTTCCTGGTCGCCGGAACGGTACAAGCCGGTCGCACGCATCGACCCCTACCTGTATCCGTTCGGTCATCCGGCGTTCGAGCGCCGTGGCTCGGATACTCCGCGATTCCGCCGGGTCTTCTCCTCGATCCTGCGGGACCTTCTCGATGCCGAAGGTCTCACCCAGCCGCCAGCGACACTCGGTGCCTACGTCGAGTTCGTGCGCGGCTCGATCATCCGCCGACAGGAGAGCGGGTTCGTCGGTCTGAAGATCGCCTCGGCATATGTGCGTTCACTCGACTTCACGCGACGCTCGCGTGAGGAGGCCGAGGCGGCGTACGCGCAGATGCGAGATGAGGGCGCGCTGGAGCCCCCGGCGTACAAAGCTCTCGCGGACTACCTCGTGTTCGCGATCGCCGAACTGGCGGTCGAGCGGGAGTTGCCGGTGCAGATCCACACCGGCATGGGTCACTCCGAGCCGGGACTGCTGCTGTCAGGTGCCGACCCCCGCCTGCTGGAGCCGCTGCTGTCAGATCGGGCGCTGAACCGCCTGCGGGTGATCCTCATCCACGGCGGGTTCCCGTACACGTCGCACCTCGCCGCTCTCAGCCAGGCGCACGGGAACGTGTACCTCGACTTCTCCTGGATGCCGTATCTGCATCACCACGCACTGGAGCGGATGCTGCAGGAATGGCTCGAGCTGCTGCCGGCGGACAAGGTCATGTTCGGGACAGACACCGGGCAACCGGAGTTCCACGTCGCCTCGGTGGCCCGCGGACGCCTGCTGCTGGATCGGGTCCTCGGATCCGGTGTGGCGGACCGGTTGTGGACGACGACGCAGGCGGAGTGGCTGGCCGGTCGTGTGATGAACGGCAATCTCTGCCGTGTCTATGGGTTGGAGGCGTTGTGAGCGAGCTGATCGAGATCGAAGCCCTGTCGAAGGTGTATCAGACCCGGACCGGGGATGTGACCGCGCTCTCGCATGTGGATCTGGGGATCGGTGAAGGCGAGTTCGTCTCGATCCTCGGGCCCAGTGGGTGCGGTAAGACGACACTGCTGCGGATCCTCGCGGGACTGGAGCAGCACACGGCCGGAGCGGCGACGATCTCCGGCGTACCGATCGGAGCCCCGCGCGGGGAGGCAGGGATGGTGTTCCAGAAGGCGACGCTGCTGCCATGGCTGAACATCCTCGACAATGTGCTGCTGCCGCTGAGCCTGAAACGGCGCATCACGGCGGACGACCGTATCCATGCCACGAGTCTGTTGACGATGGTGGGGCTCGCGGAGTTCGTGTCCAAGCATCCGCATGAGCTGTCGGGCGGCATGCAGCAACGTGCCGCGATCTGCCGGGCGCTCGTGCACGATCCGGCTGTGCTGTTGATGGATGAGCCATTCGGTGCCCTGGACGCGATGACCCGCGACGCGCTGAACGTCGAGCTCAACCGCATCTGGCGCGAGACGACGACCACCGCGGTGCTCATCACTCACAGCATCAGCGAAGCCGTGTTCCTCGCCGAACGCGTCGTGGTGATGACCGCCCGTCCGGGGAGGATCGCGGAGATCATCGACGTCCCCTTCGGAAAGACCCGCACCCCGGACTTGCTCGGCGACCCCGAATTCGCCGCACTCACCGCACACATCCGTCGACACTTCGAGGTGGCAGCATGACCGCGCCCGCGCAGACCGCACCTATGCAGACTGTGGCGGCCAGACGGCCGCTCGTGAATACCCCCATGAAGCGCACTCTCGCCTCCTTGGGCGTGTTGGCGGCGCTGCTGCTCGTGTGGCAGTTCGTTCCCGGATGGACGCACACGCCTGAGTACGTCGTTCCGCCGTTGAGCGATGTCCTGGCGGCCCTGCTGGATCCGGCAGCCTTCCCGCGGTACATGGAGAACGCAGGCTCGACCATGTCGATCGTGCTGCTCGGCCTCGTCATCGGAGTCGTGGCGGGGCTGGTGCTGGCCATCGCGCTGGCGCAGTCGCCCACCGCCTACGCCGTGGTGTTCCCATACATCGTCGCGATCGAGTCGATTCCGAAGGTGGCGGTCGCCCCGCTGTTCATCATCTGGTTCGGGTTCGGGATGCCGTCGAAGGTCGTCGTCGTGGTGCTGCTGGCGTTCTTCCCGATGCTCGTGAACTCGCTGCACGGATTCCGTGGCGTCGACCGTGACCAGCTGGATCTGTTCCGGGTCAACGGCGCGAAGCCGCTGCAGATCCAGACCAGGCTCATGCTGCCTGCCGCTCTCCCGCAGATCTTCTCCGGGCTCGAGCTGGCCGTGGCCAACTCGATGATCGGCGCGATCGTGGCGGAGTTCGTCGGAGCGCAGAAGGGGCTCGGCGTGCTGATCCTGCAGGCGCAGGGACGGATGGAGACGGCAGCGGTGTTCGCACTGCTGATCATCCTGTCCGTGCTCGGAATCCTGCTCAATCTTGCGGTGCGGGTGCTGCGGAAGATCGTTGTCCGCTGGGAGATCACGGCGCGCTGAGCGCCACCTGCGGGGGTGGGTAGGAGGGTCCGCCCCCCCCATTCGACGAGAGGGACAACATGACTTTCAGTATCATCGCCACCGACCCGGCCACCGGCATGGTGGGCGTGTGCCAGGGCACCGGGTCGATCGCGATCGCGTCGCGCTGCCCGCAGGTGGCGGGCGGCGTCGCGGTCACCAGCCAATGGCACTCCGACTGGCGTCTCGGTCAGCGCGCGTGGGATCTCGGGCAAACAGGGATGGACCCGCGGTCGATCATCGCGGCACTGGAGACCGCGGACCCGTGCTTCCGCTACCGGCAGGTCGGCATCGTGATCGACGATGGCCGCGTCGCGGCCCACACCGGAGACTTCGTCGAGGGCGATCTGTACGCCGGCCATGTCGTCGGCGACGGCTACGCCGCACTCGGCAACGGCGTGGTGGGCGCTGGCGTGCTCGACGCCATAGCCGCGCAGTTCGAGTCGTCGCCCGGTCTGCCTTTCGAGGAGCGGCTGATGCGGTCGTTGGAGGCGGGGCTCGCGGCGGGTGGCGAGGGCAGGCGACATCTCTCGTCGGCGATCATCACGACCACGCGCGGTGCGCGGCGCGCTCGACTGGACCTGCGGGTCGACATCGCGCCCGATGGTGCGGACTCGATCCACGAGCTGCGCCGCATCTTCGACGAGTACGCTCCGCTCGTGGACTACTACGCCGACTACTGGCTCGACCACCCCGAGGTGACGAGCGATCAGTGGTTGGAAGCCGGAAAGCCGCTCAGTCGGTGACGCGGCATCGCTGAAGACAGTGCGCGCCGCAGCCGCAGGCGCCGCCCGACCGCTGTCAACCCCCTTCGCGGTGCGAGGGCGCGCTTCGTACCGTGGCGTCATGGCGATCGAACTGAACAACCCCGCACTGCGCCACGCCCGCCAACTCGTTCGGGCCGGAAAGGTCGTCCGAGACGAGCGAGACGACTGGTCGGAAGCGGCGCCCTCGGCGGATGAGGAGAACGCCTTCATCGAGGAGAACGGCTGGACGGAGTTCTCGTACTGGCACCTCGGCGTCGACAAGACCGAGAGCTCCGAGACGAAGCAGGCCTACAGCTTCCCGTTCGGCGACTTCCGACGAGTCCACCGCTCGGGCGTGATCTCAGCGGAGAGCCGAGCGGGCCAGTATGACCACACTGAGATCAGAGATGCGCTGAAGTCCCTTCTCGCGCTCATCGACGAGAAGGACTGACCGAGGCAGGTCTCCATCCGCACTCGCCCGGGCGCGAGCCCGAGAAAGGGAGGCAACCCGTATGCGAGAACAACAGATCCGGCAGCTCGACGCGTGGTGGCGCGCCGCCAACTATCTCAGCGTGGGACAGATCTATCTTCGTGACAATCCGCTTCTCCGCCGCGAGCTCGCGGTCGACGATGTCAAGCCACGCCTGCTCGGCCATTTCGGGACCGTTCCCGGGCTCAATCTGATCTATGCCCACGCGAATCGGCTGATCCGCGAGCGCGATCTCTCCGCCCTGTACATCGCAGGACCGGGCCACGGAGGCCCGGGGATGGTCGCCAACGCCTGGCTCGACGGGACATACACCGAGCGCTATCCCTCCGTGACCCGTGACGTGACCGGGATGACCCGACTCTTCCGCCAGTTCTCCGCGCCCGGAGGCATCCCGAGCCACGCTGCACCCGAGACGCCCGGGTCGATCCATGAGGGCGGCGAGCTCGGCTACTCGCTCAGCCACGCGTACGGCGCCGCCTTCGACAACCCCGACCTGACGGTCTTCTGCGTCGTCGGCGACGGTGAAGCCGAGACGGGTCCGCTCGCCACCGGGTGGCACGGGAACAAGTTCCTCAACCCGGTTTCGGATGGTGCGGTGCTACCGATCCTGCACCTGAACGGCTGGAAGATCGCCAATCCCACGCTGCTGGCGCGCATCCCCGAAGAGGAACTCGTCAATCTGATGCGCGGATACGGTCATGACCCGATCATCGTGTCCTTCGAGGCGACGGATGCGGCAGAGGATGTGCACCGTCGGTTCGGCGACGCACTCGAGACCGCGTTGGATCGCATCGCCGCGATTCAACGGACAGCTCGCGAAGGGGCTACGGCCGACCGCCCCGTCTGGCCGATGCTCGTCCTGCGATCCCCCAAGGGGTGGACCGGCCCGGTGGAGGTCGACGGGCTCCCCGTCGAGGGCACGTGGCGCGCACACCAGGTTCCGCTACCCTCCGCGCGGGACACCGAGGAGCACCTGCGGCAACTCGAGGATTGGCTGCGGTCGTATCGGCCCGACGAGCTGTTCGACGACTCGGGTGCACCGCTGCCCGACACCGTCGCTCTCGCCCCGGGCGGTGATCACCGCATGTCAGCGACCCCTCATGCGAACGGTGGTCTGCTCCGGCAGGACCTCGACCTCCCGGACTTCCGCGGGTTCGCGGTCGAGGTCGAGTCGCCCGGCGCAGCGGACGCGCAGGCCACCGCGGTTCTCGGCCGCTACCTGGCCGAGGTGATCCGGCGCAACCCGCGCACGTTCCGGCTGTTCGGTCCGGACGAGACCGCGTCCAATCGGCTGGCACCCGCGGTCTACGAAGCGACCGACAAGCAGTGGAACGCGCAGATCCTCGACCTCGACGAGCACCTTGCGCGTGCGGGCCGGGTGATGGAGGTGCTCAGCGAGCATCAGTGCCAGGGCTGGCTGGAGGGCTACCTGCTCACGGGAAGGCATGGCCTGTTCAACAGCTATGAGGCGTTCATCCACATCGTCGACTCGATGTTCAATCAACACGCGAAGTGGCTCGAGGCGTCGGCGCAGGTGCCGTGGCGCGCGTCGATCGCCTCGCTCAACTATCTGCTGTCGAGCCACGTGTGGCGACAGGACCACAATGGCTTCACGCACCAGGACCCCGGATTCCTGGACGTCGTCGTCAATAAGAGTTCCGACATCGTCCGGGTATACCTTCCCTTCGACGCGAACACACTGTTGAGCACTTACGACCACTGCCTGCGCAGCGTCGACTACGTCAATGTCGTCGTGGCAGGCAAGCAGGACAGCCCGCAGTGGATGACGATGGACGAAGCGATCCTGCACTGTTCCCGTGGACTCGGCACCCTCCCGTGGGCAGGCACCGAATCGGACGGTGAGGAGCCCGACGTCGTCCTCGCGGCGGCGGGGGACGTTCCGACCGAGGAGATGCTCGCCGCCACGGCGATCCTGCGCGAGCGGGCGCCCGAGATCGCGACCCGCGTCATCAACGTCGTCGATCTGATGCGGCTGCAGTCCGAGGACGCTCACCCGCATGGGCTCTCGGAAGCCGACTTCGACGGGCTGTTCACGACTGACCGGCCGATCATCTTCGCCTTCCACGGCTATCCGTGGCTCATCCACAGGCTGACCTACAAGCGGAACAACCATGCGAACCTTCACGTGCGCGGCTACAAGGAGAAGGGCACCACGACGACACCCTTCGACATGGTGCTGCTCAACGATCTCGATCGCTTCCAGCTGGTGATCGACGTACTCGACCGGGTGCCGGGCGCGGCCGGGCGCCACGCGACTCTCCGCCAGGAGCTGCACGACCGGCGGGACGAGGCGCGCGCCTACACCCGCGAACACGGCGAGGACGAGCCGGCGATCGCCGACTGGCGCTGGCCGGGGTAGATCTCCGTCGCCGAGCCAGTCGCGGCACGCTCGATACCGGATCGAGCGTGATCTTCTCACCGCACCCCATATAATGAAGATAGATTCATTTCAAAGGGGTGACCATGGTGAGATCACCGGAACAGAACGCCGCGCTGCGCGTGGCCACGCGCGAGCGGATTGAGACCGCAGCCGTGCGCGTCTTCGCGAGGCGCGGGTTCGCCGCATCGAGCATCAAAGACATCGCCGACGAGGCCGGCCTCAGCGCCGGCTCGATCTATCGCCACTACGCCAGCAAAGAGGCGCTGTTCGACGCCTTGCTCGAGCAGGCGTCATCCGGTCTGGTCGCAGCGTCCGCGATGCTCTCCGCCGATGCCGCCCCCGTTGTCCTGGTACGTAAGTTCACCCGCGTGTTCGTGACCGATCTGATGAACGGGAACGGCGAGGCCGAGTTCTTCCTGGTCATCAACCAGGGATTCATCTCCGACACCCCGGCCGGTACTGCGGAACGACTGGCACGCACCCAGCGGCCGCTCTGGGATGCCTTCGAAGCCGTCGTACGTCGGGGGCAGGCGGCTGGACAGTTCGATGACGGCGATCCGGCGCAGCTGACCGCCTACTACTTCGCGATGCTCTCGGGCATCGCCGGCATGCGAACGGTCATCCCGACTGCGATGACCGAGGCGGGCATCGACCTGGTGCTCCGCCTGCTGATGAGAAAGGACGCTTCATGACGATCACAGTCGAACGCGGTGACACACTGGGGGAGGCGTATCGCCGGCGCATCACCGAGGTCCTCGTCCAGGGGTTCGCCGAGGACTTCGAGTTCTTCTCGAAGGATCCACGGGTCCTCGCGGATGCGTTCGCGCACATGATCCTCCTCGACCGCTTCTTCGTGGCGCTGGTCGACGGAGAGCCCGCCGCGATCGCCTCGGTCACCGAGGGGCAGCAGGAGTGCTTCGACCCTGACCGTCGAGAGATCCAGCGCACGCTCGGTGGACTGCGCGGCCTCGTGTGCTCCTTCATCGTCCGGAGCCAGTTCCTCGGCGCGTACGAGGGGGCACGCCCCGGCCTGGCGGAGATCGGCTTCGTGACCACCGCGCCGCAGCACCAGGGCAAGGGAGTCGCCACGGCCCTGATGAGTCACCTGTTGCAGTTGCCCTACGACGAGTTCGTGCTCCGCGACATCAAAGACACGAATGCGCCCGCGCTCGGGCTCTATCGAAAGTTCGGCTTCACGGAGTCGAGCAGCCGCCGAGTGCGGTTCGCCGGACGTGCCGGGTTCTCCGCCTATGTGTCGATGAGTCTGAAGGCCGTGGCTTCGTAGCGCTTGCGCTCCGGGTGGTCGGCGTTGCTACGGTGTTTCGGGTGAATCGCTCTTCGGTCTTGATCCCGTTCGTGCTCACCTCCGCTCTTCTCCTGAGCGCCTGCTCTGCGCAGGATCCGGAACCGCCCGGAGAAGATACGACCATGGGGGACGAGACGATCAGCGTCGACGGTGGCCCCGATGTCGCCGACGTCTTCGACCGGATCGGCAGCTGCGACACGGTCGCGACCCATGTCGCCCCGTACATCGAAGGTCTTGTGCCGTTGGATTCCAACGCGGTGGACGAATACGGTGCGTACTGTCAGTGGGAAGCCCCCGAAGACCTCGCCGACCTCGGAGATCTCGCGTCCGTCGAGGTCATGGTCGTTCCCAGCGAGACCAGTGAGGTGGAAGATCCCGACATCATCGAGCAGGCCGGTTTGACGCTCATCCCTGACGGTGCGCTCGACGCGGCGGGAGGCATCGCCTACGGTCTCGACGGTGAAACGGCTGTGGCCGCGGTCACCGTCACATCCGTCCGCGTGCCCGGCATCAACATCGACATCACCGGTGGACAGTGGGGAGACCGCCCTGCCCTCGACGGGCCCGCGGCCGTCGGCGTGGCGAAGGGGCTCCTCGGCATCGACTGAGGGTCAGCGCCGCACTGGCGGTGTCGAGCCGGTGATGCGGGCGGCGAGTCCGTCGGCGGCATCGAGAAACTCTTCGGGTCCGAGGATGGTGAAAGGGGCGTCGAATCGTAGGATCCACGAGAGCAGTCCTGCCCAGGACCAGGATCCGACCCGGATGCGGCACTCGGAGGAGGAGACCTGTTCCATCTCGGCGTCGCCGAGCCAGGGCGCTATGTCGGCGGCGGGGAGGTGCAGGAGGAACTCGCCGTGGCAGGGCCAGACGTCCTCGCTGACCGAGCCTTTGGAGCGCGCTGCCAGGAAGGTGCGAGCGTCTCCGGTCGGCAGAGCGCGTGGTGTGAAGCGTGTTCCGCCGGCGAACTTCGGGACCATCCTGTCGAGCCGGAAGATGCGCCAGTCGGACACGTCGAGGTCCCAGGCGATGAGGTACCAGCGACCGTTCCGCGCCAGCACCGAGTGAGGCTCCACGCGACGAGGCGGGCGATCGGTCGACTCACCGTAGTCGAAGCGGAGAGTCCTCTGCTCCTGGACGGCAGCGCTGACCGCTTCGAGCACCTGCGGGTCGACCCGCGACTCGGCTGCGGTGTCGGTGAAGCGGATGCCGTCGATCCGGTGACGCAACCTCGACGGCATCACCTGTCGCACGGTAGCCAGGGCCCGCGCCGCGGCCTCGTCGAGATCGACTCCGGTGGACGGGGAGCTCTGCAGAGCCACGGCGATCGCCACCGCTTGCTCATCGTCGAACAGCAGTGGCGGAAGTTCTGCTCCGGCCGCGAGCCGGTAGCCACCGTCAGGCCCCTTGATCGCGGCGATCGAGTATCCGAGTTCCCGTAGCCGGTCGACGTCTCGGCGGACCGTGCGCGTCGTCACCTCCAGCCGCTCCGCGAGCACGTGTCCCGGCCAGTCCCGGCGCGACTGCAGCAACGAGAGCAGCGCGAGCATGCGTGAAGACGTTCCCGACATGATTCCAGTATCCGCGAAGTAGAGGACTCATCCTGTCCTCTACGTCTTGCAGTGTGGGGTCACGGCATCCCGCCGTGACCAACGCAGAAGAAGGACACGCAGATGAGCATCACCACGACCACCCACCTCAACTTCCCCGGTACGGCGCGGCAGGCGCTCGACTTCTATCAGTCCGTGTTCGGGGGCACCGTCGTCGCGGCGACCTACGGTGACCTCGGCATGCCGGCAGATGCCCCCGGTGCGGACAAGATCGTCTTCGGCCAGGTCGAGAACGACCACGGGTTCCGCGTCATGGCCTACGACATCCCTGGGCAGGACACCACTGACACGTCGCGCACCGCCGGGAGCACACGTCGTGAGAACGGCGTCACGGTGACCGATCGCACGTTCTTCCAGTCTGTGCGCGGCGAGACGCTCGATGAGGTCACCGCGATCTGGAACGCGCTCGCAGCCGGCGCGGACGTCGTCGAGCCCCTCGCCGCGTCGCCGTGGAGCCCAGGCTTCGGAATGCTCACCGATCGTTTCGGTGTGACCTGGGTGATCGACGTGCAGCCCGCACGCGGCGCCTGATCGGGCCGCGGCCGGCCCTCGCTCGGTGCGGGGGACGGCCGCCGCTTCTGTGGGCACCTGACACCACGACTGGCTGACCCTGATCGCGGCGCACGCAGCGATTTCCGTACGCTGGGCTCATGACGACGTCCGCCTCCGTTGTGCAGCGCCCGGTGCGCCAGCGGCTTCCGTGGGTGCTGATGCTTCTCGCCACGGTGCTCACCCTCGGAACCGTCGCGTTCATCTGGCTCGTGGCCGTGCCCGTGGGGCCCCTCGTCTGCGCTGCGGTGGATCCGCCGACGAGCAACTGCTTCCTGTCTCACCGTCAGGGGAGCGCGCTGGTGATGACCGTGATCGTCATCGCCGTCTACCTCCTCGCCCTCCTCCCGGCGCTGCTCCGTCGCGCGCGGGGTGTGCTCGTCGTCGGAGTGGTCCTCCTCGCGTCCGCGCCGTTCGTGTCATACGCGGTGGTGGCCTGGGCGCCGGGCTTCGCGATGGCGTGAGAGCACCTCTGCACTGGTGAACGGGCGCTCGATCAAGGAAGATGTCGATCACCGCCTCGGTGAAGCGATCGCATCCGATCGGATCGCCACAGCATCTCGAACGAAAGGCCCACCGGAACGATGACCACCCTCACGATCGGAACTGCCCTCGGCGATCCCGACGCCAAAGTCGCGCTGGACGCGAGGCGTTTCAACCGCCACACGTTCTGGGTCGGTCAGAGCGGAAGCGGCAAGACCTACGCGCTCGGCGTGGTGCTCGAGCAGCTCCTTCTGGAGACCGAGCTGCCGATGATCGTCTTCGACCCGAACGGGGACTTCACCCGGTTGCAGGAGACGCGCCTCACGGCGAACGAGGCGGATGCGGCCAGAGTCGCGGCATCGGACATCCGTGTGTTCCGTTCCGGGGCAGGGGAGGGGGAACGACTGCACGCGCGGTTCGTCGATCTCTCGGCGGCCTCGAAAGCGGCGGTGCTGCAGATGGACCCGATCGCGGACGCGGACGAGTACAACGCCCTGATCCATCTGGAGCAGGACGCCGAGAGCCTGGACGGGCGCGGCATGGTGCCGGACCTGCTCGCGTCGGCCGACCCTGCCAAAGTGAGGCTCGCGAAACGGATCGAGAATCTGCAGGTGCTCGAATGGAACCTGTGGTCTCGCGGTGCGAATTCCGTCGTCGACGTCGTCGATGAGCGGCCGCGTGTCACGGTCCTCGACCTCGGCGGCTTCGAGCACCCGGCGGAACCCAAGGTCGCCGCCCTCGCGGTGCTCGAACATCTCTGGGCGCGACGTGAAGAGCGGCGCCCCGTGCTGATCGTGATCGACGAGGCGCACAACCTCTGCTCACCCAACCCTGAGACCGCGGTCGAGCGGGCCCTCACCGAACAGCTCGTGCAGATCGCCGCCGAGGGACGGAAGTTCGGGCTGTGGCTGCTGCTCTCCACGCAACGGCCGACCAAGATCCATCCCAACGTGCTCTCGCAGTGCGACAACCTGGCGCTCATGCGCGTCAACGCGCCCCGTGACCTCGCGGAACTGGCCGACGTGTTCGGGTTCGCCTCGGAGGACGCCATCCGGCGCTCCGCGGAGTTCGTGCAGGGGCAGGCTCTCTTCGCGGGCGGGTTCATCTCGGCGCCGACATTCGTGCAGATGGGGGCGCGGATCACGGAGGAAGCCGGAGGAGACGTGAAGGTACCGCTGCGTGCCGAACGTTGAGAGGGTGTTCGGTGTGACAGACGAGAGGAAGACGCGGCGATCGGCTGCCGACGACGGGATCCTCCGGGTCCACCGAGCGTTGAGGTCGGGGTTCGGGACCGAAGCGGCCGTGTACGGCACGATTCTGGTCAGCGGCCTCGTCGCGGTGTCGTCCGCGCACGGCGAGACGTCGTTCGCGGTGCTCCTGACCGTCGCGGTCACCGTCCTCGTGTTCTGGGGAGCCCACGTCTACGCCGGAACGGTGGCGAGGGTCAGCGACCGTGCGGAACGTGAGCAGGGGGAAGCGGTCGGCGTGCGAGCAGCGTTCGCCGCGTCCGTGAAGCACTCCCTCGGCATGCTCAGTTCCGCGACCGTGCCGGCCGTCATCCTGCTCGCGGGAACGACGCGGGTGATCCCCGACGGGCCCGCGAACGACCTCGCGCTCTGGTCGGGAGTCGTGATCCTCGCCTTCCTCGGCTATGTCGCCTTCCTCCGCCGGGGGAGTCCCTTCTTCGTCCGCGTCCTCGGCGCCCTCGGAACCGCATCCTTCGGGCTCGTCTTCGTCGTTCTGAAGGCTCTCGTGCACTGACGGCGCGTACGGTCAAGGGGGTGGCCGCTCCGGGGCACGTCGGCGACCCGGGATAGGCGGCGCGCCCGTCAGGTGAGGATCACGAGTTCTCGCGTCGCGCGGGCGGAGACGACTCCGCGAAGACCGTGCGTCCCGCGATCACGGTCTGCACGACCCGGGCGCTCAGCAGCGTCTCGAGATCCCCACTGAACGGATCGGCGTCCAGGACCACGAAATCGGCCGCGGATCCGGGGGTGATACGTCCGCGCCAGCTTCCGTCGCCCATCGACGTCGCCGCATCTCGCGTGGCATGCGCGATCGCCCGTTCGAGCGGGAGCGCCTGCTCCGGGTGCACGCCTGCCATACCGGGCACCAGCGCGGACGCTCGGGTCGACGCGACGAACATGTTCGGGAGCGCCTGATGCGGAGCGGTCGGCGCATCGGTGGAGAAGGCGAGGAGCGCACCCGCCTGCTCGTACTCCGACCAGGCGAACGCGCGGTCGACGCGTTCGTCTCCGAGCTGTGCCGCCCAGTTCCCGAAGATCGCCGGGTCGGCGTGCACAGGCTGCATGGAGGCGGTGACGCCGAGGCGCGCCATCCGTTCCGCCGTTCCCGGCGCTGCGTACTCGAGGTGTTCGATGCGGTGTCGGCGCGGTCGTTCACCGTTGGTCGCGATCGCGTGCTCGATCGCGTCGAGGGCGAGCGTGCTCGCGGCGTCCCCGATCGCGTGCATGGCGATCTGCAACCCGGCCGCATCCGCCGCCGCGACGACCGGGAACAGGCGCTCGGCGGGCCAGATCGGCCCCGCGTTGGTGCCGTCCGCGTACGGCGCGCCCATGGCTGCCGTACAGGCATCGATGGTGCCGTCGAGGACGAGCTTGATGCCGAGCACGCGTGCCCCCGCCGTCGGTGTCGAGGCGTGCACGGCGGCCTGCTCGACCTGCGCGAGGTTCGCGGCATCGTCGCCGGTGTTCGCGACGAACCAGTGCGCGGCGACACGCAGAGGCAGTTCGCCGCGCTCGGCGGCGCGTGCGAGTGCGGCGAGCCCGAGCTCATCGAAGGCCATGTCCACCGCCCCCGTCACGCCTGCGGCGATGTAGGCGGACACGACTCGCCGGACCGCCGCATCGCGCTGCGCGTCGGTCGTGTGCGCGTCGCGGTGCGCCCAGGCGTGCAACTGTGCGGCGGTTTCGTAGAGCATTCCGGTCGGCTCACCGGAGGCGTCGCGGGCGATGCGTCCGCCGAGGGGATCGGGCGTGTCCCGGGTGATCCCCAGCTCCGCGAGAGCCGCCGTGTTCACCCAGCATGAGTGGTAGTCGTTCGCGTCGAGGTAGACCGGGATGTCGGCGACGACCGCGTCGATCATCGCGGCGGTCGGCTCTCCGTCCGGGATCGCATCGAAGAGCCAGCCGCGCCCGCGAAGCACGCCGGATGCCGCCTCGCGAGCCCCGCGAAGTCGGCGCTGTATCTCCTCGAGAGAGGTGGCATCCGTGAGCCCCACCTGTCCGAGAGCTTCGCCCATCATCAGCAGGTGGGTGTGCGCGTCCGTGAATCCGGGGAGCACGGTGCGACCTTCCAGGTCCACCACCGTGTCGGCGGCGGGCGCGTCGGTGTCGGATCCGACGTGGACGAACGCGTCACCGTCGACGACGACCGCGTCGGCCCATCGTGATTCGTCTCCGGTGAAGATCCGGCCGTTGCGGTAGAGGGTGCGGGTCATGCGTCGTTCTCCTGTGCGGTGAGGCGTTCCAAGCGGGTCGAGACCAGGGCGATGGCTCCGGTGGGGATGGCCAGGACGAAACTCGCGATCCCGAGTGCGACGGCGAAGCCCTGGTAGCCGAGGGTGCCGACGAGCGCTGCGCCGATCACCGGCGTGAGCGCCGATCCGACGAGGTACACGGCCAGCAGCGGGCCCGACCAACGGCCGTCGGCATCCAGTGCGGCCGAGGTCGAGACGAAGTACATGAACGCGATGGCATACACGGAGTTCCAGGCGATGAAGACGACGATGAAGGCGGTCGGGTCGGTCACGAAGCCTTCGCAGATCTTCAGGACTCCACCGGCGATCAGCAGGATCACAAGGGGGACGGCGCGCCCGAAACGGGCACCGACGATCATGAGCAGGACCGAACCGAGGAGTCCGCCGGCGGTCGCACCGCTGAGTGCGATCCCGAGGCCTTCCGGTGTCAGGGCTGCTTGTTCCGCGCCCATCACCCCGGCCATGGCCCAGAGCGAATCCTCACTCACCGCCCACAGCGCGAACGTGATGAGGAGCCCGAAGCCCGCGATCGTGACCTTCCGCGAGCGGGCCGGGGAGACGCGAACCGTCCCGGTCGGCGGGATCTCGATCGGCATCGCCTCGGCGACGGCTGCTCCCGCCTGTGGAGCGACGACCGGTGCGGCGGGGAGCCACACCGAAGCGACCAGGCCGATCAGGTTGAACAGGGCCAGCGCGCCGAAGACGTCGATCGGTGCGAGCCCGATGAGGGGGATCACGGCGAGCACCACGGTGATGACACCGCGATTGGCGAGCCCGTTGAAGCCGGCGACCCGGTCCGGGTTCCGGAAGGCGGCGAGGGCGGCACCGGAAGCGGCGACGGCACCGCCGGCTCCTGCTCCTCCCAGGAGCAGGCCCGGGAGTATGGCCGCGGGGGCGAGCGCCGCGGTCGCGAAGCCGACCACGGCGAGGCTGAGGCCGGCGCGTGCCACGGTCCGACGGTGAATCCCGGCGCACAGCGGAGCGATGGCCAATCCGGTGACCGCGGTGAGCAGGAGGGTCGCGGTGACCAGCCAGCTCGCGGAGAGGACGTCGATCCCGAGGCCGCTCTGGGCGGCGGAGATCATGTACGGCGACAGGTTGACCCCGAGGTATCCCGCGATCCCGATGGCGAAGGTGGCGGTGGCGGTGGGGAGACGGAGGGGGATCCGGGTGCGGAGGTCGAGAGTGGTCATGAGGCTCCAAGGGGAGGGCACGGCATTGTGCGCGAGGGAGGGCGGGGGGGCGTGCGTCGGTGGGCACGACTTCATAAACGAATGGTGTTCGTCAACGAATGGTGTTCACTATTATGCACAGGAGAGGGTTCGTGCGGAACCCCGATCTTCATGTCCGGTCTTCCGGAGAAAGCGAGCCCACCATGCCCAGGCCCTCTTCCCCGCTGCTCTCTCCGGAGATCATCGGATCCGCCGGGCTGGCGCTCGCGAAGGCGGGGAAGCCGTTCGGGGTCAACGCGATCGCGCGCGAGTTGGGCGTGCGGCCGTCCTCGTTGTACAACCACGCGGACGGCATGGATGAGATCCTCGAGCTCATGCGCGGCAGGCTCGTGGAGGAATACCGCGTCGAGTGGCGGGGTGAGCCCTGGGCCGAGTTCCTGCACGTGATGCTCCGCACGCAACGCCGGATGTACGCGGATCATCCGCAGCTCGTGCCCCTGCTGGTCGGCAAGACGATCACGAGCCCCGCGGTGATCGCCGTGTACGACGACCTGGCCTCGGTGCTCGTCGACGGGGGATTTCCCGAAGATGAGGTGCTCTCGGTCATCGCCGTGCTCGACGCCTTCGCGATCGGCTTCGGTCTCGACCTCGCCTCACCCGACGAGATCTGGCAGCCCGAGGGCGAGACGCGCACTCTCGGTCGGCTCATCGACGGAGCCGAACAGGGGAGTGCGCGATCGGATCGCACGTTCGAGCTCGGCGTCGGTCTTCTCATCGACTCCCTGCGTGCACGGCTCACCCGGTGAGCGATCGTGAGATCCTCCTCGATCTGACGTAGCATGCACTCTGCCTCACCCACCGATCTCGAGGAGGACTCATGACGACCTGGAACCCCGAGGAGCTGGCCCGCATCGCCGCGCCGGAGATGTTCGACCTCTCCGCGCAGCTCGCAGACGGCACGACGCCGAAGACGGTCGGCATCTGGGCGGTCGCCGTGGATGGCCGCCTGTTCGTTCGCTCCTACACGGGCCTTGCCGGCAAGTGGTACGCCCCGGCTCTCGCGAGCCTGCGAGGGCGTGTGTCGGCGGGCGGCATCACGAAGGACGTCCGCTTCGAGCCCGTCACCGACGAGGCGACCAATGTGGCGATCGATGCCGAGTACCTCGACAAGTACACGCCGAGCCCCTACGCGCCGGAGATGGGACAGGAGCCGGTGCGGTCGAACACCCTCGAGGTCATCCCGATCGACTGAGTGCGGTTCCGAGGCATCGGGTGCGGCGCGGGAGTGGGCCCTCCCGAACGATCCGCCCCAGACGTATCGCCGAGAGGGCTCTCCGTCCTTCCCGGACGGTGGGGGAGGCGGCGAAGTTCGCTGCGCTCACGGCTGAATCCCCAGTCCATCAGCCTCGTAGCCCCCGCTACGTGAGCAGAGTATCGCTTAATCGCCTTGTCCGCCATTTGGGGGACAAAGATATTTTCGGAACTTTCTCGCAGAGACGTTCTGTTGCCTTCCGGGCGGCGTTGCCTAGGGTGGACACATGGACAGGTTGCTCGTCGTCGCCGCACAGGTCGCCATCGCTCATGGGCACCGGGTCGAGGTGACGGAGCAGATCGACCCGCTCGCCGGGGAGCCTGTGGTCCTGTCCATCGTCGACCTCGACAACGGGATCCGCTACCGACGTGCAGAGGATCCGAGTGGCGACCTCTCTCGGTGGATCGGACGTGTGCTGGAGTGCACGGTGACCATCGGGGGAGCCGACTCCCGCACCTCTTTGCTCGTCGATCCCATCGGTCCGGGGGCGACCGGAGCGAAGCGCGCTCTGCGTGGCGCGGACGCCGCCGCGGATGCAGCGAAGGCCGAGGCCGACAGATGGGGCGGCGCCGACCGTCCACCTCCCGAGGAACACGAACGCTTCTGGTGACGCCGGGTACAGGGCTCCCGTCGCTCATCGGAAGTCCCTGGACCGGTGTGTGAGGCCGGTGCGGAGATCCTCGAACCCGTCGGCGAGCACATTGACCACCCCCTCGCTCGACCGCTCCAGGATGCCGCGGATGATGAGAGCCGGTGAATCCCGGGCGACGCGACGGTAGCGATTCCAGACCCCTGCCGAGCAGACGACGTTCACCAGGCCGCTCTCGTCCTCGAGATTCACGAAGGTGATCCCGGCGGCCGTCGCCGGTCGTTGCCTGTGAGTGACGAGTCCCGCGACCTCGATGCGCCGACCGACCTCGTGGCTCTGCAGATCGACGGCGGTGAGCACCCCGCGGGTGCGCAGCGCCTCCCGGAAATGCGCCATCGGATGGTCATCGGTGGACACACCGGTCGCCCAGAGATCGGCGGAGAGACGCTCGTAGCTGGTCTGGTCGGCGAACAGGGGAGGCTGCACGGCGACCGTGGTCCCCGGGAGGAAGCGTGAGCGGTCGTCCGCCGCGGCTCCGGCCAGCCAGATCGCCTCTCGGCGCTCCAGCCCCAGACAGTCGAAGGCCCCTGCCGTGGCGAGGGCCTCCAGCTGTGCGGCGGTGGCATCCGTACGCCGCACCAGATCATGCAGATCCCGGTAAGGACCGTGTGCGTCACGTTCCGCGACGATCCTCTCCGCCAACGGCACACCGATCCCCCGGATGCCGCTGAAGCCCAGTCGCACCGCGAATCCGCCGTCCCTGCGGTGGGCAGCGGACTCGTCGGGAGCCTCCCGATCGAAGCGGAGGACAGCAGGTTGAGGAGCGGCGAGGCACTGCGTCCGGCCGGTGGGTCCGCCTTCGGAGTCATCGGCGAGCGGCTCCAACGAATCCGTCGCTCCGGACAGGTGCAGATCGGGCCGACGGACCTCCACTCCATGCCGCCGTGCATCCGCAGTGAGGGTCGCGGCGGAGTAGAAGCCCATCGGCTGCGCGCGCAACAGCCCGGCGAGGAACGCGGCGGGATAGTGCAGCTTCACCCAGGAGCTGGCGTAGACCAGCAGGGCGAACGACAGCGAGTGCGACTCGGCGAACCCGAAGTTCGAGAACGCCTGGATCTGCGCGTAGATCCGGTCGGCGGCGTCGGCATCGAGCCCTCGTCTGCGCATGCCCGCGTAGAGCTTGTCCTTGACCTTCTCGATCTTCTCCAGGCCGCGCTTGGAGCCCATGGCGCGCCGCAGCAGGTCGGCCTCATCCGCGGTGCAGTCACCGATCGCCGTCGCCATCTGGATGAGCTGCTCCTGGAAGATCGGAATGCCCAGCGTGCGTTTCAGGATGTCTTCCAGATCGCTGTGCGGGTAGGGGATCGTGAACTCCACGGGGTCTTCACCACGCCGTGCACGCTCCCGGTTCTCCTCGTCGACCCGGTCCTTGGCGATCTTCCGCCGCACGAACGGATGCACCGCACCGCCCTGGATGGGGCCGGGACGGATGAGGGCGATCTGGATGGCGAGGTCGTAGAAGCTCCGCGGCTGCAGACGGGGGAGCAGCCCGATCTGTGCGCGGGACTCCACCTGGAAGACACCGATGGAGTCCGCGCGACAGAGCATGTCGTAGACGGCGGGCTCCTCCTTGGGAATGGTCTCGAGCCGCCACTCCTCACCCGTGGCCTGTCGGATCAGATCGAAGCAGTGCTGGAGGGCGGCGAGCATCCCGAGGCCCAGGAGGTCGAACTTCACGAGCCCCATGAAGGCGGAGTCGTCTTTGTCCCACTGGATGACGGTGCGGTTCTCCATGCGCGCATGCTCCACCGGTACGACCTCGCCGACCGGACGCGCGGTGAGCACCATGCCGCCGGAGTGGATGCCGAGGTGGCGGGGGGCTTTCAGCAGTTCGCCGGCATAGGCGAGCACGTTCTCGGGGATGTCGTGGTCCTCGGCCGGCTCCAGCCCCGCACCCCAGCCGTCGACCTGGCGGGACCAGGCATCCTGCTGACCGGGGGAGTGACCGAGCGCTCTGGCCATGTCGCGCACCGCGTTCTTCGGCCGGTACTGGATGACATTCGCCACCTGGGCCGCCCGCTCCCGGCCGTACTCCTGGTAGACCCACTGGATGATCTCCTCGCGACGGTCGGAGTCGAAGTCGACGTCGATGTCAGGCTCCTCCGTCCGCGTGGTCGCGAGGAACCTCTCGAAGGGGAGACGGTAGAGGATCGGGTCGACCGCCGTGATCCCGAGCAGGTAGCAGACCGCGCTCGCCGCAGCCGAACCTCGCCCCTGGCAGAGGATGCCGCGTCTGCGTGCCTCGGTGACGATGCCGTGCACGATCAGGAAGTATCCGGGGAAGTCCTTCTCCTCGATCACATCCAGCTCACGGGCGATCCGGTGTTTGCCCTCCTCGTCCAGGCGGGGATACTTCGACGGCACGGCCGCCCAGACCAGGTGACGCAGCCAGCTCATCGGTGTATGCCCCTCCGGCACCTTCTGCTGCGGGAGCGCGGGTCGTGCCAGGCGCAGGGGGAAGGCGGAAGCCGTCGCCAATTCGAGCCCGTAGGAGATCGCTCCGGGATGCCGGTGGAAGCGCGCCGACATCTCTGCGCCGCTGCGGAGATGGGCGCCCCCGTGCGCGGGCAGCCAGCCGTCGAGCTCATCCATGCTCCGCACCGCGCGGACCGCAGCCACGGCCTCGGCGAGTGGCGCCTGTGCGGGAGTGGCGTAGTGCACGTTGTTGGTCGCCACCACCGGCAGCCGCATCCGTCGTGCGAGCCCGGCGAGAGCGTCGTTGCGGCGGGTGTCCAACGGGTCCCCGTGGTCGAAGAGTTCGACGGCGACGTGATCGCTTCCGAACAGGTCGACCAGGGTTCGCAGCGGGGTGAGGCCGTCGCCTGCTTCGAGCCCGCGGCGCACGGCACCTTTGCGGCAGCCGGTCAGGATCGTCCAGTGGCCTCCTGCGCGTTCGGCCAGATCGTCGAGGTCGTACACCGGTCGTCCTTTCTCGCCCCCGCGCAACTGCGCCGCGGTGATCGCCCCCGAAAGGCGGTGGTACCCCTCCTTCCCCCTGGCGAGGACCAGCAGATGTTCTCCCGCGGGGTCGGCGGAACCTCGTTGCGGCGCGGGCAGATCGAGGGACAGCTCGGCCCCGAACACGGTCTGCAGCGGACTCTCCATGAGATCGGCGACTTCGGCGAAGCGTGCGGCACCGTAGAAGCCGTCGTGGTCCGTGAGCGCGAGTGCGGTCAGTCCGAGGCGGTCGGCTTCGGCGAGCAGATCTTCGGGGGAAGAGGCCCCGTCGAGGAACGAGTAGGACGAATGGGCGTGCAACTCGGCGTAGGGCACGGCATCGTGCGGACGGGGGATGCCGATGGGGGGAGTGCGCTTGCGGCGACGGCTGACCGGTCCGGGATCGCTCCGTGTGTTCTTCGGCTCGGCGCCCGGAGGGGGCGAAGGGGACTCCTCGCCGCTGAGGGTGCGCTCCAACTCGTTCCACGACAGGGGCGGATTGTGCCAGCCCATCAGCGATACCTCCCCTCGGCCCACCAGCGCTCGCCGGTATGGAAGACCAGCCAGGCGCGATCCTGGTCATCGACGATCTGGAGCCGATGCCCGCGCTTTCCGCCCCCTGCGGCCCAGCGGCGTTCGTGAACGGGCCAGGGACCGGCCCAGGCCTGCACGGAGACACCGTCGATGCGGGCGGGGTCTTGCGAGAGGGCTCCGCGTTCATCGACGCTGACCGTGGTCTCATCCGCGGCGAGGACTCCGATGGGGCGCGGAGGGTGGAACACCTCGGCAGGCAGAGGGTCGGGGAGGCTGCCGGGCCACGGCGATCCCGGATCCCGTGGAGGGACGGCGCGCTCCCCCCACGGGGTCAGCACCTGACGGTCGGCGAGCCAGCGACCACCGGAGATCGCCGCGGTGACCACGCCCTGATGGCCCAACATGGTCTGCACGCGCGAGACCGCGTGGTGCAGGCGCTCATCGGTGCCGGAGCCGAAGAGCCCCGGTTGGTGATGGGCGGCATCATCCACAGCAGCGGGGGTGATCCGTACGGCGGTGATGCCGCCGAACGCTCGTGCCTCGTCGACCGGTTCCTTCGCGGACTGCGTGGCCAAGGCCTCCAACTGCCAGCGCACCCGATCGACGAGGTCGGAGGCGTCGAAACAGGTGGGGTGCAGCCAGGATCTCGAGAAGACTGCCCCGTTGTCGTCGGTCAGATCGATCCGCACCTCCGTGCAGACGACCGAGGCCTCACCGAGAGCGAGCATCACCGCGTCGGCTGTCTGCCGCACCGCGAAGGCGATCTGATCGGCTCCGCCCAGCGGCGAGTCGAACTCGACGCTGCGCACGAGCTCGGGGTCGGGTGGGCGCGGGGTCAGGGGGCGGGAGTCGGCACCCGCGGCGAGCGCGTGCAGACGCGCACCGTGTTCACCGAAGCGGTCGCGCACGTCAGGCGCGGCGAGGGCGGTGAACTCGCCGAGGGTGCGTATGCCGAGCCGGAGGAGGAGTCCGGTGATCTGTTCGTCGCGCAGCACCTGCACGGGGTAGGGGGCCAGGAACTCCCGAGCGGTGCCGGACGGTACGACCGTCCAGGGCGTCGGGCCTCGCGCGGCGATCTCGGCGGTGAAGGGGCCGTCTGCGATGCCGATGCGCACCTCGGGGAACCCGGCCTCTCCGAGGATGGTGGCGAGTGACGCGGCGGCCTCCGCTTCCCCACCGTGATAGCGGGAGATGCCTCTGGCGCGGAGGATCGCGAGTCCGGGGCGCAGCAGAGTGACTCCCGGGGCGTGCTTTTCGATGAGTTGGAGCACGGGAAGGAAGGCGCGTTCGTCACGGGCCTGGTCGTGCGGGAGGACCTGGAGGGAGGAGAGGTGGCCCTGCGCGACTCGGCGGCGCTGACCGGTGCGGACGCCGTGCTCCCTGGCGGAGGCGGTGCAGGCGACGATCGTGTTGGCTTGCACCAGGGCGGTGGGCGGATGTGGAGATGCGCCGCCGAGCGCGGCTCGCATCGGCCAGTCGGGGAACCACAGCACGAGGACACGGAGAGGGGCGTTCATCCTGCTTCCGCCCATCGCAACAGCTCCGGGGGAGCGGATTCACCGAGGGAGGACCTCTCCGGCGAGAGCGCAGGGAGTGCGGTGAGCTCTGCCCCGACGGCCTCGAGAGCGCCGTGCCCTCCCGGCAGCTGCACGCGCACACTCGAGGGGCGAGGGCTGTGTCGTGTCTGCGCCGTCACCGTCACGGTGCAGTCGGAGAGCAACCCCCAGCCGGCGCCGAGACCGTGCCAGTGCGGGTCATGAAGGCGTATCGTGCCCTCGCTCTGCGGCCATCGTCCGGTGCCGGGGGACTCGGTGACCAGAAGCGTGCAGCCGCGATCACGCAGGCGAGCGCTCAGTCGGGAGACGTCGGCGTCTCCGGCCCGGGTGCCGGGGGCGACGACGATCAGAGGCACGACCTCGGCCAGCGCGGAGGTCGCCGCGAGCCAGCGCTCGCCGGGGGTGGGCACGAGGATCAGGCGGGCGAGGTCGATGCCGAACGCGGCCGCTGCTTCGATGCCGAGCGTGGGCATGCCCACCACCGCGCACCAGTGCCCTTTCCGGGATGCGGCGCTGAGCAGCGCGAGCACCAGGCTCGGCGAGGGGGAGACGGTATAGGACGTGCCGGTCTGCAGGCCCTCTTCCGGCAGGAGCGCCGCGAAGGCGGGATCGAGGGGGAGCAGCGCATGCTCGCTGCGACGTCGTTGCATCCTGCTGATCTCGCGGCGCAGTCGCAGTACTTCACCCGCGCGGGAGTCGCTCGCCGGAGAGAGCGAGGTCACCGCATCGAGCCCGATCACCATGTGTCCATTCTCGAAGATATGTACGAATAAAACAAGTCGCACGGATGACGATAGTTCGTACATCGGACATCGTGTCGAGTTCTCCACAGGGCTCACGCGGGCGATCCGCCCATCTCCTAACCTGCGGGGATGGACATCCGGTTCGCGCTCATCGCCCTCGTGCACGTCGCCCTGGTCGTCGTCGGCGGCGCACTGATCGTGATCGACGCCCGCACGCACCGACTGCCCGACCTGATCGTGCTGCCGACGCTCGCATCACTCGCAGCCCTCACCGCGGTCGACGCCCTCCTCACCGGGCGCGGCGACGCGCTCCTCCGCGCCCTCCTCGGCCTGGTGATCCTCGGCGGGTTCTATGCCGTGCTGCGAGCGATCAGCCGCGCAGGGATGGGCGGCGGAGACGTGAAGCTCGCTGCCGTGATCGGCCTCGTGCTGGGGTGGCACGGGTGGGATTCGCTCGTGATCGGTGCCGCGGCGGCATTCGTGCTGGGCGCGTTCTACGCACTGGTGCTCATCCTCCTGCGTCGGGCGACGGGGGCGACCCGCATCGCCTTCGGGCCCTGGATGATCGCCGGAGCCCTTCTCGGCATCGTCCTCGGCTGAATCCGCCCGTCCTCGTGCCGACACCGCGAGGACGGGCTACCCTGAGCACATGGCACTCGCACGACTTCACGGCGGCCCGCTGGACGGGCAGATCATCCCTCTCGGCGATGCGGACGACAAGCTGATCGTCCCCTACAGCGAGACGCAGGTGGTGTACAACCGCCGCGGTGGGCCTCAGAACACCGGTCCGGACGATGGGCCCACGGAGGTCGACTACTGGTTCGAGGAGTCTCTCGAGGATCTCACGCTCGACGATGACTGAACCGTCTCGCACCGTCGAGGTGGAACGCAAGTACGACGTCGACATCGAGACCCCGTTGCCGCGCTGGGACGCGATCCCCGGCGTCGACGCCGTCACCGCTGGCGAGCGTCGCGCATTGGACGCCCGATACTTCGACACCGCCGACGGTGCGCTCGCCCGTGCCGGCGTGGCGCTGCGTCGTCGTACCGGCGGGCCGGACGCGGGTTGGCACGTGAAGGGTCCTCGCCAGGGCGACGGCCGGCTCGAACTCGGCTGGCCGCTCGGCGACGGTGACGACCTTCCTCCGGCCGTCGCGGAGACCGTCGCGACCTGGACGACCGCACCGCTCACCCCGCTGGCGCGCATCGAAAACGATCGCACCGCCTATCTGCTCACCGGTCCGGACGGGGTCGTGGCCGAGTTCGTCGACGACCGAGTGCGGGCCACCGACCTCCGCGGCGGCGTGCAGCGCGAATGGCGCGAGTGGGAGATGGAGCTGGGGCCCGCCGCTCCTGACGATGAGCTGCGGCGCACGGCGTTCTTCGACGCCGTGGAGCACGCCGTCCTCGCCGCGGGCGGCCGCGAATCGGCATCCGGCTCCAAGCTCGCTCGCGCGCTCGGTTTCTAGGCAGAGGCCGCTCGCGAACGCAACCCCTTCCCCCAGAGGCGCGGCGCATGCTTGAGTGACAGCATGAGCCGACCGCCTGTGCTTCGATCGCTGCAGACGATCGTCCCCGAAACCGTTCTCGTGCAGGAGCAGGTGCGCGACGTCTTCGCGCAGCAGCCCGATCTCGGACGGCTCGCGCAGCGGATCGTGACGACGTCGTTCAACGTCTCGGGCATCGACACCCGGCACACCGTGATCGATGAGCTGTCGCTGGAGTCGGAACCGGCCGACCCCGTCTTCTTCGACCGTCGTACCGGGATGCTCCTCGCGCCCGGCACGAGAGCACGCAACGACCTGTACACCCGGGAGGCGGCGAAGCTCTTCGTCGAGGTCGCGCGGCAGGCCCTCGACGCCGATCCTGAGATCGGCCCCGAAGACGTCACCCACGTCATCACGGTCTCCTGCACCGGGTTCCACGCCCCGGGTCCGGAGTACGAGATCGTCCGCGGACTGGGACTCTCCGATGCGGTGCAGCGTTTCCATCTCGGCTTCATGGGCTGCTACGCGTCGATGCCGGCGTTGCGTGCGGCGAGCCAGTTCTGCGTCGCCGATGAGAACGCCGTGGTCCTGGTCGTCAGCGTCGAGCTGTGCACCCTCCATCTGCGTTCCTCCGAGGACCCGGACACGATCGTCGCGTCCTCGTTGTTCGCCGACGGTGCGGCAGCCGGCATCGTGACGTCCCGTGATCTTCCGTCGCCGTCCTCCTCGCTGCAGCTGGACCGTTTCCACACGGCCATCGCGCCGGAGGGCGAGAAGGACATGGCCTGGACGATCGGTGACACCGGCTTCGAGATGATCCTCTCGACGTCTGTTCCGCAGATCATCGGGGAGACGATCATCGGTGCCCTTCGACCGCTGTACTCGGCCGAGAATGGCCTGGCCGAAGCCTTCGAGGCCGGGACGGTGGGGGACCAGGTGCAGCACTGGGCCATCCACCCCGGCGGCCGCAGCATCCTCGACCGGGTGCAGGAGCGGATGCAGCTCAGCGACGCGCAGCTGCACCCGGCGCGGGAGGTCCTGCGGGAGAACGGCAACATGTCGAGCGCGACGGTGCTTTTCGTCCTCAAACGGATCCTGGAGGATGAGGGGGCCAGTGGCGGAGAGCGCGTGGCGGCGATGGCATTCGGGCCAGGGCTCACGGCCGAGAGCGCGCTGATGACCGTCGTCGCGCCGACCGGGTCATGAGCCCCGATCTCACGCTGCGAGATGGGGAGGTCCGCGAGCGGATGGACGATCCGCACGCCGACGCTCGGAAGCTGGCGCGGACCTACGGACGGTTCGGTCTCGTCAACGCGCTCGTCTCCCGGCCCGGGGCGATGTATCGGCGCGACATCCGTCCTCGCGCGGCCCGTACCGGGCGACTGCGGATCCTCGATGTGGGGGCCGGTGGGGGAGACCTCTGTCGACTGCTCGCGTGGCGTCTGCGTCGAGACGGTCTCTCGGCGGAGGTCACCGCGCTCGACGCCGACGACCGTGCGATCCGCTGGGCAGCGGCGCATGATGGCGGTGCGGGCGTGCGCTACCGCTGCGCGCTGACCACGGAGCTCGTCGCCGCGGGGGAGACCTACGACGTCGTGCTGTCCAACCACGTGCTGCACCACCTCGATGACGCCGAGCTCCAGGGCGTGCTCAGCGACTCCGTGCGCCTCGTCGCTGCGGACGGAGTGGTGGCGCACCACGACATCGCCCGCAGCCACACCGCGTACGCCCTGTTCGCCGCGGCCACCTGGCCCATCTCCCGCAGCCTCCTCGCCGACTCGTTCATCCGCGAGGACGGGCTCCTCAGCATCCGTCGCTCCTACACCCTCGCCGAGCTCGCGGCGGTCGCCCCAGACGGGTGGAGCGTACGCGGCGGTGCACCCTTCCGCGTGGAGCTGCGATGGGACGGGGCACATGCCCGACCATGACGTGCTGATCGTCGGCGCGGGGCCGGTGGGTCTGCTGCTGGGCTGCCTGCTGCTGCAGCGCGGTCTGCGGGTGGTGGTGTGCGAACGTCGAGCGGACGCGGATCAGCGGACCAGGGCGATCGGCATCCACCGCCCCGGGTTGGACGCGTTGGACGCCGCGGGCGTCGGAGACGAGGTGCGCGCGGAGGCGCTTCGGCTCGAAGGTGGGGAGGTGCGCAGTCGTCGGCGCACCTTGGCGTCCGTCGACTTCGCATCGGATCGTCCGGTCCTGATCCTCCCGCAGCCGCGAAGCGGCGCGCTGCTGCGGGGCCGGATGCACTCGCTCTCGGAGGAGGCCCTGATCACCGGATGCGCCGTGCGCCTCGTCCGGCAGGACGCGGATGCCGTGCACGTCACGGCGGACTCCGCGGAGGGAACACGGATGATCTCGGCGGCCGTGGTCGTGGTGGCCGACGGCGTGCGGAGCCGTCTGCGTGAGGGGCTCGATGCCGGATGGCGTCGTCGGGCCGGACGCGCCGCGTATTCGATGCTCGATGTCGAGGAGCCGACGTCGGAGAACCGGGCCGTCCTGCACTGCGAGCCGGAGGGTCTGGTCGAGTCCTTCCCCCTCCCCGGTGGTCGCCGTCGATGGGTGGTGCGGGGCAGTGCAGACGCCCTTCGTACCGCCGATGACTTCCGTGCGACGATCGAGCGGCGTACCGGGATCGGCATCGAACCGGCCGCCACGGACGCCCCCACTCCCTTTCTCGCCGCACAGCATGCGGCGACGCGCCTCCATCAGGGCCGGGTGGTGCTTCTGGGCGATGCCGCACACGAGATCAGTCCGATCGGCGGACAGGGCATGAACCTCGGGTGGGTCGATGCCGTTCGTCTCGCGGAACGACTCTCCGGCACGCGGCCCGGCGCGGTGCCCGAGCTGGGTCCGTACGACCGACGGGTGCGCCGATCGGCATCCCGGGCCCAGCGCCGCTCCGCGTTCTACATGGCGATGGGGGCGCCCGCCCCGGCGCCGGTGGTGCGCGGCAGGGAGATGCTGATGCGTGCACTCGGGTCCGCTCCGCTGCGCGGCTGGACGGCAGGGCTCCTCACGATGCGCGGCCTGTGACGCACGAAGGCCCGGTCCGCACTCTGCGAACCGGGCCTTCGTGATGTGAGGATCAGAAGTTGATCATGTGTCCTGCGAGGCCGTGGAAGCCTTCCTGCAGCGCCTCCGACAGCGTCGGGTGGGTGTGCACGTTGCGGGCGAGCTCGAGTGCGGTCAGGTCCCACTTCTGGGCCAGCGTCAGCTCGGGCAGGAGCTCGGAGACGTCGGGGCCGATCATGTGCGCGCCGATGAGCTCGAGGTGCTCCGCGTCGGCGATCAGCTTGACGAAGCCGACCGGCTCGCCGAGGCCGTGCGCCTTGCCGTTGGCCATGAACGGGAAGGTCGCGACCTTGATCTCGCGCCCCTCGTCCTTGGCCTGCTGCTCGGTGAGCCCGAACGATGCGACCTGCGGCGAGCAGAACGTCGCACGCGGCATCATCCGGTAGTCGCCGAGGGTCTGCGTCTCCGCGCCACCGATCGTCTCGGCGGCGACGACGCCCTGTGCCTCCGCCACATGGGCGAGCTGCAGCTTGGCGGTCACATCGCCGATCGCGTAGATGCCCTCGACGTTCGTGCGCATGTGATCGTCGATGTCGATCGCGCCGCGTTCGGTGAGCTTCACACCGGTCTTGTCGAGGCCGAAGCCCTCGATGTTCGGCGCGAAGCCGACCGACATCAGCACCTTGTCGGCCTCGATCGACGACTGCTGACCGTCCTTGCCCGTGTAGGTGACGGTGACGGAGGAGCCGTTGTCGACGACCGTCTCCACCTTGGTGGAGGTCAGGATGTCGACGCCGTAGTTCTTGTACTGCTTCGTGATCTCCTTCGACACGTCGGCGTCCTCGTTGGGGAGCGCGCGGTCGAGGAACTCGATGATCGTGACCTTGACCCCGTAGTTCGTCATCACATAGGCGAACTCCATGCCGATCGCGCCCGCGCCGACGATGACGATCGACTTCGGCAGCTCACGGGTCATGATCTGCTCTTCGTAGGTGACGACGTTCTCGCTGAGCGTCACGCCCGGCAGCAGACGGACCTTGGAGCCGGTGGCGATGATGGCGTTGTCGAAGGTGACCTCTTCGGACGTGCCGTCGGCCTTGGCAACCGAGATCGCCTTCGGGCCGGTGAAGGTGCCGCGACCGTTGTACTCGGTCACCTTGTTCTTCTTCATCAGGAAGTGGATGCCCTTGACGCGACCCTCGGCGACCTCGCGGCTGCGATCGAACGCCTTGCCGAAGTCGATCGTGAACTCGCCGGAGATCCCGAAGAAGTCCGCCTTGTGGTTCAGGGTGTGCGCGAGCTCCGCGTTCTTCAGGAGCGCCTTGGAGGGGATGCAGCCGACGTTGAGGCAGACACCGCCCCAGTACTTCTCCTCGATGATGGCGGTGGACAGACCGAGCTGCGCGCTGCGAACCGCAGCGACGTATCCGCCAGGACCTGCACCAAGGATGACGACGTCGTAGTGTGGCATGCCTTAAGCCTATCGCTCCGACGGGGTGTCGGAATCGGTCGGAGCCCCACCTCGTCGGCGGCTCGCGACGATCCAGATGACCACTCCGGCGACGACCAGGACGGCGATGATCGCGAGCACCCAGACCCATGCGGAACCCGTGTCGGCATCGTCGGGGACCGGTGTGGGCGTCGAGGTAGCCTCGGGCTCCGTGGTCTCCTCCGCCGTCGGCGCTGCGCTGGTCGGGGCCGCCGTGGGCTCCGCGGTCGCAGACCCGTCGTCGCCGACGGTCACCATGAAGGAGTACTCGCCGGAAGTGGGGTGTCCGTCGCTGGAGACGACCTTCCAGATCACGTGGTATTCGCCGGCCGGACCGGACCCCTGCAAGGGCTGGGTGACGATCGCGCCTTCGACCGTCGCCGCGCCTTCGGTGACCGACGTGCCATCGGGGGCGGTCACGACGACCTCCGTCGCACCCTCACCGTCGATGAGCTTGGCGCTGAAGGTCAGCGTGAGCTCTTCGGGGACGGTATCGACCGATTCATCGGCAGCGGGAGACGACGACACGAGCGCGTCGTGCGCGGACGCCGAGAGCGGGGAGAAGAGCACGAGGAACGCGGCGAGCAGGGTCGCGGCGAGGGCGATCGGGGTGGCCGACGGGCGCAGAGCTTTGGTCTTCACCACTCCACCTTATGGATAAGCAGTATGTGACGGCTGAGTGTGAATGCGGCCTCCCGCGAGCGCCTCGGCATCCGTTAGTCTGGATGATCAGGAGGGCACAGTGACAGACAGCGACAGCCGACCGGCCGGTGAGGACGCGATCCACCGCTCCGGCGAGCAGAAACACGACGTGACGCAGACGTTCGGACACGATTCCGACCTGTCTTTCGTGCCGTTCGGGGTGGAATTGACCGACGTGGAGCAGACGGCCATCGCCGCACTGCCTGCGGGATCCGCGTTGCTGCTGGTGCGCTCGGGCGCTCTCGCCGGTGCGCGCTATCTGCTCGACACCGATGTGACCACGGTCGGGCGGCACCCCGAGGCCGACATCTTCTTCGACGATGTGACCGTCTCGCGCCGGCACGCCGAGATCACCCGCAGCGGATCCGCCTTCGAGATCATCGACCAGCGCTCCCTCAACGGGACGTATGTCAACGGGGAGCGCGTCGACCGCAGCGCCCTGGTCGACGGCTCCGAAGTGCGCGTCGGCAAGTTCCGTCTGAACTTCTTCGTCTCCCCTCACGATCGCGCGGCGGCGAACGACTGATGGCGGCCACTCCCGCCCGCGAACGTTCCGCGTCCGCGGGCTTGCTGAGTATCGGCCAGGTCCTTGCTCGGCTCACACCGGAGTTCCCCGACCTCACGTCCAGCAAGCTGCGCTTCCTCGAAGTGCAGGGCATCGTCAGCCCCTCCCGCACGGAGTCGGGCTACCGCAAGTTCTCCGCCTCGGACATCGAGCGGTTGCGTCTCGGTCTCACGCTGCAGCGCGATCACTATCTTCCGCTGAGCGTCATCCGGGAGCAGCTCGATGAAGCCGCCGCCGGCGGGGAGGCGTCCGCCCTCGCCCCGCCGCCCTCGATCACGCCGGCGCCGCGTCGCTACCGCCGAGACGAGTTGCTCGCCGCCGCCGGCGCGGGGCCGCAGCTGCTCAACGATGCGATCAGCACCGGCGTCATCACGGCGCAGGAGAGCTACCCGGAAGCCACCGTCATGCTGCTGCGCGGTCTCGTCGCCCTGGATCGCCACGGCATCGAACCCCGGCACCTCCGGTCGTTGCGCCAAGGGGCTGAGCGGGAAGTCGCGCTCATCGAGTCGGCGATGTCCGCACTCCTGCGGCGGACCGACGCCGCATCCCGGGCGAAGGCCAGCGAATTGGCGCCGGAACTGGCGACGCGGATCGACGAAGTGCGCTCGCTCTTCGTCAAGGATGCGCTGTCGCGAGTGCTTTCGTAACGAACTGATTGCGACACACCTTCGTCGTCGCACGGATGTCATTGCCGGTGCCCAGGCACTGCTCTACCGTGGAAGAAACCGTTCCAGGGAGGATTTCAGATGAATGCGGATGAGCTCGCAGGCGACCCGCGGTTCGTACCCGAACTCCTCTTCACCGACGGCCTCCCGGCCATGGACGACGAGGTCGGATACCGCGGTGCGGTCGCCGCTCGTGCAGCTGGCATCACGTACCGTCAGCTCGACTACTGGGCGCGCACCGAGTTGGTGGAGCCCACCGTGCGCGGCGCCAGCGGCTCCGGTTCGCAGCGCCTCTACGGCTTCCGTGACATCCTCGTCCTGAAGCTGGTGAAGAGCCTTCTCGACACCGGCATCTCCCTCCAGCAGATCCGCACCGCCGTCGAGGAGCTGCGCCGCGCAGGCATCCGCGATCTCGCGGGCACCACGCTGATGAGCGACGGTGCGTCGGTCTACCTCTGCACGTCGAACGACGAGGTCATCGACCTCGTGAGCCGCGGCCAGGGTGTCTTCGGCATCGCCGTCGGAAAGGTCCTCCGCGAGGTGGAGTCGACCCTCGTGGCATTCGACCCGACGGCCCCGGACCCCGTCGACGAACTCACCGCTCGTCGCGCGAAGCGTTCCGCCTGACCACGACTTTCCGCTTCAGACGGAAAACGGCCGCCCTCGATGAGGGCGGCCGTTTCGTCGTGCGCGTCGTGCGGATCAGCTCTGTGGGCCGTTCTCCGGAACGGCGATCCGACCGGTGCGGATGATCCTGTCCAGGAGCTGGTCGAAGTCGGCGGCGAGTTCCTGCGCGGAATCGCCGGGCCAGATGTGCAGCGGCTTCGCGGCACCCTGGGCCTGCTGCAGCGAGGTGCGCTCAGGCAGCTGAGGGGAGAGCACGAGAGGTCCGAACATGTCGCGCAGCTCCTTGATGCGGAACTGGTGCTCGATGGACTGCGGGCGCACGCGGTTCACGACGATGCCGAGGGGCTGGAGCCGGGGCGAGAGTCCCCGACGGATCTCCTCGATGGCGCGGAGGGCACGGTCGGCGGCGGCGACGGAGAACAGTCCGGGTTCCGTGACCACCATGACGCGGTCGCTGGCGGCCCAAGCGGTGCGGGTGAGCGCGTTCAGGGAGGGAGCGCAGTCGACGAGGACGAGGTCGTAGTCGGCCTCGACCGAGGCGAGCGCCTCCTCGAGCTTCCACACGTCACGCACGCTCGGGTGCGGCCCGTCGAAGTTGATCGCGGAGGGGCTCCCGATCAGCACATCGATGGTGCCGGGGTGGACCTTCGCCCATCCGCTCGAGGTGATCGCCTGTCGGACGACCTTCTCCTTCGGGTTCGCCAGGACGTCGGCGATGTTGAGCCGACCTGCCACTTGGATGTCCATCCCGGTGGAGACGTCGGACTGAGGGTCGAGGTCGACGACGAGAGTCCGGACGCCCCGAGCGAAAGCCGCGGAGGCCAGCCCGAGTGTCACGGTCGTCTTGCCGACGCCCCCCTTGAGAGAGCTGACGCTGAGTACGTGCACGGACACCACGTTACCTTCCCCTAGGCTGGGGGAACACTCAGCCCCGCCCCATGCGCATCGAAAACGCTGTGCATCGAGCTCCCAGAGGTGTGCATGTTCCAGAAGATCCTTGTGGCGAACCGCGGCGAGATCGCGATCCGCGCCTTCCGTGCGGCTGTCGAGGTGGGGGCGCGCACCGTCGCGGTCTTCCCCCATGAAGACCGGGGTTCTGTGCATCGTCTCAAGGCCGACGAGGCCTACGAGATCGGCGAGCGCGGGCACCCGGTGCGGGCGTACCTCGATGTCGACGAGATCATCCGCGTCGCGCTGGAGTCGGGAGCGGATGCCATCTATCCGGGCTACGGCTTCCTGTCAGAGAATCCCGAGCTCGCGGAGAAGGCTGCGGCGAACGGCATCGTCTTCATCGGTCCTCCCTCGAACGTGCTGGAGATGGCGGGCAACAAGGTCGAGGCCAAGCGCCACGCGATCGACGCGGGAGTCCCGGTCCTGCGTTCCACGGAGGCCTCCGACGACGTCGACGCACTCGTCGCCCAGGCAGAGGACATCGGGTTCCCGCTCTTCGCGAAGGCGGTCGCGGGTGGCGGTGGCCGGGGGATGCGCCGCGTCGAGACGTCCGGTGACCTCGCTCCGGCGTTGGCCGAGGCCATGCGCGAGGCCGCCAGCGCGTTCGGTGATGCGCGGATGTTCCTGGAGCAAGCCGTCGTCCGCCCCCGGCACATCGAGGTGCAGATCCTCGCCGACAAGACCGGCGAGACCGTGCATCTGTTCGAGCGCGACTGCTCCGTGCAGCGTCGTCACCAGAAGGTCGTGGAGATCGCTCCGGCGCCGAACCTCGACGACGACATCCGCACGGCACTGCACGGATACGCCGTCGCGTTCGCCCGCTCCATCGGGTACGAGAACGCGGGCACGGTCGAGTTCCTCCTCGAGACGGCGGGGGAGCGGGCAGGCGAAGTCGTCTTCATCGAGATGAACCCCCGTATCCAGGTCGAGCACACCGTGACCGAGGAGGTCACCGACGTCGACCTGGTGCAGAGCCAGATGCGGATCGCCTCGGGGCAGACGCTGGCCGACCTCGGTCTGCAGCAGGAGAATCTGCACCTGCGCGGCGCCGCGCTGCAGTGCCGGATCACGACCGAGGACCCGACGCAGGGCTTCCGTCCCGACACGGGGAAGATCACCACGTACCGCTCTCCCGGTGGGGCCGGGATCCGTCTCGACGGCGGCACCGTGCACCAGGGCGCACAGATCAGCCCGCATTTCGATTCGATGTTGGCGAAGCTCACCTGTCGCGGGCGGGACTTCCCGGCCGCGGTCGCTCGGGCGCGCCGAGCACTCGCCGAGTTCCGCATCCGCGGCGTCGCGACCAACATCCCCTTCCTGCAGGCTCTCCTCGAGGATGACGCCTTCATCGCCGGAGACGTGAGCACCTCCTTCATCGACGAGCGCCCCGGACTGCTTCGCGGTCGTGTCTCGAAGGACCGCGGGACGAAGCTCCTGAACTGGCTGGTCGACGTCACGGTCAACAAGCCGAACGGTGCCCACCCCGGTGTGATCGATCCCGCATCCAAGCTGCCGGCGATCGATCTGAGCGCGGAGCCGGCTCCCGGCTCCCGCCAGCGCCTCCTCGAGCTCGGGCCCGAGGGATTCGCCCGCAGCCTCCGGGAACAGACGGCGCTCGCGATCACCGACACGACCTTCCGCGACGCGCATCAGTCCCTCCTGGCGACGCGAGTGCGCACGAAGGACCTCGTGGCCGCGGCGCCCTACCTCGCCCGGTCGACCCCCGGACTCCTGTCCGTCGAGGCGTGGGGCGGGGCGACCTACGACGTCGCCCTCCGCTTCCTCGGTGAGGACCCGTGGGAGCGCCTCGACAAGCTGCGCGCCGCACTGCCGAATGTCGCGATCCAGATGCTCCTGCGCGGCCGCAACACGGTCGGCTACACGCCCTACCCGACGGCGGTCACCGAGGCGTTCGTCGCCGAGGCGGCGGCCAGCGGTGTCGACATCTTCCGCATCTTCGACGCGCTCAACGACGTGGAGCAGATGCGGCCGGCGATCGAGGCCGTGCGCAAGACCGGAACGGCGGTCGCCGAGGTGGCGCTCTGCTACACCGGGGACCTGCTCGATCCGGCCGAAGACCTCTACACCCTCGACTACTACCTGCACCTCGCAGACCAGATCGTCGACGCGGGGGCGCACATCCTCGCCATCAAGGACATGGCGGGGCTGCTGCGCCCGGCCGCCGCAGCGAAGCTCGTCGCAGCGCTGCGGGAGCGGTTCGACCTGCCGGTGCATCTGCACACGCATGACACCCCCGGCGGGCAGCTGGCGACCCTGCTCGCCGCGAGCGCCGTCGGGGTGGATGCGGTGGATGCCGCGTCCGCGCCGCTTTCCGGCACCACGAGCCAGCCCTCGCTGTCGTCCCTCGTCGCCGCCCTCGCCCACACCGACCGGGACAGCGGCATCTCCCTCGACGGCGTCTCCGATCTCGAGCCCTACTGGGAGGCGGTGCGGCGGCAGTATGCGCCGTTCGAATCCGGGCTTCCGGGACCCACGGGACGTGTCTACCACCACGAGATTCCCGGTGGCCAGCTGTCGAACCTGCGCCAGCAGGCCAAGGCGCTGGGGCTCGCCGACGATTTCGAGCTCATCGAGGACATGTACGCCGCGGCCGATCGCATGCTCGGTCGCGTTCCCAAGGTCACTCCGTCCTCCAAGGTCGTCGGTGATCTGGCCCTGCACCTGGCCGCGGTGAAGGCGGATCCGGCCGACTTCGAGGCCAACCCAGAGAAGTACGACGTGCCGGACTCGGTCGTCGGTTTCATGGCGGGCGAACTCGGCGACCTTCCGGGTGGATGGCCCGAGCCGTTCCGCAGCAAGGTGCTCGCCGGACGCACGGTGCGCGTCGGCCTCACCGAGATCAGTGCTGACGATGAGGCCGCACTCGCCGGGACCAGTGCCGAACGCCGTGCACGGCTGAACACCCTGCTGTTCCCCGGTCCGAGCGCCGAGTTCGCGGAGCGGCGGGAGTTGTTCGGAGACCTCTCCGTGCTCGACACGGCCGACTACCTGTACGGGCTCGTGGCCGGGCAGGAGCACCTGATCGAGATCGATCGCGGCGTCCAGCTCTACGTGGGTCTCGAAGCCATCGGGGATGCAGACGACAAGGGGATGCGCACCGTGATGACGACCCTCAACGGGCAGCTCCGGCCCGTCTTCGTGAGGGATCGGTCGATCGTCGTGGACGTGCACGAGGTCGAGAAGGCGGACACCTCCGTGCCCGGCCAGGTCGCGGCGCCCTTCTCCGGGGTGGTCACTCTGAAGGCCGAGGTGGGCGCCACCGTCCGCGCTGGCGAACCCGTCGCATCCATCGAGGCGATGAAGATGGAGGCGGCCATCACGGCCCCCGTGGACGGCGTCATCGAACGTCACGCGATCGCCGAGACGCAGCAGGTGGATGCCGGAGATCTTTTGGTCGTGATCCGTCCGGCGCACTAATCTTGTGCGGGCGAGGCCAGCGCACGATGTGCGTACCCGGGGCCCGCACAGGCTGGGAGCGACATCGTGACACCGAAGAACACCACGGACCCCGAGGATAACCCGCTGGGGGTGCTCGACGAAGCCGCGTCACTCGACACAGCAGGCATCGGCATCCTCGGGGCGACCGCGCAGGTCAGTGTGACGCTGCCGAAGGACGAGGACGACGACCTCGCCGACGACGGGGTCGTGGACGGCGAGGTCGTCGGCGAGCTCGTGATCGATCCGCCTCGCGTCGAGGAGCAGGCGACCGACGCCCGTCCGGTCGAGACCCCCGCCGTCGCGGCGCCTCGAATCGTGCGGCCGTCTTCGGAGAAGGTCATCGATGCCGTCGTGGTCGGGACCCCCGAGACCCCCGAGACCTCCGAGACGCCTGCGGTCGTCGAGGTCACCGACGACGCCCGGGACCAGGCCGAAGAGGCAGCCGTCGCGGCACGATTCCTCGCACGAGCGAGCGCTGAAGCGCCGCCGTCCCCGTCGACATCTGCTCCCGTACGAACATCCGTCGAGAAGGAGAACAGATCCGTGTCCGCTCCGGAGGAGAAGAAGACCGTCATCTCGCAGTCCACCCGCACGACACCGCGCACCGACGTGACGCTGACGTCCAAGCGTCTGGACGACTTGGGAGAGTCCTCGCGCGAGTCCGCGGATCTCCTCACCGCCGACAGACTGCTCGATCCGCATCGGGTGGCCAAGCCGGAACCGGAGGGAGCGTGGAGCCACTTCCTGTACACGATCTCCGGGCGTCGGATCAACATCGGCGACGGCAGACGCGCGCGGGAACGCAAGGCGCTCTCGGCGCGGATCGCGGCTCCGCTCGCGGGCGGTGCACGCTTCGTCCCGGTGCTCTCCCGCAAGGGCGGGGTCGGCAAGACGACGATCACCGCGCTGCTGGGGATGGCACTCGCCGACGCCCGCGAGGACCGGGTGATCGCCGTCGATGCCAACCCCGATCGAGGAACCCTCGCCGAGCGCATCGTGCGGCCGCATCACAGCAAGTCGGTGCGTGATCTGGTTCGGATCCACGATGACGTCAAGGGCTACCACGACATCTCCGCCATCGTCGCGCGCGACGCGACACGTCTCGATGTCCTCGCCTCCGATTCCGATCCGCGCGTCGCCGAGGCGTTCAGTGACAGCGACTACCGCGACGTGGCCGGCGTGGCTGCCCACTACTACTCGCTGGTCCTGACCGACACCGGCACCGGGATCGTCCACTCCGTGATGTCGGCGACGCTCGACCTCGCGGACCAGATCGTCATCGTCTCGGGATTGAGCGTCGATGAGGCTCGTCTGGCATCCGAGACGCTCACCTGGCTCGAGACGAACGGCTTCGCGGAGCAGGCGCGTGAGGCGATCGTCGTCCTCAACCAGTCCACGCCCGGGACTCCGCTGGTGCGGCTGAACGAGCTGGAATCCCACTTCGCCACCCGTGCGCGGAGCGTCGTCCGCGTCCCCTACGACCCGCAGATCGCGGGAGGGGGGACGATCGTCTTCGCGAACCTGTTGCCGGAGACCCGCATCGCTGCGCGTGAGCTGGCGGCGCTCCTGGTCGAGGGCCTGCGGGCCAGGGCCGCCTGATGCCGGTCCGAGAGATCCGCATCTTCGGCGACCCCGTCCTGCGCACGGTGTGTGCCCCGATCGAGGAGATCGACGAGGGGGTGCGCGCACTCGTGGCCGACCTGGTCGACACGGTGGAGCTGCCGGGTCGCGCCGGCGTCGCCGCACCGCAGATCGGCGTCGCGCTGCGTGCGTTCAGCTACAACATCGACGGCGACATCGGCTACGTGCTCAATCCCGTCCTCACCGAAGTGCGGGGGGAGCCGGAGCCGACGGGCGAGGGATGCCTCTCGGTACCCGGACTGTGGCACGACGCACTGCGGCATCCGTGGGCACGCGTGGAGGGCATCGATCTCGACGGCAATGCCGTGGTGCTCGAGGGGGAAGGACTCCTCGCGCAGGCTCTGCAGCACGAGACCGACCATCTCGACGGCAAGCTCTTCCTGACGAGGCTCGATGCCGAGACGCGCAAGGTCGCCATGCGCGAGGTGCGGGAGAGCGCCTGGTTCTGACGGCCTGAACTCCGACCACACGAAGAAGGGCCCCGCGCGAGCGGGGCCCTTCTTGCTGTCCGGGGTGTCAGCCGCCGATGGCGACGTTGGTCGTGGCGACCGGCTCGTCGTAGATCGCGGCGATCTCGTCGGCAAAGTCGTTCATGATGACGTTGCGCTTGATCGAGAGCTTCGGGGTGAGGTGGCCGGAGGCCTCCGTCCACTCGGAGTCGAGGATCGTGAACTTCCGGATCGACTCCGCGCGCGACACCCGGTCGTTCGCGGCGTCGACCGCCCGCTGCACCTCCGCGCGGACGGCGGCGTTCGTGGATGCATCCGCCAGCGACATCTTGGCATCGAGGCCGTTGTTCGCGAGCCAGGTCGGAAGCATCTCCGGGTCGAGCGTGATCAGAGCGGAGATGAACGGACGCTGGTCACCGACCACGACGACCTGCCCGATGATCGGGTTCGCACGGATCGGATCCTCGAGCGCAGCGGGAGCGACGTTCTTCCCTCCGGCGGTGACGATGATCTCCTTCTTGCGCCCGGTGATCGTGAGGAAGCCTTCGGAGTCGAAGCTGCCGATGTCGCCGGTGTGGAACCAGCCGCCGTCACTGAAGGCCTCGGCCGTCGCCTCGGGGTTGTTCCAGTACTCCTTGAAGACGTTGATGCCGCGGACCTCGATCTCGCCGTCCTCGGCGAGGCGCAGTCCGACACCCGGGAGAGCGGGGCCGACCGTGCCGATCTTCGACTTGTCGGCCAGGTTGACCGTCGCCGGGGCAGTCGTCTCGGTGAGGCCGTAGCCCTCGAGGATGACGACGCCCAGGCTGTGGAAGAAGTGGCCGAGGCGCGAGCCCAGGGGAGCGGAGCCCGAGACGGCGTACACGACGTTGCCGCCCATCGCCTCGCGGAGCTTGCTGTAGACGAGCTTGTTGAACAGCGCGAACTTGAGCTTCATGCCGAACGGGATCTTCTTGCCCTGCTCGAGCAGCTTCGAATGCTCGATGGCGACGTCGGCCGCCGAGCGGAAGATCTTGCCCTTGCCGCCCGCCTCCGCCTTCTGCTCCGCGGAGTTGTAGACCTTCTCGAAGACCCGCGGGACCGCGAGGAGGAAGGTCGGCTTGAAGGAACCGAGCGCCGGCAGCAGCTGACGGGTGTCGGGCTGGTGTCCGGTGCGGACGCCGGCGTGGACGTCGAGGATGGAGATGAAGCGGGCGAACACGTGTGCGGTCGTGATGAACAGCAACGTGGACGCGCCGGGCGTCTGCACGACTTCGTCCAGGGCCTTGGCCGAGTTCCGGGAGAGCTCGACGAAGTTGCTGTGCGTGAGCACGCATCCCTTCGGGCGGCCGGTCGAACCGGAGGTGTAGATGAGCGTCGCGATGTCGGATCCGACGGCGAGGCTGCGGCGGCGCTCGATCTCTCCGTCCGTCACCGACGCACCCTGCGCGGTGAGGGTGTCGATCGCTCCGAGGTGCAGCTGCCAGACCTCCCGGATCAGCGGCAGGTCGCCGCGGACCTCATCGAAGCGGGCGAAGTGCTCGGGGGACTCCACGATCAGCGCGATCGCACCTGAGTCTTCGAGGATCCACTGGATCTGCGAGGGCGAGCTCGTCTCGTAGATCGGCACCATCACGGCGCCGGCGTAGAAGAGGGCGAAGTCGATGAGCGTCCACTCGTACGTGGTGCGCGCCAGGAAGCCGACCTTCTCGCCGGGCTGGATCCCGGCGGCGGCGAAGCCCTTCGCCAGGGCGACGACCGCCGTCTGGAAGTCGGCGGCGGAGATGTCGCGCCAGCCGTCGCCCTCCGGCACGGAGAAGAGGGCGCGATCCGGAGTGGCTTCGACGCGCTTGACCAGGAGGTCGGCGACGTTCGCATCGGGGTCGGCGGGGACGATCGCAGGGACTTCAAACTGGACCACGGCAGCTCCTTCGGTACCGGTCGGGCAGGGCGTGGCTTCGAGTCTAGGGCATGGAACCGAGTTGCGTCCGGGGTGAAACTGGGTCGCTCACGCGGAAGCGCCGTGGAGAAGACCGGGGTGGATGCGACCCTCGGCGCTAGACTTCCACTCGATGTTCTATTGGCTGATGAAGTACGTGGTGATCGGCCCCGTGGTCAAGGCGGTCTTCCGACCGTGGATCGTGGGGCGGAAGAACGTGCCCGCAAGCGGTGCGGCGATCCTCGCCAGTAACCATCTGTCCTTCGCCGATTCCATCTTCCTTCCGCTCATGATCGACCGGTCGATGTCGTTCCTGGCCAAGAGCGACTACTTCACGGGCCGGGGCCTGAAGGGGTGGTCCACGAAGTTCTTCATGAAAGCCACCGGACAGATCCCGATCGACCGTTCCGGGGGCAAGGCTTCGGAGGCGTCGCTGAACACGGGCCTCCAGGTCCTCGGCGGAGGCGACCTCCTGGGCATCTACCCGGAGGGGACGCGGAGTCCCGACGGCACGCTGTACCGCGGCCGCACGGGGATCGCCCGCATGGCTCTCGAAGCCAAGGTCCCGGTGATCCCCGTGATCATGGTCGACACCGATACGGCGATGCCGATCGGACGGCGGTTGCCGCGCATCGTCCGCGTCGGGATCGTCATCGGGGAACCTCTCGACTTCTCCCGCTACGCCGGGATGGAGAACGACCGCTACATCCTCCGCTCCGTCACCGACGAGATCATGGTGGCCCTGCAGCGCCTCGGTGAGCAGAAGTACGAAGACGTCTACGCGTCGACGGTCAAGGACCGGCTCCCCACCCGCGTCACATAGCCTCCCGCGCGCATCTGCGTGGTCCCCGCGACCACTAGGCTGGAAGGCATGCTCCCGCACCACATCGAAGCACTTGATGCATGGCGTTCGCTTCCCATCAAGCAGCAGCCGCAGTGGCCCGACGCGGACCGCGTCGCCGACGTCTCGCGCCAGATCGCAACCCTCCCGCCGCTGGTCTTCGCGGGTGAGGTCGACAACCTCCGCGACCGGCTCGCCCGCGCGGCTTCGGGACAGGCGTTCCTGCTCCAGGGCGGCGACTGCGCCGAGACCTTCGCCGGCGCGACGGCCGAGCAGATCCGCAACCGCATCAAGACGGTGCTGCAGATGGCCGTGGTGCTCACCTATGGCGCATCGATGCCGGTCGTCAAGATGGGCCGCATGGCCGGTCAGTTCGCGAAGCCGCGCTCGAGCGACTCCGAGACGCGCGGCGACGTCACGTTGCCGGCGTACCGGGGCGACATCGTCAACGGCTACGACTTCACCGAGGGCTCTCGTACGGCCGACCCGGGTCGGTTGCTCCAGGGCTACCACACCGCCGCGTCGACGCTGAACCTGATCCGCGCGTTCACCCAGGGTGGATTCGCCGACCTCCGCGAGGTGCACTCGTGGAACAAGGGCTTCGCGCAGAACCCCGCCAATCAGCGCTACGAGCGCATGGCGGCCGAGATCGATCGCGCGATCAAGTTCATGGAGGCGGCCGGCGCCGACTTCGACGAGCTGAAGCGCGTCGAGTTCTTCACCGGTCACGAAGGCCTGCTGATGGACTACGAACGACCGATGACGCGTATCGACTCGCGCACGGACACTCCGTACAACACGTCGGCTCACTTCCTCTGGATCGGCGAGCGCACCCGCGAGCTCGATGGCGCGCACGTCGACTACTTCTCCAAGATCCGCAACCCCATCGGCGTGAAGCTCGGACCGACGACGTCGCCCGAGACGGCGCTGCAGCTGATCGACAAGCTCGACCCGGACCGCGAGCCCGGCCGACTCACGTTCATCACGCGGATGGGCTCGGGCAAGATCCGTGACGCCCTGCCGCCCCTGCTGGAGGCGGTCCGCGATTCCGGTGCGCAGCCGCTGTGGGTCACGGACCCGATGCACGGCAACGGCATCACCACGCCGACGGGCTACAAGACGCGTCGCTTCGACGACGTGGTCGACGAGGTGCGCGGCTTCTTCGAGGCGCACCGCGCAGTCGGGACGTTCCCGGGCGGCATCCACGTCGAGCTCACCGGCGACGACGTCACGGAATGCCTGGGTGGATCCGAGCAGATCGACGAGGCGGCTCTCGCGACGCGCTACGAGAGCCTGTGCGACCCGCGCCTGAACCACATGCAGTCCCTGGAGCTCGCGTTCCTGGTGGCTGAGGAGCTCGAGAAGCGCTGATCAGCTCCTCGCGTCACGAAGAGAGCCGCCCTCCCCGAACCTCGGGAGGGCGGCTCTCTTCGTGTGGGCTGGGGGATCAGCCGGTGAGCTGGATGGAGAGGTTCACGGTGCCCCCTCGCGGCAGTGACTTGTCCGCTCCCGGGTCCTGGCCGGTCACCGTGGCCATCTCCGCGAACCCCGGCAGGTCGCCCCAGGCCGCGTAGCTGGCCGTGAAGCCGTTGTCCGAGAGGATCTGTTTCGCTTCGTTCAGGGTCCTGTTCGTGACATCGGGGACCGGGAAGAGCTCGGGTCCCTTCGAGACGATGAGCTGCACCGTGTCTCCGGGGCGCCAGTTGCCCTCGGAAGCCCGGTCCGCCACGCCGATGACGATGTCCTTGGCGACATCGTTGCTGAAGACGTACTGGGACTCCTCGCTGACGACCAGGTCCTTTCCGGTCAAGGTCGAGGTCGCCTCGTCGACCGACATGCCGGACACGTCGGGGAAAGCACCCGCTGAGACGGACAGTTCCACGGAGTCGTCTTCGAAGACGGTGCATCCGTCGCCGCAGGCATAGGCGTCACCGCCTGCGCGCGGGGTGACGTAGGCGTTGATGACGATGCCCGCGTCGGCATTCGAGAAGAGGATGAGGGTCTCGTCGTCGACGTTGACGTTGACCCCGGCGAGATAGTCGCGCGCGTCCTGCTCCGTTCGTCCGTTGAGCTTTTCGAGGTCGTGCGAGGCGGGGCCTGCGGACACGATCACCGTGACGGCGTCACCCTTGTCGAGCCGAGTGCCTTCGCCGGGGTCGGTCTCGATCACGGTTCCGGCGTCGATGTCGACGGAGAACTCGTCTTTCTGCGTGGGGACGAAGCCGGCATCCACCAGCACGGCCGCGGCGTCGTCGTAGGTCTTGCCGGCGACGCTGGGCACAGCGATGAGCGACCCGGGGCCGGAGCCGAACCACCAGCCGACGCCACCCGCGAGCACGGCCAGCAGCAGCACGAGCGTGAGGAGGAAGGCGCCGCGCGCGCGTCGTTTCGACGCGCGCCGTCGAAGGAGCGTCGCGTTGTCGATCGGGGCGGCCACGGGGGCGGCAGGATCCGCGATCACCATCGTGCTCGGCATCACCTTGGTGAGGTCGCCGGAGTCGCCGGGGCTGTGCTGCGGAGCGGTTGCGCGGGCGGCCATCGGGGTGATGCCGAGTTCGCGTTCGATCTCGCGCAGACGCTCGAGCATCTGCTGGGCGTCGTCCGGGCGCTCGTCCGGCGACTTCTCGGTCGCCCAGAGCACGAGTTCGTCGAGCTGCTCCGGCACCGCGGGGTTGCGGACGCTCGGACGCGGGACGGATTCCGTGGCGTGCTGGAAGGCGATCTGCATCGGCTGCTCGCCCTTGTACGGTTGCTCACCCACGAGCATCTCGTAGAGCATGATGCCGAGCGCGTAGATGTCGCTGCGCGCGTCGGCCGTGCCTCGGGTGACCAATTCAGGCGCGAGGTACGCGATGGTCCCGAGCAGCTGCTGTCCGGTCGCCGTGTTCGCCGTCGTCGCTCTGGCGAGGCCGAAGTCGCCGATCTTGATGCGTCCGTCCTCCGCGAGGAGCACGTTCTCCGGCTTGACGTCACGGTGCACGATGCCGGCCCGGTGCGCTGCGGAGAGCCCGGCCAGGATCGCATCCATGATCGTGATGGTCTGCGGGATGGTGAGGCGCTTCTGCTCGCGCAGCAGCTCGCGCAGAGTGATCCCGGGGAGGTACTCCATCACGAGGTAGGCGAGCTCGCCGTCCTGCCCCTGGTCGAAGACGTTGACCACGTGCGGATCCGCCAGGCGGGCGGCCGCGCGGGCTTCCTGGATGAAGCGGCTCTGGAACGCGGAGTCATCGCTGAGGTGCGCATGCATCACCTTGAGGGCGATGCGCCGCTCCAGCCGAAGGTCGGTGGCGACGTACACCGTCGCCATCCCGCCACGGGCGATGCGAGCACGCACACGGTAGCGGCCGTCGACAAGCCGCCCGATGAGGGGGTCGGCCTGCTGATTGGTCGTCACGTCAGAATTCTATGGAGGACTGCCTGAAAGTCAGGGGAGCGGCTCACCTCTCGGCGGTGTCGGTTTTCCGGATGTCGTCACCCGTAGAGCGCGAGCCAGGCATAAGCTTGCGTCTCCCATTGGCCGTATCGGTCGGGATAGGCCGAGATCTGCACGGCCTGAGCGGCCGAGGTGAACGGCATGCTCTCCCAGCCGGGGATGTCGAGGAGCCCTCGCGTCGCCTGTCCGTTCGGATCGTGCTGACCACCGAAGAACACTCGCGTGCTGCGGTCCGCGTCCATGATCTGCGCGGGCGTTCCCCATCCGGTGCTCGGGCGTTGCTGGAAGATCCCGAGTGAATCGCGGTCGCCCCAATCGAGGTTGCGGAGTCCCGACTCGACCATGCCGGTCGCGAGTGCCAGAGCGATGGCGCGATCGCTCACACCGAGCTCGCGGCCGATGCGGATGATGAGGGCGGCGTTCGACGCCTGCTCGGCGGTGAGGGTCGCGGAGCGCTGCCCGCCGGTCGCAGCGGTGCTCGACGCCGCAGGGGCAGGGGCGGCCTGCACGGCGAGTCGCTGACCGGGGTAGATGATCGATGACGGGCCGAGTCCGTTCAGGGTGAACAGCGCGTGGGTGGTGGTCCCGTACTTCTGCGCGATGCCGAACAGGGTGTCACCCGCGACGACGGTGTGGGCCGCCGCGGATGCAGGCGGAGTGGCAGGCGTGGCAGCCGGCGCGGCGGCCGCCTGCGGCGCAGCTGCGCCGGAGACGACGAGGCGCTGTCCCGGATAGATCACCGAAGCGCGTGTCAGCCCGTTCGCAGCGAGCACGGCATCCACGGTGGTGCCGTACTTCCGGGCGATCGCGTACACGGTGTCGCCGGCGACGACCTGATGCGATGTCGAGGTCGCCGTCCGAGCCGGCGCCGGCGCGACGGCCGGTGCGGCCGACGCCCGCAGGGTCAGGGTCTGGCCCGGGTAGATGACCGAACGCCACGAGAGCCCGTTCCAGGACAGCACGTCGACCGTGCGGAGCCCGAAGCGTGAGGCGATCGCCGAGACGGTGTCACCAGGCTGGACGACATAGTTCGACGGTGCGGACTGGGCGGGTACCGTGCGCACGGGGACGCTGCGCGGGCGCTCGATCGGCGAGAAGTCCGTCGTCGTCGTCGAGGCGGCGTCGGCGGGAGCGGTGGTGAGCGTGGCGGCCAAAGCCCCCAGGACGGCCGCAGGCAGTCCGAGCTGCAGGTTGCGCGTTCGACGCGTGGCGGTCTTGATTCCCAAGGCGAGCCCCCTTTTCGAGCACTTCACGCTGACACGGATGTAAACGGAAGTCAACAGAAGTGACGGAAGTGACTCATGGGGCTGATGGGTCGATATGCGGCATCCCGGCGGAGATGAGATAGTGGGCAACGTGTCTGAGAACGTTGCTGGAACCCCTGCCGCCGCTGCCGTCGAGTGGCTGACGATGCCCGACCTCGTCGAGGTGCTCGACGAGCCGCTCGGTCGCGTGCGCCGTCTGATCGACGAGCACTACCTGGTCGGGTCCCGTCGCACCGGCACCTTCGCCGTGCCTGCGGTGTTCATCGTCGACGGGCGTCCTCTGAGCTCCTTGCGGGGAACGATCATCGTGCTCCAGGATGCGGGCTTCACCGACGACGAGCTGATCGACTGGCTGCTCGCGGACGAGGAGAGCCTGGGGCGTTCGCCGATCGACGCGCTGCTGGCGGGGCACAAGAGCGCCGTCCGTCGACTCGCACGCACTCTCGCCTGAGGGGTCCGTCGCGTCAGGCGGACCGGACCGTCGCTGCGCGTGCGAGTTCACGCAGTTCGCCGACCGCGGTGTTGTCGAGCCGGGCGCCCGAGAGGGCGCGGTCGGCTTCCCGGGCGTAGTCCGCGATCATGGTCTCGACCTGAGCGAGCGCACCCGAGTCGGTGATCGTCGCCTGCAAGGAGGTCACCTGCTGCGGTGTCAGCTCGACGTCTCCGAGCATCTCGTCGAGCAGATTCCTCGCTGAGGTGTCGAGCGCCTGCCGCGTGAGAGCGATCAGAACCGTGCGCTTGCCTTCCCGAAGGTCGTCACCGGCCGGTTTCCCGGTGACGGAGGCGTCGCCGAACACTCCGAGCACGTCGTCGCGTAGCTGGAAGGCCATCCCGATCGGGTGACCGAAACGGCGAAGCGCGTCCAGTTGATCGGCGTCGGCGCCGGCGAGTGCGCCGCCGAGGACCAGCGGCTGCTCGATGCTGTATCTGGCCGACTTGAGAGATGCCACCCGCAGCGCCCGATCGGCGTGGAGGGCTCCGTCGTTGACGCTCCAGGCCGACTCCTCGGCGATGTCGAGGAACTGCCCCGTGGTCACGTCCCGGCGCATCCGGGCGTACTCGGAGCGCACGGCGCGCGCGTGCGGCTGGTCGTCCAGCGCGGCCTCGAGCAGATCGTCGCTCCAGGCGACGAGGAGGTCGCCGAGAAGAATCGCGGAGGCGCGGCCGAACGACTCGGCATCTCCCGACCACCCGGCTTCGTCGTGCGACGCCTGGAGCGCGCGATGGGCTGCCGGCCTCCCGCGACGGGTGTCGGAGTTGTCGATCAGATCGTCGTGCACGAGAGCCGCGGATTGGAAGATCTCCAACGCGGTGCACACGTCCCAGAGCGCCTCGGTCTCTGCCGCGTCACGCTCGTGGAAGCGTGCAACTGCGCGCCAGCCGGCGTGGCAGAACCGGGCGCGCAGTCTCTTCCCTCCTTCGAGGGTGCCGGCCGCGGCATCGAGAAAGGAGACGGCGTCCGGGCCGTAGTCGGCGGATTCGTCGCGCATCCGTGCGAGGAAGCGGTCGAGGCGAGCGGCGACCGCGCCGGGGACGGGGGAGGAGGACGACACGACTCCCAGCATACGTAAAGCAAGGGGACGTCGAACTGCTAGCCCCGGACGCCTCCGCGCGCGTAGAATGGGAGGCACGATACCCGAGGGGGACGAAATGCCACTCTCCGAACAGGAGCAGCGTCTGCTCGACGAGATGGAACGCCATCTCCTTCACAATGATGCCGACGTCGTGAGCGCGCCGTCCGGCGACCGCGCACTGAGCTACCGAAATCTGGTCTACGGTGCTCTCCTTCTCCTCGCCGGTGTCGGCGGCCTCGTGGCCGGCGTCATCCTCGGCGGCGTATGGGGCATCGTGGTCGGCGTGATCGGATTCGTGGCGATGCTCGCCGGTGTCATCGTGGCCGTCACGCCCGTGCGGCGCACGGCTCCTGCGCAGCCTCGGGAACGCTCTGCGGCGAAGCGGCAGGATTCCGCCTCGTTCATGGACCGTATGAACGACCGCTGGGATCGTCGGCAGGACGGTCACTGACCCCCACACACTTCTCACGACAGAAGCCCGGATGCTGAGCATCCGGGCTTCTGTCGTTAACGCGCGGGCCGCCACGCTCCTCCACTGAGCCTCCACTTCGCTCCACCGCGGAATTCCGCGGGATTTCAGCATGCCCTTTTGCTCACGACCCGTGATTTCCCGGATTGGTCGTAGGTAAGTGGAGGAAAGTGGAGTAAAGTGGGGCGCACCTCGAGTTGGCCGGACGCAGAGGGGGTGATGGCCGATGTTGCTGGGTACGCACTCTCCGAAGCTGGACGACAAAGGACGGGTCATCCTTCCTGCGAAGTTCCGCGAGGACCTCGGTGGCGGCATCGTCGTCACCCGCGGCCAGGAACGGTGCCTCTACGTGTTCAGCACGGCCGAGTTCGAGGCGATGCACGAGCGGATCCGCCAGGCTCCGCTCGCCAACAAGCAGGCGCGTGACTTCATGCGTCTGTTCCTCTCCGGTGCGAGTGCGGAGATGCCCGACAGTCAGAACCGCATCACCATCCCCGCGCACCTGCGTCAGTACGCAGGGCTGCAGAAGGAGCTCATCGTCACCGGAGTCGGCGCCCACGCCGAGATCTGGGACGCGGAGAGCTGGAACGCCTACCTCGCCGCTGGTGAGGAGACCTACTCCGACCTCGAGCAGGAGGTGATTCCGGGACTCTTCTGACCACGGCTGTGATGCCCCGCCGCTCCCGCCCCGACACACTTCCCCGGTGCCGGGTCGAGAAGCGGAGGGGGATCAGAGCCGATGGTCACCCCCGAGAAAGATCATGAACCTCCGAGACATCCACACCCCCGTCCTGCTCGACCGCTGCGTCGAGTTGCTCGCTCCCGCCCTTCAAGCGGACGGAGCGGTGCTCGTGGACGCCACGCTCGGTATGGGCGGCCACTCCGAAGCTCTGCTCGAGCGTTTTCCGAACATCCGACTGATCGGGCTCGACCGCGACACCGACGCGTTGCGCATCGCGGGGGAGCGGCTCGCCCGATTCGGGGACCGCGTCACGCTGGTGCACACGGTGTACGACGAGATCGGACTGCACGCGCAGGGCGCGGCAGGGATCCTCTTCGACCTCGGGGTCTCCTCCCTCCAACTCGACGAGGCCGAGCGCGGATTCGCGTACTCGAAGGATGCTCCTCTCGACATGCGCATGGACCAGACCAAGGGCGTCACCGCTGCCGATGTCATCGCGACATACAGCGAAGGCAACCTGCGCCGCATCTTCGAGCGGTACGGGGAGGAGAAGCTCGCCGGTCGCTACGCGCGCTTCATCATCGAGGCGCGTCAGAAGCAGCCGATCACCCGCTCCGGCGAGCTCGTCGAGATCCTGATCGCGGCGACTCCCGCTGCCGCACAGCGTGCCGGGCATCCGGCCAAGCGCGTGTTCCAGGCCCTGCGCATCGAGGTGAACACCGAGCTCAACGTGCTGGCCGACGCGATCCCGTCAGCGATGGATGCGCTCGATGTCGGCGGACGCATCGTGGTGATGTCGTACCAGTCGCTCGAGGACCGGCTCGTCAAGCAGGCCTTCGCCGCGGCGTCGGCCTCGACGGCGCCGGCCGGGCTTCCGGTGGAACTGCCCGAACATGCTCCGCGGTTCCGCATCCTCACCAAGGGTGCGGAACTCGCCGGCGAAGACGAACGCGCGCGCAACCCCCGGGCGATCCCGGTGCGGCTGCGCGCCGCCGAGAAACTGCGGGAGAGCGCATGAGTCTGAACGCGGTGGTCCGCAAGCCCGCGACGCCCCTCACCCCGACCCGCGAGCCGCAGAGGCGGTTGCAGCCCGTCACACGGCCGGCGGTCCGTCGCAAGCCGAAGCTCGCGTACGCGCTCGTCGCCCTGGGTGGGGCCCTGGCGATCGGTGCGGCACAGGTGGGGTTTTCGCTCGCGATCACCCAGGATTCGTTCACCTTGGCCGCGCTCTCCTCGCAGCAGCGTGAACTGGATCTCCGGTCCCACGCGTTGCAGGAAGAGCTCACCGGCCTCAGCTCGCCGCAGGTGCTCGCCAGCAGCGCTGCCGATCTCGGCATGGTCGTCGCCGGTTCTCCCTCGTACCTGCGGCTCAGCGACGGAGCGCTCTTCGGCACCGGAGCCGGCGCGGAGGGGATCTCGACCGTCAACCCCGACGGCGCGGCGGCTGTGGCCAACTCCCTGATCGTGGAACCGCCGCCGGCGGAGACCGTGACCGACGACGGCGACACGGCCCAGACGACGCCGGACCTTCCGCCGGCCATCACCGACGGGCTCCCGAGTCCCACCACGCACTGACCCGCACGAAATGATCGATGGAGAGATCGCATGACGACACGAGCAACCCGCGGTCCTCGGCGACGTACCGTCGTCGCCCTCGCCGTCATCCTCTCCGTGTTGGCGGCCTTCGTCGTACGCCTGATCGACATCCAGGTCGTGAGCGCCGACGAGCACGTCGCGCAATCCCTCACCAAGATCGGCGCGGGAAACACGATCCCCGGCCGACGCGGATCGATCGTCGACGCGGGGGGCACCGTGCTCGCATCGAGCGTGCTGGTCTACGACGCGCAGCTGAATCCGAAGGTCATCATGCAGCTGGAGGAGAAGGATCCCGAGGTGCCGTGGGCCGAGGCGTCCGAGAAGATCGCCGCGATCACCGGGCAGAGCGGTGACGACGTGCGCGCCCTCGTGTCGGATGCGCTCGCGAACGACCCGCAGAGTCAGTACGCACCGCTCAAGAATTCGCTCACCACGGAGCAGTACATCGAACTGCGCGACCTGAAGCTCGCCTACCTCCACATGGCGGGCAGGGAGACCCGCGTCTATCCGAACGGTGCGGTCGCCGGGAACATCCTCGGCTTCCTGGACGGATCGGGGACGGCACAGGCCGGGATCGAGCAACTGAGCGAGAAGTGCCTCGCACCCATCGACGGCGAGGAGTCGTACCGCAGGGGATCGAACGGCGTGGTGATCCCCGGCAGTGAACGCACGGTGGAGGCCGTCGACGGCGGTTCCGTGGAGCTCACCATCAACAGCGACCTCCAGTGGTATCTGCAGCAGATGATCGGTGAGGAGGCGCAGAAGCAGGGCGCCAAGGGCGGCACCGTCACGGTCGTCGAGGTCAAGACCGGCAAGATCCGCGCGGCAGCCGAGTGGCCCTCGATGGACCCCAACGATCTGGACTCCTCGACGCCGGAGACCCGGTACAGCCAGATCTTCCACAAGGACTTCGAGCCGGGATCCACGTTCAAGGCGATCACGGCCGCCGCCGTCATCGAGGGCGCGGGCCTCACGCCGCGGAGCACGGTCACCGCGTCGTCGCGGGAGACGTTCCCCAACGGAGCCGTCGTGAACGACGCATTCAATCACCCCGCCTACAACTACACGCTCGCCGGTGGGCTCATCGATTCGTCGAACGTGGCGCTGTCGAAGTTCGGCACCATGGTCTCCCCGGACGTGCGCTACGACTACCTCGAGAGGTTCGGAGTCGGCCAGAAGACGCTCGACTTCCCCTCGGAGGTCGGCGGCATCCTCCACCCGGTCAGCGACTGGGACAGCCAGTCCCTCTACACGACGACGTTCGGCCAGTACTTCACGGTGACGGCGCCGCAACTCGCCGGTGCCTACCAGGCGATCGCCAACGGCGGGGAGAAGATCGATCTCTCCCTCGTCGAATCGTGCACGGCCGAGGACGGCACCGTCGTGAAGTCCGAGGCGCCGAAGCATGAGCAGATCATCAAGAAGCAGACCGCGGCCGAGCTGACGCGCATGCTGGAGAACGTGGCGGTGCAGGGCGGCAACGCGGACCGCATCCAGGTGCCGGGCTACCGCGTGACCAGCAAGACCGGTACCGCGCAGGTGTCCGACGGCAACGGCGGCTACAAGGCCGGCGTCTACTACACCAGCATGGTGGGGTTCGCCCCGGTGGACGATCCGCAGTACGTCGTCGTGGTCACCCTGGACGAGCCGACTAAGGTTGTATCGTCCGCGGCCACCGCATCCGCCTTCCAGAAGGCGATGACGCAGGTGATGAAGACCTATCGCGTGATGCCGTCCACTGTCCCGATGGACGAGCTCCTTCCCAAGTTCGGATAGTCGGCGAGAGCCGCGCATGGAGATGAAATGATCGCCCTGACGCTCGCTGAGATCGCCGCCGCAGTCGGCGGTGAACTGCGCGTGGCCGGAGAGGACACGACCGAGACCGTCGTCGACGGGATCGTCGACACCGACTCCCGCACGATGACTCCCGGCTCGGTCTTCGTCGCGAAGCCCGGCGCGGAGACCGACGGCCACCGGTTCGTGGGTGCGGCTGTCGCAGCAGGGGCCGCCGTGGCGATCGTCGAGCACACCGTCGACGTCCCCGTCAGCCAGGTCGTCGTGCCGGACGCCGTCGTGGCCCTCGGCGCCCTCGCGCGCGAGGTGGTCGCTCGCGTCCGTGCCGAGGGGTGCCTCCGCATCGTCGGCATCACCGGGTCGAACGGCAAGACGACGACCAAGAACTTCCTCGCGCGCATCCTGGAGGACGAGGGCGAGACCGTCGCTCCCGTCAAGTCGTTCAACAATGAGGTCGGCGCTCCCGTCACCATGCTCCGCGTGACGAAGAGCACCCGTTTCCTCGTGAGCGAGTTCGGTGCGGCCGCGCCGGGGAGCATCGCGCACCTCGCGGGCCTGGTGGAGCCGGATCTCGCCGTGGTCCTCATGGTCGGCATGGCTCATGCCGGAGGGTTCGGCGGGATCGAGGCGACGGCCAAGGCGAAGTCGGAGCTCGTCTCGGCAGCCCGCGTGCCCGGCACGGCCGTGCTCAACATCGACGATCCCCGAGTGGCCGCGATGAAGGATCTCGCGCTCTCGCGCGGCCTGGACGTCATCGGCTTCGGGCAGAGTGACGCCGCCGACGTGCGCGCGGTCGACATCGAGGTATCGGCCTCGGGCACGTCCTGCGTCATCGAGGTCGGCGGGGAGCGGCTCCCGTTGCGACTTCGCGTGCTCGGTGCACATCACATCACCAATGCCCTGGCGGCGATCGCCTCCGCCCTCGTCCTCGGCATCGCCCCGGCAGACGCCGTCGCGCGTCTGGAGACGGTGGAGATCGCCGAACGATGGCGTATGCAACCGCTCGGCAGCGATCGCGTCCGCATCATCAACGACGCCTACAACGCCAGCCCGGACTCGATGGCTGCGGCGCTGCGCACCCTCGCCCAGATCACCGGTCCCGACGAGCGGACGGTCGCCGTGCTCGGGGCCATGAGTGAACTCGGCGAGAGCGCGGGGGAGGAGCACGATCGGATCGGTCTGCTCGCCGTGCGTCTGAACATCCAGCGAATCGTCGTCGTCGGACCGGAGGCCAGGCGGCTCTATCTCGCCGCCGTCGGCGAAGGCTCCTGGGACAGTGAGGCCGTGCACCTTCCCGACCAGGACGCGGCGTACGAGTACCTCCGCACCGAGCTCCGCGACGGCGATCGCGTGCTCGTGAAGTCATCCAATTCCGTGGGCCTCCGGCATCTCGGCGATCGTCTGGGAGAATTGTTCTCGTGAGGTCTCTCATCATGTCGGCGGCGATCTCGCTCGCCTTCACCCTGTTCCTGACCCCCGTCTTCCTCCGGCTCTTCCGGAAGTGGGGCTGGGGGCAGGTCATCCGTACCCCGGAGTCGGTCCACAACCCGAGCCATGAGGCGAAGCGGGGGACCCCCACGATGGGCGGCGTCATCTTCATCCTCGGCTCGATCGTGGGCTACTTCACGGGAGTCCTCGTCAGCGGCGAGGTTCCCGCCCTCTCGGCGCTTCTGGTGATCTGGCTGATGGTCGGCTTCGGTGCCGTGGGCTTCATCGACGACTACATGAAGGTGCGCAGCCAGCGGAGCCTCGGGCTGTCGGGCTGGCGCAAGGTCATCGGCCAGCTCATCGTGATCGTGCCCTTCGGCATCGTCGCGCTCAACTTCCCCAACAAGTGGGGGCAGACGCCTGCGAGTTCCGCGATCTCCCTCTTCCGCGACATCACCTGGCTCAACCTGTTCGCCTTCGGTGTCGTGCTCGGCTGGATCCTCTATCTGGTGTGGATCTCGGTCATCGGCGTCGCCACGTCGAACAGCGTCAACCTGACGGACGGGCTGGACGGCCTCGCCGCCGGTGCCGGTGTCATCGTCGTCGGTGCGTACAGCGTGATCGCGTTCTGGCAGTTCAAGCAGCCCTGCATCGGCGGAGACCCCGATGCGCTCGGCGGATGCTACGAGGTCCGCGATCCCTTCAACCTCGCCATCATCGCGGCTTCGGTCGCGGCGAGCCTCATCGGGTTCCTCTGGTGGAACGCCCCCAAGGCGAAGGTCTTCATGGGTGACGTCGGCTCGATGGCCATCGGTGGCGTGATCACCGCCATGGCGATCCTCACCCGCACCGAACTCCTCCTCCTCGTGATCGCCGGGGTGTTCGTGCTGTCTTCCGGTTCGGTCATCCTGCAGCGGGGCTACTTCAAGCTCACCCGAGGCAAGCGCCTCTTCCTGATGAGCCCGTTCCATCACCACCTCGAGATGCGCGGCTGGTCCGAGGTCACGATCGTCGTCCGCATGTGGATCATCGCCGGTCTGCTCGCCGTGTCGGCCGTCGGCCTGTTCTACGTCGAATGGCTCACCCGTGTCGACTGAGCGCCTCGCCGGACTCACCAGTTGGAACGCCGACTGGCGGGGTCTCCGGGTCGCGGTTCTCGGGCTGTCCATGACCGGCTTCTCCGTTGCCGATACACTCACCGAACTCGGCGCGGACGTGCTGGTGCTCAGCGAATCGGCGGAGGAGGAATACGAGCGGCTGCTTCCGGTGATCGGTGCGCGCCTCGAGCTCGGATCACTCGCCGAGGTCCCCGCCGTGCTGGTGGATTTCGCGCCGGAGGTCGTCATCGCTTCGCCGGGGTTCTCGCCGTCGCACCCGCTCATCCGGTGGGCCCAGGAGTCGGGCGTGGCGATCTGGGGCGACGTGGAGCTCGCGTGGCGCGTCTGCGACAAGGTCGTCCGCGCTGACGGTTCGCCGGCCGACTGGGTGCTGATCACCGGGACGAACGGCAAGACGACCACGACTCAGCTGACCGCATCACTCCTCGTGGCGGGGGGGCTGCGCGCGGCACCGTGCGGCAACATCGGCGTGCCGGTGCTCGATGCCGTGCGCGACCCGGCGGGCTTCGACGTGCTGGTGGTCGAGCTCTCGAGCCATCAGCTCTGGTACCTCGGTCAGTCCCGCCCCGAGGGTGAGCTGTTCCCGTACTCCGCCGTCTGCCTCAACCTCGCCGACGATCACCTGGTCTGGCACGGCAGCGCACAGGCGTACCGCGACGCGAAGGCCGTGGTCTATCGGAACACCCGTGTCGCCTGCGTCTACAACAAGGCGGATGAGGCCACCCGCCACATGGTGGAGGAGGCGGAGGTCGTCGAGGGGGCCCGCGCCATCGGCTTCGATCTCGGGATCCCAGGTCCGAGCGACCTCGGCATCGTGGAGGGGCTCCTGGTCGACAGGGCCTTCCTGGACGACCGTGCACGCAGCGCCCTCGAGCTCACGACCGTCGCCGCTCTCGATGAGGCGGGCCTCGCGGCTCCGCACATCGTGCAGAACATCCTCGCAGCGAGTGCGTTGGCGCGCTCCCTCGGTGTGGAGCCGGAGGCGATCCACGCAGCGCTCCAGTCCTTCCGCCTCGACGCCCACCGCATCCAGGTGGTCGCGCGACACCGGGGGATCACCTGGGTCGACGATTCCAAGGCGACGAATCCGCACGCGGCAGCGTCGTCGCTGCGTGCCTACCCGGGGGCCGTGTGGATCGTCGGAGGCGACCTCAAGGGCGTGGACATCGCCGAGCTCGTCGCCGAGGTCGGCACTACGGCTCGTGCGGCCGTCGTGATCGGCGTCGAACGTGCCTCCGTCGTCGCGGCATTCCGGCGACACGCGCCGACGGTGCCGGTGTTCGAGGTGGATGCTGGCGAGACTGGTCAGGTCATGAACCGTGTCGTGGAGATCGCGTCGGGGATCGTCGACGGCGAGGGCACAGTCCTGCTGGCCCCGGCTGCGGCATCTTTCGATCAGTTCTCCGGCTATGCGGATCGCGGGCATCGCTTCGCCGAGGCGGTGCAGGACTGGATCGACCGGGGGAGCGCCGATGACACAGGTGTCCCGCCCTCCGCGCTCTGAGTCCGGCGGGCTCGCAGCCCGAGTCTCCCTCGGGCGTCGGTTCACTCCGGTGTCGACGGAGTTCCTCCTCATCGCATCGACCGCCCTGCTGCTGACGCTGTTCGGTCTGGTCATGGTGCTGTCCGCCACAAGTGCCTCCGCGGTCGCGAGCGGCAAGGACCCGATGGGCGGTGTGCTGCGTCAGGGGGTGTTCGCCCTTCTGGGTGTGCCGCTGATGTTCCTCGTCAGTCGGATGCCGGTCGCGTTCCTGAAGAAGATGGCGTGGCCCGCACTGTTCGGCGCGGTCGCTCTGCAACTGCTCGTGTTCACGCCGCTGGGTATCGAGGACGGCGGAAACCGGAACTGGATCCAGATCGCCGGGTTCACGCTGCAGCCCTCCGAGTTCCTCAAGCTCGCCCTGGCCCTCTGGATCGCGGCGGTGCTGCTGCGCAAACAGGCGATGCTCGGCACCTGGCATCACGTCTTCATTCCCGTGATCCCGGTCGGTGCGCTCGCGATCGGTACCGTGCTCGCCGGAAAGGACCTCGGCACCGCGATGGTGCTGGTCCTCATCCTCCTGGGGTGTCTGTTCTTCTCCGGGGTCAAGCTCCGGTTGTTCATCCTGCCCGTGATTCTCGGCGTCATCGCGGTGCTCGCCTACGCGCTGTCCAGCCAGGACCGCATGCGCCGCATCGTCGCCACGTGCGACGACATGGCGCTGTACGAGGGCGACTGCTATCAGTCGATCCACGGCATCTGGGGCATGGCATCCGGGGGGATCTTCGGACTCGGACTCGGCAACTCCCAGGAGAAGTACGGATGGCTGCCCGCAGCGGGCAACGACTTCATCTTCGCCATCGTCGGAGAAGAGCTCGGGCTGATCGGCTGCATCGTCGTCCTGGCCCTGTTCACGTTCTTCACGGTCGGCGCGTTCCACATCATCCGGAAGACGCCGGATGCCTTCATCCGCGTCGCGGCCGGGGGCATCACGGTGTGGATCGTCGGTCAGGCCGTCCTGAACATCGGCGTCGTCATCGGTATCTTCCCCGTGATGGGCGTCCCTCTCCCGTTCATGTCGCAGGGAGGCACAGCACTGCTCGCCGTGCTGATCGCCTGCGGTGTGCTGCTCGCGTTCGCGCGCACGATCCCCGTGACCGAGAAGCAGTCAGCGGAGCGGGGTAGGGTCGCCAGGTGACCTCGTATCTCCTCGCCGGCGGTGGCACCGCCGGCCATGTGAATCCCCTGCTCGCCGTCGCCGATGCGCTCCGTGAGCGCGTCCCCGACGACTCGGTCCTCGTGCTCGGCACGGCGGAGGGGCTCGAATCGCGACTCGTGCCCGAGCGAGGCTATGACCTGCTGATCGTGGACAAGGTTCCGTTCCCGCGCCGACCGAACCGCCAGGCGGCCGCCTTCCCCGGGAGGTTCCGCCGGGCGATCGCCCAAGTGCGCGAGCACATCCGTCGGCACGACATCGACGTCGTCGTCGGGTTCGGCGGGTATGCGTCGGCGCCGGCGTACGTCGCCGCTCGTCGCGAGGGTGTTCCGTTCGTGGTGCACGAGGCCAATGCCAAGCCCGGACTGGCCAACGTGCTCGGTGCCCGCCGCGCGGCGGCCGTGGGCGTCGCGTTCGAGGGCACGCCTCTCCGTGGCAGCGAAGTGGTCGGGATGCCCCTGCGCCGCGAGGTGATCGCGCTCGATCGTTCGGCGGCGCGCGCGGAGGCCGCGGAGCACTTCGGGCTCGACGCCCAGCGTCCGGTGCTGCTCGTCTTCGGTGGTTCGCTCGGTGCACAGCGCCTCAACGAGGCTCTGGCGGATTCCTGGCAGGACGTCCTCGCAGCGGGCTGGCAGCTGCTGCATGTGACCGGCGAACGCAGCGATCTGGCGGATCCCGGAGTCGACGGCTACGCGTTGCGTCGGTATGTGGATCGCATGGACCTGGCCTTCGCGCTCGCAGACCTGATCGTGTCGCGGTCCGGCTCGGCGACGGTGAGCGAGATCAGCGCGCTGGGGATCCCCGCGCTCTACGTGCCCTATTCGGTGGGCAACGGTGAGCAGCGACTGAACGCGGCCTCTGCAGTGGCGGCCGGCGCTGCCGAGCTCTTGGACGACGCCACCTTCGACGGCGACGCGGTACGCCGGATCGTCGTGCCCCTCTTGGGCGATCAGGCGCGGATCGACCGGATGGCGGCCGCCGCCGTGACGGCAGGAACCCGCAACGGCACGGAGAACGTGATCACCCTGATCGACCGCGCGCTGCATGCGGCCTGACGCGGTCGACACCACCGAACGAAAAGTAGACTGAAGCGGACATGATCAGACCCGACCTCTCCCTCCCTCTTCCCGAGACGATCACCTCCGCGCACTTCATCGGCATCGGCGGTTCCGGCATGAGCGGGCTCGCGAAGATGTTCCTCGACGCGGGCATCCGCGTCTCCGGAAGCGACCGCGCCGACAGCGACAACCTGCGGGCGTTGGCCGCGGCGGGAGCCACGGTCCATGTCGGTCACGATGCCGCGTACCTGGGCGACGCCGACACGGTCGTGCACACCGGCGCGATCTGGCCCGAGAACCCCGAGTTCGTCACCGCGAAGGCGCGTGGCCTGCACGTGATCCACCGTTCCCAGGCGCTGCACTGGCTGATCGGGTCCCGTCGCCTGGTGTCGGTCGCCGGCGCGCACGGCAAGACGACCTCGACGGGCATGATCGTCACCGCACTGCGGGAGCTCGGGGCCGACCCCCATTTCGTCAACGGCGGTGTGATCGAGCAGCTCGGAACGTCGAGCGCCACCGGATCGGGCGACCTGTTCGTCGTCGAAGCAGACGAATCGGACGGCACCTTCCTGCTCTACGACACCGCGGTCGCTCTCATCACGAATGTGGATCCCGATCACTTGGACCACTACGGTTCGGACGAGGCCTTCCACGACGCGTTCGTCCGGTTCGCGAATGCCGCCTCGGAGGCCGTCGTGATCTCGAGCGACGATGCCGGGGCGCTCCGAGTCGGCGCCGGGATCACCCACCCGAACGTGCTCACGTTCGGTCAAGCGGCGGATGCGGATGTGCGCGTCACCGACTTCGTGACCGTCGGAGGCGTCGCAGCGACCATCACCCACGGTGGCGAGCAGGTGCGGATGCAGCTCGCCGTCCCCGGTGTGCACAACGCCATCAACGCGGCCGGCGTCGTCACGGTGCTGCGCGCCCTCGGGTATCCGCTCGTCGACGCGGTCCGCGCCGTCGAAGGTTTCGCGGGAACGGTTCGCCGCCTCGAACAGCACGGGGTCGCGCGCGGCGTGACGGTGTACGACGACTACTCGCACCATCCGACCGAGGTCAGGGCGGCACTGGAGGCGATGCGCGGCATCGCTGGCACGGGGCGGGTCATCGCCATCCAGCAACCGCACACCTACTCCCGCACGCAGCACATGTACCAGGAGTTCGCCGACGTCCTCGAGGAGTTCGCCGACCACACGGTGATGCTGGACGTCTACGGGGCGCGTGAGGATCCGGTCCCCGGAGTCACCGGCGAACTGGTGAGCAACGCGTTCCGCGACCCGTCGCACGTGCACTTCGTCGCGGATTGGCAACAGGCCGCCGACTACACGGCTACCGTGGCGCGCGACGGAGACTTCGTCGTGACCCTCGGCTGCGGCAACGTGTATCAGATCATCCCGCAGGTCTTGGAGTCCCTCCGCCGGACCGACGAGGCATAGCCGATGCGTCGGCCCGCACCGCTTCCGTCCACCCCGGAGAGTTCGGGGGAGAAGGGCGCCGCGACGCAGGCGACGCGGCGTCCGAGTCGGCCCGGCGCCGCGGCGGAGGAGAGGCCCGCTGTCGCCGAGGAGCGCGCACCGGCGGAGGAAGCGACGGTCGATGCGCCGCAACCGACCTCGACGAGGGATGTCTGGCGCGCGGCGCGCGCCCGGCGCAAGGCTCTCCGCGCAGAGATCCGCCGGTTCACCCAACGCTCTCGGCGACGACGGATCATCTGGTGGAGCAGCCTCGCCGCCGTGGTCGTCGTGATCGGAGGGAGCATCGCGGCCGCGTACAGCCCGCTGTTCGCCGTCGAGAAGATCACGGTCGTCGGGTCGACCAGCCTCGATCCCTCCGCGGTCGAGGCGGCGCTCAGCGATCAGCTCGGCACGCCGCTGGCTCTGGTCGATTCCAGTGAGGTGAAGGCCGCGCTGCTGGCGTTCCCTCTCATCGAGACGTATGCGCTGGAGGCGCGGCCTCCGCATGACCTGACGGTGCGCATCGTCGAACGCACTCCGGTCGGCGTGATCCGCTCGAACGCCGGATTCACGCTCGTGGACGCGGCGGGGGTGGCGCTTTCGACCACGCCCGATCAGCCCGCAGGGCAGCCTCTGATCGAGATCGACAGCGGGGTCGATTCCGCCGCGTTCCGCAGCGCGGGGCTCGTCGTGAGGTCCTTGCCCACCGATGTCCGATCGCAGTTGGCGGGGGTCGCGGCGACCACCCAGGACGACGTGACCCTGACGCTGAGCAGTGGGCTGACGGTGGTCTGGGGGAGCGCGGAGGACTCGGGGCTCAAGGCACTGACCCTCTCAGCGGCGATGGGCGCCCATCCCGGGGCGCGGTCGATCGACGTCACGTCACCCGAAGTCGCCGTCGTCGGCTGACCTCTTTCGTGGGGAATGGCGCGACACGCCCAAGTGGTTGCGTGCGCGCGGCCAGGCGGCGCTTACCTTCGATCAAGAGAACGCAATACCGGGAAATACTTTACACCTCTAGTTGAGGTTTAAGGTTCATCCTTTTCAGGCTCGAATAATCGGAGGCCGGCCATGAGCCAGAACCAGAACTACCTCGCCGTGATCAAGGTCGTCGGCGTCGGCGGTGGCGGCGTCAACGCCGTCAACCGCATGATCGATCTCGGTCTCCGCGGAGTCGAGTTCATCGCCGTCAACACCGACGCCCAGGCGCTGCTCATGAGCGATGCCGACGTCAAGCTCGACGTCGGTCGGGAACTCACGCGTGGTCTCGGCGCCGGAGCAGACCCCGAGGTGGGGCGCCGTGCCGCGGAGGACCACGCCGAGGAGATCGAGCAGGCCCTGACCGGTGCGGACATGGTCTTCGTGACCGCCGGCGAGGGAGGCGGCACAGGAACCGGTGGTGCTCCCGTGGTGGCCCGCATCGCGAAGTCCATCGGCGCGCTGACCATCGGTGTCGTCACCAAGCCGTTCTCGTTCGAAGGTCGCCGTCGCCAGAGCCAGGCAGAGGCGGGCGTCGCGAAGCTCAAGGAAGAGGTCGACACCCTCATCGTGGTGCCGAACGACCGTCTCCTCGAGATCAGCGACCGTGGGATCTCCATGATCGAGGCCTTCGCCACCGCGGACCAGGTGCTCCTCGCCGGTGTCCAGGGCATCACCGACCTGATCACGACCCCGGGTCTGATCAACCTCGACTTCGCCGACGTCAAGTCGGTCATGCAGGGCGCAGGTTCCGCCCTCATGGGCATCGGCTCCGCCCGCGGTGCCGATCGCGCGATCAAGGCGGCCGAGCTCGCGGTCGAATCGCCGCTGCTCGAGGCCTCCATCGAGGGTGCGCACGGCGTGCTGCTCTCGATCCAGGGAGGATCGAACCTCGGCATCTTCGAGATCCACGACGCGGCCGACCTCGTCAAGGAAGCGGCACACCCCGAGGCGAACATCATCTTCGGTACCGTCATCGACGACACTCTCGGCGACGAGGTGCGCGTGACCGTCATCGCGGCCGGATTCGACGGTGGTGAGCCTTCGCTCCGACTGGACCCGATGGTCGTCTCCCGGCCCTCGGCGGCGACTCTCCCCGAGGTCTCCCTCGAGGAGGAGCCGGAGGCGAAGAGCGACGCGGCACCGGCAGAGCCGGTGCAGCAGCGAGTGCCGACCACCAGCATCGAGCCGGCTTTCGCAGACGACGACATCGACATCCCCGAATTCCTGAAGTGACCACTGCGGCCGACGGGCAGGGGCGGTCGGACCTGGCGGCGCGGCTGACGGCGATCGACGAACGCATCGCCGTCGCCGCGCGCGCCGCGGGGCGGGATCCGGCGGAGATCACTCGCATCGTCGTGACGAAGTTCCATCCGGCCGCTCTGGTCCGTGAACTGCGCGCGCTCGGCGTGAGCGACGTGGGAGAGAATCGGCAACAGGAGCTGTCGGGGAAGCAGGCGGAACTCGCAGCCCTCGACCTGACCTGGCACTTCATCGGTCAGGGGCAGACGAACAAGGCCGCGGCCATCCGGCGCAGCGCCGACGTCGTGCATTCCGTCGACCGAGGCCGATTCGCCGACGCGCTGGACCGCGCGGCCCAGGACGATGGCCTCCTCGACGTGCTCGTACAGGTCAACCTCACCGACGATCCTGGTCGAGGGGGAGTGGCACCCGCTGATGCCGTCGCACTCGCCGAGCATGTGCTGGCGCTGCCATCGCTCCGTCTGCGGGGCGTCATGGCGGTCGCGCCACTGGATGAGGAACCCGGCGCTGCATTCGCGCGCTTGCGTGCCGTCGCTGAGGGCGTCCGCGCCGTTCAGCCCTCCGCATCGTGGATCTCCGCCGGGATGACCGGCGACTTCGTGGAGGCGATCGACGCCGGCGCGACACACCTGCGGATCGGCTCCGCAATCACCGGCCCCCGGCCCGACCGGGGTTAACCTGTGAAAAGACCAGCCCCAAACGTTCGAACCGGAGGACACGATGGGTAACCCGCTGAAGAAGACCATGGTGTATCTCGGCCTCGCCGACGAGGAAGAGGTCTACGAGGAGGAGACGCAGGCTCCTGCGCGCGCTCACCGCGAGCGCGACCGCGAGCGCGAAGAGCCGGCTCCGGCTCCCGTCACGCCCCTCCGTCGTCCCGTCGCCGTCCGCCAGCCCTCTGCAGGAGCCGTGAACGAGATCCTCACCGTCCACCCCAAGCAGTACCGCGACGCTCAGCTGATCGCGGAGAGCTTCCGCGAGGGCGTCCCGGTCATCATCAACCTCTCCCAGATGAGCGATGCCGACGCGCGCCGTCTCATCGACTTCGCGAGCGGGCTCTCCCTCGGCCTGTACGGCCGTATCGAGCGGGTCACCTCGAAGGTGTTCCTGCTCTCGCCGGAGAACATCGCCGTTTCGGGCCACGGGGGCATCGCGCACGCAGACGCTGAGTCTGCGGGCTTCGACCAGTCGTAGCTCGTGGAGTTGGTCTCCGTCGCAGCGAGCATCGTTCATCTGGTGCTGCTGCTCTACATTTTCGTGCTCTTCGCACGCCTCATCCTGGACTACATCCCCCTCTTCAATCGGGAGTGGCGTCCCAAGGGGTTCGGTCTGGTCGCCGCTGAGGCTGTCTACACGGTCACGGATCCGCCCATCCGGTTCTTCCGGCGGCTCATCCCGCCTCTGCGGATCGGTTCCCTGTCGCTCGATTTCGGGTTCACGCTCACCCTGTTGATCGTGCTGGTCCTGATGAACATCGTGCGGCTGTTCATCCGCTGAACTCCCGGCGATCCGCCCGGATCCGCCACGCGGACTTCGTGTTCTCTGGGTGTCGTGACATCGCGGCGCTGAGGCGCGGGGGCTATGCTGGCACCCAGGTGCGCGCCCCGGGTTCGCGCCACATCACGACCACGCCATACATCGATACTGGCATTCGTACTCATCGAAAGAGGAGCCACTCATGGCACTTACCCCGGATGACGTCGTCACCAAGCAGTTCCAGCACGTCCGCTTCAAGGACGGCTTCGACCCGGATGAGGTCGACGACTTCCTCGACGAGATCGTCATCGAGTGGCGCAAGGCTCTCGAAGAGAACGTCGAGCTGAAGGCCAAGCTGGCCGCCTACGAGTCCGGCGAAGCCCCCGAGGCCGCCGCTCCGGCCGCGGCACCTGCGGCGCCCGAGACTCCGGCTCCCGTCGCCGAGGTTCCTGCAGAGCCTGCTCCGACCGGCTCCGCGACCGCGACCGCCGGCATCATCGAGCTCGCACAGCGTCTGCACGACGAGCACGTCGCCGAGGGTGAGGCGAAGCGCAACGCGCTCATCGCCGAGGCCGAGACCGAGGTCGCCCGGATCCGCACCGAGGCCGAGGCCAAGCAGCGCGAGGAGTCGGCACGCCTGGAGCGCGAGCGCAACACGCTCGAGGCTCGCATCACCGAACTCCGCAACTTCGAGCGCGACTACCGCTCTCAGCTGCGCGGATACATCGAAGGCCAGCTCCGCGAGCTCGACGAGAAGTCGGCGTCCACGGACTCCACGCCCGTCTCCGCGATCGGTCTGTAAGGCGCCCTCTTGTCAGGACGTCGTCCCCTTCGTCGGTCGGCGGCCGGTGCGATCGTTGCGATCCTCGCAGCGCTCGTACTGGCCGCCGATCAGTTTGTGAAGTACCTCACGATCGAGAACCTGCCGCTGCAGGTACCGGTCCCGGTTCTCGGTGAGTTCCTTCAGCTGTACTACGTCCGCAACCCCGGCGCGGCGTTCTCGCTCGGTTCCGAGGTCACCTGGATCTTCACGATCGCCCTCGCGGTCGTCGCGTCGATCATCATCTGGAAGGCGTTCGGGCTCAAGTCCCGGCTGTGGGCCGTGGTTCTCGGCTGCCTGCTCGGCGGCGTGCTCGGCAACCTCACCGATCGACTGTTCCGGGAGCCCGGGTTCCCGGTGGGACATGTCGTCGACATGATCTCGATGCCGTGGATGATGCCGGCCATCTTCAACGTCGCGGACATCTTCATCGTCACCGGCATGATCTCGGTGGCCCTGCTCGTGGTCTTCGGCCTGCGCTTCGACGGTACGCGCGAGCGCGATCACGCGGTGGTCGAGACCGAGGAAGAGGCGGAAGCTGCGGCGATCGCCGCCGAGGCGGCGACAGAGACGGACGCGGACGAGGTGGACGCGGGCGACGATGACGCACCTTCGGAGGATGCGGCTCCCGCATCGGAAGGCCGCTGACGTGGAGTCCCGATCTCTGCCGGTTCCTGACGGCTTGGACGGCACGCGGGTGGATGCCGCGCTCGCGAAGCTGATGGGTTTCTCCCGCACCTTCGCTGCGGATGTCGCCGCGGCCGGCGGCGTCCGTCTGGACGGCGTGACGCTCGACAAGTCTGACCGCTTGCGCGGTGGTGGCTGGCTCGAAGTCGAATGGGCGCCGAAGGAGGCGCCGCGAGTCATTCCGATCGCGGTTCCCGAGCTCGGGGTCGTGTACGACGACGACGACATCATCGTGGTCGACAAGCCCACGGGCGTGGCCGCGCATCCGTCCGTCGGGTGGGAGGGCCCCACCGTCGTCGGCGCACTCGAGGCCGCCGGATTCCGCGTCGCGACGAGCGGTGCCGCCGAGCGTCAGGGGATCGTGCACCGGCTGGACGTCGGCACGAGCGGTCTCATGGTCGTGGCGAAGTCCGAGCGGGCCTACACGACGCTGAAGCAGGCGTTCAAGGACCGTACGGTCGAGAAGGTCTATCACGCGGTCGTGCAGGGGCATCCTGACCCGCTGGCGGGAACGATCGACGCTCCCATCGGGCGCCATCCGAACCACTCCTGGAAGTTCGCCGTCGTTCCCGACGGGAAGCCCTCGGTGACCCACTACGAGACGCTCGAAGCTTTTCCGGGCGCTTCGCTCCTCGAGATCCATCTCGAGACGGGGCGCACGCATCAGATCCGCGTGCACATGGCTGCTCATCGGCATCCGTGCGTCGGCGATCCGCTGTACGGCGCCGACCCCACGATGTCAGCCCGGCTCGGGCTCACACGTCAGTGGCTGCACGCACATCAGCTCGCGTTCGCGCACCCGGCGACGGGGGACTGGGTGCAGTTCGAGTCGCCCTATCCGGCAGACTTCCGCCACGCGTTGGACGTCCTGCGCGGCGAATAGTCGGCGCTGCGCCGGCCCGATGTCGGTGTCGTGCGCGACACTGAGCGCATGAGCATCGAGGTTCGTCCTGCAACCGTGTTCGACGACGTCGCAACCCTCGTCGGGCCGAAGAAGCCGACGTCGAACGTGTGCTTCTGCCTGAGCTATCGCATCGGCAACAAGGAGAACCTTGCGCTCAAGGGCCCGGCCCGCGCCGACCGGGTGCGCGAGCTGTGCCAGGAGGACCCTCCCCCCGGCGTGATCGCCTATCTCGACGACGAGCCTGTCGGCTGGGCGGCACTGCATCCGCGGCGCGAGACGAGCTTCGCCCGCAATCGGCTCATCCCGCAGATCGATGACCTCGACGTCTGGTCGCTGTGGTGTTTCCGGGTACGCCCCGGGTACCGGAAGCAGGGCGTCTCCCATGCGCTGATCGACGGTGCTGTCGCATATGCGACGGAGCGCGGCGCGCCCGCCATCGAGGGATATCCGGTCGACAACGGGGGCGAGAAGGTGAATCTGACGATGGCGTACGTCGGCACGCGAGCGCTCTTCGAGAGTGCAGGATTCGTGAAGGCCGCGGATACGGGTTCCGTGCTCGACGGGTTCCCGCGGGTGCTGATGAGGCTCGACCTGGGGACGCCACAGAGATCGTCGAAGAAAGCGTGAACCGATCGGTGCCTCACGGCCAATACATAGCGTGACCACAGACAGCGAGATCATCCAGCGATCTCTTCAACGTCCGGCAACGTTCGCCGAACTTTTCGACAGGCACGCGCGCGCGGTCAACGCGTTCGCGACGTACAGAGTCGGCCGCCATGCGGCAGAGGACGTCTTGAGCGAGACCTTCCTCGTCGCCTTCCGACGGCGCGCCGATTTCGACACGGACGCCGAATCGGCGGCGCCCTGGTTGCTCGGGATCGCGTCACGACTGATCCGCCGGCAGCGCGCGGTCGAGGCCAAGCAGTGGAGGTCGTTCGCGGCATCCGTGTCGCAGCATGAGCAATCAACACTCGGGGGCCTGGACGATGCCCTGACTCGCGTCGACGCGGAGCGCGAGGTCGCGACACTGAGAGCGCGTATCGCCGCGCTCGCTCCCCGAGACCGCGAGACCCTCCTGCTCTATGCCTGGCAGGGGATGAGCTACGACGAGGTCGCCGTCGCCCTCGGGGTTCCCGTGGGCACCGTGCGATCGCGGCTGAACCGGGTCCGCAGACGACTGGACTCCACTCGGCGAGTTCAGGCATTCGAGCAGCAGCAGAAGAGGGGAGAGACCCGTGGACGAGTTTGAGAAGGTTCGGCGGACCAAGCCAGAGATCGACGGAGCCGAAGAGAACCTCGCCGCTGCGCGGGCACTCCTTCTGACCGAGATCCAGGAGGAGCGCCGACCCGCGCGTCCGCGGGCGGCGCGGCGGCCCTGGTTCATCGCCGCCGGCGCCCTCGGCGCGGCGGCTGCAGTCACCGCCGGAGTGCTCGTCGTGAGTGCGATCACGGCGCCGTCGCCTACGCCTACCGTGGAGGCGGTGCCGACGCGCACGCCGGGGCCGGCTCTCGAGCCGACCGCGACGCCCGGGCCAACGATCTCGCCTGCGCCTGAACCGCCGACGGCCAAGACCGTCTTGGTCGGAGCGGCGACGGTCGTCGGTGACGACCCGGGGCCGCTTGTAGGCCCCGGGCAGTACCTCAGAATTCACCAGGAGATCCGAAACCTCGAGCTTTACTCCCCCCAGGACCAAGGAAATGCGAACCGGACGCAGGCGACGGCGGCGTGGGTCTCCACAAGCTCCCAAACCTGGTACATCCCCGCCGACAGGGCAGGTGAATGGGTGCAGGTGCTCAACGCGGACCTGCAGGTCGTCGAGCTGTTCGGAGGGGAGGCGGGTCGCCTGTCTCAAGAGTGGCTCGATCGATTCAGTTGGCGTGTGGATCCGGAGGTCTTGCGGTACCAGGGTGGGGGGCACGTCGGGACGCCGGTTCCGAATCAGACTTATGTCCAGTACGCGGAGATGCCGCGAGATCCAGCTGCCCTCCTGGCTTGGACGACGGCATACCTGCGAGCAGACGAAGCGGCGTCGGCGGGTATCGGTGCTGTGACATTCCTCATCGATGAGTTGCAGCAGGGGTCTGCACCGGCGGATCTCAAGGCTGCGATGTACAGAGCCCTGAGCCTCATCCCTGGCGTATCGATTGTGGACAGCGAGGGCGATGTCGTCACGCTGTTGTTCTCAGGACTCCCGCAAGTTGATCGCAGCTATTCCATGTCGATCGACACGCGCACTGCGCAGGTGGTGCGCTCGACCATCAACGACGGCCCGCGCGGGGGCATCGTTCCGGACTCCGTTCCTGATCACGAACTCACGACGACTGTCCAAGTCGTCGATGAGGCTCCGTAGATTTGCCCGAGATGAGCGTGGTCGATTCACTGCCGTGACCAGTTTCGAACCGTCCTCGTGTTCAGAGGCAATACATAGTGTGAGCACAGACAGCGACATCATTCAGCGGTCGCTCGAGCAACCCCGAGCCTTCGCTGAATTGTTCGATCGACATGCACGATCGATCGGCGGATATGCCGCCCGTCGTGTCGGTCCCGATGCGGGCGAGGACATTCTCAGCGAGACATTCCTGGTCGCATTCGCCCGGCGGAAGTCTTTTGACGCGGCTTGGAACTCCGCGCTGCCTTGGTTGTACGGGATCGCTTCGAGGCTGATCAAGAAGCATCGAGTGCGCGAGGCCAAGCACCTCCGGTCGAGCCGGGAGTCCGCGCAGCGCGAGGAGCACATCTCACACGATGTTCTCGAGACGACGATCGCGCGCCTCGACGCCGAGAAGTCCACCCGTGAACTGGCGCCGCGCATCGCCGCGCTGTCGGTCAAGGAGAGGGACACGCTGCTGCTCTATGCCTGGGGAGATCTGACCTATGAGGAAGTCGCGGTCTCCCTCGGCGTGCCGGTGGGAACCGTTCGATCTCGGATGAACCGCATACGAACCCGGCTCGATCCACAGAGAGCGATCAGCCGACAACGGTCACTGAGCGAGAAAGGAGGAGAAGCCGATGGACGTTTTCGAACTCGTGCGTGACGTGAACGCAGGAACGAGCCTGACGGAGGATCAGATCGGGAGGGCCCGGGCCCAGCTGCTCGTCGGGATCGACGAGAGCCGGAGTGCGGAGCGGAAACGACTCGCGAAGCACCCCCTGCTCCTGATCGCGGGAGCGGTCGCCGGTGCCGCGGCCGCCACCGCGACCGTCGTGGTGCTCTCCCAGTCGACCGCTCACCCCCCGCGCGTCGAGGCCGTGCCCCCGATCGCGACCCACGAGCCTCCGGCACCCGCGCCGACCGTTCCCGCGCCGACACCGACTCCGGTGACCGCCTCGTCCGTGCTGGGCGCGGCGGCGCGGGTATCCGGCGCGAATGAGGCTCCGGGGCCACAGCAGGGGCAGTACCTGAAGATCGAGCGGGAGGTCACTGACCTCGTCCTGTACGGGGACACCAACCCGCAGAGCGTGTTCGATGCATCGCGGGCGGATGCGACCGCTGCGTGGACGGCTCGGTCGCATTGGACGATCTACGTGCCGGCGGATCGATCCCAGGAGTGGGTCCAGGAATTCTCGAATCAGGTTCAGCTGATGGCCTTCTTCGGCCTTGACGCAGAGACGCATGCTCAGGAGTGGCTCGGCAGCGGTACGCGCGAACCCTTCTACCAGCGAACCCCCGGGGGACTCGGACAGTCCGGTGACGGTGCGCCATCTCGTGCGTCGGAGGCATACTACGCCGACTTCCCGAGGGATCCGGAGGCCCTCCTGGAATGGATCCGCACCAGCAACGGTGCGACTGACGACTCCGAGTGGGCGATGGGCACGGTGACAGAAGTGTTGCTCGAAGAGCTGCAGTACAACACAGCACCCTCCGACGTGCGGGCATCGATGTACCTGGCTCTGGCACAGCTGCCGAACGCGACGATCGCCGCGGTGGACGGAGACATCACGACGATATCGTTTCCCTCCCACGCCGGTCGGTGGGTGAAGAACGAGATCTCGATCGACATGACGACCGGCCTGGTGGTCGGTTCCGCGATCAGGCAAGACGCGGGGGCCGGCATCGTGCCGGAAGACGTCCCTGACACGTGGATGACGATCACGGTGAGCGTGGTCGACGCGGCCCCGTAGCCGCCCTCGACGCAGCCCCGGCGCCGACCTCCGGTGTCGGGGCTCCGCCGTAGACTCGAAGGCATGGCATCCGACTCCTTCGTCCACCTGCACGTGCACAGTGAGTACTCCATGCTGGACGGTGCGGCGAAGATCAATGCGATGACCCAGGCAGCCGCCGAATACGGGATGCCGGCCATCGCGGTGACCGATCACGGCAACACCTTCGCGGCATTCGAGTTCTACAACGCGGCGCGGAACGCGGGCATCAAGCCCATCATCGGGCTCGAGGCATACATGACCCCGGGCACGCACCGCAGCGACAAGACGCGCGTGCAGTGGGGCTCACCCGACCAGAAGAGCGACGACGTCTCCGGTTCGGGCGCGTACACCCACATGACGATGTGGAGCCAGAGCACCGCGGGCATGCACAACCTCTTCCGGATCAGCTCCCGGTCGAGCATGGAGGGTTACTACTTCAAGCCCCGCATGGACCGCGAGCTGCTCCAGACCTACGGCAAGGGCATCATCGCGACCACAGGGTGCCCCTCCGGCGAGATCCAGACGCGACTGCGGCTGGGGCAGTACGACGCGGCACGCGCGGCGGCTGCAGAGTTCCAGGACATCTTCGGCAAGGAGAACTACTTCGCCGAGATCATGGACCACGGTCTCTCCATCGAGCGACGGGTGATGACCGACCTGCTCCGCCTCGCGAAAGACCTCAACATCCCGCTCGTCGCGACCAACGACTCGCACTACACGCACCAGCACGAGGCCGACGCTCACGAGGCTCTGCTGTGCGTGCAGTCGGGTTCCACCATGGACGATCCGAACCGGTTCAAGTTCGACGGCGACGGCTACTACATCAAGACCGCCGCCGAGATGCGGCAGCTGTTCCGCGATCACCCCGAGGCCTGCGACAACACGCTCCTGATCGCCGAGCGCTGCGAGGTCGAGTTCGACACCTCGGCGAACTACATGCCGCGCTTCCCGGTCCCCGACGGTGAGACCGAGGACAGCTGGCTCATCAAGGAGGTCGAGGCGGGCCTGCACTACCGGTACCCCGGTGGCATCCCCGACAAGGTGCGCAAGCAGGCCGAGTACGAGACCGGCATCATCCTGCAGATGGGCTTCCCCGGCTACTTCCTCGTCGTCGCGGACTTCATCAACTGGGCCAAAGACAACGGCATCCGTGTCGGTCCCGGCCGTGGTTCGGGTGCCGGGTCGATGGTCGCCTACGCGATGCGGATCACCGACCTCGACCCGCTCGAGCACGGTCTGATCTTCGAGCGCTTCCTCAACCCCGACCGTGTCTCGATGCCCGACTTCGACGTCGACTTCGATGATCGTCGCCGCGGCGAGGTCATCGAATACGTCACCGAGAAGTACGGATCCGAGCGCGTCGCCCAGATCGTCACCTACGGCACGATCAAGTCGAAGCAGGCGCTGAAGGACGCGGGGCGCGTCCTCGGGTTCCCCTTCAGCATGGGGGAGCGCCTCACGAAGGCGATGCCGCCGCCCGTGATGGGCAAGGACATGCCCCTGGACGGCATGTTCGACTCGGCGCACCCCCGGTACAAGGAAGCGAGCGAGTTCCGCACGCTGATCGAGACCGACCCGGAGGCCAAGACCGTCTTCGACCGCGCTCTCGGTCTCGAAGGGCTGAAGCGTCAGTGGGGCGTCCACGCCGCCGGCGTGATCATGTCGTCCGATCCGCTGCTCGACATCATCCCGATCATGAGGCGCGAGCAGGACGGCCAGATCGTCACGCAGTTCGACTACCCGTCGTGTGAGTCGCTCGGGCTGATCAAGATGGACTTCCTCGGGCTGCGCAACCTCACGATCATCTCCGATGCGCTCGACAACATCCGGACGAACCGGGGCGAAGAACTCGACCTCGAGCACCTCGGTCTCGACGACCCGGGTGTGTATCAGCTGCTCGCGCGCGGAGACACCCTGGGCGTCTTCCAACTCGACAGTCCGCCGCTGCGCTCGCTGATGCGCCTGATGAAGCCGGACAACTTCGGTGACATCTCGGCCCTCATCGCCCTGTATCGCCCGGGCCCGATGGGCGCGAACTCGCACACCAACTACGCACTGCGCAAGAACGGGGTGCAGGAGATCACCCCCATCCATCCCGAGCTCGAAGCGCCGCTCGCGGAGATCCTGGAGGAGTCGTACGGGCTCATCATCTACCAGGAGCAGGTCATGGCCATTGCTCAGGCCGTCGCCGGCTTCAGCCTCGGACAAGCAGACATCCTCCGTCGCGCGATGGGCAAGAAGAAGAAGTCGGAGCTCGACAAGCAGTACGAGGGCTTCGCGGGCGGGATGAAGGAGCGCGGCTTCGGCGAGGACGCGATCAAGGCGCTGTGGGACATCCTGCTGCCCTTCTCGGACTACGCCTTCAACAAGGCCCACTCCGCGGCGTACGGACTCGTGTCGTACTGGACCGCATACCTCAAGGCGCACTATCCCGCCGAGTACATGGCGGCGTTGCTCACCAGCGTGGGCGACTCCAAGGACAAGATGGCCCTGTACCTGAACGAGTGCCGCCGTATGGGGATCAAAGTCCTTCCGCCCGATGTCTCGGACTCGATCAACTTCTTCGCGGCCGTCGGAGACGACATCCGCTTCGGCCTCGGCGCTGTGCGCAACGTCGGCAGCAACGTCGTCGAAGGGATCGTGCAGGCGCGCAAGGGGGAGCGGTTCACCTCGTTCCACCACTTCCTCGACACCGTGCCGCTGCATGTCTCGAACAAGCGCACCGTGGAGTCCCTGATCAAGGCCGGCGCCTTCGACTCGATGGGCGACACCCGCCGAGCGCTCATGGAAGTGCATGAAGACGCGGTCGAGGCAGCCGTCGACCGCAAGCGCAACGAGGCACAGGGCGCGATCGGGTTCGACTTCGACAGTCTCTACGACGGCATGGAAGAGGCCGCTCCGGCCAAGGTGCCGGCCCGCCCCGAGTGGGTCAAGAAGGACAAGCTCGCGTTCGAGCGGGAGATGCTCGGCCTGTACGTCTCCGATCACCCGCTGGCCGGGCTCGAGGTGCCGCTCGCGAAGCATGCGTCGATCTCGATCCATGACCTCAACAACTCCGAAGACCTGCAGGACGGCGATCAGGTGACTGTGGCGGGCCTCGTGACCAGCGTGCAGCACCGCGTGGCCAAGGCGAGCGGTAATCCGTACGGCATGATCACGGTCGAGGACTTCAACGGCGAGGTCACCGTGATGTTCATGGGCAAGACGTACACCGAGTTCCAGCACACCTTGCAACAGGACGCGATCCTCGCCGTGCGCGGGCGCGTGTCCCGTCGTGATGACGGCCTCAACCTGCACGCGCAGTCCGCGTTCGCGCCCGACATCGGCTCGTTCGATGCCGCAGGGCCACTGTCGTTGGTCTTGGCGGAGCAACGTGCCACCGAGCGGGTGATGGGTGAGCTCGCCGAGGTCCTGCGTCGGCACAACGGCGACACGGAGGTGCTGCTCCGCGTGCACCGCGGCGGCACTGCGAAGGTCTTCGAAGTGCCCATGCCGGTGAAGGTCTCGGCAGACCTCTTCGGTGACCTCAAGTCCCTTCTCGGACCCACCTGTCTGGGGTGAGCGGGTAGGATCATGAGCCGTCGGCAGCACGACGAATCCCCCCGTCGAGCACGGTGACGAAAGGACCACGCATGAGCACGGAACTCCCTGAGCCGGGTGTCGAAGATGCGGACTTCAGCGATGACGACGGTGTCCTCTACGACGACGAGGTGACTCCGGAGTACGGGATCCTCGGATTCACCCTCCGTGAGCTGCTCATCGTCAGCGTGTGGCTGGTCTCCTTCGTCGTGTCGTTCTTCCCGCTGGCCGGGGGCGCCTCGCTCTGGGGTGTCGGAATCCAGTGGATCCTTCCGGTGGGTCTCCCCACGGTCGCCGTGTTCCTGCTCGTGCTCCGTCGCTTCTCGCCGGACGGTATCCGTCGCGTAGGGTCGCTCGGCATCGACCAGTTCGCCTCTGTAGCCTTCTCGGTCGCAGCCGTCGTCTGGGCCGGGAACGTGTGGCTCACGATCTCCGGGCTGATCGCCACCGGGTTCTGGTCACTTCCGTGGAGCGGCGTGGTGATGGCCGTCGCCGCTCTGGCTCTGGTCGTGCTCACGGTGTTCGCTCCACTCATCCCGGGGCTGAAAGAGGACTTCCACGGACGTCTGGTCACCCTCGCCCACCGCAATGCCAACCCGGTGCGCCCCGTCATCTCGCGACCGCGACCCGAACCGGTCGCCACGGAGCCCGAGCCGCAGGCCGCCACCGACGGCGACCGGACGGATGTGAGCCTGGACGCTTCCGCGCTTCCTCCGGTCGCAGACGACAGCCGGGATTCCGGGAGCCAGGCCACGGACGAGGTCGAGCGCGTCGACCTCGCCGCGCAGGTGCCCCTCACGGCACACGCGTCCGGTGGTGACATCGGCACCGTGCACGGCACGGATGACGAGGAGTACGTGCCCGCGTACTCTCGGCGTTCTCGGGGGCAGGAGCCCGAGATCGTCTCGGACACCGGGAGCATCGAGTCCCTCCTCGAGACCGCTGCGACATACGAGACCGCTGTCGTCCCCGACGACACGGAAGCTCCGATCGTGGAGGGTTTCGCCGACGCGGACCTCGATGCGACGAATCCGCGCGAGTCGACTCCGGTCGCGCAGCCGTTCTGGATCCTCGCGCCCTCTGAGCGTGACGTCCACGACGAGCGCGGCGACGCGTTGTTCCGCATCGGCCCGAATGCCTGGGCGCTCGTGATCGAAGACCGTGGAGGTGCCTACGTCGTGCGACATGACGACGGGCGGATCGGCTACCTCCACGACATCTCCGACATCACGAAAGGCTGAAATGCGCACGATCGATCTGCGGGGGCGCGAGCTCTCGCCCGCTGACATGCTCGCCGCCGTACCGCGCGCCACACAGGCGCGTGCCGAGGCGCTCGACACCGCCGCCCGCCTCGTCGACGACGTCCGCGACCGCGGTGAGGCCGCTCTCCGTGAGCAGGCGGAACGCTTCGACCGGGTCGCCGGACACTCCGTCCGGGTTCCTGCCGCGCACATCGACGAGGCGCTGGCCGACCTCGCCCCCGAAGTGCGTACCGCTCTCGAGGAGGCGATTCGCCGCGTGCGACTGGCCTCCGCAGCCCAGGTGCCGGCTTCGCAGGTCACCCGCATCGGCGACGGTGCCGTCATCACGCAGCGCTGGCAGCCCGTCCACCGCGTGGGTGTGTACATCCCCGGTGGGAAAGCGGTCTACCCGTCCAGCGTGATCATGAACGTCGTGCCGGCTCAGGTGGCAGGTGTGGAGCAGATCGCATTGGCATCGCCGCCGCAGGCGGATCAGGGAGGGCGAATCCACCCGACGATCCTCGCCGCGGCCGCCCTGCTGGGCGTGACCGAGGTCTATGCGATGGGCGGAGCGGGGGCGATCGGCGCGTTCGCGCACGGTGTCGCCTCGCTCGGGCTCGACCCCGTCGACGTCGTCTCCGGGCCCGGCAACAACTACGTCGCCTCCGCCAAGCGCGCGGTCGCCGGCGTCGTCGGGACGGACTCGGAGGCCGGCGCGACCGAGATCCTGGTCGTCGCCGATGCCGATGCCGATCCGCGCCTCATCGCCGCCGACCTCGTGAGCCAGGCGGAGCACGACGAACAGGCGTCCGCGGTACTGGTCACGGACGCCGCCGAGCTCGCTGCACGCGTCGCCACCGAAGTCGAGCGGATCTCCGTCCTCACCCGTCACAGCGAGCGTGTCGCCGCGTCCTTGGGAGGACCGCAGTCGGCGATCGTCCTCGTCGACGATCGCGCCATGGCGACCGCGTTCAGCAACGCCTACGCGCCCGAGCACCTCGAACTCCACCTCGCCGATGCCGAGAGCGCCGCGTCGGCCTTCACGAGCGCCGGAGCGGTCTTCGTCGGAGACCAGACGCCGGTGAGCCTGGGGGACTACATGGCGGGGAGCAACCACGTGCTCCCGACCGGCGGTCAGGCGCGGTATGCACCGGGACTCGGCGCGTACACGTTCCTGCGTCCTCAGCAGGTGATCTCCTACGACAGGGCCGCACTGGCCGCTGTCCGAGCGGGGGTCGTCGCACTCGCCGAGTCCGAGGCGCTGCCGGCGCACGGTGAGGCGATCGAGGCGCGCTTCACCGCGTAGGATCGGTCAGATGCACTGCCCCTTCTGCCGTCATCCCGACTCCCGCGTCATCGATTCCCGCACGAGTGACGACGGGCTCTCGATCAGGCGGCGTCGTCAGTGCCCGGAGTGCGGGGGCCGTTTCACGACCACCGAGACGGCGAGCCTCAACGTCATCAAGCGTTCCGGCGTGATGGAGCCTTTCAGCCGGGAGAAGGTCATCTCCGGCGTGCGCAAGGCGTGTCAGGGACGGCCGGTGACCGAGGCCGACCTCGCCATCCTCGCGCAGCGCGTGGAGGAGGCTGTTCGCCAGACGGGGGTGTCGCAGCTCGACACGAACGAGATCGGTCTGGCCATCCTCGGTCCGCTGCGTGATCTCGATGAGGTCGCGTTCCTCCGCTTCGCCAGCGTCTACCAGGCGTTCGACTCGCTCGAGGACTTCGAGGCGGCGATCACCGACCTCCGCGCCGACCACACGAAGCAGGAGGCCGAGGAGCGGTAATCTGGCAGGGATGTATCCGCTGCTCTTCCGCGCTGTCCTCTCGCGCTTCGATCCCGAGTTCACCCATCACGCCGGCATGGCGGTGATCCGCGTCCTCGGAGTGCCCCCGTTCTCCTGGGCGACCCGTGCCCTGACCGCGCCGGATCCGTCCTTGCGTGTCGACGCACTCGGGCTCAGCTTCCCATCGCCGTTCGGCATCGCGGCCGGTTTCGACAAGAACGCCGTCGGTGTCCGCGGACTGGCGGCACTCGGGTTCGGCCACGTGGAGATCGGTACCGTGACGGCGATCCCGCAGGAGGGGAATCCCAAGCCGCGTCTGTTCCGTCTGTTGGCGGACCGCGCCGTCGTCAACCGGATGGGCTTCAACAACGACGGCGCTGATGCGGTCGCCCGTCGCCTCGCTCGACTGCGCCGTGGCGCACCGGACACGGTGATCGGCGTCAACATCGGCAAGAGCCGCATCGTGGACGTCGAGGATGCGACCGCCGACTACGTGGCCTCGGCAACCCGCCTCGCCCCGCTGGCCGACTACCTCGCGGTGAACGTGTCCTCGCCGAACACCCCGGGACTGCGCGGGCTGCAGGCAGTGGAGACGCTGGCACCGTTGCTCCGGGCGGTCAAGGAAGCATCGGGGTCCACGCCGCTGCTCGTCAAGATCGCTCCGGATCTTCCGGATGACGAGATCACCGCCATCGCGGAGTTGGCCGTGGCCGAGGGGCTCGCCGGAATCATCGCGCACAACACCACGATCAGTCGAGACGGACTGCTCACGGACGCGGCGTCGATCGAAGCCGCGGGCGCGGGCGGACTGTCGGGGGCGCCGCTGAAGAAGCGCTCGCTCGAAGTGCTCCGGATCGTGCGTGACGCCGTACCGGCAGAGTTCTGCGTGATCGCGGTCGGTGGAGTCGAGACTCCGGCCGATGTGCAGGAGCGTCTGCAGGCCGGTGCCACTCTCGTGCAGGGTTACACGGGATTCCTGTACCGCGGTCCGTTCTGGGGCCGCGAGATCAACAGGGGGCTGGTCAGTCGGGGTACTGGCCGCGCTTGACCTGCGGCTTCGGCAGTCGCATGAAGCGCATCTGCAGCGCGCGCATCGCGGCGTACCAGCCGAGGCCGCGCTCGAGGCGCTCCTTGCCGAACTTCGCTGCGGCCTTCCGCTTGACCCGCATCCCGAGCAGCACCATGCCGCCGATGGCGATCACGAGATACCCCATCATGACGATGTAGGCGTAGAACGAGATCATCATGTTCGTCGGCAGGAGCGAGGCGAGGATGACCAGCACCATGACGCCCATCACGAACTCGGCCGGGTGCCACCCCGCGTCCACGTAGTCGCGCACCCAGCGGCGCTGCGGGCCCTTGTCGCGGACCGGGAGGTACTTCTCCTCGCCGGCGGCCATGCCGGCCTGGGCGCGAGCGCGACGCTCGTTGAGCTCGGCTTTGGCAGCCGCCTTCGCCTCTTTGGTGTTGGCGACCAGCGGGCGGCGACGTGCTGCCTCTTGCTCCGCGCGGGTCGGCGTCGCGCGCCCCTTGCCGACGGCAGTCGTCTCGGAGGCGTCGTCGTTCGTCGAAGGGGAGGCGGGGTTAGTGGACACGGAGTTCCTCGGTTCGCTGGCGGGGGATCACCTTAAGATTACTCGCATGACCTCTCCTGTTCTTCCCCCTGAGCCCGATGCCGCCGTTCTCGAAGCCGTGGCCACCGGAATCCCTGCTGCGCTGTCGGATCTCGGACACCTCGTGCGGATCCCCGGGATGGCATGGCCGGCGTTCGATCAGACGCAACTGGAGCGCAGCGCGGCCGCTGTCGCGTCACTGGCTGAGGAGACCGGTGTCTTCGATGAGGTCCGTGTGCTGCGCGCAGCGATCCCCGGCACCGACGAGCAGGGGCAGCCGGCGGTCCTCGCCACCCGTGCGGCGCGGAACGGGAAGCCGACGATCCTCCTCTACGCGCACCACGACGTGCAGCCTCCGGGGGACGACGCCCTGTGGGAGACGCCGCCGTTCGAGCCGACGGTGCGGGACGGACGTCTCTACGGGCGTGGTGCGGCGGATGACAAAGCGGGGGTCATGGCGCACATCGCGTCGATCCGGGCGGTCAGCGAGGTCCTCGGGGACGATCTCGACCTGGGTATCGCGATGTTCATCGAGGGGGAGGAGGAGTACGGTTCCCGCTCCTTCGCGCAGTTCCTCTCCGACAACAAGGAGGCTCTGCGCGCAGACGCGATCGTCGTGGCGGACTCCGGCAACTGGGACTCCGTGACGCCGGGACTCACGGTCTCGCTGCGCGGCAACGCGCGCTTCACGCTGCGTGTGCGCACACTCGACCACGCGTCGCACTCGGGGATGTTCGGCGGTGCGGTGCCCGACGCGATGATGGCCACCGTCACGCTGCTCGCGACGCTCTGGGATGAGGACGGGGCGGTCGCGGTCGAGGGGATGACCGCGCGCGATGCGGCCACTCCGGACTACACCGAGGCGACGCTGCGGGATGAGGCCGGACTGCTTCCCGCCACCACACCGATCGGCAACGGGACGATCCTCAGCCGGATCTGGAACAAGCCCGCGGTCACCGTCATCGGTATCGATTCCACGACCGTCGCCGCAGCCTCCAACACGCTCCTTCCCGAGGTCACCGTGGTGATCAGTGCTCGTGTCGCACCGGGCCAGACGGGGCAGGAAGCCTACGAGGCGCTCGAAGCCCACCTCCGCGCCCATGCACCGTTCGGCGCGGAACTCACCTTCTCCGACGTCGATCTCGGCGACGGCTTCCTGGTCGACACGAGCGGGTGGGCCGTGGCGTTGACCCGTGACGCGATGCGCGACGGCTACGGAGTCGCTCCGGTCGACCTCGGCGTGGGCGGATCCATCCCCTTCATCGCGGATCTGGTACGGGAATTTCCCGCCGCGCAGATCCTGGTGACCGGTGTCGAAGACCCCCACTCGCGGGCCCACAGCCCGAACGAGTCGCTGCACCTGGACACGTTCCGCCATGCCGTCGCGAGCGAGGCTCTGCTCCTGGCTCGGATGAATGCCACCGAACTCTGAGCCTCACAGCATCTGCGGCGGTAGAATCGTCCGAGAAGCCGTGCACCTGCGGCCCGTCACAAGGAGCGACATGAGCGACACCACCCTCTCCCCAGAGACCACCCGCGCACACGGCGTCACCCTGACCGACGCTGCCGCCACGAAGGTGAAGAACCTCCTCGAACAGGAGGGGCGCGACGATCTGCGCCTCCGCGTCGCCGTGCAGCCCGGTGGCTGCTCGGGCCTGATCTATCAGCTGTACTTCGACGAGCGCTACCTCGAAGGCGATGAGACCGTCGACTTCGACGGCGTCGAGGTGATCATCGACAACATGAGCGTCCCGTACCTCGATGGTGCGGCGATCGACTTCAAGGACACGATCTCCGAGCAGGGCTTCACGATCGACAACCCCAACGCAGCGGGTAGCTGCGCGTGCGGCGACAGCTTCCACTGATCCTCGCTTCGCGGACCACGGCCGCTGTCACCGATCGGTGACGGCGGCCGTTCTGCATCCGGCAACCTGCGTGGATGGCATGAATCAGGTGTGAGGTTGCCCTAGACTTGGGTGTGCTCTGTTCGCGATCTGAAAGGTGCATCGTGCCCTCGAAACGCAGCCTTCGTTGGGCCGCCCTCCCTGTGGGAGTTGCGGCAGCCTTGGCCCTGGCGGGATGCTCTCCCACCGAGCTGAACGGCTTTCTTCCGGGCTTCGTGGAGGGTGGCCCCGCAGCCACCAATCAGACCGAGCGCGTCTCATCGCTCTGGGTGAACTCGTGGATCGTGCTCCTCGCCGTCGGAATCATCACCTGGGGCCTGATGGCCTGGGCTGCGATCGCGTACCGCCGTCGCAAGGGCCAGACCGGCCTGCCGGTGCAGATGCGCTACAACATGCCGATCGAGATCTTCTACACGATCGTGCCGCTCATCCTCGTGCTGGGCATGTTCTTCTTCACGGCTCGCGACCAGACCGCGATCGAAGCCAAGTGGGACGAACCCGACGTCGAGATCACCGCGATCGCCAAGCAGTGGGCGTGGGACTTCCAGTACGACGGCGACGAAGAGGACAACTCCGACGCCGTCTGGACGATGGGCATCCAGGCTCAGCCCGACAAGGACGGCAACATCGACCAGGCGCAGCTGCCCACGCTGGTGCTGCCCGTCGACAAGAAGGTCACGATCAACCTTCAGTCGCGTGACGTCATCCACTCCTTCTGGATCATCGACTTCCTCTACAAGAAGGACATGTACATCGGGAAGGACAACTCGTGGTCCTTCATCCCGACCCGCGAGGGCGAGTACGCCGGCAAGTGCGCCGAGCTCTGCGGTGAATACCACTCGATGATGCTCTTCAACGTGAAGGTCGTCTCCGAGGACGATTACGAGGCCTACCTCCAGACGCTCGAAGAGAAGGGCAACACGGGCGACATCACCGACGCCTATGACCGTCTCTCGAACTTCCCGGGAACGACCCCGACGACCGACACCGAGGAAGGAGGGGAGTAAGCCATGTCGACCACTGAAGCTCCCCGTACCGACGAGGCTCCCAGATCTCGTCCCACCAGTCTGCCCGCCCGCCAGGCCGCTCTCATGAGCTCCTCGCGCGTGGAGCAGAAGGGCAACATCGTCGTCAAGTGGATCACGTCCACCGACCACAAGACCATCGGGTACATGTACCTGATCGCCTCGGTGATGTTCTTCCTCCTCGGTGGTGTGATGGCCCTCGTCATCCGTGCTGAGCTGTTCGCGCCGGGCATGCAGATCATCCCGACGAAGGAGCAGTACAACCAGCTGTTCACGATGCACGGCACGATCATGCTGCTGATGTTCGCGACGCCGCTGTTCGCAGGTTTCGCCAACGCGATCCTTCCGCTGCAGATCGGTGCGCCCGACGTCGCCTTCCCGCGTCTGAACGCCTTCGCCTTCTGGCTCTTCCTCTTCGGCTCGACCATCGCGGTCGCGGGCTTCCTCACGCCGCAGGGTGCGGCCTCCTTCGGATGGTTCGCCTATCAGCCACTCGCCGGCGCGTCCTTCTCGCCGGGTGCCGGTGGGAACCTGTGGATGGTGGGACTGGGAATCTCCGGTTTCGGAACGATCCTCGGTGCCGTCAACTTCATCACCACGATCATCACGATGCGTGCTCCCGGTATGACGATGTGGCGCATGCCGATCTTCTCGTGGAACACGCTCATCACGAGCCTCCTGATCCTGATGGCGTTCCCGGTTCTCGCTGCGGCCATCTTCGCCGCAGCCGCGGACCGTATCCTGGGCGCTCACATCTACGATCCGGCCAACGGTGGTGTCCTGCTCTGGCAGCACCTGTTCTGGTTCTTCGGGCACCCTGAGGTCTACATCATCGCCCTGCCGTTCTTCGGCATCGTGTCGGAGATCTTCCCGGTCTTCAGCCGCAAGCCGATCTTCGGGTACAAGACGCTCGTCTACGCCACGATCGCGATCGCCGCGCTCTCGGTGGCGGTGTGGGCTCACCACATGTACGTCACCGGCTCGGTCCTGCTGCCGTTCTTCGCTCTGATGACGATGCTCATCGCGGTGCCGACCGGCGTGAAGATCTTCAACTGGATCGGAACGCTCTGGCGAGGGTCCGTGACCTTCGAGACGCCGATGGTGTTCGCCCTCGGGTTCCTGGTCTCGTTCGTCTTCGGTGGTCTGACCGGTGTGATCCTGGCGGCCCCGCCGCTGGACTTCGCGCTCTCCGACTCCTACTTCGTCGTCGCGCACTTCCACTACGTGGTGTTCGGTACGGTCGTGTTCGCCATGTTCGCCGGCTTCTACTTCTGGTGGCCCAAGTGGACCGGGCGCATGCTCAACGAGCGTCTCGGCTACGTGCACTTCTGGTTGCTCTTCATCGGCTTCCACATGACGTTCCTCATCCAGCACTGGCTGGGTGTCGACGGAATGGTCCGTCGCTACGCGGACTACTCGGCCGCCGACGGCTGGACCTGGCAGAACCAGGTGTCGACGATCGGTGCGATCATCCTCGGCGCTTCGATGCTTCCGTTCTTCCTGAACGTCTGGATCACGGCTCGCAAGGCACCGAAGGTCACGGTCAACGACCCGTGGGGGTACGGCGCTTCGCTCGAATGGGCGACGTCCTGCCCGCCGCCGCGTCACAACTTCACGTCGATCCCGCGCATTCGCAGCGAGCGTCCTGCGTTCGACCTGAACCACCCGGAGGCCGCCGAGTTCGCGACCACGGCACCCGGCGAGCGAGAGGCCCACTAAGTCATGCGCGACAATGTCATTCTCTGGTGGATCCTGACGGCGTTCTTCGCCCTCGTCGGTGTCATCTACACCGGCTGGCACATCCTGGCCACGCCGGCGGACAACTTCGCCATGCGGATCGAGTGGGTCGGTACGGTCGCTTTGTTCTTCTCGGCGTTCATGGCCGCGATGATCGCGTTCTACCTGGACCGCACGCACAAGGCGCAGAGCGGTGAGCTCCCCGAAGACATCCTCACCGCGGACATCGACGACGGCGACCCCGAGCTCGGCGAGTTCAGCCCGTGGTCCTGGTGGCCGATCGTGCTTGCCGCTTCTGCGGGAGTCTTCGTCGTCGGCCTGGCTGTGGGGCACTTCCTGCTCCCGATCGGTCTCGCGATCTTCGTCGTCGCGATCGTCGGCTGGGTGTACGAGTACTACCGCGGCAACTTCGCTCGCTGACGCGACTGACGTCGAGAAGGCCCCCGGATCCGTCCGGGGGCCTTCTTCATGTTCAGCGCGAGGCGATCAGGCGCGGGTTCGGATGCGCGCAATCCCGGTCAGTGGGTCGACCGGACGTCGGTGCGTCCCGTCGGCGTCTTCGACCGGATAGCCTTCGCGCACCCAGTACTCGAAGCCGCCGATCATCTCACGCACGTTGTAGCCCAGTCGGGAGAACTCGAGTGCGCCCTTAGCACCGGCGTTGCAGCCGGGGCTCCAGCAGTACACCACGACCTCGGCGTCGGGGGAGATCTCACGCGGTGCTCTCGCCGCGATCTCGCTGTAGTGAATATGGATGGCACCGGCCACGCGCCCCTGTGCCCATGCCTCTTCGGACCGTACATCGACCACGACGATGTCGGTCTGAGCCTGACGGGCTGCATGGACATCGCTGGCGTCGGTCTCGTAGGCGAGTTTGGCGGCGTAGTAGTCGGCACGGTCGATCATGTGCCCAGCCTATTTCGCCGAGCTCCGCGGCGTCCTTCGTGTTCCTGCCGATCGGCGTGCGAAAACGGTCAGCGATATCGCCGCCGCGGTCAGAGGCGTACCGTCATCTGCACGCGGGGCCCGTGGCGCAGGAGACCGAGCTCCTCCTCGACCTGGACCAGGCTGCACAGCAGAGGGGTGTCCGGCGTCGTCACGGCGAAACCGCAGGACGCGTAGAACGGCGCATTCCAGGGGACATCCGCATAGGTGCGAAGCGTCATCCTCGAGCTGCCACGACGTCGGGCCTCCGCCATCGCAGCCGCCAGCAGTCGGCGTCCGATACCGCGTCGCCCGAACTCCGGAAGCACCGAGAGCTGCTCGAGGTGGGTGCCTCCCTCGATTTCCAGAACATGCGCGAAGCCGATGAGGTCCGACGACGAGGTCTCATCGCCGTCGTGCTCGGCCACGAGTACGAACCCGGGCACCGTGGCACGCTCGTGCGGGGGCGTGGGCGGCGGCCAGTCGACGGCACCGAACCTCTCGACGAGCAGGGTATCCGCGGCGATCTCGATGCGCTCCGTGGCTGCGTCGTCGTTGGGACGTGCCTCGCGGATCAAGACCTCCATGATCACTCGTCGGCGACGGCGGCGATCGCCTCGATCTCCACGAGCTGGTCGTCATAGCCGAGGACCGTCACGCCCAGCAGGGTGCTGGGCACATCGTGCGCGCCGAACGCGGCATGGACCACATCCCACGCCGTGACGAGGTCTGCTTGCGACGTGGACGCCACGAGCACGCGCGTGCTGATCACGTCGGTCAGGTCGGCGCCCGCGACCTCCAGTGCGCCCTTGAGCGTCTCGACGCAGCGTGCCGCCTGGGCCGCGTAGTCTCCGGGCGCAGCGGTCGAGCCGTCATCGTTGAGCGGGCACGCGCCGGCGAGGAAGATGAGGCGGGATCCGGCCGGTGCGGTGGCAGCGTAGGCGTAGGGGGTTTCCGCGAGGTTGTCGGCACGGATCAGGCGGACGACGGATGACATGGTTCGATCCTTTCATCGGGCAGGTGACGAAGAAGGCCCCGTTCGTGTGAGCGGGGCCTTCTTCGATGGGGGAGTGGCGACTACTCGCCGTCCTCCGACTTGTTCTTCCGAGGCTTCTTCACCGGCTCGGTGGCGATCACCGTGCTGGGGGTGTTCGGCGTCTCGTCGACGTGCGTCTCATCGACGGTGAGCGGGGCGTCAGGGAAGCCGGCGCGCTCGTGGGCGCCCTGGATCTCTGCGGCCTCGGTCTCTTCGTTGTGAGCCGTGACGTGATGCTGGTGGGCGTCGGCTGCCTCGACCTCGGCCTGCGTGAGCGGAGCGATACGGTCCTCGAAGAACCAGCGGGAGATCGAGGAACGGAGGTTCTCCGTCCACGGGATGCGGCCCTTGGCGTTCGGGCGAACCACGAGGGGCTCGTAGCTGTCGACGTCGATGAGCTTCCAGCGGTCGTACTTGTCGACGGGCTGGTGCACCTCGATGAACTCACCGCCGGGGAGACGGACGATGCGTCCGGACTCGTATCCGTGCAGGACGATCTCACGATCCTTCTTCTGCAGCGCGATGCAGATGCGCTTGGTGACGAAGTATCCGAGGATCGGGCCGAGGAACAGGAGCGCCTGCAGCGTGTGGATCACGCCTTCCATCGTGAGCATGAAGTGCGTCGCGATGAGGTCGGACGAGGCTGCTGCCCACAGGACCGCGTAGAAGATGACGCCGGCGGCACCGATCGCCGTACGCGTCGCCGCGTTGCGGGGACGCTGAGCGATGTGGTGCTCGCGCTTGTCTCCGGTGACCCATGCCTCGAGGAAGGGATAGATCGCGACGATCACGATGAACAGACCGAGCACCAGGACCGGGGCGATGATCCCGAACGACCACGTGTGGTTGAGGAACACGATGTCCCAGTTCGACGGAGCCAGGCGCAGCGCGCCGTCGGCGAACCCGATGTACCAGTCGGGCTGAGTACCGGCGGAGACGGGCGAGGGGTCGTAGGGGCCGTAGTTCCAGATCGGGTTGATCTGGAAGAACGTCGCGATCAGCACGATGGTGCCGAACACGATGAACAGGTAGCCGCCCATCTTCGACATGTACACCGGCATCATCGGGTAGCCCACGACGTTGTCATTCGTGCGGCCGGGGCCCGCGAACTGCGTGTGCTTGTTGACGATCATCAGCATCAGGTGCACGACGATCAGCGCGATGACCAGCATCGGGAGCAACAGGATGTGCAGGGTGTACAGACGTCCGACGATGTCGGTTCCCGGGAACTCGCCACCGAAGAGGAGGAACGAGGTCCACGTGCCGATCAGGGGGAGACCCTTGATCATGCCGTCGATGATGCGGAGGCCGTTACCCGAGAGCAGGTCGTCGGGGAGCGAGTAGCCGGTGAAGCCCTCTGCCATCGCGAGGATGAACAGGACGAAACCGATGACCCAGTTGAGCTCGCGCGGCTTGCGGAATGCGCCGGTGAAGAACACGCGGAGCATGTGCACGCCGATTCCGGCGATGAACACCAGAGCGGCCCAGTGGTGGATCTGACGGACCAGGAGGCCGCCTCGCAGATCGAAGGAGATGTGCAGCGAAGACTCGAGAGCCGCCGACATCTCGATCCCGCGCATCGGAGCGTAGGCGCCGGTGTAGTGGGTTTCGACCATCGACGCGTCGAAGAAGAACGTCAGGAAGGTTCCGGAGAGGAACACGACGACGAAGCTCCACAGCGCGATCTCGCCGAGCATGAACGACCAGTGGTCGGGGAAGATCTTCCGTCCGAGTTCCTTGACGAAACCGGAGATGCTGGTGCGCTCATCGATGTAGTTCGACGCGGCACCGACGAAGCGACCGCCGAGGGGCGCCTTGGTGTCGTTGTCGTCTTTGGACAGCGTTGCGGTGCTCAATGGCGCTCCCAGAAGCTCGGGCCGACGGGTTCCTTGAAGTCGCTGCGTGCGACCAGGTAGCCCTCGTCATCGACGGTGATGGGCAGCTGCGGCAGCGGACGTGCCGCAGGGCCGAAGATGACCTTGGCGTGGTCCGTGACGTCGAACTGCGACTGGTGGCACGGGCACAGGAGGTGGTGCGTCTGCTGCTCGTAGAGGGCCACGGGGCAGCCGACGTGCGTGCAGACCTTGGAGTAGGCGACGATGCCGTCGTACGACCAGTCCTTGCGGTCCTCGGCCTCGATCAGCTGCTCGGGACGCAGGCGCATCATGAGGACGATGGCCTTCGCCTTCTCCTCGAGGTAGCCGTCGTGGTGACTGAGCGTGGCGAGCTCTTCGGGGATCACGTGGAACGCGGATCCGAGGGTCACGTCCGCAGCGCGGATCGGGGTGCCGTCGGGGTCGCGGACGAGGCGGCTGCCTTCTTCCCACATCGTGTGCTTGAGGAGTGCGACCGGGTCACCGGCGATGGGGTCGTCAGGCGTGGAGTGCGGTGCGAGGCCACGGAACAGCGTGACTCCGGGGATGATCGAGGCGACGATCGCGGCGAACAGGGAGTTGCGGATCATGGAGCGGCGCCCGAAGCCCGACTCCTCGTTCGCGTCGGAGAAGGCCTTGATCGCAGCCTCGCGCGTCGAGTCCTTGCCGCGCGTGGGGTGACGGTGCTCGATGAACTCCTTGTCGGACATGAGCGCCTTGGACCAGTGGATCGCACCGATTCCGAGGGCCAGGAGCGCGAGAGCGATCCCGAGACCGATGAAGAGGTTGTTCTGCCGGATGTCGATGAGCGCGCCGCTCTCGATCGGGAACAGCATGTAGGCGGCGACCGCCCAGATGCTTCCCGCGAGCGAGAGGTAGAACAGCGTGTAGACAGTGCGGACAGCGGCCTTCTCAGCGCGCGGGTCCTTATCGGTCATCCGCTCGCGATGCGGCGGAAGCCCGGGGTTCTGCACGGGATCGCTGACTGCGACACCCAGCCCCGGAGAGGGCTGGTAGGCCCTGTCAAGAGCCTGCGAGTCGTCGTCGTGTGCCATGGTGCTCCTCGTACGTTCCTCTTCGATGAATAAGCGTCAGTTGGACTTCGCCGTGATCCACACGGTGGCGGCGACGAGCGCGCCGATACCGAAGATCCACACGAACAGTCCCTCGGAGACCGGTCCGAGGGAGCCGAGCGAGAAGCCGCCGACCTGCACGGACTGCTGCTGGAAGAGCAGAGCCGAGATGATGTCGCGCTTGTCCTCGTCGGACAGGTTCATGTCACCGAAGACCGGCATGTTCTGCGGGCCGGTGACCATGGCCGCATAGATGTGCAGGGCACTGGTCTCGGTCAGGGCGGGGGCGTACTTGCCCTCGGTGAGTGCACCACCGGCTGCGGCCACGTTGTGGCACATGGCGCAGTTCACGCGGAACAGTTCGGCTCCGTGCGAGACATCGCCTTCCCCGTCGAGGATGCGCTCGTCCGGGAAGGTCGGGCCGGGGGCCGTGGACTGCACGAACGAGGAGATCGCGAGGATCTGCTCTTCGGTGAACTGCGGCTCCTTCTGCGGCGCCTGCGGTCCCTGCATCTGCAGAGGCATGCGACCGGTCGACAGCTGGAACTCGGTCGCCAGCTCGCCGACGCCGTAGAGGCTGGGGCCGTTGGCGGTTCCCTGCAGGTCGAGACCGTGGCAGGTGGCGCAGTTCGCCGTGAACAGCTTCTCGCCGTCTTCGACGGTCAGCTGGGTCGTCGCAGCCTGCGTGTCAGACGCCGCGAATGCAGCGGTCGCACCGGCATAGACCGCGCCGGTGATCATGAGGCCTGCTCCGATGAGCGCGGCCGCCGCCAAAGGGCTGCGACGACCGCTGGAACGGCGCTTCTTCTCTCGTGCCATCTCGGGGATCAGCTCCGCTCTTATTTCAGGAAGTAGATAACGAGGAACAGCACGATCCAGACGACGTCGACGAAGTGCCAGTAGTAGGACACCACGATCGAGGAGGTCGCCTCCTTGTGCCGGAAGTTCTTGACGGCGTAGGCGCGGCCGATGACGAGCAGGAACGCGACGAGCCCACCGGTGACGTGCAGGGCGTGGAAGCCGGTCGTCAGGTAGAACGCCGAGGCGTAGGAGTCGGCGCCGATCGGCATGCCTTCAGCGACCAGCTGTGCGTACTCCCAGACCTGGCCGGACACGAAGATCGCGCCGAGGGCGAAGGTGAGGAAGAACCACTCGACCATTCCCCAGCCGAACAGACGACGGCGGCCGGCGCCGTTCTTCTGCCCCTTGCCGATCTTGTAGGGCTGCAGGTCTTCTGCCGCGAACACGCCCATCTGGCACGTGAACGAGGACAGGACCAGGATCGCAGTGTTCACTGCGGCGAACGGGACGTTCAGCAGCTCGGTCCGGTCAGCCCACAGCTCCGGTGAGGTGCTGCGGAGGGTGAAGTAGATCGCGAAGAGTCCCGCGAAGAACATCACCTCACTGCCGAGCCACACAATGGTGCCGACAGCTACCGGGTTGGGCCGCTTAATCGTTCTCGCCGCCGGGGCATACGTCGCTGAGGTCGTCACCCCTCCATTATGGCCGATCTCGGGCGTGATTCTTGCACCAGCGGCCTTCGATTCACCCGTCTTCGACTTAGGGGACCCTAAGAAAACCCTGCGAATACCTGGTGAATCCGCGGGAAACAGCGGTCGGCCGCGGATCGGAGCTCCGACGGGAAGGATCTGCATGTTTTCTCCGCGCCGATAGGATCGCACACATGGCTGATTCGCTGACCTGGTCCGACGTGCTCACTTCTCTGCTGGAGCGTCGCGATCTCAGCGTCTGGGAGTCCACCTGGGCCATGCGCCAGATCATGCAGGGCGACGTCAGCGAAGCCCAGCTCGCAGGCTTCCTCATCGCATTGCGGGCGAAGGGCGAGACGATCGATGAGATCGTCGGCTTCCGTGATGCGATCCTCGAGGCGGCCGTTCCCCTCCCGGTGTCGCCGGATGTGCTCGACATCGTGGGAACGGGCGGCGACCGCGTCGGCACGGTGAACGTGTCGACCACGGCGGCGATCGTCATCGGTGCGACCGGAGTTCCGGTGGTCAAGCACGGGAATCGCGCCGCGAGCTCGGCCTCGGGTTCGTCCGACGTCCTCGGGGCGCTGGGACTCGAGCTCTCCCTCGATCCGGCGGCCGTGGCGACCATCCTCGACCGCACCGGCATCACGTTTGCGTGGGCGGGCGCGTTCCACCCCGGTTTCAAGCACGCGGGCGCCGTGCGCGCAGAGCTGGGCGTCCCCACCGTCTTCAACATGCTCGGGCCGCTCTGCAATCCCGCGCGTGCCGAAGCCAACGCCGTAGGTGTCGCGCAGATCGAGCGCGTTCCTCTCATCACCGGTGTCTTCCGGACCCGCGGCGCCACGGCGCTCGTCTTCCGTGGGGACGACGGCCTCGACGAACTCACCACGACCGGGCACAGCCGGATCTGGGAGGTCACGCGCGGCGACATCCACGAGCATGACCTCGACCCGCGCGACCTCGGCATCCCGATCGCCGATCTCGCCGACCTGATCGGTGGCTCGCCCCAGCACAACGCGGAGGTGCTCCGACGCACGCTGGCGGGGGAGCCCGGCGCTGTGCGCGACATCGTGCTGCTGAATGCCGCTGCCGGCATCGTGGCCTTCGAGCTGTCTCAGGACGCAGGTCAGGTGCAGCGTCCGATTCTGGAGCGCCTGCGCGAGGGCTACGAGAAGGCGTCGGCAGCGATCGACGATGGGCGCGCGCTCGCGAAGCTCGACCAGTGGATCGGTGTGAGTCGCGAGCTCTCGTCACCGAAGGAGTGACCGTGGATCCCGTCGACGCGCTGCTCGAGATCGCCTCCCTGCTGGAGCGTGAGCGTGCGTCGCGGTATCGCGCGAAGGCCTTCCGCCAGGCAGCTGCGACCCTGCGGGATCTGCCCGACGACGTTCAGCGCGATCCCACGCGGCTGCGTGCAGCCAAAGGTATCGGCGAGTCCACCTTCGCGGTGATTCGCCAGGCGCAGGCTGGGCAGGTCCCCGACTACCTCGTCGAGTTGCGCGGCGATGTCGAGCCCGAGCGTATGTCGGAGCTCCGGGGGAAGCTCCGCGGCGACCTGCATGCGCACACGGACTGGTCGGACGGGACCACACCGATCTCGGTGATGGCTGCCGCTGCCAGGGCGCTCGGACATGAGTACCAGGCGATCACCGATCATTCGCCGCGCCTCCGGGTCGCTCGGGGGCTGTCGGCCGAGCGCCTTCGGGAGCAGATGCCGCTGGTCCGCGCGGAATCCGGTGACGGCTTCACGCTGCTCGCGGGCATCGAGGTCGACATCCTGGAAGACGGGGGCCTCGACCAGGAGGGCAGTCTGCTCGCCGAGCTGGACATCGTCGTGGCGTCGGTTCATTCCAAACTGCGCATGGATGCGCGGGCGATGACCGCACGCATGATCGCCGCGGTCGCGCACCCTCGGGTCAACGTGCTCGGGCACTGCACCGGACGCCTCGTGCAGGGCGACCGAGGAACGCGCCCTCCGTCGACGTTCGATGCCCAGGCCGTTTTCGCCGCCTGCGCGGAGAACGGCGTGGCGGTCGAGATCAACTCGCGACCGGAGCGGCAGGATCCGCCGGACGATCTGATCGCGATCGCTCTCGCTGAGGGATGCCTGTTCTCGATCGATTCGGATGCGCACGCGCCCGGCCAGCTCTCGCTGCTCGACCACGGAGCAGAACGTGCAGAGCGCGCCGGCGTCCCGTCATCGCGTATCGTCACGACCTGGGGTCTCGAGCGGCTGCTCGCCTGGGCGGAGTGATTCGCCGTCGGAACCCGGCCGTCAGTCTGCGGCGAGGGCGGCGTTCGACACAGCAGTGAGGGCACGCGTCATCGAGCCGCCGAGGTTCCATCTCTCGGCGAGAGCCGTTGCGGCATCCGCCTCCGCGGGGTCGAGCACGCGCAGGGGGACGTCGGGGACCGTGATCGGCAGCGACGTCGCGACCGCGACGACCGTCGGGGCGACGTCGAGATAGTCGGACGCGGCGAGCAGCTTCGCCCGTACTCCGGCGCTCATCCCTTCGCCCGCTTTCGCCGCGGCACGGATGCCCTCCAGGTCTGCGTGCGTCTGCAGCAGGGTGGCCGCGGTCTTCTCACCCACGCCGGCGACGCCGGGCAGGCCATCCGAAGCATCGCCGCGCATGGTCGCAAAATCGGCGTACTGCGAGGGGAGCACCCCGTACTTCGCGACGACGGTGGCGTCGGTCACGACCTCGAGGTTGCTCATTCCGCGGGCGGTGTAGATGACGCGGACGTCGCGTGCATCGTCCACGAGCTGGAACAGGTCACGATCGCCGGTGACGATGTCGACGGGCATCGTGGCCTTCGTGGCGAGGGTGCCGATCACATCGTCGGCCTCGTGCTCGGCGACACCGATGATGGGAATGCCGATGGCCGCCAAAGTCTCACGGATGAGGGGGATCTGCGCTTCGAGGGGGTCGGGTACCTCTTCGACATCGGGGCCGCTGGCGACCACCTCCACGACGCGGTGGGTTTTGTAGGTGGGGATGAGGTCGACGCGCCACTGCGGTCGCCAGTCGTCGTCCCAGCAGGCGATCACGTGTGTGGGCTCGTAGAGGGTGACGAGCTTGGCGATGATGTCGAGGAGACCGCGAGCGGCATTGATCGGGGAGCCGTCGGGTGCCGTCACCTTGTCGGGGACACCGTAGAACGCACGGAAATAGAGGCTGGCGGTGTCGAGCAGCATCAGTCGATCGGTCACGAACGACAGTCTGGCACGGCGGTCCGACGCAGGGTGCGGAGAGCGGACTGTCCTGGCGCTCAACACCCCGTGGCGCGGGGTTGCTCGGCACAGGTGCGAGCGACGAGAGCGGTGTCGGCCTCATAGATACGGATCCGCTGCGCGGAACCCTCGATGGCGAGTTCGCCGGCCACCGGGAACCAGCCTCCACCGATGTCGACCTCTGCCGTGTAGTACGCCGTGACGTGGGTGAGGAAGGTTCCGCGTGTGCGATAGGTATGGCTCGTCGGCGTCGGGGTGAACGGCGCCTGCCCGAGTGCGGTCCACGTCTGGCCGCCGCCTGCTGAGGTCGCCGTGCTCCCATCCCCATAGGAGAAGACGAAACGAGCGGGGGAGAACCGCACGCTGACCGGCCGGCCCAGGAGAGTGCCGCTGCGAGTCTGCACCGATGCCGAAGCCACGAAGTTCATCGGCAACCCTGCGACGCCCACGTTGCCGGGCTCGCCCACTGTCGTCACGGGTGCGGGCGCGAACTGTGCGACATCGGTGATCGTGAGCGGCACGCCGTCGTCGTTCGTCACGCGTTCCGCCGAGATCCCACAACTCGTGGTCCGGACCGGATCGGGAACACACGGCGGCGGTGCGTCGGGGGTGCCTGGTGAACCGGGGGAAGCGCCATCCGGAGAATTCTCCGTTTCGGTGGCTGAGATCGTCAACTGGCTCCCGTCGTTTTGAGCGCAGCCTGAAACCATTGAGACGGCAGCGTTGCATGAACTGGCTGCGGGGAGTGAGATCGCCGCAGTTGGGATCCACAAGGCGATCACGAGGATCAACGTACGCATCGGTCACCCTCGGAGGATTCCAGTTCGGAAATCGTCAGGCTGTCGCCACCCGGGCCCGCAACGAAGCGCACGCTTATGGACTGACGGGGCGGGCGATCTACCGACACTATCGATGTGCCTGAAGCGTTGGTGACTTCGACATCGCTTACGTCAGTGCAAACGTCCGCATTGATGACTCCGTTGCGCGGATCTGCCGAGACGCCGATGAACGAGTCGTAGTGCGTAGCACCGGCCGTCCGAATGCCCTCGGCATGAAACTCGCTGAACGCCTTCCTGGTGGAGTCCGCGGCGGTCTCCGAGAGTAACGAGTACACCGGCTCGAAAGTCTTAGGTTTCGCGAAGTCGACCTGATTCAACGCGTCGTTGTACGCGCGGTAGGTGGCCTCGGCGGCGGCGAACGCTTCTTCTTCGGAAGCGAAGGCGGCGGTCGGGGTCGGGGTCGGCACGGGGTCGGGGGTGCACCCCACGAGCAGCGCGACGGCAGCCACGAGGATCGCAAGTCGCGTCGGAAGGGCGGGGGTCAGGGGAGTAGCCGGTGTCACCCCGCCACCGTAGGAGGAATGGGCCTCGGCCGGTTCGAGTTATCCACAGGGAGGGTGTTCGGATCCGACTCCTGCGGTGCGCGAACTTCTGATAGCCTTAACCGTCACTCGTGGCGTGCATGCGCATGCCCTCGTGACGAGAAAACCAAAATCCAACTGCTGAGAAGCATGCTGTCGGCCGTGCGCGGTCGTTGACTCTCAGCCCGAGTCTCCATTCAACAAGGACAACCCACTACATGACTACCGCAACGACCGCCCCGGCCACCAAGCAGGTCGCCATCAACGACATCGGATCTGCTGAGGACTTCCTGGCCGCGGTCGAGAAGACCCTGAAGTTCTTCAACGACGGCGACATCATCGAAGGCACGATCGTCAAGATCGACCGCGATGAGGTCCTCCTTGATGTCGGCTACAAGACCGAGGGTGTCATCCCCTCGCGCGAGCTCTCGATCAAGCACGACGTCGACCCCAACGAGGTCGTCGCTGTCGGCGATCTGGTCGAGGCACTCGTCCTCCAGAAGGAGGACAAGGAAGGCCGTCTGATCCTCTCCAAGAAGCGTGCTCAGTACGAGCGTGCATGGGGAGACGTCGAGAAGATCAAGGAGAACGACGGCGTCGTCACCGGTACGGTCATCGAGGTCGTCAAGGGTGGACTCATCGTCGACATCGGCCTCCGTGGCTTCCTCCCGGCTTCGCTCATCGAGCTGCGTCGCGTCCGCGACCTCACGCCGTACCTCGGCCAGGAGATCGAGGCGAAGATCCTCGAGCTCGACAAGAACCGCAACAACGTCGTCCTGAGCCGCCGCGCGCTGCTCGAGCAGACGCAGTCGGAGTCGCGCACCACGTTCCTGAACAACCTGCACAAGGGTCAGGTCCGCAAGGGTGTCGTCTCGTCGATCGTCAACTTCGGTGCGTTCGTCGACCTGGGTGGCGTGGACGGCCTCGTGCACGTCTCCGAGCTGTCCTGGAAGCACATCGAGCACGCCTCCGAGGTCGTCGAGGTCGGCCAGGAGGTCACCGTCGAGATCCTCGAGGTCGACCTCGACCGCGAGCGCGTCTCCCTGTCGCTGAAGGCGACGCAGGAGGACCCGTGGCAGGTCTTCGCCCGCACCCACGCGATCGGTCAGGTCACGCCGGGTAAGGTCACGAAGCTCGTTCCGTTCGGTGCGTTCGTTCGCGTCGCAGACGGCATCGAGGGCCTCGTCCACATCTCCGAGCTCTCCAGCAAGCACGTCGAGCTGGCTGAGCAGGTCGTCTCCGTCGGCGAAGAGGTCTTCGTCAAGGTCATCGACATCGACCTCGAGCGTCGTCGCATCTCGCTGTCGCTGAAGCAGGCCAACGAGTCGGTCGACCCCAACGGCACCGAGTTCGACCCGGCTCTGTACGGCATGCTCGCCGAGTACGACGAGAACGGCGAGTACAAGTACCCGGAGGGCTTCGACGCCGAGACCGGTGCGTGGAAGGAAGGCTTCGACGCCCAGCGCGAGGCATGGGAGCAGGAGTACGCTGCAGCCCAGGCTCGTTGGGAAGCGCACAAGGCTCAGGTCGTCAAGGCGGCCGAGGCCGAGGCCGCAGCCGGAGAAGACTTCGGTGGCCAGGCCTTCGCCACCGAGGTTGCCGGCGCCGGCACCCTGGCGGACGACGAGGCCCTCGCAGCTCTGCGCGAGAAGCTCTCGGGCGGCAACGCTTAAGCACGTCTCTGAAACGGGTCGTCGCCTCGCCTTCGGGCGGGTGCGGCGGCCCGTTTCGCGTACCCGCTGTTCCCTCCACGTCTTGCGTGACGGAACATTACGGCCCCATTCGTAACATCGGTGCCCGTCGGCCAGCATGAGGGTATGACCACGCTGTTGCCCTCGCCGCGCCTCGCCGACGCATCGACTGCGGCCGGGACGGCGCAGAGCGTGCGGCTCGACGGTGTTGAGCGCTCCTTCCCGCTGCCGCACGGGCGACGCGACGTGCTCCGGGGGATCGACCTCGACATCAGCGCCGGCGAGATCCTCGCGGTGGTCGGTCCGTCCGGCTGCGGCAAGTCGACGCTCCTGCGCCTCGTCGGCGGACTGGACACCCCGACCCGTGGCAACATCCGCCTCGATGCCGTCGGCGTCACCGATGTCGACGAGCGCACCGCCATCGCCTTCCAGGAGCCCCGGTTGCTGCCGTGGCGCACGATCGCGCAGAACGTCGAACTCGGCCTGCCCCGCGGAACGGCTCGTCGTGCCGGACGTGAGCGCGTGCGGGAGCTGCTGCACCTGGTGGGCCTCGAACAGTCCGCCGATCAGCGTCCGCGCGAAGTCTCCGGCGGAATGGCCCAGCGTGCCTCGCTCGCCCGCGCTCTCGCCCGGAACCCTGGTGTGCTGCTGCTCGACGAGCCCTTCGGCGCGCTCGACGCTCTGACGCGCCTGCGCATGCACGATCTGCTCCTCAAGATCCATGCGGCCGAGCCCACCACCGTCCTCCTCGTCACGCACGACGTCGAAGAGGCCCTCTATCTCGCCGACCGAGTGCTGTTGCTGCGAACGCTGAACGGTGCAGACGTCGACGAGCCGTCCATCTCGCGCACGATCCTCGTGCCGGGCATCCGTCCTCGCGACCGCGCCGATCGCGGACTCGCCGACCTGCGCGCCGAGCTTCTCGAAGGCCTCGGCGTCGACACCCACCACCGCATCACCGAGGAGTCCAGATGAGCATCACCACCCGCCGAATCATCCCTGCGATCGCGGTCGCCGGGACGATGATGCTCGTCGCGACCGGCTGCGTCGCCGGCGAGAACGCCACCGCATCCGACACCGGGAGCACCTCGGGGTCCACGGAGTGGTCGTCCGACACGCTGTCCGTCGACTTCGCGACATACAACCCGCTCAGCCTCGTCGTCCGCGACCAGGGTCTTCTCGAAGACATCCTCGGGGACGACGTCGACGTCGAGTGGGTGCAGTCGGCCGGCTCGAACAAGGCCAACGAGTTGCTTCGTTCGGGGTCGGTGGATGTCGGCTCGACAGCCGGATCGGCCGCGTTGCTCGCGCGTGCCAACGGTTCTCCGATCCAGGTCATCGACATCTACTCGCAGCCGGAATGGTCGGCCATCGTCGTCGGCCCGGACAGCGACATCGTTTCGATCGAAGACCTCAAGGGCGCCTCGATCGCGGCCACGAAGGGCACGGACCCGTACTTCTTCCTGCTGCAGGCGCTCGAAGAGGGCGGGCTGTCTCTCTCCGACGTCGAAGTGCAGAACCTCCAGCACGCCGACGGCAGGGCCGCGCTCGACGGCGGCTCGGTGGACGCATGGGCCGGACTCGACCCGATCATGGCCGCGGCAGAGGTCGAGTCGGGGGACAAGCTGATCTACCGGAACGTGGACTTCAACACCTACGGCTTCCTCAACGCCACCGAGGATTTCCTCACCAACCACCCCGACCTCGCGCAGGCCGTCGTGGACGCCTACGAGGAGGCGCGCGAGTGGGCGCTCGAGCACCCCGAGGAGACCGCGGCGCTGCTCGCCGAGGTCGCCGGTATCGATTCCGAGGTCGCGACGACGGTGATCCAGGAGCGTTCGAACCTCGACGTCAGCGGGATCCCGGGCGATGACCAGATCGCGGTGCTCGAGAAGATCGCTCCCGTGCTCGTCGAATCCGGCGACGTCCAGGGCGGCAAGGAGTCCGTCGACAAGGCGCTGGCATCGATCGTGAACGACACGTTCGCGAAGAAAGCGGTCGGCGGCGAGTGACGATTCCGGATCGGCTGATCGTCCCTGCGGACTCGCAGGACGCCCTCGACTTCGCCACGGGGAAGCTCGCGAGTTCGGCAAGCGCGAGTCGCCGCACCTGGGATCGTCCCGCGGTGCGGGTACTCGGCGGGCTTCTGCTGCCGGCGGTCATCCTCCTCGTGTGGCAACTCGCGACGACGTCCGGTCTCGTCGAGTCCTATCGTCTGCCGACGCCCGCCTCGGTCTATCAGGCGGGTGTCGAGCTGGCCGAGAGCGGGCAGCTCTGGACGCATATCGCGATCTCGGTGCAGCGCGTCCTCCTCGGGTTCGCGATCGGATCAGTGATCGGGCTCGCCGCGGCGGGAATCGTGGGGCTGTCCCGCTGGGGCGATGTGCTCCTCAGCCCGACGCTCGCTGCGGCCCGGGCGGTGCCGTCGCTCGCCTGGGTGCCGCTTCTCATCCTGTGGATGCAGATCGGCGAGGAGTCGAAAGTCACACTGATCGCGATCGGCGCGTTCTTCCCGGTCTACACGACGGTGGCCTCGGCTCTCCGGCACGTCGACCCGCATCTGGTCGAAGCCGGACGCTCGTTCAGCCTGCGCGGATGGTCTCTGTTCCGCACGGTGCAGCTTCCCGCCGTCGTCCCCTCGGTCGTGTCCGGCCTTCGTCTCGCGCTCGCGCAGGCGTGGCTGTTCCTCGTCGCTGCGGAGCTGATCGCCTCATCCATGGGCCTCGGCTTCTTGCTGACGGACTCGCAGAGCACGGGGCGCATCGACCGCATCCTCCTCTCCATCGTGCTGCTCGCACTGCTCGGAACGCTGACCAGCGGCATCCTCGCGCTGCTGGAGAAGTACCTGCTCCGCCGATGGGTGTGAGCGTGACCGAGGCACGACTGCAGGAGTCGCGGGTGTACGCGGCGGCTTCCGGGTTCGGCGACGCGAACGTCACCGAGGAAGCATATGCACGGGGCGCGGCCGATCCGGTCGTGTTCTGGGAAGAGGCAGCGCGTCGGCTCGACTGGTCTGTCCCGTGGGAGACGGCACACGAGTGGGATCCGCCGGTCGGGGACGCCGTCCCCGCCGCGCGCTGGTTCGTCGGCGGGCGTCTCAATGTCGCCGTCAACTGTGTCGATCGGCATGTCGACGCCGGACGGGGCGACAAGGTCGCACTGCACTTCGAAGGCGAACCGGGCGATCGCCGCGCCGTCACCTACGCCGAGCTGCAGGAGCGTGTCGCCCGCGCGGCAAACGCCTTGGTCGCACTCGGCATCCGACCGGGTGACCGCGTGGTGATCTACCTCCCCGTGCTCGTGGAGACGATCGTCATCACGCTCGCGTGCGCTCGGGTGGGTGCCGTGCACTCTCTCGTCTTCGGCGGGTTCTCCGCAGAGGCGGTGCGGTTCCGGCTCTCGGACACTGGGGCGAAGCTCCTCGTCACGAGCGACGGTCAGTACCGACGGGGTGTGGCCACGGAGGTCAAGTCGACGGCCGATGTCGCCGTCGCCGGTCTGCCCGAGCTCGAGCACGTTCTCGTGCTCCGCCGCACGGGCCAGGACGTGCCGTGGACCTCCGGTCGTGACGTGTGGTGGCACGACGTCGTCGACTCGGCCTCCCCGGTGCATGAGGCGGACTCGTTCGACGCCGAGCATCCGCTCTTCATCATCTACACCTCCGGCACCACCGGAAAGCCCAAGGGGCTCGTACACACCTCCGGCGGATACCTCGCCCAGGCGAGTTGGGCCCATTGGGCGCACTTCGATGCCAAACCCGATGATGTGCACTGGTGCACCGCCGATCTCGCGTGGGTCACCGCGCACACCTACGAGATCTACGGCCCGCTCTCCAACGGACTCACACAGGTCATCTACGAGGGGACGCCGGACACCCCGCATCGCGAACGCCACCTCGAGATCATCGAGCGTTACGGGGTGACGGTCTACTACACGGCACCGACGCTGATCCGCACTTTCATGACGTGGTTCGGTGCCGAGCTTCCCGCCGGTCACGACCTGTCGACCCTTCGGCTCCTCGGCACGGTCGGCGAGGCGATCAACCCCGAAGCGTGGGTCTGGTTCCGTCGCAACTTCGGTCGCGACGAACTGCCGGTGATCGACACGTGGTGGCAGTCCGAGACCGGTGCCGCGATGATCGCCCCGCTCCCGGGGATCACGAGCCTCAAACCGGGGTCGGCGTCGGTGCCGCTTCCGGGGATCGATGTCGCGGTGGTCGATGCGGACGGACGCGAGGTGCCGCCCGGCCGTTCCGGGACACTCGTCGTCCGGCGTCCTTGGCCGGGGATGGCCCGCACCGTGTGGGGAGATCCGCAGCGCTATCGGGACGCGTACTGGTCCACGTTCGCCGGACTCGGTGAGTTCGGCGGTTTCTACGTCGCCGGCGACGGCGCGACCCGGGACGCCGACGGGTACATCTGGATCCTCGGTCGTCTCGATGACGTCGTGAACGTCTCCGGTCATCGACTCTCCACCATCGAGATCGAATCGGCGCTCGTCGCTCACGACACGGTCGGAGAGGCCGGGGCTGCCGGAGTCTCCGACCCGGTCACGGGGCAGGCCGTAGCGGTCTTCGTGACCCCGTCCGGGCGTGCAGACGTGACCCCGTCCGATCTGCGCACCCAGGTCGCTCAGGCGATCGGCCCCGTCGCCAAGCCGAAGCACATCGTCGTCGTCCCCGATCTGCCGAAGACGCGTTCGGGCAAGATCATGCGCCGACTCCTGGCACAGTTGTGGGAGGCCGAGCAGGACCGCCGCGCGGGGCGCGAGCCGCTTCCGCTCGGCGACACCACTTCGCTGCAGAACCCTTGGGCCGTCGACGACATCGCCGACGCGCTCACCGACGCCGAACTGAGGACAGCATGACGGAAGAACACCGTTTCGGATTCCGCACCCGAGCCCTGCATGCCGGGGGCACCCCCGACGCGTCGACCGGCGCGAGGGCGGTGCCGATCTATCAGACGACGTCCTTCGTCTTCGATGACGCCGCGGATGCGGGCAATCTCTTCGCCCTGCAGAAGTACGGCAACATCTACTCCCGCATCGGCAACCCGACCGTCGCGGCACTCGAGGAGCGTCTGGCCTCGCTCGAAGGCGGCATCGGAGCGGTGGCGACCGCGTCGGGCATGAGCGCGGAGTTCATCACCTTCGCTGCGCTCGTCGGTGCCGGCGACCACGTCGTCGCTGCGGCCCAGCTCTACGGCGGGACGGTGACGCAACTGGACGTGACCCTGCGGCGGTTCGGCGTCGAGACCACGTTCGTCGCCTCGACCGACCCCGCTGACTTCGCCGCGGCGATCCGTCCGGAGACCAAGGTCGTCTACGTCGAGATGATCGGCAATCCGTCGGGCGAGATCGCCGATATCGAGGGGCTCGCCGCCGTCGCGCACGAGGCGGGGGTGCCGCTCGTCGTGGATGCGACGCTCGCCACGCCGTACCTCGCACGCCCGCTGGAACACGGCGCAGACATCGTGATCCACTCCGTGACGAAGTTCCTCGGCGGTCACGGTACGACTCTCGGCGGTGTCGTGATCGAGAAGGGCACGTTCGACTGGGGAAACGGCAAGTTCCCGCAGATGACCGAGCCCGTCGAGTCGTACGGCGGCATCAAGTGGTGGGACAACTTCGGCGAGTACGGCTTCCTCACCAAGCTCCGCTCCGAACAGCTCCGCGACATCGGCCCGGCGCTCAGCCCGCAGGCGGCGTTCAATCTGCTGCAGGGTATTGAGACGCTGCCGCAGCGGATCGATGCGCACCTCGCGAACGCACGGGTCGTCGCGAACTGGCTCGCCACCGATCCCCGGGTCGCGTACGTCACCTGGGCAGGACTCGAAGGACACCCGCACCACGAGCGTGCGGCGAAGTACCTGCCTCTCGGACCGGGTTCCGTCTTCGCGTTCGGCGTCGCAGCGGACGACGGCCGGAGAGCGGGGGAGAGCGTGATCGAGAACCTGCAGCTCGCCTCTCATCTTGCGAACATCGGTGACGCCCGCACGCTGGTCATCCATCCCGCGTCGACCACGCACCGCCAGCTCACCGAGGAGCAGCTCGCCGGCGCCGGTGTGCGCCCCGACCTGATCCGCATCTCCGTGGGCCTGGAAGACCCCGAAGACATCATCTGGGACCTCGACCAGGCACTCACGACCGCGACGGGAGCGAACCGATGACCGCGACGCAGACCACCGGCGGCGAGGCGTGCAGCCTGCCGTCGACGACGGAGGCCGTTTCCTGCGCACTCCCCGGCACCGCGGCCGCACATCCGGAGCGGAGCTGGCGAGGACCGAATCAGCAGGAGCGCTTCTCGCTGCTCCGGCGCGCGACGTCGATCGCGATCGTCGGAGCATCGAACAACCCTGCGCGCGCCTCCTTCTTCGTGGCGACGTATCTGCTCTCCAGCACGGCGTACGACGTGTATCTCGTCAACCCGCGCGAGAAGGAGATCCTCGGGCAGCCCGTCTACGCATCGCTGAGCGATCTGCCCGTCGTCCCCGACATCGTCGATGTGTTCCGCCGGCACGATGACCTCCCCGGCGTCGCGCAGGAGGCGATCGACATCGGCGCGCGGACGCTCTGGTTGCAACTGGGTTCCTGGAACGAGGACGCGGCAGCGATCGCGGAGTCGGCAGGATTGTCGGTCGTGATGGATCGGTGCATCAAGATCGAGCACGCACGCTTCCACGGCGGGCTCCACCTCGCAGGTTTCGACACGGGCGTGATCAGCTCACGGCGGCAGCTGCTCGCACGCTGAACCGCAATCGGGCGAACCCTAGACTGGCGTCATGCCTCTCATCGCGCTCACCGGCGGTATCGCCTCCGGGAAGTCGACTATCGCCCGGCGTCTGGCGGAGCACGGCGCGATCGTCGTCGATGCCGATCAGATCGTGCGCGACGTGCAGGCTCCGGGCTCAGCGGTGCTCGATCGCATCGCGGAGACCTTCGGCCCCGACGTCATCGGCGAGGATGGCGCGCTCGATCGCACTGCCCTCGGTTCGCGGGTCTTCGGAGAGCCCGAGCTCCTCTCTCAGCTGAACGCGATCGTGCATCCCGCCGTGCGCGAGGAGTCTCAGCGTCGATTCGACGATGCCTTCGCCGGTGATCCGCACGCCGTCGTCGTGTACGACGTGCCTCTCCTGGTCGAGGCCCGAGTCGACGATCCGTGGGATCTCATCGTGGTCGCCCACGCGCCGTCGGCCGTTCGACGCCGTCGACTCGTCGAACTGCGAGGCTTGGACGAACGCGCGGCGCAGGACCGCATCGATGCCCAGGTGTCCGATGATCGGCGACTCGCCATCGCCGACGTCGTGATCGACACGTCGGATACCCTCGAGCGGACTCATGAGCAGACGGACGCTCTCTGGGAGCGGATCAGCGCGCAGTGACCTTCTCCGGTCACGCGCGTGGTTCACGTGAGTATCGGCGTCTCATCGTCGGCCTGTTCTTCGCGGGCATCGCGACCTTCGCGCAACTCTATTCCGCGCAGGGCGTGCTGCCGCAGATCTCATCCGACCTCTCGGTCAGTCCGGCGACGGCGGCCCTCAGCGTGTCGGCTGCCACCCTCGGCCTGGCGCTGGCCGTGGTCCCATGGTCGATGGTGGCGGACCGTATCGGTCGCGTACCTGCGATGGCCACAGGTGTGCTCACGGCCACCGCCGTCGGTCTCTCGGCGCCGCTGAGCAACGAGATCTTCGCTCTGCTCGCCCTGCGGTTCGTGGAGGGAGTGGCGTTGGGGGCGGTCCCCGCTGTGGCTCTCGCATATCTCAGTGAGGAGGTCGAGGCGGGCTACGCTGCTGCCGCGGCCGGCAGCTACATCGCGGGCACCACAGTGGGTGGATTGCTCGGCCGGATCGGCGCGGGGATCGTCGGCGAAGTGGCCGGATGGCGGGCCGGGGTCCTGGCCGTCGCCGTGATGTGCGCGGTGGCCGCGGTGCTCTTCCTCTGGCTCACTCCCCGCGCCCGAGGATTCGTCCCCGGACGACTGCGCACGGACCGGGGCCCTGGCATCCTCGAGAAGCTCCGTGGTCCGTTGCGCTCACCGCGCCAGTGGGCGCTGTACGCGCAGGGGTTCCTGTTGATGGGAGCGTTCGTCGCGGTCTACAACTACCTCGGCTTCCACCTCGCGGCAGAGCCGTTCGACCTGCCGGCGTGGCTGGTGACGATGCTCTTCCTCGCCTACCTCGCGGGCACGGTGTCCTCGCCGTGGGCCGGCGTGCTCGCTTCGCGGAGCGGACGCTTCCCCGTGCTGCTCGCCTCGATCGGCGTCATGGCTGTGGGGGCCGTGCTGCTGCTGGCGCAGGTCGCGGTGTTGGTGTTGTTGGGGCTCGTGCTCTTCACGGGCGGCTTCTTCGGAGCCCATGCCATCGCCTCGGGGTGGACACCGGTCGCGGCCACCCCCGGCAGCAGGGCCCAGGCGTCGTCCCTGTACTACTTCGCTTACTACGCCGGATCCAGCCTGTTCGGATGGATGCTCGGCCTCGTGTTCGTGGGCGCGAGCTGGGGATGGTTCGTGGCGGCCGTCATCGTGATGTGCGCGGCCGCGGCTCTCGCCGCCATCTCGGCGCTTCGTGGCGCTCCCGGCGTTCACCGGTCTTCCTGATCCCCGTGTCTCTCTCCGTTCGAGGTCGAGTCCGCCGCTCACAGCCTCGATGTCGGAGGGGCGGCATACGCTGGAGTCATGCAACCCACGCGCAGCGTCCGCCCCTTCGAGGTCATCAGCGAGTACGCGCCGGCCGGAGACCAGCCGCAAGCGATCGCCGAGCTCGCGGCACGTATCAATGCGGGGGAGACCGACGTCGTGCTGCTCGGAGCGACGGGTACCGGAAAGTCGGCGACCACCGCGTGGCTCGTCGAGCAGGTGCAGCGTCCGACGCTCGTGCTGGCGCACAACAAGACCCTGGCCGCGCAGCTCGCGAACGAGTTCCGTGAGCTGATGCCGAACAACGCGGTCGAGTACTTCGTGTCCTACTACGACTACTACCAGCCTGAGGCCTATGTGCCGCAGACGGACACTTTCATCGAGAAGGACTCGTCGATCAACTCCGAAGTCGAGCGGCTCCGGCACTCGACGACGAACTCGCTGCTCAGCCGACGCGACGTCATCGTGGTTTCCACGGTCTCGTGCATCTACGGTCTCGGTGCGCCCGAAGAGTATCTCCGGGCCATGGTGGCGCTGCAGGTGGGGGAGCGCTATGACCGTGATGCACTCATCCGGCAGTTCATCGCCATGCAGTACAACCGCAACGACGTCGACTTCTCCCGCGGCAACTTCCGCGTCCGCGGCGACACGATCGAGATCATCCCCGTCTACGAAGAGCACGCCATCCGGATCGAGCTGTTCGGAGACGAGATCGAAGCGCTGTACTCACTCCACCCGCTCACCGGGGAGGTCATCGAGAAGCTCGACTCCGTGCCGATCTTCCCCGCCTCGCACTATGTGGCCGGGACCGATGTGATTCAGCGGTCGATCGGCACCATCGAGGCTGAGCTTGAGGAGCGCCTGGCGGAGTTCGAACGGCAGGGCAAGCTCCTCGAGGCGCAGCGCCTGCGCATGCGGACCACCTTCGACCTCGAGATGCTTCAGCAGCTGGGGTTCTGCTCGGGGATCGAGAACTACTCGAGGCACATGGACGGTCGCGAGCCGGGGGAGCCGCCGCACACGCTGCTCGACTTCTTCCCCGACGACTTCCTCATGGTGATCGATGAGTCGCATGTGACGGTGCCTCAGATCGGGGCGATGTACGAGGGAGATGCCTCCCGCAAGCGCACCCTCGTCGACCACGGGTTCCGACTCCCGAGCGCGATGGACAACCGTCCGCTGCGCTGGGACGAGTTCAAGAACAGGATCGGTCAGACCGTGTACCTGTCGGCCACCCCCGGCAAGTACGAGATGGGGATCGCTGACGGCGTCGTCGAGCAGATCATCCGTCCGACCGGGCTGGTGGATCCCCACATCGTGGTCAAGCCCTCGAAGGGGCAGATCGACGACCTGCTCGAAGAGATCCGCCTCCGTGTCGAGCGCGACGAGCGCGTGCTCGTGACCACCCTGACGAAGAAGATGGCCGAGGAGCTCACCGACTTCCTCGGCGAGCACGGTGTGCGGGTGCGCTACCTGCACTCCGACGTCGACACGTTGCGTCGTGTGGAACTGCTCAGCGAGCTGCGGTCGGGGGTCTACGACGTGCTCGTGGGCATCAACCTGCTCCGAGAGGGCCTCGACCTTCCCGAGGTCTCGCTCGTGGCGATCCTCGACGCCGACAAGGAAGGCTTCCTCCGTTCGGGAACCTCACTGATCCAGACGATCGGGCGTGCCGCTCGTAACGTTTCGGGTGAGGTGCACATGTACGCCGACAAGATGACCGACTCGATGGCGAAGGCCATCGAGGAGACCGACCGTCGTCGCGAGAAGCAGATCGCGTACAACAAGGAGAACGGCATCGACCCGCAGCCGCTCCGCAAGCGCATCGCGGACATCACCGAGGTGCTGGCACGCGAAGGTGCCGACACCGCAGAGATGCTGTCGGGTCGTGGGCGCGCGTCGGGCAAGGGCAAGTCGCCCACGCCGAACCTTCGCCGGACCGGCATCGCCGCCGAAGGGGCCCAGCAGCTCGAGGCCACGATCCAGGATCTCTCGGATCAGATGCTCGCGGCCGCATCCGAGCTGAAGTTCGAGCTCGCGGGGCGACTGCGTGACGAGGTGCAGGACCTCAAGAAGGAGCTTCGCGCGATGGAGCGCGCGGGACACGCGTAAGCGAGGCGGGGATCGATGGATGCAGCAGGAGACGAACTCGCCGACCGGATCAGGGCACTGTTGAGCGCCGACGTCGAGATCGAGGAGCGGCGCATGTTCGGCACGCGGGCCTTCCTCGACGACGGCCACATTCTCTTGGGAGCGCGACCGGGCGGCGTCCTCCTGGTGCGGGTCGATGACGAGAGCGGGGCGACGCTGCTCACCCGACCGGGAGTCGCGCGCGCGGTGATGGGATCACGCACGATGAGCTCAGGCTGGCTCGACGTCGTGCCCGGTGTGATCGAAGACGACGACGAGCTGATGTTCTGGCTCGACGTCGCGCGGGAGTCGACAGGGTCAGCCGTGGCGACGCCGGAGACGGACTGACATCAGGGGCAGTGCACGAGCGGTTTCGGCCCGGAACGGTCGATCGTGTGCAGCGTCATGGGTGCCCCGCAGAGCGGACATGCCCGTTCGGCGCGTTCCGCAGGGCTGGGCGGAGGAGTCTTCTCGTACGGACCGACGGAGGCGGGGCCCGCGAACCGGATCAGGTTCGTGTTCACCCAGGAGTAGACGCCCCCTGCCTCGCGGATTCGCGTTCGGAGGGGCGGGCGGTCGGAGTCCTTTGCCATGTTGGTTAGTGTACTAATGATTAGCGCGGATGTATAGTTTCCCCTGTGACGGCGACCGATGACCTGCTCAAGTTGGAGAACCAGCTGTGCTTCGCGCTGGTGACCGCGGCGCGCAATGTCGTCGCCCTCTACCGACCGATCCTGGAGCCGTTGGGTCTCACGCATCCGCAGTACCTCGTGATGCTCGCGCTCTGGGAGAAGGCCCCGCGCACGTTGAACGAGCTGGCGGTCGACCTCGCACTCGAACCGGCCACGGCATCGCCTCTGGTCAAGCGGCTCGAAGCTGAGGGGCTTGTGGCCAGGCAGCGCAGCACTGAGGACGAGAGACGTCTCGAGATCACGCTGACGACGGCGGGGGCGGCCCTGCGCGAGAGAGCCGTCGACGTCCCTCGTCGAGTCATGGCGGCGGTGGGCATGGACGTCGACGAGATCGCGGCACTCAGGGACGGCCTCAGCCCGTTCGCAGGGCGGCGTCCCGAGCTCGGCTGACTCGTCATCGCTTTCGCCTCGACCCGCGTCGGAGGCGGAAGAGATCGCGAGAGGCTCCAGCGGAGCCGATGTCGGTGGCCCCTCGTAGACTTGTCGGGTGCCCATCGTCCCCGTTGCTTCCTCAGGAAAACTCAGTGTCCGCGGTGCCCGCGTCCACAATCTCAAGAACGTCGACATCGACATCCCACGCGACTCTCTGGTCGTGTTCACCGGCCTGTCCGGGTCGGGGAAGTCCAGTCTCGCGTTCGACACGATCTTCGCCGAGGGGCAGCGTCGCTATGTCGAATCGCTGAGCGCCTATGCGCGCCAGTTCCTCGGTCAGGTCGACCGTCCAGACGTCGACTTCATCGAGGGGCTGAGCCCGGCGGTCTCGATCGACCAGAAGTCCACCAACCGCAACCCGCGGTCGACCGTCGGCACGATCACCGAGATCTACGACTACATGCGTCTCCTCTGGGCGCGCATCGGCGTCCCGCACTGTCCCGAGTGCGGTGAGCGGATCCAGCGTCAGACGGTGCAGCAGATCGCCGATCAGCTCATGGAGCTGCCCGAGCGCACCCGGTATCAGGTCGTCGCCCCGATCGTCTCGCAGAAGAAGGGCGAGTTCGTCGACCTGTTCCGCGAACTCGGTGCCAAGGGGTACTCCCGTGCGATCGTCGACGGGGAACTGATCCAGCTCGCTGAGCCGCCGACGCTCAAGAAGAGCTACAAGCACGACATCGCCGTGGTGGTCGACCGCCTCGTCGCTTCCGATGACATCCTCGGTCGCGTCACCGACTCCGTCGAGACCGCACTCGGGCTCGCCGGGGGAGTGGTGCAGATCAACTACGTCGACGGCGAGGGCGACGACGCGTGGCAGACGTTCTCCGAGAAGCTGGCGTGTCCGAACGGGCACGCGCTCACCCTCACCGAGATCGAGCCCCGCACGTTCTCTTTCAACGCGCCGTTCGGTGCCTGCCCCGCGTGCTCCGGCCTCGGCACCCGGATGTCCGTCGACGTCGACCTGATGCTCGGCGACGAAGACCTCTCGATCCGTGAGGGTGTCATCATCCCGTGGACCACCCAGGGCAAGGGTCTGTTCCAGTACTACGAGCGCCTTCTCGAGGGGCTCTCGCGTGACCTCGACTTCTCGTTGGACACGCCCTGGCGCGAGCTCCACTCCGATGTGCAGGACGCCGTGCTGCGGGGGGAGAACTATAAGGTCACCGTCAAGTGGAAGAACCGCTACGGGCGTGAGATGCGCTACGCCTCCGGTTTCGAGGGCGTGGTGCCCTACATCGAGAGGCAGTACCTGCAGGCGGAGTCGGACAACCAGCGCAACCGGTGGGGCGAATACCTCCGCGAGGTGCCGTGCCCGGTCTGCGACGGCGACCGGCTCAAGCCCGAGGTGCTCGCCGTCCAGGTCCACGGCCACTCGATCGCAGAGGTCTCGCACCTGAGCCTCGCCGACGCCCGCGCGTTCATGGAGACGCTGACCCTCACCGACCGCGAGGCGAAGATCGCTGCGCAGGTTCTGCGTGAGATCCGGCTTCGTCTCGACTTCCTGCTGCAGGTCGGGCTCTCGTACCTCAATCTCAGCCGCTCGGCGGGGTCGCTCTCGGGTGGTGAGGCGCAGCGCATCCGGTTGGCTACGCAGATCGGTTCCGGCCTCACCGGCGTGCTCTACGTGCTCGACGAGCCCTCCATCGGACTCCACCAGCGTGACAACCGTCGCCTGATCGAGACCCTGCTCACGCTGCGCGATCTCGGCAACACGCTCATCGTGGTGGAACACGACGAGGAGACGATCGAGGCGGCGGACTGGGTCGTCGACATCGGACCCGGTGCCGGCGTCAACGGCGGCGAAGTCGTGCATTCGGGCCCCTACTCGGCTCTGCTCAACGACAGCGCGTCAATGACGGGGGAGTACCTCTCCGGTCGCCGCGAGATCCCGATGCCGACGAAGCGTCGCAAGATCGACAAGAAGCGGATGCTGAGTGTCGTCGGTGCGCGGGCGAACAACCTCCGCAACGTCACGGCCGACTTCCCGTTGGGCGTGCTGACCGCGGTCACCGGCGTGAGCGGTTCCGGAAAGTCGTCGCTCGTCAACGACATCCTCTACCAGGTGCTCGCTTCTCGGTTGAACGGTGCCCGCACGGTTCCGGGAAAGCACACGCGCGTGACGGGACTCGACAACCTCGACAAGGTCGTGCACGTGGACCAGGCGCCGATCGGCCGCACCCCGCGATCGAACCCGGCGACGTACACCGGCGTCTTCGACCGCATCCGCACCCTGTTCAGCGAGACGCCCGAGGCGAAGGTCCGCGGGTATCTGCCCGGCCGCTTCAGCTTCAACGTCAAGGGCGGCCGCTGTGAGGCCTGTTCCGGCGACGGCACCATCAAGATCGAGATGAACTTCCTGCCCGACGTGTACGTCGACTGCGAGGTCTGCCACGGCAAGCGGTACAACCGCGACACCCTGGCGGTGCACTACAAGGGCAAGAACATCGCCGAGGTCCTCGAGATGCCGATCGAGGAGGCGGCGGAGTTCTTCGAGCCGATCCAGGCCATCCACCGCTACATGAAGACCCTCGTCGACGTCGGGCTCGGTTACGTGCGGTTGGGGCAGTCGGCGACGACGCTCTCGGGCGGGGAAGCGCAGCGTGTCAAACTCGCCACCGAGCTGCAGCGCCGGAGCAACGGACGCAGCATCTACGTGCTCGACGAGCCGACCACGGGCCTGCACTTTGAAGATGTGCGCAAGCTTCTCGAGGTCCTGAACGGTCTGGTCGACAAGGGCAACACCGTGATCGTCATCGAGCACAACCTCGATGTGATCAAGTCCGCCGACTGGGTGATCGACCTCGGCCCCGAGGGCGGTTCCGGCGGCGGTCAGATCGTGGCCACGGGCACCCCGGAGCAGATCGCGCGTGTCGAGGAGAGCCACACCGGCCTGTTCCTCGGCGAGATCCTGGGTGAGGGGCGCGCCGCGCGGAAGGCCAGCTGATGGCCGACGTGCTGCCGTACAAGCCGCGCCCGGGGGAGATCCCGACCGACCCCGGTGTGTATCGCTTCCGGGATGCCGCCGGGCGCGTGCTCTACGTCGGCAAGGCGAAGAACCTGCGTCAACGGCTCTCGAACTACTTCGCGCCCCTGCGGACGCTGCACGAGCGCACTCGACGGATGGTCACCACGGCGGCCTCCGTCGAGTGGACCGTCGTATCCACGGATGTCGACTCCCTGCAGCTCGAGTACATGTGGATCAAGGAGTTCGATCCACCCTTCAACGTGCGCTACAAGGACGACAAGTCCTATCCCTTCATGGCGGTGACGCTCGCGGACGAGGCACCTCGCGTGATCGTCACCCGAAACCGCAAGATTCCCGGAGCACGGTATTTCGGTCCGTTCCCGAAGGTCTGGGCGGTGCACGAGACGATCGATCTGATGATCAAGGCGTTTCCGATCCGCACCTGCAGCGACTCCAGCTACCGGCGCGCCATGCAGACGGGCAGACCCTGCTTCCCCGGACAGATCGGCAAGTGCGGTGGCCCGTGCTCGATGACGGTGAGCATCGAGGAGCATCGCGCGATGGTCGATGACTTCGTCGCATTCATGGCCGGCGGTGACGAGCGCTTTACCCGGGAACTCACGAAGCGGATGCTGGCTGCATCCGCGGCGATGGACTACGAGGCCGCGGCGAAGTACCGCGACAAGCTCTCCGCGATCGAGGCTGTGCTGGGGAAGAGCGCGCTCGTGCTGCCCGCGGACGAGGACGCGGATCTGTTCGGCATCGCGGAGGACGAGCTCTCCGCCGCGGTGCAGCACTTCGTGATCCGCGGCGGCCGAGTGCGCGGTGTGCGCGCGCTGACCATCGAGAAGGAGATCGACATCTCCAGCGGCGAGCTCGTCGAGCAGGTGCTGCAGCAGGCATACGGTGAAGCGCAAGACGTCCCTCGTCGCATCCTGGTTCCGACACTGCCCGACGACGCCGCGGAACTCGAGACGTGGTTGCGCGAGCGACGCGGCAAGAGAGTCGAGATCGCCGTCGCCCAGCGCGGCCAGCGCGCCGACCTGATGCGCACGGCGACATTGAACGCGCAACAGGCGCTGATCCGGCACAAGACTCGACGCACGACGGACTACGTCGCCCGCACCCAGGCCCTCACCGACCTGCAGGAAGCGCTCGGCATGGACGAAGCCCCGCTGCGGATCGAGTGCTTCGACATCTCGCACCTCGGAGGGACGAATGTCGTCGCGTCGATGGTCGTCTTCGAAGACGGGCTGCCTCGCAAGGACCAGTACCGGTCGTTCAACATCGCCGAGACCACGGACGACACCGATTCGATGTACCAGGTGCTCCGTCGGCGGTTGGCCTATCTTGACCGTCCCGAAGAGGAGTCCGAGGTGGTCGACCCGACGACCGAAGAGGTCGTGTCCGAGGACGTCGGCGCAGCGACGGTGCGTCGCAAGCCCCGCTTCGCCTACCCACCCCAGCTTCTGCTGGTCGATGGCGGGCAGCCCCAGGTGGAGGCCGCAGCACGAGCACTCCGCGACGCGGGGCACACCGAGATCGCGGTCTGTGGAATCGCGAAGCGCCTCGAAGAGGTCTGGCTGCCCGGAGACGATTTCCCCGTCATCCTGCCTCGCACGAGTGAGGCCCTCTATCTGTTGCAACGACTGCGTGACGAGGCGCACCGATTCGCGATCACGCATCAGCGCAAGAAACGGCGCAACGACATCAGTTCGGTGCTCGCAGAAGTGCCGGGACTCGGCAGTTCACGGATCAAGCTGCTGCTCAAGCATTTCGGCTCGGTGACCGCGCTCCGTGCGGCCGCCCCGGCGCAGATCGAAGAAGTCCAGGGAATCGGCCCCGTGCTCGCCCAGAACATCCACACGCACCTGTCCACTCGCTAGGCTGGAGTCCGAGGGGGAGAGGGAGCACTGAGTAATGGCTGACGAGGAAAAGGGCGAGTTCCTCATCGTCACAGGGATGTCCGGCGCGGGTCGGACCACCGTGGCGAACGCTTTGGAAGATCTCGGCTGGTACGTGGTCGACAACCTTCCGCCGCAGATCCTGCGCCCTCTGCTCGACTTGACCGACATGGGCGGCACCGCATTGCCGAAGGTCGCTGCCGTCGTCGATGTGCGCGGCCGCAATCTCTTCGACGACTTCCCGGGTGTGGCGCGTGCCCTGCGCTCGCGCGGCTCCGTGCGAGTCCTGTTCCTCGATGCGTCCGATGATGTGCTGGTGAGACGGTTCGAGTCCGTCCGACGCCCGCACCCGCTGCAGGGCGAAGGTACCCTGCTCGATGGCATCCGTGTCGAACGGACCCGGCTGGCCCCGATCCGCGAGGGCGCCGACATGGTGATCGACACGTCCACGCTGAACATCCATCAGCTGGCGACCCAGGTCTCGGACATCTTCTCGGAAGAGGGGGAAGCCCGTCACCGCGTCACCCTGCTGAGCTTCGGTTTCAAGTACGGGCTGCCGACCGACGTCGATATCGTCGCCGACATGCGGTTCCTGCCGAATCCGTTCTGGAATGAGGAGCTGCGCGGTCTCACCGGCCAGGACGAACGGGTCAGGGAGTACGTCCTGTCCCGCGAGGGTGCGACGGAGTTCCTGGATGCCTACTCGTCGGCGCTGGTGCCGGTGCTGGAGGGATACCAGCGCGAGAACAAGAGTCACTCGACGATCGCGATCGGCTGCACCGGGGGGAAGCACCGCTCGGTCGCGATGTCGGAAGAGCTTGCGCGCAGGCTCGCCGCCGTCCCCGGCGTCGCCGTGAGCGTCCGTCACCGGGACCTCGGCCGAGAGTAGCGAGCCTTCCGGCCGAGTAAGCTGGACGTTTGCGTCGCGATCCGACGCGTGAACGTGAAGGAGTGTCGTGGCACTAACCACCGACGTCAAGGCCGAGCTGGTCAGCATCCGCAACGCACCCCCGACGGTGCGGGTTGCGGAAGTCACCGCGATCCTCCGGTTCGCCGGTGGTCTGCATTCGATCGCCGGTCGCGTGGCCGTGGAGGCCGAGGTGGACGCTGAGACGCTCGCACGTCGCGTCGCGCGAGACCTCGCCGAGATCTACGGAGTGCGCCCCGAGATCGCGCAGGTGCAGTCGAGCACCGCGAACGACGGAGCGCGGTGGGCCGTCCGTGTGATCGCCCAGGGCGAGACCCTCGCGCGCCAGACCGGTCTCCTCGACCAGCGCCGTCGCCCCGTGCGCGGGCTTCCGAACCGCCTCACCACTGGCTCTCGTGCCGAGGTCGCCGGTCTCTGGCGCGGCGCGTTCCTGGCGGCGGGGTCCCTGAGCGAGCCCGGTCGATCCGCGATGCTCGAGGTCGTCTGCCCCTCGTCGGAAGCGGCGATGGCACTCGTCGGCGCTGCCCACCGTCTCGGTGTCGCCGCCAAGGCGCGCGAAGTGCGGGGCATGCCTCGGGTCGTGGTGCGTGAGGGTGAGGCGATTCGCACGATCCTCAACGAGATGGGCGCGCAGAAGACCGCCATCGCATGGGAAGAGCTGCGTCAGCGACGTGAGGTCCGCGCCGGTGTCAACCGCCTGGTGAACTTCGACGACGCCAACCTGCGTCGGTCCGCCCAGGCTGCCGTGGCCGCATGCGCGCGTGTCGAGCGGGCGTTGGAGATCCTGGCCGACGAGGTGCCAGATCACCTGAAGGTCGCCGGTGAGCTTCGTCTCGCGCACCGCGACGCCAGCCTCGACGAGCTCGGTCACCACGCCGATCCGCCCCTGACGAAGGATGCCGTCGCCGGCCGCATCCGTCGTCTGCTCGCGATGGCGGACAAGCGCGCGCAGCAGGAGGGCATCCCCGGGACGGAAGCTGCCGTCCCCGTCGGACTCGACGTCTGATCCGTATCCTTCGACGAAGACCCGCCGCCCACGATGAGGGCGCGGGTCTTCGTCATGTGGCGGAAGGTTCGAGGGCGCATCCGCGTTGTCGTCAGTAGGATGAATCACGTCCGCTCTACGCCGCACATCGGCGGCGCGGAGGATCGGCAAGCGCCGCGGCGCGGCGCGGATTGGATGAAAGCGATATGGCGACTTACACGCTCCCCGACCTTCCCTACGACTTCGCAGCGCTCGAGCCGCACATCAGCGGCAAGATCATGGAGCTGCACCACGACAAGCACCACGCGGCCTACGTCGCCGGCGCGAACACCGCTCTCGACCAGCTCGCCGAGGCCCGTGAGAGCGGCAACCTGGCGAACGTCAACAAGCTCGAGAAGGACCTCGCGTTCAACCTCGGTGGTCACGTGAACCACTCGATCTTCTGGACGAACCTGTCGCCGAACGGCGGGGGACAGCCCGAGGGTGAGCTGAAGGCCGCCATCGACGAGTACTTCGGCTCGTTCGAGAAGTTCCAGGCGCACTTCACGGCTGCCGCCACCGGCATCCAGGGTTCCGGATGGGCCGTGCTCAGCTGGGATTCGATCGGCTCGCGTCTGATCATCCAGCAGCTGTTCGACCAGCAGTCGAACACCGCGCAGGGCACGATTCCGCTGTTCCAGCTCGACATGTGGGAGCACGCGTTCTACCTCGACTACCTCAACGTCAAGGCGGACTACGTCAAGGCCGCGTGGAACATCGCGAACTGGGAGAACGTCGCGCAGCGTCTCGAGGTCGCCCGTAAGCAGACGAACGGCCTGCTGGTACTGTCGTAATCGGGTTGCGTCCCGGCGGGCCTCGGCTCGTCGGGACGCTCTCTCAGCCAAAAAACCCCCGCGCATCACGCATGCTGGAAAGTGGCGTGCTGCGCACGAGAAACAGGGAGACCTGAGTGTCTGTCAAGATCGGTATCAACGGCTTCGGCCGCATCGGACGCAACTACTTCCGCGCGGCTCTCGCGCAGGGAGCAGACCTTGAGATCGTCGCCGTCAACGACCTCACCGACAACAAGACCCTGGCGCACCTGCTGAAGTACGACTCGGTCGGCGGCGTCCTCGACGCCGAGATCAGCTACGACGACGACAGCATCACCGTCAACGGCAAGACCATCAAGGCCTTCGCCGAGCGCGACCCCGTCGGTCTTCCGTGGGGTGAGCTGGGCGTCGACATCGTCATCGAGTCGACCGGCTTCTTCACCAAGGCCGAACTCGCCAAGAAGCACATCGAGGCCGGCGCGAAGAAGGTCCTCATCTCGGCTCCGGGTACCGGTGTCGACGGCACGTTCGTGATGGGCGTGAACGAGGACACGTACAACCCGGAGACGGACCACATCATCTCCAACGCGTCGTGCACCACGAACTGTCTTGCCCCGCTGGCACAGGTCTTCAACGACGCGTTCGGCATCGACCGCGGCTTCATGATGACCGCGCACGCGTACACCGCAGACCAGAACCTGCAGGACGGCCCGCACAGCGACCTCCGTCGTGCACGCGCCGCCGCGATCAACATCACGCCCGCGTCGACCGGCGCTGCCAAGGCGATCGGCGAGGTGCTCCCGGAACTCCAGGGCAAGCTCAGCGGCTCGTCCTACCGCGTCCCGGTTCCCACCGGCTCGATCGTCGACCTCACCCTCATCACCGACCGCGAGAACCTGACGGTCGACGAGGTCAACGAGGCCTACAAGAAGGCTGCGGCCGAGGGTCGCCTCGCGGGCTTCCTCCAGTACAACGAGGACCCGATCGTCTCGAGCGACATCGTGCACAACCCGCACTCGTCGATCTTCGACTCCACTCTCACCAACGTCAGCGGAAACCTCATCAAGGTGTCCAGCTGGTACGACAACGAGTGGGGTTACTCCAACCGTCTGGTCGACCTGACCGAGTACGTGGCCGAGCGCCTCTAAACTCAGAAACATGACTCTGCGCACCCTGGACACTCTGGGGTCGCTCGAGGGCAAGCGTGTCATCGTCCGTTGTGATCTCAACGTCCCCCTGCGGGATGGGATCATCACGGACGATGGCCGTGTCCGCGCCTCGCTGCCGACCCTCAACACACTGATCAACGCGGGCGCCCGCGTCATCGTGTGCTCCCACCTCGGACGCCCGGACGGCGCGCCCGACCCGCAGTACAGCCTGGAGCCGGTGGCGCAACGCCTCTCCGAACTCCTCGGCTCCCCGGTCGCGTTCGCACGCGACACGGTCGGCGAGTCGGCGACGGATGCCGTCGAGTCGCTCGAAGACGGTGGAGTCGTCGTCATCGAGAACCTGCGGTTCAACCCGGGGGAGACCTCGAAGGATGAGGCGACGCGTGCGGCCTTCGCGGCAGAGCTCGCGAAGCTCGGCGACGTGCTCGTCTCCGACGGGTTCGGGGTGGTGCACCGCAAGCAGGCGAGCGTCTACGAACTCGCCGAGTTGCTGCCTTCCGCTGCCGGTCTGCTGATCGCAGCCGAGCTCGATGTGCTGGACCGTCTGACCGAGAATCCGGAGCGTCCCTACGCGGTCGTGCTCGGAGGCTCGAAGGTCAGCGACAAGCTCGGCGTCATCTCGCATCTGCTTCCGCGGGTCGACAAGATCCTCGTCGGTGGCGGGATGCTGTTCACCTTCCTCAAGGCACAGGGCCACGCCGTGGCATCGAGCCTCCTGGAGGAGGACCAGCTCGACACCGTGCGCGGCTACATCGCCGAGGCCGCCGAGCGCGGTGTGGAGCTCGTGCTCCCCACCGACGTCGTCGTCGCCGCGTCCTTCGGCGCGGACGCCGCACACGAGGTCGCTGCGGCCGACGCGATCGAATCCACGCCGTTCGGCGCCTCGGGCATCGGCCTGGACATCGGTCCCGAGACGGCTGCGCGATTCGCCGAGGTGATCCGCGGCTCGAAGACGGTGTTCTGGAACGGCCCGATGGGCGTGTTCGAGTTCCCCGCCTTCGCAGCGGGGACCAAGGCCGTCGCGCAGGCGCTCACCGAGGTCGACGGTCTCAGTGTCGTCGGCGGGGGCGACTCCGCTGCCGCGGTGCGTCAGCTGGGCTTCTCCGATGAACAGTTCGGTCATATCTCGACCGGCGGCGGCGCGAGCCTCGAATTCCTCGAGGGCAAGAAACTACCTGGGCTGGAGGTCCTCGGATGGGCGTGAACTCCCGTACCCCGCTGATCGCGGGAAACTGGAAGATGAATCTCGACCACCTTCAGGCGGTCGCGTTCGTGCAGAAGCTGCACTGGACGTTGAAGGATGCGAAGCACGAAGACGGGTCCGTCGAGGTGGCGGTCTTCCCTCCCTTCACGGACATCCGCAGCGTGCAGACGCTCATCGATGCGGACAAGATCCCCTTCGCTCTCGGCGCGCAGGATGTCTCGGCGCACGACTCCGGTGCGTACACCGGCGAGGTGTCGGGCGCATTCCTGGCGAAGCTCGACGCGAAGTACGTCATCATCGGCCACTCCGAGCGTCGCGAGTACCACTCCGAAGGCGACGACGTCGTGGCGGCCAAGGTGCAGGCTTCCCTCAAGCATGGCCTCGTTCCGGTGATCTGCGTCGGTGAGACGGCAGAGGACCTCGAGAAGTTCGGTGCGAGCGCGGTTCCCGCCGGTCAGCTCGAGGCCGCACTCCAGGGCGTCTCCGCGCAGGCGGACATCGTCGTGGCGTACGAGCCGGTGTGGGCCATCGGCTCCGGTCAGGCGGCGACTCCGCAGCAGGCGCAGGATGTCTGCGCCGCACTGCGTGGGGTCATCGCAAAGGTTCTGGGCGACGAGGCCGCGGCGCGCACGCGGATCCTCTACGGCGGATCCGTGAAGGCGGCGAACATCGCCAGCTTCATGCGTGAGCCCGATGTGGACGGCGCTCTCGTCGGCGGGGCAAGCCTCGTCGTGGACGAGTTCGCGGCGATCATCCGCTTCGAGAAGCACGTCGGCGTGTGAGTGCAGCGGGGCTGCGGCCCCGCTGCACCGTATACTTGACCGTTACGGGGGCGCTCCGGCCCCATCGAAAGGCTCTTTCTCGTGGCAATTCTTGAGTTCGTCCTGCAGGTCGTGCTGGGTATCACCAGCGTCCTGCTGACCCTCCTCATCCTCTTGCACAAAGGTCGCGGCGGTGGCTTGTCCGACATGTTCGGTGGCGGCATGACGTCTGCCGTCGGCTCCTCCGGCCTTGCGGAGCGGAACCTGAACCGCTTCACCGTCGTCCTGGCTCTGACGTGGTTCATCTCCATCGTCGCGCTGGGCCTCATCACGAAATTCGAGGTCATCTGATGGCTACCGGTGGAAACGCGATCCGCGGCACCCGCGTGGGCTCCGGTCCGATGGGGGAGCAGGACCACGGTTATCACGCCGACCGCATCGCGGTCTCGTACTGGGACGGGCTCGGCAACGAGACCGTGCGCTACTTCGCAGCCGGTCTCCCGGAAGAGGAGATCCCGGAGACGATCGACCACCCGCAGTCCGGTCTGCCCGCCGGACGCGACAAGGAGAATCCGCCTGCGCTCGCGAAGGCGGAGCCGTATAAGACGCACCTCGCGTACGTGAAGGAGCGTCGTACAGACGAGGAAGCGGTCCAGCTGCTCGACGACGCGCTCACGCAGCTGCGTGAGCGTCGGGGTCAGTGACCTCGACCTGACATCGAAGAAGCCGCCGCGAGTGATCGCGGCGGCTTCTTTCGTCTCGCCCGGGTGCGGCGCTCAGCGGCACCCGGCAGCGGCGTCGATGTACTCCTGTGGCGGGTAGCCGTATGCCCAGACTCCGTTGGCGTCATCGGTGTATCCCATGCTGATCGCCCAGGCGGTCGCCCACTTCTCGATGCTGTCCTGCGTGGAGGCGTCGTACATGTCCTCGCACTTCACGCTGATCGCGTGGCCTACCTCGTGTGCGACGAGTGCTTTGCTCCGCTCGGCGGGCCACTGTTCGGCGACCGAGTTCGACAATTCGATGATCGCGCGATCCGGGTCGTCCCACCACCACGTCGTGTAGCCGCCCATGCTGCCGTTGTACCCCGCGCCGTTCACCACGGGAGCCCAGTCGAACTCCAACAGGACCCCGGGGGCGAGTGACCGCGCGAAGGCCTCGATCTCCAGTCTCGCGTTCTGCAGGGGCCCCGCCTTCTCCGCCAGCTCTTGGGCCTCGGTGGCGACGACCTCGGCGGCGGCTCCCTGCAGGGACAGGTACGTCGTCGCCGCAGCGGCGTCCAGGGTGGTCGTCGCGGCGGCGTCTGCAGCGGCGTTCCGCAACGCGATCACGGCATCGTTCCTCGCGGAGAGATGCGCCTTCTCGAAGCCGGCGGCGGCCTCGCCCGCTGTCGCGAGAAGGGCCACCCCGCTCCGGGAGACACCGTCACCGACGGTGGCGATCTCGGTCGTCACCGTGCGCAGATCGTCGGAGAGGCGGCTTGTCGATGCCAGGTGCTGCTCCAGAAGCGTCGTCGCTCCGAAGAGCTCCCAGAACCACACCGGCTTCTCGCCGGATGAGGGAACCTCGGTCGCCACGATCTCCTCGGCGGAGACGGCGACGATCTCCGCTTCCTCGGATGCTGTGGTCAGCGCGGCCCCCAGCTCCGCGTCCACGGCGACAGCCGGCTTCTCGACGGAGAGGATCTGTTCCGCCGCATCGGTGACATCGCGCAGTTCGGTGATGTCGCTGCGAACCTCCGTCTTCGCCGTGGACGCCGTCTCCGCGGCCTCGGCGTACCGCGATGCGGCGTTGTCGTAGCCGAGGTTCGCAGCCACCTGCGTGATCGAGAGAGCGGCGATCACCGCGACACCGCCGACCAGTCCCAGGATCAGCCCACGGCGGTTCTTCCGCTGTGCGGGAGGGGAGAGGGGAGGCGGGGTGGACCAGAACGCGACGGGTAGTCGATGCTCGCCGGAAGAAGGCATCGGCGTGTCGAGAGGTGGCGGGGTCGGGATTGTCACATCGTGCCCGTTCGGTGGGGCCTTCCGGCCGGTGGCTGCCTGCATCGATGCTGTCAGCGTATTCGACTGTCGGGCGGAGAGACGAGAAGGCCCCCACCGCGGGGGTGGGGGCCTTCTGGAGTGGAGGGGCTGACGGGAATCGAACCCGCATCATTAGTTTGGAAGACTAAGGCTTTACCACTAAGCTACAGCCCCGGATCCGAGACTCCGGAAGTCTCGGTACCGACTCAACGACTATACCGGACTCTGGCGCATGCTCCGGTCCGTTAGACTCGGTGGGGCTGAATCTGCGTGCGGATTCCCCGGGGCGTAGCTCAGCTTGGTAGAGCGCCCGCTTTGGGAGCGGGAGGTCGCAGGTTCAACTCCTGTCGCCCCGACACGGCCCCACGGACCTTACAGCCGCGATACCGCGCGGAAATCACAAGGAGAACACACCAGCATGGCGAACAGCACCGTCGAGAAGCTGACCCCGACCCGGGTCAAGCTCACCATCACGGTCACCCCGGACGACCTCAAGCCCAGCATCGCGCACGCCTATGAGCACATCGCTCAGGACGTGCAGATCCCCGGCTTCCGCAAGGGCAAGGTTCCGGCGCCCATCATCGATCAGCGCATCGGCCGCGGTGCCGTCATCGAGCACGCGGTCAACGAGGGCCTGGACAAGTTCTTCCGCGACGCCACGGTCGAGCACAAGCTGCGTGTCGTCGGTCGTCCCGCGGCGGACATCACCCAGTGGCCGAGCGAGAAGGACTTCTCGGGCGATCTGCTCGTCGACATCGAGGTGGACGTCCGTCCGGAGATCGAGCTCCCCTCCTACGACGGCATCACGGTGACCGTCGACGCCGTCGAGGCGGATGACGCTGCGCTCGACGCTGAGCTCGACAACATGCGTGCCCGCTTCGGCACGCTCGTCCCGGTCGACCGTCCGGCCACGAAGGGTGACTTCGTGGACCTCGACCTCGTCGCCACCATCGACGGCGCCGAGATCGACCGCGCCGAGGGCGTCTCCTACGAGATCGGCTCCGGCGAGCTGCTCGAGGGCATCGACGACGCGATCGAGTCCCTCACCGCGGGTGAGGACACCACGTTCCGCTCGGCTCTCGTCGGCGGCGACCACGCCGGCTCCGAGGCCGAGGTCTCCGTGACGGTCAAGGCCGTCAAGGAGCGCGAGCTGCCCGAGGCGGACGACGACTTCGCTCAGATCGCGAGCGAGTTCGACACGATCGCGGAACTCCGCGAGAGCCTCGCCGAGCGTGTCGCTCAGCAGGGCGTCTTCACGCAGGGCTCCGCGGCGCGCGACAAGCTCGTCGAGGTGCTTCTCGAGCAGATCGAGATCCCGGTTCCGCCGCAGCTCATCGAAGACGAGGTCCACAACCACCTCGAGGGCGAAGGCCGTCTCGAGGACGACGTGCACCGTGCCGAGGTCACCGAGGCGAGCGAGAAGCAGTTCCGCACGCAGGTGCTGCTCGACACGATCGCCGAGCAGGCCGACGTGCAGGTCTCGCAAGAGGAGCTCAGCCAGTACCTCATCCAGTCGGCTGCGCAGTACGGCATGGCGCCGCAGGAGTTCGTCGAGGCTCTGCAGTCCTCGAACCAGCTCCCCGCGCTCGTCGGTGAGGTCGCCCGCAACAAGGCCCTCGCGATCGCGCTCGGCAAGGTGAAGGTCGTCGACAGCAACGGCAAGGCCGTCGACCTGTCCGACTTCATCGTGACCGATGACGAGGCCGCTGAGGCTGAGGCTGAGACCGCCGAGGCCGAGGAGAAGCCCGCCAAGAAGGCCCCGGCCAAGAAGCCGGCCGCCAAGAAGGCTCCGGCCAAGAAGGCCGACGAGGCTGACGAGGCCGAGAAGCCGGCCGCCAAGAAGCCGGCTGCCAAGAAGGCTCCGGCCAAGAAGGCTGCCGACAAGGCCGAGTGATCGACACGATCCAGTGAAGAGGGCGGATGCTGCGGCATCCGCCCTCTTTTCCTATCGAGGGGACAACCATGACGAAGAGCTGGGACGAGCGCGTGGATGAGGTGTGGGCGCAGGCCTCCGGCGAGGAGGTCGGCGCCGACACGATCGCGCGCATCGACGCACTGGCCGCGGAGCGCGGACCCGATGACGCCCGTGCGGAGTTCGAACGGGCCGGTGCCCGCGACTCTGCGGGCTTGCCGGCCGAAGCGGTCGCGCTGTATCGACGGGCTCTCACTTTGGGGCTCGACGAGGAGCACCGTCCGCAGTGCGTGATCCAGTTGGCGAGTTCGCTGCGGAACCTCGGTGAGTACGACGACGCCCTCGCCGTCATCCGCGCGGAGGAGGAACGGTCGGCCGACGGTCCGTACCGCGATGCCGTCGCCACGGTGCACGCGCTCATCCTCGCGAGCGCGGGTCGGCCGGCACAGGGCCTCTCCGTGGCGTTGCTCGCCCTGGTGCCCCACCTTCCGCGTTACCACCGGTCGATGACGGCATACGCCCTCGAGATCGCTGACGCCGACACCTGATATGCCGACGGCGAACACGGCCTGGGTGCCGCGCCTGCGCCGGTAGATTCGAATCACTGAAACACGGAATCAGGAGCTGACATGGCTGCAGAACCCCTCCTCGCAACGAGCGTCTTCGACAGGTTGCTGAAGGACCGCATCATCTGGCTCGGCTCGGAGGTGCGAGACGAGAACGCGAACGAGATCTGCGCGAAGATCCTTCTTCTCGCCGCAGAGGACTCCGAGCGAGACATCTACCTCTACGTGAACTCGCCCGGTGGCTCGATCACCGCCGGCATGGCGATCTACGACACGATGCAGTTCGTGCCGAACGACATCGTCACGGTCGGAATCGGTATGGCCGCATCGATGGGGCAGCTGCTCCTCACCGCGGGCACCAAGGGCAAGCGCTACATCACCCCGAACGCGCGTGTGCTGCTTCACCAGCCGCACGGTGGCTTCGGCGGGACGTCGAGTGACATCCAGACCCAGGCGCAGCTCATCATGTCGATGAAGAACCGTCTCGCGGAGATCACCGCGGCCCAGACAGGCAAGTCGGTCGAGCAGATCAACGCCGATGGTGACCGCGACCGCTGGTTCACCGCCGAGGAAGCGCTGGAATACGGCTTCGTCGACCACATCCGCGAATCGGCCTCCGACGTCATCGGCGGCGGCGGAACCGACCAGGACACCGAGTAACGGAAAGCGAAAGGACGCTCATGTACACACCCACCTTCCGCTCATCCGGTGACCTGCCCTCCAGCCGCTACGTGCTCCCGCAGTTCGAGGAGCGCACCGCCTACGGCTTCAAGCGTCAGGACCCGTACAACAAGCTGTTCGAAGACCGCGTGATCTTCCTCGGCGTGCAGGTCGACGATGCGTCTGCCGACGATGTGATGGCTCAGCTCCTCGTCCTGGAGAGCCAGGACTCCGAGCGCGACATCACGATGTACATCAACTCGCCCGGTGGCTCGTTCACCGCGATGACGGCGATCTACGACACGATGCAGTACGTCGCGCCGCAGATCCAGACCGTGGTCCTCGGGCAGGCGGCCTCGGCGGCCGCCGTGCTGCTCGCGGCCGGTGCGCCGGGCAAGCGACTCGCGCTTCCGAACGCTCGCGTGCTCATCCACCAGCCCGCGATGGGCGAAGCCGGTCACGGTCAGGCTTCCGACATCGAGATCCAGGCCGCGGAGATCCTCCGCATGCGGACCTGGCTCGAGGAGACCCTGGCCGGGCACACGAACCGCACCCCGGAGCAGGTGAACCGCGACATCGATCGCGACAACATCCTCTCCGCCACGCAGGCACTCGAGTACGGCATCGTCGACCAGGTGCTCACCACGCGCAAGCGCGTCTGAGCGTCTATGACATCGAAAGGGCGCCCGTCGGATCTGACGGGCGTCCTTTCGTCGTCTCCGGCGGATGTGCAACCTCCTTCGCTCGATCTGCGCATATGAGCACACAGGTGCGCGGACGCAGTATTGGGCCTACCCTGGAGGAGGAAGGAGGATGCCGTGGAAGAAGATCTGCTCATGGTTCGCGTCGCCGAGCTGTATTACGACGAGGGCAAGACCCAGGACGAGATCGGCGGACTTCTCAAGATCTCCCGCTGGAAGGTCGGTCGTCTGCTCACTCAGGCGAGGGAACGTGGAATCGTGCGTATCGAGATCGTGCATCCTCGGGCCCGGCGCCTCGGCCTCGAACGGCTCCTCGTCGAGAGGTTCGGACTGACGGACGCCGTCGTCGTTCCTTCGCCGGAGGGTGACGACGGGACGCTGGAGCGCGTCGCGCAAGCCGCGGCCGACTTCCTCACCGCTCTGCGACCGGTTCCCCGCACCCTCGGCGTGAGCTGGGGTCGCACCCTGCGCGCCGTCGCGGAGGCCCTTCCCGACGGGTGGGCCAACGGTGTCACCGTGGTGCAGCTCAATGGGGGAGTGAGCCTGAACCGCCGTTCCGGTGGCGCCGCGGGGCTGGCCGTCACGATCGCCCAGCGGGCCTCGGGTCAGGTATCGCTGCTCCCCAGTCCCGCCATCCTCGAGCGAGTCGAGACCAAGCAGGCCATCGAGTCGGACCGCACGGTCGCGGCCGTGCTCGAAGAGGCTGCGGAGGCGCAGGCGTTCCTCTTCACCGCAGGCCCCTGCGATGCCTCGTCCGCCCATGTCGAGAACGGATACCTCCGTGCGGAGGACGTGGAGGAACTCGCACGCCGAGGCGCGGTCGGCGACGTTCTCGGCCGTTACGTCGACGCGGAGGGCAACATCGTCGACTCGCAACTCGACGCCCGGACGGTCGGCGTCTCGCTCGACCGTCTTCGCGGAGCCACCCATGCGATCTTCGTGACGGCGGGTCCCGCCAAGCACGACATCGCACGTACAGTCGTGACCAGTGGCCTGTGCGGCGTTCTGGTGACCGATGAGACCACAGCACGAGCATTGTTGGAGGAACAGTGACGACCAAAGAACTCAGCCGCAGGGCGGCGGTGGATGTTCTCGGCGCCGAGCCGGACGACGCCACTCTCCGGCGCTTCCTGCACGGACTTCCGGGAGTGGACGCCGTCGGTCTGGAACAGCGCGCAGCCGGACTCGGCACGCGTTCGATCAAGACCACGTCGAAGGCCTGGGCGCTCGACACCATCATCAAGCTGATCGACCTCACGACGCTGGAGGGAGCGGACACCCCCGGCAAGGTGCGCTCGCTCGTCGCCAAGGCGAAGACCCCCGATGCCGCCGATCCGTCGACACCGCGCGTTGCTGCTGTCTGCGTCTACGGCGACATGGTCGGCGACGCGGTGAGCGCGCTCGGCGGTCTGCACGGCGACCCCGACGACGGTCTGATCTCGGTCGCGGCGGTGGCCACGGCATTCCCGAGTGGGCGCTCGTCGCTCGCGATCAAGCTCGCCGACACCGCTGAGGCGGTCGCCGCCGGCGCTGACGAGATCGACATGGTCATCGACCGCGGGGCATTCCTCTCCGGCCGCTACGGGCTCGTGTTCGACCAGATCGCCCAGGTCAAGGAAGCCTGCCGGCGTGAGGACGGCTCGTACGCCTCTCTCAAGGTGATCCTCGAGACCGGTGAGCTGAACACGTACGACAACATCAAGCGCGCGTCCTGGCTCGGCATCCTTGCCGGTGGCGACTTCATCAAGACCTCGACCGGCAAGGTCCAGCCAGCCGCGACGCTCCCCACGACGCTGCTCATGCTCGAGACCGTCCGCGATTGGTATCGCGGGACCGGGGAGAAGATCGGTGTGAAGCCCGCCGGTGGCATCCGCTCCTCGAAGGACGCGGTGAAGTACCTGGTCACCGTCGCCGAGACGGTGGGCGAGGAGTGGCTGCAGCCGCACCTCTTCCGTTTCGGAGCCTCCAGCCTCCTCAACGACGTTCTCCTGCAGCGTCAGAAGCTCACTTCCGGCCACTACTCGGGCCCCGACTACGTCACGATCGACTGACGGGAAGACGAACATGTCATTTCTGGAATACGCTCCGGCACCGGAGTCCACCGCGATCCTGAACCTCAAGGACAGCTACGGTCTGTTCATCGACGGCGAGTTCGTCGACGGCTCCGGTTCGTCCTTCTCGACGATCTCGCCGTCGAGCGAGAAGCACATCGCCGAGATCGCCTCCGCCAGCGACGAGGACGTCGACCGTGCGGTCGCCGCTGCGCGCCGCGCCTATGACAAGACGTGGTCGAAGATGAGCGGACGCGACCGCGGGAAGTACCTCTTCCGCATCGCCCGCCTCGTGCAGGAGCGCGCCCGTGAACTCGCGGTCGCCGAGAGCCTCGACAACGGAAAGCCGATCAAGGAGAGCCGCGACGTCGACGTGCCCCTCGTCGCCTCCTGGTTCTTCTACTACGCAGGGTGGGCGGACAAGCTCGATCACGCCGGACTCGGGGCGAACCCGCGCGCGCTCGGCGTCGCCGGACAGATCATCCCGTGGAACTTCCCCCTGCTGATGCTCGCGTGGAAGATCGCGCCCGCTCTCGCGGCCGGGAACACCGTCGTGCTCAAGCCCGCCGAGACGACCCCGCTGACGGCGCTCCTCTTCGCGGAGATCCTGCAGCAGGCCGACCTTCCGGCCGGTGTCGTGAACATCGTGACCGGAGCCGGCGCGACCGGATCGACGCTGGTGCGCCACCCCGACGTGGACAAGGTCGCCTTCACCGGTTCCACGGGGGTCGGTCGTGACATCGCCCGGGCCGTGGCAGGAACCGCCAAGAAGGTCACCCTGGAGCTCGGCGGCAAGGCGGCGAACATCGTGTTCGACGACGCGCCGATCGATCAGGCCGTCGAGGGCATCGTGAACGGCATCTTCTTCAATCAGGGCCATGTGTGCTGTGCCGGAAGCCGTCTGCTGGTCCAGGAGTCGATCCACGACGAGGTCGTCGACCGACTCAAGACTCGCCTGTCGACGCTGCGGCTGGGGGATCCCCTCGACAAGAACACCGACATCGGTGCGATCAACTCCGCCGCGCAGCTCGCGCGGATCCGCGAGCTCAGCGACATCGGTGAGGCGGAGGGCGCGGAGCGGTGGACCGCTGACTGCGCCATCCCCGAACAGGGGTTCTGGTTCGCTCCGACGATCTTCACCGGGGTCGAGGCGTCGCACCGCATCGCCCGCGATGAGGTCTTCGGCCCTGTGCTGTCGGTGCTGACCTTCCGCACCCCGGCGGAGGCGATCGCGAAGGCGAACAACACGCCGTACGGCCTCTCCGCCGGCATCTGGTCGGACAAGGGATCGCGCATCCTCGCGGTAGCCGATCGACTGCGCGCCGGTGTGATCTGGGCCAACACGTTCAACCGATTCGACCCGTCGAGCCCGTTCGGCGGTTACAAGGAATCCGGGTACGGCCGCGAGGGCGGACGTCAGGGACTCACCGCCTACCTCAAGGGAGCCGCAGCATGAGCAAGCGTCTGACCGTTCCGAAGACGTACAAGCTGGCGATCGGCGGCGCCTTCCCGCGCAGCGAGTCCGGACGCACCTACGAGGTGCTCTCACCCAAGGGCGCGTTCCTCGCGAACGCCGCCAAGGGGTCACGCAAGGACGCCCGCGATGCCGTGGTCGCCGCGCGTGCCGCGGTGAAGGGCTGGTCGGGTGCGACCGCCTACAACCGCGGGCAGGTGCTGTACCGCGTCGCCGAGGTGCTCGAAGGCCGCAGGGCGCAGTTCATCGACGAGATCGTGGCGCAGGAGGGGGCTTCGTCGTCCGCTGCTGCCGCTCAGGTCGACGAGGCGATCGATCTGTGGGTCTGGTACGCCGGATGGTGCGACAAGTACGCCCAGGTGGCGGGCAATGCGAACCCGGTGTCCGGTCCGTACTTCAACATCTCCGTACCGGAACCGACCGGTGTGGTGGCCATCGTCGCCCCCCAGGACTCGTCGTTGCTCGGGTTGGTCTCGGTCGTCGCGCCTGTTCTGGTCGCGGGTAACACCGTCGTGGTCGTCGCGAGTGAGCAGCACCCCCTGTCGGCCATCAGCCTCGCGGAGGTTCTGGCCACGAGCGACGTCCCCGGCGGCGTCGTCAACGTGCTCACCGGTTCGCCGGCCGAGATCGCCCCGTGGCTCGCCTCGCATCAGGACGTGAACGCCCTCGATCTGGCCGGCGCGGGCGACCTCGACTGGGTCGACATGCAGATCGCCGCCGCCGACACGCTCAAGCGCGTGCTCACCCCGGGGGAAGTGGTCGCCTCCCCGGAGCGGATCGGTGCCTTCACCGAGGTGAAGACTGTCTGGCACACCAAGAGCATGGTCTGATCCGCGTCCGCGGATCTCTCCGAACGCTGCGGCGTCTCGACCGGTGCGCACCGGTC
>NZ_JBMJAF010000001.1:158253-274880 GCF_049099505.1 Microbacterium sp. IO18
GACCGGTGCGCACCGGTCGAGACGCCGCAACGTCGTCCGGCTTCCGACGTGTCCGCGCCAATGCGGCCCTGTGTCACATGCAGCGGTTAGGCTCGAAGGACGATCTCTGATCCCCCCATAGGAGGACGCGCATGGCACGCATCGGTGAAAGCGCTGACCTGTTCAAATGCTCTTTCTGCGGAAAGAGTCAGAAGCAGGTCCAGCAGCTCATCGCCGGCCCCGGCGTGTACATCTGCGACGAGTGCGTCGAGCTGTGCAACGAGATCATCGAGGAGCGGATGGCGGAGTCGTCCGCCGACGGGGCAGCGGAATTCGAGTTGCCCAAGCCTCGTGAGATCTTCTCCTTCCTCGAGGAGTACGTCGTCGGCCAGGAGCCTGCGAAGCGCGCTCTCTCGGTCGCGGTCTACAACCACTACAAGCGCGTCCGCGCGCACGGCACACTTCAGACGGCGGAGCAGCGCGCCGAAGAGGTCGAGATCGCGAAGAGCAACATCCTCCTCATCGGCCCGACGGGCTGCGGGAAGACCTATCTCGCGCAGACGCTCGCCAAGCGCCTCAACGTTCCCTTCGCCGTCGCGGATGCCACGGCGCTGACCGAGGCCGGCTACGTCGGTGAAGACGTCGAGAACATCCTGCTCAAGCTCATCCAGGCCGCGGACTACGACGTCAAGCGCGCCGAACAGGGCATCATCTACATCGACGAGGTCGACAAGATCGCCCGCAAGGCGGAGAACCCGTCGATCACGCGTGATGTCTCGGGCGAGGGTGTGCAGCAGGCACTGCTCAAGATCATCGAGGGCACGGTGGCCTCGGTGCCCCCGCAGGGCGGACGCAAGCATCCGCATCAGGAGTTCCTGCAGATCGACACGTCGAACGTCCTGTTCATCGTCGCGGGAGCCTTCGCCGGCCTGGAAGACATCGTGTCGGCGCGGGTCGGCAAGCACGGCATCGGCTTCGGCGCCCCGTTGCATGACAAGGGCAAGGACCTCGATCTTTTCAGCGAAGTGCTCCCGGAAGACCTGCACAAGTTCGGCCTGATCCCCGAGTTCATCGGGCGTCTCCCCGTCGTCACGAACGTCTCGCCCCTCGACCAGGACGCCCTGATCGACATCCTCACGGGGCCTCGCAATGCGCTGGTGAAGCAGTACCAGCGCATGTTCGAGATCGACGGTGTGCAGCTCGAGTTCGAAGAGGACGCACTGCGATCGATCGCCGACCTCGCCGTGGAGCGCAAGACCGGCGCGCGTGGCCTCCGCGCGATCCTCGAGGATGTCCTCGGACCCATCATGTTCGAGATCCCGTCGGCGGAAGACGTCGCCAAGGTCATCGTGACTCGGGCGGCCGTCGAAGAGGGCGCGCCGCCGACCATCGTGATGGAGCGCAAGCGCAAGAGCGCGTGACCGGACGCCCGGCGCCCTGGACGACGCCGTCGAGCGAGACCATCGTCGAGGACCGATGATGCCATCCTCGTCGAGGAGTATCGGCATGGCGCGGGGATCGTCGCGATAGGCACGAAAGCGGTCAGCGTCCCACGATTCCGTCGCTGAGTCCCCGCCGTTTCAGGAGCGGTGCGATCTCGGCGTCGCGTCCACGGAAGTCACGGTAGGCGGCGAGAGGATCTTTCGAGCCCCCGACACCGAGCAGCCGCTCGCGGAACCGGTCGCCGTTGCCACGAGTGAGACCGCCGTTGTCGCGGAACCACTCGACGGTATCGGCGTCGAGCACCTCGCTCCAGATGTACGAGTAGTAGCCCGCGCTGTATCCGCCGGAGAACACGTGGGCGAAGTAGGTGGAGGAGTAGCGCGTCGGCACCGCGGGGTCATCGAGGCCGATGTCGGCCAACGCGGCAGCCTCGAACGCGGCGACGTCGATGACCTTCGCGTCGGTGCCGAGCCGGTGCCAGGCTTGGTCGAGCCAGGCAGCAGCCAGGTACTCGCTCGTCGCGTGCCCCTGGTCGAACGTCTCGGTGGCGCGCAGACGCTCCACGATCGCGGGATCCAGAGGGGCGCCGGTCTCATGATGACGCGCGTAGTTGTCGAGGACCTCCGGCCACAGGATCCACATCTCGTTCACCTGGCTCGGGAACTCGACGAAGTCGCGGAACACGTTCGTCCCCGCGAAGTGCGGGTACGTCACGCGCGCGAAGAGTCCGTGCAGGGCATGCCCGAACTCGTGGAACAGCGTCGTCACCTCGTCGAGCGTCAACAGGGTCGGCTCCCCGTCGCCCGGCAGCGGCACGTTCAGGTTGTTGACGACGACGGGAGCCGTGCCGCGCAGTCGCGACTGACTCACGATCGCGTTCATCCAGGCGCCGCCGCGCTTCGAGTCACGCGTGTAGAGGTCGAGCACGTAGAGGCCGACAGGTGAGCCGTCGGCGTTGCGCACCTCGAAGACCCGCGCACCCGGGTGGTAGGCGATGAGATCCTCACGCTCGGCGAAGGTGACGCCGTACAGCCGCGTCGCCGCATAGAAGACACCGTCCTGCAGGACACGCTCCGCTTCGAACCAGGGGCGCAGGGCGCGGGAGTCGATGTCGTAGCGCGCGGTGCGGACCCGCTCGGTGTAGAACGCCCAGTCGTGGGCTTCGACGTCGAACGGCGCAGGCTCGGTCTCGTCGACGATCGCCTGGAGCGCCGCCCGCTCTTCGCGCGCATTCCGCGCTGCGGCGCCGGCGAGACGACGCAGCATCTGCTCGACAGCGTCCGGAGTACCGGCCGTCTCGTCGGCGGTGACGTAGGCGGCATGCGACTCGTACCCCAGCAGAACCGCTCGCTCCGCGCGCAGCCGCACGATCTCGGTCAGCACGGCACGGTTGTCGTTCGCGTTTCCTCGGGAAGCGCGTGCGAGCGATGCCGCCATGATGCGACGTCGAGACTCCCGCACGCGCAGCTGGGCCAGCGCCGGGTGCCCGGTGAAGAGCGGAAGCGTGATGAGGAACTTCCCCTCCAGCCCGCGGTCGGCCGCCGCACGTGTGGCCGCTGAGAGCTCACCGCTGCTCAGACCCTCCAGCTCGGCCGCGGAGTCGAAGACGATGGCGAGGTCGTTCGTGTCGTTGAGCAGGTTGCGCTCGAAGGTGTTGGTCAAAGTGGACAGCCGCTGGTTCAGCGCGGTCAGCCGCGTCTTGGCCTCGTCGTCCAGGCCCGCGCCCGCGTGCGTCATCTCCCGGTGATGACGTTCCACCAGATACCGCTGCTCGGCGTCGAGGTCCAGAGCATCGCGCTGCTCGTACACCTGCCGTATCCGCCAGTACAGGGCGCCGTCGAGCGTGATCGCGTCCTGGTGTGCGGCCATGAGCGGCGCGAGCTGCTCGTCGATCTCCTGGATCTCCGGCGTCGCGTCTGCTGAGCTCACGGTGTAGAAGACGTGTGCGACGCGGTCGAGCAACTCGCCGGAGCGCTCCAGAGCCTCCACGGTGTTCTCGAACGTCGGCATCGACCGGACCATCGTGATGCGCTGGATCTCGCGGAGCTGCTCGTCGAACCCCGCCTGGAACGCCGGGAGATAGTGCTCGGGCCGGATCGCCGGGTAGTCGGGGAGGCCGTACGGGAGGGGCGACGGCTGCAGCAACGGGTTCGTGGCGTCGGTCATCCTCCGAGCCTATCCATCGACCTGCGCAGGCTCAGGAACCGTCTTCGCTCAGGCGCGTCATCACCCGCCGCAGTGCTTCCACGACCGTGCGGACCGAGCGTCGACGCAGGTTCTCCGGACGTGCGAGCACGTCGATCATCCGATGGGTGCTCACCCCTTCGAGCGGGATGCGCACGATGTCCCGGTCGTCGACGCTGCGCGACGTGTATCGCGGCAGCATCCCGAGCACCCCGTCGGCGGCGACGACGGCGGAGACGGCACCGTAGTCGTTGATGCGGTGATGGATCTCGACGGGCCGGCTGGCGACGGCGGACACGGCGCGGAGCACGTCGTCGGGGGAGTAGCCGATGCGGCTGGTGACCCACCGTTCCCCAGCGACATCGGCCGGTATGAGGGTCGACCGGGTGGAGAGCGGGTGCGACTTCGACAGGGCGACGTCGAGGGGCTCGCGTACGAGCGTCAGACTCCGCATCCCCGCTGTCGGCCAGGGTGCCGAATGCTCCATGCGATGCGCCAGGACGAGATCGTAGCGCGCTGTCAATGCGGGGAACTCGCTCTGTGCGACATCCTCGTCGGTCACCTGCACGCTCGGTGCGGACGCGTCGCCCGTGAACTCGCGCAACAACGGTCCGAACAGGGCCTGCCCCACGCTGTGGAATCCGCTGACGCTGACGACCCCGGTCGGGGAGTCCTCGAATTCCTCCACGGCATGCCGGGCTGCGGCCATGGCATCGATCGCCTCGGTCGCCGCCGCCGCGAGGACCGCGCCCGCAGGCGTGAGGGAGAGGGTCCGTCCCTGCTTCTTGGTGAGGGGTGTGGGGAAGCCTCTCTGGAGTGCCGTGAGCTGCTGCGAGACCGCGGAGGGGGTGACCCGGAGGGCGTCGGCCACGGCCGTGACGCTTCCGAGCGCGCCGAGTTCGCGCAGGATCTGCAACTGATGGAGCTCCATCCGCAAAACATTAGCATTCGCTAAATGATCACTGCAGACGATGGCGATTGTTCTACATGGTCGGATGCGGTGGGATCGGAAGCATGAAGGCACTGTTCAAGGACGCACCGGGTGCCGGGCTGGAGCTCGTCGAGCGTCCGGACCCGACCGCCGGCCCCGATGAGGTCGTGATCCGGGTCCTGCGCACCGGGATCTGCGGCACCGACCTGCACATCCTCCGCTGGGACGACTGGGCGGCCTCGGCGATCGCCGCCCCGCTGATCCCCGGCCATGAGTTCTACGGCGAGGTCGTCGAGGTGGGACCCTCGGTGCACGACATCGCAGTCGGGGACCGCGTCTCGGGAGAAGGGCACATCGTGTGCGGCACGTGCCGCAACTGTCGAGCAGGTCGTCGTCAGATGTGCATCCGCACGATCGGCCTCGGGCTGCAGCGGGACGGCGCCTTCGCGGAGTTCCTCGCGCTGCCCGCCGCGAACGTCTGGGTGCATCACGCCGATGTGACACCGGAGCTCGGAGCGATCTTCGATCCGCTGGGGAACGCCGTCCACACGGCGCTGACCTTCCCGCTCGTCGGCGAAGACGTTCTGGTGACGGGCTGCGGCCCGATCGGACTCATGGCGATCGCCGTCGCCCGGCACGCCGGAGCCCGTTTCATCGCGGCGACCGATGTGAGCGCCCCGCGGCTGGAGATGGCTCGCCGGATGGGTGCCGACGAGGTCGTCGACGTCTCGGTGCGGGACGTCCGCGACGCGCAGCAGGCCCTCGGCATGCGGGAGGGCTTCGACATCGGATTCGAGATGAGCGGCGCGGCATCGGCGCTCCCGGCTCTGATCGACAACATGAACCACGGCGGGCGCATCGCCATGCTCGGTCTGCCGAGCAGTGGCTTCGAGATCGACTGGGGCAAGCTGGTCACCCACATGCTCACGATCAAGGGGATCTACGGTCGCGAGATGTTCGAGACCTGGAACGCGATGGGAGCGATGCTCCAGACGAGCGCGACCCTGCGCGATGCCATCGGACGTGTGATCGCCGACGTCGTCCCGGTGCGCGACTGGCGACGGGGCTTCGCTGCGGCGGAGTCAGCGGGAACAGGCAAGATCATCCTCGACTGGACGGAGTTGTGATGTACGGAACCTTCAAGGACCACGTGGCGGGAGAGCTGGCGGCCATCGAGGAGGCCGGGCTCACCAAGCATGAGCGTGGCATTCGCGGCCCCCAGAGTGCCGAGATCACGGCGGACGGCGCGGAGGTGCTGAACTTCTGCGCGAACAACTACCTCGGCCTCGCGGATGACCCGCGCATCCTGGCTGCGGCGACCGGGGCACTGCAGGAGTGGGGCTACGGGCTCGCGAGCGTCCGCTTCATCTGCGGTACGCAGGAGCAGCATCTCGTGCTCGAACGCCGTCTCGCCGACTTCCTCGGGACGGACGAAGCGATCCTCTACTCGTCGTGCTTCGATGCGAACGGGGGAGTGTTCGAGACGCTCTTCTCCGCGGAGGACGCCATCATCTCGGACGAGCTCAACCACGCGTCGATCATCGACGGCATCCGGCTCTCGAAGGCGCGCAGGCTCCGCTACCGCAACCGTGACCTGGCCGACCTCGAGGAGCAGCTGCGGGCGGCGTCGGATGCGCGGCACAGGGTCATCGTGACCGACGGGGTCTTCTCGATGGACGGCTACATCGCACCCCTCGCTGCGATCTGCGACCTGGCCGAGCGCTACGACGCCCTGGTGTTCGTGGACGACTCCCATGCCGTCGGGTTCGTGGGCGAGAACGGGCGGGGGACGCCGGAGCTGTGCGGGGTCGCCGACCGCGTCGACATCTACACCGGAACATTCGGGAAGGCCCTGGGCGGAGCATCCGGCGGCTACGTCGCATCGCATGCGGAGATCGTCGCGCTGCTGCGTCAGCGTTCGCGCCCGTACCTGTTCTCGAACACGCTCGCGCCCGCGATCGTCGCCGGGACCCTGACCGCACTCGATCTCGTGGAGGGCTCGGCAGACCTCCGGTCGCGTCTGCGCAGCAACGCGGCGCTCTTCCGCGAGCGGATGGAAGCCGAGGGATTCGACCTGCTTCCCGGTGAGCATCCGATCGTCCCGGTGATGTTCGGGGACGCCGCGAAGACAGCACGGATCGCTCGCGAGATGCAGGAGCGGGGGGTCTACGTCACCGCCTTCAGCTTCCCGGTCGTCCCCCGCGACCTGGCGCGGATACGGGTGCAGCTCTCGGCGGCGCACACGCCGGAGCAGGTGGAGAGATGTGTCGCGGCGTTCGTCGCGGCCCGTGCTGCCGTAGCCTAGACGGGAGTGCAAAGGAAACCTTGCAAAGAAGTACTTGCAAAGAAATCTTTGCAAGAGTATCTTTGCATGCATGACGAACGAGACGCAGGTACGCACCCTCGACGCCGGTGCACTGAAGGCTCTGGCGCATCCGCTCCGAGTGAAGATCTTCGACCTGCTCGCCTCACGCGGCCCGCAGACCGCCAGCTCACTCGCGGCCCTCGTGGGAGAGACCTCCGGATCCACGAGCTATCACCTCCGCGCTCTCGCCGCCCATGACCTGATCCGCGAGGTCGAGGGGCGCGGCACCGCACGAGAGCGTTGGTGGGAGCGGCCCAAGGGGCGCATCGACGTGCCCGGGCCCGATGACATGACGTCGCCGGCCAATCGCGCGGCGGCACAGATCGTGACCTCGGAGTTCTTCCGCCTGCGTCATGAGACGTTGATGTCGTACCTGAACCGCCCGCAGTCGGAGGTGCCCGAGGCCTGGAGCGAGGTGGGAATCACGATCACGACCCACCTCGACATGACTCCCGACCAGGCGATGTCCCTCCGGCAGGAGCTCGAGGCGGTCGTCGAGAGTGCCATCGAGCGCTACCGAGGTCAGACCGGACCCGACGTGCGGCGGGTATCGCTCCGCGCGGAACTCTTCGACCTGCCGACGCCGTCGACCGCGGTGCAGGGCTCGACCGACGATGCTGTGGAGGAATCATGACCAGTGCGACACTTCACCTGACGGCGCCGACGCAGACCGAGCGGGGGCTGCTGAAGCTGGCCGACCGCCTCACGGCCTACGTCGAGCACCGGATTGCCCGACGTGCGCAGAAGCGCGTGCTCGCGCTCGACCTCCTTCGCGAACAGCAGGCGCGCCGACACGATCCCCGCGCGGTGGACCACCTGCTCGCGCAGCTGGGGGCTCCCCGCCGCTGACTCGTCCGGACACGCGCCGACGCCCCCGCTGAATGCCGAGACCCCCTGCTGCCTACGCGGTCAGCAGGGGGGTCTCGGCGCTGCACGGGGGTCTCGCGTCAGTCCTCGAAGGGGCGCGCGATGATCTCGCCGGAGCGGTCCTGGAAGACCTCCCAGCCGGCATCGAGCTCTGCGATCGCGCGGCCCTCGAGCCACGTCAGCGTCCAGTGGCCCGTGAAGCCTTTCGACTCCACCTCCGCGATGGCGGCCCGGAGGGAGGCGGGCACCGAGGCCGGAGCCTCCGACCCTGCGGCCCAGCGCGTACCGAGCTGCATCAGGATGCCTCGACCGGGGCGAGCTCGATCGCCGTGACCGCGAACTCCTCCGATTCACTGAACTCGAGCTCGGCGATGCGGCCGACCGCACGCAGATCATCCGCCGCTGCACGGAGCGCGTCGAGCTTCACGGAAGGCGCGGAGATCGCGGCGCGGGACACCGGGGTCTTCTGCGACGCCTTGGCTTCGGTCTTCGCACGACGGATGCCGATCAGCGCCTCGCTCGCGGCGGCGAGGACCGCCGGATCGCCGTCGATGCCGAGGGGCGTGGGCCACGCGGCCGTGTGCACCGAGCCCTCCTCGAACCACGACCAGGACTCCTCGGTCGCGAACGAGAGCACCGGGGCGAGCAGACGGAGGAGCGTCGAGAGCGCCAGCCGCAGCGAGAGTGCCGCGGATGCCTGCCCCACGTCGGTCTGGTCGTAGGCACGCTCCTTGACGAGCTCGAGGTAGTCGTCGCAGAACGTCCAGAAGAACGCCTCCGTGAGCTCCAGGGCCCGCGCGGCGTCATACCGGTCGAAGGCCTTCGTGGCTTCGATGACCACGTCGTCGAGCGCGGTCAGCATCGACGCATCCAGTGCGTGGGTCACCTGCGCACCTTCCGGCACGGGGAACGACAGCACGAACTTCGCGGCGTTGAGCACCTTGATCGCCAGACGGCGGCCGATCTTCACCTGCGTGGGGTTCTGCGGGTCGAAGGCGGCGTCCATGCCGAGGCGGCTCGATGCGGCCCAGTAGCGCACCGCGTCCGAGCCGTGGGCGTCGAGCACGTCGGCGGGAGTGACGACGTTCCCCTTCGACTTCGACATCTTCTTGCGGTCGGGGTCGACGATGAAGCCGGAGATCGCGGCGTTGCGCCACGGCGTCCGGTCATCCTCGAGCGTGGAACGCAGCATCGTGGAGAAGAGCCAGGTGCGGATGATGTCCTGTCCCTGCGGGCGGAGATCGAACGGCGCAGTGAGCTGCCAGAGCTCCTCGTCGCGCTGCCAACCCCCGGCCAGCTGCGGCGTGAGCGACGAGGTCGCCCAGGTGTCGAGGATGTCCGCTTCGGCCTCGAACCCGCCCGGCACACCGCGCTGGTCCTCGGTGTACCCCGCCGGCACATCGGTCGTCGGGTCGATCGGGAGCGTCGCCGCATCCGGGGTGAGCACGCGGTCGTAGTCGCGCTCCCCGTTCTCGTCGAGGGCGTACCAGAGGGGGATCGGCACGCCGAAGAAGCGCTGACGGGACACCAGCCAGTCGCCGGTCAGGCCACCGACCCAGTTCTCGTACCGCACCCGCATGAACTCCGGGTGCCAGGCCAGCTCCTGACCGTGTGCGAGGAGCTTGTCGCGCAGCTCGCCGTCACGGGCGCCGTTGCGGATGTACCACTGACGCGTGGAGACGATCTCGAGCGGACGGTCGCCCTTCTCGAAGAACTTGACGGCGTGGTTGAAGGGCTTGCCGACCGCGGTCATGTCGCCGGTCGCCTGCAGCTTCTCGACGATCGCCTTGCGCGCGCTGAAGACGGTCTTGCCCGCGAGCTCCTCGGCGTACCAGGCGATCGCGTCGCTGTTCGCGACAGAGGAGGGTGCTTCGGGCAGGAAGCGGCCATCGAGGCCGATCGTGGTCATGTTCGGCAGCGGCTGGTCCTCGGTGGTCCGCAGCTCGCGCCACCACACGATGTCGGTCACGTCACCGAAGGTGCAGACCATCGCCGCGCCGGTGCCCTTGTCGGGCTGGGCGAGGTGATGACCGTGGATCTCGATCTCCGCACCGAAGAACGGCGTCCTCACCTTGGTGCCGATGAGGTGCTTGTGGGGCCCTTCCGGGTGCGTCACGAGAGCGATGCAGGCGGGGAGCAGCTCCGGGCGGGTGGTGTCGATGGCGATCGATCCCGAGCCGTCGGCGAAGGGGAACTCCATCGTGTGATAGGCCGCCTGCTGATCGCGGTCCTCGAGCTCGGCCTGCGCGATCGCGGAGCGGAAGTCGATGTCCCACAGGGTCGGGGCCAGGGCCTGATAGGCCTCGCCGCGCTCGATGTTGCGGAGGAACGCGAGCTGGCTCTGACGGATCGTGTCGTCCGAGATCGTGCGGTAGGTCTGCGTCCAGTCCACGCTCAGCCCGAGCTGGCGGAACAGCGCCTCGAACTGCTTCTCATCCTCGATCGTGAGGCGCTCGCAGAGCTCGATGAAGTTGCGACGGCTGATCGGCTGCTGGTCGGCGGCACGGCTCGACTTGTTGTCGCCGCCCTCGAACGGCGGGACGAAGTCCGGGGTGTAGGGGAGGGACGGGTCGCAGCGCACGCCGTAGTAGTTCTGCACACGGCGCTCGGTGGGCAGGCCGTTGTCGTCCCAGCCCATCGGGTAGAACACGGTCTTGCCGCGCATGCGCTCGTATCGCGCCTTCACGTCGGTGTGGGTGTACGAGAACACGTGGCCGATGTGCAGGCTGCCGGAGGCCGTCGGCGGCGGGGTGTCGATCGAGTACACGCCCTCACGGCCGGCCTGTGCCGCACGCAGGCGGTCGAACAGATACGTGCCCTGCTCCGCCCACGTGGAGTCCCACTTCGCTTCGAGGCCTTCGAGAACGGGCTTGTCGGGAATCTGGTTCTGCGTCGATTCGGATGCAGGCATGGAAGGTCTCCTCGAACGATGTATGCGGCACTGTGTGAGCGTGCCTGAGTGTGGGTGTGCCGATCAGTCTACCGAGCGTCCCGGAGAGCGGCCGACCTGGCATATCGACCCAGTCCAACAATTCGCCGTAGGATGGGAGCACCCCGACCCGTTCTTTCTGAGGAATCGTCATGCCCGCACACCCCGCGCGCCGCCTGCTGCCCTTTGCCGCGCTCGCCGCCACCACCGCTCTGGTGCTGAGCGCCTGCGCCACCCCCGGTTCCGACGGGGACGGCGGAGAGCTCGTCTGGTCCATCGAAGGGGCGAACCTCTCGGCCGGGCACATGGATCCGCAGGTGAGTCAGCTCGACGTCTCCGGCATGGTGCAGCGGGCGGTGCTCGACTCGCTCGTGTTCCAGGAGGACGACGGATCCTTCTCACCCTGGCTCGCGAAGGACTGGACCGTCTCGGACGATAGCACCGAGTACACGTTCACCCTCCGCGACGACGTGACCTTCACCGACGGTGAGAAGTTCGACGCCGCCGCGGTCAAGGCGAACTTCGACCGCATCGTCGACCCCGAGACCGCGTCCGCGCAGGCGGCCAGCATGCTCGGCGCCGACTTCTACGAAGGCACCGAAGTCGTCGACGAGCACACGGTGACGGTGACCTTCACGCAGCCGTACGCCCCCTTCCTGCAGGCCGCGAGCACGCCGCAGCTGGGCTTCTACTCGCCGGCCGTCCTCGAGACCTCGGCGGACAAGCTGAAGGCGGGCGGGCCCGACATCACCGTCGGCACCGGTCCGTTCGAACTCACCGAGTACACCCCGGATCAGGAGATCGTCTACACCCGCAACGACGACTACGCGTGGGGTCCGCACGATACGAAGGCCCCGAAGTTCGAGACGCTCCGCGTGGAGATCCAGCCGGAGGCCGCCGTCCGCACCGGCGTGGTGACGAGCGGTGAGGCCGACCTCGCCAGCAACATCCCGCCGAACCTCGCGAAAGACCTCGGCGACGGCATCACGGTCGACTCGATCGAGTACCCCGGTCTGCCGTACTCGCTCTACCTGAACGAGAAGTACGGGGTGTTCGCCGACGAGAAGGTGCGTCAGGCGTTCGCCCGCGGCATCGACATCGACGCCGCGGTGGAAGAGATCTACTTCGGCCAGTTCCCGCGTGCATGGAGCATCCTCGGTTCGACGACCCCGGGCTATGACTCGTCGCTCGAGGGCAGCTGGCCGTTCGACCAGGACGCCGCGAACACGCTCCTCGACGAGGCCGGGTGGACCGCACGCGACACCGACGGCATCCGCATGAAGGACGGCGAGCGGCTCTCGGTGCGCTGGATCGCCTGGACCCCGGTGCCGGATGACCGTGCCGCTCTCGCGAACGCGATCCAGTCCGACCTCAAGGGGATCGGCTTCGAGGTCGAGCGCGAGGTGCTCGAGCCCGGTGCGTACAACGAGCAGTACGAGCCGAAGACCTTCGACCTCACCGACTGGGGTTTCTCGGGCGTCGACCCTGATCTCCTGCGTAGCCACCTGCACACCGACGGATTCCAGAACGCGTCGCAGGTGAGCGACCCGCAGATCGACGCACTGCTGGAGCAGGCCGTGGCGACCAGCGACCAGGATCAGCGCAATGAGCTGTACACGCAGCTGCAGCAGTGGAACGCCGAGTACACGGCCATCGTGCCGCTCTACAGCCCCTCGGCGATCACGGCTGTCGGCGACCGCGTCGAGGGCCTGCAGTACGACCTCTACGGTCGGCCGCTGTTCTACGATGTGACGGTCGGCTGAACCACCGGCTGAGCGGAGGGCACGAGTGGTGAAGACTGCTCTCGTCCGCATCGCCGGCCTCGCCGCCTCCGTCGTGCTCGTCCTGTGGGGTGCGGCGACCGTCGCCTTCCTCGCGTTCCGGGTGGTCCCCGGAGACCCGGTGTCGGTGATGCTGGGACCCCAGGCGCAGGTGAGTGAAGCGGTCAAGGACGGCATCAGGGCCGATCTCGGGCTCGATCGACCACCGTTCGAGCAGTACCTCGGCTTCATCGGTCAGCTCGCGCGGGGCGACCTGGGGGAGTCGTACCAGCTGCGGATGCCGGTGACCGAGGTGATCGGGCGTCAACTCGGTGCGACGGTGCAGCTGTCCGTGCTGGCGCTGCTGATCGCCGTCGTCCTCGCGCTCGCCGTGGCGGTGTTCGTCCGCGGGCAGGTCGGACGCACGGTCGCCGCCGGCATCGAGCTGGTCATCCTCTCCTCGCCGGTGTTCTGGATCGGGCTCGTCCTGCTCAGTGTCTTCGCCTTCGGGCTGGGCTGGTTCCCGGTGTCGGGTGCCCGTAACCCCGCCACCCTCGTGCTGCCGGCGATCACTCTGGCGCTTCCCGTGGCTGCGCTGCTGAGTCAGGTGCTGCGCGACGGACTGGTGCAGGCGGAGCGCATGCCGTTCGCCGAGACCGTCCGGGCCCGTGGGGCGAGCCCTTCGTGGTTCACGCTGCGGCACGGGCTCAGACACGGCGCCGCTTCCGGCGTCACCCTGACCGCGTACCTCACGGGATCCGTCCTCGGGGGTGCCGTGCTCGTGGAGACCGTGTTCGCGCGCCCGGGTCTGGGCAGGGTCACGCTCGCCGCGATCAACGACCGCGATCTTCCCGTCATCACGGGCATCATCCTGCTGAGCGCCCTGGCGTTCGTCGTGGTGAACCTCGTCGTCGAGCTCGTGCATCCGCTTATCGATCCCCGGGTGGTCGCGGCTCCGTCGCGAGGCACCCGTCGAGGCACCCGTCGAGGCACCCGATGAAGCGGGCGCAACGCGTGCTGCTGTGGGCCGCCGTCGCCGTCCTCGCCGTGATCGCGTTCTCGGCGCTCTGGCCCGCTGCCCTCGCGACCCACGACCCCCTCCAGACGGAGGTGCGATCCGCCCTGCTCCCGCCGAGCACGGAGCACCTGTTCGGCACCGACCAGAGCGGGCGCGACGTCTACTCCCGGGTCGTGTACGGAGCCGGACGCTCCCTCGGCATCGGACTGCTCGCGACCGTCGTCGCCCTCACGGTCGGTCTGCTTCTCGGAGCCTTCGCGGGGGTCGCGCCGCGGGGCGTCGACGCCACCGTGATGCGGGTGAACGACATCCTGATGGCCTTTCCCGAGTTCCTCGTGGCGCTCGTCGTCGTCGCGGTGCTCGGCCCGGGGACGGTGAACATCGCGATCGCGGTGACGCTGGCGGCGGTTCCCGTGTACATCCGACTGGCACGGGTGCAGACGCAGACCCTCCGGGCCGCCGAGCACGTGGAGGCTGCGCGCATCCTCGGGGTGCCGCGAGCGACGGCCTTCCTGCGACACGTCGCTCCCGGTGTGCTCGGGGCGCTGAGCGTGCTGGCGACGATCGGCATCGGGTCGAGCATCCTCGCCGCGGCGGGGCTCAGCTTCCTCGGTCTCGGGCCGTCCGAGCCGACACCGGAGTGGGGACTGATGCTGGCGGGCGGCCGCAACGTGCTCGGGCAGGCATGGTGGATCTCGGTCTTCCCTGGCATCGCGATCACCCTCACCGTCGTCTCGGCGACCGTGGTCGGGCGCATCCTCCGCGCGCGCGGAGACGGGAGGACGGCATGAGCGCTGCACTGCAGGTGCGGGGTCTGCGCATCTCCTTCGAGGGTGAGCCGGTCGTGGACGACGTGTCCTTCACCGTCGACCGCGGAGAGTGCATCGCGATCGTGGGGGAGTCCGGGGCGGGCAAGTCCCTCACGGCACGCGCACTGCTGGGTCTGACGCCCGCGGAGGCCGACGTCGCGCTGGATGAGCTCATCGTGGACGGCACGGACACCGCCGGGCTCACGGAGCACGCGTGGCGTGCGGTGCGCGGCGCCGGGATCGCCCTCGTCTCCCAGGATGCACTGGTCTCTCTCGATCCTCTGCGACGGATCGGAACCGAGATCGCCGAGCCGCTGCTCCTTCATCGGCTCGTCCGCGGACGCGCGGAGCGGGCGGCTCGGGTGCGGGATCTCCTGCGGAAGGTGTGGATGCCGGATCCCGATCGCCGTGCCCGCCAGCACCCGCACGAACTCTCCGGCGGGCTGCGGCAGCGCGCGCTCATCGCTTCCGCGCTCGCTGCGGTTCCGGCCGTGCTGGTGGCGGATGAGCCGACGACCGCTCTCGACGCGACCGTGCAGGCGCGGGTCCTCGGGTTGCTGCGCGAGATCACGGATGCCGGAACAGCTCTCGTGTTCATCAGTCATGACTTCGCGGCCGTCCGCCGGATCGCCGACCGCGTCCTGGTGATGAGGGGCGGCGTCATCGTGGAGTCCGGGCCGGTGGCCGAGGTGCTCGAGAATCCACGGCACGAGTACACGAAGCAGCTCCTCGCGGCCACGATCCACGAACCGCGAGCCTCGGTCCCCGCCGACTTCCCGCCGGTGCTGATCGCGGACGGGGTGTCACGGAGCTTCGGCACGGTGCCTGCGGTCATCGACGCCTCGTTCACGCTGAAAGACGGGCGGACGCTTGGCATCGTCGGCGAATCGGGGTCGGGCAAGACGACGCTGGCGCGCATGATCGTCGGCGTCGACGCACCGGACTCCGGCTCTCTGCAGTGGACCACGGAGCGCAGGGTGCAGCTCGTGCACCAGAATCCGCTCGGGGCTTTCGACCCGCGCTGGACGATCGGCCGTTCGCTGCGTGAGGCGCTGGAAGCCGGGGGAGTGCCTCGCGCTCAGCGGCCGGCGCGCGTAGCCGGGCTCCTCGCCGAGGTCGACCTCGCACCGGAACTCGCCGAGCGGCGTCCGAGCGCGCTCTCCGGCGGGCAGCGGCAACGCGCGGCCATCGCGAGGGCGCTCGCGGCGGATCCGCAGGTGCTCGTGCTCGACGAACCCGTCTCGGCGCTCGATCCGTCGGTACGGGAGCGGGTGCTGCGGGTGCTCGCACGGTTGCAGCAGGAACGGCAGCTGACGATGATCTTCGTCTCGCACGACCTCGACGTGGTCGGAGCGGTCGCAGACGAGGTGCTAGTGATGCAGGACGGGCGGATCGTCGAGCAGGGCACCACCGCGGCGGTGTTCGCGACGCCTCAGCACCCGTTCACTCGGGAGCTGCTCGATGCCGGCGGCGCTGCCGGTCGTTGACCGCCCGTCAGTCCTTGATCTGGATGCCGATGCCCGCCGCGATCACCGGAGCGAGCTGCTGCACCTGGAACGAGGTGAGGGTGGCCCCGCGGAGGCTGTTGGCATCGAGGAACGCGACGGCGTCGAGGCCGCGCAGATCGAGGTCTTTCGCCCGCATGCCTCGGGAATCGACCTCTTCGGTCGACGTGGCGGTGAACCGCACGCGGGTGAGCTCGGCCTGGGGCATGTCGATCGTGCGGATGGTGCACTCCGAGATCTCGAGGTCGGTGACCTTCGACGCGCCGAGGTTCAGGTAGTCGATGCGCACGTCGCGCAGGTCGAGTTCCGAGATACGCGCCTCGCTCAGGTCGAGTGTGCCGATGCGTCCTCCGCTGATCCGCATCCGCCGCACTCCGGCGTCACGCAGGCGGAGTGAGGCGATCCGCGCGCCCGACATGTCGACGTCGATGACGGTCGCTCCGGTGAGATCGACGGCGTCGGCATCGGCCCTCACGGCGCACTGTTCGAGCGTCGCGTAGGCGAGGTCGACGGTGCCGGTGAGCTCGAGGCTCGACCCCAGGATGTCGGCACTGCGCGCAGCGGTGGCCTGCTCGAGGACGGACGGGAGGTCGGGAGCGGTCACGCGGGGCGGGGCCGGTGATTCCGAGGTGCGGGCCATCCTTCGAGGGTAGGTGCTGCCACGGACAGCGTCGGAGGTCGGATGCCGCGTACACTGGAGGGACGAGCATCGATCCGGCCATCACCGGGGAGCTCTCGGAAGAACGGTGCAGCCCCCGGGCGGCGCTCAGTAGAACCGAGCGGGGCAGGCCCGTCACAGCCGCAGTGAGAGTGGTCGCGTCGTACGGCGTGGCACGCGAGGTGGTACCGCGGTCCGTGAGGGTCGTCCTCGCAGGAGCATCCGCCACGACGAACACTGCGAGACACGATGACCTACCCCCGTTCCTCCTTCGGCCCCGCCGCCGACTCCGTCGCGCCCAGCCCCCGCTTCCCGCAGATCGAGGAAGAGGTGCTTGCGTTCTGGAAGTCCGACGACACCTTCCGCGCCTCGATCGAGCAGCGTGAGGGCGCACCGGAATGGGTGTTCTACGACGGTCCGCCGTTCGCGAACGGCCTGCCGCACTACGGACACCTCCTGACCGGCTACGCCAAGGACGTCTTCCCGCGCTTCCAGACCATGACCGGCCACAAGGTCGATCGGGTCTTCGGATGGGACACCCACGGTCTGCCGGCCGAGCTCGAGGCCATGAAGCAGCTCGGCATCACCGAGAAGTCGGAGATCGAGGACATGGGCATCGACGTCTTCAACGCGAAGGCGAAGGACTCGGTGCTCACGTACACGCGCGAGTGGCAGGACTACGTCACCCGCCAGGCGCGCTGGGTCGACTTCGACCGCGGCTACAAGACGCTCGACCTCGGGTACATGGAGAGCGTGCTCTGGGCGTTCAAGACCCTGTACGACAAGGGCCTCGCGTACGAGGGATACCGCGTCCTGCCGTACTGCTGGCGAGACGAGACGCCGCTCAGCGCCCATGAGCTGCGCATGGACGACGACGTGTACCAGATGCGGCAGGATCCGTCCGTCACGGTGACCTTCCCGCTCACGGGAGCCAAGGCCGAGGCGCTCGGGCTCACGGGCGTCCGCGCCCTCGCCTGGACGACCACGCCCTGGACCCTGCCGACCAACCTCGCGCTCGCCGTCGGTCCAGACATCGAGTACGTGGCGCTCCCCGCGGGGCCGGCAGGTGCCGCCGACGTCCATCAGACGGCGGGGACCGAGGACGCCGCCATCGAGTCGTCCGCACATCGCTACCTCCTCGCCCGTGACCTCCTCGGTGGCTATGCCAAGGACCTCGGCTACGAGAGCACGGAGGACGCGCTCGCCGCGGTGGACGCGACCGTGCGTGGCGCGCAGTTGCAGGACGTCACGTACGACCGCCTCTTCGACTACTACGCCGACGCCGAGACCTACGGCACCGAGAACGCCTGGCGGATCCTGGTCGACGACTACGTCACCGTGAGCGACGGCACGGGCATCGTCCACCAGGCTCCGGCCTACGGTGAAGACGACCAGCGGGTCGCGGGCGCTGCCGGCATCCCCACGATCCTCTCGCTGGACGACGGTGGCCGGTTCCTCCCGAACGTCACCGATGTCGCGGGTCAGTTGTGGATGGAGGCGAACACGCCGCTGGTGCGCCTGATCCGGGAGCACGGCCGCCTCATCCGGCTCCAGAGCTACGAGCACTCGTACCCGCACTGCTGGCGCTGCCGGAACCCCCTGATCTACAAGGCCGTGTCGAGCTGGTTCATCCGGGTCACCGACATCAAGGACGACCTGCTCGCGAACAACGAGCAGATCACCTGGGTGCCCGAGAACGTCAAGCACGGACAGTTCGGCAAGTGGCTCGAGGGCGCCCGCGACTGGTCGATCAGCCGCAACCGCTACTGGGGCTCGCCGATCCCGATCTGGAAGAGCGATGACCCGGAGTACCCGCGCGTCGACGCCTATGGGTCCCTGGAGGATCTCGAGCGGGACTTCGGGACGCTGCCGCGCAACCCCGAGGGCGAGATCGACCTGCACCGCCCCTACATCGACGACCTGACGCGTCCGAATCCGGACGATCCCACGGGCAAGAGCACGATGCGCCGTATCGAGGACGTCTTCGACGTGTGGTTCGACTCGGGATCGATGCCGTACGCGCAGGTGCACTATCCGTTCGAGAACCAGGAGTGGTTCGACTCGCACTCACCGGCGGACTTCATCGTGGAGTACATCGGCCAGACCCGCGGCTGGTTCTACGTCATGCACGTGCTCTCGACCGCGCTGTTCGACCGCCCGGCGTTCACGGGGGTCAGCTGCCACGGCATCGTGCTCGGCAGCGACGGCTACAAGATGTCGAAGTCGCTGCGCAACTACCCGGACGTGTCCGAGGTGCTCGACCGCGACGGCTCCGACGCGATGCGCTGGTTCCTGATGTCGAGCTCGGTGCTGCGAGGCGGAAACCTCGCGGTCACCGAGGAGGGCATCCGTTCGGGCGTCCGCGAGTTCCTGCTGCCGCTGTGGAACTCCTGGTACTTCTTCGCGACCTACGCCAACGCCTCCGGCGCCGACGGGTACGAGGCGTCCTGGCGCACGGACTCCTCGGATGTCCTCGACCGCTACATCCTCGCCAGGCTCGGCGATCTGGTCCGCGAGGTGCGTGCTGATCTCGAGGGTCTCGACTCGACCACGGCCTCCGCGCGTCTGCGTGACTTCGCCGAGGTGCTGACCAACTGGTACATCCGTCGCTCCCGTGATCGCTTCTGGACCGGCGTCACGGACGATCCGAAGAGCCGTGAGGCCTTCGACACGCTCTACACCGTGCTCGAGACGCTCACCCGCGTGGCGGCACCCCTCGTGCCGCTCGTCAGCGAGCGCGTGTGGCAGGGGCTCACCGGCGGACGCAGCGTGCACCTGACCGACTGGCCCGACGACGCGCAGTACCCGGCCGCGAACGAGATCCGCGATGCGATGGACGCGGTCCGCGAACTCTCCAGCGTCGGCAACGCCCTGCGCAAGAAGGAGAAGCTCCGCGTGCGTCTGCCGCTCGCGCGCCTCACCGTCGTGTCGCCGCTCGCGGGGACGCTCGGACAGTTCGAGGACATCCTCCGCGAGGAGCTCAACGTCAAGTCCGTCGAGGTCGTGCCGCTCACGGACACGACCGCGGTCGAGTACGGCATCGACCACCGACTGAGTGTGAACGCTCGCGCGGCCGGTCCGCGCCTCGGCAAGGACGTGCAGAAGGCGATCCAGGCCGCACGCTCGGGCGACTGGAACGAGGTGGACGGCGTGGTCATCGCCGGCGGCATCGCGCTGGAGCCGGCGGAGTACGAGCTCGTGCTCGAGACGACGGGTCGTCCCGACGGCGAAGCACTCGCGATCGTCCCGAGCGGAGGGTTCGTCCTGCTCGACACGCAGACGACGCCCGACCTCGAGGCCGAAGGACTGGCCCGCGACGTCATCCGCGCCGTGCAGGAGACCCGCAAGAACGCGGACTTCGACGTCAGCGACCGCATCCGACTGGAACTGCGTTTCGCGAGTGCCGAGGACGCGGATGCGGTGGCAGCCGCCTTCGAGGTCGCCGATGTCGCGGGGGAGACCCTCGCGTTGGAGCACGCGCTTCACCGTGACGACGCCGTGCTCCCCGCGGCCGAGTTCACGGCGGACATCCCGAGCGGGACCTACGCCAACCGTGGCGACTTCACGATCGCCGTCACCAGGATCGGAGCAGGCGCATGAGTGACAGGGAACGGGCGGATGCCGTCTACGACGCGCTGCTGAGCAGGGCGGGCGAGCGGTGGGTGCAGCCTCGCAAGGAGCGCACCGCGCGCATCCTCGCCTTCCTCGACGACCCGCAGCGCACCTATCGCGTGGTGCACCTCACCGGCACGAACGGCAAGACGTCGACGGCACGGATGATCGAGAGCCTCCTCCGCGCGCACGGCTTGCGGACGGGTCTGTTCACCAGCCCGCACCTCGAGCGCTTCACGGAGCGGATCATGATCGACGGAGAGCCGATCTCCGACGAGGCGGTGGCGGATGCGTGGGACGAGATCGAGCCGTTCGTCGACATCGTGGACGCCGAGTTCGAGGCCGCGGGAGACGCGCCGCTGACGTTCTTCGAGCTGCTCACGGTGCTGGCCTTCGTCGCGGTGGCGGATGCTCCCGTCGACGTGCTGGTGCTCGAGGTGGGCATGGGCGGTGAGTGGGATTCCACGAACACGGCAGACGGCGACGTCGCGGTGTTCGCGCCGATCGACATCGACCACGCGGACCGCCTGGGCGGGACGATCGCGGAGATCGCGCAGACCAAGGCCGGCATCATCAAGGAAGGTGCCGCTGTCGTATCCGCGCAGCAGCCCCCGGAGGCCGCCGAGGTCCTGCGCCGGGTGGCGGCCGAGCGCAACGCGACCATCGCGTTCGAGGGCGAGGAGTTCGGCCTCACCGAGCAGAAGCTCGCGGTCGGCGGACAGCTGCTCAGCGTCCGGGGACTGGCCGGGGAATACGCCGAGGAGTACCTCCCGCTGTACGGCGCTCACCAGGGTCACAACGCCGCACTCGCCGTCGCCGCCGTGGAATCGCTGATCGGCGGTGCGTCTCAGGCGATCGCCCCTGACATCATCTCCGACGGCCTGCAGGGCACGACCTCGCCCGGCCGGTTGCAGCTGCTCGGCATCGCGCCGACCGTGATCGTCGATGCCGCCCACAACCCGCACGGTGCCAAGGCGCTCGCGCAGGCTCTGGACGACAGCTTCGACTTCGATGAGTGGGGTCTGGTGCTCGGCGTACTCGCCGACAAGGACGCCGCGGGCATCGTCGCGGAGCTGGCACCACGGGCCGCGCACGTGTTCGCCACGGCTCCGGAGTCCGAACGCGCGAGCGACGCGGATGCGATCGCCGACCTCGTCGAGCAGACCGGACAGCGCGCGACCGTGCATGACTCGCTCGCCGACGCCGCCGACGCCGCCCGGGAGTGGGCCGCATCCTCCGATCGTCGTGCCGTGATCATCGCCGGTTCCGTCGTGCTCGCCGGCGAGGCGATCGCCCTGGCCGAGGAAGAGGACTGGAAGTCGGGGTGGCGCGCATGACCGCCGATGCGCCTGCCGCGCGCTCGCCTCGGCCGCCGCGCACCCTCGTGCAGAAGCTCGCGCCCGTCGTGCTGGGGTTCGAGGCGATCGTGGTGTTCCTGGTCGGGCTCACGATCTTCGGGCTTCGACAGCTTCCCGAGGGCATCGAGCAGTGGTGGGGGATCGTCGGCGGGGCGGTCCTCGCACTCGTATGCATCCTCATCGCCGGCATGATCACGAAGCCGTGGGCACTCACCGCCGGATGGGTCGTCCAGGCCCTTGTCGCCCTGTCGGCGTTCTTCGTGCCGGCGATCCTGCTGGTCGTCCTGATTTTCGGCGGCATGTGGGCGTATGCGACCATCGGAGGGGCTCGATTGGACGCACGACGTTCCGCGGCTCCCACGACCGAGACTCAGACAGAGAGTGAATGACATGGCCACCGAAGAAACCCTCGTCCTCGTCAAGCCCGATGGCGTCGCCCGCGGCCTCACCGGCGCGATCCTCGCCCGCATCGAGGCGAAGGGGTACGCCCTCGTCGACATCCGCCTGGTGGAGCCCGACCGCGACCTTCTCGCCGAGCACTACGCCGAGCACGAGGGCAAGCCGTTCTACGAGCCGCTGCTCGAGTTCATGCTCTCCGGCCCGTCCGTCGCGATCCGCCTCGCGGGCAACCGGGTGATCGAAGGATTCCGCTCGCTCGCGGGAACCACCGACCCGACGACCGCCGCGCCCGGCACGATCCGCGGAGACTTCGGCCGCGACTGGGGACTCCCCGTGCAGCAGAACCTCGTGCACGGTTCGGACAGCCCCGAGTCGGCGGCACGCGAGCTCGGCATCTGGTTCGACTGAGTCCGTCCGCCCGCACGCCGACGAAAAGCCCGCCCGCCGAATCTCGGCGGGCGGGCTTCTCGTCTGCGGAGACCGCGGATCAGAAGAGGATCCTGCTCATCTCGCCCAGGAAGTCGAGCCCCTGGAGCTGTGCGAGGAGGATGATCAGCGCATAGGCGACGATCGTGGCGAGCGGCACCCACGGCATGAGCGTGTCGGCGCGGGCCATGACCTTCTCGTTCCGGGTGAACGTGCCGTTGCGGGTCAGATGGACCATCGTCGCGAAGAAGGTGGGGATCGTGACCGCCCACGTGACCATGCACCAAGGGCAGAGGACGAAAAGGTCGTAGAGGCTCTGGCCGATGAGCCAGCACACGAGGCCGAAGGCGAACGTGATGCCGAGTCCGAACGCCGCCCAGAACCAGCGGGGGAACCGTGCGCCGGCGAGGATCGCGACGCCCACCACCAGGGGCGCCATCCATCCGGTGAGGCCCATGATCGGGTTGGGGAAGCCGAAGACCGATCCCTGCCACGACTCGAGGTTCGTGCTGCACTGGATGAAGGGGCTCAGGTCGCAGGCGAGGGCTTCCTTCGGGTTCTCCAGCAGTGCGAACTTCTCGACGGTCAGCTCGAAAGCGGCGAACCACCCGATGACGCTCGCGATGATCAACCACACGGCATAGAAGACGGGGCGGGTGCGCTGCTCGCTCATACGGGCGATTATCTCAGCGACGGCTATGGATAGGACGACAACAGGCCGGAGAAAACGCGCTGGTCACGACCTGATGCCATGAACGGGGCCACTTGGTGCGATAATGGCCTGTGACGCGATGAACGGCCCCGCCGCGACACGCGTCGACGCAGACTTCGGGGTCCTATGCCCCACGCGATCAGAGCCATGAGCCGGTCGCACACCGAGTGAGTTCGCGGAACCCGCGGGTACCGCATGAGATTTCATGGAGCACCCAGTGCTCCGTGCAGGGAGTAAGCCAGAGATGGCCGATGAGAACAATGACACCAACGTACCTGCCCTCGATCTCCCGGCTGACGCCGCGGATGCGCTGACGGAGCCCGCTGCTCCGGAGGCCGACGAGCTCACCGGGTCTTCGAGCGACGCCGCCGCGGCAACGGAGGCCGCCGCAGACGCAGCCGATGCCGCCGCGGACGCTGCCGCGGACGATGTCGCCGCAGGGTACGCCGCCGCCGAGGACGCCGCGGCCGCCGCCGATGACGCGGCGGATGCGGTCGCACGCGACGCCGCCGATCACGACGAGGCACGTGAGGGCACTGACCCCGAGAGCACCGACTCCGAGAGCACTGACCCCGAGAGCACCGACGCCGAGAGCTCCTCCGACGCTGGCGAGAGCGCCGAGGCCGAGGCCGCTGCGGACGAGCAGGTTGCGAAGACGGAGCCGGCGGAGGAGAAGCCCTCGACGGACGAACCCCCTGTCGAGGAAGCGCCCGCTGCTGCCGCCGAGACTGCTGCTCTCGAAGCCGCTGCTCCCGAGGCCGCTGCTCCCGAGGCGCCGGCTCCGGTGACCGCTGTATCGCTGGGCCTGCTTCCCGAGGTCTTCGTCTCGCAGGTCTCCACCCAGCTGCATTTCTACGCTCCCGAGATCGTGCCGCTGCCGGCGCGTCCCGGTCGCGAGCGCGTCTTCGACCGCATCGCCGACCGCGATCAGCCGCAAGACGAGTCCGCGCCGCGCGGTCGCGGACGGCGCCGTCGTGGGGGCTCTGACGGGGATGACCAGCGCGACGAGCCGCGCCAGCGTCAGCGTGTCGTCGAGTACATCACGGAGCCGAAGGCCATCAAGGGTTCGACCCGTCTCGAGGCGAAGAAGCAGCGCCGCCGCGATGGACGCGACGCCGGCCGTCGTCGTCCGGTCGTGACCGAGGCCGAATTCCTCGCGCGCCGCGAGTCCGTCGACCGCAAGATGGTCGTGCGCTCCAAGAACGGTCGCACGCAGATCGGTGTGCTGGAAGACGGCGTCCTCGTCGAGCACTACGTCGCCCGCAACCAGGATGCGTCGCTGATCGGCAATGTGTACCTGGGTCGTGTCCAGAACGTGCTCCCGAGCATGGAGGCCGCGTTCGTCGACATCGGTCGTGGTCGCAACGCCGTGCTCTACTCGGGTGAGGTCGACTGGGACGGCGTCGAGACGGGCAATCAGCCGCGGCGCATCGAGCTCGCGCTGAAGCCGGGTGACCGTGTGCTCGTGCAGGTCACGAAGGATCCGGTCGGACACAAGGGCGCGCGCTTGACGAGCCAGATCTCCCTCCCCGGCCGCTACCTCGTGTACGTCCCCGGCGGGTCGATGAACGGCATCAGCCGAAAGCTCCCCGACAACGAGAGGGCGCGCCTCAAGCGCATCCTCAAGGAGGTCCTCCCCGAGTCCTCCGGCGTGATCGTCCGCACCGCGGCCGAAGGAGCGACCGAAGACCAGCTCACGCGCGACGTGCAGCGTCTCACCTCGCAGTGGGAGCACATCCAGAAGCAGGTCGAGAGCCAGCAGGCGCCTGCGCTCCTGCACGCCGAGCCGGACCTGCTCGTCAAGATCGTGCGTGACGTCTTCAACGAGGACTTCACGAAGATGCTGATCCAGGGGGAGGACGCGCAGCAGACGATCCGCGCCTACCTGGAGAGCGTCGCCCCCGATCTGCTCGAGCGGGTCGAGGCGTACGAAGACGAGACGGACCCGTTCGATGCCTTCCGCATCACGGAGCAGATCGAGAAGGCCCTCGACCGCAAGGTCTGGCTGCCCTCGGGTGGGTCGCTCGTGATCGACCGGACCGAGGCTATGACGGTCGTCGACGTCAACACCGGCAAGTTCGTCGGCTCGGGGGGAAATCTCGAGGAGACGGTCACCAAGAACAACCTCGAGGCGGCCGAGGAGATCGTCCGCCAGCTGCGGCTGCGCGACATCGGCGGCATCATCGTGGTCGACTTCATCGACATGGTGCTGGAATCCAACCGTGACCTCGTGCTCCGTCGTCTGATCGAGTGCCTGAGCCGTGACCGGACGAAGCACCAGGTCGCCGAGGTGACCTCGCTCGGTCTGGTGCAGATGACCCGCAAGAAGCTCGGTCTGGGCCTACTCGAGACCTTCAGCGAGGCGTGCGAGGTCTGCGCCGGCCGCGGCGTCATCGTGCATCATGATCCGGTCGTGAAGCACCGCTCGGGCAACAGCAACGGCGGCAGCAACGGAAACGGTCAGGGCGGTCGTCGCCAGCGCGGCGGCAACGGCGGGAACGGTCAGAGCCAGAGTGCTCCGGCGGCCCCGCACGTCACCCACAGCATCACCGAGGGCGCGAAGTCCGCGCTGGCTCAGATCGCGGCGTCGACCATCGCTCCCGCCGCGGACGGGACGGCGGAGACGCCGGCGCCGGTCGCAGCGGACGAGGCACCTGCGGCGGCGGAGCGCCCCAAGAAGGCACGCAAGAAGCGCGGCGGGGATCGCAAGGGGCCCAAGAGTCCCGCGGAAGAGCTTCTCGATTCGGTGCTCGACGCGCTTCCCGAGCCGAAGGCTCCGGGGCAGGGTCGAGGACGCCGTCGGGTGAGCACGGCGGCGCTGACCGGTACCCCGGTGTCGGTGAACTCCGAGCCGTCAGCGCCGGTCGCGGGCGCGGACTCGGAGTCCTGACGCGATCAGCCGGCGCACCAGCTCCTTGCCCTGCACCTGCTGGGCGCCGGCGGCGACGAGTCGGGGGATCATCTCCTGCGGCACGTCGTAGTGGTCGAGGTCGAAGGCGCGCGCGGGGACGTCGTGCGCCCTCGCGAAGTCGTGCAGCTCATCGAGGCTCTCATCGCTCACCAGATGCGCCCACAGGCGTCCGTGAGCGGGCCAGAGGGGGGCGTCGACGAGCACGGTCACCTGGTCAGCCTACGACCGTGCCGTCGGGTCGGGACGCTGAACGCGAGCGAGAACCGCCGGAGTCGGCGTGGCTTTGCGACACCGACCCGCATCCGGTAAAGTAGTCCCTTGGTGCGTATGCCGCGTCTTCCTCGTCGGTTGAGGCGGAGAGCCTTGCGTTCGCGCCCGTCGTCCTGCGACGCATGCAAGCAACAGTCTTCCCGTGACATTCTCGGAGCCGACGTGCTCCCCAACGAAACAAGGTATGAAGTGGTTTACGCAGTAGTGCGCGCCGGTGGGCGGCAGGAGAAGGTCGAGGTCGGCACGATCGTTCAGCTCGACCGTGTCAAGGCTGCCCAGGGCGAGAAGATCGAGCTGGCCGCTGTGCTGCTCGTCGACGGCGCCACGGTGACCACCGACGCTGACTCGCTGGCGAAGGTCAAGGTCACGGCTGAGGTCATCGGCAACCTCCGCGGCCCGAAGATCATCATCCAGAAGTACAAGAACAAGACCGGCTACAAGAAGCGTCAGGGCCACCGCCAGGAGCTCACGCGCGTCAAGATCACCGGCATCAAGTAAGCCCGAGGGGACTAGGACATGGCACATAAAAAGGGCGCAAGCTCAACCCGTAACGGTCGTGACTCCAACGCTCAGCGCCTCGGCGTGAAGCGCTTCGGCGGTCAGCAGGTTCTCGCCGGCGAGATCATCGTCCGTCAGCGCGGCACGCACTTCCACCCCGGCGTCAACGTCGGCCGTGGTGGCGACGACACGCTGTTCGCTCTGGCCGCAGGCGCGGTCGAGTTCGGCGCGAAGGGCGGCCGCAAGGTCGTCAACATCGTCGCTGCAGCTGAGTGATCTCAGCGCGACACTAGTCATCCGGTTCGGGGCGGGCTTCGGCTCGCCCCGTCCGTGTATCTGCACACCGAAACAACACAGGAACTCAGGGGAACCAGGACATGGTCACGTTCGTCGATACCGTCACACTGCACCTTCGTGCGGGTAAGGGCGGCAACGGCTGCGTCTCCGTGCACCGCGAGAAGTTCAAGCCGCTGGGCGGCCCGGATGGCGGCAACGGCGGTGACGGCGGTGACGTCGTCCTCGTGGCCGACCCGCAGACCGGCACGTTGCTCTCCTACCACCACTCGCCGCACCGCTCCTCCGGCAACGGCGGCCCCGGTATGGGCGATCACCGATCCGGATTCCTGGGCGAGACGCTCGAGCTCCCCGTCCCGGTCGGCACCGTGGTGAAGAACACCGCAGGTGACGTCCTGATCGACATGATCATCCCCGGCGAGCGTTTCGTGGTCGCCAAGGGGGGAATGGGCGGACTCGGCAACGCTGCGCTGGCCACCCCGAAGCGCAAGGCTCCCGGTTTCGCCCTGCTCGGCACTCCCGGCTACGAGGGCGACGTCGTCCTCGAGCTGAAAACGGTCGCCGACATCGCTCTCGTCGGCTACCCGTCCGCGGGCAAGTCGAGCCTGATCGGTGCCATCTCCGCGGCCCGCCCGAAGATCGCCGAATACCCGTTCACGACGCTCCACCCGAACCTCGGAGTCGTCCAGGTCGGCGACTTCCGCTACACGGTCGCCGACGTGCCCGGTCTCATCGAGGGCGCGAGCGAGGGGCGCGGGCTCGGTCTCGAGTTCCTCCGTCACGTCGAGCGGTGCTCCGCACTGCTGCACGTGCTCGACTGCGCCACGCTGGAGCCTGGACGCGACCCGATCTCGGATCTCGACGTCATCCTCGCCGAGCTCGGCGCCTACGAGGTTCCCGCAGGGCAGACCCCTCTGCTCGAGCGGCCGCAGTTCGTCGCGCTGAACAAGGTCGACGTCCCCGAAGCCCGCGATCTCGCTGAGCTGGTGCGTCCCGACCTCGAGGCCCGCGGGTTCCGGGTGTTCGAGATCTCCACGGTCTCGCACGAGGGACTGCGTCCGCTCACCTTCGCACTGGGTGAGCTTGTCGAGAAGCACCGCGCAGAAGCGGCGGTCGAGACGCCGCCGGAGCGCGTGGTCATCCGCCCGCGCGGCTCCAAGAAGGACTTCTCCATCCGTGTCGAGGGCGGCACGTACGGCAACGTGTACCGCATCCTGGGGGAGAAGCCGGTGCGGTGGGTGCAGCAGACCGACTTCCAGAACGAGGAGGCCGTGGGATACCTCGCCGACCGTCTGGAGAAGCTCGGTGTCGAGGATGAGCTCTTCCGCCTCGGCGCGGTCCAGGGCTCGACCGTGGTGATCGGCGAGGGCGACAGCATCGTCTTCGACTGGGAGCCCACCATGTCCTCTGCCGCGGAACTGATGAGTGCTCCCCGTGGAACAGACCCTCGCCTCGCCCCCAACGCTCGTCGGACGACGTCGGAGCGCCGCGAGCAGTACTACGAGCGCATGGACGCCAAGGCGGAAGCGCGTGCCGAGGTCGAAGCACAGCGTCTCGCCGCATACCGCGAGGACGGCGAGTGACCGCACGAACCCGCGCGGATCTCGCGACCGCGTCCCGCATCGTCGTCAAAGTCGGCTCGTCGTCGATCAGCGGTGACTCGTCGTGGCGGATCCCCGTCATCGTCGAGGCGTTGGCCGCTGCCCATGCGCGCGGTGCCGAGGTCGTGCTGGTGTCGTCCGGGGCGATCGCGTCCGGGATCCCGTTCCTCCGGCTGGATGCGCGTCCGACCGACCTCGCGACGCAGCAGGCTGCGGCGGCCGTGGGGCAGAACATCCTCCTGTATCGGTATCAGGAATCGCTGCGCCCGTTCGACATCGTCGCGGGACAAGTGCTCCTGACGACCGGTGACCTCGAGAACCCCACCTCGCGCTCCAATGCGCGACGTGCGATGGAGCGTCTGCTCGGACTGCGCACCCTCCCGATCGTGAACGAGAACGACACCGTCGCCACACAGGAGATCCGGTTCGGAGACAACGACCGCCTCGGCGCCCTGGTCGCCCAGTTGATCGAGGCGGATGCGCTCATCCTGCTCAGCGACATCGAGTCGCTGTACACGAAGCCTCCGACGGACCCCGACGCCGAGCCGATCGACATCGTCGCGCCTGACGCCGACCTCACTGGACTGGAGTTCGGATCGACCGTGGTCAACAGCGTCGGCACCGGCGGCGCGGCCACCAAGGTCTCGGCAGCGCGCCTCGCCGCGGCCTCGGGTATCGGTGTCCTCGTCACCAGCGCCGACCTGGTGGATCAGGCACTCTCCGGTGCGGAAATAGGAACCTGGTTCGAACCCGCCACCTCCTAAACTGGGCGGATGACCGACCAGACCCCGCAGGTGCGCCTGGAGCGCGCCAAAGAGGCCTCCCGAGCCACCGCAGCCCTCACGAGCGACGACAAGGCCCGGGTGCTCGAAGCGATCGCCGTCGCGCTCCAGGAAGCTGCGCCGCGCATCATCGAAGCGAACGGTCGCGACATCGAACGTAGCCGTGCGGACGGTATCGGGGAGTCATTGATCGATCGTCTGCGCCTCGATGAGAAGCGCGTCGCCGCGCTGGCCGCGGCCGTGCGCGAGGTCGCCTCGCTGCCCGACCCGGTCGGCCGTGTGGTGGGCGGGCACCGGATGCCCAACGGGGTGGCCCTCGAACAGGTGCGGGTGCCGTTCGGGGTGGTCGGCGCGATCTATGAGGCGCGTCCCAACGTGACCGTCGACATCGCCGCGCTCGCACTCCGCTCCGGGAACGCCGTGGTGCTGCGAGGTGGCAGTGCTGCACGCGAGTCCAACACGGTGCTCGTCGAGGTCATGCGCGGAGCGATCGAGCGGGCAGGGCTCACGGCGGAGGCGATCCAGACCGTCGACGACTTCGGGCGCGACGGCGCGAAGGCCCTCATGCACGGTCGTGGGTTCATCGACGTCCTGATCCCGCGGGGGAGCGCCGGCCTGATCGAGGCGGTCGTGACGGAGTCCACCGTGCCGGTCATCGAGACGGGAGCGGGGAACGTGCACATCGTGCTCGACGAGACCGCCCCTGACGAGTGGGCGCGCGACATCGTCGTGAACGCCAAGGTGCAGCGGCCGAGCGTGTGCAACGCGGTGGAGACGGTGCTCGTGCATCGACAGGCGGCACCGCGGCTCGTGCCGCTGGTGGCCAGCGCCCTGCAGAGTGAGGGTGTCGCGATCCACGGTGACGACGTGGTGGCGGGTCTCATGTCGAACGTGATCCCCGCCACGGAGGAGGACTGGGCCACCGAGTACCTGAGCCTCGATATCGCGATGAAGGTGGTGGACTCGCTCGACGAGGCACTCGACCACATCCGTCGGTACAGCACCGGTCACACCGAGTCCATCATCACGACGGACTCACGCAACGCGGAGCGCTTCCTCGCGGAGGTGGACTCGGCTGTCGTGATGGTGAATGCCTCCACCCGTTTCACCGATGGCGGCGAGTTCGGTTTCGGCGCGGAAGTCGGCATCTCGACCCAGAAGCTGCATGCGCGGGGACCGATGGGCCTCGCTGAACTGACCAGCACGAAATGGCTTGCGCGTGGATCGGGGCAGACCCGCGGCTGAGCGCTAGACTGGGAGACGCTGTACCTCACAGGATCCCGAACAGCACGCCACGAAACGGAGTCAGGATGAACCTCGTCGCACAGATCGCGATGGCCGCTGCCGAAACCGAGCACCACGGCAACGTCGCGCTCGAAACGGTGATCTTCGGAGTCATCGCCGCGATCGTGTTCGCCTTCCTCGCGCTGGTGACCCTGTCTTACAAGAACGTCGCCAACCGGCACTCGGCGAAGGCGGAGGCCTGGGCGGCGAAGCACGGCAAGGACGGCCACGAGGCGGGACACGGCCACTAGGCCCCCATGAGCGACGCTGCGACCCCGCGCACCCCGCGCATCGGCGTGATGGGCGGTACGTTCGACCCCATCCATCACGGCCACCTGGTCGCAGCGAGCGAGGTCGCGAACTCCTTCGGGCTCGATGAGGTCGTCTTCGTCCCCACCGGGCACCCGTGGCAGAAGTCGGGCGTCTCGCCGAGCGAACACCGCTACCTGATGACCGTGATCGCCACCGCTTCGAACCCGCAGTTCACCGTGAGCAGGGTCGATGTCGACCGCGAGGGCCCGACCTACACGATCGACACGCTGCGTGACCTGAAGAAGGATCGGCCGGATGCGGAGCTCTTCTTCATCACCGGCGCGGATGCCGTGGCGCAAATTCTCAGTTGGAGGGACCATGATGAGCTGTGGGAGTTGGCCCACTTCGTCGCGGTCTCTCGGCCAGGACATGTCCTGAGCACAGACGGCCTCCCGAGCGACAACGTCAGCCAACTGGAAGTGCCGGCGCTGTCGATCTCGTCGACGGACTGCCGTGAACGCGTTCGCGACGATCAGCCGGTCTGGTATCTGGTCCCTGATGGGGTCGTACAGTACATCGCGAAGCATCATCTGTATCGGAGCAAGGCATGAGTACATCGGATCAGCAGGGGCAGGGTCCGCTGACGCGCAAGCAGTTGCGAGAGATCCGGTTGACGGGTTCCACCCCGGTGATCTCCTCGGAGGAAGCCGCTGCGGCGGCCGAAGCGGCACCGCCCGCGCCCCCGCTCCCGCCCCCGCTCCCGCCTGTCGTCGCACCCGCAGAGGTCGAAGAGTCCGCCGCGGCGGAACCGGACGCGGCACCGCGGTCGGCCCCCGACGCCGACGAAGGCAGCGTCGAGTCGAAGCGCGGTGAAGCCCCGCTGACCCGACGCCAAGCGCGTGAGCTCGAGAAGGTCCGGACCGCGTCGGTACCCGTCGTGGAGGCGGAGGTCACGGAAGAGGCCGACGTCGAAGAGCCGTCTGAGACGACGGCCGGTGCGGACGAGGCAGCGGAGATCGTCTCGGGGATCCCGACCTTCATCTCCGTGAACGAAGAGCCCGGCGACGCCGACGACGATGATGCGGACGACGAGGTCGCTGTGGCGCCGGTCAGTGCGTCCGTCGCGGCGGATGCTGTGGGCGACGTCCCCCTCGAAGCCGAAGCCGAAGCCGAAACCGAAGCCGAAACCACGGAAGAACCGGCCGAACAGCCCGTGACCGACGACGTCGAAGCCGTTCTCGGTCTCACGACCGACGGCGACGACCAGGCGGCCGATGAGGATGTCTTGGCCGATGTGGGTGCTGACGACGAACCCATCGAGGAGCGTCCCACGGTCAACTCCGCGTTCGGCGAGGGAATCCTTGCGGATGCCTCCGATGCACATGCGCCGTTCCGTCCGTCGTTCGACGAACTGCTCGCCGTCGGCGATTCCACCGGTTCGCAGCACTCCGCTCCGAACGCTCTGATCTTCACCCCGTCGCCGGGGGAGGGTTCGCTCTCGGGGCCCGTCGCGTCCACGGGCGAGATCCTGGTCACCGGGTCTTATGAGCTCCCGCAGGGCATGGGCTCGCAAGGACATGCACTCGGAACGACCGATGGCAAGGACATCGACGCTGTCCTCATCGACGGGGAGCTCCCGCCGGCGTCCTCGCCCACACCGATCGCCGCGAGTTCGGCGATCAGTACCATCAAGCCCGCGGGTGAGGTCATCCGACCTCCTGCCCCCGAGAAGGGGAACCGACTGATGGTGACCCTCGCCATCATCGCCGGCGGCCTCGCCCTCGCGATCGGCGTCGTTCTCGTCATCGCCTTCACCACGAAATTGATTTGATGCAATCACCTGAAACTGCCGAAGAGATGCTGCGCCTCGCAGCACAAGCCGCCGTCGACAAGGGCGGTGAGGACCTCGTCGCGCTCAACGTCTCCGAGCCCCTCCCGCTCGTCGACATCTTCCTTCTCGTCACCGGGAACAGTGAGCGGAACGTCGCCGCTATCGCCGATGAGATCGAAGACCGTCTGATCGAGTCTGGGCACAAGCGTGTCCGTCGCGAGGGTCGTGCGGAGGCCCGGTGGGTCCTGCTGGACTTCGGAGACCTGATCGTGCACGTCTTCCACCAGGAAGAGCGCGTGTACTACGGCCTCGAGCGTCTCTGGAAGGATTGCCCCGTCGTTCCGATCGACGTGGTCGAGCCCGCCGCAGACGCCAGCTGACATGCCCACGCACCTCATCACCGGTGCAGGGTCCGGCATCGGAGCGGTCCTCGCCCGTCGTCTTCGGGATCGCGGGGATGACGTGGTCGCCCTCGTGCGCGACGCCGGGCGTGCCCGGGAGGTCGCGGCGGCGCTACCGGGCGTTCGTGTGCTCGTCGGCGACCTCGCGCAACCGGGCCGTCTGTCGTGGGCGCTCTCGAAGCAGCAGCTCCCGGATCGCATCGACTCATTGATCCATGTCGCGGGAGTCGTCGATCTCGGCGCGGTGGCCGACCTGCCGCCCGCGCTCTGGGAGCAGCAGCTCGCGGTGAACCTCGTCGCGCCAGCCGAACTCACACGTCTCCTGCTTCCGGTCCTCCGTGTGTCGCAGGGACAGATCGTGTTCGTGAACTCCGGTGCGGGACTCCGCGCCCACGCCGGCTGGTCCGCCTATGCGGCGTCGAAGCATGGGCTCCGCGCTCTCGCTGATGCGCTGCGGGCCGAAGAGGCGCAGCACGGTGTTCGCGTCACGTCGATCTACCCGGGGCGTACGGCCACCCCGATGCAGGAGCGCGTGCATCAGCAGGAGGGGCAGGACTACGACGCCGAGCGATTCATCACGCCGGAGTCTGTCGCCACGACGATCCTGACCGCACTCGACCTCCCGCGCGACGCGGAGATCACCGACCTCACGGTGCGACCGAGCCGCTGACCCGGCGCCGGGTCGGGGTCAGGCCGTCAGCCGTGTGCGACGGGCGAGCATGCCGCGATCGGCGCGCGTCTGCGGGGGAATCGCCGAAAGGAGCGACCGCGTGTACGGGTGCTCGGGACGACGGTAGACCTCTTCCGTGTCTCCGATCTCGACCAGGTTGCCCAGGTACATCACCGCGACGCGATCGGCGATATGACGCACGAGCGAGAGGTCGTGTGCGATGAAGACGATCGACATGCCCAGGCGTTCACGCAGGTCGCACAGCAGGTCGATGATCTGCGCGCGGATCGAGACATCCAGCGCAGACACCGGTTCGTCGCACACCAGGACGTCGGGGTCGAGGGCGAGCGCCCTCGCGATACCGATCCGCTGACGTTGACCGCCCGAGAACTGGTGGGGGAATCGCGAGCCCATCTCCGGAGTCAGGCCCACGAGTTCGAGCAGCTCTGCGACACGTGCACGTCGGGTCGCCGGTGTCCCGGTATGAGTGGCGGCGAGTGGTTCCGCGATGATCTGCTGCACGGTCATCCGTGGATTCAGCGACAGGTACGGGTCTTGGAACACCATCTGCACTCCGCGTCGCAGGATCTTCCGGTCGCGCAGTCGTCCCTTGGTCACGTCCTGATCGCGGTAGCGCAGGGTGCCCGCGTCGGGGGAATCCAGACCCACGAGCATGCGCGCCAGTGTGGACTTGCCACTGCCTGATTCGCCGACGACTGCCAGGATCTCGCCGTGTCGGAGCTCGAGGTCGACACCGGCGACCGCGGCGACGCGATGCGCGCGGCGACCACTGCCCGAGCGGAACGTGCGCTCCAGGCCGCGTCCTTCGAGGATGGGGGCGCCACCGTCGTCTTCTGCGGCGGCGCTCACATCCCGCGGCATCGAGTTCAGCAACTGCACCGTGTACGGATGCTGCGGCTTCGTCAGCACCTCATCGGCGGACCCTGACTCCACGATGCGTCCGGTGCGCATGACCGCGACCTGATCGGCGACCTCCATCACCACACCGAGATCGTGCGTGATGAGCAGGATGCCCATCCCCAGCCGCTCGCGCAAGGAGAGCAGCAGGTCGAGGATCTGCGCCTGCACCGTCACATCGAGCGCGGTCGTCGGTTCATCCGCGATGATGAGATCAGGATCCAGTGCGATCGCCATGGCGATCAGGATGCGCTGGCGCTGACCGCCGGAGAACTGGTGCGGATAGTCGTGCACGCGCTTGTCGGGGGTGGGGATACCGACGAGGGTCAACAGCTCGACCGCGCGTGCTTCGGCAGCGCGGCGGCCGATGCTGCGATGAGCGCGGAGGAGGTCGATGATCTGGTCGCCGATGCTGAGGACCGGGTTCAAAGCGGAAAGGGCATCCTGCATGACCAGGCTGACGCGCACGCCACGCAGGCGTCGATGCTGCTCGGCGGAGAGGGAGAGGAGGTCGGTTCCGCTCAGCGACATGGTCGATGCCTCGACGTCTCCGTCGTCGAGGAGTCCCATGATCGCGCGTGCGGTCATCGACTTGCCCGAGCCTGACTCACCGAGCAGCGCGAACACCTCGCCGCGTCGCACGACGAGATCGATGTCGTCGACCACGCGGTGCCGGCGTCCCTCGCCGGTGAGGGTGACGGTGAGTCCCTTCACGTCCAGGACCACGGCGTTCTGGGGGGCGGATGTGTTCTCCATGGATGCCATCATGCCAGCATCCTGGCTCTGAAATGTTTCGAACAGGAAACATTTCAGCCGAAGATAATCACGAGGGTTGACTTCTGTGCCGAATTCCTTCAGATTCGAGGAATCTCCCGCTCGTCGATCGGGAGTGGCACCCGCATCATCGAACCGAAGGAGCGCATTCGTGCTCGAACAAGCTGGCCGGTATACCGGCTACACCGCGTACGACTATCTCGAAGCCGGCAAGGACTACCGCGAGTTCCGCTACGCCCCGCAGATCGGCCGCGTGCCGGCGTATGACCTCGGGCTGAGCGACGCCCAGCAGGAACGCACCGAGCGTCTGCTCCGCGAGGAGACCGTGATCTCCCTGCACGAGCATGTGCAGGTGTTCCCCGAGGACATGGGCGAGCTGCGCGACCACATCCGCCAGGGCCGCGAACCCACCGCCTACCAGGGCCTGGCCCGCTCGGGTCTCACGGCCGTGTTCGACAACGGCATGGACGGCACCTGCTGCATCTCCAGTGACGCCGGATGGAAGTACCAGGACGTGCTGTTCGACCTCGGTGTGCGCATGGCCGACCTCGCGCACCAGGACTTCGTGATCAAGGCCGAGTCGATCAAGGACATCCGCCACGCCGCTGAGACCGGCCGTGTCGCACACATCTTCGCTCTCGAGGCCTCGACGATGATCGAGAACGAGGTCGACCGCCTCGACGTCCTCTACGGCTTCGGCGTGCGTCAGATGGGCATCGCCTATTCCGAGGCGAACATGCTCGGCGGTGGGCTCAAGGAGCGCGGCGACGGCGGTCTGACGTACTTCGGCGAGCGCGCCGTCGAGCGGATGAACAAGCTCGGCATCGCGATCGACATCTCCCACTCCGGAGACCAGACGTGCCTCGACGTGATCGCCCACTCCACCAAGCCGGTGTTCATCACACATGCCGGTGCGCGCGGGCTGTGGCCGACGAACCGCATGAAGACCGATGAGACGATCATCGAGTGCGCGAAGCGCGGCGGCGTGATCGGTATCGAGGCGGCCCCGCACACGACGATCTCGCCCCAGCACCCGCGGCACTCGCTGGAGTCGGTCATGGATCACTTCCAGTACTGCGTCGACCTGGTGGGCCTCGAGCACGTCAGCTTCGGTCCCGACACGCTGTTCGGCGATCACGTGGGCCTGCACGACGCGTTCTCGTCGAACCTGTCGCTCGGACAGGCGCACGCCAACGTCGACTACGAGAAGCAGCCGTACGTCGACGGCATCGAGAACCCGGCCGAGGCCTTCTACAACATCATCGGCTGGCTCGTGAAGCACGACTACTCCGACGACGAGATTCGCGCCGTCGTCGGAGGGAACACCCTGCGCGTACTCGAGGAGGTCTGGGTCTGATGAAGTACAGCAAGTTCCTCGCCCTCGGTGCGGCCGCGGCTCTCGCCGTCGGTCTCGCCGCGTGCGCCCCGTCTGCGCCGGAACCGGGGGAGTCGTCCGGCTCCTCCGGCCCCAGCGAGGAGACGATCAGCATCGGCACGACGACGGACGTCGTGAACTTCAATCCGGTCCTCGGCAACAGCCGCACGGACTCGTGGATCACGAACCTGATGTATCCGCATCTGCTGAGCATCAGTGACGACGGCACCAAGGAAGCGCATGTCGCCACCGACTGGGGCTACGTGGATGGCACCACCGGCTTCTACGAGATCCGCGACGATCTGACCTGGAGCGACGGCGAGCCCCTGACCGCCGAGGACGTCGCGTGGACGCTCAACGCCGTCAAGCGCGACCAGGCACCCGGCACGTTCTACGGACAGCTGGGCAACCTCGACACCGCGACCGCCGTATCGGACACGAGGGTCGAGCTCTCGCTCACCCAGCCGGACTCGTCGATCATCGAGGAGATCGGGTTCTGGGGTGTCGTCGTTCCGCAGCACGTGTTCGAGCCGCAGGGGTCGATCGCGGAGTTCGCGAACGACGGCAGCGACGGCGGCTGGGTCGGCATGGGGCCCTTCATCATGAGCGACTTCCAGGTCGGCCAGCACTACACCCTGGAGCGCGTGGAGGACTATCCTCTCGTCGAGGGCGGAGTGCCCGGACCCGCAGAGGTCGTGTACCGCGTGTATCCCGACGTGAACACCGAGATCCTGGCGCTGCAGAGCGGCGAGATCGACGTGATCGCGAACGCGTTGCCGCCGGCGCAGGTCGAACAGCTCAGCAGCACCGACGGCCTGCAGGTCATGGAGGCGCCGGGACTCGGGTACGCCCACCTGGTCTACAACATGGACAAGCCCGACCTCGCGAAGACCGAGGTTCGCCAGGCGCTCGCCCACGCGGTCGACTACGACGCGATCCGCACCGTGGTGCTCCAGGGGCAGGCCGTCTCGACGGGTTCGAGTGCGCTGATGCCGGTGCTCGCGAAGTACTACGACGACTCGGTGAAGGAGTACGAGTTCGATCCCGAGAAGTCACGCTCCCTCATGGAGAAGGCCGGCTACACGGCGGACGCGAGCGGCAAGTTCCCCCTCTCGTTCCGGCTGATCTACTCGCTGCAGGACAGCGTGACCAGCCAGTGGGCGCAGATGGTGAAGGACAGCGCGGCGGAAGCCGGCATCACGATCGAGCTGCAGGGCACGGAGCGCAACACCTACCTCTCCATGACCAATGAGGGGGACTACGACATCTATGCGGGCAACTTCGCCATCATGGACGACCCGGTGACGAACTTCGCGCTCTCGTATCTCCCCGGCGGAGCGATCAACTACACCCACGTGGACGACCCCGACCTCAACGCGCTGATCGAGGAGGGCATGGTCACCTTCGAGGAAGACGAGAAGATCTCGATCATGCGCGAGGCGAACAAGATCGTGCACGAGCAGGTCTACGACAACATCATGTACACGCAGAATCTGTTCTTCGCGGCCAGCGATGAATGGGCCGGCTTCATCTCGAAGCCGAGCGAACTGCTCTCGATCGTGAACCCGCTCTCGCTCGCGAGCGCGTACCCGGTCGAGTAACCACCACTGCACTCTCGAGGAAGGTCGCCCGGGTGTCCCGAGCATCGTTCATTCTCCGTCGCGCAGGTCGAGGTCTGCTCACGATCTGGTTCGCCGTGACCGTGACGTTCCTGCTCCTGCGTCTGCTCCCTGGCGACCCGGCGCTGGCGCTGGCGAGCCCGAACATGACGGACGACATCCGGGCGACCATCCTCGAGCAGTACGGGCTGGACCAGCCCCTGATCGTGCAGTACGGGCTCTACATGTGGCAGCTGTTGCAGGGCAACCTCGGAATCTCGTTCACGCAGTCGATCCCGGTGACCGATGTGCTCATGCAACGGCTGCCGTGGACGCTGCTCCTGACCGTCACAGCCTTGGTGCTCACCATCGTCATCGGCGTGCCGCTCGGTGTCGCCGCCGCCTCCCACAAGGGACGGTTCATCGACAGGGCCGTGCAGGTCGTCGGGGTCACGGGACAGTCGCTGTTCGTCCCCAGTGTCGCGATCCTCCTGCTGTTCGTGTTCGGGCTGAACCTCGGCTGGTTCCCGATCGGCGGTGCCTACACCAACAACACCTACGGGTTCGATTGGTACCTCAGCGTCGCGCAGCACCTCGTCCTCCCCGCGGTGTCACTCATGCTCATCCAAGTCGGCTCGTACGTGCTCACCATGCGGTCGACACTCATCGAGACGCTCGGGGAGGACTACATCCTCCTGGCCAAGGCGAACGGCATCCGCGGCAGCCGCATTCTCTGGAAGCACGCGCTGCGCAATGCGCTGCTTCCCACGACCACGCTGATCGGCCTGCAGCTCGGATTCCTGGTCGGGGGCGCGGTGCTCACCGAGACCGTCTTCGCCTACCCCGGTATCGGCCGTGGCATCTACGAGGCGGTCACCCAGCTCGACTTCCCCGTGCTGCAAGGGGCCTTCCTCATGCTCGCCATCACCGTCGTGGTCGCGAACACGATCACCGACATCATCTACGGCTACCTGGACCCGAGAGTGAAGACCTCATGACCGCTCCGATGCCCTCCTCCGAGACCCTCGCACCGAGCGAACCGACCGCCACGGGCAGCGAACGGGCGAGCGCGCACACCTGGCGCGCGTTCCGCCGTGACCCGCTCGGGATGATCTCACTCGGCCTTCTGATCCTGCTCGTCGTCGTCGCGCTCGCTGCTCCGCTGATCGCGCCCTATCCGGCCAGCTACGGCCCCGACGTGCTGCGGCCGCCGAGCGGCGACCATTGGTTCGGCACCGACGCCCTCGGGCGCGACGTGTTCGCCGAAGTGATCTGGGGCACGCAGCAGAGCGTTCTCGTCGCGGTCGCCGCCTCACTGATCGCGATCGTCTTCGGCACGATCATCGCCGTGCTCGGCGCCTACTTCCGCAAGCTCGACAGTGTCATCAGCGTGATCGTCGACATGACGCTCTCGCTGCCGGTGCTGCCGCTCATGATCCTCATCGCCGCGCTCGTGGGGCCGAGCACGTCGACGATCATCTTCGTCGTCGCGGCGTTCTCGTGGCCGGAAGTGACCCGACTCGTGCGTTCACAGGCGCTGACCGTCGTCGGGCTGCCCTACGTCGATGCCTCGCGCCTGATGACCACCTCGCCGGTCTGGATCATCACGAAACACATCCTCCCCGCCGTGACCCCGGTTGTCGTGGTCTCGGTGGTCGTGACGGCGTCGCGGGCGGTGCTCTCGGCGGCGGGACTCGCCTTCCTGGGCCTCGGGGATCCGACCACCTGGTCCTGGGGGCGCATCCTCTACGAAGCGCAGCAGGCCGGTGCCATGGTGAGCGCCTGGTGGCTGACGCTCTTCCCCTCGATCGCGATCCTGATCCTGGTGCTCTCGGCCACGCTGCTCTCGATCGCCTACAACGACGCGCGCAACCCGCGCCACCTCGCCCGATAGGAGCCTGTGATGACCGAGTTCGACCAGCGACTCGCACCCGAGTTCTTCGACCGTGTGCAGACACGCGTGCGCGAGCGCATGGCCGAGGAAGGCTTCGACGCGTTCCTCACCGACAGTCCGGAGGACATCGCGTACCTCACCGGCTTCTTCCACCATCCGTCCGAGCGCCCCGTGGCGGTCTGGCTCGAAGCGACGGGCAGGGTCGTCATGCTGCTGCCGGAGCTCGAGCGCGAGTACGCCCAGTCCCAGTCCTCCCGGGCGGAGCTGGTCTCGTTCTTCGAGTTCCCCGGAGTCGTCGCACCGTTCGAGGTGCTGGCCCGTGCAGTCACACCGCGGGGCCGGGTGGGGTTCACCTCGACCATGCCGTATTCACGACTCGCGGCTGCACGAGAAGCGATGCCCGGTGCTGACCTCGTCGGGTCGGACTTGGTCACCCGCACCCGCTTCGTGAAGTTCCCCGAAGAAGTCGTGCTGCACCGCGAGGCCGCTCGCATCACCGATCGGATGCTCGACGCCGGTGTGGCGCTGGTGACGGAGGCCATCGGCGCCGGGGGAGACCTGCCGACCGAGGCCGAACTCGAACGTCACGTCACCGCGGCAGGCACGGGCATCATGTACGCCGAGCACCATAACGTGGTGGTGGCCGCGTTGCTCGCCGGTGGGCTCGTCTACTCGGGCGCGAACTCCGCGTTCCCGCACGGTCTTCCGTCGGTCAACCGCCTCAAAGCCGGCGACACGTTCATGCTGTCGCTGGGCTGCGCAGTCGGTGGTCGCTTCATCGAAGGCGAGCGCACCTTCGTGTTGGGCGAGCCCACAGCGGAGCAACGCCGTTTTCACGACACGATCCATGCGGCCCAGTTGCGTGGACGCGAGACCATCCGCGCCGGGCTCGAATGCCGTGAGGCGAACCGGCTGTGCCTCGACGTGATCCGCGATGCGGGTCTGGGCGAGTTCATCCGCCACCGCCAGGGGCACGGAATCGGCCTCGGCATGCACGAGGCTCCCTGGCTGGAGGACGGCGATCCCACGCCGTTGGAAGCGGGCATGGTCGTCTCGAACGAGCCCGGCATCTACGTACCGGGGCATGCCGGGTACCGCATCAGCGACAGCATGCTCGTGACCGACACCGGTGCCGAGCCGTTGACCTCCTTCCCCCGCAGCCTCGACGACTGCACCATCGCGCTCTGACGCCCCGGAATTCGAGAGAGAGAACCATGACGACCACCCCGCCGGTGTCCCCGGAGTTCGCCGCAGCCACCAGTGACCACGAATGGGTCGAGATCAACGGAAACCACCTGGCCGTCGAGGTACTGGGCCCAGAGGGTGCGCCGGTCATCATCACCCATCACGGCGCACCGGGGCTCGGGTCGCGCGCCGAACCGCGCGCCAGCTTCGGCCGCCTCGCCGACGAGTACCGCGTCGTGGCGTTCGATGCACGCGGCAGCGGGGTGAGCGAGGGCGAGGGGATCTACAGCCATGAACAGTGGGCTGCGGACATCGACGGGCTGCGGGAGTGGATCGGTGCCGAGAAGATCGTGATGGCGGGTGGCTCCTACGGTGGGTTCATGGCGATGGAATACGCCCTGCGGTATCCGGAGCGCGTGGCCGCGATCGTGCTGCGCGACACGTCGCCCGACAACTCCAACGCCCACCTCGCGCGCGAGAACGCCTTGGCCTCCGACCGCGTCACGATCGACATGGAGAAGTTCGACCGCATCGACGTGGGGCAGGTGTACGACGACGAGGACCTGAAGGACTGCTGGCGCGAGATCCTCCCGTTGTACGACTTCGTCTACGACCCGGAGGCCACCGAACGCAAAGTGCAGGCGACGCCGTATCGCTATCGCGCGCACAACTACGCCTTCTCGGTGAACCTCCCGAACTACGATCTCAAGCCGCGGCTGCCGGAGATCGGTGTGCCGACACTCATCACGGTGGGGCGGACGGACTGGATCACGCCAGTATCGTGTAGCCAGACGATCGCCGATCTCATCCCGGACTCCGAGATGGTGGTGTTCGAGAAATCGGGGCACTCCCCGCAGATCGAGGAGGCAGAGGCGTGGACGAAGACCGTGCGCTCGTTCCTGCACCGGGTGTACCCGCCGACCCGATGAGCAGCGTTCACCTGACGAGGGAAGTGAGCGATCTCGATCGACGGATCGTCGTCGCTCTGCAGCAGGACGGCCGGGCGAGCTGGACGTCGATCGCGGAGTTCGCGGGGGCCCCCGTCTCCACCGTGACCCGTCGCGGACAGCAACTGCTCGCCGAAGGGCTGGTCCGGGTGGGCATCGTGCCGACCCTGGGCAGCGAAGGGCACGTCGAGACTTTTTTCGTGCGCATCAATTGCACGCCCGGATCGCAGCTGACCGTCGCGCAGGCGCTGATCGGCTCGCCGTACGTGCGGTTCGTGACCCTGGTCACCGGAAAGTTCGACGTCTTCGCGGAGGTCGTCATCCCCGGCGACTCGGCGACCTATGCACACGTGCTCACGGATCTGCAGGCCATTCCGGGAGTCGAACGCTGGCGCAGCGACCTGGTCGTGCACACCTACAAGGTGAGCTTCGACTGGGGGCGACAGCTCTACGACGCCCATGCCGAAGCCGCGAGCGACCCGCAGTCGTACATGCCGGCGCCGAACACGTGTGATCCCACGCACTTCGACGATGCCGATCGTGCCATCGTGGAGGAGCTTCGCCACAACGGACGCGCGTCGTTCCAGTCGATCGGCGACACGCTCGACATGAACGAGAGCAGTGTGCGCCGTCGCTATGAGCGCATGCGCAACGCCGGGTGCCTGACCACGGTGACCATGGTGCCGGCGTCGGCGTTGGGCATGAGCGCGGAGACCCTGCTGATCCTGCGGGTCGAGCCGTCGCGGATCGCTTCCGTGGCGCAGACTCTGGCGCAGCACGTGTCCGTGCGATTCCTCGCGGCCGCGCTCGAGGAGAACTCGCTCTACTGCGAGATCATCCTGCCGAGCACCGAGACGCTGCACGACTTCCTCACCGGGACCATCGCGCACCTCAAGGGCGTCAGAGGCTGGAACGCGGCGATGGAGCTGGTCTTCATGAAGCGCGGTTTCATCGAGACGCCGTGGTGGCGGGCTCAGGTCGCCTCGGCGGGGTCTGCCGAGTCCGGGTCGTAGGCCGACGGCACCCTCGGCGCGTGGTGTCAAGGGGCTTCCGCGCCACGCTTGCGTGGCGCACTCTCTTCAGAGAGGAAGTCCTGGAGGGCCTACATGTCTGAACTGCCGGATCCGCGTTTCATGCTCAACCGCATCACGGCGTCGGAGTGGGTGATCAACGACCTTCGCTACTCGCCGAACGATCCGCGTCACGTGGTAGCGTGCGTGTACGAACTCGCCGAGACCGAAGTCGAGGTCACGTGGTTGCGCGATCTGCCGCTCGCGACACGCTACGGGACGGTGTTCGAGGTGCTCGAGGACGTCGAACGGTTGGGCGACTCGAATCGAGCGACACGCCCGATCTCCATCCCTGGTCAGCCACCGCTGCTGGCGACCTAGAGACCCTGCCGGCGACGCTCCGGGTCAGAGCAGCTGCAGGTCGGTGATGCAGGTGGGGTCATCCGGCGACGTGGTGGAGATCGGTACCGCTCCGGTGAAGCCCGCGCTCTCGACGCTCAGCGTTGCCTCGATGCCCCGAGGCACCCAGAGACCCGTGAAGCCGTTGTCCTGAGTGCGCCGTGTCTCGTCGACGAGCACTGTTCCGTCAGCAGCGGTCAAGGTTATCCGCACCTCGGTGTCGGAGAGTTCGCCGATGCACGTCGTGAGGCTGTGGAAGTGGCACTCATGGGTCTGATCACGGAACGGCGCGACGGAGATATACACCGCGTCGCGGGGCAACGGCAGTCGGCCTTCACGGCCGTTCGCATCGCGAAGGACGAGTGCGTCCGGTTCGACGGACGCAAGGAGATCGGCCGGCCGGTCCGCGACGGGCATCGCATCCAGTCGCTCGACGACGTCGCCGACCTCGAGCCCGGTGAGGCCGTGCGCGGCGAGTATCTCCTGCGCCGCTGAGTCGACATCGGTGGGGGAAGGGGAAGCCGCGCATCCGGCAAGCGCGATCGCAGCGACGGCCAGCGCGGCGAATGCCGTGGATGGCTTCCATCTCCGTCGGCGCGAGGCGGAGAGAACAGGCGTGGTCGTGCGGAGAGGCTGATTCAGGATGAAGTCCTTCGTACGAGGTGGGGCCGGTGTCAGCGGAGCACGCCGACACCGGCCCCTGAGCGGGATCAGAGAGCGGCCAGGAGGTCGTTCATCTCCTGGATCTCGTCGGTCTGGGCCTCGATGATCGCCTCGGCGAGTGCGATCGCCTCCGGGTCGTTTCCGTCCTCGACCTGCACCTGCGCCATCTCGACGGCGCCCTCATGGTGCACGATCATCTGTTCGAGGAAGAGGCGGGATGCTTCGAGGCCGTCGGCGGCGCGCAGCTGAGCGAGGTCGTCCTCGCTCATCATCCCGTCCCCGTGGTCCATCCCGCTCATGTCGCGATCGTCCGAGCGGATACCCCACTCGCCCAACCACCCTTGGAGTTGGTCGATCTCCGGCCCCTGAGCGGCCTTGATTCGCTCGGCGAGGTCGGTCACCGCGGGGTCTACGCCCTCCGCATCGAGCACGAGGTCGCTCATCTCGATCGCCTGCTCGTGGTGGACGACCATCATCGATGCGAACATGACGTCGGCATCGTTGACGCCGGTCGAGGGCGACGCGGATCCGTGATCCATGCCGGGCATGGAAACGTCGTCGGTGCCGGTTCCGCAACCGGACAGAAGCAGGGCAGCGGACACGGTGAGCGCGGCTGTTGCCGCAGCACGAATCTTCATGGGATATCTCCAATATGCATGGTCGTTGCGCGCGCGCCGGACGGCGCCGCGCGAGGTGAGAAGCCGGGAGCCGGCGGAGGAGTGCGGGCTCGACAACTGCTCAGGTGCGACTGATGCAGAGAACGTGAAGAGAGGGAGCGCGGGGCAAGGCCTGTGCGCGGAAGGAAGGAAGGAATCGTGACTGGAGGAGTGGCTGGAGCCAGCCTCGGATCAGGCTCGGCACGAGAAGGAGCACGAGGGCGAGGAGGAGCCCGAGGACGCACATCATCGCCATGCTGACGTGATCGTCGGTTCCGCACGCCGGGCACGACATCTGGGTCGTGTCGGTGGGGCTCCCGGCCGGGGGTGCTTGCATGATGCCGTGTTGCACCGACGCGGGGTGTTCCCCCGAGATCGACGCGGGGTGGCCCCCCGAGATCGCCGCCGCTGCGGGGGCGTCCGCCGCCGCGGTTCCGTGCAGATTCAGGGTGTGCATGCCGATGAGCCCGACGATGATCGCAGCGACGAGCAGCACGCCCGACAGCACGCCTCGGAAGACGCTCGATGAGCTCCTTCCGGACCACGTCGCCGCCACCGATGCCATGAAAGTAAGTCTACGGGCCCAGGTGTAAGTGATCGCCCGGGAGGGAGGCGGTCGCCGGGTCAGACCTCGGTGTCGTCGGCGTCGTCGTCGGCTCCGGCGGCGACGCGGTCGGCCTCGGCGCTGTCGATGAGCGCGTCGTCCACGTCCGGGTCGAGGATGCGCTCACCGTCGACTTCCTGGGTGGGTGCTCCCTCGCGGTCCTCGTCGTCGGGGATCGGCGGAATCGGGGGAATGATCGGGTTCGACATGATCGCATCCTTTCGTCGAGATGTGTCGACGATACGACGGACCGTGCGCGGGCTGAACCGGGTTGACGGTCGTGAGGACGCGCGCTAGGACGGCTCCGCGAACGGAAGAAGCCCCCGGAGAACCGGGGGCTTTTCGGTGGACCTGAGGGGACTCGAACCCCTGACCCCCTGCATGCCATGCAGGTGCGCTACCAGCTGCGCCACAGGCCCAGACGCTGTTCCGAACCAGCCGGAGCAACTTGAAAAGAGTACTACACGAATCGACGCGAGCACCAATCCGGGTGAGCATCCCGGGCGCGTCCTCGTGTGCGGCAGGAGTGTGCAGGAACAAGCGCACCGACCGCGACGTTGAAGTCGGCGTGAGCATCCTCGACAGTCTGGTGATCGGCGCAGGGCAGGCCGGTCTCTCGGCATCGTTCCACCTCTCGCGGCTCGGGATCTCGCACGTGGTCCTCGACGCCGACGAGCGGCCCGGCGGCGCGTGGCAGCACCGATGGGACGCGCTGACGATGCGTGACGTGCACGGTGTCGCGGAGCTCCCGGGCGACACTCCGCCGCCGCGTGACGGTGCACGCGCCAACGAGGCCGTGCCCGCCTCCTTCGCCCGATACGAGAAGACCCATGCGCTTCCCGTGCTCCGCCCGGTGCACGTCGAGCGCGTGGAAGACCAGGATGGAGTGCTCGTCGTGCGAGCCCGGGAGGGGGAGTGGACGAGCCGCACGCTCGTGAATGCGACCGGTACCTGGTCGCACCCGTTCCTGCCGCACTTCCCCGGCATGGAGACGTTCGTCGGAGAGCAGCTGCACACCGTGGACTATCCGGGGCCGGAGCACTTCATCGGCAAACGCGTGCTCGTGGTGGGGGGAGGAGCGTCCGCCGTGCAGTTCCTCGGAGCGCTCGCGCCGATCACCGAGACCCTGTGGGTCACCCGCCGGGAGCCGGTCTGGCGGGAGGACGACTTCACCCCTGAGGCGGGGGCCGCAGCGGTCGCGCTCGTCGAGCGGCGCGTCGCGGCCGGGCTTCCTCCGCAGAGTGTGGTCAGCGTCACCGGGCTCATGCTGCGCCCGCAGGAGCGCGAGGCCGAGCGTCTCGGAGCGTATGCCGACCGACGCCCCCTGTTCGAGCGGATCGAACCCGACGGTGTGCGCTGGGCGGACGGGAGTTTCGAGCGGGTCGACGTCATCCTGTGGGCCACGGGGTTCCGCCCCGCGATCACTCATCTGGCTCCTCTCCACCTGCGCAGCGCGGCCGGAGGTATCCAGCTCGACCGGAACGGGCGAGGCACGACCGCTGTCGTCGATCCCCGCGTGCAGCTGGTCGGTTACGGCCCCTCGGCGAGCACGATCGGTGCGAACCGTGCCGGTCGCTCGGCCGCGGAGGGTGTCCAGCGAGCACTGCGATCGTCGGACGACCGCGTCACCACCGGTTGAGCACATCCTCGGCGAAGCCTTCGATGCCGTCGACGCGCACCCGCGTTCCCCTATCGTCCAGCGCCCACCCCGTCCAGACTCCGAACAACTGGTCTGTTCTGCTGGCGATGACGACCGCGTTGGTGCGGGAACGCTTGTCGTAGAACGGGGAGAACGTCAGATCGGCGGTTTCGCCGTGTACTCGCCACGGACGCAGGAAGTTCTCGGAGTCGTAGTCCCACACCAGCTCTTCGCTGATCTTCGACAGGTGGCCATCGACCACGAGGGCGTTCTCCGTCGCCCCCGAGCCGTCCGTCCATTTCGAGCCGAGCTGCAACCCGACGACCCGCCCGTCGACGATGCCACTTCCGGCCGCCCAGTTCCAGTGCACGCGATACGGCCAGCGACCACGACCGTGGTCCAGCACCGCCCAACTACCGGTGGGCACCTCGTGTGCGATGTCATCGACCGTGACAGTTCCCGTCGTGGGCCGACCCACGTCTTTCACCGTGTACTGAAACCGCGCGGTGCGCTCTGACCGTCGCCACGGCACGACGACGCCGAGCGATTCGTGACCCACCGGACGCGCCGCGAACAGGTCGAACGACAGCCTCGGGGCGCTGCCCCGCAGACGCGTCCCGTCGACGGCGTCATCGATCTCGAGGGTGAGCCGACGGGTGCGCGCCCTGGCAGGCCCCTCTCCGAGCGAGGAAGGCAGCGTCGCGCTGCGTCCGCCGGCGGAGATCACGGTGGATCCGACATCCTCGCCCGTCGCTCGATCCAGGACCCAGATTTCATGCAACGCCAAGTAGTCGACGCACGAGACCGTGAACGCGATGATGTGCGAGGGCGACATCACGTTCCAGTACTCCCAGCGCTTGTTGCGCCCCCAATGTCGGCGGCCGGGGATGCCGGATGTGTCGTGCAACGGTGTACGCGACCAACCGAGGGCTTCCGGATTCAGTGCTCCGTGTGCAGTGGTGAGGGAGACGCGTCGGGTGATCTCACGCTCGATCAGCGGTGTGGGCATCGTCGTCCTGGTGTCCGGGAAGATGCCATTCGGGTCGGCACCTTTGCCCCGAGTGTAGAGGAACGGAAACTCGCGGACGGCGATGCCGGACCGAGCCGACGTCAGCTCAGGCGCGTAGGGTGAGGGCATGTCACGCATCCTCGTGTTCGGCGGCCACGGCCGCATCGCCCTCCTGCTCGCTCCCTTGCTCGTCGAGCGAGGCGATGAGGTGACGGGGGTGATCCGAAACCCGGCCCATGTCGCCGACGTCGAAGCCGTTGGGGCGAAAGCACTGGTCGCCGATGTCGAGAGTATGGACGTCGAGGCACTCGCCGAGATCATCCGCGGTCACGACGCGGTCGTCTGGTCCGCCGGTGCCGGGGGCGGATCCCCGGAGCGCACGTACGCGGTCGATCGCGATGCCGCGAAACGCTCCATGAACGCGGCGGAGCGGGCCGGCGTGCGGCGCTATGTGATGGTTTCGTGGCTCGGGTCGACGGCGGACCACGGCGTTCCCGAGGACGACTCCTTCTTCCCCTACGCCGATGCCAAGTGGGCTGCGGACGAACACCTGCGCGCGAGCGGGCTCGAGGGCACGATCCTCGCACCGGGCGCGCTCACCTTCGACGAACCGACCTCACGGATCCAGATCGACCCCACGGGGCGGGGTGCGGTGTCTCGAGCCGATGTGGCCGCCGTCATCGCCGCATCGCTGCACGGGCCGTGCACGATCGGGCGGACGATCCGCTTCGGCAACGGCGACCCGGCGTCGGCGGTGCCCATCGCCGACGCGCTCGGCTGCTGACACGGCGGCGCCGCGGAGAAGTCACCATGTCCCGACCCCGACGATGGGCCGCCGGTGCCCTCGTCATCGTCGCGACCACGGTTCTCTGCGTCTCACCGGCGACTACGGCGTCGAGCGCTGTGCCGACGACGACTCCGACCGTCGCCGCAACGGCGGCTGAGCCCGGTGACTTAACCGCCCATGCGACCGCGCTCGTGCGAGGGATGTCGGTGGCGGAGCAGGCGTCCACCGTGGTCATGGGGCATATGGCAGGGACGGATCCGGCGATGCTCCGTGCGTACATGGAGTCCGGCCTCGGCGGGTTCATCCTCATGGGTGCCAACATTCCGGCCACCGAGGGCGAACTGCAGAGTCTGACGACGGCCCTGACGGTGGATCCAGAGCTCCCACCGCTGATCGCGGTCGATCAGGAAGGCGGCATCGTGTCGCGCCTGCACGGTGATGACTACCCGGCGTCCTCGTCGTTGAAGCACCTCCCGGTCGCCGAGACGACCTCGGCGTTCACCGCCCGCGGTTCGCTGGTCGGGCGCGCGGGGATCACGGTGAACTTCGGAACGGTCGCCGACGTCACCGCAGATCCCGGGACCTTCATCTACGGCCGTGCCCTCGGCACCGACCCGGCGAGCGCCGCCGACCGGGTGTCCGCCGCGACCACCGCCCAGGAGCAGTTCGTCGCCTCCACCCTCAAACACTTCCCCGGACACGGTGCGGCGCCCGGCGACTCGCATCACCTGATCCCGAGCACGACGATGGGCCTCGACCAGTGGCGCGAGACCGAGGCGGTGCCCTTCGCAGCGGGGATCGACGCCGGGGCATCCCTCCTGATGTACGGCCACCTCGCCTACACGGCCGTCGACGCATCGCCGGCGTCTCTTTCCGCAAAGTGGCATGAGATCGCCAGGGAGGAGCTCGGCTTCGACGGGGTCGCGGTGACGGATGATCTCGGAATGCTGTTGTCATCCGGCGATCCCGCCTATGCGGATCCGGTGGCGAACGGAGTGTCCGCGATCGCGGCGGGAAACGACCTCGTGCTGATGATCGCCGGTTCCGATGCGAGTACGGCGGGCGCGATGGCGGCGGGCATCGCCACGGCGGTGGAGAAGGGCACCCTGCCGGCGGAGCGGCTCGAAGAGGCAGCGACGCGCGTCGTCGCACTCCGACTGGAGCTCGCTGCGGCCGCGGCGCGGTGGGCGGTCTGCGACGATTGCACGCCGGTGGGCTGACCGGTGCTCAGGCGGCCTCGCGCGCTCCATCGCCGAGCCAGGCGTTCAGCAACGCGGTGCGGAGGGCAGCGCCACGGTCCGCGAAGACCCGCTGCCTGCGCACATACTCTGTTTTTCCCTCGGGTGTCTCGATGGGCACGGGAACCACATCCCACGCGGAGAGATCGTACGGTGCCGCCTGCATGTCGAGGAGTCGGATGTCGCGCGCGAGTTCGAACGAATCCAGGAGCAGTTCGCCGGGGATCAGGGGTCCGAGCTTCGTCGCCCACTTGTACAGGTCCATGCCCGCGTGCAGACAGCCGGGCTGCTCGAACAGAGGCTGCTCGTCGCGGCTCAACGCGGTGCGATTGCGGGGGACCGCTTCGGGAGTGAAGAAGCGGAAGGCGTCGAAATGGGTGCAGCGGAGGTCGTGATTCTCGACCACGGCGTCTGTCCCGGCCTGCCCCAGTCGCAGCGGAACCGCGTGGCGGTGCTCCTCGGCGCGATACACCATCGCCCACTCATGCAGACCGAAGCAGCCGAACTGCCCGGGACGCGATGCCGTGCGGCGGAGCATCTTCTCGATGAGAGCCGCCAGCTCCGCCTTCTCCTGGCCGAAAGCGGCGGCATCGGGCACAGCGCTCCCCGCAGACCGTCCGGGGGAGTACCAGCGCCAGTCGAGGCGTTCGACGGCGTCGGCCAGCTCGACGCCGGCTCCGGGATGCCAGCGACGCAGCTGTGCGGGCTTGTAGGAGTAGTACGTGAACAGGAAGTCCCAGACCGGGTGCTTCTCGGCCCTGGTCGCACGATCTCGGTGGGCAGCGGTGAGGGCATCCGCGCGGTCGCGATGCGCCTCTTCACGGAGCAGCCAGTCCTGGCGGGCGAGGGACATGTCAGTGCAGGATGCCGGCCTCGCCGAGCAGATCGCGCAGCCCGGCGCCGTCTTCGGCGCTCACCCAGGGGGCGACGTCTTCGGAATGCGGCTCGCGGCCGGCCCGGCCGCCGGCCAGGACCGCCTCGGCGGGAAGAAGGCGACGGATGGCCACCCCGGCGACGGAATCGGGATGCTCGTCCATGAACTGGGAGTAGATGGCCTCGTCGTGCTGTCCGTCGTCCCCGATCAGGAGCCACTTGACATCGGGGAACTCCGTCGCGAGACGTCGCAGGTTGGTGAGCTTGTGCTCGCGCCCGCTGCGGAACCAGCGCTCGTGCGTCGGTCCCCAGTCGGTGAGGAGCATGGAACCCGCGGGGAAGAGATGGCGTCCGAGGAAGCGCCACAGCGTGGGGGCGACGTTCCACGCGCCGGTCGAGAGGTACACCATCGGGGCACCCGGATGCTGTCGCAGCAGCTGGTCGAGCAGCACGGCCATCCCCGGCACGGGGAGGCGCGCGTGTTCGTCGAGCACGAAGGAGTTCCAGAAAGCGATGAAGGGACGAGGCAGGGCCGTCACCATCACGGTGTCGTCGACATCGGACACGACGCCGAACCTGGTGCCCTCGGCGACGACGAAAGCCCGTGCCTCCACGGGCTCCTGTCCCTCCACGGAGAACGTGAACGTCTGCCAACCCGGTTCCAGGTCGACGTGGATCGTCGAGTCGACCACCCCGCCACGATCGGCGACGACCTGGTGCGTGGAGTCGCCGATCTGCACGGTCACCGCGGCGAAACCCACCGGGATGCCGACGAAGCTGCGCCAGCCGCGGACACTCGCCGGCTCCCCGTCGCGTGTGCGGCGCTGCGGGGGGACGATCAGCACGCGGCCTACGACACGCACCCAGCCGGGACCCCCGTATCCGGGGAACGGGAGGATCGTCGCGACGCGGCCACGACGGCGCGCGCGACCTTCACGCCAGACATGCAGGCGGTGTTCGAGTCGGGCGAACCAGTGGATCCGGGGCGCCGGGGGAGCGGATGCCATTGCCTCAGTCTTTCACGTCGGCGTCGGCCTCTGTCTCCGGAGCCTTCAGGTGACGGGCCTCAGCCCGCTGCAGCAGCTTCTTGCCGAGGTAGATCAGTAGCAGGAACACGGCGATCACCGCGACGAAGATGTACCCCGCGAAGTGCACGCGGTCGACGAGTTCCCGGAAGCTGCCCGCCGCGAGGGAGGTCACGCTCACGTAGGCGGTCGCCCAGAGGACGCACGCGGGGGCCGTCCAGGCGAGGAACTTGCGGTACGGGTATTCGCTCATGCCGACGGTCAGGGGCACCAGGGAATGCAGGACGGGCAGGAAGCGCGAGAGGAAGATCGCGATGCCGCCGCGGCGTTCGAGGTAGTTCTCGGCGCGGACCCAGTTGTGCTCGCCGATCCGTCGTCCCAGCCAGGACACACGGATGTGGGGTCCCAGCCAGCGCCCGAGCCAGAATCCGATGCTCTCGCCGATCAAGGCGCCGATCACGACCGCGACGCCCATCGCGATGCCCTCCAGGGGAGTCGCCACCCCCATCGAGGCGATGATCACGATCGTGTCACCGGGAACGATGAGCCCGATCAGGATGCTCGTCTCGAGCATGACAGCGAGTCCGGCGATCAGGGTGCGAGCGACCGGATCGACCGACTGCACGGTGTCGAGGAGCCAGATCAGGAGGTCGTCCACCCCATGAGGATACGGGAGCAGCCCGGTCCTAGGCTGGAAAGGTGCCCGAACCGCTGACTGCTCATCCGCTTCCCACCTGGGTGGAGCCGTCTTCGGTGTTTCGGATGATCGAGGCGCGGGGCATCGACGTCTTCTGGCTGGATGCCGGCGCGCGGGCGACGGAAGGCTGGAGCTTCATCGGGACGGGGAAGCGTTCGAGCCTCCCGCGGGACGTGCCTCTCGACGCCCCTTCGACCGACCCGTCGCGGCCGCCGTTCACCGGGGGGTGGGTGGGCTGGCTCGACTACGAGAGCGGAGCATCGGCGTCCGGCGCACCGGTCGCACAGTCGGAGGAGACGCCAGGAGGGTCCTGGTTGCTCGTCACGCATGTCGTCGCCTTCGATCATGCGCGCCGTCGCACCTGGGCTCTCTCCTCCGCAGATGACCTCGAGGTCTGGACGGACGAGGTCCACGCAGCGACGGAAGCCGCTGAGCGTCCCGGCAGTGAGGGATCCTTTGCGGGCGCGGCCGCGGCCCCACGTGTTGCGGAGCCCAGGCACACCCCACACGAATACCTCGCACTCATCGAACGCTGCCGTGACCTCATCCGCGCAGGCATCGCCTACCAGCTGTGCCTGACCACACGCTTCACCGTTCCCGGCACCCATGACCCGGTCGCCGTGTACGACCGCCTCCGAGGAGCGACCCCCGCCCACCACGGCGGTTTCGTCCGCATCGGCGACCACACGCTGCTGAGCGCCAGTCCGGAACAGTTCCTCCACGCCGAAGGGGGAGTGATCCGGACGCGCCCCATCAAGGGAACGAGGCCCCGGAGCGCCGATCCCCTCGAAGACGCCGCGCTCGCCGCAGAACTCGCCGGCGACCGCAAGGAGCGTGCGGAGAACGTCATGATCGTCGACCTCATGCGCAACGACCTGTCGCGGGTGTGCGTGCCGGGGACGATCCGCGTGGAAGGGCTCTGGGTGGTCGAGAGCTATCCCGCCGTGCACCAGCTGGTGAGCACCGTGAGCGGAACGGCAGAGCCGGGGGCCACGGTCGGCGCCCTTCTCGACGCGACCTTCCCCGCCGGCAGTATGACGGGAGCGCCCAAGCTCTCGGCGATGACCAGGCTGCATGAACTCGAAGGCGGCGCGCGGGGAGTGTACGCGGGGTGCTTCGGCTACATCGGCGCGGACGGGGTGCTCGACCTCGCCATGGTCATCCGCAGCATCCTCCTCGACGGAGAGAAGGCGGTGGTCGGTGCGGGCGGCGGAATCACCTGGGGTTCGATCGCCGCTGCCGAGGTCGCCGAGGTGGCGATCAAGGCGCGGGCGCCGCTCGCCGCCCTCGGTGCGGAAACGCCTGTGTCCTGGCGTTCCGATATCCTGAACTGATCCCGCTTTTCCCTTCAGATTGGTCGTGCGTTCGTTGTCTGAGAACCTGTCCACCGCCCCTGCCGACGACGAGGCCCCGTCGGCGCACGCCATCCAGAACAAGTGGCAGAAGTACTGGGCGGAGAACGGCACGTTCCTCACGGGCGGCGACGACGACACCCGGCCGCGCCGATACGTGCTCGCGATGTTCCCGTACCCGTCCGGCGACCTGCACATGGGCCACGCGGAGAACTACCTCTACTCCGACATCGTGGCGCGCTTCTGGCGCCACCGCGGGCACAACGTCCTGAATCCGATCGGCTGGGACTCGTTCGGGCTGCCCGCGGAGAACGCCGCGATCCGTCAGGGAGCCGACCCTCGGGACTGGACCTATCAGAACATCGCGCAGCAGAAGGTGGGCTTCGAGGCGTACGGCGTCTCGTTCGACTGGAGCCGCGTGCTGCACACCTCCGACCCCGAGTACTACCGCTGGAACCAGTGGCTGTTCTTGAAGCTGTACGAGCGCGGGCTGGCGTATCGCAAGAAGAGTCCGGTCAACTGGTGCCCGAACGACCAGACGGTGCTGGCGAACGAGCAGGTCGTCGACGGACGCTGTGATCGCTGTGGCGCCGAGGTGGTCAAGAAGAAGCTCACGCAGTGGTACTTCCGGATCACCGACTACGCCGACCGTCTGCTCGACGACCTGAACCAGCTCGAGGGGTTCTGGCCGCACAAGGTGCTGCAGATGCAGCGCAACTGGATCGGTCGCTCGGTGGGTGCCGACGTCGACTTCCTGATCGAGGGTCGCGAGGAGCCGGTCACGGTGTTCTCGACGCGCCCCGACACGCTGCACGGCGCGACGTTCTTCGTGGTCGCACCCGACTCCGACCTGGCATCCGAACTCGCCGCCGGTGCCTCCGAAGATGTGCGTGAGCGCTTCCAGACGTACCTGGAGCAGGTGCAGAAGGAGACCGACATCGATCGGCAGTCCACGGATCGCCCGAAGACCGGTGTGTTCCTCGAGCGCTACGCGATCAACCCGGTCAACGGCGAGAAGCTGCCGGTGTGGGCAGCGGACTACGTGCTGGCCGACTACGGACACGGGGCGGTCATGGCTGTCCCGGCGCACGATCAGCGCGACCTGGACTTCGCCCGTGCGTTCGACCTGCCCGTCAAGGTCGTCGTCGACACGACCGCTCCCGTCACGGGGGCGATGCCCGTGATCGAGGTCGATGAAGACGGCGTGCCGATCGACACCGGTGCCGCGCTCGAGGAGCAGAGCCCCGCGGCCACCGGTATCGCTCTCACAGGCGAGGGCCGCATGATCAACTCGGGCGCTCTGAACGGTCTGTCCAAGCGCAACGCCATCGCGCGGGCGATCGAGCAGCTGGAGGCATCGGGCACCGGCCGTGCCGCCAAGAACTACCGTCTGCGCGACTGGCTGATCTCGCGTCAGCGGTTCTGGGGCACACCGATCCCGATGCTGCACGCTGAGGACGGGAGCATCATCCCGGTTCCCGAGGACAAGCTCCCCGTGAAGCTGCCGAGCGTCGAGGGGCTCGACCTCAAGCCCAAGGGGACGTCGCCGCTGGGCGGTGCCGAGAGCTGGGTCCGTACGACGGACCCGCGGACGGGCGACCCGGTGCTGCGCGACCCCGACACGATGGACACGTTCGTGGACAGCTCGTGGTACTTCCTGCGCTTCCTTTCGCCGAACAGCGACACCGTGGCGTTCGATCCCGCGCAGGCGGCCCGCTGGGCGCCGGTCGACTCCTACATCGGCGGCGTCGAGCACGCGATCCTGCACCTGCTGTACGCGCGCTTCATCACGAAGGTGCTCTTCGACATGGGGCTGATCGACTTCACCGAGCCCTTCTCGAACCTGATCAACCAGGGCATGGTGCTGCTCGACGGGCAGAAGATGTCCAAGAGCAAGGGCAACCTGGTGCTCTTCCAGGAGGAGCTCGACGCCCACGGCGCCGACGCCCTGCGTGTCGGGCTGGCGTTCGCCGGGCCCGTGGAAGACGACAAGGACTGGGCCGACGTCTCGACGACCGGCGCTCAGAAGTTCCTGGCCCGCGCGATGCGCGTCGCCGGCGAGGTGTCGAGCGCCGTCGACGTGGTCTTCGACGGCGGTGACGCCGCTCTCCGCCGCGCCACGCACAAGTTGCTCTCGGAGGCACCGGCACTCGTCGAGCAGACGAAGTTCAACGTCCTGGTCGCGCGCCTCATGGAGCTCGTGAACATCACCCGCAAGACGATCGATGGCGCCGCCGGTGCAGGGGATCCTGCCGTGCGCGAGGCGGCGGAGACGATCGCCGTGATGCTCGACCTGATCGCGCCGCACACCGCGGAGGAGATGTGGGAGATGCTCGGACACGAGCCTTCCGTCGGCCTCGTGACGTGGCGCTCCGCCGACCCGGCGCTTCTGGTCGAGGACACGGTCACCGCTGTCGTGCAGGTCGGGGGCAAGGTGCGTGCGCAGCTCGAGGTGCCGGCGCGGATCGGCGAGTCCGAGCTCGAGGCGCTGGCGCGTGCGGACGAGCGTGTGATCCGTTCCATCGGAGACCGCGAGATCGTGAAGGTCGTCGTGAGGGCGCCCAAGATCGTCAGTTTCGTCGTCAAGGGGTGATCGCCTCTTCTCCACGGTGGACGCCCGGGACGGGTTGTCCACCGCGGATGTTTCGGGACGCTCGGGGGATCCGCGACCTCGCCTAGCTTGGCCGGATGGCATCCCCGCAGGCACCGTCTCCGCCGCCGCTCCGGCATCGGCTGCGGCTGAGCATCGGCGCGGCCGTGGTGCTGGGACTCGTGGTCCTGTCGGCGGCTGTCGGATTGGGTATCCTCCGCGGGCAGACGCCGCCCACCGAGTCCGTGCCGCTCACAGACGATGAGGCGAGGGTGGGGTCCACCGGAGAGCTCTACGTCCACGTGCTCGGCGCGGTGGCGGCTCCCGGTCTCTACGTGCTCGATCCGGACGCGCGACTCGTCGACGCCCTGGCGGCCGCGGGCGGGACCACGGACGTCGCCGACCTCGCGGCGGTCAATCTTGCGCGGCTGCTCGAAGACGGAGAGCAGATCATCGTGCCGACGGTCGGCGCCGCTGCTGCGGAGTCGGGAGCCGCCCCGCCCGGGGACGACCGTATCGATCTCAACACCGCCGACCAGGCGGCGCTGGAGACTCTCCCGCGCATCGGTCCGGCACTCGCGGCACGGATCATCGCCTGGCGGGAAGAGAACGGTCGCTTCCGTTCCGTGGACGATCTGGTCGCCGTCCCCGGCATCGGGGAGAAGCTTCTTGCCGGCATTCGCGATGGCGCACGGGTGTGAGGCGTCGTGACCTGCGGCTGCTGCCTCTCGCCGTCGCGGTCTGGGCGGTGGCGCTGCTGTGCGTGCTGCTCCCCGCGGCGGCGTGGGGGTGCGCGGCCGTGTGCGGAACCGGGGCGGTGGGTGTCGTGGCGCATCTTCTCCACCGCCGCGGCTCGCTCGCGCGGCCGTCTACTTGGGCTGGGATTCTCGTCGTCGTGCTCTCTGCGGCCGCAGGCACCGCTCTGGCAGTGGCACACGGGCGAGTCGGCGTGGGAGTACCGCCGTCGTTGCATACCGTCACGCTGAGGTCACGCACTCGACCAGGACCACTCGGCGCTACTGCCAGTGGAATCACCATTCCCCGACACCAGGGAGCACCTGGGACATTTAGCGCAGATGTCGGCTTTGATGGAGCCTATGAAGAGACCTGCGCTGCTCGGAGCTTCAGCCCTGATGATCGCGTTGCTTGTCGGCTGCGTCGCGCAACCTGATCTCACCCCTGAACTGAGCGAGGAAGCTCGGGCGCAGGATACCTTGCCGACGGAGGTGGATGAGTTGGACGGTCTACAGCTGGACGAGTCCACCTTCCGCTTCGCTGGCGAAGAGGAGGGCTGGCGAGTCTTCATCGGGCGCGCTGCGGCGGTCGATGAGGTGGTCTCCTACTGTCTCGTGGCCTTCTCCACTGATGAGGAGCACCAGGGCCAGTGCGCCTCATCGCTGCCTGTTCGCGTGAACCCTCTGGGAGGTCCATCGTTCTGGTTCACTGGGAGCACGGGGACGAACCCGGATGGCTACGAGCAGTTGTCCCCGAGCGTCTATTGGAAGCCAGCGGAGTAAACTCGCGCGTCCTCATCACTACGTCCATCCCGACGACCCCAGCGATGTGGGGGACGTCGCGACCACCCCTGAGGCGGTTCAGCGTGAATTTCGCAGAGAACCGCCCCAGATGAGCCGGTCACACTGCTCCCGACCTGCCCAGTGCTGGCAGATGCGCTTGGCAATCCCGACGGACTTCTTCGTCGCGCCGATGTAGACCTGGCGGTACTCGCTGTTCCGGTGCTTTCTCTCGGCCTCCTCACTCGAAGGATCCACCCAGGACGAGAGCATTGGGTTGTCAGCCTCGGATCACGTCGACTTCCACCGCCTCGTCAAAGTCCGTGAAAATGATGAGAGCTTTGTCGGGAACCTTCCAACCGACCTTGTCGGCCGAGAACGAGTGGGTCGTGGGTGAGATATCCGCCGTGCAGACATCGTTCGTCGACGGCTCGAACGTCACCACAAGCTGATCGTCATCGACCTCGATCGCCGAGGCAGTCGGTGGACAACTCCCGCTTCCCAGCGTGACGACATCGACGCTTCCGTCGTCGTAAGCGATCACGAATGGACCCTCACTGCGCCCCTCGAGTTGAACGCTGTCGGGGACACCCTTAGTTCGCGAGTCCGCAATACCGGATGAGGAGCATGACGCGAGCATGCACGTCATCGCGATCAATGATGCAGCGAGGAAGGTTCGCGTCGTTCGCATCGTGCTCCCCATCTGGGTCAGGAGGTCGTGTAGACCAGGCTATGGACCGACTGAGCGGATGCCCAGCGGTGCAGCGGGGCGAACCCAGTGTTGGCTGAGCACTTGCGCTTGGCAATCCCGACGGACTTCTTCGTCGCGCCGACGTAGACCTGGCGGTACTCGCTGTCCCGGTGCTTTCTCTCGGCCTCAGGGCAGGAGGGATGATCTCTCTCTGCACCGGCGGCGATTCGTATCGGTTGTCCGCCGCTGCCGGTCTTGCCGTGACGCGTGGTCGCTGCACGTTCGTAGCGTGGCGGGGTGTCGCAGCCAGAGTTCCGCACGGAAGACCGTCGATCGCGTGTGAAACCCCGTGATCTGCGGCTGGTGCCGTCGGCCGCAGTGGTATGGGCGGGTGCCCTGCTGTGCGTCTTCTTCCCGATGTCGGCGTGGTGGACGGTGGGCGGCTGTGCCGCTGGCACGGTCATCCTCATGCTCGGGATACGTCGTGGAATAGTCCGACGACTTCCGGGCGGCGGAGGTCTTGCTGTACTGGTTCTCGCCGCTCTTGCAGCCACGGGCCTTTCTGTGGCCCTCACCCTCCCCACACGCGAGCGAGTCGCCGAATGGTCGGGGAGCATGGCAGAAGTCACGGGGACGGTGACCTCGTCGGCATCGATCGGCCAAGATGGGCGACTGTGGTTTGACGCGCAGACGATGACCATCGGTACTCTCGGTCGTCCGACGATGTTGTCTGCACCGGTGCGCATCGGCATCGAACCGCGCGACGGGTTCGAACTCGGTGCACGGATCCGCGTCGTGGGGGAGGCGTCCGCGACGGACGCGGGGGAGCGCGCCACCCTGGTCGTCTTCGCGAGCGAGGCGGAGGTGGTCGAGCCAGCGGGTGGCGTGTTCGCTGCTGCGGCGGCCCTCAAGCACGCCTTCGTCGCCCGGTCGTTGCGTCTGCCCGAACCCGGTGCCGGTCTGCTGCCGGGGCTCGCGGTGGGCGACACCAGGGCGGTCACCCCGGAGCTGAACGACGACATGCGCACGAGTGGACTCAGCCACCTGACGGCGGTGAGCGGCGCGAACTGCGCGATCGTCGTCGTCGCGCTCTTCTGGCTGACGGCGTTGTGCGGAGGAGGGCGCGCATTGCGCGTCGTGCTCTCCCTCGCGGGCTTGGCCGGGTTCGTCGTCTTGGTCACTCCGGAGCCGAGCGTCATCCGTGCAGCGGTCATGGCGGCCATCGGGATGCTCACCGTGCTGCTCGGACGTCCGAGTGCGGGCGCGGGCATGCTCTCCCTGTGCACCGTGGGCATACTCCTCGCCGATCCGTGGCTCGCGACGTCACCGGGTTTCGCGCTCTCGGTGGCGGCATCCGGGGCGTTGATACTGCTCGCCCCGCCTCTTGCCCGGGGGCTGGCGACGGTCATGCCCGACACGGTGGCGCTGGCGATCGCGGTCCCGCTCGCCGCGCAACTGGCATGCGGGCCGATCATCGCCTTGTTCGCAGAGCAGCAATCGCTGATCGGGGTCGCTGCGAATCTCCTCGCCGCTCCGGCGGCACCGATCGCCACGGTGATCGGTCTGCTGGCGTGTCTTGCTGCGCCGTTGCCGTTCCTCGCTGATCTGCTGACAGCGGCGTCCTGGCTTCCCGCCGCTTGGATCGCGACGACCGCCACGACGACGGCGCGACTGCCGAACGCGCAGCTGCTGCTTCCGGCGGGGTTCGGCAGCGCGGCATTGGTGGCACTCGTCAGCGTGTGCGTGTCGGTCGTCCTCCTCCGATCCGCTGATGTTCCGCGCCGGCCGGCCACCGTGCGTGCGATGGTGTTCCTGCGACGCGGCGCGGCGGCGGTCCTCATCATCGTGTCGTCGCTCGCCGGTGCCCGCATTCTCCTCGACGGTCCGCTCGCGACCGTGGCGTCGCCGGAGGGATGGTCCGTCGCCGCGTGCGACGTCGGTCAAGGAGATGCGCTGATCGTGCGCTCCGGCGACGGCGTCGCACTGATCGACACCGGGCCGGCGCCGGAACCGCTGGAAGCGTGTCTGCGATCTCTCGGGGTGGAGCGGATCGACCTCCTCGTCCTGACACATTTCGACCTCGACCACGTCGGCGGGACCACCGCCGTCGTCGGTCGGGTGGACGCGGTGCTGCACGGACCCGTCACCGAGGATTCCGAGCGGCGCCTCCTTGCCGCGCTCCTCGACGGCGGTGCACGTGTCGACGAGGCCTGGGCAGGACAGCAGGGCGAACTCGGGGAGGCGACGTGGCGTGTCCTCTGGCCCCGGAGAGGGTCTCCTGTCTTTCCCTCAGGCAATGACGCCAGTGTGGTGATGGAGTTTGACGGGGGAGGAGTGCCGCGATCCCTGTTCCTCGGAGACCTCGCTGCGGCCTCCCAGCGCATGCTGATGCGTGCGGCAGACCTCGGCGGGTACGACGTGGTCAAGGTGGCCCATCACGGCAGCGCGGATCAGGACCCCGGCCTGTACGAGGCGCTTCGGGCCCGGGTGGCGTTGTTCAGCGTCGGTGCGGACAACGACTACGGTCATCCGCGTATCGAGACTCTCGACCTTCTGACAGCGACCGGGGCGCAGGATCTGCGCACGGACCAGCAGGGGAGGATCCTGCTCGGCGTGCACGGCGACGAACTGCAGGTGTGGACGGAGCGTGCAGGTGAGGAGTGAGGAGAATGCCAGCCGAGCGGTGTCGGTGAGCGCCGGTAGGCTGGACCCATGGCAGCTTCGCGTACCCCCTCTCGCAGTGGTGCGAAGCCCACCAAGATCCCGCAGGTGTCGTGGCGTGAACCGCACCCCGCGCCGATCGTGCTCGTGTCGGGGCCGGAAGAGGTGTGCGCAGAGCGTGCGATCGCCGGCGTGCGCGACTACCTGCGCGCGGAAGATCCTGCACTCGAAGTCAGTGACGTGCGGGCCGACGACTACGCCCCGGGCACACTGCTGTCCCTCACTTCTCCCTCGCTGTTCGGAGAACCGCGACTGGTGCGCGTCTCGGGTGTCGAGAAGTGCTCCGACGCCTTCATTCAGGAGGCCGTGTCGTACCTCGACAACCCCCAGGAGGGGGCGACGGTCATCCTTCGCCACACGGGCGCCAGCGTGCGTGGCAAGAAGCTGCTCGACGCTCTTCGCGCCGGTACCGGCGGAGGCATCGAGATCGCCTGCCCGGCGGTCAAGCGCGACAGCGACCGAGTGGACTTCGCCGCCGGAGAGTTCCGGGCGGCCAAGAAGCGCATCGCGCCGGCAGCCCTGCGTGCGCTCGTCTCCGCGTTCGCGGACGACCTGACCGAACTGGCGGCGGCCTGCCAGCAGCTCATCGGCGACGTCGAGGGAGACATCTCGGAAGAGATCGTCACGAAGTACTACGGCGGTCGCGTCGAGGTCTCAGCGTTCGTCGTCGCGGATACGGCGATCGCCGGCCGCTACGGCGAAGCGCTCGTCGCGCTCCGGCACGCGCTGTCGTCCGGCGCCGACCCGGTGCCGATGGTCGCCGCCTTCGCGATGAAGCTCCGGACGATGGCGCGCGTGGCAGGCAACCGCGAGCCCAGCCGACAGCTCGCGCAGCGCCTGGGGATGAAGGATTGGCAGGTTGATCGCGCCCGCCGCGACCTCGCCGGCTGGAACGAGCGCTCTCTCGGGATGGCCATCCAGGCGACCGCCCGAGCCGATGGTGAGGTCAAGGGAGCGGCCCGCGACCCGATCTTCGCCCTGGAGCGCATGGTCACCGTGATCGCCACGCGCCAGCCCTTCGGCGAGTAACCGTCCCCCGCTTTCTCGATCCCGCGGGGGCCTCGAACCCGAGGGGACGAAGAAGGCCCGCCCCGATGAACGGGACGGGCCTTCCTGAGAAGCTTCGGCTCAGAGGGAAGCGACCTGCTTGGCGAGCGACGACTTGCGGTTCGACGCCTGGTTCTTGTGCAGGACACCCTTGCTGACGGCCTTGTCGAGCTTGACGGAAGCCTTCTTCAGGCCGGCCTCGGCTGCTGCCTTGTCGCCGGCGGTGACTGCCGTGCGGGTGGAGCGGATGAGGGTCTTGAGCTCGCTCTTCACGGCCTTGTTGCGCTCGTGTGCCTTCGCGTTGGTCTTGTTGCGCTTGATCTGCGACTTGATGTTTGCCACGTGTGGACGCTTTCTGTACAGGAGTGTTCGGAATGCCGGCAGCAGAAGAGGGCTGCTGCACAGCGGTCGTGAGGGAAGAACCCACACGCAAGCCAAGAGTCGAGTCTACCAGCAGACGGGGCGCTCGCGCGAAACGGCGAGCAGAATGCGAAACTCGGTCGCGCAATCGATGGTACCGGGTGCAGAATCATCACTGTCCCGACATCGATGTCAAGGAGCCCCATGATCCCTGCACGTGATCGTCCGTCTGTGCCCGTCGGGCTCCGTTGGTCCGCAGCGACCTCGGCCTTCCAGATCGAGGGGTCCCGTCCCACGGGGTCGACCGGGCGCTCCATCTGGGACGACTTCCTCGAACGGCCGGGCGCGATCATCGACGGGTCGACGGCGGACCCTGCATGTGACAGCTACCGGCGACCGGAGTCCGACGTGGCCCTCGCCGCGGGGCTGGGCCTCGATCGTTACCGGTTCTCCATCCCGTGGGCACGCGTGCAACCCGGAGGTCGGGGCTCGGGGGACCGCCCGGCGCTCGACCATTACTCCCGGCTGGTCGACCGCTTGCTCGAGGCCGGGGTCGCACCGTTCCCGACCCTGTTCCACTGGGAGATGCCCAGCGAGGTCGAGGCCGACGGTGGCTGGCTCCAGCGCGACACGGCCGAGCGCTTCGCCGACTACGCGGCCATCGTCGCCGCCCGTCTCGGTGATCGGGTCGAGCAGTGGTACACGCTCAACGAGCCGGCGATGACGACGTTGCAGGGCTACGCGGTCGGCGCGCTCGCGCCCGGGAAGGAACTGCTCTTCGGAGCCCTGCCCACCGCCCACCATCAGCTCCTCGCGCACGCCCGTGCGGCTGCGGTGCTGCACGCCCACGGCGCCGCCTCCGTCGGCCTCGTGAACAATCACACCTGGGTCCGCCCGCTCCGCGACACCGCCGAGGACCACCAGGCGGCCGCCGTGTACGACGTGATCCACAACCGCGTGTTCAGCGAACCGCTCCTCGCCGGCCACTATCCGGATCTCGAGGCATTCGGGCTGCCACCGCTGCCCGTGCGCGACGGGGATCTGGAGGAGATCGCACGGTCGATCGACTTCTACGGCATCAACTTCTACATCCCCACGACGGTCACCGCTGCGGCGGAGGGAAGCCCGATACCGTTCGACATCGTGCCGACCCCCGGCGTCCCCGTCACCGGCTTCGGACCCGAGTGGCCCATCATGCCCGGTGCCCTGCGCGATCTGCTGATCGACCTGCACACGCGGCATCCGCATCTCCCGCCCGTGATCATCGGAGAGAACGGGGCGTCCTTCCCTGAGCCCGAGCGGGCTGCACTCGTGGAGGACACCGATCGCATCGACTATCTCTCAGGTCACATCGCGGCGGTTGGCGAGGCGATCGACGCCGGGGTGCCGGTCGAGGAGTACACGGTGTGGTCGCTCCTGGACAACTGGGAGTGGGCCGACGGGTACACCCAACGGTTCGGATTGGTGCACGTGGACTTCGAGACGGGCGAGCGCACACCCAAAGCGTCGTATGAGTGGTATCGCGAGCTCATCGCGCGGTCGCGGGCGGCATCCGTCGCCGCGGAGGAGGCGCGGTGACCGGCGTCTCCGGCACCCGCACGGTCAAGGCGGGCGCACGATGGATGTCGGTGTTCACGCTGGCGTGGCTCGCGATCTGGACGGTGCAGCTCACTCCCGTGCAACTGCTGCTTCCTCTGCAGCTGGACACCCCCGAAGACGACTGGATCCGCGGGGTTGTGTCTTCGGGGCTCGTCCTCGGGATCGGGGGGCTCGCCGGTATCGTCGCGGGTCCCGCCGCCGGGGCGCTCTCCGATCGTGCGGCCGCGGGACGCCACCGCCGACGCCCCTGGGCCCTCGGGGGCGTTCTGCTCACCGCCGTGTGTCTCATCCTCACCGGTTTCGCCGAGGGACCCTGGGCCGTGGGGGCGGGCTGGGTGGGCGTGTCGATCGGCGTCGCCGTCTCTTCCGCAGCTTTCACGGCGCTCATCGCCGACCAGCTGCCCTCGACGCAGCGCGGTGCGGCGTCCGCAGCGGTGGGATCGAGTCAGGCGGTGGGCATCGTGCTCGGTGTCGGACTGGTGGTACTGCTCGGGCTCGACGTCCGCGCCGGCTATCTGCTGCTCGCCGCGGTGATCGCCGTCGTCGGCACCGGTGCGGCCCTGCTGCTGCCCGACCCGCCGAGTACCGAGGCGCTGCGGCCGAAACCTGGCGGACGCCGACCGCTCGCCTCCCTCCGCGACCGCGACTTCGCCTGGATGCTCTCGGGACGCCTCGTGACGAACGTCGGCAATGCTCTCGGCACCGCGCTGTTCCTCTTCTTCCTCCTGCATGGTCTCGGTCAGCCGACCGCTGCCGCTCAGGACAATCTCCTGCTGCTGATCGTGGTGTACACCGTGTTCGTCGTGCTCGCTTCCGTGGTCACCGGCATCGTGTCGGACCGGACAGGGAACAGGCGCACGCTCACCGTCGCCGCAACCGTCGTCCAGGCGGCCTCGGGCGTGGCGATCGCTCTGGTGCCTACGTTCGAGATGACCATGGTGGCCGCGGCTCTCATGGGATTGGGGTACGGAGCCTTCTCGACGGTCGGTCTCGCGTTCGCGGCCGACCTGCTCCCTGACGCACAGGATCACGCCAGGGATCTCGGGATCGTCAACGTCACCGCAGCCCTGGGACAGCTGATCGGACCGGTGCTCGGTGCGGCACTGGTCGCTCTCGTCGGCGGCTTCTGGCTCGTCTTCGTCGCTGCTGCCGTGCTGTCGCTGGTGGGAGGACTGCTCACCGCGTTTGCGCGCCAGCCGTCGCGCTCATGAGCCGGGCTGCTCCTCTTCCACCGTCGCGATGGCCAGCTGCAGCACGGCATTGAAGACCCGTGGCCGCATCGCCGTGACCAGGTGCGTCGTGCGGGGCACGATGAGGAGCTCCGCATGCGGCGCGAGACGTCGGAACAAGGACTCGTTCAGACGCAGCTGGTCGTACTGCCCGTTCACGAACCAGAGCGGGACCGCGATCCGGGGGACCGCGGCGGCGATGTCCAGCGCGGCGAGGCTGCGCAGCGCCGTGTCCTGCATGTCCAGCGCGTATCCACCGGCGGCGAAGTCGGATCTGGTCTCCGTGGGGATGGTGGCCTCGAGGACGCGACCGGTCAGCCACATCCCGCGATCGGGCAGCGAGTCGACGGCCCGGGCGAAGAGGCGATAGGCGCGGAGTCCCGCACCGTGGGGGAGCGAGGTGCACGACGCCGCGACGAGCGCGGCCACCGGCGGTCGCTGTGCCCCGCCGACGTAGGCGAGACACAGCAGCCCACCCATCGAATGCCCCACGAGCACGACGGGGCCCTTCTCCGCTGCCGCACGTACGGCGGCATCGATCGTGTGGAGCGCTTCGTGCAGCGTGAAGTCCTCGTCCATGCGGCTCCCGTGCCCGGGGAGATCGACCGCGGTCGACGCATACTCCTGCTCGTCGAGATACGTGGTCTGTGCGCGCCACATCGTCGCGGACGTGCGGATGCCGTGCACGAGGACGATCTGGGTGCTCACGCGAACAGCATAAAGAAAGCGGGGCCGGTGGATGAACCACCGGCCCCGCTTCGACGCGAACGTCAGAGGGTGTTACTTCTCCCAGCCGACGTTCTCGACGGGCTGGATGCCGAACAGGTCGAGACCCACGTAGGGCTCCGGCGTCAGGTTGGCGAGGCCTTCCTGGACCGTGTAGATCTGCGGGCCGTTGTACAGCGGGATCAGGCCCCAGCGCTTGTAGATCTCGGGCTCGAGCTCCATCGCGGCAGCGGTCTGAGCCTCGGGATCGGACTGCGACTCGACCTTGTCCTTGATCTCGGCGTCGAGTTCGGCGTCACCGACACCCGACAGGTTGAGACCCGAGTCCGAGCAGTACAGCTGGCAGAACCAGGCGGCACCGAACGGGTCGGACGAGGTGAAGCGGAGACCGGAGACGTCCCAGTTCTTCGAGGTGTAGTCCGAGGAGAACTGGCTGGCGGGACGGACCTCGACCTGGACGTCGATGCCGACCTCCTTCTCCTGCGCCTGCAGCGACTGCGCCAGAGCCTTCGAGGTGGCCGTGTCGTTCCAGATGGGGTAGACCACCGAGAGCTTCACGCCGTCCTTCTCACGGATGCCGTCCGAACCCTCGGTCCAGCCGGCCTCGTCGAGCAGCTTCTTGGCGCCCTCGACATCGAACTCCCAGCCTGCGGCCTTCATCGAGTCGGTGTAGCCGGGCTGGAACGAGAACAGGGTCAGCGAGCCGGCCGGGTCCTCTTCATAGCCGAGGCCGTTCCACGCGATCTGCTTCTGCTGGTCGATGTTGATGGCCTTGAAGAACGCCTCGCGGACCTTGACGTCCTCGAACTGCGGCTTGGAGGAGTCGACCTGCAGGATCGTGTTGGCCGTCTGCTGCGCGCGGTAGACCTTGGCGCCGTCGACGTCCTTGACCTGGTCGATGAGCTCCTGGGAGCCCGTCTCCACCATGTCGACCTCGCCGTTCTTGAAGGCGTTGACGCCGGCCTGGCCGTCCATACCCGTCATGGTGACCTTGTCGAGCAGCGGAGCGTCGCCCCACCACTCGGGGTTCGGCTTGAACGAGATGTAGCCCTTGGTCGCGTCATACTCGTCGACCGTGTAGGGACCGGCGCCCCACTCCGGGTGCGGGTTCTCGATCATCGCTTCGTTGAAGGTGTCCGGGTCTGCGAGTGCCGGGTGGATGACGCCACCGTTGAAGGGCATCTGCGGCCAGGCGAACTCGCCCTTGAAGGTGACGATCGCCGTCTTGGCGGTGTCGCCCTGCTCGACGGACTCGATGTCCTTGTAGCCGTCGGTGGCGTTCGGGTTGAAGCCCTCGTCGTAGGAGCGGTTGGCCTTCCACGTGGCGTCGATGGCGGTCCAGTCCATGTCCGTGCCATCGTTCCAGTGGGCCTCGTCGGTGAACGTGAAGGTCAGGACCGTCTTGCCATCCTTGACTTCGTTCTTCCACTCGTCGAGGTAGTTGTCGTTCTTGTACTGCGTGCCGTCCGGCTTCATCAGGATCAGCTGCGGCGTGTACCACGCGGCGATGCGTGCGGTGTCGGCGCTGCCGTCACTGTTGAAGGCGTTCAGCTGCGGCGGCACCTCACGGATCGCGAAGTTGACCTCGCCACCCTCCTGGAGGTTCTCGCGAGGCTGCGGGTTGTAGTCCGCCATCTCGACGTCGGTCTTCTCGCCGTTGTCGCCACTGTCGCCACTGCCGCTGTTGCCGGCAGCGCACCCGCTGAGCGCGAGTGCGAAAGCGCCGGTGAGTGCCAGCGCTCCCATCAGCTTGTACTGCTTCATGGTGCTCCTTTCGCCTTTCGGCGTGTCATAAGGGGAGAATAGTTCGCCCGGTACACGAATGCGGCCGAGCCAAGTGAATGCCGCCTAACCGTTATCGGACGGTGATCCGTCTCCGGTCAGGAGACGTTCGACAGGCCCGAGGTGGTCTCCGGGTCGAAGACGATCCGCTGCCGCGTCCGCTCGATGTCGGGGTCGGGGACCGGGATCGCCGACAGCAGCGCCTTGGTGTAGGGATGCCGGGGGTTGTCGAAGACGTCGTCCACGTCGCCGTGCTCCACGAAGTCGCCCAGGTACATGACGGCGACGCGATCCGCGATGTGACGCACCACGGAGAGGTCGTGAGCCACGAAGAGGTACGACAGGCCGAGCTTGACCTTGAGATCGTCCAGGAGGTTGATGACGCCCGCCTGAATCGACACGTCGAGCGCCGACACCGGCTCGTCGAGCACCACGATCTTGGGGTTCGTCGACAGAGCACGGGCGATGCCGATGCGCTGCCTCTGCCCGCCGGAGAACGCCTGCGGGAACCGATCACGGTGCGCCGGGTTGAGACCCACGAGATCCATCAACTCACCGACGCGTCGGTTCACCTCCGCCTTCGGAGTGCCGATGGCCGTCAGCGGCTCGGAGATGATGTCCGCGACCGTCATGCGCGGGTCGAGCGCACCCATCGGGTCCTGGAACACGATCTGGATGTCGCGCCGCAACGCCCGCTCCACCTTGTGGCTCCGGATGTCGTTGACACTCGTCCCGGCGATGACGATGTCACCCTCGGACTGCTTGACCATGTCCATGATCTGCAGCAGCGTCGTGGTCTTCCCGCTCCCGGACTCGCCCACGATCGCCATGGTCTCGCCTTCGCGGACGTCGAAGCTGATGCCCTTGACGGCATGCACCTCGCCGACCTTGCGCTTGAGGAAGGCGCCCTTGAGCAGCGGGAAGGTCTTGGTGAGGTTCTTCACCTCGAGCGTGATGGGACGCTCCTCGCGGGGCAGGCGGGTGAGTTCGCTCTCCGGCGCCTCCCTGACCGGATACACCGGCAGCCCGCCGAGCATGCCGCCGTCCTCGATCTCGTTCGAACGGATGCAGGCAGCGCGATGTGCCTCGCCACCGCTGGTCAGGACGGGGAGGAGCTCCGGCTCACGCGTCCGGCACGCATCCATCACGATCGGGCAGCGGTCGGCGAAGGGGCAGGCGTCGGGGAGGTTGATCAGGAGGGGCGGGTTGCCCACGATCGGGGTCAGCGGTTCCTTCTCGGCCTTGTCCACGCGGGGGATCGCGCCGAGGAGGCCGATGGAGTACGGCATCCTCGTCTGGTGGAACAGCTCGCGGACGGGGGCCTGCTCCACAGGCTTGCCGGCGTACATCACCATCACATCGTCGGCGGTGCGGGCCACCACGCCCATGTCGTGCGTGATCATCATGACAGCGGCGCCGGTCTCGGCTTGCGCCTTGTCGATCAGGTCGAGGATCTGCGCCTGGATCGTGACGTCGAGCGCGGTCGTCGGCTCGTCGGCGATGATCAGCTTCGGGTCGTTCGCCATCGCGATCGCTATGACCACGCGCTGACGCATTCCTCCGGAGAACTCGTGGGGGAACGCCTTCATCCGCTTCTCAGGTTCAGGGATGCCCACGAGCTTGAGCAGATCGATCGCCCGGGCGTTCGCCTCCTTGACGCTGAGGTTGCGATGCACCGTGAGTGCCTCGATCAACTGGGACCCGATCGTGTACACGGGCGTCAGCGAGGTCAGCGGATCCTGGAAGATCATCGAGATGCCGTTGCCGCGGATCCTGGAGAGCTGTGCGTCGGTCTTTCCGAGGAGCTCCTGTCCATCGAACAGGATCGAGCCGGAAATCTTCGCGTTCTCGTCGAGCAGGCCCATGACGGCCAGTGAGGTGACGGACTTCCCGGAGCCGGACTCACCGACGATGCCGAGGGTCTTGCCGGCCTCCAGATCGAAGGAGACGCCGCGCACGGCATCGACGCGGCCGGCTTCGGACGCGAAGCTGACGGTGAGGTCGCGGACGGACAGTACGGGGCTCATGCGCGGCCTCCTGCAGCCGAAGTGGGGTCGAGCGCGTCACGCAGGCCGTCGGCGATCAACGCCATCGACACGGTCAGCAGCGTGAGCGCCAACGCCGGGAAGTAGAACAGCCACGGGGAGCTCGTGATCGACGTACTGCCCTCCCCGATCAGCGATCCGAGGGAGACATCCGGGATCTTCACCCCGAAGCCGATGAACGACAGGCCGGTCTCCAATGTGACGGCGGCGACGATGCCGAGCGTGAAGTTGATCACGAGCAGCGAGCCGATGTTGGGGACCAGGTGTCGCAGGACGATGCGTGTGCCGCGGACGCCCATGTAGCGCGCCGCCTGCACGTACTCCCGCTCGCGAAGCGACAGAGCCATGGTCCAGATGATGCGTGCGGGGAAGAACCAGGTCACGAAGATCATCACGAGCGCGATGACCCACCAGACGCCGCCGGACTCGTTCGAGATGACCGACAGCATCAGGAAGGTGGGGACCACCATCATGAAGTGGATGACCAGCAGGGCGATGCGTTCGAACCAGCCGCGGAAATAGGCGGCAGCCGTGCCGACGAGGGCCGACAGGATGGTGGTTCCGACCGACACCGTGACTGCGATCATGAGCGAGCGCTGCAGCCCGATCGCGGTCTGGGTGTAGGTGTCATTGCCGGCGCCGTTCGTTCCGAACCAGTGCGCTGCGGAGGGCGGCGTGCTCAGCGCGAGGAAGTCCATATCGTTGACGGCGTACGGGGAGAACACCGGGGCGAGTGTCGCGAACAGGATCAGGACGAGCAGGACGACGACGCCCCCGACGGCCGGCTTGTTGCGCATGTAGCGGCGCGTGTAGAGCGTCCACTTCGAGAGGGACTTGCGGGGAGCTGCCTCGGTGGACGGCTCGACCAGCGGATCGATCATTTCGGTGGTCATATCAGCTCACCCTCACTCGCGGGTCGAGGACGACGACGACGATGTCCGCGAGGACCGCGCCGATCGCCGTCAGCACGGCGCCGAACGCGGCGACCGCCACCACGCCGTTGATGTCGTTCTGGTTGATGGTGTCGAGGAAATAGCGACCCATGCCCTGCCAGGCGAAGATCGACTCGGTCAGGATCGCGCCGGTGAAGATCGTCGGGATCGTGAAGGCGACCTGGGTCGCGACCGGGATGAGCGACGTGCGGAGGGCGTGCTTGCGCACCGCCTGGGCTTTGGTCAGTCCTTTGGCGCGAGCGGTGCGCACGTAGTCCGCGTTGATGTTGTCCAACAGGAGCGAGCGCTGGAGGAAGTGGTACTGGGCGTAGCCGACCAGCACGAGAGCGATCGTGGGCAGCGTGACGTGCTGGAGCGCATCGATGATCGTCGGGAAGAATCCGGTCACGCCCGGGCTGGAGGAGCCGGTGACGTAGAAGATCCGCACCCCTGTCCACTCGTTGAGGGCGATGGCGAGGAGCACGACACCGAGACCGGCGACGATGATGTTCAGGTTCATCGTGATGATCGAGGTCGCCTGCCCGATGCGGTCGGCGAGCTTGTACTGGCGGGACGCGGTGTAGACACCCAGCCAGATGCCGAGCACGGCGGCGATGATCGTCGCACCGAGCACGAGCTCCGCGCTGACCCACATGCGGTAGGCGACCTGCTCGTTGACAGACTGCCCGGTGGGGCTCGTGCCCCAGTCCCAGCGGAACAGGATGCCGCTGAACCAGTTCCACCACCGCTCCATGAGCGGCACGGTGTCGCTGAGGTTGCGCGGGATCAGGACGTTGTCGATCTGCTCCGGCGTCAGGGGTGGGCGTCGCCCCACGTAGTTGCTGCGCGGGTCGAGGAATCCCCACGCGAGGAAGAACGTGAGGTTCGTCGCGACCACGATCATGAGCAGCCAGCCGAGTGTTCGGCGCAGGAGGTACTTGATCAAGGGGTCAGTCTTTCTCTTCTACAGACGCGCTCGGGATCAGCCGACGCAACGCTGAGTCAGTTGGATTACGGAATCGCCATCCACCGAACTCTGCGATGCGACAACCGCCACGGGGTCTGTGATGGAGTCTTATCGCTTGCGGGATCCGGTGTCACGGAATTTCCCAGGCAACTTCGGGAGACTATCACCGGAATGCGGGAATCGGGGATTAGCGCCCCCTCACCGTAGAATCGAGGGGACATGTCCCCACGCGCTCTCACACCTCTCCAGCCTGCCTCGACGCCGGCTGCGCAGATCCGCAATTTCTGCATCATCGCCCACATCGACCACGGCAAGTCGACGCTCGCCGACCGGATGCTCCAGATCACCGGCGTCGTCTCGGACCGCGACATGCGGGCCCAGTACCTCGACCGCATGGACATCGAGCGCGAGCGCGGGATCACCATCAAGAGCCAGGCCGTTCGGATGCCGTGGGAACTCGACGGTCAGACCGTGGCCCTGAACATGATCGACACACCCGGCCACGTGGACTTCACCTACGAGGTCTCGCGTTCGCTCGCGGCCTGCGAGGGAGCCATCCTGCTCGTCGACGCGGCGCAGGGAATCGAGGCGCAGACGCTCGCGAACCTGTACCTCGCGCTGGAGAACGACCTCCACATCATCCCGGTGCTGAACAAGATCGACCTGCCGGCCGCCGACCCCGAGAAGTACGCGAAGGAGCTGGCCTCGCTCATCGGAGGCAAGCCCGAGGATGTGCTGCGCGTCTCGGGCAAGACCGGCGTCGGCGTCGAGGAGCTGCTCGACCGGCTGGTCCAGGACATCCCGGCTCCGGTCGGCGACGCGGATGCCCCCGCCCGCGCGATGATCTTCGACTCGGTGTACGACGCGTACCGCGGTGTCGTCACGTATGTGCGCATGGTGGACGGCAGTCTCTCGCCGCGCGAGCGCATCCAGATGATGTCGACCGGGGCCAACCATGAGGCGCTCGAGGTCGGCGTGTCGAGCCCGGAGCCGACCCCGACGAAGGGGCTCGGCGTCGGCGAGGTGGGCTACCTGATCACCGGTGTGAAGGACGTTCGCCAGTCGAAGGTCGGAGACACGATCACCACGTCTCGGAAGCCGGCATCGGAACCTCTGCCGGGGTACACCGACCCGAAGCCGATGGTCTTCTCCGGTATCTACCCGATCGACGGCAGCGACTACGCCGAGCTCCGCGAGGCCCTCGACAAGCTCAAGCTCTCGGACGCCTCGCTCCAGTACGAGCCCGAGACCTCGGTCGCGCTCGGTTTCGGTTTCCGCTGTGGTTTCCTCGGTCTGCTCCACCTGGAGATCGTCACGGAGCGCCTCGCCCGCGAGTTCGGACTCGACCTCATCACGACCGCGCCCAGCGTGATCTACGAGGTGCTCACCAGTGACACGGGCGAGACGGTCACCGTGACCAACCCGAGCGAGTACCCGGACGGGCGTATCGGATCCGTCTCGGAGCCCATGGTGAAGGCCGCGATCCTGCTGCCGAAGGACTACGTCGGCACCGTGATGGAGCTGTGCCAGTCGCGCCGCGGCACCCTGCTCGGAATGGAGTACTTCTCCGAGGAGCGTGTCGAGCTGCGCTACAACATGCCGCTCGGTGAGATCGTGTTCGACTTCTTCGACCAGCTGAAGTCCAAGACGCAGGGCTACGCCTCTCTCGACTACGAACCCTCCGGACAGCAGGAAGCCGACCTCGTCAAGGTCGACATCCTCCTCCAGGGCGAGAAGGTCGACGCCTTCAGCTCGATCGTCCACCGGGACAAGGCCTACGCCTACGGCACGATGATGGCCGAGCGCCTGCGCAAGCTCATCCCTCGTCAGCAGTTCGAGGTCCCGATTCAGGCGGCGATCGGCGCGCGCATCATCGCCCGTGAGACCATCCGGGCGATCCGCAAGGACGTGCTGGCGAAGTGCTACGGCGGCGACATCACCCGTAAGCGCAAGCTCCTCGAGAAGCAGAAGGAGGGCAAGAAGCGCATGAAGATGGTCGGCCGCGTCGAGGTCCCCCAGGAGGCGTTCATCGCCGCGCTCTCGGGAGACGTCGAAGGCAAGGACAAGAAGTAGTCGTGCCGCTGCCCGCGTATCCGCGGGGGATGACGCGTCATCCGCTCGTCGCCGTGCCCGAGGGCATGCTCGGCGAGGAGAACTCGACCACCGTGGCACCGGCGGTACGCGACGCGGTCGCGGCGCTGGTGAGCACGTGGGAGTTCAAGCGGCGCGCGGGTTTCGAGACACCTGCGGGTGCACCGATGCCCGAACTCGAGGGCGTGCTCGCCAAGCGTGTCTTCGGCATCCGCTTCGCGGAGCCCGTGCGCGTCGTCTGGGCCGACGCGAGTGGTTTCGGTTACGAGACCCGTCCGGGGCATCCGATCTACGGCGAGGAGTCGTTCCGGATCGACGAGCGGGGCGTGTTCACCGCCCGGTCCGTCTCGCGCCCTTCGACCTGGTTCTGGCGGATGCTCGCGCCTGCGCTGCGGAGGATGCAGCGCTCGACCCACGCCGAGTACGTCCGGATCGTCCAGGAGGCGGCCAGGGCAGCGGAGGCGGAGAGCCCGCGCTGAGCGGTTCGGAGCCGGCATGTGACCTCGTGCGGCGCGTGGGGGTGTTCGCTCAGGCAACGCGAAGTAGGGTGGAGGTCATGCGGCGCGGGACTTTCCGAGACGACACGGTGGACTATGCGGCCGTGGGTGCGACCCATGCGCCCGATCTGATGCACTACCCGCCGGAGCGCAGCATCCCGGCGGAGGAATCCTGGCGGATCGGCAGCGGCGTCGAGCGGTTCCAGACCGCCGGGGAAGCTCTCCTGTCCTGGACGGCGCAGCGCGCTGCAGGGCTCTCGGTCGAAGACGTGCGGCCGGCACCCGGACCCGCATACGCGGGCGTGAGCTTCGACGCGGAGGGGAATCCGATCGCCCCGAGCAAGCGCGATGTCGAGCCCCGCTACGACGCCGAGGGCATGCCGTTCGTCGGCGCAGGGATGACGTTGCACCTGCGCGGACGAGTCGCGGGGATGCGCGCCGACGCCGAGCTCCGCGTGATCTCGGTCACGGAAGAGACCCGGCGCATCGGATTCGTCCTCGGCACCGTCGGCGGGTCCGTCGTCAGCGGTGAGGAGTCGTTCGACGTCGACTGGCGTGAGGACAACGACGAGGTGTGGTTCACCGTGCGAGCGTTCGACGCACCGAACGCCCTCATCTACCGGACGATTCCCGCCCTCATGAAGCGTCGGCGCCGCGAGCTGTTCGCGCGCTACCTGCGGGCGATCTCGCCGCTCTACGCGACCCCCGTCTGATGGCGGGACCGCTCCCTCTCGGAGATCCGGCGCCGGCGGACGGGCATCTTCCCTCCGACCTCGTGATCGACCCGAACGTCCCGTTCTCCGCCTACCTGCACATTCCGTTCTGCACCGTGCGCTGCGGTTACTGCGACTTCAACACGTACACCTCGACCGAGCTGCGCGGGGCGAAGCAGGAAGACTACGCATCGACGTTGATCTCCGAGATCGCGCTCGCCCGTCGGGTGCTGGCTGATGCCGGGGCACTGCGTCCGATGGACACGGTCTTCTTCGGGGGTGGCACTCCGACACTCCTCCCCGCGGGAGACCTCGCCCGCATGCTCGAGGCGGCGACCGGAGCCTTCGGCCTCGCAGACGGGGCGGAGGTGACCGTCGAGGCGAACCCCGACACTGTGACCCCCGCGGTCGCCCGCACACTCGCCGACGCCGGCGTCACGCGGATGTCGGTGGGCATGCAGTCCGCCGTTCCCCACGTGCTCGCGGCCCTCGATCGCACGCACCGCCCCGAGAACGTGCGCACCGCGGTGGCTGCGGCGAAGGACGCCGGACTGGCGGTGAGCGTCGACCTGATCTACGGCGCACCGGGGGAGTCGCTCGCGGATTGGGAGGCATCTCTCGATGCGGCACTCGCCCTCGAGCCCGACCACATCTCGGCGTACGCGCTCATCATCGAGGACGGCACCAAGCTCGCGCGCCAGATTCGTCGGGGCGAGGTCCCGACGCCGGACGATGACCTGCAGGCCGACATGTACGAGCTCGCCGATGCCCGCCTCGGGGCCGGGGGTTTCGATTGGTACGAGGTGAGCAACTTTGCGCGCATTCCGGAGCGACGCTCGCGGCACAACCTGGCCTATTGGCGGGGGACTGACTGGTGGGGGTTCGGCCCCGGTGCGCACAGCCACGTGGCCGGTCTGCGGTGGTGGAACGTGAAGCACCCGGCCGCCTACGCGCAGAGGCTCGCGGCATCCGAGTCGCCGGCGGCGGGAACCGAGCGCCCCGATGTGGAGTCGCGCACGCTGGAGCGGATCCTGCTGCTCAGCCGGATCCGCGAGGGGATCGCCGTCGATGAGGTGCCCGCCGGGAACCGGAGCCGGGTCGCGGGCCTCATCGCCGATGGCCTCGTCGACCCTGCGGCCGCGATCCGGGGGCGCATCCAACTGACTCTGCGAGGGCGGCTCCTCGCAGATGCCGTGGTACGTGCGCTGACCGACTGACGCCGGAGCGCTGTCAGCCCGGAAGCAGGTCCATGCCCGCGGTGCGGCGCTGCGGCACCGTCGCACTGACCGTATCGAACACCCGCGTGCGACGCTCGGAGCCGTACACGGGCCAGCCCGGATCTCCGCCGCTCACGAACCCGACCCAGGCTGTGTTCATCTCGGTCGCGAGTGCGCCCGGTGCCGCGGTGCCGGCGAGCCGGCGCGCCTCCTCATCGTCGAGCCGGTCGAACACGAAGCCGAGTTCGAGCGCGTGCGCCGCTCGGAGGTCTCGAACGGGACTGGGCCACGCGAATTCGTAGACGTGCGTGCTCTCGGGGCGTGCGGATGCCACACGGCTCAGCGGTGCGCGCAGCATCATGTCGGTGACGAGTTGCCCGAAGACCTCTCCCGTGTTCGCTCCGGGGAATGCGGACCGGTACTCGGACACCGCGCGGCGCGGGATGCGCGAGAGGAGGCGTGCGGCCTGCAGCTTGAACTCGCCGATGCCGGCGAGCGCCTCGGGCGGGAACCACAATCGGTACTCGTCGGTGTTGCTGCCGATGAGCAGCGGCGTGTCGATCTCGCCGAGGACCTCGTGTGGGGACCGCGGAAGGCTGTCCGGATCGATCGCGATCTGGAAGCCGGGTGCGCCGCCGAGCGGGGAGGAGCCTGCGGACTGTTCTCTCCTCGCGTCGAGGAGCTGCGCGGACGAGAGCGCGGCGAACGAGTCCCGATCGGCGCGGACCCCGAGGCGCTTCGCGAGCTGCGCCGTCACACGTCCCGCCTTCTTCGGGGTCTGCGCCCGGAGCGGGCCCGACTCGATGATCGCGCGACTGATCAGAGCGCGGGAGTCGTCTCGGGCGAGCAAGGCCGCGACGATCGCGCCGCCCGCCGATTCCCCCATCGCCGTGATCTGCGACGGATCCCCGCCGAACGCCGAGATCTCGCGGTGCACCCACTCCACGGCCGCGGCGGCGTCGCGCAGACCGAGATTGCGGGGGGCGCCGTCGAGGACGGAGAAGCCCTCGGAACCCAGACGGTAGTTGATGGAGACGAAGACGATGCCCGCCCTGGCGAACACCGCCCCGTCGTAGAGCGGCAGCGCGGCAGTGCCCCGCTCGAGCGCTCCGCCATGGATCCACAGCAGCACGGGGGCATCGGACGCGTCGGTCGGAGCCCACACGTTCGCGGTCAGGATGTCGTCACCGTCGAGGATCACCGACCCCAGCAGCTCGCCGATCGGACCCGCGTACGGCACCTGCGGTGAGGTCGGGCCGAAGCGGGTGGCCTCGCGGACGCCGGACCAGGCATCGACCGGCTGGGGGGCGCGGAATCGGTTCGCCCCGAACGGCGCCTGCGCATAGGGAATGCCGAGGTAACGGACGACCCCGCCCTCCTCGGTGCCGCGGACGATGCCGCACGACAGGGTGGCCTGGGGTGAGGTGGTCATGAGCGTCATCCTAGGGTTGTGCGTCTGCGGTACGGAGATTACCGAGCTGAACGGGGTAGGATTGGCACTCTGAACGTCCGAGTGCCAGCGGAAGGGAAGGCGATGGTCACAGAGCGAGGACTCCAGGTTCTCCGCGCGATCGTGCAGGACTACGTCGAGACCCACGAACCCGTCGGCAGCCGTTCCATCGTGGACCGCCACTCCTTCGGGGTCTCTGCGGCGACCATCCGCAACGACATGGCGCTGCTCGAAGACGAAGAGCTCATCACGGCACCGCACACGTCTTCAGGGCGGGTGCCCACCGACAAGGGCTATCGCGTCTTCGTGAATCATCTCGCGCAGCTGCGACCGCTCTCTTCGGCGCAGCGGTCCGCCATCGAGTCGTTCCTCGGCGAGCCGGCCGACCTCGACGACCTCATGGTGCGCACGGTGCGGGTGCTGACCCAGCTCACCGGCCAGGTCGCACTCGCGCAGTACCCCTCGTTCGCCCGCGCACACGTCACGCATGTGGAGCTCGTCGCGCTGGCGCCCAATCGGCTGCTGATCGTCCTTGTCACCGACGCCGGGGGAGTGTCGCAGCGTGTGGCCATGCTGCCCGAGGCGATCGACGAGGCCGAGATGGCGGTGCTGCGGGCGCGCCTGTCCGCGCTGATCACGGGGCAGGGCATCGGCGAGGCATCCGATCGGCTTCAGGGGCTGCTCACGGCGGATGAGGTGGCCAAGGACCGCGTGCTGCGCTCGATCGCCGGTGTCGTGATGGATGAACTCGGCGGGTTCCGGCAGGAGCGTCTGGTGATGGCGGGTGCCGCCACCCTCGCACGTCGAGAACAGGACTTCCGTGGGAGCATCCACCCGCTTCTCGAGGCGATCGAGGAGCAGGTGACGCTGCTGCGGCTGATGAGCGAGATGGTGACCGACGAGCACGGACTCGCGGCCAGCATCGGCACGGAGAACGCGCCGTTCGGTCTCGGTGAGGCATCGATCGTCGCCAGCAACTACGCCGCCCCCAGCGGTACGGCGCGAGTCGGCGTCATGGGGCCGACGCGCATGGACTACCCGAGCAACCTCGCCGCAGCACGGGCCGTTGCCCGCTACCTGTCGCGGATGCTCGACGAAGACGAGGCCGGCCGCTGACGCGGCCGCCGAGAGAACACACGCAGAAAGGCGATTGTGGCGGACCACTATGAGGTTCTCGGGGTGTCCCGGGACGCTTCCACCGACGAGATCAAGAAGGCGTATCGACGTCTTGCGCGACAGCTGCACCCGGATGTGAATCCCGGTGAAGACGCAGCGGAGCGCTTCAAGCTCGTCACCCACGCGTACGACGTCCTCAGCGATGACGACTCGCGCCGCCGCTACGACATGGGGGGCGGGGACGGCGCTGCCGGCGGCTTCGGCGGCTTCGGCGGCTTCGGGGACATCTTCGAGACCTTCTTCGGTGCGTCGCAGGGCGGTGGGCGCGGCGCGCGTCCGCGTTCGCGTCGGGAGCGCGGGCAGGACGCACTCGTGCGGGTGTCCCTCGATCTGGGCGACGTGGTGTTCGGTGCGCATCGCGACATCGAGGTCGATACGGCCGTGCTGTGCGAGACCTGTCAGGGGTCCTGCTGCCAGGAGGGCACCTCGCCCGTCACGTGCGACATCTGCGGTGGCTCGGGGCACGTGCAGCGACAGGTGCGGAGCCTCCTCGGCAACGTCGTGACCTCCCAGCCGTGCGGCACCTGCGAGGGGTACGGCACCACCATCCCGCATCCGTGCGGCACCTGCGGCGGGCAGGGACGCGTGCGCTCGCGTCGGACGGTCTCCCTCGACATCCCGGCCGGCGTCGAGACCGGACTCCGCCTCCAGCTCCCCGGTTCCGGGGAGGTCGGCAAGGCGGGCGGTCCGAACGGAGATCTGTACGTCGAGGTGACGGTCAACGCCCACCCGGCGTTCAGCCGTGACGGCGATGACCTGCTCGCGACGCTCGAAGTGTCGATGACCGACGCGATCCTCGGCACCGAGACCACGATCCAGGGACTGGATGGTGAGGTCGATCTCGAGATCCGGGCCGGCGTGCAGTCCGGTGACGTGCTGACCATCAAGGGGCGAGGCATCACCCCGCTCCGTGGCACGCAGCGCGGTGATCTGCGCGTCGGCGTCCAGGTGCTCACCCCGACCAGGCTCGATTCGGCGCAGCGGGCTCTCATCGAGGACTTCGCGAAGAAGACCAAGGCCCCGGACCCCCAGCTCGCGCAGTTCCAGCAGGGCCTCTTCTCGAAGCTCCGCGATCGTTTCCGCAGCCACTGATCATGGCGCTGCACTTCTTGGTCGAGTCGGCCTCGGACGCGGTTGTCGGCGATGTCGTCTCCTTGACCGGGGCCGAGGCGAAGCACGCGGCCGTCGTCCGTCGACTTCGGGTCGGTGAAGAGGTGACCGTCGGTGACGGAGCAGGAGTGTGGCTGACCGGTGCAGCGGAGGAGGTGTCCCCGACACGCGTGGAGGTGCGAATCGCCCGGCGCTCGGAGCACCCGGCTCCGTCTCCCCGGATCACCCTCGTCCAGGCGCTGGCGAAGGGCGACCGGGACGAGCTCGCCGTGCAGGCGGCCTGCGAGCTCGGAGTCGACGAGATCGTGCCCTGGCAGGCAGCGCGCAGTGTCTCCCGCTGGGAAGGGCCGAAGGCGGTGAAGGGCCGCGAGCGGTGGGCGACCATCGTCCGCGAAGCCGCCAAGCAGGCCCACCGCGCGTGGCTTCCGGACGTCGTCGCGCCGGTGTCGACGAGACGACTCGCCGAACGTGCGAGCTCACAGCGTGTCCTCGTGCTCGACCCCACCGCGGCGGTGCGCCTGTCGGAGATCGAAGCCGACGGCCAGGATCTGATGCTGGTGGTGGGGCCGGAAGGCGGGATCTCGGACGAGGAACTCGACCGGCTCACCGAGGCGGGTGCCGAGCGCGTACGTCTCGGCGACACGGTGCTGCGCACATCGACGGCAGGTCCGGCCGCGATCGCCGTGCTCTCCGTGACCCTCGGGCGCTGGTGACCTCCCGCGCCGAGGCGACAGGGGAGCGCGCATGCCGCGATCAGTAGACTTGAGCACATGACGGAACCCTCGATCTTCACGCGCATTCTGAACGGGGAGATCCCTGCCGAGATCCTCGGGGAGACGGAGCGGGTCTTCGCGCTGCGGGACATCGCTCCGCAGGCTCCCGTGCACCTGCTCGTCGTACCCAAGTCGGCCGACTACCGCGACGTCACCGAGCTTGCTGCCGGAGACCCGTCGCTCCTGGCCGAGATGGTCGCGTTCGCCACGGAGTTGGCTGCGGAGCACAGCGACGACGGCGACTTCCGCCTCGTCTTCAACACCGGCGCCGGTGCCGGACAGACCGTTTTCCACGTCCATGCGCATGTGCTGGCCGGAGGATTGACTGAGAAGAGTGTCGGTGCCTGAGAATCACGAACCGCAGGAGCGCAGCCTGGGCGGCCGGCCTCCCGAGTCCGTCGAGACGATCTATGCCGACGGAGTCGCCATGGTGCAGCTGCTCGGCCCGCAGGACCGTCTGCTGCGGATGCTCGAGAGGGAGCATCCTGACGTCCAGGTGCTCGTCCGCGGGAACGAGATCACCCTCGGCGGTGACATCGACGCGGTCGGGAAGGCGAAGGCACTCGTGGAGGAGCTGCTCGCGATGACCCGGGCCGGGCACGATCTGGCTCCGAGCGACGTCTCCAGTTCCGCACGCATGCTGCGTCAGGAGGGGGGACCGCGTCCCAGCGAGGTGCTCGGTGAGGCGATCCTGACGACGCGTGGCAAGGTGATCCGTCCGAAGACCCTCGGCCAGAAGGAGTACGTCGACGCGATCGAGGAGAACACGATCGTCTTCGGCATCGGCCCTGCTGGTACCGGCAAGACCTACCTCGCGATGGCGAAGGCCGTTCAGGCGCTGCAGCGCAAGGAGGTCACCCGGATCATCCTCACGCGGCCCGCGGTCGAGGCGGGGGAGCGGCTCGGGTTCCTTCCCGGCACGCTCACCGACAAGATCGACCCGTACCTGCGGCCGTTGTACGACGCCCTCAACGAGATGATGGACCCGGAGATCGTCCCGCGTCTGATGGCGACGGGGACCATCGAGGTCGCTCCACTCGCGTACATGCGCGGGCGCACGCTGAACGATTCTTTCGTCGTGCTCGACGAGGCCCAGAACACCACGCCCGAGCAGATGAAGATGTTCCTCACCCGTCTCGGCTTCGGCACGCGGATGGTGGTGACGGGCGACATCACCCAGGTCGACCTCCCGCAGGGCTCGTCCGGTCTCCGACTCGTGACGCGTGTGCTCGACGGTATCGACGACATCCACTTCGCGCGGCTCACCAGCGCCGACGTCGTGCGGCACTCGCTGGTCGGCCGCATCGTCGACGCGTACAGCGAGTATGACGAGAAGCGCACCGCCCAGCGCTTCGAACGCGAACAGGCCGCCGAGTTCGCCAACAGGGCCGACCGCCGAGGGGCGCAGCGCCCCGGACCGCGGGACCGCATGCCGAAACGAGGACTCTCATGATCGAGATCAACAACGAGTCGGCCATCGACGTCGACGAGACCGTGCTGCAGCGGCTCACGGACTACAACCTCGCGCAGCTCCACGTCAGCCCGGATGCCGAGGTCGCCATCGTCCTCGTGGACGAGGGTGCCATGGAGGCGCTTCACGTGCAGTGGATGGACGAGCCCGGTCCCACCGATGTGCTCAGCTTCCCGATGGACGAGCTCCGTCCCGGCACCGAGGACCGTCCGACCGCTCCCGGACTGCTGGGCGACATCGTGCTGTGCCCCCAGGTGGCCGAGACGCAGGCTCAGGCGGCGAAGCACACGCTGATGGACGAGCTCATCCTGCTCACCACGCACGGGCTGCTCCACCTCCTCGGCTTCGATCATGCTGAACCCGACGAGGAGCGTGAGATGTTCGGACTGCAGAAGGAGCTGATCCAGGGCTTCGCCGCGTCCGAACGCCGCCGATGACGGCCGTCCTCCTGCTCATCGGAGCCGTCCTGCTGGTCGCCTTCGGCGGTCTCATGGCCGCGATCGATGCCGCATACGGTGTCACCTCTCGCGTCGGTCTCGCCGATATGGCGAATGAGGGGCGCAAAGCGAAGGCTCTGCGACGCATCGCCGCCGATCTGGATGCGCACGTCAACGCCGTCGCCTTCATCCGCGTGCTGGCGGAGGTCACCGCAGCCGTCCTCGTGACGGTCGCGTTCACGATCCTCATCGACAACAACTGGTGGGCGATGCTCGCCGCCGCCGTGCTGATGACGGCGATCACGTTCGTGCTCGTCGGTGCGAGTCCGCGCTCCTTCGGCCGCCAGCACGCCGAAGGCATGATCCGCCGGACCGCGTCGATCGTGCGCGGCCTCCGCATCATCCTCGGCCCGCTCGCCCAGGCGCTCGTGGTGCTGGGCAACAGGGTCACGCCGGGCACCGGTCGCAGCTCCTTCACCAGTGAGGATCAGCTGCTCAGCATGGTCGACGAGGCCGCCTCGAACGACCTCATCGAGGAAGACGATCGCGACCTCATCCACTCGGTGTTCGATTTCACCGATCAGTTCGTCCGCGCCGTGATGGTGCCCCGGACCGAGATGGTGACGGTCGATGCGACCGCCACGACCGACGAGGCGATGTCGCTGTTCCTGAACCGCGGCGTCTCGAGGATGCCGGTCGTGGATGATGACGCGGATGACGTCGTCGGCGTTCTGTATCTCAAGGACCTCGTGCAGTTCGCCTATCGCGATGACAGTGCCTGGCGGGCCGCGTCGATCCGGCCGATCGCACGGCCTGCGACCTTCGTGCCGGAGTCCATGCGCGCGGAGACCCTGCTGCAGCAGATGAAGCGCGACGCCGTGCACGTGTGCCTGGTGATCGACGAGCACGGAGGAATCTCGGGGCTCGTGACGCTGGAGGACCTGATCGAGGAACTCGTGGGAGAGATCTCGGATGAGTACGATCAGGTATCCGCAGAATTCGTCGACCTCGGTCACGGACGATACCGCGTGAGTGCGCGTCTCTCCCTCGAAGACGTGGGTGATCTCTTCGGCCTCGAGCTCGAGGATGAAGACGTCGACTCGATCGGCGGCTTGCTCGGCAAGGCGCTGGGACAGGTTCCGCAGCCTGGCGCGACGGCCACCGTGGCAGGGCTGGTTCTGACGGGTGGGGCATCTCGTGGTCGTGGTCGCGGGATCGCTACGGTGTTCGTGGAACGGGCGGCAGGGGAACCTGTCGCGACGCAGGATGAAGGAGAGCGAGACGATGACTGAGGAAACCCGAAGCGGGTTCGTGACGTTCGTCGGTCGACCCAACGTCGGCAAGTCGACACTGACGAACGCTCTCGTCGGCGAGAAGATCGCGATCACCAGCGAGAAGCCCCAGACGACACGGCGCGCCATCCGCGGCATCGTGAACCGCCCGGAAGGGCAGCTCGTCATCGTCGACACCCCGGGGATCCACAAGCCGCGCACGTTGCTCGGCGAACGATTGAACGACCTCGTGGAGCAGGTGCTCGGTGACGTCGACGTGATCGGATTCTGCGTCCCGGCCAATGAGAAGGTCGGCCCGGGGGATCGACGGATCGCGGCTTCGCTCGACGGCTACCCGCGGGCGAAGAAGATCGCGATCGTGACGAAGACCGATGCGGCGGCCCGTGACGAGATCACCGCGAGGCTGCTCGAGGTGGATGCTCTGCGCGAGGACTGGGCAGCGGTCATCCCGCTCTCGGCACTCACCCGCGATCAGCTCGATGTGCTCTCCGACGAGATCCTGCTGCTGATGCCGAAGGGCCCCGCCTTGTATCCGGAGGGGATCACGACGGACGAGTCCGAAGAGGACCGTATCGCCGAGATGATCCGCGAAGCAGCGCTCGAAGGAGTGCGTGACGAGCTCCCGCACTCGATAGCGATCGTGATCGACGACATCGCGCCGCGCGAGGGCACCGACCTGACCGACGTGCACGCCTCGATCGTGGTGGAACGCGATAGCCAGAAGGCGATCATCATCGGTCACAAGGGCAAGCGTCTCAGCGAGGTGGGAGCTCGTGCCCGTAGCGGTATCGAGGAACTGCTCGGCACCCGTGTGTTCCTGGGCCTGCATGTCAAGGTCGCGAAGGAGTGGCAGCGCGACCCGAAGCAACTAGGCAGACTCGGCTTCTGACATGCGAGCAGGTCACACGTCGATGGCGGCGGGAAGGCCGCCGACCCCGGCGACATGAACGCGCGCAGCGAAGACCCGAATCCGCTGCGCGACGAGGTCTTCATCCGAGTGTTCGATGAGCACTGGGCAGCTGTGCGGCACCACATCGAAGGTGTCGTCGCGGATGACCAGGAAGTCACCGAGATCGTCTCGGAGGTCTTCCTGAGCGCGTGGACCCGGCTCCGGCCTGCTCGTCCACCCGGCCGGGTCTGGTTGCTCCGCGTCGCCGACCGGCACCTGCGTGCGCGTGTCGGACCGAAGTCGATGCCGCACAGTGCGCTCGAGGCCGTGCATCAGGGGGTCTTCGGGGAGGACGAGGAATCCGGCCGACAGGGTCGTTTCGAAGTCATCCGTGCTTTGGGTGTCCTCACTCAGGAACAACGGCGTATCATCATGCTGACGTACTGGGATGGACTCGCGGTGGGGGAGATCGCGCAGTTGTTGCGCGCTTCCGAGTTCCGCGTGCGGAAGAGGCTGAGCCGAGCACAGGATCGCCTGCGTGCGGAGCTGGGCCTGGGAGGGGGTGATGACGGGTGATGACGCAGAACGCGGTGCTCGAGCGCATGCTGACCGACGCCGACCCTGCTTCCACGCCTCGTGACGCGTCGCCGGATGTACGGGCACTCGCGACCCGCGATCGCATCCTCCGCACGACGCGTGCTCCGAAACGACGTCGCGCGCGCACGCTCGGGTGGGCCGGCGGTCTCACCGCGGTCGCGGCGTCCGCGGCTCTGGCGTTCGCCGTCTTCGCACCGCAGGGTGCCGCCGTCGCCGGAACGCCGTCGCCGCTCGACTTCAGCGGCTCGTCGACCGTCGCCCAGATCGTCGATGAGGCGGGCGTCGCCCTCGCGAACTCGACGGGACCTTCGATTCCTTCGCGCACGGTCAGGACGGCCTCGTGGGGATTCTCGGTCGAGGTCGACACCAAGACCACGACCGTCGTCCCCCAACTGTCGACGCTCACCTGGGAGCCCGACGGCTCCGGACGGATGATCATCATCGCGGGTGTTCCGTACGATCCGGAAGACGCGGTCGCCAGCAATGGGGCCGAGGTCACCAGCAGCGGCGAGGTCGTCACCGATCTGATCATGGGAGAAGGCGACTTCGAGACCCCGTGGAAGACGGTTCCCGGCGAGACCGGCGAGGACATGGTCGCCATGCTCCGCGCGTTCGGCATGCCGGAGGATCCGACGGCCTTCGACGTGGAGACGGCGATGACCACGGCGCTCGACCAGTGGACGCTGACCGACGCGCAGCACGAGGAACTGCTCGTTCTGCTCGCGGAGACGGGCGGCGGCGAAGCTCTCGGGACGACGACGGATCGACTGGGCCGACCGGTGTCCGGCATCCGCGTCCTGTCACCGGACGGGTCCGTGAGCGACCTGATCCTGGTGTCGCGCGAGACCGGTCGGATCGTCGGCATCGAACGCACGGTGCTGAAGGACGACGGGGTGTTCTCCGCGGGCGCCATCATCTCCTACCGGATGTGGGACCTCGATGCGGACACCGTCCGATGAAGCTCCGCACCGTGCTGGCGGCCGTCCTGTTCGGCGCCGTCCTGGCGTGGGGAGCGGTGCCGATCATGGCTTCGGCGCGCGATGATCATGACGTCGATCCGCTGGTCGCGGCGATACTCGACGACGTCCCCGGTGGTGTGATCGTCGATGCGACTCACGCCGTGTGGCCGGCGCTGGACATGGCTCTGAGCGTGCCGTCGGTATCGGACCTGACGGCGCGCTCCGTCGGGAGCTGTGCGACCGGCAGGTTCTGCGCATACAACGCGCTCTCCCTGGCCGGAGCGTCGCTCTCCTTCGGAGGCTGCGGAGTCAGCACCGTGCCGCCGAGCTTCACCGTGCGGTCCGTGGCGAATGCGCGCAGTGCCGGATACGTCTACGCACGCAACGGTGCCACCGTGTTGAAGACGGTGAGCGCCGGAAACTGGGCGAATGTGTCCGGTGCCGTGAACAACCTTCGCTGCGCCGCCTGAGCGAGTCCGCCGATGTCGACGTCGAAGAAGATGCTCGAAGCACGACACTGGGTCGCGACTTCGTGGGGCTCGCCCGAGGCATGGGAGTTCACCGACGTCAGCCTTCCGCCGCCGATGGCGGGTGAGGTGACGATCCGTGTGCGCGCAGCGGGGGTGAACCCGGCCGACGCGAAACACGTCGCCGCGGCGAGGTCCGACTCCGCTCTTCCGGTCCCGATCGGCTACGAGGTCTCCGGTGAGATCATCGCGATCGGACCGGACACGCGGATCGGCTCCGGGACCGCGTCGGAGGGCGATGAGGTCGTGGCTTTCCGGGTGCGGGGCGGATACGCGACGGCACTCACCGTTCCCGCAGAGAAGGTGTTCGCGAAACCGTCGACCCTCTCGCATCCGGAGGCGGCGAACCTGCTGCTCGTGGGCACCACGGCCGCCGAGATGCTCGCGGTCACCGGGGCGACGCCAGGGGAGACCATCCTCCTCCACGGTGCCTCAGGCGCGGTCGGGGTGAGCGTCCTGCAACAGGCCCGGCTGCGAGGCATCCGTGTCATCGGCACGGCGAGCGAGGACCGCTTCGATGAGGTGACCCGATTCGGCGGCATACCTGTCCGCTACGGCACGGGGCTCGCCGATCGCGTGAGAGAGGTGGCGGCGGGGCCCATCTCGGCGGCACTCGATGCTGTCGGTACGGACGAGGCCGTGGACGTGTCGCTCGCTCTCGTGTCCGCCCCTCGCCGCATCGTCACGATCGCGGCCCCCGGTCGCGCCGCGGCCGCAGGGTTCCTCGCGATCGCGGGTTCCCTGCCGGCCAGTGCCCGCTTCCGCGACGAGGTGCGGCGAGAGCTGATCGCGCTGGCCCAGAACGGCGACCTCGTGGTGCCCCTCGCGCAGACCTTCCCGCTCGAGGGAGCCCAAGACGCCCACCGCCTCTTGGCGACGGGACACCCCGGAGGGAAGCTGGCTCTGATCCCGGAGGTCAGTCGGTCTCGCGAAGTGCGGAGCTGACGACCACCACTCCTTCTCCGTACTCGGCGTCCATCGCTTCCTGGATCGCGCCGTCATCCCAGACGACCTGTACCCAGACATATCCGCGATCCGTCCCGACCGTGACCGCTTCCGTGCCGAGGCGTGCCGCGATGTCGTCTTGGACCCGTGCGAGCTCATCCTCGGGAGTCGCGCCGTCGACTCCTCCCGTCGGATCCTCCGGAGCGATCGAGTCGTACAGTGCGGCCATGATCGGCGGATCGGTCAGGGTGAGTCGCTCGCCGTCGTAGGTGGCGTACACCGCATAGTCGCCCCAGGTCGTCTCGCCGCTGTCGTCGCTGCCTTCGACGCCGTCCCAGGTCCAGCCGTCCAACGGCACGCCGTGGCACTGCGGCGGGTAGGACTCCATGATCGCCCCCAGGCACAACTGCACGTCCCCGCTCGCGTCCAGCACCATGCCCACCCCGACCACACGCCCCTCCGGCGGCACGGGGTGCGCCTCTTCCAGCCGTTGATCGGACGGAACCGTGGTGTTCGTGGGTGCCGCCGCGGGTCCGGGGACGAACGCGCAACCGCCGAGGAACAGGAGACCGACGGCGGATACCGCGGCGAGGGCCAGAGGACGTAGCGATGTGCTCATGTGCGGGAAGTGTCGCGCGGCGCGCAATCGTCTCAGATTCGTCGAAGTGGAGGCGTGTTCCCTGCTAGCATGACGACATGCCTTTCGGCGGTCTGCTTCTTCTTAGCTGCCGCGACGAGTCCTCAAGCTAGGGCCTCCCTCGTCGCGGCGCTTGTGTTGGCCCGTTCATTTTGACGAAGAGAAGAAGCCCCATCATGCAGAACACTCAGCGCCCGTCCGCGATGCCGATCCACAAGTATCGGCCGTTCCACGAGCAGATCAACGTCCACCTGCCCGACCGCACCTGGCCGGACGCCCGAATCACCGAGGCTCCCCGCTGGTGCGCCGTCGACCTCCGCGACGGCAACCAGGCTCTGATCGACCCGATGTCGCCGGAGCGCAAGCGGGTCATGTTCGAGCTGCTCGTGAGCATGGGCTACAAGGAGATCGAGGTCGGTTTCCCGTCGGCGAGCCAGACCGACTTCGATTTCGTCCGTCAGCTCATCGAAGAGAACCTGATCCCGGACGATGTGACCATCCAGGTGCTGACCCAGGCCCGCGAGCACCTCATCGAGCGCACCTATGAGTCGATCGCCGGTGCGAAGCAGGCCATCGTGCACCTCTACAACTCCACGAGCGTGCTGCAGCGCGAGGTCGTCTTCCGCACCGACAAGCAGGGCATCATCGACATCGCGCTCGAAGGAGCGCGCCTGTGTCGGAAGTTCGAGAAGACGATCCCCGACACGAAGGTGTACTACGAGTACTCGCCCGAGAGCTACACGGGTACTGAGCTCGAGTTCGCGGTCGACATCTGCAACCAGGTCATCGAGGTGTTCGAGCCGACGGCGGACCGCAAGGTGATCATCAACCTGCCGGCCACCGTCGAGATGGCTTCTCCGAACGTCTACGCCGACTCCATCGAGTGGATGAGCCGGCACCTGAACCACCGCGAGAACGTCATCCTCTCCCTGCACCCGCATAATGACCGCGGCACCGCGATCGCGGCCGCGGAGCTCGGCTACATGGCCGGTGCCGACCGCATCGAGGGATGCCTGTTCGGCAACGGCGAGCGCACGGGCAACGTCGACATCGTGGCTCTGGGGATCAACCTCTTCACGCAGGGCATCGACCCGCAGATCGACTTCAGCGACATCGACCAGGTCAAGCGCACGGTCGAATACTGCAACCAGCTCCCCGTGCCGGAGCGCAGCCCGTGGGCCGGCGACCTGGTCTTCACCGCCTTCAGCGGATCGCACCAGGATGCGATCAAGAAGGGCTTCGAGGCGATGGAGGCGCGGGCGACCGCCGAGGGCGTGACGGTCGACGAGATCGAGTGGGCCGTTCCTTATCTGCCGGTCGACCCGAAGGACCTCGGACGTTCGTACGAGGCGGTCATCCGCGTCAATTCGCAGTCCGGCAAGGGCGGAGTCGCCTACCTGCTGAAGTCGGACCACGCGATCGACCTGCCGCGCAAGCTGCAGATCGAGTTCTCGGGGGTCGTGCAGGCCAAGACCGATGCCGAAGGCGGTGAAGTCACGTCCGACCAGATCTGGTCGATCTTCAACGACGAGTATCTGCCTGCCGATGACTCGACGGCCAAGTGGGGGCGCTTTGAGCTGCTCGCCACGCAGACCCGCAGCGACATGTCGGGTGACGTCGTGCTCGATGTCGTCCTGCGTGACGATGACGAACAGGTGGCCGTGTCGGGGAACGGCAACGGACCTGTGGCCGCCTTCGTCGAGGTGTTGCGCGGCCAGGGCTTCGACATCACGGTGTACGACTATGTCGAGCACGCTCTCAGCGCGGGCGGAGACGCGCAGGCTGCGGCCTACGTCGAGTTGCAGGTCGGCGACCAGCGGCTGTGGGGTGTCGGTATCGACGGCGATATCTCGACGGCGTCGCTCAAGGCGATCGTGTCGGGTGTGAACCGTTCGATCCGCACTCGTCAGCACGAGCTCGCAGCGGTCTGATCTCCGACGTGGAACGCCCCCGGCCTTGTACCGGGGGCGTTTCGCATTCGGATCACTCTGATCGTCTGCTGCCGCGCCGCATCCCGGAAGCCGAGGTTCAGAGGTCGGCGCTGGGCTTCACGATCGCGATCGCACCCGTCTCCGCGGCGACCTTGCGTCGGTAGATGCGGCGCTGCTCCGGGAGGGAGACGTCGAAGGTGACGGCGAGGACGCGGATGACGGCGGTGACCGCGATCCCGATGATCGCCGCGAGCGTGATCGGCATCCCCAGTGCGACGGCGATCACGATGAAGGTGCACCCCGCGCCGGCGGCCACCGCATAGAGGGATCCGACGTGCATGATCGCGGTCGGCAGCCCCATGAGCATGTCGCGCAGGACGCTTCCGCCCACCGCGGCGCAGACCCCGATGAACACGGCCGGGACCTCGGGGATCCCGAACGCGAGAGCCTTGCTCGTCCCGAACGCGCCGAACATTCCGATCACGACGGCGTCGAGGACCACGATCGCGGTGTTCAGCCGGGTGAAGAGGCCGGCGAGCAGCATCCCGAAGAGGGCCGCACCACCGGCCGTGACGAGGTACCACTGGTTCTGCAGAGTCGCGGGCGTCTGCCCGAGCAGGATGTCGCGGATCAGACCGCCGCCCATCCCGATCATGATCCCGATGATGGCGACACCGAGCCAGTCGAGCCGTCGTTGGCCCTGGAACCCCGAGGCGAACATCGCACCCTGGACCCCGCCCAGGCCGACGCCGAGCAGGTCCGCCCACAGCGGAATGATGAAGAGCGGTTCGGTCACGCGTCCATTCTCGCGCACGGAGGATAATCGAAGGGTGCCCACCTATCGAGACGAAGCGGTGATCCTGCGCACCCACAAACTCGGTGAGGCGGATCGCATCGTCACGCTGCTCTCCCGACGTCACGGCAAGATCCGTGCGGTGGCGAAGGGGGTGCGCCGCACCTCGTCGAAGTTCGGCGCCAAGCTCGAGCCGTTCATGGTGGCCGACGTGCAGCTCTACCAGGGACGCTCCCTCGACATCGTGCAGCAGGCCGAGTCGCTCGGCTCCTACGGTGCGGACATCGCGGCGCACTACGACCGCTTCACCGCGGCGAACGCCATGGTGGAGACGGCCGACCGGCTGAGCGATGCCGAAGCGACCTCCGACCAGTACCTGCTCCTCGTCGGCGGACTGCGTGCTCTGTCGCGCGGCGAACACGGAGCACGGAGCATCCTCGACTCTTACCTGTTGCGGGTGATGTCCCTGTCGGGGTGGGCGCCGTCCCTCGACGAGTGCGCCCGATGCGGCGTCCCCGGCCCGCATGCGCGGTTCGTCGCACAGCTGGGCGGAGTGGTGTGCGAGAACTGCGCCCCGGCGGGAAGCCCGCGCGTCGCCGAGAGGACGCTGGCGCTGCTCCGCTCCCTCCTCGCGGGGGAGTGGGACGTGATCGATGCCGCTTCGCACGCCGACACGGCCGCAGCCTCCGGCCTCGTCTCCGCTTATGCCCAATGGCACCTGGAGCGCGGCATCCGCTCGCTCGCGCATGTGTCCGACATCCCCTCCGAAGGAGCACGGTGACTCCCAAGCCGTACACGCACAAAGACGCCGTTCCGTATCGTCCCTTGGACTGGACCGGTGTGTATCCTCCCGCTTTCGCGGCGGTGCCGGAGCACGTGGCGATCGTGATGGACGGCAACGGTCGATGGGCGAATCGCCGGGGGCTCAATCGCATCGAAGGCCACAAGGCAGGGGAGGAGGTGCTCCTCGACGTGGTCGCCGGTGCGATCCAGGCCGGCGTGAAGCACCTCTCGGTGTACGCCTTCTCGACGGAGAACTGGGCGCGTTCCCCCGAAGAGGTCCGCTTCCTCATGGGATACAACCGTGACGTGCTGCACCGGCGACGCGATCAGCTGAACGAGTGGGGCGTGCGCATCCGGTGGGCGGGGCGCAAGCCGAGGCTCTGGGGAAGTGTCATCAAGGAGCTGCAGTACGCCGAGCAGCTGACCCGTGGCAACGACGTCCTCACCCTCACGATGTGCGTGAACTACGGCGGAAGGGTGGAGCTGGTCGACGCGATGCGAGCCATCGCCGAGGATGTCGCTGCCGGACGTGTGAAGCCGAAGGCGATCAGCGAGAAGATGGTCCGCCGCCACCTGTATGTGCCCGACATGCCGGACGTCGACCTGTTCCTGCGCAGCTCCGGGGAACAGCGCACCTCGAACTTCCTGCTCTGGGAGTCGGCGTATGCCGAGATGGTGTTCCTCGACACGCTCTGGCCGGACTTCTCCCGGGAGGAGCTGTGGCGGGCGATCGGGATCTACGTGGCGCGCGACCGTCGCTTCGGGGGCGCGATCGACACCCCCGACGCCTCAGCCTGAGAGCGCAGCCACCGCTCCGTCTCCCGCGGATGACGCAGCCGGACGATCGTGAGGTGGGGAAAGTCGTCCTGCAACGCGGGGAAGCGCTCGGCCCACTTGTGGAGCGTGGCCGTCTGCCACGCGAGGATGTTCTTCTCGGGATCGCGGCTGAGCATGTTCCACCGCCCCTTCTCGCGGTTGCCGTTCCAGAGCTCTCGTCGCAGGGCGCCGCGGGCCAGGGTGCGTCTGATCAGACGTCTGCGCACCACGGGATACGGATAGTCGAGCCAGATCGCGAGCTGCGCGCGCGGGGTGAGGACGGCATCCGTGCCCTTGCTCGTGTACTGCCACTCGGTGATCCAGCGGTTGTCCGAAGCGAAGGCGCGTACGTCGTCGAGGAACTCCGGCCTCGGAGTCCAGCCCGGCCCATGGAACAGCCCGTCGATCTCGACGTGACGAAGGTCCCACATCTCCGCCATGCGACCTGCCAGTGTGGTCTTCCCCGACCCGGACACCCCGGCCACCAGCACCCTCTTCGGGCGGAAGGGGAGCGGGTCGTCCACGAAGAGCATCCGAGAATCCTATCCGCCGGTCCCCGCAGCAGCGGAATAGCTCACAGGCGCATGCGGTTGGATGAAAGTGTGACTGAACCCATCTCCATCGACATCTGGTCCGACATCGCCTGCCCCTGGTGCTACATCGGCAAGCGCAACCTCGAGAAGGGTCTCGAAGCCGTAGCTGCCGACGCGGACGCGCCGCAGGTCGACATCACGTTCCACTCGTTCGAGCTCTCACCCGACACCCCCGTCGACTTCGACGGGGACGAGATCGACTTCCTCGCCGGCCACAAGGGCATGCCCCGCGACCAGGTCGAGCAGATGCTGGCGAACGTGACCGGTGTCGCCGCCGACGCGGGGCTCCAGTACCGCTTCGATCTGCTGCAGCACACCAACACGGTGAAGGCGCACGAGCTGCTCCACTTCGCGAAGGCCGAGGGGTTGCAGCACGAGATGGAGGAGCGGCTCATGTCCGCCTACTTCACCGAGGGCAAGCATGTCGGGCGCATCGACGATCTCGTCGCGCTCGCGGTCGAGGTCGGTCTCGACGCCGACCGTGCTCGTGCGGCGCTGGAGAGTGAGCAGTACCTGCCCGCCGTGCGTCAGGACCAGGCTCAGGCGCGCGCCTACGGCATCCAAGGGGTGCCGTTCTTCGTCGTTGACGGCCAGTACGGCATCAGCGGTGCGCAGCCGCCGGCCGCGTTCGAGAACGTCCTTCGCGATCTCTGGGCGAAGCGCGGGGAGACCGAGGCGGAGGCCGCCGCGGTCTAGCGGGGCAGCGCCGCTTCGATCGCGCTGACGATCTCGGGGGCGTCCGGCTTCTGCTTCGGACGGAAGCGCAGGACGTCCCCGTCCGGCAGCACGAGGAACTTCTCGAAGTTCCACTCCACCCGTCCGGCCTTCCCGCCGGCATCGAGGGTCTCCTTGAGCGCCTTGTAGAGCTCGGCGGCGTTCTTGCCGTTCACCTTGACCTTGTCGGTGACAGGGAAGCTCACGCCGTAGGTGGTCGAGCAGAACTCGAGGATCTCATCGACCGAACCCGGCTCCTGACCGAAGAACTGGTTGCACGGGAACCCGACCACGGTGAACCCGCGGTCACCATAGAGACGCTGCAATTCCTCGAGCTGTTCGTACTGGGGCGTGAGGCCGCACTTCGACGCGACGTTCACCACCAGCACCACATCGGCGCCGAGATCGTCGAGCGTCTTCTGCTCGCCCTTCGCGTCGGTGAACGGGATCGTGCGGAGCGAGGATTCGGTCATATCCACAGCTTAGATCGCCGCATCCCTCCCGGCTCCGCGTCTGGGAGAATAGAGACGACATGACTCTCGCCACCACCGCCCGCCCCCTTCGCATCGGTCCGATCGATCTCGACGTGCCGGTCGTCCTCGCACCCATGGCGGGGATCACGAACACCGCATTCCGACGTCTGTGCCGTGAGTACGGAGCCGGACTCTATGTGAGCGAGATGATCACCTCGCGCGCACTCGTCGAACGCAACGACACGACGATGCGACTCATCAGGCACCACGAGTCCGAGACCCCGCGCTCCATCCAGCTCTACGGCGTCGACCCGAAGACCATCGCGGAAGCGGTGCGCATCATCGTCGCCGAAGACCACGCCGATCACATCGACCTCAACTTCGGGTGTCCCGTGCCGAAGGTCACCCGTCGCGGCGGGGGAGCGGCGTTGCCCTGGAAGTCGAAGCTGTTCGCAGACATCGTCGATCAGGCCGTCAAAGCCGCCGGGGACGTGCCTCTCACCGTCAAGATGCGAAAGGGCATCGACAAGGATCACCTGACGTTCCTCGATGCCGGTCGAGCCGCCGAGGATGCCGGCGCGGCTGCCGTCGCGCTGCACGCGCGCACCGCGGGGGAGTTCTACTCCGGACACGCAGACTGGAACGCCATCGGTGAGCTGAAGCAGGCCGTCACCAGCATCCCGGTGCTCGGCAACGGCGACATCTGGTCGGCCGCCGACGCCGTGCGGATGATGGCCCAGACCGACTGCGACGGGGTCGTGGTCGGTCGCGGTTGTCTCGGACGCCCGTGGCTGTTCGGCGAACTCGCCACGGCATTCGGGGGCGAGGGAAAGGTCGTCGACGCGACGCTCGGCTTCGTGGCGGACGCCTTCCGCCGACATGCCGAACTGCTCGTCGAGTTCTTCGAGGACGAGGACCGGGGCTGCCGGGATGTGCGCAAGCATGTGTCGTGGTACTTCAAGGGGTATCCGGTCGGTGGGGACATCCGGACGGGACTCGCCACCGCGTCGAGCCTGGCGGAGATCGACGAGCTGCTCGGACGGCTCGATCACACGGCGCCGTACCCCGGCGCGGACGCGGAGGGCCAGCGCGGACGCGCAGGACACCCCAAGCGCACGGCGCTGCCCGACAAGTGGTTGGAGTCGCGCGAGCTCGCGTCCTCCGCCTCGGAGATGATGCGTGGAGCGGAGATCGAGAACAGTGGCGGCTGACTCCCCGGTCGGGCTTCGCGCCGACGGCTACGATGCGCGCGACGCCGAGCGCTTCTTCGCCGAGACCCATCGATCCGAGCGCAACGACTTCGCCAGAGACCGCGCGCGCGTGCTGCACTCCGCCGCGCTGCGCCGTCTCGCCGCCAAGACGCAGGTGCTGAGCCCCGCGAGCACGGCGGACTTCGCGCGCAACCGACTGACCCACTCGCTCGAGGTGGCCCAGGTCGGACGGGAACTCGCGGTGGCACTCGGCGTCTCCGCGGATGTCGTCGATACCGCGTGTCTCAGCCACGATCTGGGGCACCCTCCGTTCGGTCACAACGGAGAACGTGCACTCAACGAGTGGGCCGAGCACATCGGCGGCTTCGAGGGCAACGCGCAGTCGCTGCGCATCCTCACCCGGCTCGAGGCGAAGGTCCTCGACGATGACGACCGCTCCGTCGGCCTGAACCTGACCCGTGCGAGCCTCGACGCGACGTGCAAGTATCCGTGGACGGTGGACAGCCCCGTGCCGGATCCCGGGGGCCGCCTGAAGTTCGGCGTGTATCCCGAGGACGAGGCCGTCTTCCGCTGGATGCGCGAAGGGGCGCCCGGTCGGCTGCGCTGCATCGAGGCGGAGATCATGGATCTCTCCGACGACATCGCCTACTCGGTGCATGATTTCGAGGACGCGATCGTCAACGGCTACGTCGATGTCGCCCAGCTCGCAGACCCCCTCGCCCACGACGCCCTCGTCGGACGCATCCAGCAGTGGGTCGGATACGACTTCACCAGGGACGAACTCGCCGATGCCCTGTATCGCCTGGCATCCCAGCCGATGTGGCTCGCGTCGTTCGACCGTTCCCGTCAGGCTCTCGCCCGCCTGAAGAACCTGACGAGCGACCTGATCGGCCGATTCGCCCGCGCGTCTGTCTCCGCCACCAAAGACGCGTACGGTTCGACCGCACTCGTGCGCTACAACGCGCACGTGATCGTGCCGCGGGTGGTCGAGGTCGAGATCGCTGTCCTGAAGGGGATCATGGGCCAGGCGATCGTGACGATCGAAGCGCGAAAAGGTGTCTACAAGGAGCAGCGGCGGGTGCTGAAGCGTCTCGCCGACGCGCTCTGGTCGACGGATGCGCTGTGGTCCGCCGGTTCGGACGTTCTCGAGCCCGCATTCGCCGCGGACTTCGTGGCGGCCGAGGACGATGCCCAGCGCGCGAGGGTCGTGGTCGATCAGATCGCCAGCCTCACCGACCAGAGCGCGATCGACTGGCACAATCGCCTGGTCGGGGAGATCGATCCGGCCGAGGTCGGCATCTGGACCCCGCGTCACGCACGACCCGGTGCGCGCGCGCACGCCGAGCGGCGGCCCGTCGCCGAAGGGGCGCACTGATGCCACGCATCCGGCAGGCCGACGTCGACGAGGTCAAGGCGCGCACGAACATCGCGGACATCGTCGGTGAGCGGGTCGCTCTCAAGTCGGCCGGCGTGGGATCGCTCAAGGGCCTGTGCCCGTTCCACGATGAGAAGAGCCCCAGCTTTCACGTGCGTCAACAGGTGGGCTACTACCACTGCTTCGGCTGCGGCGAGTCGGGCGATGTCTACTCGTTCCTGCGCGAGATGGATCACATCAGCTTCACTGAGGCCGTCGAGCGCCTGGCCGGACGCATCGGATACACCCTGCACTACGAAGACGGGGGAGCGGCCCCGGAGACGAGCGGTCGAAGTCGCCTCTACGCGGCGAACACGGCGGCGGCGGAGTTCTTCCGGGCGCAGCTGCTGTCGCCGGACGCCGAGGCCGGCCGTCGCTTCCTGGGAGAACGCGGATTCGACGCCGGTGCCGCCGCGCACTTCGGAGTGGGGTTCGCGCCGCGCGGGTGGGACGGGATGCTCAAGGCCCTCACGGCGCAGGGGTTCACCCGCGAGGAACTCAGCACGGCAGGACTCGTCTCGACCGGACAGCGGGGGGTCTACGATCGGTTCCGCGGGCGTCTGGTGTGGCCCATCCGCGACGTCTCCGGTCAGACGATCGGATTCGGCGCGCGCAAGCTCTTCGATGACGACAACGGGCCCAAATACCTGAACACCCCGGAGACCCCGATCTACAAGAAGGCGCAGGTCCTCTACGGACTCGACCTCGCGAAGCGGGACATCGCGCGGGGCGATCCTCGACGTGTCGTGGTGGTCGAAGGCTACACCGACGTGATGGCGTGCCACCTGGCCGGTCTCACGACGGCCATCGCGACCTGTGGCACGGCGTTCGGCACCGAGCACATCAAGGTGCTGCGTCGTGTGATGGGCGACGACAACGCCTCGGGGGAGGTCGTGTTCACGTTCGACGGCGACGAGGCCGGTCAGAAGGCGGCGCTGCGTGCGTTCACCGAGGACGATCGATTCAACGCACAGACCTTCGTCGCGGTCGCACCGGATGGGCTCGACCCGTGCGATCTGCGACTCCAGCGGGGCGACGCCGCCGTGCGCGGACTGATGGACAAGAAGCAGCCGATGTTCGAGTTCGCGATCGACCGCAAGCTGGCCGGCTTCGACCTCGGCACGGTGGAAGGACGCGTCGGTGCTCTTCGTGCCGCGGCACCGATCGTGGCGGAGATCCGCGACCGGCTTCTGCGCCCGGGCTACGAACGGGTCCTGGCACGCCGGCTCGGGATGGATCCGACCGAGGTGCGCAGCGAGGTCGAGCGCGCGGCCCGCGGTGCCTCGATGGCTCCGCCGGTGCGTCGGGAGGCTCCGCAGCAGGTCGATGGCGTGACGGGTGCGCCCGTGATGGCGCCGGTCACTCTGGCGACTCTGCCGCGCAGCCCCGATGTGGCCGTCGAGCGCGACGCCCTGATGGGCGCCCTGCAGTACGGGCATCAGGTCGACCAGGCGCTGCTGAGCAGGGCACTGGCCGTGCCGTTCCGCACTCCGGGGCTGGACGCGGTGCGCGAAGCCGTGGTGGGGGCGCCGGATCGGACGAGGGCGGGCTGGGTGACGGAGGCGGTGAACGCGGTGCGTGAGCCGTATCGTTCGCTCGCCGGTGAACTGCTGATGACTCCGTTCCCTGCGCGCGACGAGGAGCGGGCCGTCGCGACCGTTTCAGACCTGGCCCGCAGACTCGTGCTGCGCCAGCTCGAGTCCGAGAAGCAGGAACTCCTCGGGGCGGTGCAGCGTGTGCCCGCAGACTCCGACGGAGGACGTGCGCTGCGCATGCGCCTGCGCGACATCGACGCCGAGCGTCAACGCTTCGCCGAGTCGTAACCCCGCGCGGCATCGCGCAGCGGGCAGGATGGAGACATGTCCCGCAAGCCCGAACCCACGAACGCCATCGATTGCTCCGATCTGGTGATCGACCGGATCGGTCATGGCATGCCGACGCGGGCCGTCGACGGTGTCACGTTCTCGCTCGCGCCCGGGGAGCTCATCTGCGTCGCGGGGCCGACCGGATCCGGGAAGTCGACGCTGGTGGCGGCCCTCGCCGGCTCCACCGATCCCTCGGTGAAGGTCGTCGGGGGCAGCGCGCAGGTGTGTGGGGTGGACGTCCGCCGCCCCGGACGTAAGCACCGGATCCTCACCTATCGCGCCGGTTTCGTCCCCCAAGGGGCGGGCGCCGATCTTCCGCCGCGCCTGACGGTCAACGAGGTGATCGCCGAACCGATCCTGATCCGCGAACGGCGGGTCAACACCAAGGCTCTGTCGATCCGCGTGGCCACGCTGCTGGACGAACTCCACCTTCCGCTCGGGACGGCGGCGAAGTTCCCCTATGAGCTCAGCGCCGGTATGCGCCAGCGCGTGGCGATCGCCCGATCCTTCGTCCTCGAGCCGCGGGTGCTCATCGCGGATGAGGTGCTCGCCAACCTCGACCTCGAGGTCCGCCCCGTGGTCTTCGATGCGATCACCCGTCGCCGCAAGGAACAGTCGATGGCGGCGCTGCTCGTCACCAACGACGCGGACTTCATCCGCGAACTGAACGCCGAGACTCTCATGCTCCGTGGCGGTCATGTGGTCGCCCGCGGTGTCGGCCGGGATCTGCTCTGGGTGCCGAACGCGGAGTCGGATTCGCGGCGCTGACGCCGACACGCCCGGCATACGCGAACGGCGCCCCGGTGTCATGAACTACGTCGGGAGTTTGCTAAGCTTGTCGAGTTGCCCGCGCAGCGGGCGCATTCCTCGGTAGCTCAATTGGCAGAGCAGCCGGCTGTTAACCGGCAGGTTCTTGGTTCGAGTCCAAGCCGGGGAGCCAATGAAAAGGCCCGGAAATCCTGAGCAAGATCAGGTTCCGGGCCTTCTCCCCTTTCGTTGGTCAGTGTCCGCGATCAGCGCGAAATCAGCGCTCTTGTTTCGGCCGTGGCACCCTCAGCAAGTACTGATGTCAGCGCCATCCGGCAAGATGAGAACATGCAATGGCGATCACGACGTTCTGACCCGGGCGACCTGGCCGCGCTTCACGCCGGAGTCCCGTCCTGGATGCTTCGACCGCTAGTGATCTGGGTCACCCACGTTATGCAACTTCGGCTGACCAGCTACGGCTCGCTGGATGGCGGTCACGAGATCGACGTGGAGTTGCTCCAAGAGTTCGAGACGGCAACGCGGCGGTCCAAGTCGTTGCTTCCTATACTGCGCCAGTCCAACGTCCCGGGTCTGTATGAGGCGATGGGAGTAGAGGAGTTTTTGGACTTCGTTGATTTCTTGGTTTTCCATACGCAGCGCCTCGGGTGGGAGGCGAAGGAATATCGTGATGCGCTGGAACTGTTGCTTCGAGACTCAGGCTCTGAATGGACTGTGGGTGAGAGGGACGGTCATACCTCTCTAGAGAAGCGAGTGCCCGAGGGGGTCGTGGTCGCAGCCGATGCTGTGATGGCTAGCGCGGGTGACGCCGGGGCGTTGCTGGCTGAGGCATGGCATTCTGCTTTCGGGAGATCACCAGACACCGAAGAGGCGTACGAGAAAGCGATCAAAGCTGTCGAGGAAGCGGGCGTGCACATCGTGGCGCCCAACAACAAGAAGGCTACGCTCGGCACGGTCGTGCGCGATATGAAGGCGCAAACGGACTGGAGGCTCGATATCCCCGCTCCAGATGCTGATGTGCCAGTCAAGATGGCTGAGGCGTTGTGGATTGGGCAAGAGAGTCGCCACGGAGGCAACGGGTATCGCAAGCCGACACAGGCTGAGGCTGAGGCGGCAGTCCTACTTGCCGTGCCTCTCGTGCAATGGTTCAGCTCCGGAGGTCTAGCTAGACGGCCCGTCGGGGGCGCAGAAGCGTAACGTTTGCGTCGTCCGCGTCCATGTAGGCGCTTGGTGGCGATGAGCACGCTGGTGTAGAAGTGTCGCAGATCGTGCCATGAGAATGAGTCCAGTCCGAGCGGTACCAACGCCTTCCGCTTGAAGTAGTAGCGCTTGAGAGACTCGACGTCGAACGGCCGGTCGTGGTCCAGCCCGCTCGGATGACCCTTCGCTCCGGGGTGACGCCCCGGCCAGAGTTGTACGCCAGCGTCGTGGGCGTAGGGTGTCAGTAAAGCTATTATCCCTTTGTGTGGGGGGAGCGGAACAGTGTTCGGGAGTCCGCGGCGCGGGCCGATTGAACCGCGTCGGGCTGGCATACTTCCACTATGCCTACTCTCGACCCAGCCCCGCGGAGCATCCAGTCTGTGTACAACTGGCACGCAGCGGGAGAGCTCTTCGTGAACCGCCGGTACCAGCGAAAGCTCGTGTGGACTCAGGTCGAGAAGCAGAAACTGATCGAATCGATCCAGAACCAGTACCCCGTACCGGCGATATTGCTGGCGGAGCGAGACGAAGGCGGCTACGAGATCATCGACGGGCTTCAGCGTCTCTCCACGATCATCTCGTTTATCGAAAACGGGTTCTCCGCGCTGGACGGGCGATACTTCGACATCTCGCACTTCACCGGCGCTCAAGTTCGTGTCGATGAGGGCCTTGTCGAGTCCAAGCAAGACGCTGAGAAGCTCAGCCAACGCGAGGTCGGCACGTTCTTGGACTATGTCATGGCGATCACGGTGATGCGCGACGCATCCGAGGCTGAGATCGATGACGTTTTCCAGCGCATCAATACCTACGGACACCGCCTCAGCGATCAGGAGAGGCGCCAGTCCGGCGTTCAGAATGAATTCGCGACCACTGTGCGCGAGCTTGCCACCACGATGCGGGGCGATGTCTCGACCGATGTGCTGCCGCTGTCAGAGATGCCCTCGATCAGCATCGATCTACCGATGACCAAACACGGCTACCTCGTGCAGGCGGAGGACGTCTTCTGGGTCAAGCATGGAATTCTGAGATCGACTGACCTGCGTGACTCGCTCGACGAGCAGTACATCGCCGACATCCTGGCTTCCGTCGCAGGCGGAACGATCGTCGAACGGTCAAAGGCCGCGCTAGACGAGATATATGACGCGGGGTCGACAGAGAGTACGAGGATTGAGGACGCGCTCCAGGTATACGGCGTGGACACCTTCTCGGATGAGTTTAAGTTCTGCATCGAAGAGATCGAAAAGGTTTGCTCGACGGGATCGCACACTAAGCTCCGCGACTTGCTCTTCACTTCGCCCAACACGAACGGGTTTCCTTCCGTCTTCGCCATCCTGTTCTTCGCTTTCCACGAACTTCTCGTTAAGGGTAATAACGTTATTGCCGACTACGCGGGCCTCAAGACGGGGCTGACCGGAATGGCAGTCCACGTCTCAGCGAAGGCCACGAGTACTGAGAAGCGCGTCCAGAAGGTCAACCTCGTGAAGGGCCTGATCCAGCCACACCTTGTTCCGGGTAAGGCCACCAACATCTACGGCAGCCAGGCCGTAGCCGACATCGACGGTCTGATCCAGCGTTCGCAGATCGAGCTCCCTCATTACGAGCTGAAACAGGGCGTGCTGACGCTGGCACCGAGCGGACGCGCCCTTGATGCAGGGATGATACCGAAGCTAGTTCGTACCATTTGCGCAATCGCAAACAATGGCCCGACCGCGGGCGCTATCGTTCTGGGCGTGGCGGATAAGTCCTCCGACGCGGACAAGATCAAGACTCTCGATGGAACCGAACCGCGAAAGGTCGGCCCTCGGTATGTTGTTGGGGTTGATCGGGAGGCCACATTCCTCGGGGAGCAGGTGGAGGACTACTTCAGTCGTATCAAGGATGAGATCAGAAACTCCTTACTGAGCGAGCCTCTCAAGTCCGATGTCCTCGCCTCAATCGACTACAACAACTATTACGGTCTCGGCGTCATTGTTATTGGCGTCCCGCCTCAGCGGGGCCCGGCGTCTGTCGGAGATGAGTTTTACTACCGAAGCGCGGATCAGACCACGCGGGCGACGGGTGCGGACATAGTCGCGATTACCCAGCGTTTCTGATTCCTGGACAACTTCGACTTGCAGTGTCGGTGGCCTGTGAAACGATAATCGAAGGCCGCGATGGGCGCGGCAGGACTGGGGACGAAGATGTCAATTCAGATCACTCATGTGCGTTACGGGAGCACGCGAAAGTCGGAAGACGAGATCGTTCGATACAAGTGGCGTAGCAACGAAACGAGTGAGAGTGGCGAGAACGACAAGCCCAGCCTCGTGGCGTGGGTCGAAGACGATGGCAAAGCGTATGTTGGGAGCGGCAGCGGGCGATCTCTGGTGGGCGTGGTGAAGCCAAGCAATGGCCAGCCGTATCTCCGCACCTACGCCGACGGGCAGTGGAACAACAACCTTCTGAGCCTGCCCACGTTCTAGCGGCAGGTCGCCCGGGTAGAGCGACCTCTCGACGCAGAACGCCCCGCCTCCGCTAGATCAGAAGGATCGGGGCGTTCTACGTGGTGAGAGACGCGCGCAGTGCGAAGAACGGCACTTCGTCGATGAATGCCGCAATCACAAGACCTTGATAGGCTCGGAAGCTCGTTCAGTCGGTCATAGGCCTTGCGAAGTGCTCGGCGGACATCGATCCGGCCGATGATGTTGACCTCGTCCAGCTGTTCCGACGCCGTAATCTCGTGCCACTGCTTCTGTGTGGTCAGGTCGTTGGAATCCATGGTGTGTCCCTTCGTCGGTGCCGCTTGGTGCGGCGCGTGACAACGATTCCAAGCCGGTCAAACGAGAGCGCGATTCAGCGCTCATTCAGCGCTCATTCAGCGCTACTGTTTGGGAACGATCGCTCGCGAGGGCTCCCGTCGGTTGCCGACAGTCGCCCTCGATTCCCCGAAATCACGTGGAGAGCGGGGAGCAATCGCTAGTCTTCGGGAACAGGCGAGAGCCACACGACCTGCCTGTTAACCGGCAGGTTCTTGGTTCGAGTCCAAGCCGGGGAGCCAATGACGAAAGCCCCCTCTTCGGAGGGGGCTTTCGTCATTCCCACGGGCGCTCTGCGCACCCGGTGCGGAGGGTCAGCGGGCCGCGCCCTCGAGCGTTCCTTCGACCGGGCCGGCCGGATCGGCGAGCAGGCAGGAGAGCACGCGTCCGTCGGGCTGGTCCCAGGTCTCGGCCGTGGGGGGGATCAGATAGACGATGAGTGCCGACTCCTCTCGCGCGACCCCGACGAAATCGGTGAACGCCTCACCCACGCACTCCGTCGTGTACGCGTCGACCGTTTCGACGCTGAAGTCCTCCTCCCGCACGGTGACCTGGTGGAAGACCTCTTCATCGTGCGGTTCGTCGCACGGCACGACCTCGGCGTCCTCGGGCATCCCGGAGGCGGCTTCGAGGCGGCAATCGCCGACCTGCACGGCAGGAGTCGTGACGTTTCCGGTCTCCGCGCCGTCCGCCGTCGAGCTCGGCTCCGGTGCGGAGGCGGATCCACCACAACCGGTCAGAACGACCGAGAGGGTCAGGGCGCCGGTGGCGAGGAACAGGGAGAGTCCGGGATGTAGCTTCATTCGGGTCATCCTTCGAGGTCGTCCACGCCGGGCATCCAACTCGCGCCCGGGCGTCCCCATCCACGCTTGCGTGCGATCTTCTGCACGGTCTTCCAGTCCCCGTCGGAGAGGCGATCCACGTAGAGGATGCCGTCGAGGTGGTCGAACTCGTGTTGCATGATGCGGGCACGCCATCCGTCCACGTCGATCGAGACAGGCTGCCCGTCGAGGTCGGTCGCTGTGACGCGGACGCGCTCGGAGCGTCGAAGCGGGAACCGCTCGCCGGGGAAAGACAGGCAGCCCTCCGACTCCAGCTCCGGGTCGGGGTCGCCCGGCTCCAGGGGAACCATCCAGAGCTCCGGATTGATGAGCACGCCGCGCCAGGGCTCGTCGTCGTCGTCGACGTAGGCATACGTGTAGATGCGCAGGGGCACACCGACCTGAGGCGCGGCGAGCCCGACGCCCGGGGCGGTGTCCATCGTCTCGAACATGTCCTCGACGAGGGTGCGGATCTCGTCCGTGATCTCGTCGACGGGTGAAGCGGGGGAGTGCAGGACGGGGTCGCCCATGATGCGAATCGGTAGTACAGCCACGTCACAACCCTAGTCGGCACGATGCGGCAGGTAGGCTCATATCGTGACTGCTGGGGTGTGGATGAACGCGGTGGAAGACGTCGGCGACCAGCTCGTCGGCGCCTTTCAGAACCCCGGTCTGCTTCTGGGGATCCCTCTCGCCCTCGCCGGCGCCGTCTTCATGTCGCTGGGAGCGCAGTATCAGCACCGCGGCGTGGAGAAGGTCGAGCGTCTCAGCGGCTCCGACGGCGCGTCAGGACTCAGCTTCGACCAGATCCGACGCCTGCTGACGCGGCCGTCGTGGCTCATCGGCACGCTGATGCTCGGGCTCGCCGTCGTCTGCCAGCTCGCGGCTTTGGTGAAGGCTCCGCTGATCGTCGTCCAGCCCCTCGGGGCGATCGCTCTCGTGATCACGACCCTCCTGAATGCGCGGGTCTCCGGTCACGCTCCGACGAAACAGTCGCTCACCGCCATCGTGTGCTGCGTCGGCGGCATCTTCCTCTTCGTCTTCTTCGCGGCGATCTATGCGACCGAGCAGGAGGTGACCGATCGTGAGCTCTTCGTGATCCTCGCTCTGCTCCTGGTGGTCATCATCATCCTCGGCGGCGGCTGGCTCATCCTCCGGCACCGCATGCGTGCACTGTTCTACGTGATCGGCGCCGGCGTGCTCTACGGCTTCGTCGCCACGCTCGCGAAGGTCGTCATCAAGCGCATCGAGGCCGGGCAGTTCGAGTGGATCACGGCGATCTGCGTGCTCGCGCTCGTCTCCGCAGCAGCCGTCGGTGGCTACTTCGTGCAGACCGCGTACAGCTCGGGTCCGCCCGACCTCGTCATCGCCGGGCTCACGGTCGTCGATCCGCTCGTCGCCGTCGTCATCGGCATGGTCGTCCTCGGCGAAGCCGCGGCAGCTCCCCCCTGGGTGATGGCGATCTTCGTGATCGCGGGCGCCATCGCGGTGTGGGGAGTCGTCGGGCTCGCCCGTTACCACCCGCAGGTACTCAGCGAGAGCCAGGAACTGGGGATCGCGCGCGGCAGCACCTCGCCGGAAACGTCCCAGACCACACCGGCGGCTGCCGGCACGTCCGTGCCCCCTCCGGCCTCTCCCGGTACCCCCGGGGCCACGGATCGTCCGGACAACCCGGAGGATCCGCGCGAGCAGCCGTGGCGTTCCGGTTCGCCGGAACAGCCCTAGAGCGGCACCCTAGCCGCGATGTCCGTTCAGTACGCCTGATCGATGAGGTCGGGGGAGACCTCGGCGGCGGCGGCCTCGTCCACGAAGAACACCGTGCGCTTGCGTCCCTTGGCGCCGGCGGCGGGCACGCTCGTGTAGCTGGCGCCTGCGAGGGCCAGACCCAGGGCAGAGGCCTTGTCTGCGCCGGTCAGCACCAGCCAGACGCGCTTCGACGAGTTCAGCACCGGACGGGTGAGCGTCACACGCTCCGGCGGCGGCTTGGGCGAGTCACGGACGGCGAGCACCGCGGCATCCGTGACCGTGACCTCGTCGCGGTCGGGGAAGAGCGAGGCGACGTGGCCGTCAGGTCCCACTCCGAGGAAGCACACGGCGAAGGACGGCCATGCGTGGTCTTCGGTGCCGAAGCGGGCGAGCTCCGCCGCATAGGCTGCGGCAGACTCGTCCAGAGTGAGCCCGGTGTCGGGGCCGGCCACCTCATGCACGTTCTCGGCGGGTACCGGGATGTGGTCGAGCAGAGCCTGCCGCGACTGCAGGGAATTGCGGTCGGCGTCATCGCGCGGAACGAATCGCTCGTCACCCCACCAGAAGTGCACCAGCGACCAGTCGATCTCGGCCGACCGAGGGTCTTCCAGGGTCGCGCGCAACACCGCTCCACCCATCGATCCGCCGGTCAGGGCGATGTGGGCCAGACGACCGTTCCTCGTACGCGCGCGGACACGCGTCAGGAATCGATCGGCGACACGGTGGGCGAGGGCGGCAGGTGTGGATTCCACCACGACCCGCTTCTCTGCGGATGATACCTGCATCGACGTCACTCTCCAGTCTCGGGCGGACCCAGCTTCTCCCAGCCCTCGGTGATGACTCGACCGTACAGGACATCGGGGTCCAACCGACGCAGCTCCTCCGCGAGGCACTCACGAAGGGTCCGGCGCGGCAGGTGGAGGTCGTGGTTCGGCTGTCCGGGCTGCGTGAGCACCGCGACGCCCGGCGTCGGGCGCTCCAGCAGGATGTCGCCGGACTCACGGGTCAGGCGCACGGACTTGATGCCCTCTTCCCAGTGCTCAGGATCCTCGTACGACCAGCGCACCCGAACCTCGAGCGCCATCTGCAGCCAGGCGGCCAGCAGAGCGGTGGACGGGGAAGCCGCGGCTCCACGGACCTCGACGCCGGTGATCGGCTCGTAGGGCGGCTGATCCAGCACGGCCGCCAGTTGTTCACGCCAGTGCGTCAGCCGGGTCCAGGCGAGGTCGGTGTCACCGGGGGCGTGGGTCTCGCCGAGGAGGGCGAGCCGGTCGCGGACGTCGCTCGCCGTCGCCGCATCCGTGATGCGTCGCTGGGCGATCTTGCCGAGTGGTGACTGTGCCGGTGCGACCGGAGCTGCTTCGGGCCACCACGCGACGACGGGAGCATCCGGCAGGAGGAGGCCGGTGATCAGGCTCTCCTCGTTGCTGGCGGCGTCACCGAAGGCACGGAGGACGACGACCTCGCTGGCGCCGGCGTCTCCGCCGACGCGGATCTGCGCATCGAGGCGGGAATCCCCTTCGCCGGTCGTGAGCACGATGACGCGCATGGGGTGCTCGCGGGACGCATCGTTGGCGGCATCGATGGCGGCCTCGGCCACCCCGTTGCGTGCGGAGATGACCAGGGTGAGGACACGACCGAGAGCGACGGCGCCGCCCTCCTCGCGTACCTTGACCAGCTGCTTCGCGACCTGGCTGACGGTGGTGTCGGGAAGATCGATGATCACGGGCGTCTCCAGACTCGTCCATCGCGGGCCAGCAGGTCATCGGCGGATGCCGGTCCCCACGAGCCTGGCGCGTACTGCTCGACTGGGCCGCCCTCGGCGGCCCAGTACTTCTCGACGGGATCGAGGATCTTCCAGGAGAGCTCGACCTCCTCGTGCCGCGGGAACAGCGGCGGGTCGCCCAGGAGGACGTCGAGGATCAGACGCTCGTACGCCTCGGGGCTCGCCTCGGTGAACGCGTGGCCGTAGCCGAAGTCCATCGTGACGTCGCGGACGTTGGATCCGCTGCCCGGAACCTTCGAGCCGAACCGGATGGTGACGCCCTCGTCGGGCTGCACCCGGATGACGAGCGCATTCTGTCCGAGTTCCGAGGCGTTGCCACGCCCGAACAGGTGCTGGGGTGCGCGCTTGAAGACCACGGCGATCTCGGTCACACGGCGTCCGAGACGCTTGCCGGTGCGCAGGTAGAACGGCACGCCGGCCCAACGGCGCGTGTCGATCTCGAGCTTGATGGCCGCGTAGGTCTCCGTGGTCGACTCGGGGTTCATCCCCTCCTCCGCCAGGAAGCCGGTCACCTGCTCGCCGCCCTGCCAGCCGCCGTCGTACTGCCCACGCGCGGTGGCGAGGGAGAGGTCCTCCGGGACGTGGACGGCAGCGAGCACCTTCTCCTTCTCGGCACGCAGGTCCGCAGCCGACAGGCTGATCGGCTCTTCCATGGCGGTCAGGGCGAGGAGCTGGAGGAGGTGGTTCTGAATCACGTCGCGCGCAGCGCCGATGCCGTCGTAGTAACCGGCCCGGCCGCCCACGCCGATGTCCTCGGCCATGGTGATCTGCACATGATCGACGTAGTTGCGGTTCCAGATCGGCTCGTACAACTCGTTCGCGAAGCGCAGCGCCAGGATGTTCTGGACCGTCTCCTTGCCCAGGTAGTGGTCGATGCGGAAGATCGAGTCGGCCGGGAAGGCCACTTCGAGCGCAGCGTTGAGGGCACGCGCGGACTCGAGGTCGTGTCCGAAGGGCTTCTCGATCACCACCCTCCGCCAGCGCTCGTCATCGTCGCTGTTCTCACCGACGAGCCCGGAATCCTTCAGCTGCTTGGCGACGAGCGGGAAGTCCTTGGGCGGGATCGACAGGTAGAACGCGTGGTTGCCCATGGTGCCGCGTTCGAGGTCGAGCTTCTCGACGGTCTCACGAAGCTTGTGGAACGAGTCCGGGTTGTCGAACTCACCCGAGACGAAGCGGATGCCCTGCAGCAGCTGAGTCCACGTCTCTTCGCGGAACGGCGTCCGGGCGTGCTCCTTCACCGCGTCGTAGACGACCTGCGCGAAGTCCTGGTCCTCCCAGTCCCGGCGAGCGAACCCGACCAGGGCGAAACCCGGAGGGAGCAGCCCGCGGTTGGCGAGATCGTAGACCGCGGGCATCAGCTTCTTGCGTGAGAGGTCACCGGTGACGCCGAAGATCACGAGGGCGCTGGGCCCCGCGATCCGATTGAGGCGGCGGTCATCGGGGTCACGCAGCGGGTTGTGCCCGCGCGAGAGGGGAACAGACATCAGTGGGGGATTCTCCTGCTGTTACTTCTGTGCGGCTTCGAAGAGGGCGAGCACGTCGTCCGAGGACTCGGTGATCGTCAGCGTGACGACGGGACGTCCGTGCTCGGCGAGCACGGCGGCGTCACCGGCGGCCTGGGCCTGGATGAGCTGCCCGAAGGTGAAGGGACGATCCGGGATCTCGAGATCGACGTCCGTGCGCTCGAGGATCTGCAGGAACACCCCCTGCGCGGGACCGCCCTTGTGATACTGGCCGGTCGAGTGCAGGAACCGCGGACCCCATCCGAAGGTGGTCGGTCGTCCGGAGTCGGCGGCCACCAGTTCGCGCAGCCCCTGGAGCTGAGGCACCTCGAGCCGGTTGACGTAGGCCTGGATCGACACGTAGCCGTCGGCGGGGAGCTGCGCCCAGAGCGCGTCCAGGACGCCCTCGACGGTGCCGGAGGCCGCGAGTGCCGGGTCGGACACGCGCACCTCGACGCCGTTCTCGACGAAGGCCGGGGCGGTCGGCTCGGGGCGTGCGTCGAGAAGGCCACGGGCAGCGACCTTGGCCGATTCGACATCGGGCTGATCGAAGGGGTTGATGTGCAGCAGGTGGCCCGCGATCGCGGTCGCGTACTCCCAGACGATGAGCTGCGCGCCGAGCGTCCCGCTGACGAGGATCTCGCCCTCGTAGCGTTCGTGCAGGTGGAACTCGTTCGCGTCGTCGACGAGCCGCACGATCTGCAGGTCGGCGGGCACCGGGTCGAGCTCCGGCGAGACCGGAAGGAGAACGACCGGGAGGATACCGGTACCTTCCTTGCCGGTGGACTCGGCGATGAGCTGCTCGATCCAGTCCGGCAGACCCTTGATGTGCGTGCCGTCCGTGATCAGACCGAGCTTGTCGCGGCGGGGGTTCGTCGCGGCGATGGCCGCACCGAGGCGGAGCGCCGGGTTCTCGGCGGAGTCGACGGCTACCTCGAGCGACGAGGCCTCGGCTTCGTTCAGCAGCTCGTCGATGTCGACGCCCGCGAGACCCGTCGGCACCAGTCCGAACGCTGTGAGCGCCGAGTAGCGCCCTCCGACGTTCGGGTCGGCGTTGAAGACGCGGTACCCTGCTTCGCGCGCCGACGCATCGAGCGGGGAACCGGGGTCGGTCACGACGACGATGCGTTCCACGGGATCGATGCCGAGGTCGCGGAAAGCGGCCTCGAAGGTACGACGCTGCGAGTCGGTCTCGACCGTGGACCCGGACTTCGACGACACGACCAGAACGGTGTCCTCGAGCCCTTCATCGAGTGCGGCGAGCACCTGGCCGGGAGCGGTCGAGTCGAGGATGGTCAGCGGCACCCCAGCGGTCTGTGCGATGACCTCGGGAGCGAGCGAGGAGCCTCCCATGCCTGCCAGGACCACCCGCGTGACCCCTTTGGCGTGGAGGTCGTCGCGCAGGGCGACGATCTCGGCGACGAGCGGGCGCGAGACCGAGACGGCCTCGACCCATCCGAGCCGGATCGACGCCTCCGCCTCTGCCGCGGTACCCCAGAGCGTGGGATCTCCGCCGGTGATGCGGGAAGCGACGAGATCGTGGACGAGGCTCGGCACCGTCTCATCGATCGCGGCGCGCGCGGCTCCGGATGCGTGGATGGAGAACGTCATCGCTGGGACTCCAGACCTTCGGCGACCTGCGTCAGCAGATCGTGCCACGAGTCGATGAACTTCGCGACGCCTTCGTCCTCGAGCACCTGGGTGACATCGGTGAAGTCGATGCCGACCTCGGCGAGTCCGGCGAAGACCGCGCGGGCCGCTTCGTAGCCGCCCGTGATCGTGTCGCCGGTGACGACGCCGTGGTCGAACGTCGCCTCGAGGGTCTTCTCCGGCATCGTGTTGACGACGCCCTGAGCGACGAGCTCGGTCACGTAGAGGGTGTCGGGGAGTGCGGGATCCTTCACGCCCGTCGAAGCCCACAGCGGACGCTGCGGGTTGGCTCCGGCATCGAGCAGGGTCTTGGCGCGGTCACCGGCGAAGCTCTGCTCGAAGAGCTCGTAGGCGAGGCGGGCGTTCGCCAGGCCCGCCTTGCTCTTGAGCGCCTCCGCGGCGTCGGTCCCGATGGCGCTGAGACGCTTGTCCGTCTCGGTGTCGACCCGGGAGACGAAGAACGAGGCGACCGAGTGGATGGTCGACAGGTCGATGCCGGCTGCCTTCGCGGTCTCGAGTCCGGTGAGGTAGGCGTCGATGACCTCGGCGTAGCGCTCGAGGCTGAAGATCAGCGTGACGTTGACGCTGATCCCGGCGCCGATCGCCTCGGAGATCGCCGGGAGACCCGCCTTGGTCGCCGGGATCTTGACGAGCAGGTTGGGGCGGTCGATCTTCGCCCACAGCTCCTTCGCCTGTGCCACGGTGCCCGCGGTGTCGTGGGCGAGGTCGGGGGAGACCTCGATCGAGACACGACCGTCGACGTGGTCTGACGCTTCCCAGACCGGACGGAAGACGTCGAGTGCCGCGGCCACGTCCTGCGTGGTGGCGGCGAAGACCGCCTCCTCGGCGCTCGCCCCGGATGCCGCGAGCTCGGTCACCTGCGCGTCGTACGAGGTGTCGTTCTTGTCCGTGATCGCGTTCGCGAAGATCGTCGGGTTCGTGGTGACTCCGACGATGTTGCGCGACGAGATCAGCTCGGCGAGGTTGCCGGAGGAGATGCGGGTGCGGGAGAGGTCGTCGAGCCAGATGCTGACACCTGCGGCGGCGAGCTGTGCGGTGGGGGTGCTCATGCGTTCTCCTTGGTGCTGTGTGCGGCGATGGTCTCGCGTGCTGCCGCGATGACGGCCTCAGTCGTGATCCCGAATTTCTCGAACAGGGTCTTGTAGTCGGCGGAGGCACCGAAGTGGTCGATGCCGATCGAGCGACCGCGGTCGCCGACGATCTCGCGCCAGCCGAGCACCGATCCCGCCTCCACGGAGACGCGGGCCGTGACGGAAGCCGGGAGCACGCTCTCACGGTACGCCTCGTCCTGCTCGTGGAACCACTCCAGCGAAGGAGCGGAGACGACGCGTACGTTCACGCCTTCCGCGGCCAGTGCCTCGCGGGCGCCCACGGCGAGCTGCACCTCCGAGCCGGTCGCGATGATGATGACGTCGGGCGTTCCGCTCGGTGCTTCGGCCAGGACGTAGGCGCCCTTGGACGCGTTGTCCGCGGAGGCGAACACGTCACCCGAGGCCGCACCGTCGCCGCGCTCGAACACCGGGATGTTCTGCCGCGTCAGGGCGATGCCGGCGGGGCCCCCGTGGCGACGCAGGATCTCCAGCCATGCGGCCGAGGTCTCGTTCGCGTCCGCGGGGCGCACGACCGTGAAGTTCGGGATCGCGCGGAGGGTGGCGAGCTGCTCGATCGGCTGGTGGGTGGGCCCGTCCTCGCCGAGGGCGACCGAGTCGTGCGTCCAGACGAAGACGGACGGGATGTCCATGAGCGCCGCGAGGCGAACCGCGGGCCGCATGTAGTCGCTGAAGATCAGGAACGTGCCGCCGAACGCGCGGGTCGGGCCGTGCAGCACGATGCCGTTCACGATCGCACCCATGGCGTGCTCGCGGATGCCGAAGTGCAGCACTCGTCCGTACGGGTTGCCCGACCACTCGTGGGTCGACCACTCGGTGGGGATGAACGACGGCGCATCCTTGATGGTCGTGAGGTTCGATTCGGCGAGGTCAGCCGATCCGCCCCACAGCTCGGGGAGCTCGGCGGCGAGGGCGTTGATGACCTGGCCGGACGCGGCGCGGGTCGACACCTCCTTGCCGGACTCGAACACGGGCAGCGCGCCGGTGATGTCGGCCGGGAGCTCCTGGGCCTCGAGCCGGTCGAGGAGGGCCTTCTTCTCCGGGTTCGCCGACGCCCAGGCGTCGAACGACTCCTGCCACGCGGCACGTGCCTCGGCGGCGCGAGCGGCGAGACCGCGCGTGTGGGCGATGACCTCGTCGGCGACCACGAAGTTCTGGTCGGGGTCGAAGCCGAGGACCTTCTTGGTCGCGGCCAGCTCGTCGGCACCCAGGGCGGAGCCGTGGATCTTGCCGGAGTTCTGCTTGCCGGGCGAGGGCCAACCGATGATCGTCTTGAGGATGATGAGCGACGGCTTCGAGGTCTCGCCCTGAGCCGCCTCGATGGCCGCGTTGAGCTCGGCGACGTCTTCGACGTACTCGCCGGTCTTCTTCCAGTCGACGACCTGGACCTGCCAGCCGTAGGACTCGTAACGCTTCGCGACGTCCTCGGTGAAGGCGACGTTGGTGTCGTCCTCGATCGAGATCTGGTTGGAGTCGTAGATCGCGATCAGATTGCCGAGCTGCTGGTGGCCGGCCAGAGAGGAGGCTTCGCTCGTGACGCCCTCCTGCAGGTCGCCGTCACCGGCGATCACGTACACGAAGTGGTCGAACGGACTCGTGCCCGCAGCGGCTTCGGGGTCGAACAGGCCGCGTTCGTAGCGGGCGGCGTAGGCGAAGCCCACGGCCGAGGCGAGTCCCTGGCCGAGAGGTCCGGTCGTGATCTCGACGCCCTTGGTGTGCCCGTACTCCGGGTGTCCGGGGGTCAGCGAGCCCCACGTGCGAAGCGCCTTCAGGTCGTCGAGCTCGAGCCCGAAACCACCGAGGTAGAGCTGCACGTACTGGGTGAGGGAGGAGTGCCCCACGGACAGGATGAAGCGGTCGCGGCCCAGCCAGTCGGTGTCGGTCGGATCGTGACGGAGCACCCGCTGGTAGAGGAGATACGCGGCCGGAGCGAGGCTCATCGCCGTGCCGGGGTGCCCGTTGCCGACCTTCTCGACGGCATCGGCCGCCAGGATCCGGGCGGTGTCCACCGCACGTCGATCGATCTCATCCCACTGCAATTCCGACACGTTCATGCCCTTTCCGACAGTTTCGAGGGCGCCCGTATTCCCTGGCGCATCCGCAACTTCCCTGGCGCATCCTGCACCGTCGCGGGGACGGGTGGAGGGGAGTGCGCAGCGCCGGGCGCGCGAGTGCTTTCAGCATAGCGAAGACGACTGTCGTGCTACGCGGATCGACGGCGCAGAGGACGTCACGCCGTGTCATACACTGGAGAGGTTGTCCGGTTACGTGCGCGGAGGAGGCGATCGAGATCTCGACGATGTCTGATCAGACCGTGAGGAAGTCGTCCATCGGTCGCACGGTGAAGGCGTACGTGACGCTCACCAAGCCGCGTGTCCTCGAGCTGCTGCTCGTGTCGACCGTGCCGGTGATGTTCCTCGCGCAGGGCGGACTGCCGGACCTCTGGCTCGTGCTGGCCACCGTCATCGGCGGATCCCTCAGCGCCGGTTCCGCGGCGGCGTTCAACATGTACCTCGACCGCGACATCGATGCGCACATGCATCGCACCGAGAATCGGCCGCTGGTGACCGGCGAGGTCAGTGCGCGCGGCGCACTCGTCTTCTCGTGGACGCTCGCGATCACCTCGACCGTCTGGCTGCTGGTGACGACCAACTGGCTCACGGCGACGCTCTCCGCCACGGCGATCTTCTTCTACGTCGTGATCTACACGATGATCCTCAAGCGCCGCACCGAGCAGAACATCGTCTGGGGTGGCATCGCCGGGTGCTTCCCGGTGCTCATCGGCTGGTCCGCCGTGACCGGCTCGCTCGACTGGCCGGCGTTCATCCTCTTCCTTCTCGTGTTCCTGTGGACCCCGCCGCACTACTGGCCGCTGTCGATGAAGTACAAGGACGACTACGAGGACGTCGACGTCCCGATGCTCGGGGTCACGCGCAACGCCTCGCAGGTCGGCCTCCAGGTGATCCTGTACGCCTGGGCCACGGTCGCCTGCTCGCTCCTGCTCGTGCCGATCGCGGACATGGGGCTGGTGTACACGGTCTCCGCCGCGGTGTTCGGCGGATGGTTCATCTACGAGTCGCATCGCCTGTACAACCGTGCGGTGCGCGGTACCGAGCCTCGCCCGATGCGCGTGTTCCACGCTTCGATCACCTATCTGACGTTGATCTTCGTCGCGGTCGCGGTCGATCCGCTGCTGCCTTTCTGACCACTCCTCGAACACGACGGGGGGGGACCGATCTCTCGGTTCCGCCCCGTCGTGTTCT
>NZ_JBMJAF010000001.1:274978-519841 GCF_049099505.1 Microbacterium sp. IO18
GGCACCGATCTCTCGGTGCCGCCCCGTCGTGTTCCAGCTCGGGTGATCAGCGGGTGACGGAGGGGTCGTCCTCGGTCTTCTCGTCGGCCGCCTGCTCGACGGTGCCGGGGGCACCGTCCGCGGGAACCTCGGTGGTCGGGACCGCGGTGGACTCGGGTGCGACCGGAGTCGACGGCTCCTCCGCTTCCACCGTCCAGTCGATTGTCTCGACGACGGCCGGAGCAGGGACCGGGACGAGCGAACGCGCGGCGACAAGTCCGAGCGTCAGCAGGATGCCGACGATGCCGGCGGCGAGCACGCCGGCGCCCACGACGACGAGCGACTGTCCGACGTACACCTCGATGCCGGTGGCGGTGCCATCGAGCAGCGTGCTGGTCATCGTGGCGATCTGACCGGAGATCAGCCATCCACCCACCGCGGTCGCGGCGAGGGAGACGACGAGCAGGAGCCAGAAGCCGATGCTTCGTGAGAGTGACTTGTTCATGCGGCCATCATCGCCGACCTGCTGATGAGTCGGCGATGCGCCGCCTGTGCATCGCCTGTGCGACCTCAGTCTTCCGCAGGGACCGGACGCCGCAAGCGCAGCACGACCACCGTGTAAGTCGCGGCCGAGAGTGCGGCCAGGACCATGTGGATGCCGACCAGCACCGGGGGGAGTCCTTCGCGGGCCTGCCACACCCCGACGCCGACCTGCACGAGGATCGCGAGGACCAGCACGAGCAGCCAGCGCCGAGGCTCCAGACGGAGCACCCAGGCAGCGATCGTCAAGAACAGCACCAGGCCGGCGAGGATGTATCCCGGCCAGGAGTGCACATGCGCGAGCACGGTCGCATCGAAGCCGTGGCGCAGCACGTCGGCGTCACCGGAGTGCGGACCGGAACCCGTCGTCAGGACGCCGAACAGGATCGTCATGGCCAGGACGAGGCCGGTCAGGTGGGTGACGATCGCGAACCAGGTCGGCACCGAGCGCTCGCGCGGCCCCGGCGCGGTCTTCAGACGCACCAGGAAGGCAGCCGTGACGCACACCAGCAGCAGTGATGACGCGTAGTGGAATCCCACGATGAAGGGGTTGAGTCCGGTGAGGACCGTGATGCCGCCGACGAGCGCCTGGGCCACGACGCCCGCCAGGACGATCCAGGCCAGAGCGACGAGATCGCGTCGTGCGGCGGTCGTGCGCACCGAGTGGACCGCGGCCGCGATGATCGCGAGGAGGAGGACACCCGTCGCGAAGGGGAACGCGAGAGGAGCCTCTTCCGCTCCGGACAAGCCGGAGACGAGGGTCACGAGGAAGTAGGTGAGAACGGCTCCCACGATGCCGCCGACGGCGAACCACAACGCCTGGACCAGGCCGCGCTTCCCGCTGTACCGACGCAGGACCAGGAGCACGACCACGAGCGCGATGATCCCGACGACGCCGGTCATCAGGCGGTTGCCGAACTCGATCAGGCCGTGGATGCCCTGCACCTCGAAGACCGGGACGAGGGACTCGGGAGTGCACAGCGGCCAATCCGAGCAGCCGAGTCCCGAACCGGTGAGGCGCACGGCGCCACCGGTGCCGATGATGATGGTCTCGCTGAGGAAGGAGAGCCAGGCGAAGACCGTCAACGCACGGCCCCACAGCGCTGAACGCGGCGGTGCCGTGTCCGTCTTCGGGGAGGCGGGGATCATCGTCTCGGGCATAAGTCCTCCGGACCGCGCGCGACGCGGCGGGCATGGCCCGTCTGTCAGGCGGAACCTGTAGAATCGGATTGTTGCGATGAGCGCTGACCGCGCTGAAGCATCGTCAACAGTTTAGGCGCGATGGAAGCGCCGGTGATGAGGGCCCACCAACGGCACCCGCTCCCGCAGACTCGACGGGGATCAGGTGTGTCGGGGCGGATGACACCGTTTGGGACCTGTGAGGAGAGTGTTGGATGTCGGATGTACTGATCGACCGCCCGGAGCTTGACGGTCTGGGGGTGTACGAGTTCGGCTGGCACGATGAGGACGCTGCGGGTGCCATCGCGAAACGCGGTATCTCGGAAGAGGTCGTCCGCGGCATCTCGGCCCTCAAGAACGAGCCCGAGTGGATGCTGAAGACCCGTCTCAAGGGCTATCAGCTCTTCGGGCGCAAGCCGATGCCGACGTGGGGCGCAGACCTCAGCGAGATCGACTTCGACAACATCAAGTACTTCGTCCGCTCCACGGAGAAGCAGGCGCAGTCCTGGGAAGACCTTCCGGCCGAGATCCGGGACACCTACGAGAAGCTCGGCATCCCCGAGGCCGAGCGTCAGCGCCTGGTCGCCGGTGTCGCCGCTCAGTACGAGTCCGAGGTCGTGTACCACCAGATCCGCGAGGACCTGGAGCAGCAGGGCGTGATCTTCATGGACACCGACACGGCTCTGCGTGAGCACCCGGAGTTCTTCGAGGAGTACTTCGGCACCGTCATCCCCGCGGGTGACAACAAGTTCGCCGCGCTCAACACGGCCGTCTGGTCGGGCGGTTCCTTCGTCTACGTCCCCAAGGGCGTGCACGTCGAGATCCCGCTGCAGGCGTACTTCCGGATCAACACCGAGAACATGGGCCAGTTCGAGCGGACCCTGATCATCGCCGACGAGGGCAGCTACGTCCACTACATCGAGGGCTGCACGGCTCCGATCTACAAGTCGGATTCCCTGCACTCGGCCGTCGTCGAGATCATCGTGAAGAAGAACGCCCGCGTGCGTTACACGACGATCCAGAACTGGTCGAACAACGTCTACAACCTGGTCACCAAGCGCGCCGTGGCGCACGAGGGCGCGACCATGGAGTGGGTCGACGGCAACATCGGCTCCAAGGTGACGATGAAGTACCCGTCGATCTACCTGATGGGCGAGCACGCCAAGGGGGAGACGCTCTCGGTCGCCTTCGCCGGCCCCGGCCAGCACCAGGACGCGGGCGCGAAGATGATCCACATGGCGCCGTACACCCAGTCGTCGATCGTCTCGAAGTCGATCGCGCGTGGCGGCGGGCGCGCCGGCTACCGCGGCGAGGTGCGCGTGGACGCCGCGGCGCACCACTCGGCGAACACCGTGCGATGCGACGCGTTGCTCGTGGACACCAAGTCACGCTCCGACACCTACCCGGCGATCGACATCCGTGTCGACGACGTGCAGCTCGGCCACGAGGCCACGGTCTCGAAGGTGAGCGAGGAGCAGCTGTTCTACCTGCAGTCGCGCGGAATGCCCGAGGACGAGGCGATGGCGATGATCGTGCGCGGCTTCATCGAGCCGATCGCACGCGAGCTGCCCATGGAATACGCGATGGAACTGAACAAGCTCATCGAGATGGGCATGGAAGGATCGGTCGGCTAGTGACCGCCGCTACGACAGCGCCTGCCGAGGCGCAGCACACGAACGCGCACATCGACCCCGCGGCCCAGGTCGCAGAAGCCGGATTCGTCCCGGTGCAGACCCGCTCGGAGCGGCCGCACTCCTTCGAACCTTCCGACTTCGGTGCCCCCACCGGGCGCGAGGTCAACTGGAAGCACACCCCGATCGCGCAGCTCGCCCCGCTGTTCGAGGTCGCGTCACCGAACGACGGCGTCAGCTACGCGCACAGCGCGGGGGAGCAGTACATCGCCGCCCCGCTCGCCGTCGGCGCGGAGCCCCGTGGTCAGGTCTTCCTCGCGGAGGACATCACGGCCGCCGTCGCCTGGCAGGGCAGCCCCGAGGCCCTTCACGTGCGCATCCCGCGTGAAGAGGAGGTCGCAGAGCCGATCTTCATCGCCATCACGGGTCTGGGCGCTGAGCGTCGGGCCGATGCGCACATCGTCATCGAAGCGCTCGAGCACAGCGCGGCGACGGTCGTCCTCCAGCACACCGGCTCCGCGCAGTACGCGCAGAACGTCGAGATCATCGTTCGCGACGGGGCGAAGCTCACCGTCATCAGCCTGCAGCAGTGGGCCGATGACGCCGTGCACGCCGCCGCGCACCAGGCCAGGGTGGGCGCGGATGCGACCCTCAAGCACTTCGTGGTCAGCTTCGGTGGCGGCGTCGTGCGGGTCAACCCGAGTGTCGAGCTCGCCGGTGCCGGCTCCGAGGGGTACCTCTACGGCCTCTCGTACGCGGACGCCGGGCAGCACCTGGAGAGCCAGGTGTATCTGCACCACAAGGGGCCGCACACGAAGGGCGACGTCCTCTACAAGGGGGCACTGCAGGGACAGAGCGCCCACAGCGTCTGGATCGGCGACGTGCTGATCGGTGCAGACGCGACGGGCACCGACTCCTACGAGGCGAACCGCAACCTGGTGCTGACCGAGGGCGCGCGCGCCGACTCGATCCCGAACCTCGAGATCGAGACCGGCGACATCCTCGGTGCGGGCCACGCCAGCGCCACCGGTCGTTTCGACGACGAGCAGCTCTTCTACCTCCAGGCCCGCGGTATCACGGAAGAAGAAGCGCGACGACTCGTCGTGCTCGGCTTCCTCACCGACATCGTGCAGCGCCTCGGCATCCCCGCTCTCGAGACCGAGTTGCTGGCGGCGATCGAGGCGGAGCTCGCCGAGGTGAGTGCATGACCGCCGAACGCGTCTGCGGTGTCGCCGACCTCGAGCAGGACACGCCTCTGCGCGTCGACCCGGGTGGTGTGCCCATCACCGTGATCAAGGACGGCGACGGAGTCATCCACGCCATCGGCGACACCTGCACCCACGGCGACATCTCGCTGTCCGAGGGCTTCGTCGAGGGAGACACCGTGGAATGCTGGGCGCACGGCTCGGCCTTCTCGCTGCTCACCGGCAAGCCCCAGAATCTCCCCGCATATGAGCCCGTCCCGGTCTACGTCGTCCAGATCGACGGCGACGACGTGCTCATCGATCCGACTGTGATTAAGGAAGTCTGAAGAATGTCTGTTCTCGAGATCCGCGACCTGCACGTGACGGTCGAGACCGAGGCGGGGACCACCCCGATCCTCAACGGAATCAACCTCACCATGAACACCGGTGAGACCCACGCCATCATGGGCCCCAACGGCTCCGGCAAGTCGACCCTGGCCTACACGATCGCAGGTCACCCGAAGTACACGGTGACCTCCGGTTCGATCACCTTCGACGGCCAGGACGTCCTGGAGATGAGCGTCGACGAGCGCGCTCGCGCAGGACTGTTCCTCGCGATGCAGTACCCGGTGGAGATCCCCGGCGTCACGGTGACGAACTTCCTGCGTACTGCGAAGACCGCGCTCGACGGCGAAGCACCGGCGATCCGCGGGTGGACCAAGGACGTCAAGGCCGCCATGTCGAACCTGCGCATGGACCCGAAGTTCGCGCAGCGCAATGTCAACGAGGGCTTCTCCGGCGGTGAGAAGAAGCGTCACGAGATCCTGCAGCTCGAGGTGCTCAAGCCGAAGTTCGCGGTCCTCGACGAGACCGACTCCGGCCTCGACGTCGACGCGCTGAAGATCGTCTCCGAAGGTGTCAACCGTGCGAAGGAGTCCACCGGGCTCGGCGTGCTGCTGATCACCCACTACACCCGCATCCTCCGTTACATCCGTCCCGACTTCGTCCACGTGGTCGTCGCGGGCAAGATCGTGGAAGAGGGCGGCCCGGAGCTCGCCGACCGGCTGGAGAACGAGGGATACGACCGTTTCCTCGACCCTGCAGCCCCTATCGAGGCGTAGGCTGATCGCATGACAGCGACCCTCACGGACGAGAAGTACGACGCGGTCACCGAGGCTCTCAAAGACGTCATGGACCCCGAGCTCGGGATCAACGTCGTCGACCTCGGCCTCATCTACGACCTCGCCTGGGATGACGAGAACGATGCTCTCGTCATCCACATGACGCTGACCAGCGCCGGGTGCCCGCTCACCGATGTCCTCGAGGACCAGACAGCTCAGGCTCTGGACAGCGTCGTCGATCGCTTCCGGATCAACTGGGTCTGGATGCCGCCGTGGGGTCCGGAGCGGATCACGGACGACGGGCGCGACATGATGCGCGCTCTCGGCTTCGCGATCTGACCGTCACGGAGGACCGTCGGTCGGCGTCATCGACGCGCGCCGGTTCGGAGGACACCGCGATGGCGTGTGTCGAATCTCGGGAGAACGAATGCTTCAGGTGAAGGCGCTGCCTCTGGCAGAACTCCGTGAGCGCAGCAGCGAGAAGTGGCGCGAGTATCCGGCCGACGTGCTTCCGCTCTTCGTCGCAGAGACCGATTTCCCACTCGCACCTGCCGTCTCCGCCGCGCTGCAGCGCGCGGTGGAGGTCGGCGACACTGGTTACGTGGCCTCCCGCACACCCCTCGCCGAGTCGTTCGCGGCGTTCGCGGCGCGCCGCTACGGGTGGTCCCCGGATCCCGCCCGCATGCGCAGCACCGCGGATGTCAGCATGGGCCTCGTCGAGATCCTGCGTCGGGTGACCCAGCCGGGCGAGCGAGTCGTCGTGACCCCGCCGGTGTATCCGCCCTTCTACGACCTGGTCGCCGAGTCCGGTGCCGAGGTCCAGAGGGTGCCGCTGCGCGATACGGGGATCGGGTGGGAGCTCGACCTCGACGGGATTCGCGGCGCCTTCGAAGACGGCGCGACGGCGATGCTGCTGTGCAATCCGCACAATCCGACCGGAACCGTGCACGCTCGGGAGGGTCTGGCTGCTCTCGCGGACCTGGCCGAGGAGTTCGGCGTCGCGGTCATCTCGGACGAGATCCATGCGCCGCTCGCACAGCCCGGGACGGGGTTCACTCCTTTCCTCGCCGCGAGCGACGCCGCTCGACGGGTCGGATACGCGGTGGTCAGCGCCAGCAAGGCGTTCAACCTCGCCGGGCTCAAGTGCGCGCTGATGGTCACGGCCGATGAGGAGACGACCGCGGTCGTGCGGGGTCTTCCGGTGGAAGTCGAGTGGCGCACGGGGCAGTTCGGGCTCCTGGCTGCCGTCGCCGCGTTCTCGGAAGAGAGCGATGAGTGGCTCGACGGTCTGCTGCGCACCCTGGACGAGAATCGCGTCCTCCTCGAAGACCTGCTCGCCTCGCGTCTGCCCGGCGCGCGCTATCGCATACCCGACGCGGGATACCTTGCCTGGATCGACCTCTCCGCCCTGGGATGGGGGGAGAACCCCGCACGCCGTATCCTGAGGGACGCCAAAGTCGCTCTGCACTTCGGCCCCGCGTTCGGGATCGAAGGCGCCGGGCACGTTCGGTTGAACTTCGGCACGAGTCCGGAGATTCTCACCGAAGCCGTCGAGCGCATCGCGGCGCTCGTCGATCGCTGACCCCTGGACCGTGGCTGAGACGTGCGTGGTCGTCGCTCCACGGGGCGGCACCGCTCACCGTGGTAGCCGAGGATCCCGGACTCAGCCTCGGGGAGGCGTCGGAGTCGCCCGCGCGCTGAGTTCGCCGGCGAGGGCGCGGACACCGAGGTCGAAGACCCGGTCGAGCCCGGCCGTGACATCGGGCTCCGGGGTGGGGAGCAGTGCTCCGTGACTGTCGGCGTGCATTCTCTGCTGGACGAGGGTGGCGTGCCCGAGGACGAAGTGCAGGAGGGCGGCACCACGCTCGTCGGCATCGATCGCTCCCTGGGCCCGCAGCGCCTGTGTCAGCGCAGACTGGGCGTGCGATGAGCCGAGCTGCAGGGCATAGGTGCTGAGCACCAGTTCCGCGCCGTCCCGATAGGCGAACAGGGCGTCGCGGATCCCGCGTGCGGTCTCCAAGACGTCGGTGCCGTGGAGGGGGATCGACGCCGTGATGCGATCGGCGAGTTCGGCGAGCAGCTCCTGCTTACTTGCGAAGTGCCAGTACAGGGCACTCGGCTGGACGTCGAGCCGACCGGCGATGCGCCGCATCGAGAGGTCCGCGAGCCCGACTTCATCCAGGAGTTCGAGCGCGTTGCGGGCGACGCTGTCTCGATCGTGTCGTGCCGGATTGGGGTCGGGGGTCATGCGCCCATTATAGTGAACGGCGTTCAGGTGAACACTGTTCAGGTGAACACTGTTCAGGTTCACTGGCGCGGCAGCGGAGGAAGCGATGACGAAGGCAGGACGAACCCCGGTCGGACACGGTGTGATCGCGGTCGACGGGGTGTCGGTGGAGTTCGATGGTCGCTCCGTGCTGGAGGACGTCACGCTGGAGCTCAGCGCCCCCACGATCGCCGTGATCGGAGCGAACGGGTCGGGGAAGTCGACGTTCGTGCGACTTCTGAACGGGCTGGTGGCACCGAGCCGCGGTCACGTGTCGGTACACGGGATCGATCCGCAGCGGGATCGGGCGGACCTCCGCAGGCGTGTGGGGTTCGTGTTCACCAATCCCGACGCGCAGATCCTCATGCCGACACCGGCTGAAGATCTCGCGCTCTCGGTGCGCGGGCGTCCGAAAGCAGAGGCGGACGCGCTGGTGCGCGCGGCGCTCGACGCGCATGGTCTGGCGCGCCACGCCGATGTCCCGGCGTCGAGTCTGTCCGGCGGACAGAAGCAGATGCTCGCGCTCGCTTCCGTGCTCATCACCGAGCCTGAGTTGATCGTGGCCGATGAGCCGACGACTCTCCTCGATCTCCGCAACGCGCGCCGCATCGGCGATCTCCTGCTCGCGCAGCCGTCCCAGGTGGTGGTCGTGACGCACGATCTCGAGCTGGCCGCGCGCTGCGAGGCGGTCGTGCTGTTCGAGGAGGGGCGGGTCAGTACCGTGGGTGAGCCGGCGACGGTGATCGAGGCCTACCGTCGGGCGTGCGCATGATCGCACTGTACATTCCCGGGCACGGCGTCCTCCATCGGGCTCGTGCCACGTTCAAGCTGGCGGCCCTGGCGCTCGGATCCCTCGTCCTATCGCTGTACCCGCATGACCCGCTCAGCATCGCCGTATCCCTGACCCTCGTGGTGGCGCTGTACGCCATCGGCGGTCTCCCGCTCCGGGCGCCGTTCGTCGAGATCTGGCGTCTGCGCTGGCTCGTCGCCGTGCTCGGCGTCGCTCTGGCGGTCTTCGTCTCGCCTTCTGCCGCCTGGGTCAACACGGGGCGAGTCGTCGCCGTGCTCCTCCTCGCGAGTCTCTTGACGCTCACGACGCGAGTGTCCGACCTCCTCGCTGTGCTCCGTCGCTTCCTGCGGCCGCTCCACCGTTTCGGGGTGGATCCCGATGCGGCGGCCCTCACCGTCTCACTCACCCTCACGACGATCCCGGTGATGGCCGGTTTCCTCGAGCGCCTCCGGGAGGCGGAGCGCGCCCGTGGCGTGCGGTTGGGGGTGCGCGCGGTCGTCCCGCTGCTCGTGCTGGCCCTGCGTCATGCGGACGAGGTCGGTGACGCGCTGGCGGCCCGGGGTATCGGTTGACCTCTAGGCCGGGACGAGGACACCCGTTGCCGGTGACGGCGAGGTCTTCTCCTGGGAGCAGAGGCGGAGAGCGCTGAGGAGCAGTGCGACGGCGATCAGCGCGGTGGCCACCGAGGTGCCGAGCACCAGGAGCAGCACGATGCCGATCAGACCGCTCAGGACACCGACCACCAGCCTCGGTCGCGAAGCCGTCGCCTGCGGCGCGGGCTGTGCCTCGAATCGAGTGAACGCGACGGCGGCGAGCGCGGTGAGTGCCAGGGCGGTGACGAGCCAGAGCGGACGGCCGGCCCACCAGCCCGCGCTGGCGAGTGCGGGAAGGGTGGCCCCGACGGCCATCGCGGAGACCGCGGTGACGCCCGCCATCACGAGCAGCACGGGCATGTGCCAGAGGTAGATCGTCATGGTGCGGACGGTCACGAATCCGGTGAAGGCTGCGACGCGGGGTCGCCGGCTGAAACGTTCGAGCCGCTCGCGGTGCAAGGACAGCAGGCTCGTGTGCCCAACACCCACGAGGAGGAGCGCTCCGGTCGGCGGATTGATGTTCGCGATCAGATCGGAGGAGTAGAGGCCGGACGCGAACGTGGCGACGAGCACCAGCAACGCACCGAATCCGGCTGCCGCCCGTGTGCGCCTGCGGAGCGCGTCGATGCGTCCGTCGGCGAGGAAGAAGCCGAGTTGCTGCAGGGCCATCCAGACGAAGGCGAGGTTCAGGAAGCCGAGCCCTTCCAGTCCGGTCACGGCGCGCAGCACATCGACGGCGATCGCCGCCGCGGCCAGCACGGTGATCGTACGATGCGGAGCCCGCTCGTGCGCCGAGGCGAGCAGCGGGAGCAGGGTCTGGCAGAGCAGGAACACGCCGAGGAACCACAGGGGTTGGCCGTAGCGGAATCCCGCGGTCGCGATGAGGTCGGCAGGGACCCCGGCGACCGTGAGCAGTGCCAGACCCACCCCGACAGCCGCGATCGTGAAGACGGCGGGCCGCAGCAGGCGGTGCAGTCGACCCGCGATGAATCCGATCGCCGTGCCTCCGCGCTCCCGAGTCCGCCGGTAGGCGAGGAGTCCGGAGAAGCCGCCGATCACGAAGAAGAGAGGCATCACCTGGAGCAGCCAGCTGAGCGGCGCGATCCACGCGGTGCCGTCGCTGGCATTGGTGAAGACAGGGCCCTGGTCGGCGACCGTGACGCCCACCATGATCGAATGCAGGAGCACCACGCCCAGCACGCAGAGCGCCCGGACGAAGTCGATCCCGGTGTCGCGGGCTGGGCGCCGGGGACGCGCGGAAACGGCGGCGTGCGGCGTCTGGACGATGGCCATGAGTCCTCCTCGGGAGCGGTGTCCCCGGAGACTATGGATGCGGTGACCGCGACGGCATCACCCCCGAGTGCCGTTGCGACCCCCTACGAGGGGGTGAGTCAGGACGACGGCTCGACCAGACCGGTGTCGTACGCCAGGATCACGGCGTGCACGCGATCGCGCAGGTTCAGCTTCGCGAGCACCTTGCCGACGTGTGTCTTCACCGTCTGCTCGGCGATGAAGAGGTCGGCGGCGATCTCGGTGTTCGAGCGGCCCCTGCCGATCAGGACGAGCACCTCGCGTTCACGATCGGTGAGTTCTGCGAGCGCGGTCGCGGAGCGTGGCGCGCGGGGGCGGCGGCCGGCGAACTGCTCGATCATCCGCCGCGTCACGCTCGGTGCAAGGAGGGCGTCTCCGCCGGCGACGACCCGCACGGCGTGGACGAGCTCTTCGGGCAACGCGTCCTTGAGCAGGAATCCGCTCGCTCCGGCCTCGAGCGCGTCGTACACGTAGTCGTCGATGTCGAAGGTGGTGAGCATGAGGATCCGCGGGACATGCGCGGCCGGGTACGACGGGCCGAGGATGCGCCGGGTCGCCTCGATCCCGTCGAGCTCGGGCATGCGCACGTCCATCAGGATCACGTCGGGATCGAGACGTGCTGCGAGGGCGACGGCCTCGGCCCCGGTCGATGCCTGTCCGGCCACCCGGATCCCCTCGTGGGCATCGAGGAGCGCGGCGAATCCGGCGCGGACCATGGCCTGGTCGTCGGCGATGAGCACGCTGATCGTCACGGATTCTCCTTGTCGGGGGAAGAGGCGGTGCTGCCGGGGGCGACGGGGAGGACGGCGTCGACATCCCACCCGCCGTCCTCCGCGGGGCCGGCGGAGAGGCTCCCGCCGAGGATCTCGGCGCGTTCCCGCATGCCACGCAGGCCGTAGCCGCCTCCGTGACCATCAGGACGGTGCGGCGGCGCGGCGTTGTGCACACGGATGTGGACGGTGCGAGCGTCCGCGTGCAACCGCACCGCGATCCTCGCGCCGGGCGCGTGGCGGACCGCATTGCTCAGTGCTTCCTGGACGATACGGAACGCGGCGATCTGCACGGCGGGTTCGGCGTTCGTCGTGTCTCCGCCTTCGAGCACGAGGCCGACCTCGACACCGGCGCGCCGGATGCTGTCGACCAGGGCAGGGATGTCGTCGATGCCCTGCTGGGGGGCCAGCTCGGCACCCTGATCCTCTGTTCGGAGGACACCGAGCATCCGTCGCATCTCGGTGAGCGAGCTGCGCGCGGTCGCGGCGATGTCGTCGAACTCGGCCGTCGCCACGTCGCCCAGCTCGGGGATGCGGTACCGCGCGGTCGACGCCTGGACCTGGATCACCGACATGCTGTGCGCGACGACGTCGTGCAGTTCGCGGGCGATCCGGGTGCGCTCCTCGACGAGGGCGCGCCTGGCTTCCTCGAGCGCGCTGTGCTCCTTCTCGCGCGTCAGCTCGGCGGCGACCCGGACGCGACCGGCGACCAGAGCCGCGATGAGGAACATCGCGGCGGCGACCGCCGTCGTGACGATGAGGTCGGCTGTGGCACTCGCCGAGGACTCCGGCCGCGCCACCAGGTCGGGGCGGATGACCGGCGCGAGAAGCGACGCGATCGCACCGAGGAGCAGGGCGAACGCGCCGAGTCGTCCGCCGTGGACGAAGGTGACGACGCCCACGAAGAGCACGAACGTCAGGAGTGCGGGGACGGACCACGGCCACGGGGACTCGACCGCGATCTCGGTGACGACCGTGAGGGGCAGGGTGAGGGCGGCCGCCGTGAAGAGGCCGATGGCCAACGCCGGGCGGGAGAGTGCGAGCAGCGGCGAAGCGCACAGAGCGGCACCGAGGATGAACGACAGGGGCAGCGGTGTGCCGTACAACACGGTCTGCAGCGACACCAGGACGGCGTACAGCGCCGCGGCCGCCGCACCCAAGGCCACGAGGGCGGCGGTGCGGCGGCTGATGCGTTGGCGCAGCGGTGTGCGCTCGCGTCGGCGTGCCATGACTGTCATCCTGCCAGTTGGGCGGCCGGGGCGCGGCGGCGACGGGCTGCGGCGAGCCGGTCGATCACGAGCCCGACGACGAGGGCGATGACGATCCCGAGGCCGGCGCTGAGCAGCGGCTGATCCTTGATCCAGGCACCGGCGAGCAGGCCGATCGCGAGGCTGAACACACTCCAGCTGGTGCCGGCGATCAGGCTCAACGGGAGGAACCGCCGCCAGGGGAAGCCGAGAGCGCCGGCGGAAATGTTGACGGCGACGCGACCCACCGGGATGTAGCGGGCGCCGAGGATCAGAGTGGCGCTGCGTCGGTCGAGTGCATGCTGGGCGTAGGCGAAGGTGGCGGCGACCCGGGGGCGCCGCATCCAGGCGAAGCGTGTGGTGCCGATCGCCCGCCCGATCAGGAAAGCGAGGTTGTCGCCGATCGCGGCACCGACCGCCGCGACCGCACCGAGGAGCAGGAGATTCCCCTCGCCCGTCGAAGCGGTGACGGCCGCCGCGGCGACGAGCACGGTCTCACTGGGCACGGGCGGGAAGAAGCCATCGATGACCGTGACCGCGAAGAGGACCAGGTACAGCCAGGGGGAGGCGATGGCCTGCATGATGAGCTCGTTGAGGATGTCCACTCGAGCACGTTATGCGGCGCGTGCGGCGGGGGGCATCCCTCCGCGGTATCGCCTGCGTCACTCTCCGGATTGATCTTGCTGAGCGAGGCCCCCGGCTACGACGCATATACTGGGAGGCTGGCCGATCGGCCGACCACCCTCCCCGAAAGAACGGACGTCCGCTGTGCTTGCCGTGCACGACCTCGAGATCCGCGTTGGCGCGCGCCTGCTGATGGAGAACGTCTCGTTCCGTGTCGCCGACGGAGACAAGATCGGACTCGTCGGCCGCAACGGGGCCGGGAAGACGACGCTCACCAAGGTGCTCGCCGGTGACGTCCTGCCGTCCGGCGGCAGTGTGACCCGCTCGGGCGAGCTCGGCTACCTGCCGCAGGACCCCCGTTCGGGCAACCCTGAAGACCTCGCCCGCACCCGCATCCTCGATGCTCGTGGTCTCGGCCAGCTGAACCTCGGGATGACCGAGGCGGCACTCGCGATGGGATCGGATGATCCCGCCGTGGCCGACAAGGCGATGAAGCGCTACGCGCGTCTGACCGAGCAGTTCGAAGGCCAGGGCGGCTATGCGGCGGAGGCGGAGGCGGCTTCGATCGCCAACAACCTCTCCCTTCCCGACCGCATCCTCGACCAGCCGCTGTCGACGCTTTCCGGTGGGCAGCGTCGTCGCATCGAGCTCGCGCGCATTCTCTTCTCGGACGCGCAGACGATGATCCTCGACGAGCCGACCAACCACCTCGACGCGGACAGCGTCGTGTGGCTGCGAGAGTTCCTCAAGGGCTACAAGGGTGGTCTGATCGTGATCAGCCACGATGTCGAACTGGTCGGCGAGACCGTGAACCGGGTGTTCTACCTCGACGCGAACCGCCAGATCATCGACACCTACAACATGAACTGGAAGAACTACCTGCGTCAGCGGGTGGCGGATGAGGAGCGTCGCAAGAAGGAGCGCGCGAACGCCGAGAAGAAGGCGACGACGCTGCAGCTGCAGGCCGCCCGTTTCGGCGCGAAGGCCTCGAAGGCCGCGGCCGCCCACCAGATGATCGCCCGCGCCGAGAAGCTGCTCGCCGGTCTCGACGAGGTCCGTCAGGAGGACCGGGTCGCGAAGCTGCGCTTCCCGAAGCCGGCACCGTGCGGCAAGACCCCGATGATGGCGAGCGGCCTCTCGAAGTCCTACGGTTCGCTCGAGATCTTCACCGATGTCGACCTCGCGATCGACCGCGGGTCCAAGGTCGTCGTGCTCGGCCTCAACGGTGCCGGAAAGACCACGCTGCTGCGGATGCTCGCAGGCGTCGATCAGCCCGACACCGGCCAGCTCGAGCCCGGTCACGGACTGAAGGTCGGCTACTACGCGCAGGAACACGAGAATCTCGACGTCAGCCGCTCGGTGCTCGAGAACATGGTGTCCGCTGCGCCCCACATCACCGAGACCGAAGCGCGCAAGGTGCTCGGCTCCTTCCTGTTCACCGGGGACGATGTGCTCAAGCCGGCGGGGGTGCTCTCCGGTGGGGAGAAGACCCGTCTGTCCCTCGCGACGCTCGTCGTGTCGTCCGCCAATCTGCTGCTGCTCGATGAGCCGACCAACAACCTCGACCCCGCCTCACGTGAGGAGATCCTCGGAGCGCTCGCGCACTACGAGGGCGCGGTGGTCCTCGTCTCGCACGACCCCGGCGCCGTGCAGTCGCTCAACCCCGAGCGCGTGCTCATCCTGCCCGACGGCGTCGAGGACATCTGGAGCCAGGAGTACCAGGACCTCATCGAGCTCGCCTGACCGCGCTCACCCTGCTGTGCAGGTCGATGACGGATCCACACGGCGACTCATGGCATGGTCGGGAGCATGCAGACTGAGCCGCGATCCCGTCCTTCCGAGATGAGTGCGTGGTTGCGCGTGCAGCCCTCGCTCACGGGAGCAGTACCTCCGGGTGAAGCCGTCGAACGTCCCGATGACCCGGTACCGCTCTTCCGGGAGTGGATCACGACGGCGGCTGCGACGGGAGTGCCGGAGCCGCACGCGATGACCCTGGCGACGCTCGACCTCGACGGCATGCCCGACGCCCGGACGCTGATCCTCAAAGACGTGGATGAGCGCGGATGGGCCTTCGCGGGTTCCCGCTCCTCGCGCAAGGCCGCCCAGCTCGACGCGCACCCGGTGGCCGCGCTGAACTTCTGGTGGCAGCCCGTCCTGCGTGCCGTGCGTGTCCGCGGACGGATTCAAGAGGCATCCGTCGAGGACAGCGCAGCCGACCTCGCGGCGCGTTCGGCCGAGGCCCGTGCCGGTGTGGCGCCCGGGGAGTGGGTCCTCTGGAGGCTCCTCGCGACCCGTGTCGAGTTCTGGCAGGGTGCGCCCGACCGGCACCACACACGAATCGTCTATGACCGTACCGACGCCGGTTGGAGCATCGAGGAGAAGGCATGAGTGACTATCAGGTGGTCGAGATCGGGGCGCTCGACGAGTGGCGTGCCCACCACGGAGGTTTTGACGCCGCCCGGGCGCGCGACGGGCGAAGGGTCGTGGATCACGAGCTGACCATGCAGTACATCGGGATGACGGCGAACGCGCTCGAACCGGGTGAGGAGGCCGGGTACTGGCACGTGCACAGGAAGATCGAAGAGGTGTACGTGTTCCTCGGTGGGCGCGGTCAGATGGGTCTCGACGACGACGTCGTCGAGGTCGGACCCGGAACCGTGATCCGCGTCGGTCAGGGCGTCGCCCGCACCTGGCGAGCACGGCCGGACAGCCCGGGGGAGCTGCGCTGGCTCTGTCTCCGTGCCGGCGGCGAGGAGTTGCCTCGCTTTCCGGATGACAGCGCGCGTCTGCCGGAGCGGCCGATGCCCTGGGAGGACTGAGCACCCGCCCCGGGGTCACCGCACGTCGAGCAGCTCATCCTCGACATCGGCGTCGTGATCACGGCGACGCGGACTCTTCACGGGCGCAGGAACACCTTCGACCTCTTCCCGGTGTTTCACGATCTCCGTGCGGATGATGTACCCGATGAAGATGAATCCCATGAGGGCGAACAGGATCCACTGGATCGCGTACGACAGGTGCGGGCCGGGGTCATCGGTGGGGGAGTCGAAGCCCCCCAGAGACCCGGATCCTGCGGGAGCTTCGCTGATCACCCGACCATAGGCCCCCGTGATCACCTCGCCGTCGACCTGCTCGGCGATCGAGGGCAGGTTGATCGTGGGCACCTGCCCCTCGGGCGCGCCACGCCCCGAGGCGGGAAGCTGCTCGCCCGGGCGCAGTCGCACGGTCACCTCGACCTCTCCCTCCGGTGGCGACGGCACCGAGTCCGGCTCAGCGCCCTCGCCCGGAGGCACCCAGCCGCGATCCACGATGAAGATGCGCCCATCGGCGTCACGGAACGGGACCAAGACCTCGAACGCGCTCGTCCCGCCGTGCGGACGGTTGCGCACCAGCAGCTCCTGATCGGCCAGATACTCACCCTGCAGCGTGACGGGCCGCCACTCGTCGTCGGGATCGAGTGCACCATCCTCACCGATCACCGCGGACAGCGGGACGGGAGCCGCGTCGTAGTTCTGCTCGACGAGCTCGATCTGCGCGGCGCGCGTCTCGTTCCTCTCGAACTGCCAGTTCGAGAGGAAGACGCAAGCGATCGCGAAGCCGATCGCGATGAGCACGTACACGGTCCAGCGGGTCAGGCGCCGGCTCATGCGGGAACCCCATCACGAACGGTCACCGGGAAGTCGCGCGCCGCCAGGTAGTCGCGGAGGAAATCGACATGTGCATCGCACGCCAACCAGATCTTCTCGCGATCGGCGGCATGGATACGGGGATTGCGCCACACCACCTGACGGGTCGCCGCGCTCCGGCAACCGGCACGCGAGCACTCGAAGTCGTTCATGGTTCTTTGGGGCCTTCGTGGATCGTGAAGATCTGCGGAGCCGACGGTTCGGAGTCGAGCGGCGTGGGCCGCGGGGCATCGATCTCCCGCAGGGGGGATTCCGCGGTGGTCTCGGTGCTGTCGCTCCCGGCGTTCGCGAACACCACGGCGATGTAGGGCAGGACAGCGGCGGAGATGCCGAAGACCCAGGTGTACCACCCGTACGGCTGGACCAGCACCATGAGCCCGAAGCACACGATGCGGATCGTCATCGTCAAGGCATAGCGGCGCACACGATGGTCTGCCTCATCCCGCGGAGACTGCGGCAGTGAGGTGACGGCCGGGACTTGACGCGCGTTCTTCACGATGCATCCAGCCTACGCCGATGCAGACCCCTCGGATGCCCTTCGGGGACTCAGCCGGCGAAGATGAACGGCAGGCTGAAAGCCCCGAGGAACAGGAAGCTGATGATCGTGCTGACCAGGATGAACACGCCCACGCCCACCACCGCATAGCCGAGGATCAGTCCGGCGATCGCCATTCCCCGGCCACCGATTCCCGGATTGCGCTTGGTCTGTCCGAGCGCCATGTGACCGGTGATGACCGCCGCGACGGATGCCAGGAGCGGGATGACCGCCCAGAAGAGCACGATGCCGGCGAGGCCGCAGACCAACGAGGTGACCGCCAGGGGGCTGGTGGGGCGCGGCGCGACGACGGGGTACCCGGGCGCTGAAGGAGGGCCGTAACCGGGCTGGACGGGTGCCGCTCCCCATCCGGGTTGCGACGGAGCGACGCCGTATCCCGGCTGCGGGGGCGGTGCATACCCCGGCTGCGGCGGCGGGGCGTAGCCGGGCCGGGGCGGCGGGCCGTATCCAGGCACCGGGGACGCGGCAGGGGCGGTTCCGGGGAACGGTGCCGCAGGGGGCGTGTACGACGGTGCGGGGCCGGGACCGCTCTGCGGGAGCGGAGCGATCGGCGGCGCGGACGGTGCGGGCGGAGCGGGCGGTGGCGGCGGGCTGACCGGCGTCTCGTCTCCGGAAGAGGGGGTGCGGTTGTCGCTCACGAGGAAGCCTTTCGTCGATTTCAGATTCCCAGCATGCAGAGTGTCTGTCAACGCGGTGCCGCGGCCGGCGTCGGCAACATCGGTAGGATCGATGACGGCCCGGAACCCCGCGCCACCGGCCCAGATCAGGAGTGTCCCCATGAGCGCTGAGCGCGTCGTCCTCGTCACCGGCGGCAATCGCGGCATCGGCCGCGCGATCGCAGAGCGCTTCGTGCGCGAGGGATACCGCGTCGCCGTCACCGCGCGCAGCGGCGAGGGCCCTGAAGGCACCCTCACGGTCCGTGCGGACGTCACCGACGCCGCAGCGATCGACGCCGCCTTCACCGAGGTGGAGCAACAGCTCGGTCCGATCGAGATCGTCGTCGCGAACGCGGGGATCACGAAGGACACGTTGTTGCTGCGCATGAGCGAGGACGACTTCGACAGCGTCGTGGCCACCAACCTGGGCGGGACGTTCCGCGTGGTCAAGCGCGCCTCGAAGGGGATGCTTCGGGCTCGTTTCGGCCGGATCATCCTGATCTCCAGCGTCGTGGGTCTGTACGGCTCCGCGGGGCAGGTCAACTACTCCGCGTCCAAGAGCGCACTGGTCGGCTTCGCCCGCTCGATCACGCGCGAGCTCGGTGCTCGCGGCATCACGGCGAACGTCGTCGCTCCCGGGTTCATCGAGACCGACATGACCGCGGAGCTCCCGGAGGAGACGCAGAAGCAGTACAAGGCGAACATCCCGGCTGCCCGTTTCGCCACGCCGGACGAGGTCGCCGGTGTGGTGACGTGGCTCGCCGGCGACGATGCCGGCTATATCTCCGGTGCGGTCATCCCCGTCGACGGCGGTCTCGGGATGGGGCACTGACGCATTCCGCGAGCATCACCGCGCGATCGCGGCGTTGAGGAGCGCGCTCAGCCGCTCCGGCACGGAGAACTGCGGCCAGTGGCCGGATCCGACGCGGACGACTTCGGCTGACTCGATCGCGTGGAACTCGTCGGCGAACGGGCCCCACTGCTCGATCACCTTCTCGAACGCGGACTGATCGAGGTCGCCCATCAGCAGGGTCACCGGCACACGGTAGCGCGCCGGATCGCGGAGCGCGATGCCGTCCGTCGGCACCCGTGCAGGGACGCTGTGCGTGAGCGGTGCGGTCCGTGCGCGCGTGGCCTCATCGAGGTCGTTGACGTCTTCGTCAGGGAAGTGATCCCATCCCGGGAACGGCACGACCCCGTCGACGACGTCGAACTCGCTGATCCCGTGTCCGTTCGCGGGCGGCGCCGTGTCGACGAAGATCACGCGGCGCACCCGGTCGGGGCGAGCGTCTGCGACACCCCAGGCGACATTGCCGCCGCCGCTGTGCCCGACGACCACGACGTCGCCGTCGACGGCATCGACGGCGGAGGCGGCGGCAGCGATCCACTCTGCGATGCCGATCTCGGAGGAGACGGATGCGTCTTCGCCGAGTCCGGGCATGCTGAGCGGGTGCACCCGATGACCTGCCTCCTCCAGCGCCGGGATCACGTCGTCCCAGCTGGATGCGTCGAGCCAGAGTCCGGGAATGAGGATGATGTCCATGAGCCGACGCTAGTGGCGGGTTCGGACAATCGCCAGGAGTTCTCCTACGGAAGCAGCGCGATGACCTCGGAAAGGTCCTGCGGGCCGATCACGAGGCTCGCCGCCTCACGGACCGCGGGCTTCGCGTTGAAGGCCAGACCGAGCCCGGCGACGGCCATCATCGCCAGGTCGTTGGCACCGTCACCGATCGCGATCGTGGCGTGTGGCGCGACCCCGAGATCGGCCGCCCACTCCTGGAGGGAGCGCGCCTTCGCCGCCCCGTCGACGATGTCTCCGTCGACGTGACCGGACAGCGAGCCGTCGACCACCTCGAGCCGGTTCGCCCGCCAGCGGTCCACGCCCAGGTCGGGCGCCACCACGTCGAGGATCTCGTGGAAGCCTCCGGAGACGACGCCGACGACACCGCCGCGGGCGCGGACGGCGGCGGTGAGTTCGCGCACGCCCGGGGTGGGTTCGATCCGCGCGCGCACACGCTCGAATGCCGACACCGGAACGCCCTTCAGCGCGGCGACCCGGGCACGCAGGCTCGTCGCGAAGTCGACCTCGCCGCGCATCGCCGCCTCCGTGGCAGCCTGCACCTCGTCGCGCCGTCCGGCCTCGTCGGCGAGCAGTTCGATCACCTCATTGCGGATGAGGGTGGAATCGGCATCGAGGACGACGAGGAATCGTGCAGCAGTCACTCGTCGAGCCTATCCATCACCCGGTGGGTCGACGCGCCGCGTGACGTCTTCAGCGTTCGATGAAGACGCCCTTGCCGACCACCGTGATGCCTGATTCCGTCACCGTGAAGCCACGAGCGAGGTCGCGCTCCCGATCCACGCCCACCGTCGCGCCGTCGGCCAGCACCACGTTCTTGTCGAGGATCGCGCGATGCACGCGGGCTCCTTGACCCACCTGGACGTGGTCGAACACGACAGAGTCGGTGATGGTCGACCCGCCACCGGCGAGCGTCCACGGTCCGACGACGCTGCGTTCGAGATGGGTCCCCGAGAGCACGGAGCCGAGCGACACGATCGAGTCGATCGCGTTGCCGATCCGCCCGACGGAGTCGCGCACGAACTTCGCCGGAGGCGAATTGACCGCCTGCGAGTGGATGGGCCACTCCATGTTGTAGAGGTTGAACACGGGCAGCGTCGAGATCAGGTCACGGTGCGCGTCGAAGAAGGAGTCGATGGTTCCGACATCGCGCCAGTACGAGCGGTCACGCGGGGAGGAACCGGGAACCTCGTTCTGCTTCATGTCGTAGTACCCGGCCTCGCCCCGGTCGACGAAGTAGGGGACGATGTCGCCGCCCATGTCGTGGCCCGAGGTGGGTGATTCACCGTCGGCCTCGACGGCCGCGATGAGGGCATCCGCATCGAAGATGTAGTTGCCCATCGAGGCGAGCACCTCGTGCGGCGAGTCCTCGAGACCGGCGATGTCGGTCGGCTTCTCGAGGAACTGCTTGATTCTTCCCGACTCCGCGTCCGCATCGATCACGCCGAACTGCGAGGCGAGGGCGAGCGGCTGGCGGATACCCGCGACAGTCGCCTTCGCCCCGGAAGCGACATGGGCCTCGAGCATCTGCCGGAAGTCCATCCGGTACACGTGGTCGGCGCCGATGACCACGACGATGTCGGGCTTCTCGTCGTTGATCAGGTTCATGCTCTGCAGGATCGCGTCGGCGGAGCCGGAGAACCAGCGCTTGCCGAGGCGCTGCTGCGCGGGGACCGAGGCGACGTAGGAGTCGAGGAGGGCCGACATGCGCCAGGTCTGCGAGATGTGGCGATCGAGGCTGTGGGACTTGTACTGCGTCAGCACGACGATCTGTCGCAGACCGGAATTGATGAGGTTCGAGATCGCGAAGTCGATGAGTCTGTACTGTCCGCCGAACGGCACCGCCGGTTTCGCGCGATCCGCGGTGAGAGGCATGAGTCGCTTGCCCTCGCCGCCGGCGAGGATGATCCCGAAAACCTTCTTTGGAGCGGACATGGCTCCACCATAGATGCGTTCACGGCTGCTGTACTAGCGTTCAGACATGCGAGTCGAAATGATCACGAAGGAGTACCCGCCCGCGGTCTACGGCGGTGCCGGCGTGCACGTCGCGGAACTGGTCGCTGCGCTCCGCGAGCACGTCGATGTGCGGGTGCGTGCGTTCGGCGAGCCGCGCGAAGAAGCGGGTACGTTCGCCTATCGCACGCCTGTCGAGCTCGCTGATGCCAACGCTGCGCTGCAGACGCTGGGGACGGACCTCGAGATCGTGTCAGCGATCACCGACGCCGACCTTGTGCACAGCCATACCTGGTACGCGAACTTCGCCGGTCACCTCGCCTCTCAGCTGCACGGCATCCCGCACGTGCTCACCGCCCACAGCCTCGAGCCCCTGCGCCCGTGGAAGGCCGAACAGCTCGGAGGGGGCTACGCCATCTCCAGCGGCATCGAACGCCTCGCCTACGAGAACGCCGCCGCCGTGATCGCCGTGAGCGCCGGCATGCGGGAGGACATCCTGCGCAGCTACCCCCAGGTGGATCCCGCGAAAGTGCGCGTGATCCACAACGGCATCGACGTCGAACGCTGGCGGCCGGTGCAGGACGAGGCGTTCCTTCGATCGATCGGGATGGATCCCTCGCGACCGTCCGTCGTCTTCGTCGGGCGCATCACTCGGCAGAAGGGGTTGCCGTATCTGCTCCGGGCCGCGCAGATGCTCCCGCCTGAGGTCCAGCTCGTGCTGTGCGCCGGGGCCCCGGACACCCCGGAGATCATGGCGGAGGTGCAGGAGGGGGTGCGGATGCTCCAACAGAGTCGCGACGGAGTGATCTGGATCGAGCGGATGCTGCCGCGTGATGAACTCTCCGCGATTCTCACCGCCGCCACGACGTTCGTGTGCCCCTCGGTGTACGAGCCTCTGGGCATCGTGAATCTCGAAGCGATGGCCTGTGGAGCAGCCGTCGTCGGGACCGCGACCGGGGGCATCCCCGAGGTGGTCGCGGATGGGCGCACGGGTCGGCTCGTGCCGATCGATCAGGTGCAGGACGGTACCGGCACGCCGGTCGACCCGGACCGCTTCGTCGCCGATCTCGCCGCCGTGCTCACCGAGGTGGCCATGGACCCGGAGCGGGCGCGGGCCTACGGCGAGGCCGGGAGGGAGCGTGCACGCAGCGACTTCAGCTGGGCATCGATCGCCGAGACGACGCGCGCGCTGTACGCGGAGCTGACGCCCTGAGCCGATAGGCTGGGACCATGCCGAGTGCTCTGGAATTCACCGACGTCGTCGTGCGCCGTGAGGGGCGCAACATCATCGATCACGTGACCTGGGAGGTCGACGACGATCAGCGATGGGTGATCCTCGGCCCGAACGGCGCGGGCAAGACGACGCTGCTGCAGCTCGCCGACACGCTCATGCACCCGACGTCGGGAACCGTGACCGTGCTCGGGGAGACCCTGGGACGCACCGACGTGTTCGAGGTGCGTCCGCGCATCGGATTCGCGTCGTCGGCGATGGCCAAGCGTGTCCCTCGTGACGAGACGGTCCTCAACACCGTGCTCACCGCTGCGTACTCGGTGCTCGGCCGCTGGAACGAGAACTACGAGGACATCGACGAGCGTCGAGCCCTCCGTGTTCTCGGCGACTGGCGTCTCGACCACCTGGCCGACCGCACCTTCGGCACTCTCAGCGACGGAGAACAGAAGCGCGTGCAGATCGCGCGTGCGGTGATGACCGACCCGGAGCTCCTGCTGCTCGACGAGCCGACGGCGTCCCTCGACCTCGGTTCGCGGGAGGAGCTTCTGGCGCTGCTCAGCGGATACGCATCGTCGCCGACCACCCCGGCGATGCTCATGGTCACGCACCATGTGGAGGAGATCCCCGTGGGCTTCACCCACGTGATGCTGATCCGTGAGGGTTCCGTCGTCGCGGCGGGCCCCATCGGCGAGACGCTCACGGCCGAGACCCTGACCGAGGCGTTCGGCATGCCCATCGTGCTCAGCAGCGAAGACGGCCGCTACGCCGCCCGCGCAGCTGCGTGACCAGCGTCTGATAGAATCGACCCTTGGTGCTCTCTGTACCGCAGACTTCCCTCGTCCCTGGCACAATCCAGGGCAGCAACTAAGGAATCCCATGAAGACTGACATTCACCCCGACTACCAGGCAGTCGTGTTCCGCGACCTCGGCTCGGGCGAGACGTTCCTCACCCGTTCGACCGTCACCAGCGACAAGACCATCGAGCTGGACGGCGTGGAGTACCCGGTGATCGACGTCGAGATCTCCTCGGCATCGCACCCGTTCTACACGGGCAAGCAGCGCATCATGGACTCGGCCGGTCGCGTCGAGAAGTTCAACCAGCGCTTCAAGGGCTTCGGCGGCTCGTCCAAGTAACGACTGCCACGACGAAGGCCCCATGCTCCTCGGAGCGTGGGGCCTTCGTCGTGCTCGGACGTGTGCGTCGGATCCGGTCGTCAGATGTCGAGCCGGATCCGGCCGTCGTCGATCGTGTCCCGAGGATCGCCCGGGGATGGGGCCGGGGCGGTCCGCTGCGTCTGACGGTCGCGCTCGATACCCGCCTCGTGCGCAGACGGCGACCAGACGGCATCGAACGCGCCGCCGAGGCCCCCTCCGCCGGATTCGTACTTCTTCTCGATCGGTATCCGCGAGAAGCGGAACGCGATGGCGACGATGACGGCGGAAAGCAGGAGCAGCAGCACGCCGACCGTGACGAGTACGCCCACACCTTCTTCCATGCCCTCCAGGCTAGACGGCAGCGGGAACGAGGGCATCCGCCCCGAGGGGGAGGAGTCGCTCAGCGCAGACGGCGTCCGTGGGCCAGGTCGATCAGGCGCGACAGTACCGGCCCGGAGCGGAGTCCGTTGTGCTCGTGTTCGCTCGTCACCCACAGCGTGACGTCGGGAAGCAGGCGTGCCGTCTCGAGGGAGAATTCCATCGGGACGTAGACGTCGTTGACGTAGACCGCGGCGGCGCCCGTCGCTCCGGATGAGGCGATCGCGTCTGCATCGTAGATGCTCGGCCACTCGTGCTCCGCGAGCGCGAGAGTGACGTCGCGCCACGGCCGGAAAGCGGGCACCGTCTCGGTCCACTCGCGACGGATGTGCTCGCCCGTGAACAACGTCGGGTCGTCGCGGAAGTCGGAGGGCTCGGTGCGTTCAGCCGACCACCGCGTGGCGTGTCCGTCGGCGTAGCTCGACTCGTGGAAGGCGAAGTAGAGCGGGTTGCGGCCGTCGAAGGGCATCGCGTGCATCAGGTCGTACCGGAAGGCGTTGGAGGACGGGTCACGTTCCAGAATCGACCACACCGTCTGCCAGCCGTCGTCGGTGCCGAGAGCGGATCCCAGCGACCGCAGCCGCGAGCGTGAGACGACTTCTCCATCGGGCAGGACGATGTCTCCGGCATCCGCACGTTCGACGAGGCGCCGCATCACGTCGCGATGCTCGGGGAAGCGGCGGTAGTAGCGCTCCGAGGCGTCGCGCATCTTGTCGTAGCAGAGCGCATACACGTCGTCCGGGTGGCGCCCGACGGCGCTGAGGCCACCGGTGATGAACACGTCGTCGAGCGAAGAGGCGTCGGTGGAGAGGTACGCGAGGGTGGTGAAGCCGCCGAACGACTGTCCGAGCACGCTCCAGGTGGTGGCACCCAGGTGCTCGCGCACGGCCTCGCAGTCGCGCACGATCGCATCCGCGCGCAGGTGGGTGAGGTGCTCGGCCACGGCGTCCGTACCGCGTTCCAGGTCGTGATCTCCGACCGGGGTCGAGCGTCCGGTACCTCGCTGGTCGAGGAGCACCAGCCGATAGTGCGCGAGTGCGCCGTCGAGCCACGCGGGCGCGGTCGAGGAATGGAACGGACGCGGCGCCTCATGGCCCGGGCCTCCCTGGAGGAAGACCAGATACGGGAGCGATTCCCCGCCGGCGCGGGAGACCACGCGGGCGAACACCTCGATCGTGCGGGGGTCGGAGGCGTCGTCCCAGACCAGGGGGACGGTGAGGGTGTGGTCCTCGATGGTGAGGTCGAGCAGCTGGCGGACGGTGGTGCTCATGGTCACATCACGTTCCCGATGTAGGAGTACTTGACGAAGACCTCTGAGGCGATGCCCGACTCCTCGAGCACGCCCTGCACAGCGGTCATCATGTAGTTGGAGTCCCAGCCCATGTAGAGGAAGTGGCCCTCGTCGAGCTGGTCCCACTGGCCCTTCCAGGCCATGTCCTGGTAGATCGGCCCGCCGTGTGCCGCGCAATAGGCCAGGGCTGCCTCCCTCGTGTCGGTCCAGGCGCGACGGAAGACCCGGTTGAACAGGTACTTGACGTCGGGGACCTCCCAGCGCTCACCGCGGTACTCGACATAGTCGAACTCGCGCTCCCATCCGGTGGGCCATCCGCGACGCCGCACGGCGTCCAGGATCGGTGTGAGTCCGTCGTCGTCGATCTCCGGGAGGGCGGGGCGCGCCCAGATGCGGATCAGCTCGGCGGTGAGGGCGACGGTGCGCTGGGTGATGGCCGCCGTGCCCCAGGAGGGGATCTCAGCGAGGTCGCGCGTCGCAGGCACGGAGCTTCGGGCGTAGGCCTCGACACGCTTGATCGGGAAGGAAGCACCGAACACCCGTTCCGCCAACGGCTGCTCGAGAAGAGTCAGATTGCCGAGGGTCGGCGCGAGCGCCCGGTGGCTGTTCTGCTCATCCTCGGTGTATTCGCTCCACGGGCGCTCACCGTCGCCGGACCAGGCGTCTCCCGGAACGGTCGGCACGATGTGCTCGATGTCGTACGCGTCGAGGTCGTCGACGCCTTCCACACGTCCCAGGACATAGGCGGGGTGGGGGAGTTCGCTGTACTTCAGAACTGCGCTCACGCGCTCGTCCGACGGAGTGATGCGGGCGAACGCGCGTGCGAGTGCGTCGCGGCCGTCGCGGCGCGCGCGGCAGAGGCGAGCGATGAGACGTTCGGACGGCAGGTTGACCAGTGCCCGACGGAGATACAGCGCCTGAAGCCACTCCAGGGTCTCGATGAGTTCGGCGCGGTCGATGCGACCGCGGAGGTGGTCGCTGTAGGCGCTCATCACCAACGGGGCGGAGGCGCGGCCGAAGGTCGTGACCTGACGCAGCTGCTGGGCGATCTCCGGATCCGGCTCGCGCGTCGGGTCGAGCAGGACGCCGTAGATCTCTGCATGGTGTCGCCACTCCTCGGCGTCGGCCTGGAGATGCGCGACGTCGACACGGGGGAAGGACTGCCGGAAGGCGCTGTACACGCCGTGCTCACCGTTCGCTGCGACCTCACGCCCCGTCACGAGGACGAGGTAGTGCCGCCAGAACGCGCCGATCGACTCTCCCGTGTGGTGCTCGATCGGCACCCAGAAGCGGGCTTCGACGTCGACCTGCTCCGCGTGGCTGAGGCCCATCAGGATGTAGTTGTGGATGAGCTCGTGATCGCGCAGAGGCTCGCCGGTCGAGTTCAGGCTCTCGAAGATCTGCTGCGCGTTCGCTCGGGCGCCGAGAGTGATCGATACGTGCTCGAGCCGCTGCAGCCCGCGCCAGATCAGGGGGACCTCATCCACGTGGATCTGGCTGCGGAAGAACGCGTAGTTGTCGTCGAAGCGCGACTCACGATCCGCGTCGTCGCGACGGTCGAGCACGACGGATTCGTAGAGCTCGGCCCAGGCGTCGTGGGGGCGCAGCTTCGTGCGTCCTGGGCCATCGGAGCGGACCAGGACGCGTTCGAGCGACGACGCCAGCACGGGGTCGGTGTCGCGGATGGCATGGTGCAGGGCCGCCACGAGAAGCATGAGCGTCGTGATGCGCTGCTGTCCGTCGATGAGGATGAGGTCGGACTCCGTCGATGCGCCGTCCTGCGCGGAGAGGATCGACCCGAGGAAGTGGCGGTGCGCGTCGTCTTCGCGCGCGACGGCACGGATGTCGGAGAGGAGCCGTTCGCAGCCGCCGATGTCCCACCGGTACTGGCGCTGGTACACCGGCACCACGATCGTGGACGTGTCCGCCGCGAGCCATTCGATCGTGTTGACTGCTGTCGCCTCGACGTTGGTCGCGGTGCTCATGCTGGTGTCTCGTCCTCCCGTAGCGACGGGTGCCGAGACTTCGCCGGGCACCCCGATCAGTCTATTCGGTTATGCACGGCCGACCTCCGAAGGGGGCGCAGGCTTCGCTGTTAGGCTTGCCTTATCAGGGCCTGTTAAAACGTGCTGGCCCCCGATGAAAGGAACATGACTCGATCATGGGTTACATCAAGTCCGCTGCCCTCGAGGACAAGGGATTCGTCGTCCTCGACAGCTACAACCAGGAGCTCGACCCCAAGGAGTGGCTCGACATCGAGTACAACGACTGGAAGTCGTCGGGTGACACCCGCTTCGCTCCGCTCGCGAGCGCTTTCGGTGACATCGAGTGCAACGGTTTCTGGAACCACAAGCCGCCGCGCACCGACAAGGACGGCGTCTGGATCGACTCGCAGACCGAGAAGGCCCCGAACCTGACGCGTCGCGCGCAGGAGCCGGGCGCCAACGTCGGACGCTGCCGCGTCATCGAGCTGCAGCCGACCCCGTACGGCGACTGCCTCTACAACCTCCACCAGGACGACAACAACCGTCTGAACCCCGACGGCACAGGCTGGGTCGTGCGCGGATTCTTCAACCTGACCGATGACAAGGACAGCTACTTCGTCCTGCGCGAGAACCGCACGGACCCGAGCATCGAGTACCGCATCGCGCTCCCGGCCGGCGCGCAGCTCATCGTCGACACGCAGCGCCTGTGGCACGCGGCGACGCACAACGGCACCGAGCCGCGCTACTGCCTCATCACGTCGTGGACCTCGGGCCCCGAGCTCGACGCCTACATCGAGAAGTACCACGGCACCGACGACGTGCCCAACTACGAGGTCGACCAGGAGACGCTCGAGTTCGGGTACGCCGAGCAGGCTCGCAAGGACGCCGCTCGCGCGGCCTACTATGCCGCGAAGGGCCAGCAGGTGAAGCAGGCCATGAGCGAGGCCTGATCTCGTCAGACTCCGGACCGACTGCGGTCCGAAGGCCCCGGTCCCGGTGACTGGGGCCTTCGTCATGAATGACATGCTTGTGATTTCGGGCGAACTCGGCGAGAATGGGCGCACAACCGCATATTCTCGCCACTTCGTGGTTCAGGTCGTTGGGGAAGACGCACCTGATGAAACGGAGAGATCATGGCGACGGCTTACGCACGCGGAGTGGTGTTCATCCACTCTGCGCCTCGCGCGCTCTGCCCGCACCTCGAATGGGCGGTGGGTCGCGCTATCGGGCGTGCAGTGAACTTCGATTGGACCGAGCAGCCCGTGCTGAACGGCGCGCGACGCGCCGAGTTCTACTGGGACGGTCCGGTCGGCACCGGAGCTGCCCTCGCCACCTCGATCCGCGGCTGGGAGCACCTCCGCTTCGAGGTCACCGAGGACCCGACACCGCGCAGCGACGGCGGACGCTGGTTGCACACGCCCGACCTCGGCATCCACTACGCACAGACCGATGCGGCCGGGAACATCGTCATCGGTGAAGACCGGATCCGCTACGCGATGGAGATCGCCGCGGGCAGCGCGGTGGAACTGCAGCGCGAACTCGACATCGCCCTCGGGTCCGCGTGGGACGAGGAGCTCGAGCCCTTCAGGCACGCCGGCGACGACGCCAGGGTCGTCTGGCTCCACAAGGTCGGGTAGTCCCGACGCCAGAGACCGGGAGCGGGGAGGCGTGAGTATCGGATGCCGGTGAATCATCCCGGACGCTGAGAAGACGTATCCCCACCCCGCACGATGAGGACCCCGCCCCGGAGACGAGGCGGGGTCCTCGTCGTCCGGATCAGATCACGGCGGCGTGCTCGAGCTCGTCGGCACGGGATGCGGTGCCCTTGCGCACGTCTTCCCAGGCCAGCGCCAACCGTGTCATCGCCTCCGCGGTGCGGTCGGGCGGGAGGGTGATGGGCAGACGCAACCGTCGTTCCAGGACGCCGCCGGTGGTGAAACGTGGGCCCGGCGGCAGGATGAGCTGCCGTTCACGCGCGGCCAGTGACAGCGCGGTGGAGAGCGGACCGCCGATGTCGACCCAGGCTGAGAGCCCACCCGGTGTGCGAGGCATGTGCCAGCCGGGGATCCCGGCGACGCCGGCTTCGACGGCAGCGCGTCCTGCGCGCAGACGTCGGCCCACGTGCGAGGTGAGGGCGGGCATCTCCGTGAGCAGCTCGATCGCGATGCACTGCTCCAGCAGTGCGGTACCGAGTTCGAAGGAAGGCCGTACCGCGAGCAGCCGCGCGACGACGGAGCGTTCGGCACGGATCCATCCGATCCGCATTCCTCCCCAGGCGATCTTGGACATCGATCCGACGGTGATGACGTTGGGTCCGCTGGCGGCCATCGGCGTGGGCGACCACCCTCGGTCGATGTCCAACTCCGTGGTCGTCTCGTCGACGATCAGATGCGTACCCACGTTGCGCGAGGTCGTCACGATCCGCTGGCGGTCCTCGTCCGGCAGGGTGGCCCCGGTCGGGTTGTGGAAGTCGGGGATCAGATAGGCGACGTGAGGACGCGCGTTGAGCAGCGTCTCGTTGAGGTGCCGTGTATCCCACCCCTCCACGTCGACCGGCGTGGGGACCAGTCGGTACCCGTGGCGGTGCAGAGCCTCGAGCGCGTGGGGGAAGGTCGGTTGCTCGACGAGCGCTCTCTCGCCCCGTCGGCCGATCGCCGTGAGGATCAGGTTGACCGCGTTGAGCGCCCCGGAGGTGATGATGATCTCCTCCGCGGATGTCGGGGCTCCGCGCTCACGGAACCGCTGCGCGACCGCGTCTCGGAGTTCCGGCAGTCCTTGCAGCGAGTACCCGCTCGTGCCGCGCAGTGCGGCCAGCCGCGGGAGCGACCGCACGGTGGCGTCGTACAGCCCGGGGGTGGAGTCCATGGAGGCGATGGAGAGGTCGATGGCCGTGTCGTCAACGTCGAGGCCGGGGGCTGCGTGATCGTGGGGGAGGGCGACGCGCGTGCTGCCCCCGTGCAGCCGGGTGACGTAGCCGTCATCCTCCAGCAGGCCGTAGGCGCGGGTGATGGTCGAGCGAGACCGCCGCAGCTCCCGCGCGAGGGCGCGTTCGCTGGGCAGGCGTTCGCCGACGGTCAACCGGCCGTCGAGGACCAAGGCGCGGATGCGATCGGCCAGCACGCTCGCGGCGGCACCGGCCACGTTGTGCGCCCCGAGCTGTTCGACGAGTCGTGATCCCATGAGTCCAGCATGGCGCAAACTGGACTCGCATCGGCAGGCCACTTGTCGCCAGTGGCCTCGGCATCGCGCTGTATGCGGGAGCCAGAGTGGAATCATGCTCCTCCGTGCCGTGCTGCTCCCCATCCAGGCGTCCTCCCGCAGGGACCTCGTCGAGCGTCTCCTGCAGCTCGTGTTCGGCCTGTTCCTCTACGGCGTCGCGCTCGGGTTCATGGTGCGCGGCGGCATCGGGGTGGCGCCGTGGGACGTCCTGGCGCTCGGACTGGCCGGCCAGACGGGTGTCGGTTACGGCGCCATGACCGTGATCGTCTCGGTCGTCGTCCTGTTGCTGTGGATCCCGCTACGTCAGCGTGTGGGCCTCGGAACCGTGTTGAACGCGCTCCTGGTCGGGCCGAGCGCTGATCTCGCGCTGCTCCTGATCCCGCAGCCTCCCTCCGTCTGGATCGGGGCTCCGATGTTCGTCTTCGGGCTGGTGCTGTTGGCCTTCGCGACCGGCCTCTACATCGCCGCGGACTTCGGTCCCGGTCCGCGGGATGGGCTGATGACCGGTCTGGTTCGGCGCACCGGATGGGCCGTCTGGGTGGTGCGCACCCTGATCGAGGGCAGCGTCCTGGCGATCGGCTTCATCCTCGGAGGCCCTGTGGGCGTCGGTACAGTGCTCTTCGCGTTCGGGGTCGGCCCGTTGATCGGGGTCTTCCTCCCGTATCTCACCCGATGGCGTGAGGCTCGTTCGCGGCGACTCGGAACACTGCGCCCAGCCTGAGCGGCATCCACATCCGTCCGGGCTCTTCCCGGATCCGTCCCGAGTCTTCCGGGCCGAAGTGCGCTCGACACGTGCATGATCCGCGCACGCCTGCATGACCGATCTCCAGGAGGAGGCCAGACATCCGTCGGATTCTCATGCATATGTGAAGAGAGGCCCTCCGGAATCCCGGAGGGCCTCTCGCTGCACGGTGGTGTCAGTCGGCGCTGGCGACCACGAGGACCGCGTTGTGTCCGCCGAAGCCGAACGAGTTGCTGATGGCGATCTGCGGACCCTCGCCGAGCGCCGTGGGTGCGCCCGAGAGGCGGAACGGCACGGCGGGGTCCGGCTCGGTCATGTTGATCGTCGGGGGTGCGACGCGGTCGCGGAGCGCGAGGATCGAGAAGATGGCCTCCAGTGCGCCGGTGCCGCCGAGCAGGTGTCCCGTGGAGGCCTTCGTGGCGGAGACGGGGATCTCATCGATCCGGTCTCCGAAGACCTTCTTGAGCGCGACGTACTCGTTGGGGTCGCCGACCGGAGTGGACGTCGCGTGCGCGTTGATGTGCGTGACCTGATCAGCGGTGATGCCGGCCTCTTCGAGCGCCTGCGTGACGGCACGGGCCGCGCCGTTGCCCTCGGGGTCGTTGCCGGTGATGTGGTACGCGTCGGCGGTGACTCCGCCGCCCAGAACGTAGCCGTAGATCTTGGCGCCGCGAGCCTTGGCGTGCTCTTCGGTCTCGAGGATCAGCGCGGCGGCGCCCTCGCCCATGACGAAGCCGTCACGGTCGATCGCGCCGGGGCGGGAAGCGTGGGCCGGGTCGTCGTTCCGACGCGACAGCGCCTGCGCCGAAGCGAAGGAAGCCATCGTGATCGGGTGGATCGCGGACTCGGTACCGCCGGCGATCACGACGTCGGCGAGACCGTCCTGCAGATGGTGGTACGCGTGGATGATCGATTCGGTGCTCGAGGCGCACGCGCTGACGACGGTCTGCGCGTAGGCGCGGGCCTCGAACTGCAGGGAGAGGTTGCCGGCGGCCGCATTGGGCATGAGCATCGGGACCGTGAGCGGCATGACCCGACGGGGTCCCTTTTCGCGCAGCGTGTCCCAGGCGTCGAGGAGAGTCCAGAGTCCGCCGATGCCGGTGGCGAAGTCGATACCGAGGCGCTCGGGGGCGACCTCGGGGGTGCCCGCATCCGCCCACGCCTCGCGTGCTGCGATCAGGGCGAACTGCGAGGACGGGTCGAGGCGCTTCGCCTCATGGCGGGGGAGAACCTCTTCCGGGCGGACGATCGCCTCGGCGGCGAAGGTGACGGGCAGCTCGTACTGCTGGACCCAGTCGTGTTCGAGCGTGCGGGTGCCGGACATGCCGGCCAGCAGGTTCGTCCAGTTCTCCGGGGCCGTTCCGCCGATGGCGGAGGTGGCGCCGATGCCGGTGACGACGATGCGCTTGGTCATGGGGTGTGGTTCCTTGTCGAAACGAAGTCGAACGGGTGAGAGGGCAAGGCGGAGGATGCCACTCCCACGAGGTGCGGGGGTGGCATCCTGCCGGGATTACTCCTGGCCCGCGACGATGAAGTTGACGGCGTCGCCGACGGTCTTGAGGTTCTTGACCTCGTCGTCGGGGATCGTGACACCGAACTTCTCTTCGGCGTTGACGACGATCGTCATCATCGAGATGGAGTCGATGTCGAGGTCGTCGGTGAACGACTTCTCCAGGGCGACCTCGGAGGCGTTGATGCCGGTCTCGTCGGTGATGAGCTCTGCGAGGCCCGCGAGGACCTCATCGTTGGTGAAAGCCATGTGGTCTTCCTCTTTCTTACGGGTTGTATTCGGAACCGTGGAACAGTCTAGAGAAGGTCAGCGCATTCTCAGGGAAGGACGACGACCTGCGCGGCGAACACCAGTCCTGCTCCGAACCCGATCTGCAGGGCGAGCCCGCCCGAGAGCTCGGGGTGCTCGGCCATCAGCCGGTGGCTCGCGAGCGGGATCGACGCGGCCGAGGTGTTGCCCGTGGTCTCGATGTCGCGGGCGATCACCGTCGACTCGGGGAGCTTCAGCTGCTTGGCGAACTCGTCGATGATGCGCATGTTGGCCTGGTGCGGGATGAACGCGGCGATGTCGGTGGGTTCCACACCCGCCTTGTCGAGTGCCTCTCGGGCGACCTTGGCCATCTCCCACACCGCCCAGCGGAAGACGGTCTGCCCCTCCTGACGGAGTGTCGGCCAGGGCGCGACACCGTCGCGGAAGTCCGTGAGCGTGGCATTCATGCCCACGGCATCGGCCTTCGAGCCGTCGGAGCCCCAGACGGCGGGTGCGATCCCCGGCGTGTCGCTCGGGCCGAGGAGCGCGGCGCCCGCACCATCGCCGAGGAGGAAGGAGATGCTGCGATCGGTCGGGTCGACGACGTCGGAGAGCTTCTCGGTGCCGATCACCAGGGCGTAGCGCGCGGCGCCGGCCTTGATCAGTGCATCGGCCTGGGCGATCGCGTAGGCGTAGCCGGCGCAGGCGGCATTGATGTCGTACGCCGCGGCGGGGTTCGCGCCCACGCGGTCGGCGACGATGGCCGAGACGGAAGGGGTCTGCTTCGGGTTGCTGATGGTCGCGACGATGACCAGGTCGACCTGATCGGCCGGCACGCCCGACTTCTCGATGGCTTCGGATGCCGCCTCCGCAGCGAGGTCGATCGCATCCGTGTTCTTGTCGGCGCGGACGCGGGTGATGATGCCGGTGCGCTGGCGGATCCACTCGTCGCTGGAGTCGATCGGGCCGATCAGATCTTCGTTCGGCACGGCGTTCTCGCCGCGCGCGGCGCCGTAGGAGTAGATACGCGTGTATGCCGGTCCGGTCACCTGGGCGAGGGTGGGGCTCATGCGGCTTCTCCGTTCAGCAGCGCGACGGCTGCATCGAGGTCTTCGGGGGTCTTCACGGCGACCGTCGGCACGCCTCGGAGGCCGCGCTTGGCGAGGCCGACCAGCGCACCGGCGGGCGCGAGCTCGATGACACCGGTGACGCCGGCGTCTGCGAAGGATGTCATGCAGAGGTCCCAGCGCACCGGCGACGAGACCTGGTCGACCAGGAAGCTCAGCGCCTGGGTGCCCTCCGTGACGGCAGAACCGTCACGGTTCGTCCAGAGCGTGATGTCGGGGTTCGCGGGGGTGACATCGGCGACCGCGTCACGGAGGACGGAGACCGCGGAGGCCATGTACCGGGTGTGGAACGCGCCAGCGACCTGCAGCGGAACCACGCGGGTTCCCTTGAGCGGTTCCTCGGCGAGAGCGGCGAGAGCCGGAAGCGCACCGGCGACCACGATCTGACCGCCGCCGTTGTAGTTCGCGGGGGAGAGGTGGAGTTCGGCGAGTCGCGCCAGGAGGGCTTCTTCATCGCCGCCGAGCACAGCGCTCATGCCGGTCTGCTCCTGCGCTGCGGCGTCGGCCATCGCGCGGCCCCGGATGCCGACGAGGCGCATTCCGGTGTCGGCGTCGATGACGTTGCTGCCGACGAGCGCGGCGATCTCGCCGACGGAGTGTCCGGCGATGCCGTCGGCGCGTCGGCCCGCTCGCTGGACCAGTGCGTCACCGGCGATCAACGAAGCCGCGACGATCAGCGGCTGCGCGATACGCGTGTCGCGGATCGTGTCGGCGTCGGACACCGTGCCGTGTTCGCGAAGATCGACCTCCGCGGCGTCCGAGTACGCGGCGAGGCGCTCGGCCACTCCGTCGAGCTCGAGCCAAGGAGCGAGGAAACCGGGGGTCTGCGAGCCCTGACCAGGGCATACGACGACAATCACCCACCCAGTCTGCCAACGATTGCGGCAGAGCGGTGGATGATCCATCACAAGATTCCGAAAAACCCTTGTGTGTGGCGTACAGAACGGCGGCGGACGGGCTCAGCGCTGCGGGCGTCGCAGCGGCGCCCGCTTGCGCACCTGCTCGGCGGCGCCGATGGATCCGAGGATGAGGGCGGTCTGCAGGATGAGCGCCTCGCGGGGCCCCGTGGCGTCCCAACCGATGACTTCGCTCACGCGCTTGAGGCGATAGCGCACGGTGTTGGGGTGCACGAAGAGCTCGCGCGCCGTCGCCTCGAGGGAGCGTCCGTTGTCGAGGTAGCTCCAGAGCGTGGTGACCAGATCGGTCGAATGCGCCTGCAGGGGACGGAAGATCCGCTCGATCAGGGTCTGCTTCGCGAGCGGATCTCCGGCGAGCGCCCGCTCAGGCAGCAGATCATCGGCTTCGACGGGGCGCGGAGCACCGCGCCAGGCACGCGCGACCGCGAACCCGGCGAGGGCGGCCCGAGCGCTCTGGCTCGCATCGACGAGTGCGGCCACGGGGGGTCCGAGGACGACGTAGCCCGGCCCGAAGGACGGCTCGAGGCGGGAGGCGATCTCCTGGAACCCGAGTTCCTCCTCCTCGTTCTCCTGCCCGTCCACGCGTGCGCGTCCGAGGACGAGTACGAGACGGGATCCCTGCACGCCGATGAGGACATCGACGGCGAGCTTCCTGGCGGTTCGGCGGACCAGGTCCACGTCGAACTGCGGCGGTGTCGTGCCGACGAGGACAGCGACCTCGCCGTGACCGTGCCACCCGAGCGCCGCGATGCGGCTCGGAAGCTCTTCGTCGGCCTCACCGGTGAGGATCGAGTCGACGACGAGGGCCTCGAGACGTGCGTCCCAGAGCCCTCGGGCCTCCGCGGCCCTGGCGTACACGTCGGCCGCAGCGAAGGCGACATCGCGGGAGTAGAGCAGGATCGCCTCGCGCAGGTCGTTCCCGCGCCCGGCGACGCGCTCCTCGGTGACTTCCACCGTGACGCGGATGAGTTGCAGCGTCTGCTGGAGGCTGACGCTGCGCAACAGCTCCCGGGGAGCGGCGGCGAAGATGTCGGCCGCGATCCACGGGGTGGAGGTCGGATCCTCGTACCACTGGATGAACGACGTGATGCCCGCCTGGGCCACCAGCCCGACCGCGGAGCGGCGGGCTGGTGGCATGTCGGCGTACCACGGAAGGGTGTCCTCCAGGCGCTTGATCGTCACCGAGGCGATGTCACCGGAGATCCGGCGCAGCCAGGTGAGCGTCGCGGCCTTGTCCATGCCGGAAGGAGAGGATCCTGTCACCGAGGGCTCAGCTTTCGCCGCCCGCGTTGCCGCTGGTTCCCGCGTTCACGTCGTGCAGGCTGTACTTCTGGATCGCCTGTGCCGCGAGCCCACGGTCGACCGTACCCTCTTCGGCGAGCGACTGCAGCGTCCGGACCACGATGGACGGTCCGTCGATCTTGAAGAACCGTCGTGCCGCGGCACGGGTGTCGGAGAAACCGAAGCCGTCGGCGCCGAGCGTGGCGAAGCGGTTCGGAACCCACGGGCGGATCTGATCCTGCACGGCGTGCATGAAGTCGCTCACGGCGACGACCGGACCCTCGGCGCCCTGCAGCTTCTCGGTGAGGTACGCGGTGCGCGGCTCGGCCTCGGGGTGCAGGAAGTTGTGCTCGTCGGCGGCGAGGCCGTCACGACGCAGCTCGGTCCAGGAGGTGACCGACCAGACATCGGCGATCACGCCCCAGTCGTTCTTCAGGAGTTCCTGCGCCTCGAGCGCCCACGGCAGGCCGACGCCCGACGCGAAGAGCTGGGCGCGGGGGCCGTCGCCCTCGCCGACCGACACGCGGTGGATGCCTCGCACGATGCCGTCCACGTCCACGTTCTCCGGCTCAGCCGGCTGCACGAGGGGCTCGTTGTAGAGCGTGATGTAGTACATCACGTTCGGGTCCTCGTGCTCGCCGCCGTACATGCGGTCGATGCCGGATCGCACGATGTGCGCGATCTCGTAGCCGTAGGCCGGGTCGTACGAGAGCGTCGCCGGGTTGGTGGCGGCCAGGAGGTGCGAGTGACCGTCGGCATGCTGCAGTCCTTCACCCGTGAGGGTGGTGCGACCCGCCGTCGCGCCCATGATGAACCCGCGGGCCATCTGGTCGCCCGCCGCCCACTGGGCGTCGCCCGTGCGCTGGAAGCCGAACATCGAGTAGAAGATGTAGATCGGGATGAGCGGCTCGCCGTGGGTGGCGTACGAGGTTCCCGCAGCCGTGAATGCCGCGACAGCGCCCGCCTCGTTGATGCCGACGTGCACGATCTGCCCCTGCGGGCTCTCCTTGTAGGCGAGGAGCAGCTCGCGGTCGACCGAGGTGTAGTGCTGGCCGTTCGGGTTGTAGATCTTCGCGGTCGGGAAGTACGCGTCCATACCGAACGTGCGTGCCTCGTCGGGGATGATCGGCACGATGCGGTGGCCGAAGTCCTTCGTGCGGAGGAGATCCTTCAGCAGACGGACGAAAGCCATGGTCGTGGCGATCTCCTGCGTGCCGGAGCCCTTCTTGGGAAGCGCGTACGCGGCGTCGTCCGGCAGCGAGAGACCCACATGGGTCGACCGGCGCTCGGGGAGGAATCCGCCGAGAGCCTGACGGCGCTCGAGCATGTACTGGATCGTCTCGTCCTGGGGCCCCGGGTTGTAGTAGGGCGGCAGGTAGGGGTTCTCCTCGAGCTGCGCGTCCGTGATCGGGATGTGCATCGCGTCGCGGAACGTCTTGAGGTTGTCCAGCGTCATCTTCTTCATCTGGTGGGTCGCGTTGCGGCCCTCGAAGTGCGGACCGAGGCCGTAGCCCTTGACGGTCTTCGCGAGGATGACGGTGGGCTTGCCCTTGTGCTCGGTCGCGGCCTTGAACGCGGCGTAGACCTTGCGGTAGTCGTGGCCTCCGCGCTTCAGGTTCCAGATGTCGTCGTCGGAGTAGTCCTTGACGAGGGCGGCGGCACGCTCGTCACGCCCGAAGAAGTGCTCGCGGATGTACGCGCCGGACTCGGCCTTGTAGGTCTGGTAGTCGCCGTCGGGGGTGACGTTCATCAGGTTGAGCAGCGCACCCTCGGTGTCGCGGGCGAGCAGACCGTCCCACTCGCGGCCCCAGACGACCTTGATGACGTTCCAGCCCGCGCCGCGGAAGAACGACTCGAGCTCCTGGACGATCTTGCCGTTGCCGCGCACCGGACCGTCGAGACGCTGCAGGTTGCAGTTCACGACGAAAGTCAGGTTGTCGAGTCCCTCGTTCGCTGCCACCTGGAGCTGACCGCGGCTCTCGACCTCGTCCATCTCACCGTCGCCGAGGAACGCCCAGACGTGCGACTGGGAGGTGTCCTTGATGCCGCGATTCTCGAGGTACTTGTTCGACATCGCCTGGTAGATCGCATTGATGGGGCCGAGGCCCATCGACACGGTCGGGAACTGCCAGTACTCCGGCATCAGACGCGGATGCGGGTAGGAGGGGATGCCGTGCGGCGCGTGCGACTTCTCCTGACGGAAACCGTCGAGCTGGTCCTCGCTCAGGCGTCCCTCGAGGAACGACCGGGCGTAGGTGCCGGGGGAGGCGTGACCCTGGATGAAGATCTGGTCGGCCCCGCCGGGGTTGTCGGCGCCCTTGAAGAAGTGGTTGAAGCCGACCTCGTAGAGAGCGGCCGACGAGGCATACGTCGAGATGTGACCGCCGACGCCGATGCCGGGGCGCTGTGCGCGGTGCACCGTGATCGCAGCGTTCCAGCGGATCCAGGCCCGATAGCGGCGCTCGACCTCTTCGTCACCCGGGAACTCGGGCTCGTTCTCCGGGGCGATCGTGTTGATGTAGTCCGTCGTCGGGACCATCGGCACGCCCAGGTGCAGTTCCTTGGAACGCTTGAGCAGGCTGAGCATGATCTCGCGGCCGCGGCCGTGGCCCTTGGCATCCACCAGCTCATCGAGGGACTGCTGCCACTCGCCGGTCTCCTCCGGATCGCTGTCGAGGGGGCCCTGGGAGTACGGATCCTGGTCGTGCACGGTCACGGGGGAACCTTTCGTCAAGCTGGCAGGTCATGCCAAGGAAACGGGAAGCGACACGGGCAGCCTTGTCAGCTGTGCACAACGCGCGCCGGATTCAGCCTATCCCTCTTCCACGACACGGGTGCGCATCGGCCTCCCGATAGACTGACGGCACCAGGGCCTTTAGCTCAGCTGGTAGAGCGCCACGTTTACACCGTGGATGTCGTCGGTTCGATCCCGGCAGGGCCCACCTCGCGCGCGACGCTCGTGTTAGATGGGCGCATGGATTCGTCACGTTCGTCTTTCGATCGCTGGGATCGCTTCGCGCGTGTGCCGCTCGTGTTCGCCGGGGTCATCTTCATCATCGGCTTCTCCGTCTTCGTCATCGCTCCCGATCTGCCGCCGCTCGTGCGGACGGTCACCGGCAACACGACGATCCTGACGTGGTTCATCTTCGCCGTGGACTACATCGTCCGTGTCTGCCTCACTCGGAAGGGCACGAGATGGCGTTACGTGGTGCGTCACCCCGTGGAGCTCCTCGCGGTCCTGCTTCCGGTGTTCCGTGCCGTGCGCGTGGTCGACCTCGCTCGTCAACTGCCGTTCTTCCATGCCCGCACCGGCAGCGTGGTGCGGACCGAGCTGATCATCTACTCCGCCGCGTACTCGGTGACCTTCGTCTACTTCCTCGCTCTCTCGACGCTGAGCGTGGAGCGGTCCGCGCCGGATGCGACCATCGACAGCTTCGGCGATGCCGTGTGGTGGGCGTTCGTGACCCTGACGACGGTCGGCTACGGCGACATGTACCCCGTGACCGTCGCGGGACGGTTCTTCGCCGTGCTCCTGATGCTGGGCGGCATCGTCATCATCGGCATCACATCGGGAACCGTGGTCTCCTACATCACCGACCGCGTGCGCGAGTACGCCTTGAGCTCGTCGTCGAGCGACAAGGCGGACCCCGACCGGAGCGAGTGAGTCGTCTCCCGGCGATGCCCACCGCACGCCTGCGGACTCTGGCGGTCACGCGGCCACGGACCTAGGCTCCCGGCATGGGACTCCTGACCTTCAGCATCAACGTCACCCTCGACGGCTGCATCGATCACGAAGTGGGCATCGCCGACGACGAGACACACGCCTATTACACCCGTCTCCTCGAAGAATCCGGCGCGATGCTCTGGGGGCGCACCACCTACGAGATGATGGAGGATGCCTGGCCCGCCGTCGCGCGAGGAGAGACGGACGCCCCGTCGGCGCTGCGCGACTGGGCTGTCGCCCTGGAAGCCACACCCAAGTACGTGGTCTCCGCCACACGCCAGGACTTCCCGTGGACGAACAGCCACCGGATCCACGGCGATCTGCGCGCCGGAGTGCAGAGGCTCAAGGACGAGACGCGCGACGGGGTCCTCCTGGGGAGCGGCAGGCTCGCGACCGAACTCGACCGGTTGGACCTGATCGACGAGTACCGGTTCCTGGTGCATCCGCGGATCGCGGGCCACGGTCCCACGCTGTACGAGCGGGGACTCTCCGCGACTCGACGCCTGGCGCTGGTCTCGTCGACGCCGTTCCGCAACGGTGCGATGGCTCTGCATTACCGTCGCGCCGACTGACCTCGGCTAGGGGCATCGCCGGGACGGCGCGTACGCTGGTGAACCATACGATTCGACGACCGACGGACAGGAAGCTGCAGCACATGGCGCGACGCATCGTCGTGAGCGGGGCCTCGGGCCTGATCGGTTCAGCTCTCGTCTCCTCCCTGCGCGCCGACGGGATCGACGTCACCGTTCTGGTCCGTCGTGCGCCGTACGGAGCGGGTGAGGCGCAATGGGCACCGGGGGAGCGTCCGCTCGATCCGGACGTACTTGCCGGTGCGGAAGCCGTCGTCGCGCTCGGCGGCGCCAGCGTCGGCCGTCTGCCCTGGACGCGTCGCTACCGCGCGGAACTCGTCGATTCGCGATTGCAGACGACCCGCACCATGACGACGGCCCTGCGTGCTCTGCGCTCGGATGCGCCGGCGCTGGTCTCGGCGTCCGCGGTCGGCTACTACGGGTCCGCTCCCGGCGAAGTCCTCACGGAGGAGTCCGCAGCCGGTGAGACCTTTCTCGCCGATCTGACCGTGCGCTGGGAGGCCGAGGCTCGACGCGCCGAGGACCACACCAGGGTCGCGCTGCTCCGCACCGCCCCCGTGATCCATCGTCGCGGAGTGCTCAAGCCGCTCATCCAGCTGACCCGCTTCGGCGTCTCCGGTCCTCTCGGACGCGGAACACAGGTCTGGCCCTGGATCTCGCTCGACGATGAGGTGCGGGGGATCCGGCACGTCCTAGACAAGAAGATCGCCGGACCGGTCAACCTCACGGGGCCGACCCCCGCGTCTGCGAACGACATCGGCCGGGAGCTCGCTGCGCGCATGCACAGACCGTTCTGGCTCCCCGCGCCGGCCTGGGCTCTGCGCCTCGCCCTCGGCGACGCAGCGGACTCGCTGCTCCTTCCGGACGCCGATGTGCGGCCGCGGGTTCTGGAGCGCGGGGGCTTCGAGTTCGCTCATCCGACGGTCGCTCAGGCGGTCGCCGCCGCGCTGTGAGTATTTCCGACGGCGTTCCCCCTGCCGGAGAGGCGCACTGCACTGCGAGACTGAGCGTATGGAGATCATCGAGAACTCGAAGCTCACGGTCGTCGGCGCGGGAAGCGTGGGATCCAGCGTCGCCTACGCCGCACTGATCCGCGGATCTGCGCGTCATGTCGCGCTCTACGACATCGCCACCGAGAAGGTCGAAGCGGAGGTCCTCGACCTCGCGCACGGAACGCAGTTCACGGGTTCGAGCGACATCGTCGGTGGCAGCGACATCTCGGTGGCCGCGGGGTCGCACGTCGTCGTGATCACGGCGGGAGCCAAGCAGAAGCCGGGCCAGACCCGGATCGAGCTCGCTGAGGTCAACGCGGGGATCATCCGCCGCATGATGCCCGAACTGCTCGAGGTCGCACCGAACGCGGTGTATGTGATCGTCACCAACCCGTGCGACGTGCTCACCGTGATCGCTCAGGAGGAGACCGGACTCCCGCCGGAGCGGATCTTCGCGTCCGGTACGGTGCTCGACACCTCGCGGCTGCGCTGGAAGCTTGCCGAGCGGGCAGGCGTGTCGACGGCCAGTGTCCACGCCCATATCGTCGGCGAGCACGGTGACACGGAGTTCCCCTTGTGGTCTCGGGCGACCATCGGCACCGTGCCGATCCTCGAGTGGGAGACGCCGGGACATCCTCGTTTCACCCTCGAGGAGTTGCAGGAGATCGCCGTCGACGTGCGCGATGCCGCCTACAAGGTCATCCTCGGCAAGGGGGCGACGAACTACGCCATCGGGCTGTCGAGTGCGCGGATCGTCGAGGCCATCCTCCACGATGAGCACGCGGTGATGCCTGTGAGCACCGTGCTGCGCGACTTCCACGGTGTCGACGGAGTCGCGCTGTCGGTGCCTTCGATCGTCAGTGCGACGGGTGCTGTCCCGATCCGCAACACGTCGTTCTCCGACCACGAGCTCGCGCTGCTGCGGCAGTCCGCCGACGCGTTGACGGCGGCAGCGGCGTCTCTGCACCCGTGAGCGGGGCGCCGGTGCGGGACCGGCACCCCGCGTCGGCTCAGCGCCCGTGCGGGTCGGTGGCGTTCAGCGTTGCGACGACCCGGTCGTAGTCACCGCGGACCTCTCCGTAGCGGAGGAATTTCACGCGTTCCACCTGGATCTCGGTAGCGTTCGGCCGCGACTCGATCAGCTCCATCACTTCGTCGATGAACTCGTTGAGCGGCATAGCCGACTCGTTCTCCTCATGTCCGGGCATGAGAGGCGTGCGCACGGCCGGCGGTTCCAGCTCGAGCACCGACACACTGCTCCCTTCGAGCTGCAGGCGCAGGGATTCGCTGAGCATGTGGATCGCGGCCTTGCTGGCGTTGTAGCTCGGCGTCGCGCGGAGCGGGGCGAAGGCGAGGCCGGACGAGACCGTCATGATCGTCGCTTCCGGCTGCGCGCGCAGATGCTCGACGAAAGCGGCGATCAGCCGGATCGGCCCGAGGATGTTCGTCTCGACGGTCTCCTCGGCGGTGGAGAGGAATCCTGTGGGCGTGGTCCAGTCCTCGGCCCGCATGACACCGGCCATCGTGATCAGCACGTTCAGGGCGGGGTGCTCTGCGAGGACAGTTCGGGAGGCCGCATGGATGCTGTCGGCGTCGGTCGTGTCGATCCCCACCGTGTGGATACCGGGATGCTCGCCGGCGATGGCTGTGAGCCGGTCTTCGCGGCGTCCTCCCACGATCACGGTGTTGCCGCGGGCATGCAGACGCACGGCGAGGGCGAGGCCGATGCCGCTCGTCGCGCCCGGGATGAAGATGGTGTTTCCGCTGATGTTCATACGATCAGCCTCGGCGTCTCGGAACCGTCCCTCCAGAGAGCGGTCATCCAGGGATCACCGGTCCCTGGAACCTGCGCGGACGTCGGGGGATACTTCAGAGGTGGATCGTGATGCACTGGCCGAGTTCCTGCTCCGGCGACGTGAGGCACTGCGGCCCGCCGACGTGGGACTTCCGTCCGGACCTCGACGCCGGACCTCCGGGTTGCGCAGAGAAGAGGTGGCACAGCTGGCGACCATGTCGACGGACTACTACACGCGCCTGGAGCAGCGGCGGGGACCCCAGCCCAGCGTGCAGATCCTCTCCTCCCTGGCACGTGCTCTGCGCCTGACCGAGGACGAGCGCGACTACCTCTTCCGGCTCTGCGGACACAGTGCCCCGGACCGCGCCCCCCTCACCGAGTACGTGCGTCCCGGCATCCTCCGCGTGCTCGACCGGCTGCACGACACCCCGGCATTCGTCGTCTCGCTCCTCGATGAAGTTCTCGTGCAGAACGATGCCTCCCGCGCTCTCGTGGGCGATTCGACCGCACTCACCGGGCTCGACCGGAGCGGCATCTACCGGTGGTTCGCCCATCCCGACGTCGAGCGGCGGCGGTATCGCGAGGTCGATCACGCGCGCCAGGCTCGTGCCCTCGTCGGCGCTCTGCGCGCCGCACACGGGGTGATGGGTCCCCGGTCGCGGGCGGGGGAGATCGTCGAGGCGCTGTCAGCCCGGAGCCCGGAATTCGTGGAGCTGTGGGAGGCGCACGTGGTGAGCCGACGGTTCGAGCAGCACAAGGTGATGGTGCACCCGGAGCTGGGGGAGATCGAGGTCGACTGCCAGGCGCTGTTCAGCGAGGACGAATCGCAGGCGCTGATCGTCCTCACCGCCGCACCCGGGAGCGAATCGGCGAGCAAGCTCGAGTTCCTTCGCGTGCTCGGCACGCAGCGCGTCTGACGCGATACCGGGTCAGGACTCCTCGTGCGTCCGGGGATCCGCGTCGAACAGTCGTCCGTCCGGGCGTCCGAGCGCGGTGATGGCCGTGACCTCGCCTTCGTCGAGCACGACTTCTGCGGCGGCGAGGTTCGCGACCTGGTGCTCCAGCGTCGAGGCCTTCGGAATCGACACCGTCCCTCGTGCCACGTGCCAGGCGAGCACGACCTGGGCAGGAGAGATCGCGTGCGCCGCGGCGACCTCGCGGATCACCGCCTCGTCGAGCAGCGCCTTCGCGCGACCGAGGGGGCTCCAGGCTTCCGTGAGGATGCCCTTCTCCCGGTGGTATGCGAGTTGCTCCTCCTGGGGGAAGTAGGGGTGCACCTCGATCTGGTTGACGACCGGACGGACACCGGTCTCGGCTTCGATGCGCTCCACATGCTCCGGGAGGAAGTTCGAGACGCCGATCTGCCGCACGACGCCACGGGACTGTGCATCGACCAGAGCGGCCCACGCCTGGACGTACTCGTCCTGGCTGGGGTTCGGCCAGTGGATGAGGTGCAGATCCGTCACGTCGAGTCCCAGGCGCGAGCGGCTCTCCTCGATGCTGTCGCGCGCTCTCTCGGACGGGTGGTGGCGGCCGGGGAGCTTCGTCGTGACGACGATCTCCGAGCGATCCACCTCTGCGGCGGCGACTCCCCGGCCGACCGAGCCCTCATTCTCGTAGTTGAAAGCCGTGTCGATGAGCCGGTAGCCCGCCCCGATGCCCCCGGCGACGGCATCCGCTCCGCTATCGCCGTTCAGTCGATAGGTGCCGAGGCCGATGGCCGGAAGGGCGAAGCCGTTGTGCGCGGTGAACGAGGGGACGACGGGTCGAGTGGTCACGATTCTCCTTCTGGGCGTTTCTCCCGAGCGTACGCTGGAGGGATGACAAAGGACGCGGACACGGCGCTGGATGACGCTTCGGCTGTCGAGACGTCGCGGTGCCCGTGCTCCTCCGGAGACGTGTTCGGACGGTGCTGCGCACCGTTGCTGCGAGGCGCACCGGCCCCGACCGCGGAACGGCTCATGCGCTCCCGCTACACCGCGTTCCGCCTCGGCGATGCCGCGCATCTGTTGCGGACCTGGCACCCGACGACGAGGCCCCAGGCCATCGAGTTCGACCCGGAGCTGCACTGGCGGCGTCTGATCGTCCTGGATCGCGGGGCGGGTGGTCCGTTCGATCGGGAGGGCGTCGTGGAGTTCGAGGCCTTCTGGCGCCAGGGCGCGGAGCGCGGTTCCTTGCACGAGCGCAGCCGCTTCGTGCGCGAGGACCGACAGTGGCTCTACGTCGACGGAGACGTCCGCTGATGGGCGGATGCCGCTGTAGCGACTAGATTTGAGAGCGTGAACGCCAGCCCCGAGAACCAGCGCACCCTGCTCGACATCGCCGACCTGGATCGGCGCATCGCGCAGGCAGAGCGTGCACGAACGAAGCCGAGTCAGGCGGGCCGCATCACCGAACTCGTCGCCATCCGTCAGGAGCAGCTCCGTGAGCTGACCGCTCTCACCGGTGCCCGCGATGACGTGCGCACCGAACTGACACGGCTCGAATCCGACGTCGCGGTCGTCGCGGCGCGTCGGAACCGCGATGCCGAACGCCTCGCCACGGCCACGAACCCGAAGGACGCACAGGCCCTCGAGCACGAACTGGCGAGCCTCGCCAAGCGGCAGAGCGATCTCGAAGACGCGCAGCTCGACGTGATGGGACGACTCGAAGAGGCGGAGGTCTCCGTCGCCGCGCAGCAGGCGCTGCTGGAGACGACGACGGCGGAAGGCACGTCGCTCACGGCCCAGGCGAAGGCCGACGTCGCGGCGGCGACCGATCTGGGGAGTCAGCTCGCCCGCGACCGTGCGGCTGTCGCCGAGAGCGTGCCGCCGCAGTTGCTCGCCGAGTACTCGCGCCGCGCAGCGAACAGTGCGGGCGCGGCGTTGCTCACCCGGGGAACCTGTGAAGGCTGCCGCATCCTGCTCCCCAGCACCGACCTGAACGACATCCGTCGTGCGGCGGACGACCTCGTCGTGTCGTGCCCCGAGTGCGGCTGCATCCTGGTTCGTACCGAGGAGTCCGGGCTCGCATGAGCGGTGCCCGCACGCACCGCTCATGACGGTGCCGGCGTCGGGCGTCGAACGGCGGATCGCGCTGATCTCGCTGGGGCCGCAGGACCACGTCGCCATCGAGCTCGATGCCGACGACGAAGAGCAGAGCCGCACGCCACTGCGCTCAGACGATCTCGCGACGTGGGTGCAGTCCGTCGAGGCCGCCGACGCTCCGCGATGGATCATGCGTTCGGCCGTGGAGACGTACGCGCTTCTGCTCGCCGACGGGGTGCGGATCGCGCGCAGTCATGATCTGGTGCTCTGCCACGCGATCCTCCGGGACACGTCCTCGGTGGAGACTCCGCTGCCGTCCTCCCCGGAATGGGAGCGTCGCGAGCCCACCGTGGCGTTGCCCTCGCTGTTCGATGTGTTCGACGATGAGCGAGGCGACGATCCGATCGCCTCGACGCTCGATCAATACCGTGCGCAGCGCCGGGTGATCGCTGGCGCGCCGGACGGACGCCTCACTCTGCTGTGCGCCGCGGAGTCGGCGGGCGGTCTCATCGCGGAGGAGATGCGGGTCGCGGGCCTGCCCTGGGATGAGGACGTGCACGATGCGATCCTGACCGAGACCCTGGGCACCCGTCCGGTCGCCGGAGGCGTGCCGAGCCGGATGGTCGAGCTCGGTGATCGCGTGCGAGACCTCTTGGGGGACGCATCCCTTCACCTCGACAGCCAGCAGAAGCTGCTCCGCGCGTTGCACCGCGTGGGGGTGCAGGTCGAGTCCACGAGTCGGTGGGAGCTCGCCGAACACGATCACCCGGTCGTCGAACCGCTGCTCGCGTACAAGAAGTTGTCGCGGCTCCTGAGCGCCAATGGCTGGGCCTGGCTCGCCGAGTGGGTGCATGACGGGCGGTTCCGTCCGGTGTACATCCCCGGGGGCGTGGTCACCGGACGATGGGCGTCGGCCGGCGGGGGAGCGCTGCAGTTGCCTCGCAGCCTTCGTCCTGCGGTGCGGGCCGATCCCGGATGGACCCTCGTCGTCGCCGACGTGGCGCAGCTGGAGCCCCGCATGCTCGCCGCGATGGCTTCGGACGAGGCGATGGCGCTCGCGGCGCGGGGGAGCGACCTCTACGCCGGCGTCGTCGACTCCGGTGCGGTCGCGACGCGGGAGGAGGCGAAGTACGCGGTGCTGGGAGCGATGTACGGCGCCACGACGGGAGACAGTGGACGGCTGGTGCCGCGCCTGCGCAAGGTGTACCCGCGCGCGATGGCGTTGGTCGACGCGGCGGCACGCACCGGCGAGGACGGAGGAATCGTGTCCACGTGGCTCGGCCGTTCGTCGCCGCGGCCATCGACGGAGTGGATGCGTCTGCAGTCGGATGCGACGGGGGCCGATGCCGAGCCGGCGGTGGTGGCGCTCGCCCGACGCAGGGCACGCGATTGGGGACGCTTCACGCGCAACTTCGTGGTGCAGGGAACCGCTGCGGAGTGGTCGCTCATCTGGCTCGCCGAGATTCGTCATCGCCTGCAGCTGATCCCGGAGCTTTCCACGGCGGCCGCGGCCTCCGGTCCGTTCGCGCGGGTGCCGCACCTCGCCTTCTTCCTGCACGACGAGGTGATCCTGCACGTCCCGCAGGAGCATGCGGAGACCGCGGCTGAGGCGGTCCGGGAAGCCGCGTCCGTCGCCACCACCCGTCTCTTCGGCTCTTTCCCGATCGATGTGCCCCTCGATCTGCGCATCGCCGAGTCCGCCGAGAAGTAGCGGGAGCGTGCGCGGGGAGAAAGTAGACTGGGTATGCGAATGGGTCGACTGGACGGTCGCGTTGCGGGGAACCGCACCGAGGAACGTCCGGGCTCCACAGGGCAGGGCGGTGGGTAACACCCACCCGGAGCAATCCGCGAGAAAGTGCCACAGAGAGTAGACCGCCCCGCAAGGGGTAAGGGTGAAAGGGTGGTGTAAGAGACCACCGGGGGACATGGTGACATGGCCCGCCAGGTAAACCTCGTCCGGAGCAAGGTCAGACAGAGGATGTTGACGCGGCTCGCCGAGTCCTCGGGTAGACCGCTAGAGTGCCACGGCAACGTGTCGCCGAGAGAGATGACCGTCGAAGGGGCGAAGAACCCCGGAACAGAACCCGGCGTACAGGTCGGCCCATTCGCACCGCTTGTACCGATCGTCTCCTCCCGAAAGGGTGAGCGGCGGTTCCCGCACGAGGAGCCGCTTGCTACGTTCGCCTCCATCACGCACGAAACGACGGAGGAGAGCTCATGGCGAAGAAGCCCAACATCATTCTTTTCATGTCCGACGACGTCGGGTGGGGCGACCTCGGATGCTACGGAGGCGGCGAGAACCGCGGTGCTCCGACGCCGAACCTCGACCGACTCGCCGCAGAGGGACTGCAGTTCATGTCCTTCTACGGACAGCCGAGCTGCACGCCCGGACGCGCTGCCGCTCTGACGGGCCGCCTCCCGATCCGCAGCGGGATGACGACGGTCGCGTTCCCCGGAGACGGGGGAGGGCTGCCGGCCCCGGAGTGGACGTTGGCGAGCGTGCTGAAGAAGGCCGACTACGCCACGTGCCACATCGGGAAATGGCATCTGGGTGAAGCGGACTACGCGATGCCGACTGCGCACGGCTTCGACGAGATGTACAACACGACTCTCTATCACCTGAACGCGTACACCTACACCGACAAGGCGTTCAACCCCGACTTCCCGTTCGACGACGAGGCGACCATGAAGATGTGGGGCAACGTCATCGGAGCGCTCGACGGGAAGGCCGGGGAGGAACCGACCGAGGTGGAGAAGCTGAGTTCCGAGAACATCCCGTTCATCGACGAGAAGTCGACGGATCGCGCGATCGACTACATCGAAGCCCATGCGAATGCCGATGAGCCGTTCTTCCTCTACCTGAACACCGCCAAGCTGCACCAGCCCAACATCCCGCACCCGGACTTCGAGGGGGCTTCGATGGGCAAGTCGAAGTTCCTCGACTCACTCGTCGAGCTCGATCACCGTGTGGGGACCGTCATGGACAAGATCCGTGAACTCGGGATCGCCGAAGACACCCTCGTCGTGTGGACCACCGACAACGGTGCCTGGCAGGACGTGTATCCGGACTGCGGATACACGCCGTACCGCGGGACCAAGGGCACGGACTACGAGGGCGGCAGTCGGGTCCCCGCGATCGCCTGGTGGCCCGGAACCATCGAAGCCGGTCGTCGCAACTCGGAGATCGTCGGATCGCTCGACCTGATGGCGACATTCGCGAGTCTGGCGGGAGCGGACCTCCCCACGGAGGATCGCGAAGGGGAGCCGACGATCTTCGACAGTTACGACCAATCGGCGCTTCTGAAGGGCGAGGGCGGCTCCACGCGAGACCACTGGCTCTACATGACGGAGACCGAGATGATCCCCGGAGCCGTGCGCGTCGGTAAGTGGAAGGCGATCTGGAACGTCCGGGATCAGTGGCGCGGGCCTTCGTCCTACACGGCGATCGTGCCCGAGCTCTTCGATCTCTGGCAGGATCCGCAGGAGCGGTACGACATCTTCATGACGAGTTTCGCGGAGAAGACGTGGCAGGCGCCGCAGATGGCAGCGCGACTGCTGAGCGTTCTTCCCAGCTATCAGAAGTATCCGAACCGACCTCTCCAGTCGGCCGGCATCAGCTACGCGATGTTCGATGTCGAAGATGCGCAGGTGCAGCAGCAGATCCAGAAGATGCTCCACGGCCTGACATCCAGCGCCTGAGTCCGCGCGGGACGGATGAAGGCTCCGACGACCGCGTCGTCGGAGCCTTCACTGTGTCTGGAGGGACGGGATCAGTCGCCGGCGAGGGACGCCGCACCGATGATGCCCGAGTTGTTCCGGTGGATCGCCGGGACGATCGGCGTCTTCAGGTCGAGCAGCGGGAGGAAGTCGCCGGCGTTCTTCGACACGCCACCGCCGACCACGAACAGGTCGGGGCTGAACAGGAACTCGATATGCGAGTAGAACGCCTGGAGGCGCTCCGCCCACTCGGCCCAGGTGAGGCCTTCGCGTTCGCGCGCCGACGTCGCGGCGTAGGTCTCGACCGACTCGTACTCGCGGAAGTTGAGGTGTCCGAGCTCGGTGTTCGGCAACAGGATGCCGTCGTAGAGGAAAGCGGAACCGATGCCTGTGCCGAGTGTCGTGAGCAGGGTGAAGCCGCGCACATCCCTGGCCGCGCCGTGGCGAGCCTCGGCGACGCCGGCCGCGTCCGCATCGTTCACGAACACGATGTTGCGGCCGAGGCCGTCGCGGAAGAACCGCTCGGCGTCGAAGTCGATCCATTCCTTGGACACGTTGGCAGCGGAGAGCGTCTTGCCACGCTTGACGATCGCCGGGAACGCCACGCCGAGCGGAAGCGTGGATTCATGCACGTCGAGCGTCTTCAGGACCGTCTGCACGGCCACGAGCACGTCCTGCGGCGATGCGCCCGTCGGAGTGGGGACCCGCACCCGATCGGATGCCATGACACCGTGCTCGAGGTCGACGATTCCCGCTTTGATTCCCGTGCCGCCGATGTCGACGCCGATCGCTTTTGCCATGGGGGATAGCTTAGCGACCGCCGTGCACGCCAGTAGGATCGATGACATCACGTGAAGAAGGGGCAGCCATGACTGACGGTGACCACAAGTACTGGTACAACTCGGAGACCGGCGAGGTCGAGTTCGGGATGATCTCGCCCTCCATCGATCGCATCGGTCCGTTCGACACGGAAGCGGAAGCCCGCCGCGCGCCCGAGGTGCTCCGCGAGCGTTCCCGCGCCTGGGCGGAGGAAGAGGCCGTCGAGCAGGGCTGGGACGTCAAGGGCGACACAAAGGGCCAGGGCACGGAGTAGCAATGGACAAGCAGAGGGACTTCGTCCTGCGGACGATCGAAGAGCGCGGCGTCAAGTTCGTGCGCCTGTGGTTCACAGACGTCATCGGCACGCTCAAGTCGGTGGCGATCGCCCCGGCCGAGGTCGAGGGCGCGTTCGCGGAGGGGATCGGCTTCGACGGCTCCGCCATCGAAGGACTGACCCGTACGCAGGAGTCCGACCTGCTGGCCCAGCCTGATCCGACCACGTTCCAGACGCTGCCGTGGCGCGGCGAGATCGATCCGACGGCGCGCATGTTCTGCGACCTGACGACGCCCGACGGTCAGCCAGCCGTCGCCGACCCGCGGCATGTGCTCAAGCGCACACTCGCGAAGGCCGCGGACGCGGGCTTCACCTTCTACACGCACCCCGAGATCGAGTTCTACCTGCTCAAGTCGTCGTCGTTCGGGCCCGAGGGACCCGTCCCCGTGGACTCGGCCGGCTACTTCGACAACGTCCCCGGTGGCACGGCGCACGACTTCCGCCGCCGTTCGGTGCGCATGCTGGAAGACCTCGGCATCTCCGTCGAGTTCAGCCACCACGAGGGCGGTCCCGGACAGAACGAGATCGACCTGCGGTACGCCGATGCGCTGACGACGGCCGACAACGTGATGACCTTCCGCACCGTGATCAAGGAGGTGGCGATCGAGCAGGGCGTCTACGCGACGTTCATGCCGAAGCCGCTCAGCGGGCAGCCGGGGAGTGGGATGCACACCCACATGTCGCTCTTCGAAGGCGACCAGAACGCCTTCTACGAAGAGGGCGCCAAGTACCAGCTCTCCAAGACCGGGCGCCACTTCATCGCGGGCCTGCTGAAGCACGCCAACGAGATCTCCGCGGTCACGAACCAGTTCGTCAACTCCTACAAGCGGCTCTGGGGCGGTGACGAGGCCCCGAGTTTCATCACCTGGGGACACAACAATCGCTCCGCGCTCGTGCGGGTGCCCATGTACAAGCCGAACAAGGGGCAGTCGTCTCGAGTCGAGTACCGTGCGCTCGATTCCGCGGCGAACCCGTACCTCGCCTACGCGCTCATGCTCGCTGCCGGGCTGAAGGGCATCGAAGAGGGCTACGAGCTCCCGCCCGAGGCTGAGGACAACGTGTGGGCGCTCAGCGACGCCGAGCGACGTGCGCTGGGCTACTCGGCTCTGCCGGCGAGCCTCGACCACGCCCTCGAGTACATGGAGGAGTCGGAGCTCGTCGCCGAGACGCTCGGCGAGCAGGTCTTCAACTACGTGCTGCTCAACAAGCGCAAGGAGTGGGAGGCGTACCGGGGGCAGGTCACCCCGCTGGAGCTGAAGAACAACCTCGAGCTGCTCTGAGTCGCGCATGGTCCGTCCGGACGACTCCGTCTCGCTCTCGGCGCTGGCCCGGCTCGGCTTCGCGGAACTGAGCGAGGCCGCGGCTTCCCTCACGGAACTCGCGGAGATCCTCGACCGACCGCACGGCGTGCTGCTCGAAGCAGACGACGCCGCGGACCCCGATGCCGCCGTGCGCGGGCTCCTCCGAGTGGCGCGCCGGGATGCGGGACCCCTGCGGGCGCTTCTCGACGACGAGGTGACCCGTCGACAGGTGTGGCGCGTGTTCGGTGCGTCGGAAGGGCTCGCCGACTTCTTCCTCCGTCACCCCGAACAGCTCTCGGTCCTCGAAGGCTCGATCAGCGGTCTGCCGACGTCGCGGGAGCTGCAAGAGCGCCTGCTCGCGTCGGTGGGGGCGCGTGACGGATTCGCGCAGACGGGTGATGACGACGCCGTGGTCGCGATCCGGGTCGCGTACCGTCGCAGCCTCGCCGCCATCGCGGCATACGACCTCACGCACCCGTCGCCCGCGACCATCGTCGCGGAGGTGTCGGCCGCGCTCGCTGATCTCGCCGGCGCCGCACTCGAAGCGTCGCTCGCCGTCGCCAGGACACGGCTCCAGGAGTCGTTGAGCACGGACGAGGTCGCCGCCACGCGCCTCGCCGTCATCGGTATGGGCAAAGCCGGTGCCAGGGAACTGAACTACGTCAGCGACGTGGACGTGATCTTCGTCGGCGGCACCAGAGACGAAGACGTCGTGAGCGAGGCGAAGGCGATGGACATCGCCACCCGGCTCGCGCGCGAGACCATGCGGAATCTGAGCGGCATCGAAATCGAGCCGCCGCTGTGGGAGGTGGACGCCGCGCTCCGACCGGAGGGCAAGCAAGGTGCCCTGGTCCGTTCCGTCGCCTCCCATCTGGCGTACTACGATCGCTGGGCCAAGAGCTGGGAGTTCCAAGCCCTGCTCAAAGCGCGCCCCCTCGCAGGGGACCCCGAGCTCGGTGCGGAGTACATCGCTGCCGTGCAACCGAAGATCTGGTCGAGCGCAGCCAGGCAGGACTTCGTCGAGAGCGTCCAGCGGATGCGTGAGCGGGTGATGGAATACATCGACCCCGAAGACGTGCCCTATCAGCTCAAGCTCGGCGCCGGTGGACTCCGGGACATCGAGTTCACGGTCCAGCTTCTGCAGCTCGTCCACGGCCTCACCGACGAGACGCTGCGTACGCGCGGCACGCTCGAGAGCCTCGATGCACTGGTCGCCGGCGGATACATCGGGCGCACGGACGCGGCCACCTTCGCCGACGACTACCGGGTGCTGCGGCTGATGGAGCATCGTCTGCAGCTGCGCGAGCTCAGCCGGACCCACCTCATGCCCCGAACCCCCACGGGGCTGCGGGTGCTCGCTCGTGCCACCGGATTGGCTGAGAGCGGTGGCGCGGTCTGGTCCCGCTGGGAGAGCGTGCGGCGTGAGGTGCGGGAGATCCACACACGGCTGTTCTACCGGCCGCTTCTCAGCGCGGTCGCCGGACTCCCCGAAGAGGAGCGCACGCTCTCGGCTGCGCAGGCACATGATCGACTGGCGGCGATCGGGTTCCGCGACCCCGCGGGAGCCCTCCGTCACATCGGCGCTCTCACGAGCGGGCTCTCTCGTAAGGCCACCATCCAGCGTCATCTGATGCCCATCATGGTGCGCTGGTTCGCCGACGGGAGCGACCCCGACTATGCCCTCCTCGCCTTCCGGCGGATCAGCGAGCGCCTCGGCGACACCCCCTGGTTCCTCCGGATGCTGCGGGACTCCTCCGGCGCTGCCGAGAGCCTGACCCGCTTGCTCTCCTCCTCGCGGTACATCGGTGAGCTGTTGGAGTGGATCCCCGAGTCGGTCGCGTGGCTGGACAGCTCCGGACGGCTGCGCCCCCGCGGAGCCGCGGCGTTGGATGAGGAGGCGCGGGCGATCCAGACGCGTCACGAGACCATCGGCGACGCCCTGCGTGCCGTGCGCGCGCTGCGTCGCCGGGAGCTCCTCCGTACGGCGATGGGGGCGGTCCTCGGAGTACTCACCATCGAAGAGGTGGCGACGGCGCTCACGGACATCACCGAGGCGACCATCCAGGCCGCCCTGCGCGCCGTGCTCCGCGAGGTGGTCCCTGCGGAGGACGAGGATCTGGACTTCGCCGTCATCGCGATGGGGCGTTTCGGAGGAGCCGAACTCGGTTTCGGTTCGGATGCCGACATCCTCTACGTGTACGACGCGAACGGCGTCGACCCGCAGCGCGCGCAGAAGCTCGCCACGCAGATCGTCGCCGGACTCCGCGAGCACGTCACCGACCACAGGCTCCCGCTCGACCTCGATGCCGATCTCCGTCCGGAGGGGCGCAACGGTCCCGTCGTTCGATCCATCGAGGCGTACACCGAGTACTACCGTCGCTGGTCGTTGTCGTGGGAGGCGCAGGCGCTGCTGCGCGCACGAGGCGTGGCCGGGAGCACGAAGCTGATCGAGAAGTTCACCGCGCTGGCGGACACGATCCGCTATCCCGAGGCGGTCGACCTCCAGAGCACGCGCGAGATCAAGCGCATCAAGGCCAGGGTCGAGGGCGAGCGACTGCCGCAGGGCGCGGACCCCAGGCGGCATCTGAAGCTCGGCCCCGGAACGCTCAGCGATGTCGAATGGCTGGTGCAGATGCTGCAGCTCCAGCACGCTCATGCGATTCCCGGTCTGCGCACGACCTCGACGTTGGGCGCGCTCGATGCCGCCGTCGAAGCGGGGCTCGTGACCGAAGACGACGCCGAGCGGCTGCGCGAGGCGTGGCGACTGTCGAGCAGGCTCCGCTCGGCGATCACCCTCCTGACGGGCAAGACGAGCGATCTGCTTCCGGTGGATCGACGACAGCTGGATGCCATCGGTCGCCTTCTGGGCTATCCCGACCGGTCGGCGACCGAGCTCGAGGAGGACTACCTGGGTGTCACACGGCGTGCACGCAAGACCTTCGAGGACCTGTTCTACGGCTGAATCCGCGCCGCGAGTTTGCAGTATCGGGGCGCGTGTCCCAAGCTGACGATATGACTCACGCGCGCATCGGCATCGTCTGGAATCCTTCGAAGGTCGAGCAGGCGGATCTGCACGATGCGGTAGCCGGCGTCTTCGACGATTCGTATGACGTCCGTTGGTGGGAGACGACTCCGGAGGACCCCGGTCGCGGCATGGCTCGGGAGGCGCGTGCTGACGCCAGGGACCTGGTGATCGCGGTCGGCGGCGACGGCACCGTCCGCGCGGTCGCAGAGGCGCTGGCGGGCTCGGAGACGGCGCTCGGGATCGTGCCGCAGGGGACGGGCAACCTTCTCGCTCGCAACCTCGAGGTCCCGCTGAACGATGTGACCGCCGCGCTGGAACGCATCCGTGATGCCGAGGCACGTCGCATCGACCTGGGATGGGTGTCGTACGACGGAACCGAGCATGCGTTCGCCGTGATGGTCGGCTTCGGTATCGACGCGCAGATGCTGGTCGAGACCGACGACGACCTCAAGTCGAAGGCCGGATGGCTCGCCTATGTCGAAGCGATGGGCCGCGCCCTCGCCGGCACCGAGATGACCGAGATCACTCTCGCCATCGACGGGGAGAAGGCGGTCGCCCTGCGCGGGCACACCATGCTGATCGGCAACTGCGGGATGGTGCAGGGCGGGATCAGACTGCTGCCGGACGCCGTGCTCGACGACGGCAAGCTCGATGTGCTCATGGTCAGTGCAGACGGGGCGCTGCAGTGGCTCGACACCCTGCGGTCCTTCGTCTGGGACAACGGCATCCGACGTCTGTTCGGCGCCACAGACGAAGCCGTCAGCACGGATTCCACGCGCCACCTTCCCGTCGAGCGCATCGACGTCGAGTTGGCGACGCCGCTCATGTTCGAGATCGATGGCGAGGAGATGGGGGAGGTCTCCGCCTTCGAGGTGCGCGTGGAGCCCGGCGCTCTGCTCGTCCGGTAGGGACTCCGCTTGCGCGAACGGCGGCGGAGTCCGATCAGTGCGACGTCGCCGGGGGAACGATCTTCCGGTCCTGCGCAGGGAACGTCACCTTCTGCACGATGATGATGATGCTCGCGGCGACCGGGATCGCGACGAGCGCGCCGAGGATGCCGCCCAGCGTTCCACCGGCCACGGCGGCGATCACCACGAGCGCTCCCGGCACCGCAACGGCTCTGCTCATGATGCGGGGGGAGAGCACGTATGCCTCGATCTGCATATAGACCAGGTAGTAGATGATCGCGATCAGGGCAGTCAGAGGTGACGCGAAGAGGCAGATCAACGAGTTGATGATCGACGCGGTCAGCGTTCCCACCAAGGGGATCAGGGACCCGATGAAGGCGATCAGGGCGAGCAGCGCAGGAACGGGCGCGCCGATGATGCTGAGGAAGATCAGGCTCAGGATGCCGTTGATGAGCGCCAGGCTCGCTTGGCCGATCACATAGCGGCCGACGGCGCCGGAGACGTCTTCGAGGAGTCCGCTGAAGGTGTCGCGCTGGTAGGCCGGCACGAAGCGGGCGGCCACGTGCTTCATGCTCCGCAGCGAAGCCATGAAGTACAGGGTCAGGATCAGGACGATCGTGACGCCGGTCACCCCGCCCGCGATGCCCGCTCCGACGGCGAAGACACCACCTCCGATGTCGAGGAAGTTGTCCGGGTCCTGGACGAAGTCGAGAACGCCCTGGACGGCGTCCGTGATGGTGGAGCCGAACTGGCCGCTGACGTCCTTGTACCAGGCGCTGGCCATGAAGTCCTCGACCATCTGCGGGCCGTCCTTGATCAGGTTGCTGATCTGCTCGACGAGGAGCGGGATGATGGCGAGGATGACGCCTGCGAAAGCGAGGATCACGCCCGCTACGACGATCGTGACGGCTGCCGGTCGGGGGAGTCTCCGTTCGATGAACGTGACGATCGGGTCGAGGCCGAGCGCGAGGAACACCGCCACTCCGATGTACACGAGCACGGTGGCGAGCTGACCGATGACGCCGCCGATCGCCAGGGCCACGAGCACACCGAGTGCGCCGAGCAGGCCGAACTTGAACGGGTTCGTCCGCGCATACGCGCTGACGGCGTTCGATCGCTGTGTCGCGGTGTCTTCCGCCGGCGCGCGCAGCTCGGTCTTCACGGTCATTCTTCTACGGCGCATGGTTCCCCCGGTCGACGCTCAGACTCACAAGTTGATCACCCGGATGCCACGCGGTCAAGCGCGCCACGGCCCAACGAGCCGCGGGTTTCAGAGACGCGAAGGGCCCTACCGCCGCAGTCGCGAAGGTAGGGCCCTCTCCGTGCCGTTCCGAGGTGGTCAGACCCCGAAGTACAGCTCGTACTCGAACGGGTGCGGGCGCTGTGCCATCGGCAGGATCTCGTTCTCGTACTTGTAGGAGATCCAGGTCTCGATGAGCTCCTTGGTGAACACGCCGCCCTCGAGGAGGAACTGGTGGTCCGCCGCCAGCGCGTCGAGCGAGTCGAGCAGGGAGTTCGGGACCTGCGGGATGTCTTTGGCCTCCTCGGGCGGGAGCTCGTAGAGGTCCTTGTCGACGGGCTCGTGCGGCTCGATGCGGTTCTTGATGCCGTCGAGGCCCGCCATCAGCTGTGCGGCGAAGGCGAGGTAGGGGTTGCCCGAGGCGTCAGGGGCGCGGAACTCGATGCGCTTGGCCTTCGGGTTGGAGCCCGTGATCGGGATGCGGATCGCGGCGGAACGGTTACCGGCCGAGTAGACCAGGTTGACCGGAGCCTCGAAGCCCTTGACCAGACGGTGGTAGCTGTTCAGGGTCGGGTTGGTGAACGCGAGCAGCGCCGGCGCGTGTGCCAGGATGCCGCCGATGTACCAGCGCGCGATGTCGCTGAGCTGACCGTAGCCGGCCTCGTCGTAGAACAGCGGCTCGCCGCCGTTCCACAGCGACTGGTGCGTGTGCATACCCGAGCCGTTGTCGCCGTAGAGGGGCTTCGGCATGAAGGTCGCGACCTTGCCCCACTCCTGGGCGGTGTTCTTGACGATGTACTTGAACTTGAGGATGTCGTCCGCCGCGTGGACCATCGTGTCGAAGCGGTAGTTGATCTCCTGCTGACCGGCGGTTCCCACCTCGTGGTGCGAACGCTCGAGCGTGAACCCGGACTCGATGAGCTTGAGGGTGATGTCGTCACGCAGGTCGGCGGTCTTGTCGACCGGGCTCACCGGGAAGTAGCCGCCCTTGTACGGGGTCTTGTTGGCGAGGTTGCCGCCCTCTTCCTCACGCCCGGTGTTCCACGCGGCCTCCTCGGAGTCGACCTTGTAGAAGCTCTCGCCGGCGGTGACCGAGTAGCGGACGTCGTCGAAGATGTAGAACTCCGCCTCGGGGGCGAAGAAGGCGGTGTCAGCGATGCCGGTCGAGGCCAGGTACTTCTCGGCCTTCTTGGCGACCTGACGCGGGTCCTTCGAGTAGATCTCGCCGGTGCGCGGGTTGTAGATGTCGAAGAGCATGACGAGCGTGCTCGCCTCGCGGAACGGGTCGACGTACGCCGTCGTGACATCGGGGATGAGCTGCATGTCCGACTCGTGGATGCTCGCGAAGCCGCGGATCGAGGAACCGTCGAACAGCTGGCCGTCGGTGAAGAAAGCCTCGTCGACCGTCGATGCAGGAATGTTGAAGTGCTGCTGAACACCCGGGAGATCGGTGAAGCGGATGTCAAGGAACTTGACGTCGTTCTCCTTGATGTAGGTCAGTACTTCGGACGAATCTTTGAACATGTACGACTCCTGTAATGCGGATCGATGGCTTCACGGCCACTCTGCAGAGTACGGACGGGGGATTTCTCTACGGTATCCGCTTTGTTTCGGGCGTGTTACAGGCGTGAGGTCGTCACGGCGACTTTTCGGGCTCGGTAGGCTGGGGGAGTGACGGATGCTGTGAACACGTACCCCGGTGAGCGACTCGGACTCCCGGAGTCGGGTACCGGGAGCATCGCCCGCCCCGGTCGGCGCATCGGCGCTCTTCTGATCGACTACGCCGCGGCGACGATCATCGCGACGGGCTTCCTCGGATACGACCAGTTCGCGCTCCCCACGGAGGCCGGGCTCACCCAGTTCGCGCCGATGCTCGTGTTCGCGGTGCTTCAGATCCTCTTCATCCCGACGGCGGGCGGCAGCCCGGGCCACCGCATCCTCGGAATGCGTCTGGTGCGTCGAGACGGCGGCTGGATCGGTCTGTGGCGTCCTGTGGTGCGGACACTGCTGCTCATCGTCGTCGTCCCCGCGGTGATCTGGGACAGCGACCAGCGCGGCCTCCATGACAAGGCCATCGGGACGATCCTGATCCGCGCCTGAGCCGAGATTCGCGCCTGATCCGAGCGCTCAGACTTTGCCGCGGTTGCGACGTCGCGCGTCGCGGGGCGCGCGGCCACCGAGGAACGATCGCGCCGGGTCGACGGAGAAACCCTGTCGAAGGGCCTCGCGTCCGATGAGCATGCGGAACCCCATCTCGTCGCGGTTGCTCAGCGTCACTTCCGCGAGCACTTCGCGGTCCACGAGACGGATCAGCAGCTCCACCACGAGACGCTCCTGCGCGTGCCCTGAGGAGCTCCGTACGGCCCGACGGTCGTGCACGGGGCACTCCACGACCACGGCATCCTCCTGGCTGTCCTGCCAGGGCTTGACCTTGAAGCGGACCCAGTTCTCGCCGTCCTGTGCGAACTCCACGATGTCGAAGGCGTGCAACGACGAGGTGCGAGCGCCCGTGTCGATCTTGGCCTTGATCCAGTCCACTCCGAGATCGGGCAGGCTCACCCATTCTCGCCACCCCGTAAGGGTGTTTGAATGGGGGGTAGACCTACTCACCTGATACATCCTGGCAGGAAAAATCCCCCGTGAAGATCGCAGTGCTCTCCCGCGCGCCGCAGGCGTACTCCACTCAGCGACTGCGCGCCGCGGCGCTTCAGCGCGGACACAACGTGAAGGTGTTGAACACCCTGCGTTTCGCGATCGATCTGACTGCCGATGAACCCGATCTCCACTACCGCGGTCGCCAACTGAGCGACTACGACGCCATCCTGCCGCGCATCGGCAACTCGATCACGTATTTCGGCACCGCCGTGGTGCGGCAGTTCGAGCAGATGGACGTCTACACGCCGAACACCGCCAACGGGATCTCGAGTGCCCGCGACAAACTGCGGGCGAACCAGATCCTGTCACGGCACAACATCGCGATGCCGCCGACCGCGTTCGTGCGCAACCGCGCCGACGTGCGACCGGCGATCGAGCGGGTCGGTGGTGCTCCCGTCGTGATCAAGCTCTTGGAGGGAACGCAGGGGATCGGTGTCATCCTCGCTCCGCAGGTCAAGGTGGCCGAGGCGATCATCGAGACGCTCCACTCCACCAAGCAGAACGTCCTGATCCAGAAGTTCATCTCCGAGAGCCGTGGGCGCGACATCCGGGCGCTGGTGGTCGGCGATCGAGTGGTCGCGGCGATGCGTCGTTCCGCGGCCGGCGACGAGTTCCGCTCGAACGTGCACCGCGGCGGATCGGTCGAGGCGATCGAACTGGACCCCGTCTACGAGCGTGCGGCCGTGCGGTCCGCCCAGATCATGGGTCTGCGGGTGGCGGGTGTCGACATGCTCGAGGGCGATGACGGCCCGCTGGTCATGGAGGTCAACTCCTCGCCGGGGCTTCAGGGGATCGAGTCTGCGACGAAGCTCGACGTCGCCGGTGCGATCATCGACTACATCGCCGGGCAGGTCGCTTTCCCCGAGATCGATGTCCGCCAGCGTCTGACCGTCTCGACGGGCTACGGCGTCGCCGAGCTCATGGTGCACGGCGCCGTCGACCTGGTCGGGAAGACTCTCGGCGAGGCAGGGCTCTGGGAGCGCGACATCACGGTCCTCACGCTCCACCGCGGCGTCAGCGTGATTCCCAATCCCCGCAAGCACGTCGTGCTGGAAGCGGACGACAGGCTGTTCTGCTTCGGCAAGCTCGACGAGATGCGTTCGATGGTCCCCGAGCGACGCCGTCGTCGCGCGAAGGTCCGCCGCCTGCCACGTCAGCCGCTCTCGGAGTAAGCGAGAACGCGGCCGCCCTCGAAAGAGGACGGCCGCGTTCTTGGTGCGGGTGTCAGCTCACCGCGGGCGCTGGGAGCGCACCTTCGTGGGGTCGATCCCCTTGGGAATCGGCAGCGACGACAACGACTGCGACACGGATTCCACGCGGCGGATGACGGCAGCCATGGTGGCCTTGTCGATCGCCTTGGGGATCTTCTTGATCGTCTTCGCGAGGTCGGCGATCGCGACCTCGTCTTCGCCGTGTCCGACATAGATCACCGTGATCGGGACGCCGTGTGCGACGCGCTGGGCCTTGCTGCGCTCCTCGTTGACCAGGCGGGTGAGTCGGCCACGCGCGCCCTCGCCCACGACGACGATGCCACCACGGCCGATCGTGCGGTAGACGGCTTCCTGCGTCTTCGGGTTGATGCCGACCGGTGTCTCCGAGGCCTGCCACTTGCGGCCGAGACTGGTGCTGAGCACGTGGCCGGTGGCGCCGGGCATGCCGTCGATCTTCGCGTACATGGCCGACGTCGACAGGCGCGTCATGAGGAACAGTGCGCCGAGGATACCCAGCATCAGGCCGGTGATGCCCCAGAGGATGAGGGTCCAGACCTGGAAGGGCGGGATCAGATAGCCGGCGACGAGGCCGAGGAGGACGCCGCCGATGAGGATCGCGAGCTGTGCCCAGGGAAGCCACGAGTAGGCCTCGCGGGTGAACCGGAAGAGGGACTTGATCTGGGAGAAGAACCCAGGACGCTTTTCGGGTTCAGAAGCACGCTTTGCCATGAGGACCAGCCTACCGAGTCCTCGGCCCTCCTGATGTCGGCGTTCGCGCGAAGCGGAGGCGCACGCACCTCTTCTGCACATGCGCGGAAACCCTCGGAGTCTATTCACAATGCCTCCGAACACCCCGTCGAGCGCGCTCGGTGCGCTCTGATGGAGCAATGGCGGAGATCGAAGCGGGTGCCCGACGGGGCGAGGTGCTCCTTCCCGGGGCGCACCGGGTGGTTCGGACACTCGACGGCGCGGAGGGGCCGTTCGCCGGTGCGCTCGTCACCTCTGGGGAGGGGGTGGCAGTGCGTGTCGATGCAGCGGCACTCAGCGGCTGGGTGGGGTGGCGCCATGCCGGGGCGGAGCATGTCGCTGCGCCTCTCGATGTGGTCCGTCGGAGGGGAGGGCATGACGTACTGCTGCCGTGGTGCACGGACCGGGTGCTGGGGTTCCTGGTCCGTCGCACGGCTGCGGGCACGGTGCTGACACCCGGGGAGTGCAGCACTCTCGTCATAAGCCTGTTGCGCGGTCTCCACGAGGTCGGGGAGGACCCCGGGGAGGCCCGCAGCGGGGAATGGTGGGTGACCGACGGCGGACGCCCCGTCTTCGTCTTCGGTCAGGGAGGGGATGTGCGGGAGGGCATCGGCGTCATCCTCGAGCGGCTGCAGGAGCACAGCCCCGACAAGGTGGTGAAGCGGGTGCTCGACAGCGTCAGGCGAGGGCTGGAGAAGGCGGCTGCGCAGCCGCGCCTCCCGGTCAAGCTGCTCGCACAGTGGGAGCAGGAGTTGCTGGGAGTCGCTGCTCCGCAACCCCTCGATCGCGCGCTGCATTCTCCGGCGCGCGCGCGGGAGGTCGCGCGCGCCGTCACGTCGCACGACCTTCGCGTGTCACCGCGACGCGGGGAGGCTTCTCGATCCGCAGAGGCCCTGCGTGGTCGTCGTCGCGGGAGGAGGGAGCTCCTCCGCTCGCGGGGCGACAGGGACATCGCGGACCGGCTACGGGCGGCGGGCGCCCTCGTGCGTGTGCTCGGCGGAGCGGTGCGGGAACGGACGGCGTTCGCCCGCCGGAACGGGCCCAGGCGAGCGACGGAGAGTGCGGGCGCCGGGAGCGCCGATGTGTCGCGGCGGCGGCGGGCTCTGCTCATCGCAGGTACGGCTGCCGCGGCGGTGCTGGCCGTCGGGCTGCTGTGGCCCAGCGGGGGCGTGTCCGGAGAGGCAGCGGATGTGGAGGCAGCGGATGTGGAGGGCGGTGCGACTTCCCCGGAGCCTTCCACTGCAGCGTCGACCGAGGCCGGGGCGGACTCCGAGGTGACGCAGGATCCCCGTCGACGCGCCGGGTCGCCGGACCCCGACGGGGTGTCGCCGGAGCCGGACGAGGTCGCTCCCGCAGAAGTCGACCCTGCCGCGGCGGCAGCGTCGTTGCTCCGTGTCATCGCGGACTGTCGGGTTCAGGGCGACGTGTCCTGCGAGGACGCCGTGGCGGAGGGGGCGACCAGGGTCCTGGATGCCCTCGACGCGGCGACGGACGGAACACCGACATTCGAGTTGGTGGATGAGTACGGGGACATCGCCGTCGTTCGTGTCGCCGTGGACGCAGAGGCGGATGCCGCGAACACGTCAGGGCGTCTCATCATGGTGCTTCTCCGCACACAAGAGAAATGGCTGGTCCGCGACGTGTATGACGTCGCGGACCAGCCAGGGTGAACTCTCGGGTCAGGCGCCGAGCTGAGCGGCGAACTGAGCCGACTCGAGGCGTGCCTTGACGGCGCCCAGGAAGCGGGCAGCGTCGGCACCGTCGATGATCCGGTGGTCGTAGGAGAGTGCGAGATACACGTACGACCGGACAGCGATGGCATCTGCACCGCCGACCTTCACGAGACCGGGGCGCTTCACGACCGTTCCGGTGCCCAGGATCGCCGACTGCGGGAGGAAGACCACCGGAGTGTCGAACAGGGCACCACGGGAACCCGTGTTGGTCAGCGTGAACGTTCCACCGGCGAGCTCGTCGGGCTTCAGCTTGTTGTCGCGGGTCCGGGCGGCGAGATCGGCGATCTCATGAGCGATCTGCGCGATGTTCTTCGAGGCGGCGTCGCGCAGCACGGGGGTGAGCAGTCCGCGCTCGGTGTCGACCGCGATCGACACGTTCTCGCTTTCGGGGTACACGATGTTCTCGCCGTCGACCGTGGCATTGATGATCGGGAAGGCCTGGAGGGCCTCGGCGGTCGCCAGCGCGAAGAACGGCAGGAAGGAGAGCTTGTCGCCCGTCTTCTCGAGGAAGGACGCCTTGACGCTGTCGCGGTACTCGGCGAGAGCCGTGACATCGACCTCGACGACCGTCGTCAGCTGAGCGGTCTGCTGCATCGACTCGACCGCACGCTTGGCGAGGACCTTCCGCAGACGCGACATCGGCTGGGTGGTGCCGCGCAGCGGGGAGACCTCGAGCGGCGCCGGGGCGGGAGCGCTGGCTGCGGCGGGCGCAGCGGACGCGGTCTCAGCGGCCTTGAGGACGTCTTCCTTGCGGATACGACCCCCCACGCCGGTTCCCTGGACGGAGGCGAGATCGACTCCCTGCTGCGAGGCCAGACGGCGCACGAGGGGCGTCACGTAGAGGTTGTCGCTCTCGGTCGGCAGCGTGAGCTTCGGTGCAGCGGGAGCGGCGGCGGGTGCCGGAGCAGCGGCCGGTGCGGGAGCAGCCGGAGCCGCAGCCGGTGCGGGAGCCGCAGCCGGCGCTTCGGTGGCCGGGGCCGGGGTAGCGGCGGGTGCCTCCGCAGCGGGTGCCTCCGCAGCGGGCGCTTCCGGCTCGGAGGCGGATGCCGGAGCAGCACCCGAACCGACGCGGGCGAGCACGGCGCCGACGGCGACGGTCTCGTCTTCTCCGGCAACGATCTCCTGGAGCACGCCGGCGACCGGCGAGGGGATCTCGGTGTCGACCTTGTCGGTGGAGATCTCCAGAAGAGCCTCGTCGACGGCGACCTCGTCACCCACCTGCTTCAGCCAGCGGGTGACCGTGCCCTCGGTGACGCTCTCGCCCAGTTCCGGAAGCACGATGTCGGTCGCATCTCCTGCGGACGCCGACGGCGCGGACTCAGCGGCCGGGGCGGGCGTCTCCGCCGCAGGTGCGGGTGCCGCCTGCTCAGCCGGCGCGGATGCCTCGGGTGCGGCTTCGGCAGGAGCCTCTTCGGCAGCCGGGGCGGCAGCGGCCGGGGCGTCCTGGGTCGGAGCGGCACTGCTGCCGTCGCCGATGCGGGCCAGGAGGGCACCGACCTCGACGGTCTCATCCTCGGCCACGAGGATCTCCTCGATCACACCGGTGACAGGGGAGGGGATCTCGGTGTCGACCTTGTCGGTCGAGATCTCGAGCAGGCCCTCGTCCGCCTGCACGGTGTCTCCCACCTGCTTGAGCCAGCGGGTGACCGTACCCTCTGTGACGCTCTCGCCGAGAGCGGGGAGGACGACGGATGTGCTCATGACTGAGTCTCCTTCAGGAAGTTGTATGACGCTTGTCTAGCTTAGTGACTCGGGCACCGGTTGGTGCTCAGAGGGCGTGCAGGGGCTTGCCGGCAAGGGCGAGGAACGCCTCGCCGAGTGCCTCGCTCTGGGTCGGGTGCGCGTGGATGAGAGGCGCGATGTCCTCCGGGTGCGCTTCCCAGGCGACGGCGAGCTGCCCCTCGGTGATGAGCTCGCCGACGCGGTCGCCGAGCAGGTGGACACCGATGACGGGGCCGTCCTTGAGGCGGACGACCTTCACGAGACCACCGGTTCCGATGATCTCGCTCTTGCCATTCCCCGCGAGGTTGTACTCGTAGGTGACGATCGCGTCCGCGCCGTGTTCGGCCGCGGCGGCTTCCTCGGTCACGCCGACCGAGGCGACCTCAGGACTCGAGTAGGTGACCTTGGGGATCTGCGCATCGGGGATGTTCACCGGCGAGAGACCCGCGATCCGTTCGGCGACGGCGATGCCCTGCTGGAATCCGCGATGCGCGAGCTGGAGTCCGGGGACGATGTCGCCGACGGCCCAGAGCCCCGGAACACCGGTGCGCAGGTCTTCGTCGACGATCACGAAGCCACGATCGAGCGTGACGCCCGCATCCTCGAAGCCGAGATCGGCGGTCACCGGACCACGCCCGACGGCGACGAGCAGGTAGTCGGCGGTGAACTCCTTGCCGTCTTCAAGCGTGACGGTGACGGAGGAATCGTCTTGAACCGCGCTCTGGAAGCGGGTGCCGAGGGAGTACTGGATGCCACGTCGGCGGAACGCCCTTTCCAGTCCCTTGCTGAGGGCGATGTCCTCGTTCGGGACGAGATGGGGGAGCGCCTCGATGATCGTGACCTCCGAGCCGAACGAACGCCACACGCTGGCGAACTCGACTCCGATCACGCCACCACCGAGGATGAGGACCCGCTCCGGGATGACGTCGAGGGCGAGGGCCTGCTCGCTCGTGAGGACGCGTCCGCCGATCTCGAGGCCAGGGAGCGATCGGCTGTACGATCCGGTCGCGAGCACGACATCCGCACCGACATAGACGTCGTCGCCGACGCTCACGCTGCGGTCCGGGTTCAGGCGACCGAGTCCGGCGACCGTGGTGATGCCGCGAGCCTTGATGAGTCCCTCGAGGCCCTTGAACTTCTTGGCGACGATCCCCTCGCGGTACGTGCGGACGCCTGCCGGGTCGACGCCTTCCAGCGTGGCGGTCACGCCGACGGAAGCGGCATCGCGCACGTGCTCGGCGACCTCTGCCGCGTGCAGCAGGGCCTTGGTGGGGATGCACCCGCGGTGCAAGCAGGTCCCACCGACCTTGTCCTTCTCGATCAGCGCGACGGACTTGCCGAGTTCACTCGCGCGCAACGCCGCGGCGTATCCGCCGCTTCCGCCGCCCAGGACGACGATGTCGAAGGTGTGGGTTGTCATAGGTCATGCCTCCTTGTGGGATGCTTCGGCGAAGGCGACGATCGATCGGACCATCGCTCCGGTGGGGCCCTTCTCGGTGAAACCGTACGGGGCGCCGGCATGTTCGCCGGATCCCGCGATGTCGAGGTGCACCCAGGGGATGCGGGGAGCGTCCTCAGCGTCCGAGGTGCGCCCAACGAAGCGCCGCAGGAACAGCCCTGCATAGGAGGCGCCGCCCATCCGGTCGCTCATGTTCGCGTTCTGCAGGTCGGCGATGGGGGACTCGAGCGACTCCTCCATGTAGTCCGGCAGCGGCATGTGCCAGGCGGGCTCGTCGACCTGGGCGGTTGCCGAGATGAAGGACGAGACCGTCTCGACGTCGCCGAAGACTCCGGTGTGCCGGTGGCCGAGTGCGGCGACGATGGCGCCCGTGAGGGTCGCCACATCGATGATGACGTCCGGATTCTCGCGGCTCGCGGCCACGAGGCCGTCTGCGAGGACGAGCCGTCCCTCGGCGTCGGTGTTCTGGACCTCCACCGTGGTGCCGTCGAGGATGCGGATGACGTCGCCGGGGCGCAACGCACGACCCGAGGGCATGTTGTCGGTGATGCAGAGCCACGCGGTCATGTGGACGGGGAGGCCGAGTGCGGCGATCGCCCGGATCGCGGCGAGGGACGTCGCGGCGCCCGCCATGTCGAACTTCATGCCGACCATCGAGGCCGCGGGCTTCAGGGACAAGCCCCCGGTGTCGAACGTGATGCCCTTGCCGACGAGCGCGATGTGTCGCACAGCGTCAGCGGGGGAGTAGTCGAGGCGAACGAGACGCGGCGGCCGGTCGGAGCCCTGTCCCACGCCCAGGATGCCGCCGAAGCCCTGCTCGGCGAGGGCCGTCTCGTCGAAGATCTCGACCGTGACATCGAGGTCGGCGACGCTGTCAGCCGCGCTCTGAGCGAGTTGCGCGGGGCTCTGCCACTCGGCGGGCACGTTCACGAGGTCCTTGATGAGCGCGACCGCCTCGCCGATGACCTGGGCGTGCGCGACGTCTTCATCGTCGAGCGCGGCGTGCAGAGTGATCTCGCCGGCGCGCGTCTTGCCCTTCTCGGTGCGGTAGCCGTCGAACTTGTGTCCACCGAGCACAGCACCCTCTGCGGCTGCCGGGGCGAAGCCCTCGAGCCCGTCGGCGAGGGCGACCGCGACGTGCTCGAAGCCGGTGAGCGTGCGCAGCGCCGTTCCAGCCGCATTGCGCACCGCCGCGGCATCCGGCGTGCTGCCGGCGCCGACGACGGCGAACGGCAGGGAGGTCACCTCGGGGGCATACACCCGGGTGAAGGATCCGGCGGAGCCGGTGAATCCGACACCGGCCAAGGCATCCGCGAGGCCGGGATAACCGGCCAGTGAATCCGCCGACTCGGGGAGAGCGGCGACGACGAGCACTGCGGCATCTGCAGCGCTTCCGGGGAACTGAGCGGTGGTGTGCGAGAGCACGGGAAGCGTCATGTCTCCATCCTAGGATCTCCGCCGGTGCGGGGAGTCGCGCGCCGGGTGGGTGTGTTCGCTCTCAGCGAGACGGCTCGGGGCCCGGCACCGGGACCTGCTCGTAGCATGGACACATGCCCTTCTCCGGAGAGATCCACGAACGCGTCGCGAATGCGCCGACCGTGCCGCACGGCCTGCCACTGGTGCTGCTTCTCACCGGCTTCACCGACGCGGGGAGTGCAGTCTCCGGGCTCATCGAGCACCTGCGTGAGACAGCCTCTCCCGAGCCCGTCGTGGTCTTCGACAACGATGCCCTTCTCGACTACCGCGCGCGGCGGCCGGTGATCTCGTTCGATCAGGACCATCTCACCGAGTTCAAGCCATCGCGGCTCGAACTGTCGCTCGCGACGGACGCGCTCGGTCGTCCTTTCCTGCTCCTCGCCGGCTACGAGCCTGACTTCGCCTGGAACCGCTTCGCGGACACCGTCCTCGCGCTGGCTGCCGAGTTCGAGGTCTCCGGGTTCCACTGGGTCCATTCGATCGCCATGCCGGTTCCGCACACGCGTCCCATCGGCACGACGGTCAGCGGCAATCGTCGGGAGCTCACCGTCGCGCACTCCGTCTGGCGTCCGCGCACCCAGGTGCCGGCGACGGCAGGGCACCTGCTCGAGTTCCGTTTCGTCGAGCGCGGCGACCGCGCCGTCGGTTTCGTGCTGCTGGTCCCGCACTACCTCGCCGAGACGGAGAACCCGGATGCGGTGATCGCCGCCGCCGAGCGTCTGATGGCCTCGACGGGGCTCGTGCTGATGCTGGACGAGGTGCAGGAGCGTCGCGAAGACTACGTGGCCCGTGTCGACGAACAGGTCGCCGGGAACGATGAGCTCCAGCAGATGGTCCACAACCTCGAGCGCCGATACGACGCGTACATGGCGGGTCGGAACCCCGACGACGACTCGTACGACGAGGGCGGGTTCAGCGAGCGCGATCTTCCCAGCGCCGACGAACTGGCTGCGGAACTGGAGCGCTATCTCGCCTCCCGTCCCTCCGGCGACGAGGACAAGCCCGGCCGGGCCTGAGTCCGTTCGGGGAGAACTTCGTCGGAATGCGCCTGCATCGCCACACGTGTGCGATACTAGGACTCTGACCCGTTGTCAATCGGCGTTTTCGAGCGCTGGACTTGACAAGGGTCTTACTAGTGTCCGAAATGTCCCGGGGTGAGAGATTCGCCCCGTGAAAGGCGAAACGTGACTCCTGCCACGACGAAGAACACCCGGACGAAGAAGGCTGCCGCTGAGACCGCCATCGACGCCCAGGTCGAGGCCGAAGCGTCTGAGAAGCCCGCGCCCTTGAGCGCTGCCAAGCGCGCTGCTGCCAAGCGCGCCCCGGTCAAGAAGAAGAAGTCCGACGACGTCGTCGAAGAAGACGAGGCCCCTGTCGTCGCTGCGGAGGACGCCGACGAAGAGGACGAGGACTCCAAGCCGAAGTTCACCGAGCCGCTGCCGACCGGCGCCATCGTCATCTCGTCCAACGACGACGAAGACGTGCCGGTCTACTCGACGCAGATCACCGGCGCCACGGCTGACCCGGTCAAGGACTACCTGAAGCAGATCGGTAAGGTCGCTCTGCTGAACGCCGCCGAAGAGGTCGAGCTCGCGATGCGCATCGAAGCCGGTCTCTTCGCCGAGGAGAAACTGTCAGCGATGACGCCGGCCGAGAAGACGAGTCAGCTCGGTCTCGACCTGCAGTGGGTCGCCCGCGACGGTCAGCGCGCGAAGAGTCACCTGCTCGGAGCGAACCTCCGACTCGTCGTCTCGCTCGCGAAGCGCTACACGGGCCGCGGCATGCAGTTCCTGGACCTGATCCAGGAGGGCAACCTCGGTCTCATCCGCGCGGTCGAGAAGTTCGACTACACCAAGGGCTTCAAGTTCTCGACGTACGCCACCTGGTGGATCCGTCAGGCGATCACGCGCGCGATGGCCGACCAGGCCCGCACGATCCGTATCCCGGTGCACATGGTCGAGGTCATCAACAAGCTCGCCCGCGTGCAGCGTCAGATGCTCCAGGACCTGGGACGCGAGCCCACCCCGGAAGAGCTCAGCCGTGAGCTCGACATGACGCCGGAGAAGGTCGTCGAGGTCCAGAAGTACGGCCGCGAGCCGATCTCGCTGCACACGCCACTCGGTGAGGACGGCGACAGCGAGTTCGGTGATCTCATCGAAGACACCGAGGCCGTCGTGCCGGCGGATGCCGTGGGCTTCACCATGCTGCAGCGCCAGCTCGAGCAGCTCCTGGACTCGCTGTCCGAGCGCGAAGCTGGTGTGATCCGCATGCGCTTCGGCCTGGGCGACGGTCAGCCGAAGACCCTCGACCAGATCGGCGACACGTTCGGGGTGACGCGCGAGCGCATCCGTCAGATCGAGTCGAAGACCATGGCGAAGCTCCGGCACCCGAGCCGCTCGCAGTCGCTGCGGGACTACCTCGAATGAGCCAGGCGAATGACGGCAAGGCACTCGAGACGAGCGTCGACGGCACGAGCTATGCGCGTATCCCGCTGCGCACCCGCGTGGTCATGCCCGAGGACGACCTCGACGCGATCATCACGGAGTATGCGAAGGATGCGGTGCAGCCGGGTGACCTGCTGTTCGTGACCGAGAAGATCGTGGCGATCACCCAGGGGCGGTCGTACCGTCTCGACGAGATCAAGCCGCGCAAGCTCGCGCTGTTCCTCTCGAAGTACGTCACGCGCACGCCGTACGGGATCGGACTCGGGATGCCCGAGACGATGGAGATGGCGCTCCGCGAATGCGGCACGCCCCGAATCCTGTTCGCGTCCGCCGTGGCCGCCGTCACCAAAGCGTTCGGTCGCCGTGGTGACTTCTACCGCATCGCGGGTGACAAGGCGCGTGCCATCGACGGTCCCACCAAGCACACGATCCCGCCCTACAACGAGGCGGTCGTGCTCGGACCCAAGGACCCGGATGGCGTCGCCGTTCGGCTGAAGGCGTTGATCGGTGGCCAGGCAGAGGTCGCCGTCGTCGACATCAATGACCTGGGTGGCAACATCCTCGGCTCGACGCTCGACAAGAACGGTGAGCACCGGCTCGTGAAGATCCTCGGTGACAACCCGCTCGGTCAGGGACTGGAGTCCACGCCGCTCGGGATCGTCCGCGCGGTCTGACCCGCTCAGATCTAAGAAGAAGGCCCCGGATGCGCAGAGCATCCGGGGCCTTCTGCGTTTCCTCAGAAGCCGATGACCTCGCGGTAGCGCGGCTTGTGGCCGGTGCGGATGCCGGTCACGCTGGGCTTGTTCTCGTACACTCCGGCTCCCCAGTTGCCCTCGACGAGCACGGGGCCGTCGGGAGAGACCACGATGTCCCAGCCCACGTACTGCACCTGCGGCACGACGCGCGCGACGTCGTCGATGAAGGCTCGAACCTCCTCCATGTACGGCAGCTGGAAGTCGGCGATGCGGAAGCCGGAATCCGGATGCGTCTCGTGCACATGTCCGTGGGAGTCGTACCCGGCGCCGATCGCGTGCCCGTTCTGGTCGAGCATCGTGTAGAAGCCGCCGAAGGTCATCTGGTCGCTGACAGCGCCGCGGCCGAACTTCTGCGCGATCGCGAGGATGTGCGCTTTCTCACCGTCGAAGAAGGCGGTGATGCGCGTCGTGTTCACGGTGCCGGGGCAGACGGCGGCCAGGGCGTCGTGCTGCCGGATCACCTCTTCGATGAGGAGCTCGCCGCGGTCCAGCAGTCCGCGATGGAACTCGTCCCAGTCGTCGATGTCCGCCGCGTGATAGCGATGCACACCGGTTCCCGCCTGCCCGACCGGCTCCTTCGTGACGATCGTGCCGAGGCGCTCGGTCAGCTCGCGCACCGCATCCGCGTTGCCTTCCTCGACCGTCATCCACTCGCGTTTCAGGAAGGGGGAGAACTGCTTGTCGAACTCGACCTTGTCCTGGAAGATCCAGCGGTAGTCAGGGTGGTCGAATCGCTGCGAGAGCTGGTTCGACACGGGGTGGGTCATGTAGGTCTCGCGCTCCGCTTTGGTGAGCATGGCGAAGTCGTAGTCGATGTAGTCCTGGAACCCGACGTTGTGCCGGGCCGCGGACCAGAGCATATCGACGACGATGGCAGGGACGGCCTTGTGGTGCTGTTCCGATGCCTCCTTGGCCCGTTCCACCACCGATCCGACGTCGATGCGGCGAGCACGTCCCAGCAGGTAGCGGATGCGGGGCGCGAGGGAAAGACGAGACATATGGCTCCAGGGTCGGGGTCCCCACCAGTCTACGGGGGACTCGGAGGTCCACCTGGGAGGCGGAAGCTAGGGTGGAGGACGTGTGTGAGACGACTTCCAGCGCCCTGCCTTTCGCGATGATCTCCCGCTCGGCGCTGGCGGCAGGGGCGTCGGCGGCAGTGCGCGCAGGAGGACGTATTGCGGATCTGCGACGCGATGCCTGGGGCCACGGAATCCTCGCCGTAGCGCAGGCGGTGACCGCAGCCGGCGCCGAACGGGTGCTGGTCGATTCCGTCGGTGAGATCGAGGCGCTGCGGTTGGAGGGAATCGTCGGAGTCACCTCGGTTGAGGCGGATATCGACCCGACTCTGCTCTACGGGCTGCCGGACGAGCACGGAGTCCTCTCGACGCAGCCGGTGATGCGCCTCAGCGGCCGAGTGATGTCCACCAAACGCTTGCGCGCCGGGGATGCGGTGTCGTACGGGTACACCTTCCGTGCGCCCGCGGAGACCACCGTGGCGTTGGTGACGGGCGGTTATGCGCAAGGGATCGTCCGTGCCCTCGGGAATCACGCACACGTCGACGTCGCCGGGACGGCGCGACCCATCATCGGACGGGTCGCGATGGATGTCTGCGTCGTGGACATGGAAGGCCCGGAGGTCGACATCGCGCCCGGATCGGAGGTCACCTATTTCGGTGGGTGGGGCACGGCCAAGGCCGGAGTCGCCCGATGGAGCGCGATCACCGGGCTGACGGCGGCGGAACTCGTCACGGTCGCGGGCGCGCACGCTGTGCGGGGGTGGGAGGCATGACCCGCCCGCAGCTGCGGATCAGCAGTGACGTCTTCCGCGCGAACGTCGATGCCGTCAAGGCGCGGATCGCGCCGTCGACCCTCATGCTCGTGCTCAAGGACGACGCCTACGGCCACGGGCTCGCGTGGGCGGTCGAGGCGGCGTCGAAGGCGGGCGTCGACTGGTTCGGGAGCTACGACATCGCGGGCGGCTCAGAGGTTCGGCGCGTCGTCGGAGGAGACGCGCGCATCTTCGCCTGGGCTACCTCGACGGACGCGGAGGTCGATGACGCTCTGCTGCACCGCATCGATCTCGGAGTCGGCACCGCCGAGTATCTGCGACGGATCATCGCCCGCGCGGAGGCGCTGGGCGTACGGGCGCGCGTGCACCTCAAGATCGACACGGGCCTGCACCGTAACGGCATACTCCCAGAGGACTGGGCCGACGTCGTCTCCGAGGCCAGGGCCGCGGAGGCCGTAGGACTCCTCGAATTGGAGGGGGTCTGGAGCCACATCGCTGAGGCGAGCGATGCGGAGGACGACGAGGCGCAGGCAGTGTTCCTGGACGCCGTGCGAGTAGTGGGGGAGTCGGGTCCGGTTCCGCGCGCATTGCACCTGACCGCGTCGGCGGCATCCTGGTGGCGACCGGAGCTGCGTGGCTCGGTCTCGCGCATCGGAGCGTTCTGCTACGGCATCCGATCCGCGGACGGCCCGGACCTCGAGGGTGTGCGACCTGCAGCAAGCCTCGTCGCGACGGTCGTCGAGGTCGACGGTGATGATGCCGTGATCGCGATCGGCAGCTTCGACGGTCTCCCGTCGACCTTGGGCGGAGCGAGCGTGGGGACTCCCGGTGGAGCCCGAGTGCTTACCGCCGTGGGTCAGACGACGTCGATCGTCGACCGCTGGCCGGGAGCCCGGGTCGGCGACGAAGTGACGCTGTTCGGCGCGGGCGAATCCGGGGAGTCTTCCGCGACCACGCTCGCCGAGCGGATCGACACGGTCGGCGAAGAGATCCTCACCCGGCTCACCGCGCGAGTGCGCAGGGTCGTGATCGACTGACCCCTGGCCCGTCGAGGGTGATCAGACGGCTTCGATGAGACGCGCGGTCTCGTCGTGCCAGCTGGTGGCGACGCTGCGGAGCTTCTCTTCGTACTTGCGGCCGTGGTGGGCGCAGAACAGGAGCTCGGAACCGTTCACCTCGGCGGCGATGTACGCCTGCGCACCGCAGGAATCACAACGATCCATGGCGGTCAGGCGGAACTCGACGGTGGAGGTGTCACGTTCGGTCGTTGCGTTCATCTCGGTGCCTCCTCGGGTGTCGGCTTCGCTTCGTGATTTGGTCAATACAACCACGCTGTACCTGTGTGCATGCCCGGTTTGCGGCGTGTTTCGCTCAGCGCGTACGCGTGCGCCTCGGACTCGCTCCGCGTGGGGAGTGTCGGCAGCCCGAGCGGAGGTGGCGAGAATAGACTCGGAGATTGTGAATGCCGAGTATTCTGCCCACCACCTCCAGGTGCTTGAGGGGCTCGAGGCTGTCCGCAAACGCCCGGGTATGTACATCGGGTCGAACGGCTCCCCGGGTCTCATGCACTGCCTCTGGGAGATCATCGACAACTCCGTCGACGAAGCGGTGGCGGGCAACGGCTCGAAGATCGACATCATCCTGCACAGCGACGGCAGTGTGGAGGTGCACGACCGCGGGCGCGGAATCCCCGTCGACGTCGAACCCCGGACCGGTCTGAGCGGTGTCGAGGTCGTCTACACGAAGCTGCACGCGGGTGGGAAGTTCGGAGGTGGCTCGTACGCTGCGTCCGGTGGTCTGCATGGCGTCGGTGCCTCGGTGGTGAATGCGCTCTCCGAGCGGCTCGACGTCGAGGTCGACCGCGGTGGCAAGACCTATGCGATGTCCTTCCACCGCGGCGAACCGGGCATCTTCACGGACTCCGGCGAGAAGCGTCCTGACGCGCCGTTCACTCCCTTCGAGGAGAAGAGCGAGCTGCGGGTCGTCGGCAAGGCGCCACGAGGTGTCACCGGCACGCGTGTCCGTTACTGGGCGGATCGTCAGATCTTCACGAAGGACGCAGCGTTCCAACTCGCTGAGCTCGAAACCCGTGCGCGGCAGACCGCCTTCCTCGTCCCCGGTCTCGAGATCGTGGTGAAGGATGAGCGCGCCGTCGCCGTCCCCGAGCTCGCGAACGTCACCGAGGAGGAGGGCGCCGGGCCCGTCGCGGCCCCCGTGCCCGTGGAGACCTCGTACCTCTATGAGGGCGGTATCTCCGAGTTCGTCGACTACCTGGCGATCGACCCTCCGGTGACCGACACCTGGCGCATCCAGGGAGAAGGCACGTTCAAGGAGACCGTCCCGGTGCTCCAGGCGGACGGTCACATGATCGCCACCGAGGTCGAGCGTGTCTGCGCGGTCGACATCGCGCTGCGCTGGGGAACCGGCTACGACACCCGGGTCCGCTCGTTCGTCAACATCATCGCGACGCCCAAGGGCGGAACCCACCAGCAGGGCTTCGAACAGGAACTCCTCAAGGTCCTCCGGACCCAGGTCGAGCAGAACGCCCGCCGCCTCAAGGTCGGCAACGACAAGCTCGAGAAGGACGATGTGCTGGCCGGGCTCACCGCGGTGCTCACGGTCAACGTTCCGGAGCCGCAGTTCGAGGGTCAGACCAAAGAGGTCCTCGGGACGCCGGCCGTTCGACAGATCGTGGCGCAGGTGATCCGCAAGGATCTCGCCCAGCGCTTCACGTCGACCAAGCGCGACGACAAGAACCAGGCATCACAGCTCCTGGACAAGATCGTCTCGGAGATGAAGGCCCGTGTCTCGGCGCGCGCCCACAAGGAGACGCAGCGACGCAAGAATGCGCTCGAGTCCTCGACGCTTCCGACGAAGCTGGTCGACTGCCGCACCAACGAGGTCGATCGCAGCGAGCTGTTCATCGTCGAGGGTGACTCGGCTCTCGGCACGGCCAAGAACGCACGCAACAGCGAGTTCCAAGCGCTCCTCCCGATCCGCGGCAAGATCCTCAACGTGCAGAAGGCTTCCGTGGGGGACATGCTCTCCAACGCGGAGTGCGCATCGATCATCCAGGTGATCGGCGCCGGCTCGGGCCGGACGTTCGATCTCAGCGCGGCACGCTACGGGAAGATCATCCTGATGAGCGACGCCGACGTGGACGGCGCGCACATCCGCACGCTGTTGCTCACCCTGTTCTTCCGCTACATGCGGCCGCTGATCGAGGACGGCCGTGTCTTCGCTGCCGTCCCCCCGCTGCATCGGGTGATCGTGATGAACCCGGGGTCGAAGCCCAACGAGACGATCTACACCTACAGCGAGCAGGAGATGCAGGCCCTGCTCACCAAGCTCCGCAAGGCCGGCAAGCGCTGGCACGAGCCGATCCAGCGCTACAAGGGACTCGGAGAGATGGATGCCGAGCAGCTGGCCAACACGACCATGGACCGCTCCGGGCGTCTGCTGCGTCGGGTGCGCATGGAGGATGCGGAGGCGGCAGGCCGTATGTTCGAGCTGCTGATGGGCAACGAGGTCGCCCCGCGGCGCGAGTTCATCATCGAGTCCTCCGACCGGCTCTCGCGCGAGTCGATCGACGCCTGACTTGAACTGATCGCGGGCGTCCGGGAGGCCGCCGGTGACGGAGGCCTCCCGAACGACGTCACACGATCGTGCGTCCGATGGTCCCGATCACGCCGTCGATGGGCTGGCCGGAGGCGTCGCGACGGGCACGGGCCTCGGGGAGCTTGCGCACCGCACCGGTCGGGTCCACGGCCTGCGCCGGACCGGGGCCCACCCACGCGACCGTGAGCCGATCCTCGCCCTTCAAGAAGGCGTGCGCGCGCACGCCACCCGTCGCGCGCCCCTTGGCGGGGTACTCAGCGAACGACGACACCTTCGCGCGACCCGGATCCGTTCCCGGCAGGATGCTCTCGCCGCCGGACACCGTGGCGACCACGGCATCGCTTGTCGGATCGACCACGCCGAAGAAGAGGACGGAGGTCCCGGGGCCGAGCTTGACCCCGGCCATACCTCCGGCGGGGGCACCTTGGGGACGTACCGATGACGACGGGAAATGGAGCAGCCGGGCGTCGGTCGTCACGAACACCATCTCGGAGTCATCCGCTGCCTCCGCCGCGCCGATGACCGTGTCACCGGCCTTCAGGCCGATGACCTCGAGCTCGGGGCGCGCGGGGAGCGAGGACGGAACGACGCGCTTCACCGTGCCCTGGGCGGTGCCGAGAGCGATCGGGATGTCGCTGTCGAAGCGCACGAAGCCGAGGACACGCTCGTTCTTGGTCGTGATGCCCAGGTAGTCGCGCAACGGCGTACCGGCCGCCAACTGCACCGAGGAGGAGGGGACGGAGGGGAGGTCGACGGGGGAGAACCGTACGACTCGGCCGAGGCTCGTCAGCGCTCCGATCTCGGCGCGTACCGTGGTCTCGACCGTCGCGAGGATGGCGTCGTGCTTGCTCCGACGCGCCGGAACCGTGAGCTCCTGGCCCTCTCCGAGATCGACGCGCACGGCTCTGCCGGTGGTCGAGAGGACGAGCACCGTGGGGGCATCGGCGATCTGCAGGTCGACCGCGCCCTTGGTCGCCCGGGGCTTCGGGGGAGCCGCGTTCATCAGGAGCGTCCGGCGAGGTGTGCCGTAGGCGTCGGCAGCGGCATCCAGCTCTCTCGCGACCGCCGCGCGGAGCAACGCGGGGCTCCCGAGGAGCTCACGGAGCGAGGCGATCTCGGCCAGCAACGCGTCACGCTCGCTCTCGAGCTCGATCCGCGAGAACTTCGTCAGGCGACGCAGCCGCAGCTCGAGGATGTACTCGGCCTGGAGCTCACTCAGATCGAACACCGAACGCAGCCGGGTGCGGGCCTGCTCGGAGTCGTCGGAGGAGCGGATGACCTGGATGACCTCGTCGATGTCGAGGATCGCGATGAGCAATCCCTCGACGAGGTGCAGGCGCTCCTCACGGCGCGCGAGACGGTACCGGCTGCGCCGGGTGATCACCTCGAGGCGATGCCCGACGTAGACGCTCAGCATCTCCTTGAGACCGAGCGTGCGCGGCTGGCCCTCGACGAGCGCGACGTTGTTGATGCTGAAGGAGTCTTCGAGCGGCGTCAGGCGGTACAGCTGCTCGAGGACGGCGTTCGGGTCGAAGCCCGTCTTCACGCCGATGGCGACGCGCAGTCCATGGTTGCGGTCGGTGAGGTCGGTGACATCACTGATGCCCTGCAGCTTCTTCGCCTGTACGGCATCGCGGATCTTCTCGATCAGACGCTCGGGACCGACCATGTACGGCAGTTCCGAGACGATGATGCCGGTGCGCCGCGGGCCCAGAGGTTCGATGGACGTCTTGCCCCGGACCTTGAGGGCGCCACGTCCGTTCGTGTACGCGTCCTTGACGCCGTCCAGACCCATCAGGATGCCCCCGGAGGGGAAGTCCGGCCCGGGGACGAACTCCATGAGCTCTTCGGTCGTGGCGTCCGGATTCTCCAGCAGGTGGGTCGCCGCCGCCACGACCTCGATGAGGTTGTGCGGGGCCATGTTGGTGGCCATGCCGACCGCGATGCCGCTGGCACCGTTGACGAGGAGGTTCGGGAACGCGGCCGGCAGTACCGCCGGCTGGTGGAACTGCCCGTCGTAGTTCGGGATGAAGTCGACGACATCCTCATCGAGGTTCTCGGTGAGGGCGAGCGCGGCGGCGGCCAGTCGGGCTTCGGTGTACCGGGCTGCGGCCGGACCGTCATCCAGGGAGCCGAAGTTGCCGTGGCCGTCGACGAGCGGGACGCGCAACGCCCACTCCTGGGCGAGGCGTACGAGCGCGTCGTAGATCGCGGAGTCGCCGTGGGGGTGGAGCTTCCCCATCACCTCACCGACGACGCGAGCGCTCTTCACGTGGCCGCGATCCGGGCGCAGGCCCATCTCGGCCATCTGGTAGAGGATGCGGCGCTGGACGGGCTTGAGGCCATCGCGGGCGTCGGGCAGGGCGCGCGAGTAGATCACCGAATACGCGTATTCGAGGAACGAACCCTGCATCTCCGTGGAGAGGTCGATGTCCTGGATGCGCTCCTCGACGGGCTCGGGCGGCGGGGTTTTCGGCATGGACTTCCTGAGGGCGTACGGGAGCCTGTGTCAGACTGGCTCGGATGTCCTTCATGCTACCGTCCGACTCTGCGGGCGCCCGGAGCGTCGTCGGGGTGGCGGCGGACCTGTTCGCCGCCCTGCGCGGCGAGTCGGAGGTGCTGCCCCCTGCGGAATCGGTCGTGCTCGTCGTCATCGACGGGCTCGGCGCGATCAGCCTTCGCGGACACGCCGGACACGCTCGGGCGCTGACGGCGGGCATGGTGAAGAAGGACGTCGCCCAGTCGGTGTTCCCCTCGACGACGGCCGCAGCCCTCACCAGCATCGTCACCGGCGCGTGGCCGGGTGCGCATGGCCTCGTGGGGTACCGCGTGCTCGACCCGAGTCGCGACGTGCTCGTCAACCAGCTCAGCGGCTGGGAGAGCGACGGGATCGACCCGCTCGTCTGGCAGGCGGCGCCCACGATCTTCGAGCGCGCTGGACGCAGCGGTCATGAGAGCTTCGCCGTCGGTCTGTCCGCCTATGCGCACAGCGGTTTCACGAAGGCGACTCTTCGTGGCGCGGAGTTCGTCGCGGCGGACACCGCGGCATCGCGGATCGAAGCCGCCTACGCACTCGCTCAGACCCATCCGGGGGCGCTCGTCTACTGCTACCTCCCCGAGGTCGACAAAGCCGGCCACAAGCACGGGATCGCTTCGCGCGAGTGGGTCGCAGCGCTCGAGGACGTCGATGCGGCGCTCTCCGCACGCGTGCCTCCAGGGGTCGGCGTTCTCGTCACGTCCGACCACGGGATGGTCGACGTGCCGCAGAAGCGTCAGATCGTCCTGGAGGAAGCGCATCTCACGGGGATCCGTCATCTGGGGGGTGAACCCCGGATGCTGCACGCCTACCTCGAGCCTGAGGTCGATGTCGCTGAGGTGATGACGCGCTGGCGTTCCGACCTCCACGGGTCGGCCGATGTCCTCACACGCGGCGACGCGGTGGATGCGCGCCTCTTCGGCCCGACGGTCACCGATGCCGCAGCGTCACGGATCGGTGACGTGCTGGTGATCGCGCGCGGAACCTGGGCCGTGTACGACGGCACGGCCGCCGACCAACGCGGGCGGGCGATGATCGGTCAACACGGCGCTCTCACGCCCGAGGAGCGTCAGGTTCCGCTGATCAGACTCGGGGCTTTCGCCCGCTGATCGTCGTCGGTGCGGCGACGCGATGCGGCGTTACTCGTCCGTGCGAGCGCCGAAGACGATCTCATCCCACGAGGGCATCGCGTTTCGACGGCGACGGCGCCCACCGGACTCGCCGGAATCCGTGGGTGTGGGCTGCGACGATGCGGGCGTCGATGCCTCCGGCTCCTCTTCCGGCTGATCCAGCGCGTCGAAGAGGGAGATCGGGTCGGAGCGCTCTGCGTCTTCCGCGTCGTCGAGCAGAGGAGCCGTTTCGCGCTGTCCGCGACGGCGTCGAAGGGCCTCGAGCAGGTCGGCCGTCTCGGGGTTCGTGCTCGGTGTCGAGGGCGCACGCTTGATCGCGGCGTCCTGCGCCGCGAGATCGGAGCGCTCCGGGAGGGAGGGATCTTCGAACTCCGCCTCCGGAGTCGGCAGGAGACGCGGGCCGAACGCCCCCGAATCGAAGCGGCTCTCATCCTTGTAGGGCGATGTCGTGCGTTCGGCGTCGACCGCACGCAGTCGCGGGATGAGCCCTTCCGGCAGGGATCCCTGCCGTGAGAGCTGGGTCGCGTCGGCGTTCAGGGGTGACAGTGCACTGCGGCGAGGATCGAAGCTCCAGCGCGCGTCGTGTTCGACATCGTTGGCCGTGAACTCGAGCTTGATGGTCCAGCCGGAGTCCTCTTTCCAACTGGCCCAGCGCTCTGCAGTCGCCTCGATCTCGGCCAGTTTGGCGCGGACGGCGACGCCGAAGGTGGGCTGCGCGTCGGGCTCGACCTCGCTGCCGATCAACACCGGCACAGCGAGAGCCTGGCCGATGATGTGCTCTCGCTCGGCGAGGACCGGACCTTCGAACCGGGCGACGTCCTCGACGCTGATCCCGAGCAGCTCGGCGACTTCGGGAGCTGTCAGCCCGGCGCGGATCTGGGCCTGGATGTCACGAGGGCTCGCCGCAAGTTTCTGAGCGGTCGGCTCGGCCTGTCGGGTGGCGCGACGGATCTCGCGCTGCAGCATGTCGTCGATGGGCAGCGCGAACCGCTCGCCCGACTCGGTCGCGAGTACGAGGACTCCTGCTTCTGTGCCGACGATGGTGACGTTTTCCATGCGAATGCCCCTCTGATGGGTGTCCGTTCATGGTGTCACGCGAGGGGGCTCGTGACCGGGAATAGCGTGGGCGTGCCGTGAGTTTCCTCTGTCGCACGGACGAGCATTTGCGTTATGACCTCGGGTCGTGCAAACTATGGCCGCCGAATACCCGACGGCGCACCACCCACTCGCACCATGAAAGTGGAGATCTACCGCATGGCAACCGATTACGACGCCCCCCGAAAGAGCGAAGACGACTCCGAGTCGATCGAAGCCCTGAAGGAGCGTGTGCCGGACAAGCTCTCCGGCTCAAGCGGGGACGAAGACTCCGACAACCCGTCGAGCTTCGACCTTCCGGGTGCCGACCTTTCCGACCTCGAGCTCGATGTCGTCGTGCTGCCCGCGCAGCAGGACGAGTTCACATGCATGAGCTGCTTCCTCGTGAAGCACCGCTCGCAGCTCGACCACGAGGGCGCATCCGGGCCCATCTGCAAGGAGTGCGCTGCGTAGCAGCCCTCCGAGCGACGTCTCACGCGCCCCCGACCATCGTGGTCCGGGGCGCGCTGTCGTCTCCGGTCAGGCGCCGGTCTGCGCCGCGCGGATCGCTGCGGCCAGGCGGTCCGGAGTCCGCGTGGAGATGGTCCAGGCGTCGACCGGGTCGTCGACATCGAGATTCGGCACGACGACGATGCCGTCGATCCCACCGCGGATGAGATGCCAACCACGCGCCGGGAGTCCGGGCCCGCGTGCATGACGCGCATCCGCTCCGGTCAGCGCCACGGGATCGCCGAGGTGCGCGACATCGATATGTGCGCGGCCTGCGCGCAGGATGGTGCCCTCGACGGACACGACCGGCGTCGCGGCGACGAACGTCAGCACCAGGAGCGCGGAGACGGCCGCTCCGACGACGAGCGCGACCGTCGATCCGATCGGGACGAAGACGAGCGACACCATCGGCCCCGCCACCGCGACGGTGACCAGCAGCCACAGGCTGGGAGCGAGTCGTTCGCGATAGCGCGGGCGTGTGTCTGTGCCGGTGTTCTGCATTAGCCTCATGGGGTGACCGATTCCGTTGATATCCCCATTATCGCCGCGGCGGTGCCCGGATACGCGCATCCGGGTGATGCCGGCGCAGATCTGGTCGCGGCCGAGGCCGTGCATCTCGGACCGGGCGAGCGCGCCCTCGTCGGTACGGGCGTCCGTATCGCCCTTCCCGACGGTTACGCCGCGTTCGTGGTTCCGCGCAGCGGTCTCGCAGCCAAGCACGGGATCTCGATCGTGAACTCGCCCGGGACGGTCGACGCCGGATATCGGGGCGAGATCAAGGTGAGTCTGATCAACACCGATATCCACAGCGCGTACGATGTGGCGGTCGGCGATCGCATCGCACAGCTGATCATCATGCCGGTGGCTCGCGCCACGTTCCTTCCGGTCGATGAGCTGCCGGAGAGCGTCCGCGGCGCCGGCGGATTCGGCTCCACCGGCTACCAGGCGGGGCACACGCAGAACGAAGCAGGGCAGGCCAATGACTGACAGCAACGAGACTTCCCCGAAGTCGGCGCCCGAGAACCGCGCCACCGAGGGGCCCTTCGACGATTCCGAGGCGAATCCGGTTCGTCCCTACATCGACCTCGGTGGGATCAAGATCCTCCCCAGGGAGGGCCTGAACCTTCGGCTCGAGGTCGAGGAGCAGACCAAGCGCATCGTCGCCGTGGGGCTCGACTACGCGGACTCCTCGCTGCAGGTGCAGCCGTTCGCCGCCCCGCGATCGGGCGGTCTGTGGGATGAGACCCGTGTGCAGCTGCGCGACCAGGTCAAGGCGCAGGGCGGTCGCGTCGAAGAGCGCGAGGGTCCACTCGGCAAGGAACTCCTCGCCGAGGTTCCCGCCACCGCGAGCGAGGGGTCCGGGCTGCGTCTCGCGCGCTTCATCGGCATCGATGGTCCGCGATGGTTCCTCCGCGGCGTCATCGGGGGAGCAGGCGCGTCGGATCCGGAGGCGGGTGCGAAGGTCGAGGATCTCTTCCGATCGATCGTCGTGGTCCGCGGCGGCTCGCCGATGCCCCCTCGTGACCTGATCCCGCTCAAGATGCCGGCGACACCGGGATCCGCGTGAGCACCCCGGACCAGGACCCCGAGCGAGAGAAGCGCACCTCCGAGATCCTCGGTGAGGCGCTCGGCGGTGCCGCTCGCCGGGCCGGCCTCGACCCGGCGGAGAGTTCGAGCACGCACAAGGTCGTGTGGTCCGCGATGGGTGGGTGGCGCGGCATCCTCGAATCGGTGCTGCCCAGCCTCGCATTCGTCATCATCTTCACGATCCGCCCCGAACCGCTGATCCTGTCGCTCGGCGTCTCGGTCGGGCTCGCGGCGGTCTTCACGGTCGTACGACTCCTGCAGAAGTCGCCGCCGTCGGCCGCGCTCGGCGGTCTCATCGCCGCGGTGGCCGCCGCCGCCCTCGCGCTGTGGACCGGTCGAGGGGCGGACAACTTCGTTCCCGGACTCATCACGAACGCGGTGTACGGATCGGTGATCCTGGTGTCGGCCCTGATCGGATGGTCGCTGATCGGCCTCGCGGTCGGATTCCTGATGGGGGAGGGCACCACGTGGCGCAGTGATCGCCGTAAGCGCCGTGCCTACTTCTGGCTCGGGATCGCGTGGGCTGCGCTGTTCTTCGCGCGGCTCGCCGTGCAGCTGCCGCTCTATCTCGCGGGAGACGTCACCGCCCTCGGCACCCTCAAGCTCGTCATGGGGTTGCCGCTGTTCGCTCCCCTCATCGCGGTGACCTGGCTGGTCGTCCGCGCTCTCCACCCGCGAGAGCCGGCGCGCGAGGATGCCTCCGAGGCGTGATAGATTTATCTTGATATCAAGATAAATCGCAGGCTTTCGCCCGCGGGCTGCGCGGAGCAGACTGGTTAGGTCCGCCTTGCTAGCCGCAGGGGCTCGCTGGCGAGCAAGATGGAGGCGCCTGTCGCTCCCATCCGAATAGAAGGAGACGGATTCGTGTCCACGGTGAACAGCTTCGGTGCCAAGAGCACCCTGACAGTCGGCAGCACCGACTATGAGATCTTCCGCATCGACACGGTGCCCGGTTTCGAGAAGCTCCCCTTCAGTCTCAAGGTCCTCCTGGAGAACCTGCTTCGCACCGAGGATGGCGCGAACGTGACGAAGGCGCAGATCGAGGCGCTGGGATCGTGGGATGCCGCGGCAGAGCCCAGCACCGAGATCCAGTTCACGCCGGCGCGCGTGGTCATGCAGGACTTCACCGGCGTCCCCTGCATCGTCGACCTCGCCACCATGCGTGAGGCCGTCACGGCACTCGGTGGCGACGCGAACAAGATCAACCCGCTCTCGCCCGCCGAGATGGTCATCGACCACTCCGTCATCGCCGACCTGTTCGGCTCGGAGAACGCCCTCGAGCGCAACGTCGAGATTGAGTACGAGCGCAACGGGGAGCGGTACCAGTTCCTGCGCTGGGGTCAGACGGCGTTCAGCGACTTCAAGGTCGTCCCGCCGGGAACCGGCATCGTCCATCAGGTGAACATCGAGCACCTCGCCAAGGTCATCTACGACCGCGACGTCAACGGCGTGCTCCGCGCCTACCCCGACACCTGCGTCGGCACCGACTCGCACACCACCATGGTCAACGGCCTCGGCGTGCTCGGCTGGGGCGTCGGCGGTATCGAGGCCGAGGCCGCGATGCTCGGTCAGCCCGTGTCGATGCTCATCCCGCGCGTCGTCGGCTTCAAGCTGTCCGGCGAGATCCCCGCCGGCGTGACCGCGACCGACGTCGTGCTCACGATCACCGACATGCTGCGCAAGCACGGCGTGGTCGGCAAGTTCGTCGAGTTCTACGGCGAAGGCGTCGCTTCCGTTCCGCTCGCCAACCGCGCCACCATCGGCAACATGTCTCCGGAGTTCGGCTCCACCGCCGCGATCTTCCCGATCGACGACGTGACGCTCGACTACCTGCGCCTCACCGGCCGCAGCGAAGAGGCCGTCGCGCTGGTCGAGGCCTACGCCAAGGAGCAGAAGCTCTGGCACGATGCCGCGCACGAGCCGACCTTCAGCGAGTACCTCGAGCTCGACCTCGGCACGGTCGTCCCGTCGATCGCGGGTCCGAAGCGCCCGCAGGATCGCATCCTCCTCTCCGAGGCGAAGTCGCAGTTCGAGCAGGACATCCTGAGCTACGCGTCGCCGTCCACCTCGGACTCGATCGTCGACCTCGAGTCGAAGCACTCGTTCCCGGCGTCCGACCCCGGTCAGGCACCCGGCGACGAGGAGCCGTCCACGCGTCCGGTGCACATCAACAGCGGTGCTCCCGCCAATGCCTCGAAGCCCGTGCCGGTCACCACGCCGTCGGGGGAGAAGTACATCCTCGACAACGGCGCGGTCACCCTCGCGGCCATCACCTCCTGCACCAACACGTCGAACCCGTCGGTGATGATCGCCGCCGGCCTCGTCGCACGCAAGGCGCTCGAGAAGGGCCTGAAGCAGAAGCCCTGGGTGAAGACCACGCTCGGTCCGGGCTCGAAGGTGGTCACCGACTACTACGAGAAGTCCGGTCTCGACAAGGACCTCGAGGGCCTCGGCTTCTACACCGTCGGCTACGGCTGCACGATCTGCATCGGCAACTCGGGTCCGCTGATCGAAGAGGTTTCGGAGGCGATCAACTCGCACGACCTCGCCGTCACGGCGGTCCTCTCCGGTAACCGCAACTTCGAGGGACGCATCAGCCCCGACGTGAAGATGAACTACCTCGCCAGCCCGCCGCTGGTGATCGCGTACGCTCTCGCCGGCTCGATGCACTTCGACTTCGAGAACGACGCGCTCGGCAAGGGCACCGACGGCGAAGACGTCTTCTTGAAGGACATCTGGCCGACGCCCGACGAGGTGCAGGAGATCGTCGACTCGTCCATCTCGCGAGACCAGTTCATCAAGCAGTACGCGACGGTCTTCGACGGCGATGAGCGCTGGCGCAGCCTGCCCACCCCGGATGACGCGATCTTCCAGTGGGACGAGAACTCGACCTACGTCCGCAAGGCTCCGTACTTCGACGGCATGACGATGGAGCTCACCCCGGTGAAGGACATCGAGGGTGCTCGCGTCATGGCGACGCTCGGCGACTCGGTCACCACCGACCACATCTCGCCGGCCGGAAACATCAAGCCCGGTACGCCCGCGGCCCAGTACCTCACCGAGCACGGCGTCGACCGCAAGGACTTCAACTCCTTCGGCTCGCGTCGCGGCAACCACGAGGTCATGATCCGCGGCACCTTCGCGAACATCCGTCTGAAGAACGCGATGGTCGCGGCCGTCAACGACGGACAGGTCGTCGAGGGTGGATTCACGCGTGACTTCACCCAGCCGGGTGGGCCGCAGTCGTACATCTACGACGCGAGCATGAACTACCAGGCGCAGGGCACGCCGCTCGTCATCTTCGGTGGCAAGGAGTACGGCTCGGGTTCGTCGCGTGACTGGGCGGCCAAGGGCACGCGCCTGCTGGGCGTCAAGGCGGTCATCACCGAGAGCTTCGAGCGCATCCACCGCTCGAACCTGATCGGCATGGGTGTCGTCCCGCTGCAGTTCCCCGCCGGCGAGAGCTGGGAGTCGCTGGGTCTCGACGGCACCGAGATCGTCTCGATCTCGGGTCTGGAAGAGCTCAACAACGGGGTCACGCCGAAGACGGTCAAGGTCACGGCCACCCCGAGCGAGAACTCGCCCGAGGGCAAGCAGCCGGTGGAGTTCGACGCGGTCGTCCGCATCGACACCCCCGGTGAGGCCGACTACTACCGCAACGGCGGCATCCTGCAGTACGTGCTGCGTTCGCTGGTCTGATCGGGGCGACGATGGGGCTCGGGTCTTCGGACCCGAGCCCCATCGTCCTGTCAAGGGGGTGCTCGCTCACCCGGTTCTCACGTGTGAGCGCGATAGGATCGGGATGGCGTCGGCGCCCTGTCCGACGCTTCCGGTGAAGCCTGTGAGGAGGCGCAGATGCCCATTCTTCCGAGCATCTCAGGACCCCGTGATCTGGATGCGCTGTCGACGGATCAGCTCGCAGAACTCGCCGCGGAGATCCGCACCTTCCTCGTCGAGAACGTGTCCCGCACCGGCGGCCATCTTGGCCCCAACCTGGGCGTCGTCGAGCTGACCATCGCTCTGCACCGGGTTTTCTCCTCGCCCGACGATCCGTTCATCTTCGACACCGGCCACCAGTCCTACGTGCACAAGCTGCTCACCGGGCGACAGGACTTCTCCGGGCTCCGGGTGCGCGGCGGACTCGCCGGCTATCCGCAGCGCGGCGAGAGTGACCATGATGTGGTGGAGTCCTCGCACGCGTCGAGTTCCCTCAGCTGGGCGGATGGCATCTCCCGGGCGCTGACGGCGACGGGGCGTGCAGATCGTCATGTCGTCGCCGTCGTCGGCGACGGCGCGCTCACTGGCGGCATGACCTGGGAGGCGTTGAACAACATCTCCGACGACAACGACCGCAACCTGGTGATCGTCGTCAACGACAACGGCCGTTCGTATGCGCCGACGATCGGCGGCATGTCGCGGTATCTCAACCGCGTCCGCACCGCTGCCGCGTACAAGGATCTCCACCGCAAGTCGGACCGACTGTTCCGCGCCTTCGGTCCAGTGGGGCGTGCCGTGTTCCGCGGTGTCCGGGGCGGCACACACGGGTTCCTCTCCCGTTTCGCCAACAACGAGGCGCTGTACTCGAACCTCGACATCAAGTACCTCGGCCCGGTCGACGGGCACGATCTTCCCGCCCTCCTCGAGACGCTCGAGCTCGCGAAGTCGTACGGCGCGCCGGTCATCGTCCACACGATCACCGAGAAGGGCCGCGGCTACCAGCCTGCGCGTGATGACGAGGCGGACCAGTTCCACGCCGTCGGCAAGATCGATCCGACGACCGGTGAGACTCTGTCATCGGGGGGGCGCGGCTGGACCGACGTCTTCTCCGATGCTCTGGTCTCGGTGGGGGAGCGCCGGAACGATGTCATCGCGATGACGGCCGCGATGCTGCGACCGACGGGTCTCGCGCCGTTCGCCGAGCGGTTCCCGGATCGGGTGTACGACGTGGGCATCGCCGAGCAGCACGCGGTGGCGTCGGCCGCCGGTCTCGCCTTCGGTGGACTGCACCCCGTGGTCGCGTTGTACGCCACCTTCATGGGGCGCGCTTTCGACCAGGTCCTGATGGACGTCGCACTCCACCGCGCGGGCGTCACCTTCGTGCTCGACCGTGCCGGCGTGACCGGCCCTGACGGCCCCAGCCACCACGGCATGTGGGACCTGGCGATGCTGCAGATTGTTCCGCACATCCGCATCGCGGCTCCTCGCGACGGCGCTCGGCTGACCGAAGCGCTCGAAGAAGCCGTGCAGGTCGATGATGCGCCGACCGTCATCCGATTCCCGAAGGGGGAGGTGGCGCCAGACCTTCCGGCGATCGAGAGGCTGCATGACGGTGTCGACGTGCTCGCCCGTGGTGAATCCGAGGACGTGCTGGTCGTGGCGATCGGTCCCTTCGCCGAACTCGCGCTGGATGTCGCCGACAGGCTGCGGGCGCAGGGGATCGGGGCGACCGTCATCGATCCGCGGTGGGCCATCCCGGTGCAGCCGTCGATCGTCGAGCTGGCCGCTCACCACCGCCTCGTGATCACGTTGGAGGACGGCATCCGCGTCGGCGGGATCGGTACGCGGGTGCGGCAGGTGCTCCGCGAGGCCGGGATCGACACCGCTGTCGACGAGCTGGGCCTCCCTGACGAGTTCATCGATCACGCGTCACGGGACCAGATCCTCGGTGACGCGGGACTGACAGCGCCGAAGATCGCCCAGGACATCGTGTCCCAGGTGCTCGGCACCCGGATCCCGAAGGCGCGTCACGCAGGGGAGACCGGGACGATCGACCTGCCACTGCGCGAAAGCCGCTGATACGGCGTCTGCTCGTTCAGCCGAGGTCGGCGAGCGTGTGCGCGAGGATCGGTGCGATGATCGGTCGGCAGCGTTCGCGATCGGCGGCGACGAGACCGATGCGGGTGCGGCGGTCGAGCACGTCCTCGACGGTCAGCGCCCCCTCGACGCGCACCGCGAAGTCGACCTCAGCATGGGTCAGCCCGGTGGACGCGTCGATCACCTCGTCGGAACCGGCGACCACTCGGTCGACGAGCCGGAGCGAGGAGGTTCTGCTGGACGATGCCGGCAATGCGCGCGTGCGGACGGCGACATCGACCGCGTCCTCGGCCATCCTCCGATAGGTCGTCAGCTTTCCGCCGAGCACGGTGATGAAGCCGTCGTCGGCCGTCGTCACCAGGTGCTTCCGCGAGACGTCCGCTGTCGTGTCGCTGCCGCTGTCGACCAGGGGGCGCAGCCCCGCGAAGGCGCCGCGCACCTGGTCACGCCGGATCGATGTGGCCACGACACGGTTGAGGCTGGACAGAAGGAACTCGATCTCGCGTTCCGTCGGCTCAGCGACCTGAGGCACCGGACCGGGTGCGTCCTCATCCGTGAGGCCGACGATCATGCGGCCGTGAGCCTGCGGCAGAGCGAAGATGTAGCGACTGATCGATCCCTCGTGCGGGATGGTGAGCGCGGCCGTCGGGTTCCCGAGATCGGCGGCGTCCAGCACGATGTGCGTTCCTCGACTCGGCCGCACGCGGATCGTCTGGTCGAGCCCTCCTGCCCAGACACCCGTCGCATTGATGACGGCGTGTGCGCGGAGCTCGAACCGCTCGCCGGTGATCGTCTCCTCCACGGATGCCCCATCGCCGCGCAGGGCGACGGCGCGGACCCGGGTGAGGATGCGGGCGCCGAGTGCTGCTGCTGTCCGGGCGACGGTCGTGACGAGCCTGGCGTCGTCGACGAGCTGGCCGTCGTAGGACAGCATGCCGCCACGGAGGCCTCGTGGCCCCAGTGCGGGCACCAAGCGGGTCGCCGAGCGGGCCGACACGAACGAGGGGGCGGGGAGGACTGCGCGGGGCGTACGCGCCCGCATCCGAAGCAGGTCGCCCATTCCCATGCCCACCGCGCCCGCGACGCGCTGACGCAGCGAGATGCCGGATGCGAACGGGAGGAGTTGTCCGAGCGGGTGGATCAGATGCGGGGCGATCGTCGTCAGGAGCAGATGCCGTTCGAGCGCGCTCTCCTTCGCTGTCTCGAAGTCGCCGGTCGCAAGGTAGCGCAGCCCGCCGTGTACGAGTTTCGAGCTGAAGCGGCTGGTACCGAAGGCGAGATCCTCCGCCTCGATCAGGGTGACGCGAAGCCCGCGGGATGCCGCATCGAGAGCGACGCCCGCGCCGGTGATTCCGCCGCCGACCACGAGGACGTCGACCTTCTCCTCTGCGGACCGCGCCAACTCCACGCGTCGCCGCGCGACGTTCAGTGCGGACGACTCGGACATCATGGCCGGAGCAGTCCGTCGAGTGCCGCCCGCAGTTCGCGTTCCCACGCGTCCTCGGAGATCAGCTCCGACACGGTCCCGTGCGACAGCACCGCGGATTGGGCCACGAGCAGGAGCATCACCGCGATCTCCGAGGGCGGCGCGGGGCGGACCGAGTCCTGAGCCTGCGCGGTGCCGATCGCGGTGGTCAGCCACTGCAGGATCAGGCGCTGACTCGATCCCACCCGTTCGAGCGTGTATCGGGTGAAGGCTTCGGGTTCATCCGCGAGCAGGCGCGCGAAGAGCGGGTCTCGGCGGAAGAGGGCGGTGAACAGCAGGACGTCGTCGACGAGCGCCGCACGGGTGTGCACTCTGGCGGGGAGCGCGCTCAGGATGCGTTCGACCCTGCGCAGGAGCGTCGAGCGGACGACATCGTCGGCGTCGGCCCAGTTGCGGTAGATCGTGGGGCGGCTCAGCTCGGAGCGACGCGCGAGCTCTGCGATCGTGACACCGCGGACGCCGCGCCGTTCGAGGAGGTCGTCGGCGGCATCGAGGATCCGGGTCTGTGTCGCATCCCCGAGAGGTTGACGTTCTTCCATGATGTGTCACACTGTAACGCATGGCGCAAGGAGATGTCGTGGTCGATGCGGACCCGTCGATGAGATGGAACGGCTGGGGTGATCCGGCGAAGGCGAAGGACCTGCCGCTCGCCGTGCGAGCGTTGCTTCCGATGCTGCTCGGGCGGGTACGCAAGCCTGACCCCGCCGTGGAACTGGCACATGTGCAGTTGGCACCTTCGCGGTTGACCGATGAGGACCATGCGGCCTTCTGCACCGCGGTCGGCCCGGAGAACGTCGATGCCGCCGCCGAGGCGCGTATCCGTCACGCCGGCGGGCGGTCGACGCCGGACCTCCTCCGGCGCCGCGAGGTCCATCAGGACGCGCCGGACGCCGTCCTTCGTCCCGCGGATCATGCAGAAGTCCGAGCGTGCCTCGACGTCGCCGTCGCACGGGGGATCGCGGTGATCCCGTTCGGTGGCGGTACGAGCGTCGTCGGAGCGCTGGATCCCGAACGGGGCCCGCACCACGCTGTCGTGAGCCTCGATCTGCGACGCCTGAGCGGTCTGATCCGGCTCGATGAGATCAGCGGGGATGCCGTGCTGGCGGCGGGAACGACGGGGCCGGAGGCGGAGGCGCTGCTGTCTGCGCGCGGATTCGAGCTCGGCCACTTCCCCCAGAGCTTCCGCTACGCCACGATCGGCGGATTCGCGGCGGCGCGGTCGTCGGGGCAGAACTCCGCGGGCAACGGGCGCTTCGACACGATGGTCACCGGGATCAGGGTGGCGACACCCACGGGTGACATCGAACTCGGACGCTCTCCGGGGTCCGCGGCGGGGCCCGACCTGATCAGGATCTTCCTCGGTTCGGAGGGCATCTTCGGTGTGATCACCGAGGTGCGGGTACGCGTGCACCCGCTCCCGCGCGACCGGATGTTCGAGTCGTGGTCCTTCCCCGACTTCGCGAGCGGTGCCGAGGGACTCCGCGGGGTCGCCCAGCAGGGTGGCGGCCCCACCGTCATCCGGCTGTCGGATGAGGCGGAGACCGCGGTGAGTCTCGCCCAGGTCGGCAGGATCGGCAAGGCCCTCGCGAAGGGCGCGAGCGTGGTGACGGTCTACGAAGGAGAGGACATCGCCGAGCGGCGCGCCCGGACAGGAGCCCGACTCGCTGCCGCTGGAGGGGTCTCTGCGGGCGAAGGGCCGGCCGAGGAATGGCGGAAGGGCCGATTCGACGGCCCCTACCTGCGCGATTCGCTGCTCGACGCCGGAGTCTTCTGCGAGACGCTCGAGACCGCGACGACCTGGTCGAACCTGCAGACGCTGCGTTCGGCCGTCGAATCGGCGCTCAAGGCAGGCTTCGCCGACGTCGGTGCGAAGTCGTACGTCATGTGCCATGTGTCCCACATCTACCCGAGTGGGGCGTCGCTGTACTTCACGGTGCTCGCCGCTCTCCGTGCAGAGCCGCTCCGGGTGTGGGACGCGGTGAAAGCGCGCGTCAACGATGCGATCATCGACTCGGGCGGGACCATCAGCCACCACCATGCGGTCGGCAGGGACCATGCGCCGTGGCTCCGCCAGGAGATCGGCGAGACCGGCATCCGCATCCTCTCCGCCATCAAGCGCGAACTCGACCCCGCCGGTGTCCTCAACCCCGGCGCTGTGCTCCCTCTCGAGCGGATGCACTGACGTGTCCGAGCACATCGCCGTGCTCGCGAACCCTTACGCTGGCAAAGGCCGAGGCGAGCGGGCGACCGAGACGGCCGTCCGACTCCTCCGGGAGCGCGGCGTCGACGTGCGCACCTACGCGGGGGTTTCCGCGACGGATACCGCCCGACTCGCTGTCGCCGCGCTGGCGGATGAGCCGCGTGTCCTCGTGGTCGTGGGGGGTGACGGTACGCTCTCCGGCGTGCTCGACACGGTGTGCGACGCCGCCGTCCCCATCGTCCTCGTGGCCGCGGGCACAGGGAACGATCTCGCCCGCGCACTCGGGCTCCCGCGCGGAGACGCCCGGGCCGCCGCCGAACTCGCGCTCACGGGCGTGCCGCGAGCGATCGATGTCGGCGTGGTCCGCACCGCGGAGGGAAGCCGGAGGTTCCTGACCATCGCGGCGCTGGGCTTCGACGCGAAAGTCAGTGATCGCACCAACCGGCTCCGCTGGCCGCACGGCGCGCCGCGTTACTACCTCGCACTGCTCATCGAGCTCCTGCGACTGACGCCGATGGACTTCACGCTCGCGGTGGACGGTGAACCCGCCAGGAGGTCGCCGGGGACGCTCGTCGCGGCCGGCAGCACCTCCAGCTACGGGGGCGGGATGCCGATCTGCGCCGGGGCTGTGCCGGACGACGGGTTCCTCGACATCGTTCATGTCGCCCCGCTGGGCCGACTGCGCCTGCTGCGGCTCCTTCCGCTGCTGCTCCGCGGAACGCATCTCGCGCGCGGCGAGGTCGCGCATCGTCGCGCGCGGTCGGTCACGGTGTCGGCCCCGGGTCTGGTGGTCTACGCCGACGGCGAGCGGATCGGCGAGGATGAGTGCACGATCTCGGTCATTCCGGGAGCGCTCACCATGATGGTGCCGAAGGAGAGCGATGACTGAGTTCGACGAAGATGTCGTGGTCGTGGGTTCCGGATTCGGTGGTTCCGTCGCCGCACTGCGACTGGCGGAGAAGGGCTACCGTGTGCGCGTCTACGAAGCGGGGCGTCGCTTCGAGGACGACGACTTCGCGAAGACCAACTGGAACGTCCGCCGGTACCTGTGGGCACCGGCCCTGGGCTGCTACGGGATCCAGCGCATCCACCGACTGCCGCATGTGATGATCCTGGCCGGGGCAGGCGTGGGAGGCGGATCGCTCAACTACGCGAACACGCTGTACCAGCCCGGATCGGCCTTCTTCGCGGACCCGCAATGGCGCGGTATCGCGGAGTGGGAGACGGAGCTCGCACCGCACTACGCCACGGCGAAGAGGATGCTCGGCGTCGTCGAGCACTACCCGCATACGGGACCTGTGGAGAGGATCATGGCCGGTGCCGCGGAGGACCTCGGCGTCGGCGACACCTTCCGGCGCGCGCCGGTCGGCGTCTGGTTCGGAAAGCCGGGGGAGCGCACACCAGACCCCTTCTTCGGTGGTGAGGGCCCCGATCGCACCGGATGCACCCTCTGCGGGAACTGCATGGTGGGTTGTCGTGTCGGCGCGAAGAACACACTGATGAAGAACTACCTCGCTCTCGCGGAACGCCGCGGGGCCGCGATCGAGGCGCTGCGAACGGTCAGCGAGGTGCGGGAGCTCCCCAGCGGAGGATTCGCGGTCACGACACAGCGCAGCGGGGCGTGGCTCCGGCACGCGCGGAGGACGGTGACCGCCAGGCAGGTGGTGCTGGCGGCCGGCACGTGGGGCACGCAGCAGCTCCTGCATCGGATGAAGGAGTCCGGCGCACTGCCGCGGATCTCGGGGTCGATCGGCCGTCTCACCCGCACCAATTCGGAAGCGCTGGACGGCGCGGTCGCCACGGACGTCCCGGAGTCTCTCCAGCTCGCTCGCGGCGTCGCGATCACGACCTCGTTCCACATCGACGAGCGCACGCACGTCGAGAACGTCCGCTACGGGCCGGGCTCGAACCTGATGGGGGCGCTGGCGACGATCATCGTCCCCGGAGGGCGGCCGCTGGGGGTGCGGCTGCGCAGCCTCGTCGCGCAGGTGCTCCGCTCTCCGCTGCGGCAGTTCCGTCTGGGGAGCCTCCGGCGCTGGAGTGAGCGGGGGATCATCGCGCTGGTGATGCAGACGGCGGACAACTCGCTCACCCTCTCGCTACGCCGCCGCTTCGGTCGCCTCGTGATGACGAGTGCGCAGGGTCACGGATCGCCGAACCCGAGCTACCTGCCCCAAGCTCACACCGCGGCTGCGGCGATCGCCGCGCGGGTCGAGGCCGAGGGCGGGGTGCCCGCAGCTCCGCGCGGATCCTGGCCGGAGGTGTTCGGCATCCCACTCACGGCGCACTTCCTCGGAGGTGCCGTGATCTCCGCATCGCCGGCACACGGGGTCATCGATGCGTATCACCGCGTCTGGGGGCATCCCGGGCTGCACGTCGTCGACGGCGCCGCTGTGCCCGCCAATCCCGGGGTGAACCCCTCGCTCACGATCACCGCGCTTGCGGAGAGGGCACTGTCGTACTGGCCTCGCTACGGTGAGGTCGACGGCCGACCGGTTCAGTCCGCCGGTTGAGCCTCGGCGACGGGAATCTGCGGTGCCACGTCATCGCAGAACGGACGACGAAGCGCCCCACCGGATTCGCGGGGAATCCCGTGGGGCGCGTCGCGTGATGGTGTTCGCGGTCAGCGGCTCTCGACGCCGCGGATCTGCGGAGTGTGGAACGAGCTGCCGAAGGCCCGCTCGGACGCTCCTTCACGGTCGAGGTACGGCGAGGCGCCCCCGTCGATGAACGGCCAGCCGGCGCCGAGGATGAGGCACAGATCGATGTCCTCGACCTCGGGCACGACGCCTTCGTCCAGCATCAGCTTGATCTCCTGTGCCAGGCCGTCCTGAACGCGCTGCAGGATGGTCGCTGCGGAGGCAGGGGTCTTGCCGACCGCCGGCTTCAGCACCTTCTCGGCCTGCTTGGTCCAGCCGATGACGCGTCCGCCCTTGTCCTTCTCCACGACCGCGTCGAGTTCCGCGAGCGCATGGAAGTTCTCGTTGGCGTAGAACCGGTCGGGGAAGGCGTGGACCATCGTGTCCTGCACGTGGGCGGCGACCTTCCACCCGACCAGGTCGATCAACTGGAACGGCCCCATCGGGAGACCGAGCGGGCCGAACGCCTTCTCGACGTCGGCGATCGGCGTGCCCTCGTAGACCGCGCGGGCCGCCTCGCCCATGACCTTGGCGAGCAGTCGATTCACGACGAAGCCCGGCGCGTCGGCGGTGAGCACCGCGTTCTTGCCGAGATTCTTCGCGACGACGAAAGCCGTCGACAGCGCGGCATCGTCCGTCGCCGGTGTCTTCACGATCTCGATCAGCGGCATCACTGCGACCGGATTGAAGAAGTGGAAGCCCACGAGACGCTCGGGGTGCGCCAGCTTGGAGCCGATCTCCTCGACGGACAGCGACGAGGTGTTGGTCGCGAGGATCGCGTCCTCGGCGATGACCTTCTCGATCTCGCCGAACACCTGCTGCTTGACGCCGACCTCTTCGAACACGGCCTCGATCACGAAGTCGCAGTCCGCGTAGAGGCTCTTGTCGGTGGTGCCGGTGACGAGCGCGCGCAGCTTGTTGGCCGAGTCGGCGTCCAGGCGTCCCTTCGCCTCGAGCTTGCCGATCTCCTCGTGGATGTACGCGACGCCCTTGTCGACGCGCGCCTGGTCCAGGTCGGTGATGAGCACGGGCACCTGTAGCTTGCGCACGAACAACAGCGCGAACTGGCTCGCCATGAGACCGGCGCCGATGATGCCGACCTTGGTGACCTTCTTCGCGAGCTGCTTGTCCGGAGCGCCGACAGGACGCTTCGCGCGCTTCTGCACGAGGTCGAACGCGTACATGGACGCCGCGAACTGATCGCCCGTGACGAGTTCGGCGAGTGCCTCGTCCTCGCGGGCGAAGCCCTCTGCCTTGGTTCCGGCTTTGGCCTTGTCGAGCAGGTCGAGTGCGGCATACGGCGACCTCGGCACGGTGCCGATCTTCGACTCGAGCATCCCGCGTGCCATCTTGATGGCGATCGGCCACTTGGTGAGGCGTTCGATCTTGCCGGGCTCGTTCTTGCGCTCGACCTTCTTGCCGCCGAGAACGGCGTCCGCCCACGACAGGGAGTTCTCGAGGTAGTTCGCCGCGGGGAAGATCGCGTCGAAGATGCCCAGATCGAATGCCTGCTGAGGCTTGAGCATGCGGTTCTGCTTGAGCGGGTTGGAGATGACGACCTCGAGCGCGTTCTCGATGCCGATCAGGTTCGGCAGGAGGTATGCGCCACCCCAACCGGGGATGATGCCGAGGAAGACCTCGGGCAGGGCCACTGCCGCCGCCGAGGCGTCGACCGTGCGGTAGCTGGAGTTCAGAGCGATCTCCAGGCCACCGCCGAGGGCGAGGCCGTTCACGAACGCGAACGAGGGCACACCGAGATCGCCGAGCTTGCCGAGCACCTTGTGGCCGAGCTGCGCGATCAGGCGGGCGTTGTCACGCGAGCCGACCTTGCTGATGTCGGACAGATCGGCGCCGGCGGCGAGGATGTACTGCTTTCCCGTGATGCCGACAGCCTGGATCTCGCCCGCGGCCGCTCGTGCCGTGAGAGCGTCGAGTGTTTCACCCAGCTGAGTGAGGGTCGCCGGACCCAGTGTGTTCGGACGCGTGTGATCGCGGCCGTTGTCGAGTGTGATCAGGGCGAGCACCTTGCCGGAGGCGAGACGGATGTCGCGCACGGGCGACTGCGTGATGACCTCGCCCTCGGTGAGCGCCTGGATGGGGGAGAAGTCGATCTCGTCGTAGTTGGTCACAGTGGCGCTCACTTCTTCTTCTTGCCGTCGTAGTGCGGGTTCTCCCAGATGACCGAACCGCCCTGACCGAGGCCGACGCACATGGCGGTCAGACCGTAGCGGACATCGGGGCGCTCAGCGAACTGGGCCGCGAGCTGGATCATCAGGCGCACACCGGATGCCGCGAGCGGGTGTCCCAGCGCGATCGCGCCGCCCCACTGGTTGACGCGGGGGTCGTCGTCGGCGATGCCGAAGTGGTCGAGCAGAGAGATCACCTGGATGGCGAATGCTTCATTGAGCTCGAACAGGCCGATGTCGTCGATCGTGAGTCCGGCCTTCTTGAGGGCCTTCTCGGTCGACGGGATCGGTCCGATGCCCATGATCTCGGGCTGCACACCGGCGAAGGCGAACGAGACCATCCGCATCTTCGGCGCGAGTCCGAACTCCTTCACCGCTCCGCCCCCGGCGAGCAGCGACATCGTCGCGCCGTCGGTGAGCGGGGAGGAAGTGCCGGCGGTGACGCGCCCGTGCGGGCGGAACGGCGTCTTGAGGGACGCGAGATCTTCCATCGTGGTCTGCGGGCGGCGGCCCTCGTCCTCGGTCGCGAGACCCCAGGCGCCATCCGGACCCTTGGTGGCGACCGAGACGAGGTCGGGCTGGATCTTGCCGGCGTCGTACGCTGCCTGCACCTTGTGCTGGCTGAGCATCCCGAATCGGTCCGAGCGCTCCTTCGTGAGGTGCGGGAAACGGTCGAAGATCCGCTCCGCGGTGACGCCCATGTTGAGCGCGCCGGGATCGACCATCTTCTCGGCGACGAAGCGCGGGTTCGGGTCGGCGTTGCCACCGATGGGGTGGTGGCCCATGTGCTCGACGCCGCCGGCGAGGGCGAAGTCGTACATGCCGACGCCGATCGACGCCCCCATGGTCGTCACGCTCGTCATCGCGCCTGCGCACATGCGCTCCACCGCGAGACCGGGCACGGTCTGCGGAAGGCCGGCGAGGATCGCCACGGATCGCCCGAGCGTCAGCCCCTGGTCGCCGGTCTGGCTCGTCGCCGCGATCGCGACATCGTCGATGCGGTCGGCCGGCACGGCGGCGTTGCGCTCCATCAGGCCGATGGTCGCCTTGACGGCGAGGTCATCCGCGCGGGTGTTCCAGTACATGCCCTTTTCGCCGGCGCGCCCGAAAGGGGTGCGTACTCCATCGACGAAGAAGACGTCCGAGATCTCGGCCACTCTGCCTCCAAGTTAGTGCGTGGCCTCAGTCTACGAAGCCCGTGAAAACCGGGAGGAATCGGTTGGATCGAACCTACGAAGCGGTCGCGGGGGTCGCGTCGGGCGTTTGCGCGGCTTCTACAAAGGCCGCAGCGATCTTCTGTGCAGTCTGTTCAATCTGCCAGGGGCGGGCGCCCAGTGCGGCCAGTGCAGCGCCGATCTCCTCCGGAGTCTCTCCCGGCAGCTCCCAGGCCACGCGGCGCAGATACTCCGGCGTCAGGAGGTTCTCCGTCGGCATCCCCAGCTCTTCGGCCGTGGCCTCCACGACGGGTCGCGCTGCCTTGAGTCGCGCATCCGCTTCCGGATTCCGGTCTGCCCACGCGCGGGGCGGGGGAAGGCTTTCACTCGGTACGCGCTCACGGGGGAGGTCTTCCGTCGCCCTGCCCTCGACGATGGCCTGCCACCAGCGGTCGAGCTGTGTGCGACTGGCGCGCCCCTGGAACTCCTTGACGCCGGCGAGAGCCTGCTTCGACGGCGGGTTCGCCATCACCGCGGCCACCAGGGAGCGGTCCGGCACGAGTCGTCCGGGCGAGACGTCCTGGTCCTGCGCGTATGCCTCGCGGGCTTGCCACAGAGAACGGGCGACCGCGAGGTTGCGGGCGCCGCGCACCTGATGCAGGCCGCTGAGTCGGCGCCAGGGGTCTTCTCTCGGGGGTTTGGGTGCGCGTGTCAGGGTGGCGGCGAACTCCTCCGCCGCGATCTCCGTCTTGCCCTGCTCCTCGAGCTCCAGGACGAGGACGTCGCGGACGTCGATCAGATGCAGGACGTCGAGAGCGGCATACTCCAGCCAGGAGTCCGGAAGCGGACGCGTCGACCAGTCGGCGGCGGAATGCTCCTTCTTGAGCGTGATGCCCAAGGTGTCCTCGACGACCGCCCCGAGCCCGACGCGCTCGTGACCGAGCAGGCGGGAGGCGAGTTCGGTGTCGAAGATCGTCGGCGGTTCCAGGTGGAGCTCCCGAAGGGACGGGAGGTCCTGACTCGCGGCATGCAGCACCCACTCCACGTCGCCGATCGCGTCCTGGAGTGGATCGAAGTCACCGATCGCAGGTGGATCGAACAGGAAGACCCCGGCGTCGCGACGGAAGACCTGCACGAGGTAGGCACGTTGCGAGTATCGGAAGCCGGACGCGCGCTCCACGTCCACGGCCACGGGCCCGGTACCGGCGGCGAGCACGGCGCACGCCGCGCGGAACTCCTCAGCATCCGAGATCACGGAGTATTCAGTCACGTACAGCCTTTCGCGCGCCGATCACGGCGATGCCCTCGGAGCCGGGCGGAAGTCCCGCCAGCATTCCGACCAGCTCGGCCCATGCTTCGACGTGGGGTCGGAACGGGCCTTCCGGAGTCCAGGACGCCCGCAATTCTATCTGGGCTCCGTCCCCCTCGATGGCGAGCCCGCCGAATCCCTTCGACAGCGTCTTGGTCGAGGTGCCCGATTCCGAGTGGTAGACGGCCTGGCGGGAGTCGAGCGCATCGACCAGCCACGACCACGTCACATCGGCCAGGAGGGGGTCGGTGCCGATCTCGGTCTCGAGCGGGGCCTGCGCGAAGATGACGATGCGCCAGGAGCCGCCCCATGCCCCTGGTTCCTCCGGATCGTGCAGCAGGACGAACCGGCCGGTGCCGTACACGGACTCGCCGTCACCCTCCGGGCGCACATCGGCGGCGAGGGCGATGGCGAAGGGCGCGAGGCCCTGTGGCGTGGCGATCTCGCGCACCGTGATGTCATCGCGGAACTCGGTCGCGCGCAGTTCGGCCACGGCGCTCTCGAAGGGCGTCCCGGCTTCGGGGGGTGCGGTCACGGCAACAGGCTAGAGTCAGGAAGCGATGAAGAGTCTCAGGCACGCCGTTACCCTCCTTGTCCCCGCCCTGTTCGCTTTCGGGGCGGCGTTCGCTCTCGTCGTGTTCGCCGTGGCTCGGCGAGTGGTCACCCCCATGCGTCGCGTGACCGACACCGAGATCCTCGCCGTCGACACCGGCGCACAGACCATCGAGCTGCAGCGCACTCCCGACACCGAGCTTCCCGGTCGTTACGGCCTGTTCACGACGGGCACCTACGGCTATGTCAAGCTCGGCGCCGTGCTCAGCGCGGACGCGGGGACGGTGCGTCGCAAGCTCCTGACACAGATCGAGCCCGGTGCTCGCGTCGACCGCGCCGCGGCCTTCAGCGGGTACTACTACTCCTCGCCGAGTGAGCTTCATCTGCGGTGGGAGAACCTGCTGATCGGTTCGCCCGCGGGGCCGTGCCCGGCCTGGTATTTCCCGGCGTCGTCGAAGACCTGGGTGGTCCAGGTGCACGGCCGTGGGGCGACACGCGCCGAGTGTCTCCGTGCGGTGCCGGTGCTGCATGCCGCCGGCCTTCCCAACCTCGTCGTGTCCTATCGCAACGACGGCGAGGCCCCGCGCACGAAGGCGGGTGCGTACGCCCTCGGTGCCTCGGAGTGGCGTGACGTCGATGCCGCGATCGCTTATGCGCTGCGGCACGGTGCCGAACGCGTCATCCTGATGGGTTGGTCGATGGGAGGTGCGGTGTCGCTGCAAGCAGCAGTCACCTCCGGGCACCGCGATCGTATCGCCGGGATCATCCTCGAATCGCCGGTCGTCGACTGGCGCACGGTGCTGAGATTCCAGGCGAAGCTCGCCCGCGTGCGGGCGCCGCTTCCGGAGCTGGCCATGGGAGCGCTGCAGATGCCCCTCACCGCACGCCTCAGCGGAGCGGATGCGCCGATCCCGTTCGACCGGTTGGACATGGTCGCTCGTGCGGACGAACTCACCGCGCCGGTGCTGATCCTGCACAGCGACGACGACGGATTCGTGCCGGCGGATTCCTCACATGCGTTGCAGGAGGCGCGCCCCGACCTCGTGACCATGCCGCGGTTCACGGTCGCCCGCCACACGAAGCTGTGGAACTACGATCAGGTCGGCTGGACGACCGCGATCACGGACTGGCTCGAGGCTCAGGGCTTCACCGCTTCTGAATGACCTGGTTCTTCGCGCGCATGAGCATTCCGGTCATGCCCCCGATCCGCAACGGCGATACGGCCTTGGTGAGCCCGATCGACTGCGGGTAGTCGTTCGGTATCGTGAGCACCTCATCGGTGGTGAGGCCGGTCAGGCCCTGGACCAGGATGCTCGCGAACCCACGCGTGGTCGGCGCCTCGGGCGGCGCTGAGGCGTGCATGGTGACGATGTCGTCGTCGACCTCGACGTGGATGTACACCGGCGACTGGCACTCGGCGACCCGTTCGTACATCTCCGGGTGCGCCGCGACCTCTGCGGACACGTCGGGAAGCTCGTCCGAGAACTCGAGCAGCAGCAGGAGACGGTCGGCTTCGGGAATCTCCAGGAATCCGTCGCGGATGTCGGCGAGGGCCTCAGGAACGTCGCTTGTGCTCATCCCTGTCATTGTCACATGCTCAGAGCGTGCCGGGCTCGGATCCTGTGACGATGGGAACACGTACAGCGCTACCCCACTCGGTCCAGGAGCCGTCGTAGTTGCGCACGTTCTCGAAGCCCAGGAGGTGCTTGAGGACGAACCAGGTGTGGCTCGAACGCTCGCCGATGCGGCAGTAGGCGACGATCTCATCGCCCTCGTTCAGGCCTGCTCCGTCGCGGTAGATCTCATCGAGCTCGGCGCGGCTGCGGAAACCGCCGTCTTCCGCGACCGCCTTCGCCCACGGCACGCTCTGCGCGGTCGGGATGTGGCCGGCACGGAGCGAACCCTCTTCGGGGTATGCGGGAGCCGTCGTGCGCTCTCCGTTGTACTCCTCGGGGGAGCGGACATCGATCAGCGGGTTGCCGATGTGGGCGAGGACGTCCTCCTTGTAGGCGCGGAGAACGGAGTCATCGCGCTCGACCACGGGGTACTCGGTCGCCGGGCGGCTGGTCGCCTCGCGGGTGATCTCTCGGCCCTCGGCGATCCAGCGATCGCGTCCGCCGTCGAGAAGGCGGACGTCTTCATGGCCGAACAGGGAGAAGACCCAGAGGGCGTAGGCCGCCCACCAGTTGTTCTTGTCGCCGTAGATCACGACGGTGTCGTCACGGGAGATGCCCTTGCGGCTCAGCAGTTCCGCGAAGCCCTCGCCGTCGACGTAGTCGCGGACGACGGGGTCGTTGAGCTCGGTGTGCCAGTCGACCTTCACCGCACCCGGGATGTGGCCCGTCTCATAGAGAAGCACGTCCTCATCCGACTCGACGACGACGAGTCCGGGCGTCCCGAGTCGCTGGGCGAGCCACTCCGTGGTCACGAGGCGACCGGGTTCGGCGTATTCGGCGAACTTGGGGGGGGAGGAATCGAACTCGATGGCCATGGGATCTCCGAAGCGTGTGAGTGGATGAGGGGGTGAGTGTGGACGGCGTAGTGTTGATCCGTCCCTTCGACGATAGATCCCCGCCGAGCACCCTGCGCCCGTTTCGTAAGACTTCGACACAGGCCAGCACCCGATTCAGGACCGTGATGACCGACACGACCAGCCGCACCGTGCACCTCACCGATCGTCAGCCGACGGTCACCGGACCCGAGATGCTGGCGAGCCTGGTGCCGCCGCCCCAGTTCGACACGGCGACTTTCGACAGCTATCGCGCGGATCCTGCCTATCCTTCGCAGGAGGAGGCGAAGGAGACGTTGATGCGTTTCGCGGGCCGCGGTCCCGCCGTGAAGCGCGGCGGCCTCTTCAGCCGCGCGAAGAAGGAACCCGAGCTCAAACCCGGTGTCTACCTCGACGGCGGCTTCGGTGTCGGCAAGACCCACCTGCTCGCTTCCATCTATCACGCGATGCCGGCCCGACGGAAGTACTTCGGTTCCTTCATCGAGTACACCGCCCTGGTCGGGGCCCTCGGATACAAGAACACCGTCGACCTGCTCAAGGGCGCGGATCTGCTGTGCATCGACGAGTTCGAGCTCGACGATCCGGGCGACACCATGGTCATGACCCGCCTCATCGGAGAGCTCGTTCCCACGGGGACCCGCCTGGCGGCGACCTCCAACACTCCACCGAACGCACTCGGCGAGGGACGATTCGCCGCACAGGACTTCCTCCGCGAGATCCACGCCATGTCCGACAGCTTCCAGACCCTCCGCATCGACGGAGTGGACTTCCGCCAGCGGGCGATCGACGGACACGCCGTGGTCCTGGATGACGACGCCTATGAAGCGGCAGCAGCGACGGCGGACGGCACGGCATCCGACGACCGCTTCGACGATGTGATCCGTCACCTCGCCCAGGTGCACCCGTCTCGCTACATCCGTGTGATCGAAGGTCTCGACCAGGTCGGGCTGCGCGACGTGCATCAGCTCACCGATCAGTCCGAGGCGCTGCGCTTCGTCGCCTTCGTCGACCGCGTGTACGACGCCCAGATCCCCGTCATCGCGACCGGGCTCGGGCTCGATTCGGTGTTCTCCGAGGAGATGCTGGCCGGCGGATACCGCAAGAAGTACCTGCGCGCCGTCTCTCGACTCAACGCCTTGACGCATTCTGCGTAACCCCGAAGGGCCGCGTAACGCGATGTTCACACCAGGAGCGGCGCTGTAACAGCGGGGAAACAAACCTCACGCATGCGCGAAACGGCGCGTCGTCACACTGAAGCTCTCAATTACTTCGGATGTGAGGTTTTCCTATGGATGCTCCCGGCAACATCTCGTGGGCGATCACCGCGACAGCGCTCGTTCTGCTCATGACGCCCGGCGTCGCCTTCTTCTACGGAGGTCTCGTCAAGGCGAAGAGCGTCGTCAGCATGATGATGATGAGCTTCGGCTCGATCGGACTTGTCGCCGTGCTGTGGATTCTCTTCGGCTTCTCGATGAGTGCCGTCGACAGCCCGACCGCCTTCGCAGGCAACCCCTTCGCCGACTTCGGGCTGTCCAGCCTGGCGTCCGGTGAAGGATCGAACGTCGCGCTCCTGGGCGTCGCTTACGGTGCGACCTTCGCGATCATCACCGTCGCGCTGATCTCCGGAGCGATCGCGGATCGTGCCAAGTTCGGCAGCTGGCTGATCTTCGCCGGCATCTTCGCCACGGTCGGCTACTTCCCGGTCGCCGCGTGGGTCTGGGGTGGCGGCTGGATCATGAACCTCGGCACGACGCTCTTCGGTGAGGACAGCGGCATCGGCGTGATCGACTACGCCGGCGGTACTGCGGTCCACATCAACGCGGGTGCAGCCGCCCTGGCGCTCGCTCTGGTCCTCGGAAAGCGCATCGGTTTCCAGAAGGGCATCCTGAAGCCGCACAACGTGCCGCTGACCCTCCTCGGTGCCGCACTGCTGTGGTTCGGCTGGTTCGGTTTCAACGCCGGTGCGGAGTGGCTCGCTGAGGACATGGGCGGAGTCGGACTCATCGGGCTGAACACGCTCGGCGCCACCGCGGCCGCGATCCTGGGCTGGATCCTCATCGAGCGCATCAAGGACGGCAAGGCGACTTCGGTCGGTGCAGCCTCCGGTGCCGTCGCCGGTCTCGTCGCCATCACCCCGGCCTGCGCCAACCTCACCCCGGGCTGGTCCCTCCTGCTCGGTGCCGTAGCCGGTATCGTCTGCGCCCTCGCTGTCGAGCTGAAGTTCCGTCTCGGCTTCGATGACTCGCTCGATGTGGTCGGTATCCACCTCGTCGGCGGTCTGATCGGAACCCTGTACCTCGGCTTCTTCGCCACCGACACGGGTCTGTTCGTCGGCGGCGACGCCCGCCAGCTCGCGGTGCAGGTCATCGCCGCGGTCGGCGTGCTGATCTACTCCTTCGTAGTCGCCTTCCTCATCGGCTTCGCGATCGAGAAGACGATCGGATTCCGCGTCACGAGCGAGGACGAGATCGCCGGTGTCGACCAGGTCGTCCACGGCGAGGAGGGATACGCACTCGTCGACGCGTGAACTGCGGTTAGGGTGACCGAGTGGGCAAGAGCAACAGCATCCTGACATCACTCCTGGACATCCTGCGCAAGGCAGTGGGTTCCGGCCGGGGGGGGGGGGGGGGNTCGACGCGTGAACTGCGGTTAGGGTGACCGAGTGGGCAAGAGCAACAGCATCCTGACATCACTCCTGGACATCCTGCGCAAGGCAGTGGGTTCCGGCCGGGCGCCTCGGACATCAGGTCCGAGGCGCCCGGTCGCGCGTCTGCGCACCGAGGAGCAACGACCCGCGCCGTCGTCGTCGACGGTGGAGCGGGGGCGGATGAGTGGCAGCGAGACCGTTCGCGTCGATCCGGACCGGATCACGCGTCTGGAGGTCGCCTACGCGCCGCAGCGCGACGGGGCGCCGGATGCCGGAGAGATCGTCTGGACCTGGGTGCCCTACGAGGAGAATGACGGACGCGGCAAGGATCGTCCCGTTCTCGTGATCGGACGCGAGTCCGCTGAGCGCGTGTACGCCGTGCGCATGACGAGCAGACCCCACGACGGCGATCGCGACTATCTCTCGATCGGCACGGGGGAGTGGGACGCGCAGAGACGCGAATCCTGGGTCGACATCGAACAGCTCTACAGCGTGCACGAGCGAGGACTCCGTCGAGAAGCCGCTGTCCTCGACCGACACCGCTACGACCGGGTCGGTGCCGCTCTCACACGACGCTACGGATGGTCGGCCGCGGGGTGAGGGCAGGGAACGCCTGCAGCACCATGTCGACGAGTTCCCCCAGCGGGCGGGTCAGCGGATCCGTGGCGGGGAGGCCGGTGTCGATCTCGATCCCGTCGATCGCCGCTGTGAGCTGATCCGCGGAGAGGTTCTCGTGATTCACGGTCACACCGATCACACGCGTGTCGGCGAAGGCCTCGATGAGAGCGATCTCGCTGTCGACCGTCGGCATCGCGACCATCGGGAAGTCTCCGAGCACCGTGCGGCCCGGGGCATGCTGCACGATCACTCCGGCAGGCCGGCTCCCACGGAGGATGTGCGCCGACGTGATGTACGCCGGGTGGCTGAGCGCGCCTTGCCCCTCGACGATGATCACGTCCGGGTGTTCGCCCTCGAACGCCGCGACCACCTGGTTCTCGACCTCACCTGAGCAGTACTGCGGGACGAGTGCGTCGAGCGCCACGCCGTAGCGGCCGCCCTGGATGATCGTGGTCTGTCCGGTGCCGACCATGACGGCATGGATGCCGCGTTCGTTCAGCGCACGAACCAGGATCGTCGCGGTGGTGCGCTTGCCGATGGCTCCGTCGGTGCCGAGGATCGCGATGCGCGGACAGGTCACGGCGAAGATCCGCCCGGAGAACAGGTGGAGGTCCTTCTTCTCGCGCGGGCGGCGGATGTCGGTGATCGTCACTCCGGCCAGCAGCGCGGCGGCCACGAACTCGGCGTCGTCGGTGAGGAACTCGTGCAGACCGTTGATGATGTGCATGCCTCGAGCGATCCCGTCGAGGAGTACGGTGCGCTGACCCGCGGAGAGGAGGCCGTCTGCCGGTGCGACGCCGCAGATCAGGTAGTCCGGGACGTGACCGGCGTGCGCGATGCCCGTGACGAGATCACTGACGATCGGGAGGCCGTTCGCGGTGCCGTCCAGCAGCATGCCGGCATCCGCACCGGCGCGGGTGCTGTCGATGACACTGAGGATCTCGTACTTCTCGGAGTGGCGGACCAGTCCGTTCGCCGTCTTGCCGTCCTGCTCCCCGAATTGACCTTCGCAGTAGACGATCGCCGTCGAGCCGCTCGGGAGGGCGATGGGTGCGGCCCATGCGTGCGCAGGGTCTCGGAAGGCAGGGGTTGACGGGATGGGCATGACGCTCCTCGGGCTCACACAGAGGAGGCGACGGAGAACGAAATGACCGATGAGGCCCGTTGGTCGACGAGAAGTCTTCCCTGATGCCGGCGAGTTGCCGACACTGCTCACCGTAGCAGCGCCGCCTGGGACCGAGCCGCGAACACTCGTCCGCGACCCTTTCTCGCGCCGCGGGCAATCCGATGCGAGGAGGGCTTCGAACCAGTGGTGAGTCGCGTTCAGCGGCGCCACACAAGGAGGAATCATGCGTTTCATCCCCACCAAGGTCCACGGAGCTCTCGACTACATCGTCGGCATCGCCCTGATCGCCGCGCCCTGGCTGTTCGGCTTCGCGAGCATGGGCGGACCCGCGGTCATCATCCCGATCGTCCTCGGCATCGGGCTCATCGTCTACAGCCTGTTCACGAAGTACGAGTGGGGTCCGTTCGGCTTCATCCCGATGCCCGTGCATCTCGTGTTCGACATCGTCGCCAGCCTGTTCCTCGCGCTGTCGCCCTGGATCTTCGGCTTCTCCGGAGAGGCTCTCAACGTCTGGCTGCCGCACGTCGTGGTGGGGGCAGCGGTGATCGTCGTCGTGCTCTTCTCGCAGCCGGAGCCTGCGAACGCACGAGGACGCGCAGCCACGGCCTGATCACGTCCCGATACGCGGTGCCGGGCGACTGGACTTCCCGAAGCAGTCGCCCGGCATCGTCATGTGACGGTCCACCCGCGGTCATCGTCTCCGCGCAGCGCTGCGCTCAGCCAACGCGCGTAGAGCACCCAGGGTTCGCCCTCGTGGCGGAGGTGCGAGACGTGCGCGCGCAGAGCCGCGGTGAGGGTGAACCATTCGCCGCCCTCGCGGATGGAGGCGAAGTCGCGGTGGCGCTGCTGTTCCAGGGACCGCCCTCCTCGTTCGAAGGCGAGGAGCTCGTCGTGCCGAAGCGCAGAGAGGCGTCGTCGGGGGTTGCTGCTCGTCCCGATCTTCACGCGCTCGTCGAAGCGGATGTAGTAGACGACGTCGACGCGGGGGAGCGGGAGGTCGGCGTCCGGTACGTCGCCGTAGCGCCAGCCGCACGCCGCACAGCACCAGAGGTCCTCGTTCCGGATGCCCGCGTCGCCGCCGCAGAGCGCGCACGGACCGGGGAGAGCGTGAGTCATCGACACCGGGGCAGGATACGCGCACGGTCGGACAGAACCGACGATGCGACCGAGGAACGGTGCCCCCGGGTCTTCTGCCTGCGTGGTCGTGCGTTTAGCCTCGAGGGGAAGCGTACGGTCCGGAAGGAGCGGTGATGGAGTCGAAGGTGCGACGTGTCCTGCGCGCGTTGGGCATCGCGTCGTTGTCCTCGTTGCTTCTGAGCGCCTGCGCGCCGCTGCCGCAAAGCGTCTCTCAGCGCGAAGCCCCGGGGGAGACGTCGACGGTCGTCGAAGATCTGGCCGCGCCGTGGTCCATCGCTTTCCATGAGGGGGCCGCGCTGATCAGCGAGCGCGACACCGCGCGGGTGCTGGAGGTCTCCGACGACGGGGACGTGCGTGAGGTCGCGGTGATCGACGGAGCGGAGCCACGAGGCGAAGGCGGTCTCCTGGGCATCGCCGTCCAGGAGGGATGGCTCTACGCGTACTCCACTGCGGCGGACGAGAACCGGGTGCAGCGGTTTCCGCTGTCCGGCTCCCCGGGATCGATCGAGCTCGGCGAGTCCGACACGGTACTCTCGGGACTCGCGGCCGCGACGAATCACAACGGAGGCCGCATCGCGTTCGGTCCGGACGGCATGCTGTACGTGACCGTCGGCGACGCCGGCGATCGCGAGAGCGCACAGGATCCGAGGAGTCTTTCGGGGAAGATCCTCCGCATCGCACCGGACGGCGGCATACCCGAGGACAACCCGTTCGAGGGCTCACCCGTGTACAGCCTCGGCCACCGCAACCCGCAGGGACTGGCCTGGGACGATCGCGGCACGATGTACGCGAGCGAATTCGGCCAGGACACCTGGGATGAGCTCAACGTCATCGAGGCGGGCGGCAACTACGGGTGGCCGGAGGTCGAGGGCGTCGGAGATCGTGGCACCTTCATCGATCCCGTGCAGCAGTGGGCTCCCGATACGGCGAGTCCCAGCGGGATCGCGATCGCGGACGGTGCGATCTTCGTCGCCAACCTTCGCGGCGAGCGAGTGCGTCGGGTACCGCTGGACGACCTGTCCGCGTCCACCGAGTTCTTCTCGGGCGAGTACGGTCGGATCCGCGATGTGGCGGTGGCTCCGGATGGCGCGCTCTGGGTTCTGACCAACAACACGGATGGCCGGGGTCGACCTGCGACCGGTGACGACAGGGTCATCCGCATCATGCTGGAGTAGCGGCGAATCGGAGGTTATGGTGGGCGATACCGGACTCGAACCGATGACCTCTTCCGTGTGAAGGAAGCGCGCTACCAACTGCGCCAATCGCCCATACCCGCGGGGTACGTCAACCGATACTACCCGACGCTCGGAGCCCTCGCGGACCAGTCAGCGAGACACGCGCGAGATTCGCAACGGGTTTGGCGGACGGGAAATCTTCGGCTAATGTTTCATGAGTGCCCGGGACGACCGGGAACGAAATGCGGATGTAGCGCAGTTGGTAGCGCACAACCTTGCCAAGGTTGGGGTCGCGAGTTCGAGTCTCGTCATCCGCTCGAGTGCAGAGGATCTTCTTCGGAAGGTCCTTCGCACGTGGGGTCAATCCACACGGTGGCGTGGCCGAGCGGCTAGGCACCGGCCTGCAAAGCCGTTTACACGGGTTCGAATCCCGTCGCCACCTCACGGGAAAACTGAATAGCCCCAACGGGCGCGATTGGCGCAGCGGTAGCGCGCTTCCCTGACACGGAAGAGGTCACTGGTTCGATCCCAGTATCGCGCACAGACAAACCCCCGGATTTCCGGGGGTTTTTTTGTGTCCGGGGGAGTGTGGGCAACATCTGGGCGATACGATCGGGCAGTAGTGCGCTCCGCGCATTTCTTGGCTACAACTTGATCTCACCAGCGATCGTCCTGAAGCCCGCTCGACCAAGGGGGAGGGCATGAGCAAGCAGACCGCGACCGTCGCGCACGGTCCAGCCAGCGAAACCGCTGAGTATGTCTTCGTCACACCGGAGATGGCAGTCGGTTGGCTGGCATTGAACATCGACCGCAACCGCAACATGCGCAAGAGCCGCATCAACGGGTACATGCGAGACATCCAGAGCGACAGCTGGGTTGTCACAGGCGAAGCAATCAAGTTCGACGCCGAGGGACGCCTGATCGAGGGCCAGAACCGCTGTCAGGCGATCGTCGCTGCGGGGAAGGGTGGTTGGGTCGTGGTCGCGCGAGGGACCAACGAGGAGGCTCTCGTGGTTCTGGACTCTGGCTCAGCGCGCAACACGGGGGATATGCTCGTCACCACTGAGCTTGGCGACCGCGCCCATGCGAAGGACGTGGGCGCAATCGCTCGGCTCTACACAGCGTTCAAGGCAGGCGACGTGAAGGATGCGGCTTCACACATTGGCGGGCACTCGGGGCTCACCAAGATCGAGATGGCCGACGCGGTGCTATCCATCCCCAACATCAAGTTCGCCGCCCGTCTTGGCATGTACCGCTACCTGCGGCTCCCGGTCAGAGCACTGGGGGGGTGGCGTTCCTCGAGTTCTCTGAGCTCGATGTCGACGACACTGCGGAGTTCTTCAACCGCATTCGAGACGGTATTCAGAACGGGCCCGGAGATCCCTTCCTGGCGCTGTCCCGACGTGTAACGAACGACCTGCAGGCCGGAGCCTCGCGCCGCATCCTGCCGGGACAGGCTCTCTTCTACCTCTTCCGCACGTGGAGTGCCTTCCGTGAGCGCGAGGCGCTTGTGAAGCTCCAAGTAGGCTCGTCTCAGGCTGGGTTCACTCCGATTCCGGTGGCAAATGAGCCGCGAGACTGCTTGGCAGCGTGTCGCCTCATTCAGCGTTGACTACAGAAGAGCAATCATAAACAACACGCTCAAGTACGGGTTCGGCGTCTTCGCACTCGCCTCAGCAACATGGTCATTCGCGACCGGCAACTTCTGGCCCGGGCTCCTCCCAGTCCTCGCGGCCGGGTTCGTTGTCGCGTCCATCAACCGGGAGCGGGAGGAGGCGTGAACGCCTACTAGTCGCGGGCTGACTTCGCCTAACGCATCGGGGTCAAGGCCGACGTGCTGGCCCTCTGCAACCTACCCGAATCTGACGCCATGATCGGGCAAACACGTGGGTGGACGGTCGAGGCTGTCGACGCTTGGAATGCATCGCGCCCCGACAAGGGAGCCGACGCAGGACGGGAGAGAAACGAATGTGCCCCGTGACACACCAATTATGCTGTGAGGTCGGCTCGCCTCAGCTCACAGGGTCCGCCTCTGGCAGGGGCAGTTCGAAAACCTCAACCTCGATGGCCGGAGCAGACATCGGGAGCCGATAGTCAGCGCGGACGGTGCCTAGGAGTGACTGTAAGTGCGTTCGAGCGAAGTCATACAGGGTTTCGATAGCGGGCGACGCCTGTAGGGCGTCTCTCGTTTCCTGAGCCGTGATCTGATCTGCGCCGAGCACTAGGGCGCTCAGGTCGATGTCGCCCCAAGCATCGGGGCCGTCAGCGAAAAGAGTTGCGTGCACCGGGCGTGCCTTCGGCGCCGTCTCGCTTGCATTGGAGGGCGCAATCAACCGATCCGCTACCTTGATCTCCCAAGCGACCTCAGTGTCAGTCATCTCTTCGAACTGCTTAGACGCGCGTAGCCTCATCACGTCGATGGTGATAATGGTCACCGTCATGTCTTGATCCAACGCATTCCTGCGAAGGGAGCGGATCTCCCGCTCCAGGGGCGCTCCGCTTCTATTTCGCTTTTAAGCGCGCGAAGTAGGACCTGAGCGTGCGAGTCCATGTCGTCAGCAGTGGACGTAACACGGTAGTCAATCACGACATCGCAGGCGATGGACAAGAGGCGAAGCTCTGTCATGGACAGGTCTGTCTCACCGCGAACGATGGCGGCAAGGCTAGTCTCGTCCACGCCGAGAGCCTCTGCGACCTCCGCCGGGTCCCTACGGGAGACTTCCGCGATCCTGCCGAACAGACGCCGTTGAGTTTCGCGATTTCTTCTCGCTGACCAAGCCGGAACGCCTCCGCGGATGGAGAGGGGAGAGTCCTGAGACGCTGCAATTTCCGTCATAGTTGATGCTCCTTCCCTTGTCAAAGACTAGCTCTTATTGCTGTTAGGTCGGCTTCCCAGTCGCGAGCTCTCGAGATCGCTTCATCGATGTGTTCAGTTTGAGAAGCAAGTCCGGCTGTTCGAGGCGCTTTCGCGGCAACCATGAGCGCAAGCAACTTGCGATCGTGCAGATCCGGCTCACCGAAATACACCCGCAGCAGGTAGGGCTCTCGTCCAAACGCGGGCTTGACCTGTTCCAGGTGGGGCTTTAGTTCCAGGATCAGGTCCCGCAGTACCTTGCCCGTCCCATAGGCCGTCAGGTCCACGACTCCCCGCTTTGCTTCCTGCATCAACTCGATGAGCTGGGTCATATATTCCGCATGCTCCGCAGACGTCATCTTCGGCTCGAGCCTGCCATCGTTTAAGGCGCTCATCTCCTGATGCGCTTCCGGGACTGAGAAGTCCCAGAAATTGTCTGCCCTGCCATCGTGGTGGATCTGGCCGTGGCCGCATCGCCCGCCTACTGGGCGGTACGGGTGGTATACCGGAACGGTCCTGGACGTCACTCGCTCAGCATAGCGAGGTCCAGCACCGGTAGGTCCGGTGCACGTGCCAGCAGTCCCGTCCGCCGTGCGCTCCCTCTAGAGCCCTCCCGTGCGACCTGGCCACGCCGTCGCAGCCGGTGGGTGCCTCCTGACGTGATCCGGTCGCCTCATGTCAGGAGCGTCTCACCGATGAACCCGCCCTCCGCGCAACCCGGCGGGATCGCGAAGACGGCCGAGCCGATCGGGACCGTCCACTCGTTGAGCAGGTCGAGCTCGTCGAGCCTCCGCTGCATCGGGACGAACTGCGCGTCGACGTCGGCCTGGAAAGAGACGAAGAGCAGGCCCGACTCCGAGACGGAAGCGCCCGAAGGGCGTTCGTCGTAGTTGTACCCGCGCCGAAAGATCCGTTCGGCACCGTCGCCGCGGGCACGGCGGATGTGAGCGAACTGCGGGATGACGGGGAAGCCGAGGGATGTCTTCGCATCGAAGTCCGGTTCATCGAACTCCTCGGTGCCGGTCAGCGGCGCTCCGGTGGCGAGTGTCCTCCCCACCGATGCATCGCGTCCGCTGCGATCCAGCCGGTCCCACTTGTCGAGGTCCATGTGGATGCGTCGGAGCACCATGCCCGTCCCGCCGGCGAGCCAGCCGTCCGCACTCCACACGACCTGATCGAAGTCCGCCGTGCCGGGTTCCGGGTTGGTCGTGCCGTCCACCTGGCCGAAGAGGTTCCGCATGGTCGTGCCGGGGCGCTCCGTTCCGTACGCGCGGCGGAAGCCCTGCTGCGTCCACCGGACGTCGGCGAAGCCCCGGGCGTCCTTCAACAGCATCCGGTTCGCGTGGGCCACGGTCAGCGGGTCATCGGCGGCGATCTGCAGGAGGAGGTCGCCGTCGGAGAATTCCGCTTGCAACCGGTCCACCCCGAAAGCAGGCAGGGGGGCGAGCCACGATGGACCCACGCCGCCTGCACGCGCGACGAAGTTCGGGCCGAAGCCGAACGTCACGGTGAGCCTGGCCGGAGCGAGCGCGAGCTCCGGCTCGGAGTCGGCGAGCGCGGCGCGGCCCTGCGTCAGGCGTGCGGCGTCATCGGTCAGGAGTCCCATCAGCCGGGCGAGCCCGTCGCGATCGACGTCGTCATGCAGGTCGAGGGCGACGAAGAGCCCGTGCGCCTGCGCAGCCGTGTCTATGCCCGCTTGATGGTCGCCGAAGAACGGTACGGTCTGCTCACCGTTCATCGGGGTGGAGGCGGGTGCCTGATCAGCATCCGCGCGGTTCAGGGCGAGATCCACTCCGACGGCAGCGACCGCGCCGACACCGGCGACAGCTCCTCCGAGAAGGAACTGTCGCCGGGTCGACCCGGAGCGTCGGGAGCGGGCGCCCTCAGAGGGCGCCGACATCAGTGATCCATACCCTCGTGCTCTTCGCCGTCCTCATAGTTCTCGTTCGCGCCGGAGTACTCCTTCACCGGGGCCGTGAACTCGTAGGTGGAGTCGTCCGAGAACGTCACGGTGAAGGTGACGTCGTTGCCGGCGGTGAGCGGGGCGCTCAGATCCATCAGCATGATGTGGTTCGCTCCCGGCTCCAGCGCGAGCGTCCCTCCGGCGGGGATGACGAATCCGCCGGCCTTCTCGCGCATGACCATCTCGCCTGCCTCGTTCTCGACGGTCTCGTGCAGCTCGATCATCGGCGACGCCTCGGACGTCACCGACACGACGGTCACGTCGTCGTCTCCGCTGTTGACGAGGGTTCCGAAGCCGGCGGACATTCCCTCTTCAGCCGACTTCACCCACGCATCCTCGATGGTGATGGTGTCACCGGCGGGACGCGTCGTGGGCTCACTCGTGGGGCTCTCAGGAGCGCACCCGGTGAGCGCGAGCAGGGAGACCGCGATCACAGCGGCGAGTCGGGGGAGGTTCTTGGTGGTGTTCACAATGGTGCCTTTCACAGGTCATCTGCTGTCGTCCGGGGACGACGAAGGAATCGAAGGAGCACGAGGAGGAGGACGGCCACAGCCGCTCCCCCTGCGCCGATGAGCAGCACCCGGAGGGTGGTGCTCGAACCTGTTGCGTTCTGATCCCGTTGTTCTTCGCCTGCGGAGGATGTCGTCGCCGTGTCACCGGAGGTCGGGACCTGCATCGGTTCGGCATCGCCGACCGTGAAGGGGATGACCCCGGCGATCGGGTGACCGTCTTCCGACACCACCTGCCATCGCACCTGGTAGCCGGCAACGGGCATCCCCGCTTCGAGCCTTGCGGTGACCGTGCGCCCGGCGACCGTGACGTCGCCGGAGACCCAGTCCTTCCCCGAGGCGTCGACGACCATGACGACAGCCCCGGTCAGCGACTCATCGAGGATCAGGAGCTCACCGGAGAACGACATCGTGATGTCTTCCGGCGCGGCCGCCAACTGCTCGTCAGCGGCCGGGGAACTGGATACCAACTGGTCGTGGGCGGACGCGGGCGTGGCGATCGCGAGGGTCGCGATCGTCGCCAACGCCAACCCGGCCGCAATCCTGCGGACAGGGGACATGGGATGACCTCTCATCAGACGCCGCGTGTGCGGCGTTCATGCATGCGTTCAGAACCCGCGCGCGACGATCGCGCACGGTGTGACGCGCCTCTGGACCGTGAGGGTCCAGGGCACGGATCAGATCGCAGCGGAGAGAGGAGGAGCGCGGCCCCGAAGGGTCGCCAGAAGGATGAGGCCGCGGCTGCAGGCGAGGTCGAAGACGCCGCGCAGACGGCGGGGCAGACGGATCGCCGGGAGGAGCAGGACGTGATCGACACGGCGGCGCAGCCATCGACTCAGCTGCCGGGCGAGGTCTCGCACGGCGAGGACCAGACGCTCGCCCCGGTACAGCGCGGCCACCGTCAGCAGTGCCGCGACCGCGTGGCCGAGCCACATCGAGGTGTCAGCGGCGACCGCCTCCGGGATGCCGGGCCCCGTGGGGATCACGAGCGGTCCGCCGTGCACGTGCGGCGTCGAGACTCCGGAGGGCGTGACGGTGCCGAGCACGAACAGCGCGTGGAACAGGAACTGACTCACTGCGACGGACACTCCGAGGCGGATGAGCGACAGGGAGCGTCCGGCGAGGAGGACGCAGACCATGAACGAGAAGATCCACGGGACGAGGATGCCGAGCGCGCCGGGCACCTGCCCGCCGCCGGTCACGTGGCCGGCGAGTGCGACGAAGATCGCGAGTGACGACGCAGCGAAGCCGCGGATGACGGCTGGCTTCCTGGATTCGGTCACGCTTCCAGTCTGGCACGGACGGCGCGAACCACCGTCGCACGCCTACCGATCGCGGACGCCGTCGTTCCCCTCGCGTCGTGTCTTCGGGGCCCGCTTGACGACCTCGTACGCTGCGAGCGCAGCCTTCCGTGTCTCCGCGAGATCGACGATCGGCTCGGTCGGCGCCTCGGATGCCCAGCGCTGGATGTAGAGGCCCTGCGGGTCGAACTTCTTGGCCTGCAGCTCGGGGTTGAACACGCGGAAGTACGGTGCGGCATCCGCTCCGGAACCCGCTACCCACTGCCAGTTGAAGGGGTTGCTGGCTTCGTCGGCGTCGACCAGCGTGTCCCAGAACCACTCCTCGCCGAGTCGCCAGTCGATCAGCAGATTCTTGATGAGGAACGACGCCGTCACCATGCGCACCCGGTTGTGCATGTAACCCGTGTGCCAGAGCTCGCGCATCCCGGCATCCACCAGCGGGACGCCCGTCTCTCCGTGCTGCCAGGCATCCAACTGCGACGGGTCGAGCGGCGGCCAGGGGAAGGCGTCGAACTCCGGCCGCAGGTTCTTCGCTGCCAGATCCGGGAAGTGGTACAGCGTGTGCCAGGCGAACTCGCGCCAGCCGAGCTCCGAGAGGAAGCGGCCGCTGCCGTCGACGCCGACCGCCTCGTGCCAGACCGTGAACGGGCTCACCTCGCCCCAGCGGAGCCGCGGTGACAGCAGCGAGGTGGCGCCCGCAGACGGCTCGTCACGGGCGCTGTCGTAGCCGGGAAGGTCGTTCTCGAGGAACTCCTTCACACGGCGCCGCGCGGCCGGCTCACCCGGCTCCCAGGTCTCGCGGAGTCCCGATGCCCAGTCCGGTGTCGTGGGGAGAAGCGCCCAGTCGTCGAGGGCGTCGGATGCCGGCGGACGCGGTGCTCCCGCGATCTCCCGGGGCTCGGGGAGGGGAGTGCGAGGCGCAGGGAGGGCGAGGCATGCGCGCCAGAACGGCGTGAAGACCGAGTAGTGGGTGCCGCTGCCGGTCGTGATCGTCCACGGTTCGTGGAGGAGCGACGCGGCGAAGGATGCGACCGTGACTCCCTCCGCGCGGAGTGCCGACTTGATGCCCGCGTCGACGGCGCGTTCCGGGCCGCCGTAACGACGGTTCCAGAACACGGCCCCGGCTCCGGCATCCGTCACGAGCTCCCTCAAGATGCCGTCTGCTGCGCCCCGCCTCAGCACGAGTGTCGCCCCCTTGTCATGCAGGCGTTCCGCGAGGGAGGCGAGCGAATGGTGCAGCCACCACCGGGCTGCGCCGCCGAGCGGACGGAGCCCCTCGGATTCCTCATCGAGCACGAACAGCGCGATGATCGGCTCGCCGTGCTCGATCGCCGCACGGAGTGCAGGATTGTCTGCCAGGCGAAGGTCGTCACGGAACCAGACGATCGAAGGAGAGGACATCGCCCCATTGTCCCTGACCCCGAGGACGATGGACGCTGTCCGCGGAGGCGGGTTCAGCGGCGGCGCGGGGGACGCTCGTCCGTCGCCCAGAGCGCCCACAGCACGAGCAGCGGCTGCAGGAAGAGGCGCCCGAGTCGTCGGGCATCCGTATCGAGTCCCGGGGTGGATCGTCCGGTCCGCCACTGATGGACGTTCCCGGGGAAGACGGCGACGAAGAACGCGGCGGTCGCCCAGCCGATCCGGCGACGTTCGCGGGGGAGCGCGATGAGGCCGGCGGACAGGGCGATCTCGGCGGCACCGGAAGCGAGGACGATGTCGTTCTTGTCGAGCTTCGTCACCTGCACCGCCCAGTCGGGCACGACGATACGGAAGCCGCGGGTCGAAGTGAAGTGCATGATGCCGATCGCGCCCAGCGCGATCGCAAGGATCCATCGGGCGACTGCTCTCATGCCCTCACGCTACGTGATGGTCCGACGATCCGCGCCCTGCGAACTCATACCGAGGGGGCATACGAGGTCCGTACCCCGGTGGGTGGCGGACTCCGCCGGACGCTTCGTACGCTGAGACCATGCGCTCACGTCTCGTCGGTTCTTCCGTCCTCCTCCTCGCCCTCTCCGCATCGGCGCTGACGGGGTGCGCGTCGTTCGACGCGGGACCGGTCGTCTCGCAGGAGCGTGCGGTGCCGGATGTCGCCGCGGTCGAGCTCGACACCTCCGGCGATCTGACCGTGGCCCTCGGCGCGACGCCCGCACTCACCGTGTCGGCTGGCGAGCGGGTCATCGAGCACCTGACCGCCCAGGTCGAAGGCGGCGTCCTGCGGCTCGGGATGGACGGCGAGCCGGTGCTCCGAAACGGCGAGATCCGCTACGAGCTGACCGTGTCGTCTCTCGAATCGCTCGTGGTGCAGGGGTCAGGCGATGCCCGTATCGACCTGTCCGGTGCGATCGCCCCGACCGTGACCGTGCGCGGCTCGGGCGACGTGGAGGCCACGGGGATCGATGCTGCGACGGCTGTGCTCCGGGTCGACGGCGCCGGCGAGATCGTCGCCCATGACACCGTCGTCGAGGACCTGACCGTGCGCATCGACGGCTCCGGCGCGGTGGCGATCGACGGCACGGCGCGCTCCCAGGACGTCTCGATCCGCGGTTCCGGCGAACACACGGCCGAGGATCTGCGCAGTGAGGACGCTTTCGTCTCGATCCGCGGTTCAGGGAGCGCAGATGTGACCGTGGACGGAAATCTCGCGGTCGTCATCGACGGCAGCGGCGACGTCTCCTATGGCGGGGAAGCCCGTGTCACCCAGGAGATCGCAGGATCGGGAGATGTCCGGCGCCGATGACGACGAGCGGGTGCGACGCCGTCGCGTAGCGGTCCGGAGCGCCCGACCGTACCGGTAACCTGGGTACCGACCCAGATGGAGAGTTTCTGTGCCTGAAAACGCCCGGCCGAATGACGGCTTCGCCCTGTTCACTGACCGAAACGTCGTCGCGATGCGCGTCAACGGCGAACTCAAGGATCTCGCCACGACCCTGACCGACACCGACGAGGTCGAGCCGATCACGATCGACAGTCAGGACGGGCTGAACATCCTCCGCCACTCCGCGGCCCATGTGCTGGCACAGGCGGTGCAGCGCATCAACCCGCAGGCGGACCTCGGCATCGGTCCGCCCATCACCGACGGCTTCTACTACGACTTCGGCGTCGAGACCCCGTTCACGCCCGAAGACATCAAGGCCATCACCAAGGAGATGCAGCGCATCGTCCGCGAGGGCCAGCGCTTCGTCCGCCGGGTGGTGACGGACGACGAGGCGCGCGCCGAACTCGCCGACGAGCCGTTCAAGCTGGAGCTCATCGGCCTCAAGGGCGGGAAGGAAGCGGCGGAGGGCGCTTCCGTCGAGGTCGGCGAGGGCGAGTTGACGATCTACGACAACACCACCCGCGACGGCGAGGTTGTCTGGAAGGACCTCTGCCGCGGCCCTCATCTGCCCAACACGCGCATGATCGGCAACGGCTGGGACCTCACCCGCATCGCCGCCGCGTATTGGCGGGGCAGTGAGAAGAACCCGCAGCTGCAGCGCATCTACGGCACGGCGTGGCCCACCAAGGACGAGCTGCGCGCGTACCAGCACCGGCTGGAGGAGGCCGCCAAGCGCGACCACCGTCGCCTCGGCAAGGAGCTCGACCTGTTCTCGTTCCCCGAGGAGATCGGCTCCGGCCTTTCGGTCTGGCACCCGCGCGGCGGCGTCATCCGTGGCGAGATGGAGCAGCACGCGCGCAAGCGCCACATCGAGGGCGGCTACACCTACGTGTACACGCCGCACATCTCGAAGGAAGACCTGTTCTTCACGTCGAACCATCTCGTCACGTACAAGGAGGGCATGTTCCCGCCGATCGTGATGGACGAGGAGCGCGACGACGAAGGCAACGTCACCAAGCAGGGCCAGGACTACTACCTGAAGCCCATGAACTGTCCGATGCACATCCTCATCTACAAGGAGCGCGCGCGCAGCTACCGTGACCTGCCGTTGCGGTTCGCCGAGAACGGCACGGTCTACCGCAACGAGCTCTCCGGCGCGCTGCACGGCCTCACCCGCGTGCGGGGCTTCACCCAGGACGATTCGCATCTGTTCGTGACCCCCGATCAGCTCGAGGCCGAGGTCGCCAAGGTCCTCGAGTTCATCCTCTCGATGCTGCGCGACTTCGGTCTGACCGATTTCGAGCTCGAGCTCTCGATGAAGGACGACGAGAAGTCGAAGTGGATCGGCACGGACGAGTTCTGGGAGTCGTCCACCGATGCGCTGCGCCGCGTCGCCGTCGCCTCCGGCCTCAAGCTGACCGAGGTCCCCGGTGAGGCCGCGTTCTACGGTCCGAAGATCGACCTCAAGACGCGCGATGCGATCGGTCGCACCTGGCAGCTCTCCACCGTGCAGGTCGACCCCAACCTGCCCGAGCGCTTCGACCTCGAGTTCATGGACAAGGACGGGCAGAAGAAGCGCCCGATCATGATCCACCGCGCGCTGTTCGGCTCGATCGAGCGGTTCTTCGCGATCCTGCTCGAGCACTACGCGGGCGACTTCCCGGTGTGGCTCTCGCCGGTGCAGGTCGTGGGCATCCCGGTCGCCGAAGACTTCGCCGACTACCTGGGCGAGGTCGTCGACACGCTGCGCGCCCAGGGTGTGCGCGCGGAGCTCGACACTTCGGACGACCGCATGCAGAAGAAGATCCGCACGCACACGACCGGCAAGGTGCCGCTGCTGCTGATCGCGGGGGAGAAGGACCGCGACGCCGGCACCGTCTCGTTCCGCTACCGCGACGGCGCCCAGGAGAACGGGGTTCCGATCGCGGACGCCGTGGCTCGGATCCGCGCAGCCATCGACAGCCACGCCCTGGTGCAGACAGCAGGGGACCTGGCGTGACCGAGGGGGAGCAGCCGCTGGAGGACGCCGGACGTCTGGCCGGCGTGCCCGACGAGTTCCAGCGGCTGTGGACCCCGCATCGGATGGCATACATCCAGGCAGGGCCCGAACCCCTTCGGGAGGAATGTCCGTTCTGCGAGGCGCCGAAGTTCCCGGACACCGAGCGCCTCGTGGTCGCTCGCGGCGAGACCGCCTACGTGCTGCTGAACCTGTTCCCGTACAACTCGGGCCATCTGCTCGTCTGCCCGTACCGTCACATCGCCACCTACGACCAGGCGACGCCGGAGGAGGTCGCCGAGATCGGTGCTCTCACGCAGACCGCGATGCGCGTGCTGCGGGAAGTCTCCCGGTGCGACGGCTTCAACCTCGGCATGAATCAAGGCGCGGTGGCAGGAGCCGGCGTCGATGCCCATCTGCACCAGCATGTGGTTCCGCGGTGGACGTCGGACGCGAACTTCTTCCCGATCATCGCGAAGACCAAGGCGCTGCCGCAGCTCCTCGGCGAGGTGCGTCACGCCGTGGCTGCCGCGTGGCCGCAGCCGGAAGGGCCGACCGAGAAGGTCAGCGCACCTGACGCGCCGTGAACTGCATCTGCGGGTTCGCGTAGAACTCCTGCGCCTCGACCAACTGGAGCTCACGCTCGCCGGACTCCAGCGTCGCCTTCAGCAGGTCGTACACGCTGGACGCCGTGCGTTCGAGCGCGACCTTCGCGCTCCCGGTCTCGACGTAGTGCGCGGTGAACAGCGCTGCCGTCACGTCACCGGAGCCGTTCGCCTTCATCGGAAGGTGCGGGGTTTGCACGACCCAGGCACCCTTCTCGTCGGCGGCGAGCATCTCGATCGTGCCCTCTTCGCGGTCGGGTCGTTCGACGCTCGTCACGAGGACGGTCCGCGGACCCATCGCGTGGGCGAGGTCGACCGAAGCGAGCGTGGACTCCAGCGTGTCCGGCTCGGTGTCGGTGAGGAAACCCAGCTCGAACTGGTTCGGCGTGATGATGTCCGCGACCGGCACCACGCGCTCCCGCAGGAGCACGGGGATGGCCGGGGCGACGAAGCACCCCGACTTGGCATTGCCCATGACCGGATCGCACGCGTAGACGGCGTTCGGGTTCGCCGCCTTCACCCGCGCGACGGCGTCGATGATCACGTCGCCGATGCCCTCTCCGCCCTGGTAGCCGCTGAGGATCGCGTCGATGCCCCCGAAGACGCCACGCTCTTCGATCCCGGTGATGACCTCACGCACGTCATCGGAGGCGATCAGCGGTCCGCGCCACGCGCCGTAGCCGGTGTGGTTGGAGAAGTTCACCGTGTAGACCGGCAGCACTTCGACGCCGATGCGCTGCAGCGGGAACACGGCCGCCGAGTTGCCGACGTGTCCGTAAGCGACGGCGGACTGGATGGAGAGGATCTTCATTCTCCGACCCTTTCGTTCAGGGCGGGGCGTTGCCCGCGACAGGTGGTGGTCATCGTCCGGCGGCGACGAGGTCAGCGACGAGCGTCTCCGCGTCGGCATCGGACAGGTCGTGAACGGTCAGACGTAGGTGGTGCGAGGGCTCCGCGCGTTCGTCGAGCGCGAAGTCGTCTCCGGTGCGGGCGAGCCACCCGCGTCGCATGAGTCGATCGGCAACCGTCCGCGCGGGTCGCGACAGCTCGACCCACAGGCTGAGACCGTCGGACTCGGTCGCGTCGATCCCTTGCGCGCGCAGTCTCTCGACGAACGACGCATTCCGCTCGGCATAGTGCGCAGCCGCCGCGGCGACCTCGGTCCTGACCGTCTCGTCGGTCAGCTGCGTCAGCGCGAGGCGTTGCAGGAGGTGACTGACCCACGTGGTTCCCGGGCTCAGGCGCATCGCGAGCCGTTCCGCGGTCTCGGCATCCGTCGCCGCGATCGCGAGGCACATGTCGGGTCCGAGGAACTTCGACACCGAACGCACGAGGGCGAACCGTCTGTGTTCGGCGCCGATGAGGGACTCGTAGGGCCGCTGCGACAGCATCGAGAAGTGGTCGTCCTCGATGATCAGCACGTACGGATGCTCGGCGAGGATCGCGCGGAGCTCGGCCGCCCGGGTCGCCGTGAGGCTCGCCCCGGTCGGGTTCTGTGCGCGCGGGGTGCAGATGATGGCGCGGACGCCTGCGTCCAGCGCCGCTCGCAGTCCGTCGACGGTCATGCCTTCGCCGTCGACGGGCACGGGGACCGCCCGGTAGCCGCCCAGACGCACCGTGTGGATGCTCGCGAGGAAGCAGGGGTCTTCGAGTGCCACGGCGTCGTCGCGCATGAGTGCCTGCGCGAGCAGACGCTCGACCGCGTCGACGGCACCGCTCGTCACCGTGATCCGGAAGTCGTCGGCGCGGAGATCGGACGAGATCCACTGCCGGGACCATTCTTCGAGGCCACGATCGATCACGGGCTCGCCGTAGAGCACGGGACGGGAGGCGATCGTCATCAGCGCGGGTGCCGGGTCGGGGATGAGCCGGGGATCGGGGTTGCCCGTGCCGATGTCGCGAAGCACCGTGTCGGGCGCGTATCCCTCCTGGGCCACCGATTCGAGACCCGCCACGACGGTGCCCGCACGCCCGCGCGAGACGACGAGGCCGGCCTGGGCGAGCTGCCGGTACGCGGCCACCGCCGTGTTGCGGTTGACGCCGAGCGTGGCAGCGAGCTCGCGCACCGGGGGGAGGACAGCCCCGACCCGGAGGATTCCGCGGTCGCGCAAGGAACGCACGCTGTCGGCGATGTCCGCTGCGGTCGTCCCGGTGATCTGGTCGCTCATGGTCCTCCTCTGTGATTCTAGGTCGAATCGGACAGTGCTATGTTTGACCTAGATCAAACCCGACTTCGGTGCATCCGACAGGAGTTCCCCATGGCAGAGCAGACAACCACCGGATCCGCGCGCGTCAAGCGCGGTCTCGCCGAGATGCTCAAGGGCGGCGTCATCATGGACGTCGTCACGGCAGAACAGGCGAAGATCGCCGAAGACGCGGGCGCCGTCGCCGTGATGGCTCTCGAGCGTGTGCCGGCGGACATCCGTGCGCAGGGCGGTGTCTCCCGCATGAGCGACCCCGACATGATCGACAGCATCATCGACGCCGTCTCCATCCCCGTGATGGCCAAGGCCCGCATCGGGCACTTCGTCGAGGCGCAGGTGCTGCAGGAGCTCGGCGTGGACTACATCGACGAGTCCGAGGTGCTCTCACCGGCCGACTACGTCAACCACATCGACAAGTACGGCTTCACCGTCCCGTTCGTGTGCGGTGCGACGAACCTCGGCGAGGCGCTCCGCCGCATCAATGAGGGTGCGGCGATGATCCGTTCCAAGGGAGAGGCCGGGACCGGTGACGTCTCCGAGGCGATGAAGCACATCCGCAAGATCCGCGGAGAGATCGCCGCGCTCACCGCGCTTCCCAAGGACGAGCTCTTCGTCGCGGCGAAGGAGCTGCAAGCGCCGTACGAACTCGTCGCCGAGATCGCTGAGACCGGCACGCTCCCGGTCGTGCTGTTCGTGGCCGGAGGGGTCGCGACCCCCGCCGATGCCGCCATGATGATGCAGCTCGGTGCTGACGGCGTCTTCGTCGGCTCCGGCATCTTCAAGTCGGGCAACCCGGCAGAGCGGGCCAAGGCCATCGTCAAGGCGACGACCTTCTATGACGACGCCAAGGTCATCGCCGAGGTTTCGCGTGGGCTGGGCGAGGCGATGGTCGGCATCAACGTGAGCGACCTCCCGGCACCTCACCGACTCGCCGAGCGTGGCTGGTAGAGGCAAGGTCGGCGTCCTCGCATTGCAGGGCGACGTGCGCGAGCATGTCGCCCTGCTGACGGAACTCGGCGCCGATGCCACTCCGGTGCGTCGCCCCGACGAGCTCGCCGCGGTCGACGGACTCGTGATCCCGGGGGGCGAGTCGAGCGTGATCGACAAGCTCTCCCGGATCTTCGGCATGCAGGAGCCGATCCGCGACGCGATCGCCTCGGGCATGCCGGTGCTCGGCACCTGCGCGGGCTTGATCATGCTCGCGGATGACATCGTCGACGCGATCGACGGGCAGGAGTCGTTCGGAGGGCTCGATGTCGTCGTGCGCCGGAACGCCTTCGGTCGCCAGGTCGAATCGTTCGAGGCGGAACTCGAGGTCCCTGCGTTCGGCGGGGGCCCGGTGTCGGCGGCCTTCATCCGTGGGCCCGTGGTCGAGTCGGTCGGTCCGCGCGCGACCGTGCTCGCGGCGCTGCCCGACGGGCGTGTGGTCGCGGTGGAGCAGGGGAATCTGCTCGGACTGAGCTTTCACCCCGAGATCACGGGGGAGCGCCGCTTTCACGAACGCTTCCTCGCACGGGTGGAGTCGCGGCACCGCACGAGGGCGCCGCAGAGCGCTTAGGTCCGTCCGAGCGTCGCGGTCAGACGTGGCGCCGGTGGGAGAGGAGCCAGTCGTACAGCTCGGGGTTCTCATAGGTCTCGGTCCAGGAATCGTGACCGACGCCTGCGTATCGAGTGAACCGGGCGTCGGCACCGAGGCCTCGGAGTTCGCTGATGATCTGTTCCGTGGCGGAGAACGGCACGACATCGTCGGCATCACCGTGGAAAGCCCAGACGGGGACGTCACGGAGCGGCGCAGCGCTCTGCATCCAGAGCCCTCCGCAGATCGGCGCGATCGACGCGAACCGGTCGGGATAGCGCACCGCCAGGCTCCAGGCCCCGAATCCGCCCATGCTGAGTCCTGTCACCGATATGCGGGACGCATCGATGCGGTGCTCTGCGACGACCTCGTCGAGCAGCACGGACAACGTCGAGAGCTCCGCGACCCACTGGCTCGATTCGCCACACTGAGGCGTGACGAGGACGAAGGGGAACTCCTGCCCGGCATCCGCCAGACTCGGCGGACCGTGCACGGCGGCGAGCTCGACGTCGGTACCGCGCTCACCCGAACCATGCAGGAACAGGACGAGTGGCCACCGTCGGTCGGGGTCGGCGTCGTAGTCGTCCGGGAGATGGAGCAGGTACCGCAGGGAGTCGGCCGGCGTCGGCTCGCCGTTCCGCACGTCCGAAGAGCGGGAGGCAGGAGTGATGTGTCGCGATCTGCGCATGTGTCCATCCTGCGCCATGTGCGCCGGTCGTCCGAGGGAACGATGTGCGGAGCGGGCAACCGGATGTGGAGCCCACGGTCTCGGTCAACCGGCGGGTGACCCTGCGGCGACCAGGCCGCGGATGGCTTCGACCGTGCGGCCGATGTCTTCCGGGGTGGTCGCCCAGGACGACATCGAGCACCGCAGAGCTGCACGCCCTTCCCATTCGGCCCCCGTCATCGCGGCCGTCCCGTCGACGAGGATCGCCGCGCCGAGCGCACGCGTCGCTTCGTCGGAGCCGAGGCGGAACATCACCTGTGTGTAGTCGACGTCGTTGATGACTTCCACCGACTCCACGGTTCGCAGTCCCGCCGCCATCGCGACGGCGTTCGCATGGAGGCGGTCAATGAGTTCCGCAATGCCCGACCGACCGAGACTGCGCAGTGCGGCCCACGCGGGAACCCCGCGGGCGCGTCGTGAGAGTTCCGGGGTGACATCCCACGGGTCGAGCCCCGAATAGATCAGATAGTCGCCTCCGGTGCGGAATGCGGCGATCGAGTCGGCCGGGTCGCGCACGATCGCCATGCCGCAGTCATACGGCACGTTGAGCGTCTTGTGCGCGTCGGTCGCCCAGGAGTCGGCGTCCGCCATGCCGGCGGTGAGGTGGCTCAGCCCGGGAGACGCCGCAGCCCACAGTCCGAACGCGCCGTCGACGTGGATCCATGCACCGTGCCGGCGGGCGAGGGGGATCAACGTCGCGAAGTCGTCGAAGGCGCCGGTGTGCACCTCTCCCGCCTGCAGGCACACGATGAGGGGTCCCTCCGCGCCGACGAGTGCCTGATCGAGCGCCTCCGGGCTCATGCGCCCTTGGCCGTCGGTCGGGACGATCGTGAGTTCGGCCCGCCCGATCCCGAGGAACCGGGCGGCGCGGTCGATGGAGCCGTGCCGGTGGGCGCCGACGACGAAACGCAGCGGCGGAGACCCGTGTAATCCCTGCTCCGCGATGTCCCACCCCGCGCGCGCCAGCACGGAGTGCCGCGCGGCGGCGAGGCAGGTGAAGTTGGCGAGCTGCCCGCCCGTGACGAAGCCGACGCTGGCGGTCGCGGGGAGCTCGAAGGCCTCGAGCATCCATTGCCCGGCGATGCGTTCCATCGCCACAGTGGCCGGCGTGAGAGTCGACGAGCCCGAGTTCTGATCCCACGCCGAGACGAGCCAGTCCGCGGCCAGGGCTGCCGGATGGGTTCCGCCGATCACGAAACCGAAGAACCGGCCGCCGGGGATCGCGACGAGTCCGGGATCGGCGAGCACGGCCATTTCCTCCACGACTGCCGCGGCGTCCACACCGTGTTCGGGGAGCGGACCCCCGAAGGCGGTGAGCATCTCGTCGAGCGAAGCCCTCGGCCACACCGGCCGCTCGGCCACCGAGTCCAGGAAGCGGAGCGCGGCATCGTGCGCGGTCTCGAGTGCGCGGGTCCGGTCGTCGGGAGCCGTCTCTTTCATGCCTCAGGCCTACACCCGGAGGCCCCATCGCACCAGTGGTCACGCGAGGCCGGCACGGTCGCAGTGGCTGCCCGCGCGAGACCCGCGCGACTGACGGCCGCGCGGTCGGCCGCAGTGGACGCCACTCGGGCAACCGTGGCTTTTCGATAGAATGGTCGATGCCCTGGGCACGCTCCGGGGCGGATACGACGAGCGGAGACTTATGTCCGGGCATTCCAAGTGGGCGACCACGAAGCACAAGAAAGCCATCATCGACTCCAGGCGCGCGAAGTCCTGGGCCAAGCTCATCAAGAACATCGAGGTCGCGGCGAAGCTCGGCGGACCCGATCTTGCGGGCAACCCGACGCTCTTCGACGCGGTGCAGAAGGCCAAGAAGACCTCGGTCCCCAAGGACAACATCGACCGTGCGGTGAAGCGCGGTGCGGGCATCGGCGGCGAGGCCGTCGAATACCTCTCGATCATGTACGAAGGCTATGGACCCAACGGCGTCGCCCTCATGATCGAGTGTCTGACCGACAACAAGAACCGTGCGGCTGCAGAGGTGCGGACGGCTCTCAGCCGCAACGGCGGCACGCTGGCCGATCCGGGTAGCGTCGCCTACAACTTCAGCCGCAAGGGCGTCATCGTCGTCGGCTCCGAGGGCACCACCGAGGACGACGTCATGATGGCCGCGCTCGAGGCGGGCGCCGAGGAGATCGAGCCGCACGCGGAGGGCTTCGAGATCATCACCGAGGCGACCGACCTGGTGGCCGTGCGCACCGCGCTCCAGGAAGCGGGGATCGACTACGAATCCGCTGACGTCGAGTTCGTCCCGAACCTCAAGGTCGAGATCGACGCCGACACCGCACGCAAGGTCTTCCGTCTCATCGATGCGCTCGAAGACAGTGAAGACGTGCAGAACGTCTTCACGAACTTCGACCTGAGCACCGAGGTCCAGGCCGAGCTGGAGAACGACGAGGCCTAGGCGCGCCGGACCCGCGGTGTCCGCTCCGCCGCCTAGCCTGGGGGAGTGGCTTCCTCTCTGCGCGTGCTCGGCATCGACCCGGGCCTGACCCGGTGCGGTGTCGGTGTCGTGGACGTCGACCGTTCCCGTCGGGGAACCCTCGTGCACGTGGGGGTCATCCGCTCGTCGCCGGATGCGGAGATCGGTGATCGCCTCGCGATCGTCGCCGCAGGGATCCGCGCCGTGATCGCTGAGCACCGGCCCGATGCCGTCGCCGTCGAGCGGGTGTTCGCTCAGCAGAACACGCACACGGTGATGGGCACGGCGCAGGCCAGCGGGATCGCGCTGCTGATCGCGTCCGAGTCCGGGTTGCCGGCCGCCACGCATACCCCGAGCGAAGTGAAAGCGGCCGTCACCGGGTACGGCGCCGCCGACAAACGGCAGGTGCAGACCATGATCGCGCGGATCCTGCGTCTGGATACGCTGCCCCAGCCCGCCGACGCGGCGGATGCTCTGGCGATCGCGCTCTGTCATGCCTGGCGTCGCGGAGGACCGACCACATCCGGTCAGAGCGCGTTGACGCCCGCGCAACGCGCCTGGGCCGCGGCGGAGCGTGTCGCTCGAACATAGCTACGACCTACACCGTAGGCTGAGACGATGATCTCCTCTCTGCACGGCGTCGTTCTGCACGCGACGTCCGATCAGGTCGTCATCGATGTGGGCGGGGTCGGGTTCGCCGTCGCCGTCCCGGCCGATGTCGCGCACACCGCCACGGTGGGGGAGAAGCTCCTCCTGCACACGAGTCTCATCGTGCGAGAGGACTCCCTGTCGCTGTTCGGCTTCGCGGACCGCGGTGAACTCGAGATCTTCGGCCTCCTGATCGGGGTGACCGGAGTCGGGCCGAAGTCGGCGCTCGGCGTGCTGTCGCACCTCACCACCGATCAGATCGCGGAGGCCGTCACCGCCGAGGACGATGCGCCGTTCCGGCGCGTCTCCGGGATCGGCCCGAAGACGGCCAAGCTCATCGTGCTCCAGCTCGCGGGCAAGGTGCAGGCGTTCGCCGCCCCGTCCACGTCCGTCGCCGCGGGGAACACCGATGTCGTCACCCAAGTCTCCGCCGCCCTGGTCGGCTTGGGGTGGTCGGAGAAGATCGCCGCCGAAGCGGCAGCCCAGACGGCGGAGGAGGCCACGGAGGCGGAGCGTGCATCTGTCGCGGCGCTGCTCCGACGCACCCTCGCCCTGTTGGGTCCGGCGAAGGGAGGCCAGCCGCATGTCTGACCCTCTCGACGCGTCGGAACCCTCGGACGAGACCGAACTCGCGATCGAGGGCGCGCTGCGCCCGACGAGCCTCGGAGACTTCGTCGGGCAGCAGAAAGTCCGAGGACAGCTACAGCTGCTCCTCGAAGCGGCGCGACTCCAGAGCCGGCCGGCCGATCACATCCTTCTGGCGGGCCCGCCGGGGCTCGGGAAGACGACGCTCGCGATGATCGTCGCGCACGAGAGCGAGCGGCCGCTGCGTCTCTCGAGCGGCCCCGCGATCCAGCACGCGGGCGACCTGGCGGCGCTGCTGTCGAGCCTGGTCCCGGGGGAAGTGCTCTTCATCGACGAGATCCATCGCATGGCCCGCTCGGCGGAGGAGATGCTCTACCTCGCGATGGAGGACTACCGGATCGACATCATGGTCGGGAAGGGCGCGGGCGCGACCAGCATCCCGCTCGAGCTCTCGCCGTTCACTCTCGTGGGGGCGACGACCCGCTCCGGCCTGCTGCCCAACCCGCTGCGGGACCGCTTCGGGTTCACGGGGCACCTGGAGTTCTACGAGGAGTCCGAGCTGGAACAGGTCATCGCGCGCTCCGCCGCGGTGCTGGGCGTCGATCTGCCGACCGACTCGCTGTCCGAGATCGCGCGCCGTTCTCGGGGCACACCGCGTATCGCGAACCGTCTGCTCCGCCGAGTCCGGGACTATGCGCTCGTGCACGGCCACGGCGCGGCCACGATCGGCGACGTGCGGGCGGCGCTGGAGCTCTATGACGTGGACGCGATCGGCCTCGATCGGCTCGACCGGGCGGTCCTCGATGCCCTCGTGCGGCGCTTCCGTGGAGGTCCCGTCGGCCTGAGCACGCTCGCCGTGGCCGTCGGAGAAGAGGGCGAGACCGTGGAGAGCGTGGTCGAGCCGTATCTCGTGCGCATCGGCTTCCTGGGCCGGACTCCGCGCGGCCGTGTGGCGATGCCCGACGCATACACCCACCTGGGCGTTCCGCATCCGGACGGGATGCTTAAGTTGGATGACCTATAATCACTGAAGACTTCCCGGATACCTTCGCGCGCCCAAAGGCTGGAGCGTGCACCTGAGAAAGGCGCTTCCCCCATGCCCATGGAATTCCTGCTCTTCGGCCTTCTTGCCGTCCTCCTCGTCTTCATGATCTTCAACACGCGCAAGCGCACGAAGCAGATGAAGGCCGAGCAGGAGGAGAAGGCGACCAAGACCGTTCCCGGCGCCAAGGTGCTGCTGCAGGGCGGCATCTACGGCACGATCGTCTCCTACGATCCCGAGGACCTCGACACCCCGGCGCTCGTCGAGATCGCGCCCGGCACGATCATCGACGTCCACAGCCAGGCGATCCTGCGCGTCGTCGAACCGAAGGACGCCGTCGTCGAGACGCCCGTCGACGCCGTCGAGGAGCAGGATGCGGACGAGCCGGCCGCGCCTCCGGTCGAGACCCCCGAGGAGACCCGCGCCCGCCTCGAGCGGGACGCCGACGACAAGTAAGTCCGCGGCCGACACGGCCCGCCGGATCTCCGTCCTTTCAGAAAGCTGAACACACGTGGCTTCATCCTCTCCCGTCCGTCACGCCTGGCGGGTCCTCCTCGGCCTGCTCCTCGTGACCGGCGTGCTCTTCGGCATCAACTCGCTCGGTGTGTACGTCTTCAAGGACGCTGAGGGGGCGCCGGCGAGTTCGTGGACGCCCGAGCTCGCGCTGGACCTCCAGGGCGGCACCCAGATCGTCCTGAGCGCCGAGACGGAAGACGGAGCTGCTCCCACGCAGGAACAGCTCGACCAGGCCGCGGCGATCATCCGGCAACGTGTCGACGCGTCAGGTGTGGCTGAGGCCGACATCACGACCGAGGGCGGGCAGAACATCGTCGTCCAGATCCCGGGCGAGGCCGACGCGCAGACCCGTGAGCGGATTCAGGCGAGTGCACAGCTCGAGCTTCGGCCCGTGCTCTACACGAACGCGGCGGGCACCGAGTTCGTCGGGGAGGACGGGAACTCCACGCCGTTCCCGACCCCCGATCCCACCCTGAACGCGACGCCGACCGCGACGCCGACCGATGCGAGCGATCTCTCCTGGGTGACCGAGAAGCTCGCGGCGGAGTTCCAGGCATACGACTGCGCGAACCCCGACAACGACCCGGCCCGGGCGCCGAAGGATGAGCCGGTCATCGCCTGCTCGCCGGATGACACGCAGAAGTTCCTGCTCGGTCCGGCCGAGCTCGACGGCACCGCCATCACCGACGCTTCCGCCGGTCGCGACCAGCAGTCCGGCGCCTGGATCGTCCAGCTCACCATGAACGGCGAGGGCGGAGACGCCTTCGGCAAGGTCAGCACGCGCCTGAACCAGAACCGCATCGATGGGCTCTCGCCGCGCGATCAGTTCGCCTTCGTGCTCGATGGAGACGTGATCAGCGCGCCGCGCATGAACGGCGTCATCCTCGACGGACGCCCCAGCATCTCGGGTAGCTTCACGCAGGAGACCGCGACCACGCTCGCGGATCAGCTCAAGTTCGGTGCGCTGCCGCTCAGCTTCACCGTGCAGAGCTCCGACACGATCTCCGCGACGCTCGGTACCCAGCAGCTGCAGATCGGTCTGATCGCCGGTCTCATCGGTCTCGCCCTCGTCGCGATCTACTCACTCATCGTCTATCGCGCGCTCGGATCGGTGATCATCGCCTCCATCGCGGTGATGGCGATCTTGACCTACATCATCATCTGCATCCTGGCCTGGCGCATCGGCTTCCGCCTGTCGCTCGCTGGTGTCGCGGGCCTCATCGTCTCGATCGGCTTCACGGCCGACTCGTTCATCGTCTACTTCGAACGAATACGTGATGAACTCCGCGACGGCAAGTCCATCACGGCTGCCGTCGAAGACGGCTGGGGTCGCGCGAAGCGGACGATCTACATCTCGAAGTCGATCAACGTCCTCGCCGCTGTCGTGCTGTACATCCTCGCCGACGCCACCGTGAAGGGCTTCGCGTTCACGCTCGGACTCACGACCCTGATCGACGTGTTCATCTTCGTGATCTTCACACACCCGGTGATGCAACTGCTCGCCCGCACGCGCTTCTTCGGCGGGGGACACAAGCTGTCGGGGCTCGACCCCGAGGCGCTCGGCGCCGTCTATCGGAGTCGCTCCCAGTACCGGGAGGTCTCGACGGCCTCGGCCGGGCGCGGCGCGAAGAACTCGCGGTCCCGCGGCGAAGCAGAACGTCGACAGACCATCGCCGAACGCAAACGCGCGGAAGCGCTCGCGGGCGACAGACAGACCAACGCCGGAAGTGAGGGAGACGCCTGATGCCTTCCATGAATGAGTTCGGCAACAATCTGTATTCGGGGAAGACCTCCTTCCCGTTCGTCGGCAAGCGTCGGCTCTGGTTCATCATCGCGATCGCCCTCGTGGTCGGTTCCGCGCTCGTTCCGCTGTTCCGCCCCATCCAGTTCTCGATCGAGTTCACCGGCGGGTCGCAGTTCACGGTGCAGGCCCCCGAGACGCTCGACCAGGGCGCCGCGACCGAGGCCGTCCAGTCGGTCGTGCCCGGCGCTTCGACCAAGGTCGTCGTCGTGAACAACGCCGACATCCGCGTGCAGACCGACCAGATGAGCGCCGCCGAGACGCAGCAGGTCGCCGACGCACTCGCAGAGGCCTACGGCGTCGAGGCCGCCAACGTCACCTCGTCGTTCATCGGTCCGGCGTGGGGTGAGAACGTCACCAAGCAGTCACTGTGGGGTCTCGCGATCTTCCTCGCCCTGACCTTCCTGATCCTGGCGATCTACTTCCGCACCTGGAAGATGTCGGCCGCGGCGATCATCGGCCTGCTCGACGTGCTCGTGATCACGGTGGGCGTCTACGCCCTGGCCGGATTCGAGATCTCGCCGGCGGCGGTGATCGGCTTCCTGACGATCCTCGCCTACTCCCTGTATGACACCACCGTCGTCTTCGACAAGATTCGAGAGAACACGACGGAGGACGGGGAGAAGTCTGCCCGCTTGTTCGGTGAATCGGTGAACCTCGCGGTGAACCAGACGCTCGTGCGCTCGATCAACACGTCTGTCGTCGCCGCCCTTCCGGTCGGCGCGGTGCTCTTCATCGGTGCCTTCTGGCTCGGTGCGGAGTCGCTCACCGACATCTCCCTGTCGATCTTCGTCGGCATCCTGGTGGCCACCTACTCGACGCTGTTCGTGGCCGCGCCGCTCTACTCGCTGTTCCGCGAGAACGAGCCGCAGCTCAAGGAGCGGGACGCACGCATCCGCGACGCCCGCAGCAGGGCATCCGTCGAAGCCTGATCGGCTGCCCGCAGCGGGAGCTCGGCCCGCACAGCACGCGTAGGATGAACTGATCGGGAGGTGGGTTGATGGCGGAACCGCAGACGTCGACGCAGGGTTCTAGTCTGCGACGACTGGTTCCCCGGATCTTCTCCCGCGCGTCGAGGATCAACGACCTCGACAATCTGATCCGTACGGTGCGTGTGAACCACCCCAAGGGCGACTTCTCGGTCATCGAGCGGGCCTATGCCGTCGCCAAGGAGAAGCACGAGGGGCAGAAGCGTCAGAGCGGTGAACCGTACATCACCCACCCTCTCGCGGTCGCTCAGATCCTCGCGGAGCTCGGTCTCGGTCCCCGAGCGATCGCGGCCGCCCTTCTGCACGACACGGTCGAGGACACGGGCTATGCCCTCACTGATCTGACTGCCGAGTTCGGCGACGAGGTCGCGATGCTCGTCGACGGCGTCACCAAGCTCGACAAGGTCAAGTACGGTGAGAGCGCCCAGGCGGAGACCGTCCGCAAGATGATCGTGGCGATGTCGAAAGACATCCGCGTCCTGCTGATCAAGCTCGCCGACCGCCTGCACAACGCGCGCACCTGGGGCTTCGTCCCGCCGGAGAAGGCGGCGAAGAAGGCCAAGGAGACCCTCGAGATCTACGCGCCGCTGGCGAATCGACTCGGTATCCAGGCGATCAAGTCGGAACTGGAGGATCTCTCCTTCGCGGTCCTGCACCCGAAGATCTACAACGAGATCCACAGTCTCATCGCCCAGCGCACGCCTCAGCGGGAGAAGTACCTGAACCAGGTCGTCGAGGAGATCGACGAAGACCTGCGCGACCTCCGGATCCGCGGCAAGGTCGTCGGCCGTCCGAAGCAGCTCTACTCGGTGTACCAGAAGATGGTCATCCGCGGGCGGGAGTTCGACGACATCTACGATCTGATCGGAATCCGCGTGCTCGTCGCCTCCGTGCGCGACTGCTATGCGGTCCTCGGCGCGATCCACGCACGGTGGACACCGCTGCCCGGGCGGTTCAAGGACTACATCGCCACGCCGAAGTTCAACCTGTACCAGTCGCTCCACACGACGGTGATCGGTCCGTCGGGCCGAACCGTCGAGATCCAGATCCGCACTCACGAGATGCACCAGCAGGCCGAGTACGGAGTGGCCGCGCACTGGATGTACAAGGAGCGGATGAACGGCGGCGGCAAGACTGAGGTGCGTGCCTCCGACACCGACATGGCGTGGCTCGCCCACATCTCGGACTGGCAGGCGGAGACCGCCGACCCGGGCGAGTTCCTCGAGTCCCTGCGTTTCGAGATCGGCGCGAAGGAGGTGTACGTCTTCACACCGAAGGGGCGCGTGATCGGTCTCCCGTCCGGTGCCACTCCGGTCGACTTCGCGTACGCCGTCCACACCGAGATCGGCCACCGCACCATGGGGGCCAAGGTCAACGGCCGACTCGTGCCGCTGGAGTCCGAGCTCAAGAGCGGCGACGTCGTCGAGGTCTTCACGTCGAAGAACCCCGACGCCGGCCCCAGCCAGGATTGGCTCGGCTTCGTCGCGAGCACGCGCGCCCGCAACAAGATCCGTGGCTGGTTCACGAAAGAGCGCCGCGAGGAAGCGATCGAGCAGGGCAAGGAGGCCATCGCACGGGCGATGCGTCGACAGAACCTGCCGCTGCAGCGTCTGATGAGCCACGACTCTTTCGCCGAGGTGGCTCGGGGGATGCACTACGAAGACGTCTCCGCGCTCTACGCCGCCGTCGGTGAGGGTCATGTCTCGACGCAGTCGGTCCTGGAGAAGGTCACCGCCCTGGTGGCGGCGAACGACCCGACGACCGGTGCCATCGACCTGCCGGGCAGCGTACCGAGCCGGGAGCCGCGTTCCGGTGACTCGGGCGTGCTCGTCCGGGGGGCCAACGACATCCTCGTGAAGCTCGCGAAGTGCTGCACCCCGGTGCCCGGTGACCAGATCGTCGGCTTCGTCACTCGCGGCAGCGGAGTGTCGGTCCACCGGGCGGACTGCGTGAACGTGAAGGCGTTGGAATCCGAGCAGGATCGTTTCGTCGAGGTGTCCTGGGCTCCGACCACGAAGAGCGTGTTCCGCGTCCAGATCCAGGTCGAGGCTCTCGACCGGTCGGGGCTCCTCTCCGACGTGACGCGTGTCCTCAGCGAACACCACGTCAACATCCTCTCCGCCACGGTGACGACGACGGACGAGCGGTTGGCACTCAGCCGCTTCGTGTTCGAGATGGGTGACGCGGTGCACCTGGACCGCGTGCTCAACGCCGTCCGACGTATCGACGCCGTCTACGACGTTTATCGCGTCACCTCCTCCTGAGCGCGAGTCGCTCCAGCGCGGCCAGCCCGACACGGCTCCCCGGTACCCTCCGCAGGTCGCGTAGAGCGGCGACAGCCAGCTCCGCGGTGCCGGGGGCCGCGACCGCGAGTCGGTCCATCCAGACCAGGACGCGGGGGTCGCGATGGAGCGTCGTGGCGAGGTCGAGCATCGTGCGCCCCGGTGTCGAGACCGGAACGCCGCCGATCAGCTCGACATCGGCGTCAGGCAGCACGGTGTCGTGGAAGACCAGGCGCGCACTCGTGATCGGTCGGATCCGACGTTCGATACAGCGCCTCACATGATGAACGACCGGGGGAGCGTCTCCGGCGCCGTGGATCCATGCGGCCGTCTGCGTGCAGGCAGCCGTGCCCGGCTGGACGAGTGCGGCCACCGAGCTCGCGCGGACGTCGGGTCCTGCGACCAGGTCGGCCGGGATGTAGGCGTCACCCACCTCGACGACATGGCCGTCGATCCGTGCGGCGCTGAGCTCGCTCTCGCTCAGACGTTCGCCGGGTAGGTAGAGGAAAGCGGGGTGCATGACGTCAGTCTGTCGTCTTGCACCCCGCCTGCGCCGTGGGCGCGGAGAACTGTGGAGAAACCGATCAGCCCCCGAGAGCGCTCAGCCAGGCGCGACGAGCCTCGAGGGCGTCCGTCGCTTCCTTCGCGGCCTTCTTGTCACCGGCCTTCTCGGCTGCGGCCACCTCGGCCTCGAGCTTCTCGATGGCCTCGAGCAGCTGCGAGCTCATGTCGTTCGCGCGCGCCTTGGTCTCGGGGTTGTTCTTCTTCCAGTCGACGTCCTCGCGGGCCTTGAGCGCCTGCTCGATGGTGCGGAGCTTGTCGTCGAGAGCACGCTCCTTCTCGCGGGGGAAGATACGACCGATCTCATCCCACTGCCGCTGGATACGCGTGAGAAGGGCGCGAGCGCGCTTGATGTTCGACTCGTCAGCGACAGCTTTGGCCTCTTCGAGGAGAGCTTCGCGTGCTTCGATCTTCGGCGCGGACTCGGCTTCCTCGGCGGCGGACTGTTCCGCGCGGGCGGCATACAGGGCGTCGCCTGCAGCCTTGAATCGGGCCCAGAGTGCGTCGTCCGCCTTACGTCCTGCGCGTCCGGCGGCCTTCCACTCGTCGAGCAGAGTGCGGTACGCCGGAATGCCGTCCGTTCCGCGCGGGGCGAGAGCCTCGGCGCGCTCGACAAGACGTGTCTTCGCGTCGCGAGCGAGCTTGTGTGCATCGTCGAGCTCCGAGTAGAAGGCCCGGCGCTGCTTGTCGACCACGGCGCGTGCGTCTCGGAAACGCTTCCACAGCTGCTGCGAAACGCCCTTCGACAGACGAGGGCCGTTCTGCTGCTGGGCCTGCCAAGCGTCGAACAGTTCCCCGAGCTCGGCGGTCACCTGCTTCCACTGCACCTTGCTGAGATCGCGGGCGGCGATCGCCTCCGCCTTCTCCACCAGGGCGGTGCGCTCGGCGATCGCCTGGTCGACGAGCGCCTTGGCCTGCTGCGCCTCCTGCTCGGTGGCCTCGGACAGTGAAGAGGTGAGGGCGTTCAGGCGGTCGCGGAGTCCTTCGAGGTCGCCGACCGCGGCGGCATCCGTCGCTTCATCGATCAGGTGACCCGCCTGCTTGACGAGGTCGGCGGCCGATGCGCCACCGGCCTGATGACGCTGTTCGAGCGTGTGCACCTTGAACGCGATGTCGTCGAACTTGCGCACGAAGTAGGCGAGAGCCTCCTCCGGTGTGCCGTCGGGGTACTGTCCGACGACGCGCCAGGTGTCGCCTTCGCGGACCTCGACGGTTCCGTCGTCGGAGACGCGGCCCCATTCGGCGGATGTCGATGATGCGGCCGGCACCGAGGCGACGGGCGCGACGGCGGCCGGCGTCGGCGCCTTTCGCGGCATCGGCACGGCGGGCGGTCCGGGGACGGGGGGAGTCGGCTTCGAAGGCTCGGTGGCAGACACGTGATTCTCCTTGCGCGGTAGGGCCGCGGGAGGCGGAAAGGACGAGGCTCAGCCTAGTACGCCCGAGCACCGGGGGTGAGGCCGTGGTTCCTGATGCCGGGTCGTTACCGTTCTGTGAGCAGAAAGTTCGACGGAGGAAACATTCGGCGTCACCTCCGGGAAACACGACGCTCCTATCGTCACCAGGACGACAGTCTTCCGGTCGACAGGAGCACGATGAACGGCACGGCACCCGCGGCGAGCGAGATCCTGGTCGTCGGAGCGGGTGTCGCAGCCCATCGGTTCGTCGAACAGCTGCTCCGCGATCCCGATGCGCCGGTGCGGGTGACCGTTATCGGTGACGAAGGATCGGGCCCGTACGACCGCTCGGCGCTGGTACGCGTGTTCTCGGGTGTCGGTGCGGAGGAGATCCAACTCGAGCGAAGCGTGTTCCGCGACGACCGGGTTCGGCTGATCCGCGACGACCGGGTTCTCCGGATCGACCCTTCGGGACACACGGTGCGGACGCGAGCACGGCGCACCTACACCTACGACACGCTCGTGCTGGCGACCGGTTCCTTCGGCGCGAAGGTCGCCGTGGATGGCGCGAACCTGCCCGGGTGCTTCGGGTTCCGCACCGTCGAAGACGTCGAGGCGATCCGAGCGTTCGTGGGGTCGAGGTCCCGGGAACTCGGGCGTCCCTTGCGCGGGACCGTGGTCGGTGCGGGGTTGCACGGTCTTCAGGCCGCCGAGGCGTTGAACGAGCTGGGGGTCGACACGACGGTGATCGAGTTCTCGGACCGCGTGATGCCCCGCCAACTCGATCGGTCGGCCTCAGCCGTGGTGCAGGGCGTCTTCCGAAAACGAGGCATCCCGGTGCGCACGGGCGTCCGCACGACGCGACTCGATCCGGACGAGTCGGGCTCGGTCGCCTCGCTGGAGTTTCAGGACGGCTCGTTCCAACGCGCCGACGTGGTGGTGTTCACCGTCGGGGTGCGTGCCCGCGATGAGCTCGCCCGCAACGCCGGTCTCGGTGTGCATCCTGAAGGGGGCGTGCTCGTCGACGAACGAGGTGAGACCTCGGTTCCGAGCATCCTCGCGATCGGAGAGGTGGCGCGCCTCGAAGGACGAGGCCCCGGGTACGTCGGCGCGGTGCGGGTCACGGCTGACGTCGCCGCAGCGCACGTTCGAGGCAGGGACGCACGTCTCCCTCGCGACCTCGAAGGCGGGAACGTCGCGGTCGCCGGGGTCGACATCGCGACGTTCGGCGATCCGCTCGCCTCGCCGACGTCCGCGGTCGAGATCGTCACGCACGATGATCCCCAGGCGGGGATCTATCGCAAGCTCGTGGTCTCCGACGACGGACGCACGGTGGTCGGAGGGATCCTGGTCGGCGACACGAGTGGGTATGCGGCGCTCCGGGCTCTGGTCGGAGAAGCGTGGCGGCCCGCTCACGCCGCACGCCTGCTCTCGGCGGTCGGTGGCGCGGATGCGGTGGAGATCTGCGATCACGCCACCCTGAGCGCGCAGGACCTCCTCGCTACCGTGAGCGGAGCCGTCGAGGTGACGTTCACGTCGATCCGCGACCGTTTCGGCTTCGCACGTGGCTGTCGGCGATGCACACTGGCGATCGCTCGAGTTCTCCTGCAGATCGCCGTCCAGCGGGATCTCCGGCATGCGACGGCGGCGCCCGAGGCGCAGAGGGAGGGCCACAGCCGGGTCCTGGCGGACGGAACGCACGTCGTCTCTCCGGTGATGCGCGACGATACGCTCACCCCGAAGGAGCTGCTGGCCATCGGGGAGCTCGCCGAACGGTACGGATTGCGAGCACGGATCGCGGACGCGAGGATCGAGTTGCGGGGAGTGCGGACCGAGCACCTGCGGTCCGTGCGTGCCGGTCTGGCTGCGGCGGGACTCGCGTCGGCGTCCGGCGCCGGCGAACAAGCGGTGCTCCTCGTCGCCGAGGATCTGCCGCGCCTGGACGATCCGCGAGTGGCATCGGACGTGCAGGAGAAGGGCCTGCCGCATCAGGGGAAGCCGGGGAAAGCTCGCGCGGGCGAGGGGAGCGCCCGCCGAGTGCCGCTTCGTCGGGTGGGGAGTCCTGCCTCATGACCCCGGCGACCGGTCGACGCCCGCCGCTCGCGGGATGCAGGATCATCGTGTCGGATGATGCGAGAGCTGCGGAGTCCCCGCGCGACGGTGTCGCCGACGGACGATCGGAAGGTCTCACCGGGGTGTTGACGGACGCGGGGGCGGCGGTGTTCCGCGTCACGGTGCCACGAGGGGGTGCACGGACGTCCGCCGCCCTGCGGAGCGTCGTCCAACGTGCAGCGAGAGGCGGGATCGACGCCGTGCTGTTCCTGGCCCCCACGGCGCCCTGGCTCGAGACGGCCGAGAGCACAGGAGCGCTCGAGGCGATCCGCCGAAGATCGGATTCGGGGAGGTTGCTTCTCGGAGCGCTCCACCGGGAGGATGCGGACCGTCTGGGCATCGCCCGTCTCACCGTGATGCGCACGGAGGGATCCAGCGTCACGGCACTCGCCCGGGGGGTGGTCGCGCACTACGACAGCGGTACGGCAGCGCTGGTCACCGACGCGGGCCGCCTCGAGGTGCGCAGCGGTGGTGTCGTCGTCGACGAGCGGTTCATCCCCCTGTCTCGTGGGGCCACGGGCGTCATGGAAGCGCTGTTCCTCGCAGGTGGTCGGGTCCTCTCGCGCGCCGAGCTCGGCCGAGGTCTCCCGGGTGGGGAACGCAGCGGCCGGGCGGTGGAGGTCGCCGTGGCGCGCCTTCGCGAGTCGCTCGACGGTATCGATCTGGTGCAGACCGTCGTCAAGCGCGGCTATCGCTTGGCCGTCACCGAGCAGTGATCAGGTCGCGGAACCTGCTATCCGGCCGGAGTGTCGGAGGGGAGCGGCGTGGGGGTCTCCGACGGGGCGTCCGTGGGAGGGGTCGTCGGTTCCACGGTGGGAGCGGGCGTGGGATCAGGCTCGGGTGCGGTGACCTGTGCATGCACGACCTGGCTGCCGATCGCGGCGACGATGATGAGGCTCGCGGCGATCGCGGCGATCGTGTTGTCCCGGACGCGACGACGGATCTGGCCCTCGTGCCACTGCGTGCGGGCGGCGTGCAGCCGTGCGCGCTCGGCTGACGTGCGCGACTGTGCCTTCTTGGAACCGCGTGCGGCCATGCCTCGATCTCCCATCCCGACGCCATGACACGACGTCGCCTGAGAGCCTACCGGGATGCGCGCGGTCGCCCGAAGTGTCCGAGCCCGCCGGTAGCCTGGATGGATGACGTCCCCCGCCGCGCTGCTCTCCGGGCAGACGCCCCTCGCCGTGCGCATGCGCCCGGTCTCCCTCGATGAGGTCGCGGGACAGCGTCATCTTCTGCGAGCCGGTTCTCCGATCGTCGCCCTCGCCGACCCGCAGGCGACCTCCCCGGGTGCCGTGTCGATGATCCTGTGGGGCCCACCGGGCACGGGCAAGACCACGCTCGCTCAGGCGATCGCACGGTCCTCAGGGCGCCGCTTCGTCGAGCTCTCGGCGATCACCGCTGGTGTGAAGGACGTCCGCGAGGTGATGCAGGAAGCGATCACGCAGCGCGATCTCTACGGGCAGACGACGATCCTCTTCCTCGACGAGATCCACCGCTTCACCAAGGCGCAGCAGGACGCGCTGCTTCCCGGTGTCGAGAACGGTTGGGTCATCCTGATCGCGGCGACGACCGAGAACCCCTCCTTCTCGGTGATCTCGCCGCTGCTGTCGCGCTCCTTGCTGCTCACGCTCCAGCCCCTCACCGATGAGGACATCGGGGTGCTCGTCGATCGTGCGGTGACGGACGCGCGGGGGCTGAACGGCGCCGTGGTCCTGAGCCCCGAAGCGCGTGCATCCTTGATCCGGCTCGCGTCGGGGGATGCTCGGCGTGCCCTCACCGGTCTCGAAGCAGGCGCGGCGGTCGCCGTCTCGCACGCGGCCGACACCGGCGAAGAGGACGAGTCGGACGACGGGGCCGCAGCGGCGCATGCGTCGTCGGGTGCCGCGGAGATCACCGCCGACCACATCGCGCAAGCCGTCGACAAGGCTCTGCTGCGATACGACCGTCAGGGTGACGAGCACTACGACGTCATCAGTGCGTTCATCAAGTCGATCAGAGGATCCGACCCCGATGCCGCACTCCACTACCTCGCGCGCATGATCGAAGCAGGGGAGGACCCCCGCTTCATCGCTCGACGTCTTGTCATCTCGGCCTCGGAAGACGTGGGCCTCGCCGATCCCCAAGCTCTCGGCATCGCCGTCGCGGCGGCAGATGCGGTCGCCTTCATCGGCATGCCGGAGGGACGCATCCCGCTCGCTGAGGCGACGGTGTATCTCGCGACCACGGCGAAGTCCAATGCGGCCTACGTGGGCATCGACGCGGCGATCGCCGACATCCGCTCCGGCGGGTTCGGACGGGTGCCGCTGCACCTGCGCGATGCCCACTATCCGGGAGCGAAGCGTCTCGGACACGGCAAGGGATATGTGTACTCCCACGACAGCGAGTACGGCGTGGTGCCGCAGCAATACCTGCCCGACGAGCTCGACGGCAAGCACTACTACGAGCCGAAGAACCTCGGTGCCGAGCGTGACATCGCCGCGCGGCTCGAGCGCATCCGCCGTATCCTCGGCGACCGCTGAGCCACCACGCAGTTGCGGAACCGCGATCTGTTAGACTTGAGCGGCTCGAAACCGAGTTTTCGGGCATCTCCTCGTTCACACCCCACCTTGCTGGCGCCCCGGCGTGCGCTCCAAGGCAGAACGCGGACGATACGTCCGTGAGTCGTGAAAGACGCGACCACGTCATCGGAAGGAAAGCTTCGTGACCACGAAGTCCCAGGACCGTCGCAAGGTTCGTCTGAGCCGTGCCCTCGGTATCCCGCTCACCCCGAAGGCCGCCCGCTACCTCGAGAAGCGTCCCTACGCTCCCGGCGAGCACGGCCGCACCAAGCGCAAGGCAGACAGCGACTACGCCGTCCGTCTGCGTGAGAAGCAGCGTCTTCGCGAGCAGTACGGCATCCGCGAGAAGCAGATGCGCAACACGTTCAACGAGGCCCGTCGTCACGACGGCCTGACCGGTGAGAACCTGGTCGAGCTCCTCGAGATGCGTCTCGACGCTCTGGTTCTGCGTTCGGGCTTCGCCCGCACCACCGCGCAGGCTCGTCAGCTCGTCGTGCACCGTCACATCCTCGTCGACGGCCAGCTCGTCGACCGCCCGTCCTTCCGCGTGAAGCCGGGTCAGCTCATCCACGTCAAGGCCAAGAGCGAGGGCACCGAGCCCTTCCAGGTGGCAGCAGCCGGCGGTCACGCCGAGGTTCTGCCCCCCGTTCCCGGCTACCTCGAGGTCGAGCTCGACAAGCTCCAGTCGCGTCTTGTCCGTCGCCCGAAGCGCGCCGAGGTCCCCGTGACCTGTGAAGTGCAGCTCGTCGTCGAGTACTACGCAGCTCGCTGATACAGCGAAAGAGCAATCAGGCAGGAGGCGTCGGGATTCCCGACGCCTCCTGTCGTTTCCGCATACGATGGTGACACCGCGCCTTCGCGGGTCAAAGGCAAGGATGACGACATGAAGAACGTGCTGTGGTTCCTGATCGGTGTGATCGGCGGCTTCGTCGCGGCTCACTTCATGAATAAGGACCCGCGTGGTCACGACATCCTCGCCGAGGTCGACGCCCGGATCAACGGATTCACCGCGATCCTCGGCGACGCCTACCGCGAGCAGGAGGCACGGCTCACGGAGCCGGGCGACAACTGAACCACCGCAGCAGCGCCCCGGCGCGGCATCTTCACGCAAGGACACCCGGCACTCTATGAAAACTGCGGAGATCGCGCAGCGTTACCTCGACTACTTCGAGAAGAACGACCACCTCATCGTCCCCTCGGCCTCGCTCGTCAGCGACGACCCGTCGCTGCTGTTCACGGTCGCCGGCATGGTGCCGATGATCCCGTACCTCACGGGCGTCGTCCCTGCGCCGCATCCGCGGATCGCGGACGTGCAGAAGTGCATTCGCACCAACGACATCGAAGAGGTCGGTCGGACCGCCCGTCACGGCACCTTCTTCCAGATGCTGGGCAACTGGTCGTTCGGCGACTACTTCAAAGAAGGCGCGATCCGTTACGCCTGGGAACTTCTGACGGGTTCCGAGTCGGACGGGGGGCTCGGCTTCGACGAGAAGGACCTGTGGGTCACCGTCTACGAGACGGACGACGAGGCCGAGGCCATCTGGCGCGACATCATCGGTCTCAAGCCGGAGCGTATCCAGCGCCTCGGGCGCGCGGACAACTACTGGAACACAGGGCAGCCCGGACCCGGCGGCCCTGATTCCGAGATCTTCTTCGACCGCGGGCCGGCCTACGGGAAGGACGGCGGTCCCGCCGTCGACGACTCACGGTTCCTGGAGATCTGGAACCTCGTGTTCATGCAGGACTTCATCGAGAACATCCGCAGCAAGACGGAGTTCGACATCGTCGGCGAGCTGCCGATGAAGAACATCGACACCGGGATGGGACTCGAGCGTGTCGCGTTCCTCAAGCAGGGCGTCGACAACATGTACGAGTCGGATCAGGTGCGTCCGGTGCTGGATCGCGCCGTCGAGCTCTCCGGCCGCCCGTACGGTGTGCAGCATGAGGACGACGTGCGATTCCGCGTGGTCGCCGACCATGTGCGTTCCTCCCTCATGCTTCTGTCCGACGGGGTGCGTCCATCCAACGAGGGGCGTGGGTACATCCTCCGCCGTCTGATGCGCCGCACGGTCCGCTCGATGCGACTGCTCGGCGTCGATGAGCCGGTGTTCCCCGAGCTGTTCGCCGCATCGCGCGATGTGATGAAGACGACCTATCCGGAACTCGAGAGGGACTGGGCGGTACTGTCCGCGTCGGCGTTCGCCGAAGAGGAGACGTTCCGCCGGACCCTCGTGGCCGGCTCCACGATCCTCGATCTCGCCCTCGACGAGACCAGGAAGGGCGGGGGGAAGACGCTCAGCGGTCCCGAGGCGTTCCTGCTCCACGACACTTACGGCTTCCCGATCGACCTCACGCTCGAAGTCGCTGAGGAAGCGGGACTGGACGTCGACCGCGCCGCTTTCGACACGCTCATGCAGGAGCAGCGTCAGCGGGCCAAGGACGACGCCCGCAACCGCAAGCGTCAGCTCGCCGACGTATCGGTCTACCGGGAGCTGCGCTCCCTGGGCGAGACCGGTTTCGACGGATACACCGCGCTCGAGGTCGAGTCCCGCGTGCTCGGCCTCCTCGTCGACGGAGTGCCTGTGCGCAGCGCATCCGAAGGGCAGATCGCCGAGGTCGTGCTCGCCGAGACGACGCTGTATGCCGAGTCCGGTGGTCAGGTGGCCGACAAGGGCACGATCGTCGGCCCGGGCTACGCGCTCGAAGTGCTCGACGTTCAGAAGCCGGTCCCCGGACTCATCAGCCACACCGTCGAAGTCACGCGCGGAAGCGTGGCCGTCGACGACGTCGCGACGTCGGTGGTGGACGCGGCGAACCGCCGTGCAGCCCGCCAGGCGCACTCGGCCACGCACCTCGTGCACGCCGCGCTCCGTGACACCCTCGGTCCGACGGCGACGCAGGCCGGTTCTTTGAATCGTGCCGGCTACATGCGCTTCGACTTCGCCTGGTCGCAGGCGCTCTCGATCGATACGCGCAGCGAGATCGAGGAGATCACCAACCGCGCGGTGCAGGACGCCCTGGAAGTGACCACGCGCATCGTCTCGCTCGACGAGGCCAAGGAAGCCGGCGCCATGGCGCTGTTCGGCGAGAAGTACGGCGACGTCGTGCGCATGGTCGACATCGGTGGGCCGTGGTCGCGGGAACTCTGCGCCGGGACGCACGTGACCACCAGTGCCGAGATCGGGCTGGTCAGCCTGGTCGGGGAGTCCTCGGTGGGCGCCTCCAACCGTCGTATCGAAGCTCTCGTCGGCGCCGATGCTTTCCGTGAGCTCGCGGCTGAGCGGGCGATCGTGTCGCAGCTGACGAGTTCCCTCAAGACGCCGCGGGAGCAGCTGCCGGAGCGGATCGCCGACCTGACGGCCAGCCTGAAGGCTGCGGAGAAGCGCATCGCGCAGTTCGAGGCGAAGGAGAGAGCCGGACAGGTGCCGGCCATCGTCGACGCCGCGACGCGCGTCGGTGCGTTCCGACTGGCCGCGCAGAGTCTGGGCGAAGTCGCATCGGCGGATGACGTGCGAGACCTCGTCAACGGCGTGCGCGATCGGCTCGGCTCAGATGCCGCTGTGGTGGCACTCGGCGCGGTCGTGGGCGGGCGGCCCGTCGTCGTCGTCGCGACCAATGACGCGGCACGCTCGGCGGGAGCGAAGGCCGGTGCGCTCGCGAAGCGCGCGGCAGGCGTGCTCGGCGGTGGTGGCGGCGGGCGCGATGATGTCGCGCAAGGTGGCGGCGCCGACACGGCGGCTCTGCCGGCGGCGCTCGAAGCCATCGCACAGGAGCTGCGCGGCGCGTGAGCACTTTCCGCCGCGGTGTGCGGCTCGGCATCGACGTGGGGCGCGCGCGGGTCGGTGTCGCGCGCTGCGACCCCGACGGGATGCTGGCCGTCCCCGTGGAGACAGTGCCTCGCGACGAGGCCTCGATCGCCCGGATCCTTCAGATCGCGAGCGAGTACGACCCGTTGGAGTTCGTGGTCGGTCTGCCGGTCAACATGCAGGGTGCGGATACCGCGTCGACCACGGACGCGCGGGAGTTCGCCGCCGAGCTCTGCCGGCGCAGCGGCACTCCGGTGCGGCTCGTGGACGAGCGGTTGAGCACCGTGACGGCGCATGCCGCATTGCGCAGTTCCGGGAGATCTCAGAAGAAGTCTCGTAGCATTGTGGATCAGGTCGCCGCCGTGGTGCTTCTGCAGCAGGCGATCGATATGGAGAAGAGCACCGGAAACCCGGCCGGTGCCGTCATCTCGCCTGACGAGGAGCACGCCTGACGATGTCCGAACGCGACAACGAAACGCCGCGGCACGACGCAGATTCCCGCCTGGGGGATCTCTTCGAGAACCTGCCCGAGCCGACCGCGCAGATTCCCACGGTCGACAACAGCGCGCCCGTTCCGGGCTCCCGTCGGGCGGCCAGAGAAGCGGCCGCGGGGGAGTCCCGCCCCGTCACCGGTGCCGATACTCCGGCCGAGGCTTCTCCCGTGCCGGTTCGCGCTTCTGCGGACGACGCCGTCGCCGCCGCCGGTGGGTTGCCCTCGCCGACTCCGGTCCGTGCCTCCGCGGATGCCGCGGACACCCCCACCCGTGCCGTGCCCCGGATCGAGTCGCCTTCGGGTGCCGCGGCGACACAGGAGCCTGTGCTCGGCGGTGGGCTGGACGACCTCTTCGTCCCCCATGACGATCACATCGACGCCGCGCCGAAGAAGAAGCGCCGCAAGGGGTGCTTGATCGCGCTGATCATCGTTCTGGTGATCTTCGGCGGTATCGCCGCGGCCGGAGTCTGGGTGGCGAACACCTACGGCGAGAAGATCAGTGACGCGCTGGGCTGGGGCGATTCGAAGGACTGGGAGCCGGGTCTGGCGACCGGCGAGGCCTTCGTCACGATCAAGGAGGGCGACACCGGCTCTCCCGTGTCGACCGCACTGTACGAGGCGGGGGTGACGAAGACCGAGAGTGTCTTCTACGACTACCTCGTCGACGAGAACATCGCCGTGATCTTCTACCCGGGCGTGTACAAGCTGCAGACGAAGATGACGGCCGAGGCCGCCCTCGCGGCGCTCCGGGACGACGCGAACAAGCTCGAGAACACCGTCTCGATTCCCGAAGGAGCGACTATCGAGAATTTCCTTCCGTCGGTATCGGAGACCATTGGCATCCCATTGGAAGACCTCCAAGCTGCCGTAAGCGACCCGACCGCCTACGGAGTCGATGCTGACAGTCTCGAGGGGTGGCTTTTTCCCGCTGTGTACACGTTCGATCCAGAGGCTAGCGCCACACAGGTGATCCAGCGGATGGTTGATCGAACCCGGGAGTCGTTGGCCGCGGCTGGCGTCCCTGCTGGCGATGAGCAGCGCGTCCTCACGATCGCTTCAATCATCCAGCGTGAGGGGCGCACGGATGACTTCCCGAAGGTTTCGCGAGTCATTGAGAACCGCTTGGCTCCAGGGAACAGCGAGACCAATGGTTTGCTCCAAATGGATTCAACCGCACAATACGGCGTGGGTGAGCTCCATGCGGGCGCTGCTGGGTCGTCTGAGAAGGCCCTGACGGACCCGAACCCTTGGAACACCTATATCCACCCGGGGCTCCCGAAGGGACCGATCGCAACCGCGACCGACAAGGCGATCGATGCGGCGATGAACCCCGCGGACGGACCATGGTTCTACTTCGTCACTGTCAACCTGAGCACCGGCGAGACCGTGTTCTCAGCCACTTATGCCGAACAGCAGCAGGCAGAGAAGAAGCTGCACGCATGGTGCAAGGAGAACCCTGACGCAGGCTGCTACGCGGAGTAGCGTGCGACGAACCCTTGTCTTGAGCGTCTGCGACCCGATAGTTTGGCAAGGAATCGCCGTCGGTCGGTGATCGAAGCTAACTCCGGGGGGAATTCAGTGCCGAAATCCAGCATCTTCAAGAATGTTCGTCGTCGTTTGAGCGCGGCGGGCGTAGCCATCGCCCTCGCCGTCGCCGGCGGGTTCCTCGTCGCCGCTCCCGCGAACGCAGCACCGGTTTACTCCTGCAACGACGGTGACGCTTGTCTTTGGCGGCTGGACTCCTTCCGGGGTTACTACGGCACAGGCGGTCAGCTGGACAACCTGCGGTTCGCCAACTGCATCGACAACCTGGCCTGGTACGGCTACGACAACACGGTTTCATCGGTGGTCAACAATGGTCGCACTGATTCGCTCTACATCTATCGGGACGCCTACAAGGGCGGTGGAACGCCGCTTTGGATGGCTCGAGGCGCGACAAAGGCGACGATGGGCGCATGGGACAACGTCGCGTCGTCCGTCTACTTCTCGTCGCGGCTTTCGAGTTCAGGCACCTCCACCTGTCGTTGACACTGGTGACGGCATTTCGCGCGGTGTCCACGCGTGACGGAAGCCTGCCTCGCCACGCGCGATTCCTTCTCGCCGGGTTGACGGTCTTCACGACCGTGGTGATGACCTCTTGTGCAGATGACGTCGAGCGGGAACCGGCGGTCGCCGTGGCTTCGGCGGCAACGTTCACCGAAGATGCGCTCAGGCAATGGCAGATGCCTCTGGACGACTACCTCCGATTCGAGCCAGAACTCCACGACTACGTAGAAAGTCTGCTTGTCGGAGAGTGTCTTTTGCAGGAGGGTTATGAGTGGCCGGTGCCTGGCCGTTCGTCTGACTTCTCGTGGCCCGCGAACTTCAACCAGATCGGCCACCGGCTATTCGACCGAACAATCGCTGAGCAGTGGGGCTACCACGACGCTCCAGCGCCAGATCCGCAGTGGGCTCACGCGCTCGAAGCATTCTCCGCGTTTGCGAGCACGTACACGCCATCACCCGGCTTCTCGCGCGATTACGACAGCTGTCTCCGCAGTGCGCAGTACTCGTACACCTCATCGACGTTCGCGGACGATTACAACTTTGTCGTTAACTTAAAGAACGATGCACTAGACGCGGCACATGATGATGAGGGCGTGCGCGCAGCCGTTGTCCAGTGGAAGGCTTGTGTTCAGGATGTGCTCCCCGGCGTCGACAATCCGCGTTCAGTCCTGAGCGACCAGACGAGGGCTGCACGATTCGGTCTCTGGGGGGCCGAGCGTTCACGGACAGCGGCGTCCGAGGAGAAGCGAGTCGCGGTCGTCGACGCAACGTGCCAGGAATCGAGCGGATACTCGCGGGCACTCTACGTAGCTCAGGAGCTGAACGAGCGGACGGCTCTCACTGCGAACAAGGTAGAACTCGATCGCATCCGTGAGGCCGGTTCCGACCACGCGGAGGTTCTTCTGGAACTGTTTGGTCGGCTGGCCCCTGCGCCAGGAAGTACCCTGTGAGCTGACATCCATTTCGTGCCCCTCTCATCAGAGACGCACATCAGCAGACACAGGCGAGAGAAGACACAGGCATGACGTCCCCTGCTTCCGTGCGACTCGCGGTCTGGGGGGACCCGATCGCGCACTCCAAGTCCCCTGACCTGCATGCCGCCGCGTATCGGGTCCTCGGTCTGAGCTGGGAGTACGGACTGCGTCAGGTCTCTGCGGAGGCCTTCACCGCCGCACTCGGTGGACTCGACGACACGTGGCGTGGTTTGTCGCTGACCATGCCGTTGAAGGGGGAGGGCTACCGCGCCGCTGCGACGAGGGATCGCCACGCAGAGCTCACGGGCGCCGTCAACACCCTGGTGCTCGGGGCGGCGCCCGCCGGTTTCAACACCGATGTCGGCGGGATCGTCGACGCGCTGTCGGAGGCGGGGATCACCGCTGCGGAGACGGCGCGCATCATCGGTGCCGGCGCCACTGCCGCGTCCGCGCTCGTCGCCGCCTCCGAGATCGGGGTGAAGCACGTGGAGGTGCGGGCTCGACGCCCGGAGCGGGCGAAGGCACTCGTCGCCCTCGGCGACCGCTTGGGTATTCCGGTCGAAGCGCGCTCCCTCGACGGCGGACGCGACACGGTCGATCTGACCCTCTCGACCTTGCCCAGTGCGACCGCCCTTCCTGTCGAAACCGCGGTGGGGTTGGCCGAGACCGGCGGAGCCTTGTTTGATGCTGCCTATGCGCCCTGGCCCTCCGCCCTCGCGTCCCGCTGGAGCGACGGCACGGTGGTGTCCGGCTTGGGGATGCTGCTGCATCAGGCCGTGCGCCAGATCCGGATCTTCCGGCACGGGGATCCCACGCTCCCGCTGCCCGCCGAAGCAGAGGTCGTCTCCGCCATGCGCGCCGCGCTCTGAGCGGGCCGCGTCGAAACGCGGCGCGGCGAGGGGGCCAACCCGTGGGAGACTGGAGCAATGCTCCGCGTGCTCACGGCCGGCGAATCGCACGGCCCAGAACTCATCGCCGTCATGGAGGGCCTGCCCTCCGGCGTCCCTGTGTCCTCCGAGGCCATCCAGGCCGATCTCGCTCGTCGCAAGCTGGGCTATGGCCGTGGCTCGCGCATGAAGTTCGAGGAGGACGCGCTGACCATCTCCGGCGGTGTGCGGCACGGCAAGAGCCTCGGCAGCCCGATCGCTCTGCGCATCGGCAACACCGAGTGGCCGAAGTGGATCGAGGTCATGAACCCCGAGCCCGTGGAGCTCACCGACAAGTCCCGTGGGCGCAGCGCGCCCCTCACCCGTCCACGTCCGGGGCACGCCGACCTCGTGGGCATGCAGAAGTACGACTTCGACGAGGCGCGTCCGATCCTCGAACGAGCGAGTGCTCGGGAGACGGCTGCGCGTGTCGCGCTCGGGGCGATCGCCCGATCGTTCCTCGGTGAGCTTGGCATCCGACTGGTCAGCCACACCCTGTCGATCGGCCCGGTGCGGGTGCCCGAAGGGTCTCCGCTCCCCACGCCCGACGATGTCGAGGCGCTCGATGCCGATCCGCTCCGGTGTTTCGACGGCGCGACCTCCGCTCTGATGGTGGCCGAGGTCGATGACGCGAAGAAGGACGGCGACACGCTGGGCGGCATCGTCGAGGTGCTCGCGTACGGTCTTCCTCCGGGACTCGGCTCCCACGTGCACTGGGACCGACGCCTCGACGCGCGTCTCGCTCAGGCGCTCATGAGCATCCAGGCGATCAAGGGCGTCGAGGTCGGCGACGGTTTCGAGGCCACGCGCCGCCGAGGTTCGGCCGCCCACGATGAGCTCTTCGCCACCGCGGACGGCATCACGCGCGGCTCGGACAGGGCCGGAGGCACGGAAGGCGGCATGTCCACCGGAACCGTGTTGCGCGTCCGCGCCGGGATGAAGCCGATCGCGACCGTTCCGCATGCCCTCCGCACGATCGACACCGCCACGGGTGACGACGCCACCGCTCACCACCAGCGCTCCGACGTGTGCGCTGTGCCCGCCGCCGGAGTGGTCGCCGAGGCGATGGTCGCCGTGGAGCTCGCGAACGCCGTGCTCGAGAAGTTCGGTGGCGACAGCATCCGCGAGACCCGTCGCAACCTCGAGGGCTACCTCGAAGGCATCCCTGCAGGGCTGCGGACGACACCGGCGTCCGAGGCGGCGCTCATCGCGCATGACGAGCGCGGCTGATCCGCTGACGCTGGTGCTGGTCGGCCCGATGGCCGCAGGCAAGACCAGCGTCGGACGCCGCGTCGCTCGGCGGCTCGGCGTCGCTTTCGTCGACACGGACAAACGCATCGTGGCGGAACACGGTCCGATCCCCGGCATCTTCGCCGAGTACGGAGAGGCGCACTTCCGGGAGCTCGAACGCGCCGCGGTCGCCCGGGCCCTCGCCGACGGGGGCGTGATCTCCCTCGGTGGAGGCGCGGTCACGCAGGCGGCCACCCGCGAACTCCTGAAAGCGCATCCTGTGGTCTTTCTGACGGTGAACACAGACGCAGTGGCGGACAGGCTCCGGGGCAGCAACCGCCCCCTCCTGTCAGGGGATGAGGATCCGGTGGAGCGCTGGAAGAAGATCTTCGAGGAACGCCGGGGGTGGTACGCCGAGGTCGCCTCGACCACCTTCGACACCTCACGTCGTCCGATGCAGAAGATCGCGGATGACATCGTGACATGGAGGAGAGAACAGCGATGAGCACGACGACCATCAGCGTCACGGGGAACGACGCCTACGACATCACGATCGGACGCGGAATCCTGGATCGGGTCTCCGCCGCGCTCGCGCCGGGCGTCCGCAAGGTGCTGGTGGTGCATCCGCCCACGCTCGCGACCCGCGCGGCCGAGCTGCGCGACAGACTTCTCGCCGACACCACCGACGGTCCGCGCGAGGTACTGCTCGCGGAGATCCCGGATGCCGAGCAGGGCAAACGGATCGAGGTGGCGGCCTTCTGCTGGCAGGTGATGGGCCAGGCGGACTTCACCCGCAGCGATGCGGTCATCGGATACGGCGGGGGAGCGGTGACCGACCTCGCCGGGTTCGTCGCCGCGACCTGGCTGCGAGGCGTGCAGCTGATCCAGGTGCCGACCACGGTACTGGGCCTCGTCGATGCGTCGGTCGGCGGCAAGACCGGTGTCAACACCGCGGAGGGCAAGAACCTCGTGGGGGCGTTCTGGGCGCCGAGCGCCGTGGTCGGCGACCTCGACGAGCTCGCCAGCCTGAGTCCCAACGAGGCGACCGCAGGATTCGCCGAGGTCGTCAAGGCCGGATTCATCTGGGCTCCGGAGATCCTGGACATCATCGAGGCCGATCCGCTCCGCGCCGTCGACACGACATCCGAGGAGTTCCGCCGCGCGGTCGAACTGGCGATCGACATGAAGGCGAAGGTCGTCTCGGACGACTTCCGCGAGGCCGGACTCCGCGAGGTCCTCAACTACGGGCACACGCTCGGACACGCGATCGAGCATGCGGAACGGTACCGCTGGCGGCACGGCGCCGCGATCTCGGTCGGGATGCTCTACGCCGCCGAGCTCTCGCGGCTCGCGGGTCGTCTGTCCGACTCCGCTGCCGAGCGGCACCGGACGATCCTGGAGTCGCTGGGCCTTCCGACCTCGTACCGTGCGGGGGCTTGGCCACAGTTGCTCGCCACCATGCAGCGCGACAAGAAGAGCCGCGGCGGGATGCTGCGCTTCATCCTCCTCGACGACCTCGCGAAGCCCACCGTCCTGCAGGCTCCGGACGAGTCGCTGCTGTTCGCCGCCTATCAGGAGGTCGGGGAGTGAGCCGCCGGATCCTCCTGGTCAACGGGCCGAACCTGAATCTCCTCGGTACCCGCGAGCCCGACGTGTACGGCACGGCGACTCTCGCGGACGTGGAGCGGATCACCACCGAGGCCGCAGCCGCGGTCGGATTCGAGGTCCGGGCGCTGCAGAGCAACCACGAGGGCGTGCTGGTCGACGCGATCCATGCGGCCCGGAAGGATTGCGCCGGGATCGTGATCAATCCGGGCGGGCTCACGCACACGTCGGTGGTGCTGCGTGACGCGCTCACCGGGGTGGCGCTGCCGTTCGCGGAAGTCCACATCTCCGATGTGCTCGCGCGTGAGGCCTTCCGCCACCATTCCTACCTGGAAGATGTGGCGGCCGTGCGGGTCGCCGGCCGTGGCGTCGACGGCTACGCAGACGCTGTGCGACAGCTCGCCGCACTCATCCCGTAGAATCGACTGTCGGTCTCGTCCGACCCCGCAGACACACGAACGGAACTCGCAGCGCATGGCATCTACCGCAGACATCAAGAACGGCGTCGTCCTCAGCATCGACGGGCAGCTCTGGAGCGTCATCGAGTTCCAGCATGTGAAGCCCGGCAAGGGTGGCGCGTTCGTGCGCACCAAGCTGAAGAACGTCGTGTCGGGGAAGGTCGTCGACCGCACCTACAACGCCGGCGCCAAGATCGAGATCGAGAACGTCGACCGCCGCGACTACACCTACCTGTACACGGACGGCGACGGTTACGTGTTCATGGACCAGACGGACTTCGACCAGATCACCGTCGGGGCCGCCACGGTCGGCGACGCGAAGAACTTCCTCCTCGAGAACCAGGCCGTCACGATCGCCCTGAACAACGGCAACCCCCTGTACCTCGACCTCCCGGCCTCCGTGATCCTGGAGATCACCTACACCGAGCCCGGCCTGCAGGGTGACCGCTCGTCGGCAGGCACCAAGCCCGCCACGCTCGAGACCGGTTACGAGATCCAGGTGCCGCTGTTCGTCGAGGCCGGCACCAAGGTCAAGGTCGACACCCGCACGGGTGACTACCTCGGCCGCGAGAAGTAAGGCGTGAGCGCCCGGACGAAGGCGCGCAAGCGCGCTCTCGACATCCTCTTCTCCTCCGATGTGCGCGGGGACGACCTCGCCGTGACCCTGGCCGCCGAGGCCAAGCGCGCCGCGAGTGAGCCCGCACGCGAGGCCTCGTGGCTCTACGCGCGCGAGATCGTCGACGGCATCATCGACACCCGTGACGAGATCGACGAGCAGATCACGACGCACAGTCGGGACTGGAAGCTGGAGCGCATGCCCGCGGTCGATCGCGCGCTGCTCCGGATCGCGGTGTGGGAGATCCTGTACAACGACGAAGTGCCGACTGCGGTTGCGATCGACGAGGCCGTCGAACTCGCGAAGGAGTTCTCCACCGACGACTCCGGGGCCTTCGTGCACGGCGTCCTCGCCCGGGTGGCTCGCGCGGCCTGACCCGTCCGACGCGTCGTACTGTCGGCGGTGGCGGAGAGGATGGAAGCATGGCTCTTCCGTTCGAACCGTCCCGATCCGAGGGGCCGCCGTACGCAGACTGGCGTACGATCCTCGGTCCTTCGCGTGACGACGCGAAGACGCCCCTCGCGCTCGGTGTCGAGTTGCGGGTGCGCGACGGACGCGGGGCGAACCCCTGGGCCTCGCGGCCGCAGCGTACGGCCACAGCCCGCGACGTGGCGAAGCGCACGGGGGAGATCCTTCTCGGGATCCGCCCGCTCGAGCGGAGCGCCGCGACGGATGCCTGGGTGCAGGGGTCTGCGACGTGGGACGCGGTGCGGCGTTCGTCTTCGCAGTACGGGCGGGATCGATCGCGGTGGTTCGCCGATCTGCTGAGCATCGCCCGGGACACTCTCTTGTCGGGTACCGCCGGTGACTGGCTGGTCGCGGATCTGATCGAATCCGGCCTGCTGTGGGCACCTGCGAGCCGCTGCGGACCTCGGGATACCGCTCGTCGCCACGCAGAAGAACACGAGCGTCGCCGTGGCGGAGCAGGCCACGATCGGCGCGACGATCGGACGCGCTGAGGACGGAGGACTCGTGGTGCGCCCCGACATCACGATCGACGGCCGCGAGGTCGAGGCCCGGGACGTCCGGGCGATCGGTCGCAGCGGCGTGTACGAGATCGCGCAGCACGGCACGCGTCTGCACGTGACACTCGCCGAGATACCGCTCAGCGAGCCCGTCCACACCCTGATCGGTCCCGCGGCGGGTCTCGAGGTTCCGGCGGGCGACGAAGCGGCGTTCTTCCAGGATGCGTATCCGCTGCTCGGGCGTCGGATCACCGTGCGCTCCGCAGACCGTGTCGAACTGCCTGCGCTGCCCGCACCTCATGCCGTGCTGGAGCTGTCGTTCCGTCGGGGTGACACGGTCTCCTATACCTTCGCGTGGGAGTATCGCGGATTCGGACGGGTTCCGTTCGCCGCCAGCGACCATGCGGTGCGCGACACCACGGCGGAGGCGGCGCACCGGGACGCGCTTCAGAACGTCTGGACCGAGCATCTGGGGGAGGCTCTCCAGGCAGCGGGCTCGTTCCACGACGTCGCGGCAGCCGAGTTCGTCACCCGGATCGTCCCCGCTCTCGAAGCCCACGGCGTCACGGTCGTGGTCTCGGGTCGGCGCAAGAGTTATCACGAGCTGACGGGCGAATCGGAGATCACCGTGTCGACCGTGGAGAGCGCGGATCCGGACTGGTTCGACCTCGGTGTTCTGGTCAAGATCGATGGGCGCACGATCCCGTTCGAACCGCTGTTCACGGCGCTGAGCACCGGTCGGAAGAAGCTCCTCCTCGTCGACGGCAGTTACTTCTCGCTGAACCATCGCGCCCTCGATCACCTGCGTGAGCTCATCGACGAAGCGGGCGCGCTCGACGAGTGGGAGACGGGTCCTCGGATCAGCCGGTATCAGACAGACCTCTGGGAGGAGTTCGAGGACCTCGCCGACGAGGCTCTCCCGGCCGTCACCTGGCGCGCCACCGCCGACGCTCTGCGTCGTGCTTCCTCCGTGCCCTCGGTTCCGGTGCCGCCGGCGGTGAACGCCACGCTGCGGCCGTACCAGAAGGAGGGGCTGGATTGGCTCGCATTCCTCTGGAACCACGGCCTGGGAGGAATCCTCGCCGATGACATGGGACTCGGCAAGACGCTCCAGCTCCTCGCACTCATCGCACACGCCAGGGAGGCGGGGGAGCATCGCCCGTTCCTGGTCGTCGTACCCACCTCCGTGCTGGCCACCTGGCGGAGCGAGGCCGCTCGATTCACGCCCTCGCTTCGAGTGCTGCTCCGGGCGAGCACCCAGGGTCCCGGGTTGGTCGACCACCTCGGCGAGACCGACCTCGTGATCACGACCTATGCCGTCGCCCGGCTCGACGAGGCCGAGTACGCGGCTGTGGATTGGGCGGGGCTCATCCTCGACGAGGCGCAGTTCGTCAAGAACCCCGCGACGAAGCTGCACCGCGCCGTCGCCTCCTTCTCGGCCGATGTGACCTTCGCCGTCACCGGAACCCCGATGGAGAACAGCCTCAGCGAGCTATGGGCACTGTTGAAGCTCACGGCGCCCGGACTCTTCCCGTCGGCGCGGAAGTTCCGCGAGCGGTACATCCAGCCGATCGAGCAGGGCAAGGTGCCGGAGAACGAGGAGGGCGGCGAGTACCGGCAACGACGCCTCGCGCAGTTGCGACGACGGATACGCCCGTTGCTGCTGCGGCGCACGAAGGAGATCGTCGCTCCGGAACTCCCTGCGAAGCAGGAGCAGATCCTCGAGGTCGAGCTCGGTGCCTCCCACCGTGCCCTGTACGAGACGGTGCTGCAACGGGAACGTCAGAAGGTGCTGGGCCTACTCGAAGACCTCGATCGCAACCGTTTCATCGTGTTCCGCTCGCTCACCCTGATGCGCATGCTCAGCCTCGCTCCCGGTCTCATCGACCCGGAAGACGCGAAGATCGGTTCGCGCAAGCTCGACGTCCTCCTCGAGAGGGTGATCGAGCTCCAGGCCGAGGGCCACCGGGCCCTGGTGTTCAGTCAGTTCACGTCCTTCCTCGACCTGGCCGCAGCCCGCCTGGATGCCGCGGGAATCCCCTACGCCCATCTGGACGGGACGACCAGGCACCGCCAGAAGGTGGTCGACGGATTCACCGGCGGGGAGCAGCCGGTGTTCCTGATCAGCTTGAAGGCAGGGGGATTCGGCCTCACGCTGACCGAAGCCGACTACGTGTTCCTCCTCGACCCGTGGTGGAATCCCGCGGCGGAGGCGCAGGCGATCGACCGCACGCACCGCATCGGACAGGACCGTCAGGTGTTCGTCTACCGGATGATCTCCACCGGGACCATCGAAGAGAAGGTGCTCGAGCTGCAGCGCCGCAAGGCCCGGTTGTTCACCGCCGTCCTCGATGAGGAAGCGCTGTTCGCACAATCGCTGACCGCCGACGACATCCGCGGCTTGTTCGAGGGGTGAGATGAATACTCCCGGCTCGGTCGACCGGCCGCACAGGGAGCCCTCGGTACAATCGAACGGTTCACTTTCGGGAGGAATGCAATGCGGATCACCGGACTCGGCCACGCCGGGATGTTCATCGAGACCGTGGGCGGGAACATCATCTGCGACCCGGTTCTCGGACCCTCCTTCTACGGATCCTGGTTCCCGTTCCCGGACAACCGGGGGCTGGATTGGGAGCGATTCGGACGCGAAGCCGACTTCCTCTGGATCTCGCACCGCCACCGCGACCACTTCGATCCGCGTCTCCTCGAGCGCTACATCCGCAAGGACATCGAGGTGCTGCTCCCGGAGTACCCGACCGATGATCTCGAGAAGGACATCCGCGCGCTCGGCTACACGAACATCACCTACGCTCCGGCAGGTCAGGTGATCCAGCGCGGCGACCTCAAGATGATGATCACGCCGCTGCGCGCTCCCAGCGACGGACCGATCGGCGACTCCTCGTTGAGCGTCGACGACGGCACCGGTTCGGTGCTCAATCAGAACGACTCGCATCCGCTCGACCTCGAGAAGCTGCTCGACTTCGGCAAGCCCGACGCCTACTTCACCCAGGTCTCCGGTGCCATCTGGTGGCCCATGGTCTACGACCTGCCGCTCGACGCGAAGCAGAACTTCGCCCGCCTCAAGCGCGAAGCGCAGAACAAGCGCGCCATGTACTACATCGAGAAGGTCGATGCTCCGCACGTCTTCCCGATGGCCGGTCCGCCCATGTTCCTGCGCGACGATCTGTTCGACTTCAATGGTCTCGGAAAGAACGGCGAATCGATCTTCACGGACCAGAAACAGTTCCTCGCGCACATGAAGGAGCTCGCTCCGCAGTACGACGGTCAGCTCTTCATCCCCGGGACCGTCGTCACGGTCGAGGGAGGCAACGTCACCTCCGAGCAGACGCTCTACACCGACGCCGAGATCGCTCACATCTTCGACGAGAAGTGGGAGTACCTCGAGGAGCAGCGCGCGAGCCGGCAGCAGGAGATCCGCGACGAAGAGGCGTCTCGTGCCGAGATCATCCCCCCGGCCGAGATGCTCGAGGCGATCAAGACCTGGTGGGAGCCGCTGCTGAAGAAGTCCCGCACGATCCGGTTGGGCGTCGGCGGATGTGTGCGCTTCCGCATCGGCGAGCTCGACATGGTCGTCGACTTCCCTCGTGCGAAGGTCCGCGAGTACGCGGGGGAGGAGTGCGTGTACTGGTACACCATCCCCGCAGATCTCGTCTCCACGAACATCGTCGATCACGAGATCGACTGGTCGAACTCGATCTTCCTCTCGATGCAGTTCTCGGTGGGGCGCAGCGGCAAGTTCAACGAGTTCCTCACCACGTTCCTCAAGTGCCTCTCGGTCGACCGGATCGAGTACGTCGAGAACTGGTATCAGGAGCAGACGGATCAGACGGAGGATGCGGAGATCGGGGACTGGGTCGTCCAGCGGCGCTGCCCGCACCTGCGTGCCGACCTCACCCGAACGGGCACCGTCGACGAGGACGGGATCCTCACCTGCAGCATGCACGACTGGAAGTGGGACCTGAAGACCGGTCGATGCCTCTCCACGGCCGGGCACCCGATCCGTTCCGCCAAGGTCGACGACGTCACCGATCCCGTGCTGCAGGAGGCGAGCTGATCGCGGAGAGTCCGCGCTCCGATAGACTGGCCTGACTAGCAACCTTTAACACCGTCCTGTGAGGCGGAGAAGGGAGCGGCCGATGAGCATGCGCACCGTGCTGCACGAAGCCGACATCTCACGCGCGCTGACCCGTATCGCGCACGAGATCCTCGAATCCAATCGAGGAGCCGAGAACCTCGTCCTGCTGGGAGTTCCGACCCGCGGCGTCACTCTCGCCCATCGCCTCGGGCTGCTGATCAGCGAGATCGCTCAACAGTCCGTTCCCGTCGGCGCGCTCGATGTCACCCTCTTCCGGGATGACCTCGCCAAGCACCCGACCCGGTCGCCGCAGCCCACGGAGATCCCGGTCGGCGGCATCGACGGCAAGACGGTCGTGCTCGTCGATGATGTGCTCTTCTCCGGGCGGAGCATCCGGGCCGCACTCGACGCGATCCAGTCCATCGGCCGCCCCGCTGTCGTCCGGCTGGCGATCCTGGTCGACCGCGGGCATCGTGAACTTCCGATCCGGCCGGACTTCATCGGCAAGAACATCCCCTCCGCGCGTACGGAGCGCGTCAATGTGCGCCTCTTCGAGAACGACGGGGCCGAGGAGGTGACGATCGGCGAATGAGGCATCTCCTCGACACCCGCACCCTCGATCGGGCGACCGCACTGCGCATCCTCGATGTCGCCGAAGACATGTCGGACACGCAGTCCCGCGAGGTCAAGAAGCTCCCGACACTGCGCGGCAAGACCGTCGTGAACCTCTTCTTCGAGGACTCGACCCGCACGCGCATCTCGTTCGAGGCAGCCGCCAAGCGTCTCTCCGCCGATGTGATCAACTTCGCCGCGAAGGGCTCCAGCGTCTCCAAAGGCGAGAGCCTGAAAGACACGGCGCAGACGCTCGAGGCGATCGGCGCCGACGCGGTCGTGGTCCGGCACCCCGGCTCCGGAGCGCCGCAGACCCTCGCCACCAGCGGCTGGATCTCGGCCGGAGTGGTGAACGCCGGGGACGGCACCCACGAGCACCCGACGCAGGCGCTGCTCGACGCCTTCACCATCCGCAAGCGTCGCTTCGGTGGCGACAGCCGAGGACGGGACCTCAGCGGGCTGCGGGTCGTGATCGTCGGTGACGTGCTGCACTCCCGCGTTGCCCGTTCCAACGTCTGGCTGCTCACCACGTTGGGTGCCGACGTCACCCTGGTGGCACCGCCCACGTTGGTGCCGCAGAACGTGTCTCTCTGGCCGGTACGGGTCGAATACGACCTCGATCAGGCGCTGGCGGAGGACCCGGACGCCGTGATGATGCTGCGTATCCAGCTGGAACGGATGAACGCGGCGTATTTCCCGACTGAGCGGGAGTATTCCCGCCGCTGGGGCCTGGACGCACGGCGTGTGGGCGGTCTTCCGGCAGGTAGCATTGTCCTGCACCCCGGACCCATGAACCGGGGACTGGAGATCTCTTCGGAAGCTGCCGATTCCCCCCGCTCGACGGTGCTGGAACAGGTGACGAACGGGGTGTCCGTCCGCATGGCGGTGCTGTACCTGCTGCTGGCAGGAGAACGAGACGACGAACGAGGGGGAGACCTGTGAGCGAGACCCTCGTCATCACTGGCGCACAGATGCTTGGTGCCGAGAGCGCCGACATCATCATCGAAGACGGCCGCATCGCCGACATCGGTCAGGGATTGCATCGCGCCGGTGCGCGCATCATCGACGGCGCGGGGCTCGTGGCCCTGCCCGGGCTCGTCGACCTGCACACGCATCTGCGGGAGCCCGGCTATGAAGCGTCGGAGACGATCCTCACCGGGACGAGGGCCGCAGCCGCCGGTGGCTTCACCGCGGTGTTCGCGATGCCCAACACCTCTCCCGTGGCAGACACCGCCGGAGTGGTCGAGCAGGAGCTCGGCCTGGGCGAGGCAGCGGGTTATGCCACCGTGCAGCCCATCGGCGCCGTCACGGTCGGGCAGAAGGGCGAGCGTCTCGCGGAACTGGGAGCGATGGCGTCGTCCCGCGCGAAGGTGCGCGTCTTCAGCGACGACGGCTTCTGCGTGTTCGATCCGCTCATCATGCGCCGTGCGCTGGAGTACGTGAAGTCCTTCGGCGGCGTCATCGCCCAGCACGCTCAGGATCCTCGTCTCACCGAGGGTGCCCAGATGAACGAAGGCATCGTGTCGGCCGAACTCGGTCTGAGCGGCTGGCCCGCGGTGGCGGAGGAGTCGATCATCGCCCGCGACGTGCTGCTGGCCGAGCATGTGGGATCCCGCCTGCACGTCTGTCACCTCTCGACGGCAGGGTCGGTCGACATCATCCGCTGGGCCAAGAAGCGCGGCATCGACGTCACCGCTGAGGTCACCCCGCACCACCTGTTGCTGACCGACGAGCTCGTGCGCGGCTACGACGCTCGCTACAAGGTCAATCCGCCGCTGCGCCGCGAAGAGGATGTGCACGCCGTGCGTGAGGGCCTCGCCGACGGAACGATCGACATCGTGGCCACCGATCACGCACCGCATCCGAGCGAGAACAAGGCGTGCGAGTGGCAGGCGGCCGCGAACGGCATGGTGGGCCTCGAGAGCGCGCTCCGCGTGGTGCATCAGTCGATGGTGCAGACCGGGCTGCTCGAATGGTCCGACGTCGCGCGCGTCATGAGTTCGACACCGGCACGCATCGGTCGGCTCGCCGGCCACGGCACTCCGCTCGACGTCGGACAGCCGGCCCACCTCACGCTGTATGACGCTTCTGTCGACGGCGTCTTCACGGAGGCGGATCTCCACGGCCGGAGCGTGAACTCCCCCTACCTCGGCCGGACGCTCCCCGGACGCGTGGAGTACACCATCCACGGCGGCACCCTCACCGTCGACGGCGGACACGTCGTCGAGGAGCTCCGCGCATGAGCGCTCGGGACCTCGCCGTCGCGATCATGATCGCGGTGGCGCTCCTGATTCTGCTGGCGATGCTCTTCGCCTGGCGACGACGAATGCGCCGCGATTCCGTGTTCACGGCGCCGCTCGGAGTCCCTGAGCATGCGGAGATCGTCCGCCGCGACGAGGTGCTGTACGTGTCGACGACACGACACGAGCAGCCGCTCGAACGCCTCGCGGTGTCCCCTCTCGCGTATCGGGCACGCGGCGAGCTCGCCCTCACGGATCGCGGCATCGCCCTCTGCCTCGACGGAACCCCGACGGTCTTCCTCGCGAACGACCGGCTCGTCACCGTCGATCGTGCCACCGTCACGATCGACCGCGTGGTCGAGCCCGGCGGTCTCGTGCGCATCGCCTGGAAGATCGCCGACGACACCGTCGTCGACAGCTACCTGCGCCTCGCCACCGGCGAGCCTCAGAACCTCATCTCCGACCTGCAGCGGCTCGTCCCCGCCGCCCCCGACACAGGAGCAAAGTCATGACTCTCTCGACACCCGCCGGGCAGGCCCCCGCGGCCCAGCTGCCCGACCCCGCCGTGCTCGTCCTGGAGGACGGCACGCGTCACGCCGGACGCGCCTACGGCGCACGCGGTCGTACCCTCGGCGAAGTCGTCTTCGCGACCGGCATGTCCGGATACCAGGAGACCATCACGGATCCCTCGTACGCGGGTCAGATCGTCCTGCAGACGGCACCGCACATCGGCAACACCGGCATGAACGACGAAGACGCCGAGTCGCGCCGCATCTGGGTCGCCGGCTACATCGTGCGCGACCCTTCGCGCGTCGTCTCGAACTGGCGCGCCAACGCGTCGCTCGACGATGTGCTCGTCCAGGACGGCGTGGTGGGCATCAGCGGGGTCGACACCCGTTCGATCACGCGCCACATCCGCTCAGCCGGCTCCATGCGCGGCGGCATCTTCTCCGGCGCCGATGCGTCGCTCGACCCCGAGGAGCAGGTGCGCATCGTCCGCGAGGCACCCGAGATGGCGGGACGCAATCTGTCCGCCGAGGTCTCCGTCGACGTCGCGACCGTGACGACCGCGATGGGAGAGCGGATCGGCAACCTCGCCGTGCTCGACCTCGGTGTGAAGCAGGCGACGATCGACAATCTCGCGGCCCGCGGCTTCGAGGTGCACGTACTCCCGCAGAACGTGACCATCGATGAGATCAGAGCCGTGGACCCCGTCGCCGTCTTCTATTCGAACGGCCCTGGTGACCCCGCGGCCTCGGGCGATCACGTCGAGCTGCTGCGTGCGGTGCTCGACGACGGGCTGCCGTTCTTCGGCATCTGCTTCGGCAACCAGCTCCTGGGCCGTGCGCTGGGTCTCGGCACCTACAAGCTGCCGTTCGGCCACCGCGGCATCAACCAGCCCGTGCTCGACAAGCAGACCGGCAAGGTGGAGATCACCGCCCACAACCACGGCTTCGCCGTCGAGGCTCCGATCGAGGGGACCTTCGACAGCCCGAACGGGTACGGCAAGGTCGAGGTCAGCCATGTCGGGCTGAACGACAACGTCGTCGAGGGACTCCGCGCTCTCGACATCCCGGCCTTCTCGGTGCAGTACCACCCCGAGGCGGCAGCGGGCCCGCACGACGCCAACTATCTCTTCGACAGGTTCCGCGACCTGGTCATCGCCAGCCAGAAGGACTCCAAGTAATGCCCAAGCGCGACGACATCAACTCCGTCCTCGTCATCGGTTCCGGCCCGATCGTCATCGGCCAGGCCTGCGAGTTCGACTACTCCGGTACTCAGGCCTGTCGTGTGCTGCGCGAGGAGGGAGTCCGGGTCATCCTGGTCAACTCCAACCCCGCCACGATCATGACCGACCCCGACTTCGCCGATGCGACCTACATCGAGCCGATCACGTGGGAGGTCATCGAGACGATCATCGCCAAGGAGCGCCCCGACGCGATCCTGCCGACCCTCGGTGGACAGACCGCGCTCAACGCCGCGATCGAGCTCCACAACCACGGCATCCTCGAGAAGTACGACGTCGAGCTCATCGGCGCCAACTTCGAGGCGATCAACAAGGGCGAGGACCGCCAGATCTTCAAGCAGCTGGTCCTCGACGCCGGCGCCGACGTGGCAGACTCCCGCATCGCGCACACGATGGAGGAGGTGCTAGCCGCCGCGGACGAGCTCGGCTACCCGATGGTGGTCCGTCCCAGCTTCACGATGGGGGGCCTGGGCTCCGGCTTCGCCTACGACGAGGAAGACCTCCGTCGCATCGCCGGAGCGGGCCTGCGCGACTCGCCCACCACCGAGGTGCTCCTCGAGGAGTCGATCCTCGGGTGGAAGGAGTACGAGCTCGAGCTCATGCGCGACACGGCCGACAACACGGTCGTCGTCTGTTCGATCGAGAACGTCGATCCGGTCGGCGTGCACACGGGTGACTCGATCACGGTCGCGCCGGCACTGACCCTCACCGACCGCGAGTACCAGAAGATGCGCGACATCGGCATCGACATCATCCGCGCCGTGGGCGTCGACACCGGAGGCTGCAACATCCAGTTCGCGGTCGATCCGAAGAACGGCCGGATCATCGTCATCGAGATGAACCCGCGTGTCTCGCGCTCGAGCGCTCTGGCCTCGAAGGCCACGGGCTTCCCGATCGCGAAGCTCGCAGCCAAGCTGGCCCTGGGCTACCGCCTCGATGAGATCCCGAACGACATCACCGGTGTGACGCCGGCGAGCTTCGAGCCGACGCTCGACTACGTGGTCGTCAAGGTCCCGCGCTTCGCCTTCGAGAAGTTCCCGGCTGCGGACGCGACGCTGACCACGACCATGAAGTCCGTGGGCGAGGCGATGGCGATCGGTCGCAACTACGCGACCGCCCTGCAGAAGGCGCTCCGTTCGTTGGAGAAGCGCGGTTCGAGCTTCCACTGGGGCGCAGAGGAGCGTTCCGTGGAGGAGCTGCTCGAGATCTCAAAGACGCCGACCGACGGTCGTATCGTCACGCTGCAGCAGGCATTGCGCAAGGGTGCAACGGTCGAGCAGGCCTTCGAGGCGACGGCGATGGACCCCTGGTTCCTCGACCAGATCGTGCTCATCAACGAGGTCGCGGAGATCGTGCGCACGGCGCCCGAGCTCGATGCGGCCACTCTCCGCTACGCCAAGGAGCACGGCTTCTCGGACGCTCAGCTTGCCGAGCTCCGCGGAACCTCGGAGGCGGAGATGCGCGGGGTGCGCCATGGCCTCGGGATCCGACCGGTCTACAAGACGGTGGACACCTGTGCCGGCGAGTTCCCGGCGCTGACTCCGTACCACTACTCGAGCTATGACTTCGAGACCGAGGTCGCTCCGTCCGATCGGACCAAGGTCGTCATCATCGGCTCCGGTCCCAACCGCATCGGTCAGGGTGTCGAGTTCGACTACTCGTGCGTGCATGCCTCGTTCGCGCTGTCGGATGCAGGCTTCGAGACCGTCATGGTCAACTGCAACCCGGAGACGGTCTCGACCGACTACGACACCTCGGATCGCCTGTACTTCGAGCCGCTGACGCTCGAGGACGTGCTGGAGGTGCTGGACGCGGAGGCCGCGAGCGGGACGATCCTCGGTGTCGTCTGCCAGCTCGGCGGTCAAACGCCGCTCGGCCTCGCGAAGGGTATCGAAGCCGCAGGCTACACCGTGCTCGGCACCAGCCCCGAGGCGATCGACCTGGCGGAGGAGCGCGAGCTCTTCTCCCGCCTGCTCGATGAGGCCGGTCTGGTCGCCCCGCGCAACGGCACCGCGATCGACGTCGAGGGCGCTGTGCGCATCGCCGAGGAGATCGGCTATCCGGTGCTGGTGCGTCCGAGTTTCGTGCTCGGCGGCCGCGGTATGGAGATCGTCTACGACACCGCGTCGCTCCGGGACTACTTCGTGCGCACCGCGGGTGAAGTCGTGATCGAAGAGGGCAAGCCGCTCCTGGTCGACCGATTCCTCGACGACGCGATCGAGCTCGATGTGGACGCCCTCTACGACGGCACCGACCTGTTCGTCGGTGGTGTCATGGAGCACCTCGAAGAGGCCGGGATCCACTCCGGCGACTCCAGTTGCACGTTACCGCCCGTCTCGCTCGGCCGCACCGACGTGGATCGCGTGCGGGAGGCCACGCTCGCCATCGCGAAGGGCGTGGGCGTACGCGGACTGCTCAACGTGCAGTTCGCCATCAGCGCCGGAGTGCTCTACGTCATCGAGGCGAACCCGCGCGCCAGCCGTACCGTGCCCTTCGTCTCGAAGGCGCTCGGCATCCCGATGGCCAAGGCGGCGAGCCGCGTGATGACCGGTTCGACGATCGCCGAGCTGCGCGCCGAAGGCATGCTCCCCGAGCAGGACGGCTCGCGGGTCCCGCTCGACGCGCCGGTGTCCGTGAAGGAAGCGGTGCTTCCGTTCAAGCGATTCCGCACCGCCGACGGCAAGACGGTCGACTCCGTGCTCGGACCGGAGATGCGATCCACCGGTGAGGTCATGGGGATCGACCGCGACTTCCCGACCGCATTCGCGAAGAGTCAGGCCGCGGCCTACGGGGGCATGCCCACGTCGGGGACGGTGTTCATCTCGGTCGCCGACTCGGACAAGCGGGCCGTCATCCTTCCCGCGCACCGTCTGCGACAGCTCGGCTTCACGATCGTCGCGACCGAGGGGACCGCAGAGATCCTCTCGCGCAACGGCATCGCGGTCACCGTCGTCGAGAAGTACAGCTCGACGCAGGAGACGGGCGCGAAGAACATCGTCGACCTCATCAACGAGGGCGAGATCGACATCGTCGTGAACACTCCCTCCGGTGGCACAGCCCGCGCGGACGGCTACGAGATCCGTGCCGCAGCAGTCGCCGCCGACAAGGCCCTGTTCACCACGATGGCGGTGCTCGGGGCGGCCGTGAGCGGAATGGACGCCGCCCACGAGGGCTTCCAGGTCAAGAGCCTCCAGGAGTACGCACTGGACCGGAAGGCGGCACTGTGAGCGCACGCTTCGGCGAGCGGGTCCGCTCCGTGCTCGGCGCACGAGGACCCCTCTGCGTCGGCATCGACCCCCACGCCGCGCTGCTCGCGTCATGGGGACTGTCGGACGACGCGCAGGGCGTGCGGGAATTCGGCCTGCGGACCGTCGAGGCTGCCACCGGGAGAGTCGGCTTCGTGAAGCCGCAGGTGTCGTTCTTCGAGCGCTTCGGCTCCCGGGGCATCGCCGCGCTCGAAGACGTCCTCGCCGCAGCGCGCGCGGCCGGCCTCATCGTGATCGCCGACGCCAAGCGGGGCGACATCGGGTCGACCATGGATGACTACGCACGCGCCTGGCTCACGCCGGGTTCGCCGTTGGAGGCGGACGCACTCACGGTGAGTCCTTTCCTCGGTGTCGGAGCCCTCGACGGGGCCTTCGCCCTCGCCGGAGAGCACCACAAGGGGCTCTTCGTCCTCGCGGCGACCAGCAACCCCCAGGCCGAGGGACTCCAGCGGTCCACGGCGTCCGACGGCGCGACCGTGTCGGCATCGATCATCTCCGAGGTCTCGGGGCGCAACGCCGAGCAGGTCGGGGCAGGGGAGTGGGGGAGCTTCGGCTTCGTCATCGGTGCCACCGTGGAGTGGGCCCCGGCGGGTATCGAACCCTTCGAGCCCGTCGCCCCCATCCTGGCTCCGGGCTTCGGTGCGCAGGGTGCTGCTCCCTCCGACCTGCGGCCGCGCTTCGGTGCGCTGTCGGACGCCGTGATCGCGAGCGAGAGCCGCAGCATCCTCTCCGCAGGCCCGGTCGACCTGGCCCGGACTGTCGCCGCACGCGCGGCCGAGTATCTCGAGGTGGCCGGTGTCTGACGCCCAGCGGACCGTTCCGGAGGTCGATCGAGCTGCGGCCGCCCGCCGTGCGGTCGAACGTCGCCGTGCCAGAGCCTCCGTCAAGCGCGACCTGACGATGCGGGTGGTCACGCCGCAGGCGGTGCTGCGTCGCGCCACAGCGGACGCCGACTCCGTCGAGGGGTCGATGCGCATCACCGACTTCCTGCTGGCTCTCCCCGCCATCGGTGCGGGCAAGCGCGACCGGATCCTGGAGGAGCTCCACATCTCGCCGGTCAAACGTCTCGGAGGCCTCGGCGCACGTCAGCGCCGTGCACTGGAGACGTGGCTCGACACACGCTTCCCGGTACCGGAGCCGCGTGGAGAGCGGAGTCGCCTGCTCGTGCTCGCCGGCCCGACTGCCGTGGGCAAGGGAACGGTGGCCGCGCATATCCGTGAGCACAACCCGGAGATCCATCTGTCGGTCTCGGCGACCACGCGGCCGCCTCGTCCGGGCGAGATCGACGGTGTCCACTACTACTTCGTGGACGACGCGGAGTTCGACCGGCTGATCGCCGACGACGAGCTCCTCGAATACGCGGTGGTGCACAACCGCTCCCGATACGGCACCCCGCGCGCACCGATCGATGCCGCTTTGGCCGAGGGCAAGACGGTCCTCCTCGAGATCGACCTGCAGGGGGCGCGTCAGGTGCGGCGAGCGGAACCCGCCGCGACGCTCATCTTCCTGCTGCCGCCGAGCTGGGATGAGCTGGTGCATCGACTGGTCGGGCGCGGCACCGAAGAGGCCGAAGAGAGGGCCCGCCGATTGCGTACCGCGAAGGTCGAACTGGCCGCCCAGAACGAGTTCGATCACCTGATCGTGAACGAGGACGTCGCCACCGCGGCCCGCGAGGTCGTAGAATTGTCTTCAAGCTCTGCGCGCTGAGCGTCTTCGCGCGCCTTTCGCACCGTCTTCGCGACGATCCCGTCGCCTGATCAGGAGGTCTCACCATGGCCGGACACAACAACGGCATCATCGATCCCCCCATCGACAACCTGCTCGACCGCGTCGACTCCAAGTACGAGCTCGTGATCTACGCCGCAAAGCGCGCGCGCCAGATCAACGACTACTACTCGGACCTGCACGAGGGCAACCTCTTCGACAACGTGGGCCCGCTGGTCGATTCCTCCGTCGAGGACAAGCCGCTCACCATCGCGCTGCACGAGATCAACGAGGACAAGCTCCGCCTGCGTCACGCGGAGTGATATTCGAGACTGCGCCTCCCGTCTGTCGGAGGCGCAGTCCAGAATGGGTGCCACACCCCCTTCTGTCCGTCCCGTTCTGGAGAATCGATGAGCGCGCTGCGTCTGTTCACGTCCGAGTCCGTCACCGAAGGGCATCCGGACAAGATCTGCGACCAGATCTCGGACAGCATCCTCGATGGTCTGATCGCGAAGGACCGCGGTTCTCGCGTGGCCGTCGAGACGCTCGTCACGACCGGCCTCGTCCACGTCGCCGGTGAGATCCGCACCGAGGCCTACGTCGATATCCCGACGATCGTCCGCCAGGTCGTGAACGGTATCGGCTACACCTCCAGCGAGACCGGCTTCGACGGCGCGTCCTGCGGCGTGAGCGTCTCGGTGGGGGAGCAGTCCACCGACATCGCCCACGGCGTCGACAGCGCGCAGGAGCACCGCGACGGGTCGTCCGTCGATCCGCTCGACGGGCTCGGCGCCGGCGACCAGGGCATCATGTTCGGCTTCGCGACGAACGAGACGCCCCAGCTGATGCCGATGGCTGCCTGGACCGCACACCGCCTGGCGGAACGTCTCACCGAGGTCCGTCGCAGCGGAGTGCTGCCGTTCCTGCGCCCCGACGGCAAGACTCAGGTCACGCTGGGCTACGACGGCTTCACGCCGAAGACCGTCGACGCGGTCGTCGTCTCCACGCAGCACCACCCGGAGATCTCCCAGGACGAGCTGCAGGATCAGGTGCGCCGGCACGTCATCGACCCGGTCCTCGCCACGACGGGCCTCGACCTCGACGACGTCACGCTCTACATCAACCCCGCGGGCCCGTTCGTCACAGGAGGCCCGAAGGGCGACGCCGGACTCACCGGACGCAAGATCATCATCGACACCTACGGCGGGGCAGCGCGACACGGCGGTGGAGCGTTCAGCGGGAAAGACCCGTCGAAGGTCGACCGCTCCGGTGCCTACGCCACGCGTTGGGTGGCCAAGAACGCGGTGGCGGCAGGACTCGCCGACCGTCTCGAAGTGCAGGTGGCCTACGCGATCGGCGTCGCGCGTCCGGTCGGCCTGTACGTCGAGACCTTCGGCACCGGAAAGGTCTCGGACGAGGTGATCACCCGGGCCATCACCGACGTGTTCGATCTGCGCCCGCAGGCGATCATCGAGCAGCTCGACCTTCTGCGGCCGATCTACGCCCAGACCGCGGCGTACGGTCACTTCGGTCGAGAGCTCGCCGACTTCACCTGGGAGCGCACCGACCGCGCCGAAGAGCTTCGCCGCGCTGCCGGGCTCTGATGGGACCACGGTCCTGATGCCTCCGGAGAGCCGGCGCATCGCGCGCGTGCTCCTCGATTCGCCGCTGCCTCAACTCGACCGGCTCTTCGACTACGCGCTTCCCGCAGAGCTCGGCGACGTACCGCTCGGCGTCCGGGTCCGCGTGCCGTTGCGCACCGCGGGGCGGGTGATCGACGGATACATCGTCGAGATCGACACCGAAGACGACGCCGACCGCCCGCTGTCCGAGGTCGAGAGCGTTGTCTCGGCCGTGCCCGTCCTTCCCGAGCGCCTCTACACGCTGGCACGTCGAGTCGCCGATCGTGCTGCCGGGTCGGCCTCGGACGTGCTGCGCCTCGTGATCCCCAAGCGTCAGGTGCGGGTCGAGAAGGCCTGGACGGCGGACTCGCCCGAAATGCAGCCTGATGCCGCCGCTCGCGAGATCGCGGAGGAAGCCATCGCGGCCTACGACGGCCTCGGCGCCGTCCTCGATACCGGAGGACGCGCCGCGGTCGAAGCGATCCCGCAGCTCCTCGACGGCGTGCAGGGGTGGGCGAAACTCCTGGCCTCGGCTGCAGCGCGGACATTGTCGTCGGGTCGGTCCTCGATCATCGTCGTTCCGGACCATCGCGATCTCGATCGTCTGCTCGCCGCGCTCGAGCCGCTCGTGCCCGCTGGCACGGTGGTGCGTCACGACTCCCGGCAGACCAACCCCGACCGCTATCGGGCCTTTCTGCGCACACTCGAGGACGCTCCCTGCATCGTCGTCGGCAATCGCTCCGCGGTCTACTCGCCTGTGGCCGCCGGGCTGGTGGCGATCTGGGACGATGGCGACCCATTGCTCGGAGAACCGCTGTCGCCGTACGTCAATTCCCGTGACGCGGCGCTCCTCCGACAAGAGCTCGAGGGCTCCGCACTGCTGTTCGCGGGGCACTCGCGTACGACCGACGTCGAGCGCCTCGTCGTACTCGGTTGGCTGCAGGATGTCCGGGCCACGCGTCGCGTGCTTCCGCGGGTCGTCCTCAGCACGGCACAGGAGATGGAGCAGCCGACGGCTCAACGCATGCCGTCATCGGCGTTCCTCGCTGCGCGCAACGCCACGGCCGAAGGACCCGTCCTCGTCCAGGTTTCGCGCCCGGGATTCTCCCCATCCTTGGTGTGCGCCGACTGCCGAGCACCCGCACGCTGCCCGCACTGCGGGGGACCACTCGGTGCGCGGCATCGTGGGGCCGTGCCGGTGTGCGGCTGGTGTGGGCGGGGTGCGAGCGCGTGGACGTGCCCGTCGTGCTCCTCGACGAAGCTGCGCCTCGCGTCGTCCGGGAGCGAACGCACCGCCGATGAGCTCGGACGCGCCTTTCCGGGTGTCCGCGTGATCGTCGCCGACAGTGCGCATCCGGTCGAACGCGTCACGGACAGACCCGCACTCGTGGTCGCGACCCGTGGAGCGGAGCCGATCGCCGACGGCGGCTACCGAGCGGTCGTCCTGCTGGACGGGCCGCGCATGCTCCAGGCCCCCGACCTGCGTGTCGCGGAATCGTGTCTGCGCTGGTGGTCGAACGCCGCGGCCCTCGCCGCGCCCGGAGCACCCGTCCACCTGGTCGGAGTGAACGGCGCAGCGGCCAAGGCGCTCGCGACCTGGAACCACGCGGCCCATGCGCGCGCCGAGCTGGAGAGTCGGGCGCCCCTGCACATGCCGCCCACGACGCGCGTGGCACTCGTGCAGGGGTCGGCTTCTGCCGTCGGTGACGCTCTCGCCGCGCTCAAGGAACTCGCCCTCCCCAGCGATGCCGTCCTCGGACCTGTTCCCGTCGAGTCCGACGAGGTGCCTCCCCGCGTACGTGCCCTCGTGCGTTTCGACTACAGCGCCGGCAGCCGGGTCGCCACGGCCCTGCGCGCGGCAGTGGTCGCCGAAGCCGTGAGCGGCCGCCGACGCAAGGGGCGGTCGACGAAGAGCACACTCTCGGTCCGTCTCGATATCCTCGATCCAGAGCTCTGACCCTTCCGGAGAACCTTCATGCGCCTCGTCTTCGCCGGCACACCCGCTGCTGCTGTGCCCACCCTGCGTCGTCTCGCGACCTCGCACGACATCGCCGCGGTCGTGACGCGGCCCGATGCCGCACTCGGGCGTCGGCGTGTGCTCACGCCGTCTCCGGTCGCGCAGGCGGCCCTCGAACTCGGACTCCCCGTGATCAAGGCCGCTCGGCTCGACGACGCCGCGACCGCGGAGATCGCGGCCCTGGAGGTGGAACTCGGCGTGATCGTGGCCTACGGGGGCCTGGTCCGCGAGCCGCTCCTGTCCATGCCGACGAGGGGATGGATCAACCTGCATTTCTCCCTCCTTCCGGCATGGCGCGGAGCCGCCCCGGTGCAACGAGCGCTCATCGCGGGAGACGACGTTCTCGGCGCGAGTGTCTTCCAGCTGGTCGCCGAGCTGGATGCGGGCGACGTCTATGCGACGCGGGAGATCGAGGTCGCGGAGACGGCGACCGCGGGCGAGGCGCTCGAGACCCTCGCCCATGACGGCGCCGACCTCACGGCCCAGGTGGTCGACGCGATCGCTGACGGCACAGCTGACGCGCGACCGCAGGTGGGGGAGCCGAGTTTCGCGGCCAAGCTGTCACACGCCGACGGCCTCCTCGATTGGAACGCGCCGCTCGACACGGTGTTCGCACGTTTCCGAGGTGCGACTCCCGAACCCGGCGCGCACACGACGGTCGGCGGTCAGGCGCTCAAGGTGCTCGAAGCGGTGCCCGCTGCGGATGCGGAGCCCCTCGCTCCCGGACGTTTTCGTGGCACGAAGAAGGCGCTCCTCATCGGAACGGGCTCGGGGGCGCTGGCGGTGACTCGCGTGCAGCCGGCCGGCAAGGGAGCGATGAACGCGGTCGACTGGTGGCGCGGGCAGCGCGGCGGCGATGAGCTGCAGGCAGGATCATGAGCGGCGAAGGACGGGATCGTCGCACCCCGAGACCGCAGGGACGACGTCCGTCCGGGCACTCTTCCCGCGAGGGACGGGGCACGGAGCGGCGCGGTCCTGTGCGCGCTGTTCAACCCGCTCGTCGGGTCGCCTACGACGTGCTGCGCGCGGTGTCCGAGACCGATGCCTATGCGAACCTCGTGCTCCCGACCGCGATCGCCGACGCGGGGCTCACGCCGCAGGACGCGGCGCTCGCGACGGAGCTCACGTACGGAACGTTGCGAAGGCTCGGCACGTATGACGCGATCATCGCATCGGCGGCCGACCGCCCGACGGACGGCATCGACCCTGCGGTGCTCGACGCACTGCGGCTCGCGGTGCATCAGCTGCTCGCCACCCGCGTCGCTTCGCACGCGGCTGTGAACGAATCGGTGAACCTCGTGGCGACGACATCAGGGCGTGGGGCGTCGAGCTTCGCGAACGCCGTCCTCCGTCGTATCACCCGCGACTCGGGAGAGGTCTGGCAGGCGCGCATCGAGGAGCAGGCGCGCTCCGATGACGAGCGGCTCGCCCTGCGCACCGCGCATCCGGTCTGGGTCATCAGGGCGCTCCGTCGGGCCCTCGCAGCCGAAGGGCGCGGCGACGAGCTCGAGGCGCTTCTGGAGTCCGATAACATCTCGCCCGAGGTGACCCTCGTCGCGTTGCCGGGGCTGGCCGAGCCTGCCGAGCCTCGTCTTCCCTACGCGCCGACCGCTTTCGCGTCCCCCGGGGGCGACCCCCGGCGCTCGGTCGAAGCCTCCGGCGGCACCGTGCGCGTGCAGGACGAGGGCTCCCAGCTCGTGGCCCTCGCGCTGGCGGGCGCTGCGCCCATCGCCTCGGGGGAGCGCTGGCTCGACCTCTGCGCGGGTCCGGGAGGAAAGACCGCGCTCCTCGCCGCGATCGCGCTCGAGCATGACGCCACTCTGGAGGCGAACGAGGTCGTCCCCGTCCGTGCGCGACTCGTCCGCAAGGCTCTCCGGGCCGTACCGGCCGACATCGTCGTCCACGAGCAGGATGGGCGGGCTCTCGCCGCGTCCCGACCGGGGGAGTTCGACCGGATCCTCGTCGATGCGCCCTGCACGGGTCTCGGCGCGCTTCGTCGCCGCCCCGAGGCACGCTGGCGGAAATCGCCGGCGGATGTCGCCGAACTCGTCCCGCTGCAGGTCGAGTTGCTGTCCGCTGCGGTCGATGCGCTCGCTCCCGGTGGCGTCGTCGCTTATGCGACGTGCTCGCCGCATCTCGCGGAGACCACCGGCGTCGTGCAGGAGGTGCTGCGGGCGCGCACGGACATCGTGGAGCTCGATGCGCGTGCGGCGATCGCGGATGTCTCGATGTCGCCGATCGATCTCGCGGTCGAGGGCCGTTCCGGCTCCGGCAGCGCCCAGCTCTGGCCGCACCGACACGGCACCGACGCCATGTTCCTCGCGCTCCTGCAGCGCCCATCGACCGAGAACACCTCATCCGGGAAGGAAGACTAGGACCGTGGATCTGCCCCGCGCCCCGCGCATCAACCCGAGTATCCTCGCCGCCGATTTCGTGAACATGCAGGCGGATCTCGCCCGGATCGCCACCGCGGACTTCGCCCATGTCGACGTGATGGACAACCACTTCGTGCCGAACCTGACGTTCGGCCCGCAGATGGTCGAGCGGATCCAGGCGACCAGCTCCATCCCGCTCGATGTCCACCTGATGATCACGGAGCCGGAGCGGTGGGCACCGGAGTACGCCGAGATCGGCGCCGCGAGTGTCACGTTCCATCTGGAGGCCGCGTCCGACCCCGTGGCGCTCGCTCGCCGACTGCGTGACATCGGATCCCGTGCGGGTGTCGCGGTGAAGCCGGCCACGCCCGTCGACTCGTTGTTCGAGATCCTCGATGAGTTCGACCAGATCCTCGTGATGACGGTCGAACCGGGCTTCGGCGGGCAGAGCTTCATGCCGGAGACGATGCCCAAGCTCGAGGCGCTGGCGGCAGAGGCGCGTCGGCGGGGCTCCCGGGTCTGGCTCCAGGTCGACGGGGGCATCTCCGATCGCACGATCGAGATCGCCGCGGCGGCCGGCGCCGACACCTTCGTCGCCGGATCGGCCGTGTACGGAGCCGATGACGTCGAGGCGGCCGTCACCCGGCTGAGAGACCTCGCCCGAGCCGCTAGCCTGGAAGCGTGAAGACTTTCGACGAGCTGTTCGCCGAGCTCAGCGTCAAGGCAGAGACCCGCCCTGAAGGATCGGGCACGGTCGCCGAACTCGACGGCGGCGTGCACACGATCGGCAAGAAGATCGTGGAAGAAGCCGCCGAGGTGTGGATGGCGTCGGAGTACGAGTCCGACGACGCTGCCGCCGAGGAGATCTCCCAGCTGCTGTACCACGTCCAGGTGATGATGCTCGCGAAGGGGCTCAGCCTGCAGGACGTCTACCGACATCTGTGATGCGCTCCGTTCCGACCTCCTCGAACTGAAAGCCATCCATGCTGCGCATCGCTGTTCCCAACAAGGGCTCCCTCTCCGAGACCGCCGCCGAGATGCTCGCCGAAGCGGGCTACGCCGGGCGTCGTGATCCCAAGACCCTCCATGTCGTCGACGCCGAGAACGACGTCGAGTTCTTCTTCCTCCGTCCCAAGGACATCGCGACCTACGTGGGTTCCGGCGCCATCGACGTCGGCATCACCGGACGCGACCTCCTGCTCGATGCGCGGATGCCCGGCGCGCGCGAGATCGAGGCGCTCGGGTTCGCCGGCTCCACGTTCCGCTTCGCTGCACCGACGGGGCGTTACACCGACGTGTCGGAGCTCGACGGGCTGCGCGTCGCCACCTCCTACCCGGGCCTGGTGGATGCGTTCCTCGACGAGCGCGACATCGCGGTCGACCTGGTGCCGCTCGACGGCGCAGTCGAGTCCGCGGTCCGACTCGGGGTCGCCGATGCGGTCGCCGACGTCGTCGAGACCGGGACCACACTGCGTCAGGCGGGTCTCGATGTGTTCGGCCCCGTCATCCTGGAGTCGGAGGCGGTGCTCATCGCCGGACCGGTCGATGCGGACGGTGCGGAGACGCTGCTCCGCCGCCTGCGTGGCGTGATGGTCGCACGACGGTTCGTGATGATCGACTACGACCTCCCGGTCGCGCTCCTCGACGACGCCGTGAAGATCGCCGGAGGCGTGGAATCGCCGACCGTCTCCCCGCTCCGCGACCCCGAGTGGGTGGCCGTGCGCGTCATGGTCGCGCGCTCGCGCGTTAACCCCGTCATGGATGCGCTCTACGCCCTGGGCGCGCGCGCGATCCTGGTGACGGCCATCCACAACGCGAGGCTGTGATGACTCTCGCCAGTCGTGTCATCCCGTGCCTCGATGTCGCCGCCGGTCGCGTCGTCAAGGGCGTCAACTTCGAGAACCTGCGGGACATGGGTGACCCTGTCGAGCTGGCACGGCACTATGCGGCACAGGGTGCTGACGAGATCACCTTCCTCGATGTGACCGCGACGGTCGACGCCCGGGCGACCACTTACGACGTGGTGCAGCGCACCGCCGAGCAGGTCTTCGTGCCGTTGACCGTGGGCGGGGGAGTGCGCACCGTGGAAGACGTGGCCCGACTGCTCTCGGTCGGTGCCGACAAGGTGGGCGTGAACTCCGCCGCGATCTCGCGCCCAGACCTCATCGGAGAGATCGCGGACCGCTTCGGCGCCCAGGTGCTCGTCCTGTCCCTCGACGTGAAGCGTGCCCCGACCACGTCCTCCGGGTTCGTCGTCACGACGCACGGCGGTCGCACGGAGACGACGCTCGATGCACTCGACTGGGCTCGTGAAGCCGTCGATCGAGGAGCCGGGGAGCTCCTCGTGAACTCCATCGACGCCGACGGCACGCGAGACGGTTTCGATCTCGAGCTGGTGCGCCTGATGCGTGAGGTCGCGTCGGTGCCCGTGATCGCCTCGGGCGGTGCGGGGAAGGCCGCCGACTTCGCTCCGGCCATCAAAGCGGGAGCCGATGCGGTCCTGGCGGCGAGCGTGTTCCACACCGGCGCACTCACGGTCGGCGACGTCAAGGATGCGCTCCGCGCAGAGGGAATGGTGATCAGATGACCACCGTGGACGAGCGCATCGCGCAGGTCGACTTCAATGCGGACGGTCTCGCCCCGGTGATCGTGCAGCAGTGGGACACGCGAGAGGTCCTCATGCTCGCGTGGGTCGACGCGGAGGCCCTGCGACGCACCCTGACCTCCGGCCGCGCCACGTACTGGTCGCGTTCACGACAGGAGTACTGGCGGAAGGGCGACACCTCGGGTCACATCCAGGTCGTGCGCGAAGCGCGGCTGGACTGCGACGGGGACGCCATCCTGCTCCTCGTGGCGCAGCACGGTCCGGCCTGCCACACGGGTACCCGCACTTGTTTCGACACGACCGACCTCGGGGCCGTGGTAGGGGAGGAGCAGTCGTGACTCTCGCGAAGCGCGGTCGTTCGATCTCGGTGTCCGGCTTCCTGCTCGCCGGCGCGATCGGCATCATCTCCTCGACCCAGACCTGGTTCACGGTCGAGCGCGCGGATGCGGGAGAAGCGATCCTCGTGCCCGGCGCGTCCGCCCTCGTTCTCCTCGCCCCGCTCAGCCTTGCGGTTCTCGCCCTCGGCGCGGCGCTCTCGATCGCCGGCAAGGCGGTCCGCCTCGTCTTCGGAGTGCTGGCGGCCGCGACAGCACTGTTCCTCGGCTGGTCGACACTCCAGCTCCTGCTCACCGAGCCGTTCGGCGCCGTCGCCGCCACCGTGACCGAGGTGACGGGTCTGGCCGGCGGCGCGGCGGTCCACGAGACGGTCCTGAGCATCGTGCCTTCCGCGTGGCCGTACATCGCGCTGGTCGGCTGGGCGATCCTGCTGGTCGCGTCCGTCGTCGTCCTCGTGACCTGGCGCGGATGGAAGACGGGCGGACGTCGGTACCGCACCGATCGCGTCGACGTCGCCCACGATGGGCCTGTGGATGCCGTCGATTCGTGGGACGAGCTGTCCCGCGGGACCGATCCGACTCGTTGACCCAGATAGACTGATTCCGAACTGCACGTCGTCCCCCGGAGGAGAACATGACCAACCCGATCGCCGATCCCGGCCACGGACATTCGCCTGCCGCCTGGACCGCCGTCGTCATCATGCTGGTCGGCGTCGCCGCCGCCACTGTCGCGTTCTGCTTCGAGCAGCCGGTCCTCGTGATGATCTCGATCGCTCTCGTTCCCATCGGCGCGATCATGGGCTGGGTGCTGGCCAAGGCCGGCTATGGCGTGAAGGGTCCGAAGTACGCTCCGAAGGCGCACTAATGGTCCTCGCCGACCTGACGGCCGGCGCTGTCGCAGACGCTGAGCGTCGCGCCTCATCGCGCCCGTTGGCCGCCGTGGAGCGCGATGCGCTCGCGCGTCCCGCCGCGAAGGACGCGCTGGCGTTCCTCGCGCCGGCCGATCGTGTGAAGATCATCGCCGAGGTCAAGCGCGCGAGCCCCTCGCGCGGCGCTCTCGCGGAGATCCCCGACCCGGCGCTCCAGGCATCTCTCTACGAAGAGGGAGGCGCCTCGGCGATCAGCGTGCTGACCGAGGAACGTCGATTCGGGGGGAGCCTCGCCGACCTCGAGGCGGTCACCGCCAGGGTCTCGTTGCCGGTGCTGCGCAAGGACTTCATCGCGACCCGCTACCAGGTCCTCGAGGCCCGTGCCGCGGGCGCTGATCTCGTCCTCCTCATCGTCGCCGGTCTCGACGCCGAGGTGCTTCGAGACCTCTTCGGGTTCATCACCGAACTCGGCATGACGCCTCTCGTCGAGACGCATTCGGCCGAGGAGCTCGAAGCCGCCATCGACCTCGGTTCTCCGCTGATCGGTGTGAACGCGCGTGATCTGAAGACACTCGAACTCGACCGCGACCTGTTCGGTCGCCTGGTGGATCGGATCCCGGACACGGCGGTGAAGATCGCCGAGTCCGCAGTGCTCACCCCCGAAGACGTCGCGCACTACCGCTCCGCCGGCGCCGACGTCGTCCTGATCGGCGAGGCTCTCGTCACCGGCGACCCCGTCGCCACTCTCACGCGTTTCCTGGAGGCATGATGAGCCTGCGCGACCAGCACGGTCCTTTCTTCGGCGAATTCGGCGGGCGTTACATGCCCGAGTCGCTCATCGCCGCGATCGACGAGTTGACCGTGGCGTACGAGGCGGCGATCGTCGACCCCGATTTCCGGGCTGAGCTCGCGCACCTGCTGAGCTCGTACGCCGGGAGGCCGTCCGCGATCACCGAGGTGCCGCGGTTCGCCGAGCACGCCGGTGGGGCACGCGTCTTCCTCAAGCGGGAAGACCTCAACCACACGGGTTCGCACAAGATCAACAACGTCCTCGGACAGGCGCTGCTGACCAAACGGCTCGGCAAGACCCGCGTGATCGCCGAGACGGGCGCCGGACAGCACGGCGTCGCGACCGCCACCGCTGCGGCGCTGTTCGGCTTGGACTGCACGATCTACATGGGTGAGGTCGACACCGAGCGTCAGGCGCTCAACGTGGCCCGCATGCGCCTGCTCGGTGCGGAGGTCGTTCCGGTGACGTCCGGTTCCCGCACGCTCAAGGACGCGATCAACGATGCCTACCGCGACTGGGTGGCGTCGGTCGAGACCACCAACTACATCTTCGGCACCGCCGCAGGACCGCACCCCTTCCCGGCGATGGTCCGCGACTTCCAGAAGATCATCGGCGAGGAGGCGCGTGCGCAACTCCTCGACGAGGTCGGACGGCTCCCCGATGCGGTCCTCGCGTGCGTGGGCGGCGGATCGAATGCGATCGGCATGTTCGATGCGTTCCTCGACGATGAGGGCGTCGCGCTCTACGGCGTGGAGGCGGCGGGCGACGGCGTCGACACCGAGAAGCACGCGGCATCGATCGAGCGTGGGCGACCCGGTGTGCTGCACGGTGCCAAGACCTACGTGCTCCAGGATGAGGACGGCCAGACGATCGAGTCGCACTCGATCTCCGCGGGGCTCGACTATCCCGGTGTCGGCCCGGAGCACGCCTGGCTCGCGGACATCGGCCGCGCGGAGTACATCCCGGCGACCGACGACGAAGCCATGCAGGCTCTGCGTCTGCTGAGTCGGACGGAGGGGATCATCCCCGCCATCGAATCCGCCCATGCCCTCGCCGGTGCGCTGCGCGTCGGGCGCGAGCTCGGTCCCGACGGAGTCATCGCGGTGTGTCTCTCGGGTCGTGGCGACAAGGACATGGACACCGCAGCCCGCTATTTCGAGCTCTACGACCAGGCCGCTCTGGCCCACGAGGTCGCGGAGGAGAGCGCCGAGGAAGAGCTCGCATCGAAGGGGGAGCCCCAGCTATGAGCCGAGTCGAACAGGCGATCCAGCGCGCCCAGGACGCCGGCCGCAGCGCGTTCGTCGGCTACCTGCCCGTCGGATTCCCCGACCTCGAGACGAGCATCCAGGCGGCCATCGCCCTCGCCGAGAACGGTGTCGACATCATCGAGCTGGGGCCGCCGTACAGCGACCCGGTGATGGACGGCGCGATCATCCAGGAGGCGACCACCACGGCTCTGGCCGCGGGCTTCCGGATGGCCGACCTCTTCACGGCGATCCGCGCCATCACGGCTGCGACCGATGTGCCGGTCCTCGTCATGACGTACTGGAACCCGGTCATGCAGTACGGCGTCGACCGCTATGCGGATGACCTGCTCGCCGCGGGCGGCGCCGGACTCATCACGCCCGACATCACGCCCGATGCCGCGGGGGAGTGGATCGCCGCGAGCGCGCGGACGGGCCTCGACCGCGTGTTCCTGGCTGCGCCCACCTCCTCCGACGAGCGGCTCGACCTCGTCGTGACGTCGTCCACCGGGTTCGTGTACACCGTCTCGACGATGGGTATCACGGGCGAACGCGCCGAACTCGACCGCGCCGCACGCACCCTCGTCGGACGTCTGCGCGCGCACGGCGCCCGACGCGCGTGCGTGGGCATCGGCATCTCCACGGCCGAACAGATCGCCGGGGTGTCGGAGTACGCCGACGGTGCCATCGTCGGCACAGCCCTCGTCCGTGCCCTGCGCGACGGCGGCGTCCCCGCCCTCGCCGAGGTCACCCGCAACCTGGCCGCCGGCACCTCGTCGGCGCGCCCCGATCACGAGAACTAGAATCGCACTCATGTCACTCGCGCTCCACAGCACCTTCACCGGTGTGCTCGCCAGCATCCCGAGCCCCCCGGTGTCCTACTTCGACCTCGGGCCCATACGGATCCACTTCTATGCGCTGTGCATCATCGCGGGCATCATCGCCGCGACGCTGCTGACCAACCACCGTCTCACCAAGCGCGGTGCGGAGCCGTGGGTCGTGATCGACATCTCGATCCTGGCGGTGCCCCTGGCGATCATCGGCGCCCGGATCTTCCACGTGCTCACCCACCCGAACGACTACTTCGGCGAGGGCATCAACACCTGGAACCCCTTCCAACCGGGCTCGGTGTGGGCCATCTGGGAGGGCGGTATCGCGATCTTCGGTGCGCTCATCGGTGGCGCGATCGGTGCGTATCTCGGCTGCCGCTGGACCGGCATCCGGTTCTGGACGTTCGCCGACGCTCTGGCGCCGGGGCTGCTGCTCGCGCAGGCCATGGGTCGCTTCGGCAACTGGTTCAACCACGAACTCTTCGGCCTCCCCACCGACCTGCCGTGGGGACTGGAGATCGAGTCCACGAACTCCGCGTTCCCTCCCGGTCTTCCCGAGGGCACGCTGTTCCACCCGACCTTCCTCTACGAGGTGCTGTGGAACGGGCTGGGCGTCATCGTCCTGCTCTGGCTCGGCCGCAAGCTCTTCTTCCAGTGGGGTCGCCTGTTCGCGATGTACCTCATCTGGTACAGCGCGGGACGCATCGTCTGGGAGTCGATCCGCATCGACCCGAGCGAGATCATCCTGGGGCTGCGCAGCAACGTCCTCGCGGCCATCATCGGCGTCCTCGTGGGTCTCGCGATCCTCATCGTGCAGACGCGTCGCCACCCCGGTCTCGAGCCCTCGCCGTATCAGCCGGGCCGCGAACGGACCGACGCGGACGCTGATGTACAATCGCAGAACAATCCCTCTGACTTCGTAGACGTGAGCGAGCCTCCGACCGAAGAAGTCACCGCAGGAGCCACCGCCACAAGCACTGCTCCCACGAGCGAGGACGGCTCTCGATAACGCCGCCTCGTGGCGGGAGAACCATTGCACTGAACGAGCGGGCCGACGTCGTCCCCGGGTTTCACTCGACGATCTGAGGACGGTAACTGGTGTACTTCCAGCCCCCTTACGGCGCCTCCGGCGCATACCCCCCGAAGCAGGGCATGTACAACCCGGCGTTCGAGAAGGACGCCTGCGGCCTGGCCATGGTCGCCACGCTGCGCGGCGAAGCCGGGCACGACATCATCGCGTTGGCCCTTCAGGCTCTTCGCAATCTGGAGCACCGTGGTGCCATCGGTTCCGACGCCGGAACCGGAGACGGTGCGGGCATCCTGACGCAGATGCCCGATGCGTTCCTCCGCGCTGTGGTCGGCTTCGAGCTGCCGCCGGTGGGCGAGTATGCCGCGGGGCTGGCGTTCCTGCCTCGCGATTCGAGCGAGCGCCGTCAGCAGAAGGCCGGGATCGAGAAGATCGCCCGCTCGGAAGGACTCCGTGTCCTCGGGTGGCGCGATGTCCCCACAGCCAACGAGAACCTCGGCAAGCTCGCCGATGAGGCGCGTCCCGCCTTCGAGCAGCTCTTCGTGAGCGCCGGGGGAGCGACCCACGCCGATGCGCCGCTCACGGGCATCGCCCTCGACCGTGTCGCCTACCGCCTGCGCAAGCGTGCAGGACACGAACTCGGCGCGTACTTCGTCTCGCTCTCGGCCCGCACGCTCGGCTACAAGGGCATGGTCACGACGCTGCAGCTCGAGCCGTTCTACCCCGACCTGCAGGACGAGCGTTTCGCCTCCGAGCTCGCAGTGGTGCACTCCCGGTACTCCACGAACACCTTCCCGTCGTGGCCGCTCGCGCAGCCGCTGCGGATGCTCGCGCACAACGGTGAGATCAACACCGTCGGCGGGAACCGCAACTGGATGCGTGCACGCCAGTCGCAGTTGGAATCGGAGTTGCTCGGCGACATCGATCCGCTGCTGCCGATCTGCACCGATGGCGCGAGCGACTCCGCCTCTTTCGACGAGGTGCTCGAGCTGCTCACACTCACCGGACGGAGCCTGCCGCACGCCATCATGATGATGGTTCCGGAGGCTTATGAGAAGCAGACCGACATCTCGCCGGAGCTGCGTTCGTTCTACGAGTACCACTCGAACCAGATGGAGCCGTGGGACGGTCCCGCTGCCCTCATCTTCACCGACGGCACGCTCGTCGGCGCCACACTCGACCGCAACGGTCTCCGCCCGGGACGGTGGACGGAGACGACCGACGGTCTGGTCGTGATCGGCTCCGAGACCGGTGTGCTGCAGTTCGAGCCGGAGCGCATCAAGCGTCGCGGCCGACTGCAGCCAGGAAAGATGTTCCTCGTCGACACGGCACAGCGTCGCATCGTCGAGGACAGCGAGATCAAGCGCGACCTCGCCACCATGCACCCGTGGCAGGAGTGGCTGGATGCCGGCGCCGTGCGTCTCGCCGAGCTGCCGGAGCGCGAGCACATCGTGCACCCTCCGGCCTCGATCACCCGCCGTCAGCGGACCTTCGGATACACCGAGGAAGAAGTCCGCATCCTGCTCACCCCGATGGGTCAGACCGGCGTCGAGCCCCTCGGTGCCATGGGCTCCGACACGCCTATCGCGGTGCTCAGCAAGCGTCCGCGACTGCTCTTCGACTACTTCACGCAGCAGTTCGCACAGGTGACGAACCCGCCGCTCGACTCGATCCGTGAAGAGGTCGTCACGAGTCTCAAGCTGGGTCTCGGGCCCGAGAGCAATCTGCTCTCCTGGGGGCCGGAGCACACCCGCACCGTGTCGCTCGACTTCCCCGTGATCGACAACGACGAGCTCGCGAAGATCCGTCACATCGACAAGGCGATGCCCGGCCGGTCGAGTGTGACCATCCGCGGCCTCTACCATTTCGACGCGGGCCCCCAGACCCTGCAGGACCGTCTCACCGAGATGTGCGCGGAGGTCGACGAGGCGATCGAGAACGGCGCCGAGTTCATCATCCTGTCGGACCGTGACTCGAACAAGGACCTCACCCCGATCCCGTCCCTGCTGATGGTGTCGGCGATCCACCACCACCTCATCCGGCGTGAGAACCGCATGAAGGTCGGGCTCATCGTCGAGGCCGGTGACGTGCGTGAAGTGCACCACGTCGCGACGCTGATCGGTTACGGCGCATCTGCGGTGAACCCGTATCTCGCGATGGAGACGGTCGAGCACCTCGTACGCACCGGCTACATCAACGGCATCACGCCCGAGAAGGCGGTCAAGAACCTGATCTACGCCCTCGGCAAGGGCGTGCTCAAGATCATGTCGAAGATGGGCATCTCCACCGTGTCGTCCTACGCGGGCGCTCAGGTGTTCGAGGCCGTCGGCCTCAGCCAGGAGTTCATCGACGCCTACTTCACGCGCACCGAGTCCAAGCTCGGCGGCGTCGGCATCGAGGAGATCTTCGCCGAGAACCAGGCGCGTCACGACTACGCCTACCCGGAGGATGCGGCGGCGCGCGCGCACGAGCGTCTGTGGACCGGTGGCGAGTACCAGTGGCGCCGTGACGGCTCTCCGCACCTGTTCAACCCGGAGACGGTGTTCAAGCTTCAGCACTCGACCCGCACGCGTCGCTACGACATCTTCCGGGAATACACGAAGCTCGTCGACGAGCAGGCGGCGGAGCTGAAGACGCTGCGCGGGCTGTTCACGCTGCGCACCGGCACCCGCAAGCCCGTCCCGCTGGACGAGGTCGAGCCGGTGTCCGCGATCGTCAAGAGGTTCTCGACGGGGGCGATGAGCTATGGCTCGATCTCCCGGGAGGCGCACGAGACGCTCGCGATCGCCATGAACAGGATCGGCGGGAAGTCGAACACCGGTGAAGGCGGCGAGGACCCGGATCGCCTGGTCGACCCGGAACGCCGCAGCGCGATCAAGCAGGTCGCCTCCGGTCGTTTCGGTGTGACCAGCCTCTACCTCACCGAGGCGGACGACATCCAGATCAAGCTCGCTCAGGGGGCCAAGCCCGGCGAGGGAGGACAGCTGCCGCCGACCAAGGTCTACCCCTGGGTCGCCCGCACCCGTCACGCGACGGCCGGTGTCGGTCTCATCTCGCCACCGCCGCACCATGACATCTACTCGATCGAAGACCTCAAGCAGCTCATCTTCGACCTGAAGCGGGCGAACCCCGAGGCGCGTATCCACACCAAGCTGGTGAGCCAGTCGGGCATCGGTGCGGTGTCGGCGGGTGTCGCCAAGGCTTTGAGCGACGTGATCCTCGTCTCCGGCCACGACGGTGGAACAGGAGCGAGCCCGTTGAACTCGCTCAAGCACGCCGGCACGCCGTGGGAGCTCGGTCTCGCCGAGACCCAGCAGACGCTCATGCTCAACGGCATGCGGGACCGTGTCGTCGTGCAGGTCGACGGTCAGCTCAAGACCGGTCGTGACGTGATCATCGGTGCGCTGCTGGGAGCGGAGGAGTTCGGTTTCGCGACGGCGCCCCTCGTGGTCAGCGGCTGCATCATGATGCGGGTCTGCCACCTCGACACCTGCCCGGTCGGCGTCGCGACCCAGAACCCGGTGCTGCGCGAGCGCTTCACGGGAAAGCCCGAGTTCGTCGTGAACTTCATGGAGTTCATCGCCGAAGAGGTGCGCGAACTCCTCGCCGAGCTGGGATACCGCTCTCTCGACGAGGTGATCGGGCGCGCCGATCTCATCGAGGTGAACGCTGCCGTGGAGCACTGGAAGGCAGAGGGTCTCGACCTGACGCCCGTGCTCGAAGGCCCGGCCTTCCCGGCGGGCGAGCCGCGTCGCAGCGGCCGCGCGCAGGATCACGAACTCGAGAAGCACTTCGACGTGCAGCTCATCGACATCGCGAAGGGGGCGCTGCTCAACGGCGAACCCGTCGTGGCGGAGCTGCCCATCGCGAACACCGAGCGTGCCGTGGGGACGATGCTGGGACATCAGGTCACTTCGCGCCACGGCGCCGCCGGCTTGCCTGAGGGAACCATCGACGTCACACTGCACGGCACCGCGGGGCAGTCGCTCGGCGCGTTCCTGCCGCCGGGCATCGTGCTCCGACTTGAGGGCGACGCGAACGACTACGTCGGCAAGGGGCTGTCCGGTGGAGACATCACCATCCGCCCGCCGCGCGGGTCCTCCATTGCTCCGGAGGACAACGTGATCGCCGGCAACGTGATCGGCTATGGCGCGACGTCGGGGACGATGTTCATCTCCGGTGTCGTCGGTGAACGCTTCCTCGTCCGCAACTCGGGCGCGACCGCCGTCGTCGAGGGAGTGGGCGACCACGCGCTCGAGTACATGACGGGTGGCCTGGCTGTGATCCTCGGCTCGACCGGCCGCAACTTCGGCGCCGGTATGTCCGGGGGAGTGGCCTACGTGCACGCCCTCGACACCAGCAAGGTGAACGCGCAGTCGCTCGGGAGTGGAGAACTGCTGCTCGAACCACTCGATCGCGCAGATCTCGAGGTGCTGCGAAGCCTGTTGGTCGCGCATGCCGAGCGCACGGCCTCACCGCGGGCCTCCGCGCTCCTCGAGAACTTCGATGACGTCGCCGCGGAGTTCGTGAAGGTGCTTCCTCGCGACTTCGCCGCGGTGCGGAGCATGCGCGAAGAAGCACTGGCCGAGGGGATCGACCCCGACGGCGACATCGTTTGGAACCGCATCCTGGAGGTGACCGGTGGCTGACCCCAAAGGCTTTCTGAAGGTGACCGAGCGGGAACTTCCCGCACGTCGTCCGGTGCCTGTGCGCATCATGGACTGGAAAGAGGTCTACGAGCCGGGCGACAAGCAGGTCCTGCGTCGTCAAGCCGGACGCTGCATGGACTGCGGCGTGCCGTTCTGTCATCAGGGATGCCCGCTCGGCAACCTGATCCCCGAGTGGAACGACCTCACCTGGCGCGGTGAGGGCCGCGCGGCGATCGAGCGCCTGCACGCCACGAACAACTTCCCGGAGTTCACGGGGCGGCTGTGCCCCGCGCCCTGCGAGAGCTCTTGCGTGCTCGGCATCAACCAGCCGGCGGTCACGATCAAGCAGATCGAGGTCTCGATCATCGATGAGGCCTTCGCGAAGGGGTGGGTCGAGCCGGAGCCGCCCGAGCGCCTCACAGGAAAGACGGTCGCCGTGGTCGGATCGGGCCCCGCGGGTCTCGCTGCCGCCCAGCAGCTCACCCGCGCCGGGCACACGGTCGCGGTCTTCGAGCGGGACGACCGCATCGGCGGTCTGCTGCGCTACGGCATCCCGGACTTCAAGATGGAGAAGACGCAGCTCGAATCGCGCCTTCGCCAGATGCAGGAGGAGGGCACGCGCTTCCGTGCCGGTGTGGAGATCGGCAAGGACATCTCCTGGCCCGACCTGCGTGCCCGCTACGACGCCGTCGTCATCGCGACGGGGTCCACGGTTCCACGTGACCTCGCCATCCCCGGCCGTGACCTCGACGGCGTGCACTTCGCCATGGAGTACCTCGTCGAGTCCAATCACGCGGTCGCGGGCGACAAGGTCACCGACCAGATCAGCGCGGAGGGCAAGCACGTCATCGTCATCGGCGGTGGAGACACCGGAGCGGACTGCATCGGCACCGCGCACCGTCAGGGCGCTCTCAGCGTCACCAACCTGGCGATCGGCATGCAGCCGGGCGACGTCCGTCCGGACCACCAGCCGTGGCCGATGATGCCGACGATCTTCGAGGTGTCGTCCGCCCACGAGGAGGGTGGAGAGCGGGTGTACCTCGCGTCCACCGTCGAGTTCCTCGGAAACGACGTCGGTGAGGTGCGTGCGCTGCGCGTGGCCGAGACCGAGTACGTCGACGGCCGCCGCGTCCCCAAGAGCGGCACCGAGCGAGAGATCCCCGCGGATCTGGTCCTGATCGCGATGGGCTTCACCGGACCCGAGCAGGAGGGATACACCGAAGACACGCTTCCGCAGGTCACCGACCGTGGCGCCTTCCGTCGCGACTCGTCGTACGAGTCGACGGTTCCCGGAGTGTTCGTCGCCGGAGACGCCGGTCGCGGTCAGTCGCTCATCGTATGGGCCATCGCCGAGGGTCGCGCCGCTGCCGCGAACGTCGATCGCTTCCTGATGGGCACCACCGTGCTTCCCGAGCCGGTGCGACCGAGTGATGTCGCGATCGGTCTCCAGCCCGCGTAGGCTGAGGCCGGCACCGTCGCCTGATTTACATCCCCCATTTCTACCCTGGAGTATCTGTTGAGACGCGCGAAAATCGTCGCCACCTTGGGCCCCGCAACTTCCACGTATGAGACGGTGCGCGCACTGATCGATGCGGGGGTGGACGTCGCGCGACTGAACCTCAGCCACGGCGACTACTCGGTTCACGAGAACAACTACGCGAACGTGCGTCGTGCCGCAGAGGATGCCGGTCGTCCCGTCGCGATCCTCGTCGACCTGCAGGGGCCGAAGATCCGCCTCGGCAAGTTCGAGGACGGGCCGTACGAACTCGCCAAGGGCGACATCTTCAAGATCACGACCGAAGACATCATCGGCAACAAGGAGATCTGCGGAACGACCTTCAAGGGCCTCCCGCAAGACGTCAAGCCGGGTGACTTCCTCCTGATCGACGACGGCAAGGTGCGCGTCGAGGTCGTCGAGACCGACGGCGTCACGGTGACCACCAAGGTCATCGTCGCCGGTGCCGTCTCCAACAACAAGGGCATCAACCTTCCCGGCGTCGCCGTCAACGTCCCTGCTCTCAGCGAGAAGGACGAAGACGACCTGCGCTGGGGACTGCGCATCGGCGCCGATCTGATCGCGCTGTCGTTCGTGCGCAACGCCGCCGATGTGACCCGCGTTCACGAGATCATGGCGGAAGAGGGCGTCAAGGTTCCCGTCATCGCCAAGGTCGAGAAGCCGCAGGCCGTCGATGCGCTGGAAGAGATCGTCGACGCGTTCGATGCGATCATGGTCGCCCGTGGTGACCTGGGCGTCGAGCTTCCGCTCGAGGCCGTGCCGATCGTGCAGAAGCGCGCCGTCGAGATCGCTCGCCGGATGGCCAAGCCGGTGATCGTCGCGACGCAGATGCTCGAGTCGATGATCAGCAGCCCGGTTCCCACGCGTGCCGAGACCTCGGACGTCGCGAACGCCGTCCTCGACGGTGCGGATGCCGTCATGCTCTCCGGTGAGACCAGTGTCGGCGACTACCCGGTCGTGGTCGTCGAGACCATGGCACGGATCATCGCCTCCACGGAAGAGCACGGCTTGGAGCGCATCCTGCCGCTGACGACCAAGCCCCGCACGCAGGGAGGCGCGATCACGCTCGCCGCTCTCGAGGTGGCGGAGTTCGTCGAGGCGAAGTTCCTCTGCGTGTTCACGCAGTCCGGGGATTCCGCGCGTCGTCTGTCGCGTCTGCGTTCGCGCATCCCGATGATCGCGTTCACCCCGGAGCCGGGAATCCGTCGCCGCATGGCTCTGACCTGGGGCATCCGCTCCACCCTGGTCGACATGGTCCAGCACACCGACCTGATGTATCACCAGGTGGACGAGTATCTGCTCGGCAACGGTCTCGCACAGGAGGGGGACAAGGTCGTCGTGATCTCCGGTTCCCCTCCCGGAATCGTCGGATCGACCAACGACCTGCGCGTGCACAAGGTGGGCGATGCGATCCGCGGCGCGGCACCGATCTACAAGGCCGGCGTCTGACATCGCGCATCGAGGGGGCGGAGCTTCGGCTTCGCCCCCTCTGCCGTGCGATCCGGTAGTTTTCCCTCATGGGTCCGCATCGTCTTCTGAGGAGCACGTCATCGGCGCGCTGAGGAAGGCGGGGTGGTGGTGCGCGGACTACGCGTACGCGGGGTTCTGGCAGCTGCGCGCGATGTTCGACCGCACGGATCCTGCGTCGTTCACCTCCGGGAGCGGTGCACGGATCGTCGTCCTTCCCGGCGTCTACGAAACGTGGAAGTTCATGCAGCCGCTCGTCGCGGCGATGCATGAGCGAGGCCACCCGGTCCAGGTCGTCGACACCCTCCATCGCAATCGACGTCCGGTGGTGGAGATGGCGCAGAGCGTCGGGGACTTCCTGGAGCGCCATGACCTCACGGATGTGATCCTGGTCGCCCACAGCAAGGGCGGGCTCGCGGGCAAGCTGGTCATGACGGGACCGGCGGCCGGCCGTGTGCGCTCGATGCTGGCGATCGCGACACCGTTCGGCGGTTCGAGCTATGCCCGTTTGATGCTCTCGCGGACGCTGCGGGAGTTCGCCCCCGATGACCCGGGAATCGTGAGCCTCACACAGAGACGGTCGGTGAACGATCGGATCGTCTCGATCTACGCGGAATTCGACCCGCACATCCCGGAGGGCAGCGAACTCGTCGGTGCCAAGAACGTCCGCCTCGACACCGGGGGGCATTTCCGGATCCTCGCGCATCCCCGGGTGCTCGCCGAGCTGGCTGTCCTCGCCGAGGAGCCCTGAGGGCTCTCTTCATCAAACGGTGCCGGCGGTGGGACTCGAACCCACACGCCCTTTCGGACAAAGCATTTTGAGTGCTCCGCGTCTGCCATTCCGCCACGCCGGCTCGTGTGTCGCGTCTACGACTTTAGCGCAGCATGAGACCCGGATTCTCCGCGCCGACCGCCTGGGGCCTGCGAACAGGGGCTCTCCACTAGGATGGTTGTGTGACAGAGCAAGAAGAGCAGGCTGAGCAGCCCACGTCATCCGCACCCCGACGCGTCGTCGTCGCTGAAGACGAGTCGCTGATCCGTCTCGACATCGTCGAGATCCTTCGCGACAACGGCTTCGATGTCGTGGGCGAGGCGGGGGATGGAGAGACCGCGGTCGCTCTGGCGACCGAGCTCCGACCGGACCTCGTCATCATGGACGTCAAGATGCCACAGCTCGACGGCATCAGCGCTGCGGAGAAGCTGCACAAGGGCAACATCGCGCCGGTCGTCCTGCTCACGGCGTTCAGCCAGAAGGAGCTCGTCGAGCGCGCGAGCGAGGCCGGTGCTCTCGCGTACGTCGTGAAGCCGTTCACCCCGAACGACCTCCTGCCCGCGATCGAGATCGCGCTGGCTCGCCACGAGCAGATCATCACGCTCGAGGCCGAGGTCGCCGACATGGTCGAGCGCTTCGAGACCCGCAAGCTCGTCGATCGGGCCAAGGGTCTGCTCAACGAGAAGATGGGCCTGAGCGAACCTGAGGCGTTCCGCTGGATCCAGAAGGCGTCGATGGACCGCCGTCTGACGATGCAGGACGTCGCCAAGGCGATCATCGAGCAGCTCGCCCCCAAGAAGTAGCGGTGAGCGCCGGCGCGATCCGGCTCGATACCGAGCACATCCTGCGGCCGGTGAGGCGGGGGGATGGAGTTGCGCTCGCCCGTGCGTATGTCGCGAATCGCGAACATCTCGCGCCGTGGGAGCCGACGCGCTCGGAGGCGTTCTTCACCGTCGCCGCGCAGGAGCAGCACGCACAGCTCTGCGTGGAAGACGCGGACGCCGGGCGGAGTCTCCGCTTCGTCATCGAATCCGATGACGGGGAGATCCGCGGTCGGATGAACATCAACAACATCGTCCGGGGTGCGTTCTGGAGCGCTGACCTCGGCTACTGGGTCGATGCCACGCGGCTGCGCCGCGGCCTCGCGAGTCGCGCGGTCGCTCAGCTCATCGAGTATTCACGGACGCAGGTCCGCCTTCACCGGCTCCAGGCCGCCACCCTGCTGCACAACCTCGGTTCCCAACGCGTGCTGGTCGGCAACGGCTTCGAGCGCATCGGCATGGCGCCGAAGTACCTCCGCATCGCGGGGGAGTGGCAGGACCACCTGCTGTTCCAGCGACTGCTCGAGCAACCGCTCAGCTGGCGGCGGGAAGGTCCTTGATCATGTTGGTGATGCGGATCGTGGAGCAGCGGCGTCCCTGATCGTCGGTCACCACGATCTCGTGCACGGTGATGCTCCGTCCCAGGTGCACCGGTGTGCACACGCCGGTGACGACGCCTGACGTGGCCGATCGAGTGTGCGTCGCGTTGATGTCGACGCCGACGGCGAGACGGCCGGCACCGGCATGCAGGTTCGCCGCCATCGAACCGAGCGATTCGCCGAGCACCACGTACGCGCCACCGTGCATGAGGCCGACCGGCTGGGTGTTGCCTTCGACAGGCATCGTCGCGACACAACGGTCGATGCCGAACTCGACGAACTCCATGCCCATCTTCTCGGCCAGGGCACCCATTCCGCGGGCCGTGGCCCAGTCGAGTCCCTCGCTCGTCGCGACGTCGCTCATGCATCCTCCTCAGCGGGTGTCTGTCGTCCTCGTTAGGCTGACAGGGTGACGGACTCCGCAAAGCCTACCCTCATGGTCGTCGACGGCCACTCGCTCGCCTACCGCGCTTTCTTCGCGCTCCCGGTCGACAATTTCACGACCAAGGACAATCAGCACACCAACGGCATCTACGGCTTCCTCTCGATGCTGGTGAACCTCATCAAAGCCGAGCAGCCGACGCACTTGGCGATCGCCTTCGACACCTCGCGTCACTCGTTCCGCACGGAGGAGTACTCGGAGTACAAGGCCACGCGTTCCGAGTCGCCGCAGGAGTTCAAGGGTCAGATCCCGCTTCTGCAGGACTGCCTCGCCGCCATGTCGATCCCTGTCCTGACGAAGGAGGGGATCGAGGCCGACGACATCCTCGCGACGCTCGCTTCACAGGGCGCCGAGCAGGGCTTCGACGTGCTCGTCGTCTCCGGAGACCGTGACACCATCCAGCTCGTGAACGACGACGTCACGCTGCTCTACCCGTCGGTGCAAGGCGTCTCGCAACTCAAGCGCTACGACCCGACAACGGTGCAGGAGCGCTACGGTGTGCGTCCCGAGCAGTACCCCGACATCGCGGCCCTGGTCGGCGAGACCAGCGACAACCTGCCCGGCGTGCCGAAGGTCGGAGAGAAGACGGCGGTCAAGTGGCTCACGCAGTTCGGATCGCTCGATGAGCTGATCGCCCGTGCCGACGAGATCAAGGGAGTGGTCGGCGGCAACCTCCGCGACCACATCGACGATGTCCGACGCAACCGCAAGCTCAACCGTCTCCTCACCGATGTCGAGCTCCCGGTCGGACCCTCCGACCTGGCCGTGGCACCGATCGATGCGCAGGCCGTGCGCGACATCTTCGCCCGGCTCGAGTTCCGCACTCTGCTGCCGCGGGTGTTCGAGGCCGTCGGAGCCGGGGAGGTCGCCGATGACCCGGCGTCGGTCGTCGTGGTGCCCGCACCGGTCGAGACGTCACCGGCGGAGCTGGCGGCCTGGGCTGCCGCGCAGGACGGCGATGTCTCCCTGCGGATCATGACGCAGGGAGGTTCCCCCACACGGATCGGCGCCGCGACTCTCACCGACCTCCGCGAGTCGGATTGGACGGAGAGCGCCGCAGAGGCTCTGCGCGAATGGATCGAGTCCGACGCGCCGAAGGTGCTGCACGATGCGAAGCCGCAGGTGAAGGCCCTGATCCGTCAGGGTATCCGCCTCCGCGGTCTCGCCTATGACACGAGCCTGGCCGGCTGGCTCCTGCGGCCGAGCTTCCCGGACAAGACCCTGTCCGACTTGGTCGAGCGCTATCTCGGCGAGAAGCTGCCCGAGGCCGACCCATCCCAGCTGGTGCCCGAGACCGAGGGAGCCACACCGTCGCAGGAGGCATGGTTCGCGTTGCGCGTCGCCGATGCGCTGCGTGAAGACATCCCCGAGTCGGTCGCCGCTGTCCTGGTCGACATCGAACTGCCGACCCTGCTCACCCTCGCCGACATGGAGGTCGCGGGCGTCGCGGTCTCGCACGAGGTGCTCTCCACGTTCTCCGGCGAGCTCGCCGCTCGCGCCGAGGGGCTCGCGCAGGAGGCGTTCTCGGTCGTCGGTCGTGAATTCAATCTCGGTTCGCCCAAGCAGCTGCAGGAGGTCTTGTTCGAAGACCTGCAGTTGCCGAAGACCCGCAAGACCAAGACCGGCTACTCCACCGACGCCGCGGTGCTCGCAGACCTGCAGGAGAGCAACCCGCACCCGTTCCTCAGCCTGTTGCTGCAGCACCGTGAGGCCACCAAGCTCCGGCAGATCATCGAGTCCCTCGACACGGCAATCGGCGACGACCACCGCGTGCACACGACGTATGTGCAGACTGGGAGCCAGACCGGGCGACTGTCCAGTACCGATCCCAATCTGCAGAACATCCCGGTGCGTACGGAGGAATCGCGCCGTATCCGGAGCGCATTCGAGGTCGGCGCGGGGTACGACGCTCTCTTGACGGCCGACTATTCGCAGATCGAGATGCGCATCATGGCCCATCTGTCCGGCGACGAGGGGCTGATCGAGGCCTTCAACAGTGGCGAGGACCTGCACCGGTTCGTCGGCGCCCGCGTGTTCGGGGTCGAGCCCAGCGAGGTGTCTCCGGCGATGCGCACGAAGGTGAAGGCGATGTCCTACGGCCTCGTCTACGGACTCTCGGCGTTCGGGCTCTCGAAGCAGCTGCGCATCGAGCAGTCCGAGGCCAAGCAGCTGATGGTGGAGTATTTCGCACGATTCGGCGCGGTGCGCGACTATCTGCGCGCCTCGGTCATGAAGGCGAAAGAGGTCGGCTACACCGAGACGATCTTCGGGCGTCGTCGGCCGTTCCCCGACCTCGCGAGCCCGAACCGGGTACTGCGTGAGAACGCCGAGCGCGCTGCCCTCAACGCGCCGATCCAGGGGAGCGCCGCCGACATCATGAAGATCGCGCTGCTTCACATCCACGACGACCTTCGCTCCCAGCAGCTGTCCTCGCGCGTGCTGCTCCAGATCCATGACGAACTCGTCGTCGAGGTCGCCCCGGGGGAGTGGGATGCCACGGAGCAGATCGTTCGCGCTCGAATGGGCGATGCCGCACAGTTGTCGGTGCCGCTCGATGTTCAGGTCGGCCGCGGCCGTGACTGGAACGAAGCCGCGCACTGACCTCCGCCGTGGGAGGGGCCGGGGCTAGGCTGGCAGTTATGACTTCAGCTCCCCGCACCCCTTCCGCCATCGACGCCGTCGCCGATGAATGGGTCGACACGATCGCGGTTCTGGCACCCACTCTCGGCACCTACATCGGGCGCGACGAGGTGAACGACCGCTTCGGCGACCTGAGCCCCGCCGGGCATGAGGAGATCGCTGCGGCGACGCGTGCGACGTTGGACAAGCTCTCCGCGCTCGAGCCCGTGGACGCGATCGACGAGGTGACGAAGACCGACCTCGGTGCCGAGCTCCGGCTCGACCTCGAGCTGCACGACGCGAAGTGGCACCTGCGCGATCTCAACGTGATCGCTTCTGCCGCACAGGATGTGCGCGCGGCGTTCGACCTGATGCCCACGGCGACGGTGCAGGACTGGGACGTGATCGCGACCCGCCTCGCCGCGGTGCCCGATGCCCTTCGCGGCTACGTCGAGACCCTCAGGACGGGTATCGCGGAGGGCATCGTGCCGGCGCGCAGGCAGGTGACCGAGGTGGCGACGCAGATCGATCGCTACACCGCCGATGACGGCTTCTTCGCCGCGTTCGTCGCGAATGCGGACCCCGAGGAGGGACAGCTGCCCGCGTCTCTCGCCCGCACTCTCGCCGACAATTCGGCCTCGGCCCGTGTCGCCTACGACGAGCTGCGCCGTTTCCTCGCGGAGGAGCTCGCTCCTGCCGCAGGCGACGACGACGCAGTGGGGCGTGACCTCTATGCGCTCAACTCGCGTCGCTTCCTCGGGGCGACCATCGATCTCGACGAGACCTATGAGTGGGGGCGCGAGGAGCTCGCGCGTATGGTCGAGGAGCAGACCGCGATCGCGAACGAGATCCTCCCCGGTGCGTCCGTCGAGGAAGCGGTCGCCCACCTGAAAGCCGACCCCGCGCGCAAGCTCGTCGGCACCGACGCTCTCCAGAAGTGGATGCAGGAGACGAGCGACCGCGCGGTCGCTGAACTCGGCGTCTCGCATTTCGACATCCCCGAAGCCATTCGCACGCTCGAGTGCATGATCGCCCCCACGCAGGAGGGCGGCATCTACTACACCGGCCCGACCGACGACTTCTCACGCCCCGGTCGCATGTGGTGGTCCGTCCCCGAGGGCGTCACGGAGTTCGACACGTGGCGGGAGCTCACCACCGTGTTCCATGAGGGCGTCCCGGGTCACCATCTGCAGATCGCTCAGGCGGTGTACAACCGGGCCGAGCTCAACTCCTGGCGTCGGCTGCTCGCGGGCACCTCGGGTCATGCCGAGGGCTGGGCCCTGTACGCGGAGCGTCTGATGGAGCAGCTCGGCTACCTGGACGACCCCGCCGACCGGCTCGGCATGCTCGACGGACAGCGGATGCGGGCCGCCCGCGTGGTCCTCGACATCGGTGTGCACCTGGGCAAGCCGCGTCTCGACGGCACCGGAGTGTGGGATGCGGAGTACGCACTCGACTTCATGCGCCAGAACGTGAACATGTCGGATCAGTTCGTGCAGTTCGAGGTGAACCGCTACCTCGGCTGGCCGGGCCAGGCGCCGTCGTACAAGGTCGGTCAGCGCATCTGGGAGCAGGTGCGCGACGGAGTCCGTGCCGCAGAGGGAGATGCCTTCTCCTTCAAGGACTTCCACAAGAAGGCGCTCGACCTGGGCGGCGTCGGCCTCGACACACTGCGCAGCGCTCTGCTCCCCCGCTGACGGGAATGGGATCCGGTCCACGAGTGTTCATTCACCTGAATAGAGAGGGATGACATGGGCATCGAATTCGGACTGGACACCTTCGGCGACATCACGAGGGACGCGGGCGGGACGCTCCTGACCGGAGCGCAGACGATCCGCAACGTCGTGGAGCAGGCTGAGCTCGCAGACACGGTCGGGGTGGACTTCTTCGGGGTGGGGGAGCACCACCGCGAAGAGTTCGCCGTGTCCGCGCCGGAGATGGTGCTCGCCGCGATCGCTGCGCGCACCGAACACATCCGTCTCGGCACGGCGGTGACCGTGCTGTCGTCGGATGATCCGGTCCGCGTGTTCGAGCGCTTCTCGACGTTGGACGCCCTCTCGAACGGCCGAGCCGAGGTCGTCCTCGGCCGCGGCTCCTTCATCGAGTCCTTTCCGCTCTTCGGCTACGACCTGCGGGACTACGACGCGCTGTTCGAGCAGAAGCTCGAGCTGTTCGTCGAACTCCTCAAGGAGGAGCCCGTGACATGGTCCGGCACCATGCGCGCCTCGCTGGAGAATGCGAACGTGTTCCCCAAGACCGAGAAGGGCCTTCGTACCTGGGTGGGGGTGGGTGGCAGCCCGGAGTCCGTCGTACGGGTCGCGCGCCATGGCCTGGGGCTGATGCTCGCGATCATCGGCGGGCCGGCGGCGCGGTTCAAGCCCTTCGTCGATCTGTACCACCGCTCTGTCGCGTCTTTCGGAACCACCTCGCACCCTGTCTCGGTGCATTCGCCCGGCCACATCGCCGAGACGGATGCGGAAGCCTGGGACGCCGCCTACTCCGGGTTCGAAGCGATGAACAACACCATCGGCCGGGAGCGCGGATGGCCGGCGTACAGTCGCGCGCGCTTCCAGAACGACGTCGGGCCGGAAGGCGCGATCTACGCGGGTTCACCGGACCGCGTCGCCGCGAAGATCGCAGACACGATCACGACCCTCGGGCTCGGGCGGTTCGACCTGAAGTACGCCACCGGCACCCTGTCGCACGAGTCGATGATGCGCAGCATCGAGCTGTACGGGACCGAAGTGATCCCGCGCGTGAAGCGGATCCTCGACGCGCAGGACTGACGACATCCCGCGCAGGACGTCGGGCGCTCGGCTCTACGATGAAGAACATGGCCAACTCCGCCCTGCCGGGCCGCTCATCGCTGGCTGAGCGCCTGGACGTCCTGCCGTTCACACGTCGACACCTCCGCCTGCTGACAGGGTCAGGGGTCGGTTGGGCGCTGGACGCGATGGATGTCGGCCTCATCTCGTTCATCCTCGCGGCGCTCACGCAGCAGTGGGGGCTGACGAAAGGCGAGGCCGGCTGGATCGCCTCGGTCGGATTCATCGGCATGGCCGTCGGGGCCACACTCGGTGGGCTCCTCGCCGATCGTTTCGGCCGGCGGCAGGTCTTCGCCCTCACGCTGCTCGTGTACGGCATCGCGACCGGTGCCAGCGCCCTGGTCGGAGGACTGGTGGCGCTCCTGGTCCTGCGGTTCCTGGTGGGACTCGGCCTCGGCGCAGAGCTCCCGGTGGCGTCGACGTATGTGAGCGAGTTCGCACCCGCGCGGATCCGCGGCCGCCTGATCGTGGTGCTGGAGGCTTTCTGGGCGCTCGGATGGACCGCCGCCGCGGTGATCGGCTTCCTGGTCATCCCGGCTTCGGACGACGGCTGGCGCTGGGCGTTCGCGCTGGGCGCGATCCCCGCGGCGTACGCACTCTTCGTACGTTGGCGCATGCCGGAGTCACCCCGCTGGCTCGCCTCACGAGGACGCATCGCGGAGGCAGACCGCATCGTGTCGGCGTTCGAGACCGATGCCGGTGTGGAAGTCGCACCCGCGATCCGGAAGGAACCCGCCTCCCGTGCGATCGCGGTCACGGCGAGGGCGCGGCTGGCGACACTCTGGAACCCGGAGTTCCGGCTGCGCACCCTGTGCCTGTGGGTGGTGTGGCTGGGGGTGAACTTCGCCTACTACGGAGCGTTCATCTGGATCCCGAGCATCCTCGTCGACGCCGGGTTCGATCTGGTGCGTTCATTCGGTTTCACGTTGATCATCACGTTGGCGCAGCTTCCGGGCTATGCGGTCGCCGCGTGGTTGATCGAGGTGTGGGGGCGCCGTGTGACGCTGTCGGTGTTCCTTCTCGGCTCGGCGGTCTCCGCCGTGGTCTTCGGCACCGCGACGACAGAGGGTGCGATCATCGCGGCGGGCATGGCGCTGTCGTTCTTCAACCTCGGTGCGTGGGGTGCGCTCTACGCCGTGACGCCGGAGATCTATCCGACGTCGCTGCGGGGGACAGGAGCGGGCTGGGCTGCCGGAGTGGGCCGTATCGCGTCGATCGTGGCTCCGCTGTCGGTTCCCGTGCTGCTGGTCGCCGGGGGAGCGCCGCTGCTGTTCGCGGTCTTCGGGGCATGCTTCCTCGGAGCTGCCGCCGCCGCCTGGGGGCTCGTCGATCGGCGCGGGCGAGCGCTCGACGATCGCTGATCCCCGTTGTCGCCGACCCGCAATAGGCTGGGGCGATGGCAGATGTGCGGTTCGTGGCGATCGGCGACTCCTTCACGGAGGGGGTCGGTGACGTCCTTCCGGATGGGCGGGAACGCGGTTGGGCGGACCTCGCAGCTCAAGGATGGGCCGATGCAGCCGGACACCCGATCCAGTATGCGAACCTCGCGATCCGGGGCAAGCTGGCCTGGCCGATCGTCGAGCAGCAGTTGGAACCGGCGCTCGCGCTGCGCCCGACCCACCTCTCCTTCAACGGCGGTGGCAACGACATGCTGCGACCGCGTACCGACGTCGAGCACATCGCCGACGCCTTCAGCCGGGTGCTGCGTCGCTGCGACGAGGAGGGCGTGACCATGATCCTGCTCTCCGGTGCGAACCCGAGCGGGCAGCTGCCGATGGGTTCCCTCGTCCAGCGCAGGGGAGACCTGCTCTCCGAGGCGGTGCTCCGACGCATCGAAGGACGCCCCGACGTCATCCGGGCGCTCAACTGGCCCGATCGCGAACTCTCTCGCGGCGCGTACTGGGCCGACGATCGTCTGCACATGAACGCGGCTGGCCATCACCGTGTCGCTGCCAGGGTGCTCCACGCGCTCGGGTTCGAGCCTCCGGAGACCTGGTGGGCGCCGAGCGACCGCATAGGCGGAGGACCATCGGGCCTCGCGTACTACCGCGAGTTCGTCGGGCCCTGGGTGCGCCGACGAGTGACGCGTACCTCGTCGGGCGACGGTCGTGCGGCGAAATACCCGGCCTGGGTCGAACGGGTCCCGTCGTGATGCCGCGGAGTGACGCGAAGTGACCGACATCGAGCTCGCGCGAATCCCCGCCGGGGTCGTGACCCTCCGCGATGCGCGACGGGGCGAGCAGCGTGAGGTGACGCTCGAGCCGTACGAGATCGGCGTGTACCCGGTGACGGAGGCGCAGCTCACCGAGGTACTGGGCATTCCGATGCGCCACCCGCGTCGCCCCGCAGCCGACCTGAGCTGGTTGCGCGCCGTCCACTTCTGCAACGCCGCCTCCGAGTGGGAAGGGCTGGACCGGGTCTATCTGTTCGACGGCGAGGAGGTCGCCTGGGACACGACGGCCGACGGCTACCGACTGCCCACCGAGGCGGAATGGGAGTTCGCGTGTCGGGCGGGGTCGACCGGGCCGCACTATGCGCCTCTGGCCGACGCGGCGTGGACGAGCGCGGACGGCGTCTCGTCTCCGCAAGATGTCGGGGGGAAGCTCCCGAACCTCCACGGTCTCTTCGACACCCTCGGCAACGTATGGGAGTGGTGCTGGGACCTCCTGGATCCTGCCCGCTACGACGACTACCGCGTATTCCGCGGGGGAGGATTCGCTGACGATGCATGGAGTGTCCGCGCCTCCGTCCGCCGAGGGGGAGCGCCGCGGATGCATCACGAAGACGTCGGCCTCCGGCTTGCTCGAGGGGCGTTCGACACGCTCGAACAGGCGCAGGGGTGGTCGGCTCGAGCCGACCGCGAGCGTGCTGTGCAGGACGGGCCGCTTCCGTCGGGTTGGACGCCGCGTCGACGGTGACGTCTCTCTCGCAGTCTCCGAAGTCCGCAGAGGGAAGGCTCGCTGTCCGACGGTTTTGGCGGGGAGCAGCACGGGTGGAAAGCTGGTTCCATGGCATCGGAATATTCGCTCATCGTCTCCCAGGGCCGCGTCGCCGACCGCACCGATGGGGCGCTCGCGGGTGCACGACGCGTCGGCGAGGCGGTCTCTTCACTTCTCGCCGTCGACCCGCTGATCATCGGCACGCCGACGCCGAGCGAGATCGATGATTGGTCCGTCGCACTTCCCGAAGCAGAGACGACGCTGAGAGGGCTGCGCACCGCGGTGAGCGACGCCATCGCGGACGGCACGACCCCTCTCCTGATCACCAACACCTGCGCGGCGAGCCTCGGCACCTTGCCCACGGCGGCAGCGCATCACCCCGAGGCCGTCGTGCTCTGGATCGACGCGCACGGCGACTTCAACACACCGGAGACGACCGATTCCGGGTATCTGGGAGGTATGGTCCTGGCCGCTGCGTGTGGGCTCTGGGACAGCGGACACGGGGCGGGCCTCGATCCGAGACAGGTGGTGGTGGTCGGTGGCCGGGACATCGACACCGCTGAGGAGCAGCTGCTCGCCGATGCCGGCGTCACCGTCATCCCGCCGTCGGAGAGTACGCCCGAGCGCGTCCTCGAGTCGGTCGCGGGTCGCCCGGTGTGGATCCACGTCGATTGGGATGTCCTCGAGCCTGGCTACATCCCTGCCGCGTACCGCGTCGGGGGAGGATTGCTGCCTCACCAGATCGCCGCGATCTTCGCTGCGCTACCGCCGGACTCCGTGCGGGGGATCGAACTCGCGGAGTTCGAAGCAGGCGATGCGGAGGTGCCGGAGCGCGTCAGCGTCGAGTTGATCGTGGAGACACTCCAGCACCTGCTCCGCTGAGCGTCCCTCAGCGCCGACGTTCCGGATCGAGGCCGATGCGGATCCGAGTGCGTTTGCGTTCGATCAGGATGAAGGTCACCCCGAGGATCCACAGCGGGATGGGCATGAGGAAGGCGATCCTGAAGGCCTCCAGCGAATAGGTCTCGGGGGTCCCCGCGCCCTGCAGGTCGAGCGCGAGTCCGATGAGGAAGATCGCGATCAATGCGGCGATGAAGCCACCCGCGTTCGTGACGCCGGTCGCGGTGCTCAGACGATGACTCGGGTTGTGCGTCCGAGCGTGGTCGAAGGCGATCATCGAAGCGGGGCCACCGGTGGCGAGAGCGATCGCCAGCACGTAGAGGAGCCAGATCGGCGCCGTTTCGGGGAGAGCGATGACAGCGATCCACGCTGCCATCTGCACGCCGACGGCGGGGAGCACGAGCGCGAGCGAGCGGTGATTCGGGTGTCGGCGGGAGAGGTCGCCGATGATCGGCCCGAGAAACATTCCCGCAACGACATATACAGAGATGATGCCGGCGGCGTGCGCGGTGTCGAGACCCTCGCCGGCTGTGAGGAACGGCATTCCCCACAGCAGCACGAAAGCAGTACCCGCAAAGGGAGTGGTGAAGTGCGACCAGAAGGCGAGCCTGGTGCCGGGGTGGGCCCACGCCGCTCGTATGCCGACACCGGTGTCTATCGCAGACGTGACGACGCGGACCACACCCGTATCCGTGTTGACGGTGACGTCCGCGCCCTGCTCCGGGGGATGGTTGCGGATGACCAGCGCCACGAGGATCGCGAACAGCAGACCGAGTCCCGCGATGCTTCCGAACGTGATGCTCCAGGTCGTCGCGTGGAGCAGCGCCGCAAGCGGGACCAGCGCGATCAGCTGGCCGGCCTGGCCGATGATTCCGGTGAACTGCACCATCAGCGGTCCGCGCTGCGCGGGGAACCAGGTCGCGACGAGTCGAAGCACGGCAGGGAAGATCGCGGCGTCGCCGGCGCCGAGCAGCACACGCGCGAAGATCGCGATGCCGATGTTCGGAGACAGCGCCATCGTCAGCTGACCAGCCGCCATGAGCAGCATGCCGACCGTCATGATCGGTCGTGATCCGAAGCGATCGAGGAGCACCCCGACAGGAATCTGCATCCCGCCGTAGACGGCGAGCTGGACCACGGCGAACAGGGCCAGCGTCGACGCATCCGCCTGGAACCGGTCCGCCGCTTCGACGCCGACCGCGCCGAGGGACGTGCGGTTCGTGATGGCGAGGACGTAGGCCGCGACACCGACCGACCAGATGATCCATGCGCGCAACCCCGGGGTCGACACGGGGGAGGGGGAGACCGGCGGCACGCCTCAACGCTACTCCTCTGCCACCGGGCTTCAGTGCCCTCGGAGCGTTGTCGGTGACGGTGGCTACGGTGGCGTCATGACAGGTTCACCTCTGCACCACTCACTGGACTACATCGAGCTCGTCGTCACCGATCTGGAGAAGTCGAAGGACTTCTTCCGTGAGGCGTTCGGTTGGGGCTTCCATGACTACGGCCCCGGATACGCAGGGATCGTTTCACCGCGCGACGACGGCAATGAATCCGGTGGGCGGATGAGCCGCGGCCGGTCGGCGGTCCTCTCGTGCTCCTCTACTCCGATGACCTCGACGCCACGCAGGCTGCAATCGAGAAGGCCGGCGGCACGATCCTCCAGGCGCCGTACGAGTTCCCCGGTGGGCGACGCCTCCATTTCGCAGACCCGACGGGCAACGAGCTCGGCGTCTGGTCCACACAGTAGGAGTCCCGCCGGGGCTCTCATCTCACCGCGGCCCAGGCGCTACGAAGCGTGACGGGGGCGCGCTATCCGGGGAGTTCGAGCTCCCGCGCCCTTTGGAGCAACGAGCGGAACTCCGCGAGGTCAAGGTCGTCGACGGACCGGAAGGTGATCGCCGCAGCGCCGACCTTGACCTTCCCGAGCTGATGAGCGCGCGCACGCACGAGGTACTCGCCGTTCTCAGCCGCGTTCACGTAGACCGACAAGTGGCTCTTCTGCTCCGCGAGCCCCACGAGGAACCAGTCGACGCTTCCGCCCCGAGGGCGGGGCTGAGCGATCGTGCCGTAGCCCACGATCGCCTGGTCCGTACCGCCCCACATCTTGCCTCGCCACAGCACGCGCTCCACACCAGGCAGCGCTTCACGGATGATCTCGTCCAAGCGCACGAGTTCATCGGCGCGTGACGCCGCAACCAGGAACCCATCCACGTCATCTTTCACTCTGTCCACGATCGGAGCCTATCGCCGAAGTTCATTCGTCGATGCCGACTTCGGACTATGCGCTCCCGCTTGTCGGGCTGTGCGGACCCCTAAGCCTGAGGTTCTGCAGGATCGCTGACACCAGCTCGTCGGTCGACACCTCGCGGCCCACTCGCGTCTCTTCGAACCAGGGGAGGGGCTGCCATCCGTCGTACCATTCGCGGAGCTCGTCCTCTCCGAAGGCGGTCGCGAGCGGTCTTCCCGCATGACGCCGAATCGGTGTCGTGCAGCACCTCACGGCGAAAGCGATCCTGAGAGATGAGAGCCACCCGCCGCCCGAGGAGATTCTTCCGTAGTGCCGTCGCCGTCGTCGTCTTGCCTGACGCGGCGTCGCCGCGCAGGATGACGAGACACGTGGAATCACAGCCGGTGGGAGTCATCGAACCTATCCTCGCAGTTCCTGCCGCAGCGAGAGGAGGAGAGACCTGATCGAGACTGCTGGCGATCCTGTGTCGCCGCTTTCCAACAGCTCGTAGTCACTTGGTGGCGTTTCGATGACGTCGTGCAACGCGGAGGCGGCTCGGTGGGCGCCCCGGTTCGGGAGGATCGGGAGCGTCCGCAGCCCCCAGCAGCAACGCGGTGCAATGGGGAGCGCGAAGGTGATGGGCGGCTTCTCCGCCTCCGCGGGGCGAACTCGTAAGATCGAGACGTGAGCACAAACGGGGCCGCGAACGTGTCAACCGCTGGCGATGAGGGCACTTCGCGGCCAGAGATCGACCTTCGGACATTGACGATCGCTCAGTTCTTTGTGGGTGGGTTCGTCTTGTTCGTCGCGGCGGTGATCGTGGGGACCGGCATGATCACCTCAGGGGCCGGCGGCAACGAGTATGACGGAGCCATGTCGCTCATCGGAATCGTCTTCAGTGGCGTGTTGGTCGCCGCACCATCGATGGTCCTCGCAATGGTCATCGGACTGCCGATTCGACTCGTTCCGGCGCTTCGGTCTCGGTGGCTCGCGAACGGCGCGATCACGGTGGCCGGTGCGGTCGTTGGATTCATCGCTCTAATCGGAATCACCGCGGCGCTGGCCGTGAGCCCGGGGGAGGGCGGCGCGTCCGCAGCCGCGGTACTTTGGGGACTCTTGGCCATTGCTTGGGGCGTGTTTGCCCTCTCCGTTGCGCATTTCGTGTGGCCGGTCCAATGGCTACGAGGCAGGGTGAAGGCCAGCCCCTACGAGACTTAGAGGCGGTTCACGCCGAGCGGCTTCCGCTGGCTGTCGTGTGTCTCCCCTTTTCAATGGCGTCGCCGCGCAGGATGACGAGACACGTGGAGTCACTGCCGGTGGGAGTCATCGAACCTATCCTCGCAGTTCCTCCCGCAGCGGGAGGAGGAGCGACCTGATCGAGACAAACTGACATAATGTGCATTATCGGACATCACTCGAGCGAGAGCGTGGGGCTCGATAGGCTCACTGCGTGAACGGGAGAAACGTCGACATCGACTGGGAATCTGCGCGGCTGGCGAACCAGGAGAACTGGGAAGATCGCGTGCCTGTGCACGAAGAAGCGTACGGACTCGACGCGTTCGACGACCCGGCTCATCTCAGCGACGTCGTGCGCGACGATCTGGTCGCGATGAAGTCGTTCCTTCCGTCCGGTTCGCTCTCCGGGCTCGACCTGTGCCACCTGCAGTGCCACATCGGCACCGACACGGTCTCGCTGGCTCGCGCGGGCGCCACAGTCACCGGCGTCGACTTCTCGCCGTCCGCGCTCCGTGCTGCCGCCCAGCTTGCTGCGCGCCTGGGTATCGACGCCACCTGGGTGGAAACCGACGTTCTCGATGCGCGTGCCGCAGTCGACGGCGACTTCGATGTCGTCTACACGAGCATCGGGACAATCACCTGGCTCAGCGACCTGGAGCGGTGGGCCGCTCAGATCGTGGCCCTGCTGCGCCCAGGCGGCATGTTCTTCATCCGAGACGGCCATCCCGCGCTCTACGCACTCGATGAGAACGCTGCTGAGCTCACCACCCGCTATTCCTACTTCGCGACCGGGCATGCGCAGCAGTGGGATGACGACAGCACCTACGTCGGCGACGGACGCCTCGCTCACACGCGTACGTACGAGTGGCCGCACCCCCTGTCCGAGATCCTCGGCGCTCTGTTGCGCGCTGGTCTCCGACTCATCCACTTCGACGAAGGCCGAACGCTGCCGTGGCGCTTCAGCGACCGCATGGTGGAGGTTCCCGGCGGCTATGCCTGGCCCGATGCAGAGCGCGACAAGCTGCCGTGCACGTACACGATCATCGCCCGCCGGGACTGAGACCGCGACGAAGCGGGGCGCAACTCCGGGCGGACTATCCCCCTGCCCGACTCACGCTCTGACGTACTCCGCGAGGTGCTCCCCCGTGAGCGTCGCCTTTTGGGATACCAAATCTCTCGGAGTTCCCTCGAAGACGATCTTCCCGCCGTCGTGACCGGCGCCCGGGCCGATGTCGATGATCCAGTCCGCGTGCGCCATGACTGCTTGATGGTGTTCGATGACGATCACGGTCTTCCCCGCGTCGACGAGTCGATCCAGCAGGCCCAGGATCTTGTCGACATCCGCGAGGTGCAATCCTGTCGTGGGCTCATCGAGCACGTAGACGTCGCCCTTCTCCCCCATCTGGATCGCGAGCTTGAGGCGCTGGCGTTCGCCGCCCGACAGCGTCGACAGCGGTTGCCCGAGCGACAGATATCCGAGTCCCACGTCTTCCATGCGACCGAGGATCGCCGCTGCGGCGGGCAGCTTCGCCTCGCCGTCACCGAAGAAGAGCCGGGCCTCGGCGACCGGCAGATCGAGGACCTCGGTGATGTCCTTGCCCGCGAGCTTGTACTCCAGCACGCCTGCCTGGAAGCGCTTACCTCCGCAGTCCTCGCACGGCGTCTCGATCGTGTCCATGAAACCGAGTTCGGTGATGATGACGCCCGCCCCCTTGCATGACGGACAGGCGCCTTCCGAGTTCGCGCTGAACAGCGCCGGCTTCACGCCGTTCGCCTTCGCGAACGCCTTCCGGATCGGTTCGAGGAGTCCTGTGTAGGTGGCAGGGTTGCTGCGGCGGGACCCCTTGATGGCGGCCTGGTCGATCGCGACGACGCCATCCTGATTGGACACCGATCCATGGATGAGTGAGCTCTTGCCCGACCCGGCGACGCCGGTCACGACGGTGAGGACTCCGGTGGGGATATCGACATCGACGTCCTGCAGATTGTTCGCCGATGCGCCGCGCACTTCGATCGTTCCCGACCCCGTTCGCACCTCGTCCTTCAACGTCGCGCGGTCTTCGAGATGATCTCCGGTCTTCGTTCCGCTCGCTTTCAGCCCCTCGACCGATCCCTCGTAGCAGATCTCTCCGCCCGCGCTGCCGGCTCCCGGCCCCAGATCCACGACGTGATCGCCGATCGCGATGGTCTCAGGCTTGTGCTCGACGACGAGGACGGTGTTCCCCTTGTCGCGCAGTTGCAGCAGCAGGCCGTTCATCCGCTGGATGTCGTGCGGGTGCAGGCCGATCGTCGGCTCGTCGAACACGTAGGTGATGTCCGTGAGCGAGGAGCCGAGGTGCCGCAGCATCTTGATGCGTTGCGCCTCTCCCCCGGACAGCGTGCCCGACGGCCGCTCGAGGCTGAGATATCCCAGTCCCAGCGTGACGAATGCGTCCAGGTTGGCGCTGAGCGCCTGCAACAGCGGTCCGGCGCCGGGAAGATCCAGGCCGCGCACCCACTCAGCCAGGTCGGTCACCTGCATTCGGCACGCATCCGCGATGCTGATGCCCTCGATCTTCGAAGAGCGCGCACCTTCAGTGAGCCGCGTGCCGTCACACTCCGGGCAGACCGCGAAGGTGGCGACGCGTTCGACGAAGGCTCGGATATGCGGCTGGAGTGCGTCGAGATCCTTCGAGAGCATCGCCTTCGTGATCTTGGGGATCAGACCTTCGTAGGTCATGTTGATCCCCGAGATCTTCACCTTCGTGACCTCGCCGTAGAGGAACAGATGCCGCTGCTTGTCCGTGAACTCCGCGATCGGTTTGTCGGACGGATAGAACCCCGACTGGGAGAAGCCCTTCACCATCCACCCGTCGGCGGTGTAGCCGGGGACCATGATGGCGCCCTCATCGAGCGACTTGGACTCGTCGACGATCTGCGTGAGATCGAGGTCCGACACCGCTCCCCTCCCCTCGCAACGCGGACACATGCCGCCCAGATAGATCGCATCCTTCACGATCTTCTTCTCGCCGCCGGGACCGGTCATGACGCCGCTGGCCTTCTGCGTCGGGATGTTGAACGAGAACGCGGTCGGTCCGCCGATGTAGGGCTGCCCGAGCTTGCTGAACAGGATGCGCAGCATCGCGTTGGCATCGGTGACCGTGCCGACGGTCGAGCGCGGATTCGCTCCGAGTCGTTCCTGATCGACGATGATCGCCGTGGTCAGTCCCTCCAGGACGTCGACGTCGGGACGCGGCACCGACGGCATGAACCCCTGCACGAAAGCGCTGTACGTCTCATCGATCATCCGGCGGGATTCCGCGGCGATCGTGTCGAAGACGAGGGAGCTCTTGCCTGACCCCGAGACTCCGGTGAACACGGTGAGACGTCGCTTCGGGATCTCTACGCTGACATCCTTCAGATTGTTCTCGCGCGCGCCCTGAACACGGATCAGGTCGTGGGTGTCGGCGGGGTGCTCGGTGGTCATCAGCGTCCTTCGTCGATTCGGTGGAGGGCTCAGGCGGTCTGGTTGATACGGAGCAGGTTGCCTGCCGGATCCCGGAAAGCACAGTCGCGGACGCCGTACGGCTGGTCCATGGGTTCCTGCACGACGTCTGCCCCACCTTCGACGAGCCGTTCGAAGAGCCCGTCGAGGTCGTCGCTCGCGAGGGTGAGCGCGGCATAGCTGCCCTTGGCGATCAGCTCGAGGATCGTCTGCCGCTCGGCGTCGGTGATGCCGGGGTCGGTTGCCGGCGGGTGAAGCACGATCGATGTCTCGGGCTGTCCCTCCGGTCCGACCGTGAGCCAGCGGAGACCGTCGTACCCGACGTCGTTGCGCACCTCGAAGCCGAGCGCATCGCGGTAGAACCCGAGCGCGGCTTCGGCGTCGGTGTGAGGCAGGAAGGCGTAGTGGATGCTGATGTTCATGGTGTTCACGTTAGATGGGCATCGATGCGGGGTGCTTCTTGATTCCTGATCGGTCGTGTGACCTGCTTTGCCTGGAACGAGGGAATCCCTTCGACGTGCGCTGCTCGTTCACGGTACACGCGGGGTGAGACACCGACCAGCTCGGTGAACCGGGTGCTGAACGTGCCGAGCGATGAGCAGCCGACTTCGAAGCAGACCTCGGTGACCGTGAGGTCGCCACGGCGCAGAAGCGCCATGGCCCGCTCGATCCGTCTCGTCATCAGGTACGAGTACGGCGATTCGCCGTATGCGTCCCGGAAGCACCGACTCAGATGCCCCGCCGACATGTGCACACCCCGGGCCAGCGCCTCGACATCGAGCGGCCGGGCATACTCGCGATCGATGCGATCCCGCACTCTTCGCATCACTGTGAGCTCGCGCAAGCGCGCATCATCCGGACCCGTCACGAAGTCGATAGTGCCATGACGCCGGGTGTCCTGGTGTGACGGAATGAAACGCGAACGGCGACTCCTCCCCATCTGGGGCGGCGAGGGCGCTACCCTGAGGAAGCATCCTCACAGGATCTTCTCAGAAAGGGGTCCCCCACCATGTCTGAACCACTCACCGAGGCGAAGTCACTGTTCAAATCGATTCGCATCTCGCTCGCCGTCGCCGGTGTTCTCGCGCTCGTCGCCGGAATCGTCCTCCTCGTCTGGCCGGTGAAGTCCGCGGTCATCGTGACGGCGATCTTCGCCTCCTACCTGGTCGTCGCCGGACTCGTCTACATCGGGCTGGGCATCTTCTCGAGCGCCAAGGGCGGATGGGCCCGCGTGGGGCACATCGTCCTCGGACTGCTCTACGTCGCGGCGGGCATCATCGCGTTCTTCAACTTGAATGCAGCCGCGGCCACGCTCGCGTTCGTGGTCGTGATCTTCATCGGCATCAGCTGGATCGTCGATGGCGTCGTGGCCTTGACGCTTCTGGGCAGCGATGGCTCGCGCGTCTGGACCGTTCTCTACGCACTCCTGAGCATCGTCGCCGGAATCATCGTCCTGTTCTCGCCGCTGATCGCCGGCTTCGCATTCTGGCTGCTGCTCGGCATCTCGCTGATCGTTCTCGGCATCATCCAGATCGTGCGTGCTTTCACGCTCGGCAAGGACGAGAAGGAGTATGTGGCCGCCGTTCAGGGAGGCACGGCCAGCTGATCTCCCCCGCGAACAGAACGGCCCCGTCCTGCATCCAGCAGGACGGGGCCGTTCCGTAGGTCGGAGGTCACTCCGCGGCGAACGCGCTCACATCGCCGACCAGGCGTGTGTTGTCAGCCGGCACAGGATCGACCGTGGCCTTGGCCACCTCGGCAGCGAACTCGGAGACGTTGTAGAGCTTGCCTGCCGACTCCCGCCGCTCGGCGATCGCGCCGGGGTTCGCCCGCTCCAACAGGGTCGCAGTGATCGTTCCCTCGATCATGTCTCCGGAGACGACCGTGAAGCCGATCCCCTTCTCGGCAAGGCTCGGGATGAGCTCACGAAGCGCGTCTTCCCCGGCTCGCTTCGACAGCGCGACCGGCTCGTACTCCGGCATCGTGGGCGTGGTGCGGATGAAGTGGGCCTGGTGGCTGGTGACGAAGACCACCCGTGCACCGTCTCCGAGCAGCGGCGTCGCAGCCTCGAGCACGTTCAGCTGCGCGTCACGGTTCAACGTGAGCGCGTAGTCCTCCGCCATCCCCGACTCCATGCCACCGGACGCGTTGAGCACCAGCACGTCGAGGCGTCCGTACTCAGCGCGGACCGCCTCGAACATCTCGGCGACCGAGGCCGGATCGGTGAGATCCGCGCCGACGACGAGCGCGCGGCGACCGAGCTCGCGCAGCTGCGTGGCGAGCTTCTCTGCTCGCGGCGCCTTGTTGCGGTAGTTGATGACCACATCGGCGCCGGCCTCCGCGAGGTAGCGCACGGTGTCGGCGCCGATCCCGCGTGATGAACCGGTGACAAGCGCGACCTTGCCTTCGAGGGATCCTGCGGGAAGAACGTCGGTCACGGTGACTCCTCATGATGCGTGAAAAAGCCGTGATCGCACGGCCCTCTCACACTATCAAGCGCGCGCCGGGGCACCCCGATGGGCGGGCCTCCGCGTGGTACGTTGACCAGAAAGGAGGCCGCATGGACAACTTCACGACATTCGTCACGTTCATCGACCAATGGGCCTGGATCGGCTGGCTGGTCCTGATCGCCGTCTTCCTCGTCATCGAGATGCTCTCGCTGGACTTCACGTTCCTCATGCTCGCCTTCGGCAGCGTCGTCGGTCTCGTGACCGATCTGCTGGGTGTGCCGGTGTGGGTGCAGGTGATCATCGCAGCGGCCGCTGCGGCGGTCTTCATCCTTTTCCTGCGCCCCCCGTTGCTCAAGCGTCTGCACCGCGGGGAGGATCCGACGAAATCGAACGTCGATGCCCTTCTCGACCTGCGCGGTGTGGCCCTGAGTGAGGTCACCCAGATCTCCGGGCAAGTGAAGCTCGCGAACGGCGACACCTGGACCGCGCGGACTTCGACCCCCGTTCCCATTCCCTCGGGGGCGCCGATCGCCGTGAGCGTGATCAACGGCGCCACCGCCATCGTCCGACCCGTCAACGACTAGGAGTTCCCGTGGACGACGCATCGTTCATCCCCGCAGCGATCGGATGGATCCTCGCCATCGCCGTGATCATCTTCGTGGTGGTCACCGTCGCACGGGCCATCCGCATCATTCCCCAGGCGACTGCCGGCGTGGTCGAGCGCCTCGGGCGCTACCACAAGACCCTCACGCCAGGACTGAACATCCTGGTCCCCTTCATCGACCGTCTTCGTCCGCTCATCGACATGCGCGAGCAGGTCGTCTCGTTCCCGCCGCAACCGGTGATCACCGAGGACAACCTCGTCGTCTCGATCGACACCGTCGTGTACTTCCAGGTCACCGATGCCCGCGCCGCCACCTACGAGATCGCGAACTACCTCGGTGCCGTCGAGCAGCTGACCACCACCACCCTGCGTAACGTCGTGGGTGGGCTCAACCTCGAAGAGGCACTCACCAGTCGCGACAACATCAACGGCCAGTTGCGCGTCGTGCTGGACGAGGCGACGGGCAAGTGGGGCATCCGTGTCGGACGCGTCGAGCTGAAGGCGATCGACCCGCCCATCTCGATCCAGGACTCCATGGAGAAGCAGATGCGCGCCGAGCGTGACCGTCGCGCGGCGATCCTCACCGCCGAGGGCACCAAGCAGTCGGCGATCCTCGAAGCGGAGGGCTCCCGTCAAGCCGAGATCCTCCGGGCAGAGGGCGACAAGCAGGCTGCGGTGCTCCGTGCCCAGGGTGAAGCCGAAGCGATCCAGAACGTCTTCAGCGCCATTCATCAGGGTGCGCCGGACGACAAGCTGCTCGCGTACCAGTACCTGCAGATGCTCCCGAAGATCAGCGAAGGCCAGTCCAACAAGCTGTGGATCATCCCGAGCGAACTCACCGAGGCGCTCAAGGGCATCGGCAGCGCATTCACGCCGAAGCCGGGCCAGGGCCCGACCAACACACTGCCGGGCGCGTGACGCACCCGTACTTCTCGAAGGCACGGCACCCCCGAGTCCTCGCCCACCGCGGTCTGATCACCGCGGCCGGCGAGGACTCGGGCGTCTGGGAGAACTCGGCCGCAGCCATCGCCGCCGCCCATGCCGCCGGCGCCGAGTACGTCGAGACCGACTGCCAGGTGACCGCCGACGGTGACGTCGTGCTGTTCCACGATTCGACACTCGATCGCCTCCTGGGCGACAAGCGAGCCGTCCGCGACGTGCGCACGCGCGAACTGCGCGAGATGTTCGCCGACCATGGCGGGTTGCTCACCGTCTCGGAGGCACTCGATTCGTTTCCCGAGGTCCGTTTCAATGTCGACGTGAAGACGTCCGCCGCTGTCGAGCCACTCGGGCCGATCCTCGCCGACCACACTCACCGCGTGCTGGTGACGAGCTTCTCCGACGCCAACCGCCGTGAAACGGTCGCGTCCGTGCTGAAGGCGGGCGCCGCGCTCCGACCGGCCACCTCCGCAGGGAGCCGCACCATCGCCGCTCTCCGAGCACTCTCCGCACTGCACCTCTCCCCCGGTCGTGTGCTCGAAGACATCGATGCGCTTCAGATCCCGGAGCGCCACGGGAAGCTGACCGTACTCACCCCGGCCCTGCTCCGCGCCGCCCGCCGCCGCGGCGTCGAGATCCACGTCTGGACCGTGAACGACCCCATCGACATGCTCCGACTCGTTGCGGCCGGAGTGGACGGCATCGTGTCCGACCGTGCCGACGTCGCACTGGCCACGCTCTCTGCGGATTAGTCGCCGACGCGCCCCATAACCTCCGGCGCTGGGATTCGGCTGTGAATTCCGCCGCGAAGTCGCCCGCGTGGATGAAGCGCACAGGCTGGAGCGTTATACCTGACAGCGACGAGAGGACCACAAAATGGCAGATCGCAGCCTGCGCGGCATCCGGCTCGGCGCCCAGAGCCTACAGAGCGAAGAGGGCGTCGTTTTCATGGAGCGCCGCGAAACGACCTATACCTGTGACACGTGCGGACACGTCACGAACCTGATGTTCGCAGCGGACGCCGAGCCGCCCCAGACGTGGGAGTGCCGTGCGTGCGGCGCGGAAGCCCGTCTGAACGTCGACGGCGAGGCCGTGACGCTCGAAGCAAGCGATGAGAAGGCCGCACGCACCCACTGGGACATGCTGATGGAGCGCCGCACGCGTGCGGAGCTCGAGGAGCTCCTGGAAGAGCGCCTCGCCTTCATCCGCGCCCGTCGCGGTGCAGGAGAAGACCCGACGCGGGAGAAGATCGGGGCTTAACGCCCCCTGGCGCGCCACCACCCGAAGAGGAGCGCGCCGACACCGCCCCAGAGCAGCAGCTGCTGGATCACGGGGCCCAGGACCACACCCGCTGTGAGGCCGGTGCGAAGTTCGACATCGTCGAGCATCGCACCGGCCTCTCCTGCGTCGAGGCTCGTGACGGTCGAGCCGTCCGCGCGGATGACCTGGCTGGTGCCGACCGTCGACACGTTCACGACACTGCGACCGGTCTCGATCGCGCGCATCCGTGCGAACGCGAGCTGCTGGAGGTTCTCGTCGGTGCCGCGGAAGTCGGCGTTGTTGGTCTGGAACACCAGGACCTCGGCACCGTCGTTCAGCCCTTCCCAGATGACGTCGTCGTAGATGACGTCGAAGCAGATGGCCAGGCCGATCGTGACGCCGTCCACCTCGACGATCGGTGGGTTGGATCCGGGCGTGTACTCCCGTTGGATCAGACCGATCAGATCGGGCGCCAGCGCGTTGAAGAAGGGACGATCCGGAACGTACTCGCCGAACGGGACCGGATGTCTCTTGTCGTGCAGCTGCGTAGCCGTGCCGTCGGCCGTCCAGAGCATCGACGTGTTGAAGTAGACGTCGTCACGCCCCGTCGCCGCGTTGGCGAGCAGAGGCGCATCGATGCGGTTCGAGACGAGGGTCATCCGCCGGGCGATCGCGTCGTTCTGGAACGGATCGGCGTCCAAGGACCCTTCCGGCCACACGAGCAGGTCGACGTCTTCTCCATACAGAGGTGCGGTGGCGTCCGTCTGCGCCTGGATCACGGCGAACGCTTCGCGCTCATCGAAGTATCCCGTCGGGCCGTTCCCCTGCACCGCCGCGATCCGCATCGAGCCCGAGGGCGAGGTCGGGAAGAGCGGGGTGAACAGCAGCACGAGGATGACCACGGCCGGTGCCGACAATCGGAGCGGCCACCGCCACAGGCGCAGCCGCACCACCTCCACCAGCATCGCGACCAGCAGCACCATCAGGAAGCTGAGTCCGCTGACCCCGAGCCAGGAGGACACAGGGGCGAGCGGGCTCTCGGCCTGGCTCATGCCGAGCCGGGCCCATGGGAAGCCGCCGTAGGGCCAGGAGCCGACGAAGAGCTCCCTGCCGACCCAGAGAGCGGCCACCACAGCCGGGAGCCCCAGGAGGCGCCCTGCGGCGCCGGGGAAGGCGCGAGGCAGCCACCGGTAGGCCAGAGCGATCGGAATGAGGGCGAACGCGGTGAGTCCGCCTTCGACGACACTGAGCGCACCCCAGGGGATGGGACCGAGATAGCGCGACGTCCACGACACCATGAGCGCGAAGAAGAGAATTCCGTACACGAGTCCGACGAGCAGAGCACCACCGAAGCGACGGCCGATCAGCGCGACGAGCAGAAGCCCCACGGCGGGGAAAGCGAGAACCCAGACGGCTGCCTCCGGATACGCCAGGTCCATGAGGACGGCGGCGACGCCCGAGGTGAGGACGGCCGCCCAGAGCGGGAGAAGGGCGCGCTGCGGAGCGGGGCGTTCGGGCATCGTGTCCACCCTCACATCGACGAGTAGGCCACGATGCCGCGGCGGACTCCGTCGAGAGCGCTCCGCGCGGTACGCGCCAGCGCGGCATCCTCCGCGACGATCGAGAGTTGATCCAGCAGATCGATGGTCTGCTTGGCCCAGCGCACGAAGTCTCCCGCTGCCATGTCGGCGTCGATCAGGACCCGGTCCAGTGCTCCCCCGCGCGCCCAGGCATGCATGGCACCCGCCAGACCGGCGGCGAGAGGCTCACTGCCGGGAAGATGGTGGTCCTGTTCCAGGTCGTCCAGCTCCGCCCAGAGCGTGGTGGTCTTCTCGTAGGCGGTGCGGAATGCGCCACGCGGCAGGCCGCGTTCCCCTGAGTTGGCTTCATCGCGTCGCGGTTCGTACACGAGGCAGCAGGCCATGGCTGCCAGCGAAGGAGCATCCAAGCCCGCCCAGAGCCCCTGTCTCAGGGACTCGGCCACCAGCAGATCCCGCTCGCCGTAGATGCGGCGCATCGTGCGTCCGGCATCCGTCAGCGTCGTGTCCGCACCATCATGCGTCACGTAGTCGAGTGTCTCCAGGACCTCGACGACGCGGTCGAACACCCGCGCGACCGTTCCGGTGCGTGTCTCGATCTGGCGCCGGATCCGGTCTGTCTGGCGCTTGAGCTTCCAATAGCGCTCCGCCCAGCGGGCATGAGCCTCGCGGTCGGGACAACGGTGGCACGGGTGGCGCTGCATCTGCGTACGCAGGGTCTGGATGCGCTTCATCCGCTTGTCCCGTGACGCTCGCGGCGCCTGGGAGTCCTGGCGGTTCTTCTTCTCGAGATCGCTCAGTTCGCGGCGGATCGCGGCGTACTCCGGGAAGCTCCCGTGTTCACAAGCCATCGCGCTCTGATAACCGGCGAGCGACTCCTCGGCTTCGCGCACCTGCCGAGCGAGGCCGACGACGGCACGATCCGCCTGGAACTGCGCGAAGGACGACTCGAGGATCTGCCGCGCTCGGGGTTTGCCGAACATGTCGATCAGATTCACGGCCATGTTGTACGTCGGACGGAAGCTCGAGTTCAGGGGGTACGTGCGTCGGGACGCGAGGGCAGCGACGGCCTGGGGATCCATCCCCTCGGTCCACTGCACGACGGCGTGGCCCTCGACGTCGATGCCACGGCGTCCGGCGCGACCGGTGAGCTGTGTGTACTCCCCCGACGTGATCGCGACGCGTGCCTCGCCGTTGAATTTCTCCATCTTCTCGAGCACGACCGTACGTGCCGGCATGTTGATGCCGAGAGCCAGGGTCTCGGTCGCGAACACCACCTTGACGAGCTTGCGCTGATACAGCTCTTCCACGACCTCCTTGAAGGCGGGCAGAAGACCGGCGTGATGAGAGGCGACACCGCGTTCGAGGTTGTCCAGCCACTCCCAGTAGCCCAGGACGTCGAGGTCTTCGTCCTGGAGGGTGCGGGTGCGGTCCTCGACGATGGCACGGATCTCGGCTCTCTCCTCCGTCGACGTCAGACGAACGCCGGAGCGACGCACCTGCTGCACGGCCGCGTCGCACCCCACGCGACTGAAGATGAAGAAGATCGCCGGGAGGAGGTTCGAGCGCTCCAGAAGGCGCACGACATCCGGACGATCCATCCGTTCGATCCGGCGCGCATTCGCGGCACGGACGGGACGGCGACCTCCTCGGGAAGGGCGCTGCGCCTGTCGGCCCGCATGCCGGTTGCTCCGATACGCCTGCGCCTGTCGGTTGTTGTCATACGTCGACGCGGTCGATGAGCGGATGCGCATCAACTCCTGGTTGACCTGGGCCGTGGCGAGGCCGGCGCGGTCATCGAACAGGGGAAGCAGGTCGTCCCGCACGAGCACATGCTGCTCCAACGGCACCGGCCTGATCTCGGAGACGATCACCTCGGTGTCGCCGCGCACCGTGTCGAGCCAGTCCCCGAACTCCTCGGCGTTCGAGACCGTGGCACTCAGGGAGACCAGCCGCACCTGCGCAGGCAGGTGGATGATGACCTCTTCCCAGACGGCGCCGCGGAAACGGTCAGCGAGGTAGTGGACCTCGTCCATGATCACGTAACGGAGATCCCGGAGCGCCGTGGAGTCGGCGTAGATCATGTTGCGCAGGACTTCGGTCGTCATCACCACGATGCGCGCGTTGCCGTTGATGTTGGTGTCGCCGGTGAGCAGCCCCACCTGATCGGCACCGTAGACGTCGACCAGCTCCCGGAACTTCTGATTCGACAAGGCCTTCATGGGGGTCGTGTAGAACGCCTTGTCGGTCGGCGTCTGCATCGCGAGGTGAATCGCGAACTCGCCGACGATCGTCTTTCCCGCTCCGGTCGGTGCGGCGACGAGCACGCTGTGTCCGTTCTCCAGCGCGTGGCACCCCGCCACCTGGAAGGGATCCAGCTGGAACTTCTGCAACGCTGCGAACGCGGAGGACTCCGGGTGCTCGGCCGCCTGGCGCGCCCGGGCGTACTTCTCGGAAGGTGAACTCATACCGCGTCCGGCAGGAGCCCTGACGCATCGTCACGCTTCCGCTTGCGCCGATCGAAGATCAGGGACAGTCCGGCGGCGGCGAAGAACAGGACGATCAGGATTCCGGCGAGCATCAGCATGCTGACCACGTCCGCTGCCGGCGTCGCCAGGGCCGCGAACACGGTTGCGATGAGGATGGCCACACGCCATCCCTTCAGGATCGCCCGGCCCGACATGACCCCGGAAAGATTCAGCGCCACCAGGAACACGGGGAGCACGAAGGAGACGCCGATCACGATCATCAGCTTGAAGACGAAGTCGTAGTACTCCTGCGCGTAGTAGAAGTTGGTTGCGCCGTCCGGGGTGAAGCTCCACATGAGCTCGATCACGTGCGGCATGATCATCACGCCGAGATAGCAGCCGGCGAAGAACAGCGGAACCGCCGCGACGACGAACCCGACGGTGTACTTGATCTCCTTGCGGGTCAGTCCGGGCATGATGAACGCCCAGATCTGCCAGAGCCAGACAGGCGCCGAGATGAACAGACCGATGGAGAAGGCGATACGCATGCGCATGTCGAACGCGGACGTGACCGTACCGAAGTTCAGGGCGCTGAAGCTATCGCCGCGCTTCTCCGTGATGATGCGGATCGGTTCCGTGATGAAGTGGATCACGGGGTCCGCCACGATGAACGCGATGACCATCCCGACCACGAGTGCCAGCGCCGCGTACATCAGACGCTTGCGCAGTTCGACGAGATGCGCGCCGAGCGACATCCGTCGATCCCGATCCGCCTTCGGCATCACGGACGGTTCGATGGCTGCCACGGCCGGTCAGGCGCGAGGCGGAGTCTCAGGGTCAGCGCCCGAGTCCTTGGCCGAGGTGGGGTCGGCGACGGTCGAATCTGCGCGGGTCGCGTCTTCTTCCTTCATCGCCTTCATCTCGCCCTTGAACACGCGAGCGGACTGGCCCATGCTCTTCGCGAGCGCCGGCAGCTTGGCGGCACCGAACAGAAGGAGGATCACGGCGAGCACGATAAGCAGGTGCCAGCCTTGCATTCCAGCGAACATGTCAGGATTCCCGTCGTCGGTGAGCGTTCGATTCAGTCTACAGATCAATTCTTCGCATCGGGCTGGTGATACAGCGCGAGTCCCGAGGCGGCCCACTCCCTGGTGGCCGTGCGTGCGACACCGGGATCGATGACCTCCATCGCCCCGCCGAAGCGCGCCGCGAGCCGCTTGATCCCGCGCGGGTCGGCGAGGTGCAGTTGCGTGGCCACGAAACCGTCTACCACCTCGAGCTCCCCCGTGGGGACGAATCCGGCCAGCAGCGGGGCGAGGCGTTCCGGCACGCGCACCGTGACCTCGCGCTCGTCGTCGAGACCGGCGAACGCCTCAGGTACGTGATCCCCGCCGTGGGTGATCGGGATCTGCGTCAGCTGGGGCGCGCTCACACGATCGAGATGGAACGTGCGCATCGCCTGACGCAGGTGGCACCACCCCTGCAGGTACCACTGCCCGTTGGTGATCAGGATCTGCATCGGGTCGACCGTGCGTGTGGTCGGGGCGGCGTCAGGGGCCTGGTAGGTGAAGGAGATCGCGACACCGTCGTGAAGGCCACGCGCGACTGCTTCGCGGACCTCGTCGACCGCGCTCGGCGCGACGACGACATCTGCGGGCGCATCGGCGGCGCCACGGGACAACTTCGAGATGAGCCCCGCGACGAGTCCGGAGTCCGACACCGCGGGCACGGCCGCGACCATCTGGAGGCCTGCGAGCAGGGCCGCGGCTTCACGAGCGGTGAACCGAGGCACTCGCCGCAGCGCGACGTCATTCGTGATCTCGATGACGTCCTCGAGATCGAGCAGATCCCAGTTGATGTCGAACATCTCCTGGGGCTGCTGCCAGTACCCGGACTCCCCGGGAAGCCCGATGACGGTGAGTTTCTCCACCATCCCGCGCATCTCGTGCGGCGTGACGCCGAACTCCTCCGCCGCTTCGGCGAGCGAGACCTGGCCGTGTTCGAGGAGATAAGGAACGAGCGTCAGATAGAGCCGCACCCGTTCGGCGGCGAGAAGCGGCTTGGGCTTCGGATTCATCCTGCGTCCTCCGCATCAGCATGCGCATCGACGACTGCTTCGAGCCGGGAGATCACCGCATCGCGGAGCGGGGCGGGCTCGACCACGCGGACCTCTGGGCCGTAGGACGCCAGCTCATCCGCGAGGATGTGCAGATCGACGAAGGGAACATGGATCCCCTGCGTCGCCGGAACCGCGCGTCGTCCGAGGCGGAGCGCGGCTTCGGTGCCGGGCGTGACCTCGAGCAATGCCGAGTTCTCCGACGCGACGCGTTCGAGCCCGGCGAGAGCCCTCTCCCCCGCGCCGTCCCGCAGAGACGCCTCGAAGCCCGTCGAACTCACCTTGACGTCTCCGACGATCCGGCCCAGCAGGAACGTCCGGTCCTCATCGACATCGACATCGATCCCGAACACATGCCACCGAGCCTCGTAGTCGACGAGGGCGAGCGGACGAATGCGTCGTCGCCGCGGCGCCTCCTCGCCGGGCTTCAGGTAGTCGAATGTGACGACACGACAGCGCTCGATCGCATCCTGGAGAGGAGCGAACGCCGCGTCACGCGCCGTGATGCGTGGGGCGAAGCCGATGATCGGCTCGTCACCGTCGATCCCGAGAGCGCGGATCTTGCGCACGCCGGACTGTGCATCCCCGGAAACGGACTCCGCGCTCCAGACGCTGCCGGCGAGACGCAGCACTGCCAGTTCCGCCGGAGAGAACACGATGTCACTCGGAAGGTCGTATTCTGCCTGCGGAATACGGTAGCGGGCCTCGCGGAGATCGTTCGGATCAGCGGCGTCACCGATCGTCTCGATCGGTACGCCGAGCGTCCGCAACTCGTCCTTGTCGCGTTCGAACATCTTCTCGAGCGCATCGGAACGCGTGCCCGCTTCCGCTCGTTGGCGGTAGCCGGAGACGTTGTCGAGGATCTGCTGCTTCGTCAGCCCGATCTCCGTGGCCATCAGCGCCACGACGAGATTCGTCAGGCGCTCCTCCGCGGGGATACGGGCGGCCATCACTGCGTCGGCGCCGCCACTGCGCCCAGGATGTCGACGACGATCGCGGCGGCGGGAGCGCTCTCTGTTGCGGGGAACACGACGAGGAGCTGCGAACCGACGGTGGCGCCCACCATCTGCTCGGCGGCGACGCTCACGCTCGCGTCCTTGCCCCACGAGGACGTGGTCACGGTCTTCTCATCCCAGTCGACGCCCATGACATTGGAGACGACGATGTCGCCCTCCTCGACCTTTGGACCATCGCCCTTGATCAGCGTCTGCGTGACGATCTCGGTCGGCGCCGGAACGTCGGGGACGATGATGCCGGGTGTGCCGTCGGGAGCCCGCACGACGCTGGGAAGGCCGCGCGCGTCGTTGAACTGCAACGCACCGGACGCCTTCGACGGCATGACATCGAGCACATCGATGACCGCGACGATGTTCTCCCCCTCGTCGAGTCCGAACGCCTGGACGTTCTGGGCCCCGAAGTCCTCCGGAGTCAGGACGGCGAGGACACGGCTGCCACCGGTGGCGCACTCCAGCACGTCTGCAAGACCCGCGGAACGCTGCGCCCAGTAATCGATGCTGTGCACGCGGCTCGGGTCGCCGTTGAACTCGGACTTGTACAGAGCCTTGCCGCTGTCTCCGCCGAAGAAGGCGATATCGAGCACCACGGGCTGGAAGTCCGATCCGAGTGCCAGACCGTCCCCGACGGTGACGTCGGCGAACGAGGTCTCGTCCGTCTTGACCGGGCCGAAGACGTCGACGTCGGGAACCGAGCCGAGGTCGCCGCTCACGTCGGCGATGTTCAAGACCTTGTCGTCGGTGCCACGATCACAGGCGGCACCGCTGTCGGGCGACGCGACGGTGCAGCCGGTCAGGGCGAGGACGGCAAGGCTGAGGGAGGCCAGAACGGCGGACGTTTTACGCACGCGCTCCAGTCTATTCCGTCGGGTGCGAGGAATCGCGCGAAGCGGCCGCCAGGCGTGCCCCCTCTGCCGCCTTCTCGGCCTCCCGCGCGCGCTTGCGCAGATTCTTGTCGCTGATCTCGCGGTCGCCGACGGCTCCCGGCGTCCAGGCCTCCACGTCCTCGTCGCCGTAGCTGCTCTTGGACGCACGGCGCTTGACCGAAGGAGCGATCGCTCCCGGGGCGAGTCGGCGCGCGGTGAGGAGGAAGCCGGTGTGCGCGACCATCCGGTGGTCGGGGCGCACCGCGAGTCCCTCGACGTGCCATCCGCGGACCATCGTCTCCGACGCGTCCGGGTCGGTGAAGAGCCCGGTGCCCCTGATGTACTCCGCGACTCGCGAGAGCTGCGTCGCCGTCGCCACGTAGCAGAGGACCACTCCACCCGGGGTGAGCGCGTCGGCGACGGCGTCCATGCACTCCCACGGCGCGAGCATGTCGAGCACGACGCGGTCGACGGATGCCGCCGGCACCTCGGTCGGCAGGGCTTCGACGAGGTCTCCCACGACGACACGCCAGGTGTCCGGGTTCTCACCGAAGAAGGTCTCGACGTTCGCGCGCGCGACATCGGCGAAGTCCTCGCGACGCTCGAACGAGATCAGTTTCCCTGCCGGACCCACTGCGCGCAGCAGTGACAGCGACAGCGCACCGGAACCGACACCTGCTTCGACCACGGTCGCCCCAGGGAAGATGTCCGCTTGCATGACGATCTGGGCGGCGTCCTTCGGATACACGATCGCCGCGCCGCGCGGCATCGACATCGCGAAGTCACGCAGCAGAGGCCGGAGTGCCAGATAGTCGTGCCCGGAGCTGTTCGCCACGACGGAACCGTCCGGAAGCCCGATCAGGTCACGGTGGCGCAGAACACCCTGATGCGTGTGGAGCTCTCCGTCCTCGCGGAGCGTCACGGTGTGCAGGCGTCCCTTGGGTCCCGTGAGCTGAACACGATCGCCCGCGCGGAACGGGCCGCTCGGCCGCGGCGCGGCGGTATCGGTCATCGGATCGCTCCTGTCGCGGCGCTGTGGCTGTCGAACAGGTCGGTGAGATCGTCGGCGCCGCGTCCGGCGAGTGTCGCCCACAGATCGTGCGCGCCGAGCCCGTCCAGCGGCACGATGTGCGGCACTGCCAGCGTCACTGCGCCCGAGGCAAGTCCCGCTCGCACCCCGGTGGGCGAGTCCTCGATGACGATGGCCTCGGCGATGTCGACGTCCAGGAGTGCCGCCCCCTGCAGATACGGCTCCGGATGCGGTTTCGGGTTCTCCACGTCATCACCGGCGACGACGATGTCGAACGCCTCGAAGTCGATCAGTTCCACGACGTCCAGTGCCATCCGGCGCAGTGACATGGTCACCAGACCGGTGGGGATTCCCGCGTCCCGGAGATCACGGAGCAGTTCGCGCGCGCCAGGCCGGAACGGGACACCCTGAGTGCGAAGCGACTGCTGCACGACGTCGGTCAGGTGCGAGACGATCGCCTCGGCTTCCATCGCCACACCCGCGTTCTGCAGGATCACGGCGCTGTCGATCAGACCGCTGCCGACGAGTCGCAATGCGTCTTCGTGGCTCCATGATCCGCCGAAGGACTCGACCAGCGCCGTCTCGGCGGCCATCCAATACGGTTCGGTGTCGACGAGTGTTCCGTCCATGTCCCACAGGACTGCGCTGGGCTTTCTGCTCACCGAACCCATGCTAGCCGGGGTGCCACCCGCATCCCGCCGTCGCGGACTAGCCTGGAAGGATCACATCTGCGAACTCGAAGGGAGCCCTCGATGGATGTTCTCGGTCCACGCATCGTCATCGCCGCCTTCGACGGCTGGAACGATGCGGGTGAAGCCGCCAGCGCCGCGATAGAGGCACTGCGCACGTCGACGGAGTACGACCTCGTGCACTCGGTCGACCCCGAGCTCTACTTCGACTACCAGTACACGCGACCGTCGACTCGCATGGATGCCGAGGGCCGCCGCCAGCTCACCTGGCCGGAAGCCGGGCTCTGGCGCCCACGGAACCCCGCGCCCGGCCCGGAGTTCTGGCTGCTCACGGGAGCCGAACCGGCACGTACCTGGCAGGCGTTCGCCTCGGAGTTCATCGACGTCGCTCTGCGCGACGACATCACGGGATTCGTCACCCTCGGTGCGATGCTCTCGGATGTTCCGCATACCCGGCCGATCTCGATCTTCGCGTCCAGTCAGAACGAGCAGGTCCGTGAGGCGCATGGACTCGAACGCTCGCTCTATGAGGGACCGGTCGGGATCCTCACCGTGTTCGAGCACTTCGCCGAGAACGCGGGAATCCCTACGGCGAGCCTCTGGGCCAGCGTCCCCCACTACGTTGCCTCGGCGACGCCTTCACCGAAAGTGACGCTCGCTCTCCTGGATCGGCTGGAGGAGCTCACGGGCGTCGACGTCGACCGCCAGGCGCTCCGCACCGAGGCCGCCGCCTGGGAAGCCTCGATCGATGCGGCAGCGGCCGATGACGAGGACATGGCCGAGTACATCCGCCAGCTCGAGCGCACCCGAGACACCTGGGACTCCCCCGAAGCCTCCGGTGACGCGATTGCGCAGGCTTTCGAGCGCTACCTCCGTCGCCGCGACGACGGACCGGGCGACCGCAAGCGCTGACGCCGGATCAGGCCGCGATCACCCCGGTCCCGAGCAGCACGAGCAATACCGTGCCCAGCAGGATCCGGTAGATCACGAACGGCAGGAAGCTGCGCTTCGAGATCCAGCTCATGAAGAACGCGATTACCCCGAGCGCGACCACGAAGGCGATGCCGGTGGCCGCGAGAGTGTCCCCGAACGAGAAGAACGACGGCTCGTCCCAGCTCTTGAAGACCTGGTAGAAACCGCTGCCGAAGACTGCGGGAATCGCCAGGAGGAAGGCATAGCGAGCGGCAGCAGCGCGCTCGTAGCCCAGGAACAGCCCCATGGTGATGGTGCCACCCGAGCGGGAGACCCCGGGGATCAGCGCCAATGCCTGAGCGAATCCGAAGGCGACGCCGTGGGGGTAGGTCAGATCGTTGAGCTTGCGACGCTTCGCACCGACGTGGTCGGCGACGCCGAGCAGGATTCCGAAGACGATGAGCATGATCGCGACGATCCACATCGACCGCAGGACGGTTTCGATCTGGTCCTGGAAGAGCAGCCCCAGGACGACGATCGGGATGCTGCCGATGATGATCATCCACCCCATGCGGGCATCCGGATCGTTGCGCGGGGCCTTGCCGACGAGGGATCGGAACCACTGCGTGATGATGCGGACGATATCGCGCCAGAAGAACACGACGACAGCCGCCTCGGTGCCGATCTGGGTGATGGCGGTGAAGGCCGCGCCCGGGTCCTCCCCTGACGGAAGGAAGGTTCCGAGGATACGGAGGTGGGCGCTGGAGGAGATCGGGAGGAACTCGGTGAGTCCCTGGACGATGCCCAGGATCAGTGCTTCGAACAGGTGCATGGAGGGGCTTTCGGTGTTATCGCGGCACGGAGCGGCCGGCGCTCAGTACGTGCGCAGCAGATCGGCCAGCACACGCTGGCCGAAGACAAGCGATTCTACGGGCACTCGTTCGTCTACTCCGTGGAACATCCCTGTGAAGTCGAGATCGGCGGGGAGTTTCAGCGGTGCGAATCCGTACCCCGTGATCCCGAGGTAGGCCAGTGCCTTGTTGTCGGTGCCCGCACCCAGGAGGTACGGGATCACCGGGATGCCCGGGTCGTGACGCCCGATGCTCGCGACCATCGCCTCGACCAGTTCGCCTTCGAACGGGGTCTCCATGCCGATGTCTCGCACGACCGTCTCGATCTCGATGTCGTCCCCCACGATGCTCTGAAGCTCGGCGAGCACGTCGTCCTCGGTCCCGGGGATCACGCGGACATCGATGAGCGCCTCCGCGCGCTCGGGAATCACGTTGTGCTTGTATCCCGCGCTGAGGACCGTGGGGTTCGTGGTGGTCCGGAACGAGGAACGCAGGAACGCCTCGGCAGGTCCCGCGGCTTCCGCGAGGGCGTCGGGGTCGTCCACGCTGCGTCCGCTCAGCGCGCTGAGCCCTTCGAGTAGCGCCGTCGTGGTCGGCGTCAGGCGGATCGGCCACCGGGTGCGACCGATCGCCGCCACCGCCTCGGCGAGCTTCGTGACCGCGTTGTCGTCGTGCAGGCGACTCCCGTGTCCCGCGCGACCCTTCGCGACCAGACGGATCCAGATCAGGGCCTTCTCGCCGACTTGCAGCAGGTACGCCCGACGGTCGTCCACCGTGATCGAGTAGCCACCGACTTCGCTGATCGCCGCCGTCGCCCCGGCGAACCACTCGGGTCGGTTCTGCACGACGAGCGTCGACCCTTCGACACCGCCGTTCTCCTCGTCAGCGAAGAAGGCCAGCACCAGATCGCGCTCCGGGCGTTCTCCGGCGCGGAGGATGTCGGCGACTGCGGTGAGGATCATCGCGTTCATGTTCTTCATGTCGACGGCGCCGCGCCCCCACAGCATGCCGTCCTGCACGATGCCGGCGAAGGGGTCGACACTCCAGTCCTCGGCCATGGCCGGCACGACGTCGAGGTGCCCATGAACGACCAGTGCAGGCTTGTCGCGGTCGCGCCCGGGCACCCGCGCCATCACGTTGGTGCGCCGCGCAACGGGTTCGTAGTACTCGACCTCGAGCCCCAACGATTCCAGGTAGGACCCGACGTACTCCGCGGCCTCGCGTTCGCCCTTCGCGTTCCCTCCGCCGAAGTTGGATGTGTCGAAGCGGATCAGGTCGCTCGCGACGCGCGCGACCTCCGGAAGAGACGGATCGGTCATGGCTCCAGGCTATCGAAACCACGCGCCACGCCCGGGCGTATGGTTCGGTTCGAGTGCCCGCTGAGGACGTGGTAATGTCATTCTTCGGTCGGCAACGATCATCCAACACCTGCGCGGGTGGCGGAATGGTAGACGCGCTACGTTGAGGTCGTAGTGCCCGTAAGGGCGTGGGGGTTCAAGTCCCCCTCCGCGCACAGACAGCCCCGGAGCATGACTGGTTCGCCAGGAATGCTCCGGGGCTTCTTCGTTCCCGTTCCGGTTCGATCGTGGTCGCTACCTGGTCGACGATCCGATCGCGGGTTACTCCATCGGAGACCGCACCCCGGGCATCATCCGTGACGAGGACGGCGCTCTGACGATCACGATCTCCGCGCCCGGATCGGTCAGACTGCCCCGACGCCGAAGAGCACGCCGAGCACATACGTGATCGCTGCCGCTCCGAAGCCGATCGCGAGCTGACGGAGTGCGCGCCGCAAGGGCGGTCCGCCCGAGAGCACCCCGACCATGGCGCCGGTGCTCAGCAGCGCGATGCCGACCAGCACCAGCGCGACGACGATCGCGTTGGTCCCTTCCAGCCCGAAGATCCACGGCAGCACGGGGATGATCGCGCCGGAGGCGAACAGCAGGAAGCTCGAGACCGCCGCAGTCCAATCGCTGCCGACGATCTCATGGTCGTCCGCGCGCTGGGCGTTGATCGGACCGGTCGCGGCTCCGCGTACCCCGGCCTGCGCGGCGGTGACGATACGCCGAGCGCGAGCCAGCGACTCCTCCTGTTCCATGCCGCGCGCGCGATAGACGAGCGCCAGTTCGTTCTCGTCGATGTCGAGGTCTCCCGCGGACGCCGTGGCATCGTCGTTGGCGGCGGTGGCTGCGAGCAACTCGCGCTGCGACCGCACGGACACGAACTCTCCCGCGCCCATCGACAGGGCACCGGCGAGGAGGCCGGCGATGCCGCTGAACAGGACGAATCCCGAGCTGACCCCGGTCGCACCGATGCCGAGCACGAGAGCGAGATTGCTCACGAGGCCGTCGTTGGCACCGAAGACGGCAGCGCGAAACGAGCCGGAGAGGCGCCGTCGGCCTCGAGCCGCGAGCCCACGGACGACCTCATAGTGGACCTTCTCGTCGGCGCGCATCGCCGGCGTCGCATACTGCTCGGAGTCATACGGCGAACGCGCTTCGGCGTTCTGCGCAAGGGCCAGCACGAAGATCGATCCGAACCGACCGGCCATCCAGCCGAGCATCCTCGACCTGACGCCCGCCCGGGGGAGCTTCTCGGGCTCCGCGCCGAGCAGGTCGAGCCAGTGCTGCTCGTGTCGACGTTCCGCGTCAGCGAGGCTGAGCAGGATCTCCCGCTCCTCTCCCGTGCGTCGGGCTGCGAGCTTCTGATAGACGGAGCCCTCAGCCCGCTCCTCGACGAGATAGCGGGCCCAGCGCCGACGGTCGGCGGGGGTCGGGGTGTCGGCAGCGGGCGCTGTCATGGATCCTCCAGAACGGGCAGTGCCCGGGGCGCGGGCAACCGTTCCACGCTATCCGGACCGCCCCGCCGACACCTCGCTCAGACGCGGATTGACAGCATTTCGGGGATCCGAATCGGGCGGCACGAGGTCGCGTCCGACACGCACCGATCGCTCAGCTCAGGAGCGCACGCGCTTGCGCAGGACCTCGATGCGCGACTGCAGCTGCGTCACCGTGGCTTGCGCGACCGCGGGGCCTCCGCAGATCCGCCGGAGTTCGGCATGCACCGCGCCGTGCGGTTCGCCCTTCTGCCGGGCGTACAGGCCGACGAGGCTGTTCAACAGCTGTCGCTGCTCCTTCAGGGTGCGGTGAAGCGGCGGGGGCAGCGTCGTCGTCTCGGCAGGGCCCGCGGAGGCCTCCCGAGCCTCCCGCAACCGGGATTGCCGCGATTGTCGCTGCATGAGCAGCTCATGCACGTGCTCGGGTTCGAGGAGCCCGGGGAATCCGATGAACTCCTCTTCCTCCGGCGTGCCCGGCTCGGCCAGCTGACCGAACTCCTGGCCCTCGAACACGACCCGATCGAAGTGGGCGACCGAGGAGAGCGCCTGATAGCTGAACTCCTGCGTCAGCGCGTCAGAGGTCTCCTCTTCCCGGTTCGCGCTCTCGAGCAACGAATCATCGAGACCGTCTTCTTCTTTCGACTGACGGTCGAGCGCGTGATCGCGCTGTTTGTCCATCTCGTTCGCCAGGCCCATGAGCACAGGCACCTGCGGCAGGAACACACTGGCGGCCTCACCGCGACGGCGGGCTCGCACGAACCGACCGATGGCCTGCGCGAAGAACAGAGGCGTCGAGGAGGAGGTGGCGTACACGCCGACAGCGAGCCGCGGCACATCGACGCCTTCCGAGACCATGCGCACGGCGACCATCCACCGGTCCGTGCTCGCGCTGAACTTCTCGATGCGTTCGGAGGCCGTGGCGTCGTCGGAGAGCACGATCGTCGGCTGCTGACGTGTGATGCTGTGGAGGATCTTCGCGTAGGCGCGCGCGACCGTCTGATCCGTGGCGAGGACGAGCCCGCCGGCATCGGGAACGTGGTGGCGGATCTCGGTGAGGCGTCGGTCCGCCGCGGACAGCACCGCGGGCATCCAGTCGCCCTCGGGATCGAGTGCCGTGCGCCAGGCCTGCGACGTCACATCCTTCGTGTTGTCCTGACCGAGATGCGTCTCGAGCTCGTCGCCCGTGGTCGTGCGCCAGCGCATCTTTCCGGCATACATGTGGAACAGCACCGGCCGCACGACGCCGTCCGCCAACGCCCGCCCGTAGCCGTAGTTGTAGTCGGTGCGTGAGACGCGCGCACCGGACTCGTCGGGGTGGTACTCGACGAACGGGATCGGTGCCGTATCGCTTCGGAACGGGGTCCCCGACAACAGCAGACGCCGCTTCGCGGGGCCGTACGCATCGCGGATGGCGTCTCCCCAGCTCAACGCATCCCCGCCGTGATGCACTTCGTCGAGGATCACGAGGGTCTTCGCGTCTTCCGTCAGATGCCGATGCACGGAGGACTTCGCCGCGACCTGTGCGTAGGTCACGACGGCACCGTGATAGTGCCGCGCCGGTGCCCAGTCGCTGTTGCGGAACCGAGGATCGAGGCGGATGTGCACCCGCGACGCGGCATCCGCCCACTGCGTCTTGAGGTGCTCGGTCGGCGCGACGACGATGATCCGATTGACCTCGCCCATGCGCATCAGCTCGACCGCGAGAGTCAAGGCGAAGGTGGTCTTGCCGGCACCGGGTGTGGCCGCGACGAGGAAGTCCCGTTGGTCGTCGCGGAAGTACTGGTCCAGCGCTTCCTGCTGCCAGGCGCGCAGCTTGCTCGCGGTTCCCCATGGGGCACGCTGAGGAAAGGACGGAGAGAGCATCGACTCCACGATAATCGTTGCCGACGACACTGCGTCACCCGCCGCACTCCCCGCGCGCGCCCCGCCCATCGGTCGGTCCCTCGGGGTAGGATCTGTCACTGCGCTGCGGCCACCGCCGCTCCGCGGAACGTTCGCGAAGGAGAGCTGGATGACCGACCAGGATTCGACTCGGACCCCCTATGTACCCAACGAGACGGCGCATCCGTGGCGCCGGTTCGTGGCACTCGGCGACTCGTTCACCGAGGGGATCGGCGACCCCGATCCGGCACATCCGGGAAGCCACCGCGGCTGGGCTGACCGCGTCGCCGAAGTCCTCGCCGCGCAGGTCGACGACTTCGCTTATGCGAACCTCGCGGTGCGCGGCAAGCTGATCGCGCAGATCGTCGCCGACCAGATCGAGCCCGCGGTGGCGCTGCGCCCGGACCTCGTGTCCATCTGCGCCGGCGGCAACGACGTGATCCGCCCGGGCACCGATCCGGACGCGATCGCCAGCCAACTCGACGACGCCGTCGCCCGCCTCGCTTCGACGGGGGCGGCAGTGCTGCTCTTCACCGGTATCGACACCGGCTTCACGCCGGTGTTCCGCGCCTTCCGAGGGAAGGTCGCGATCTACAACGAGAACGTCCGTGCGATCGCCGAGCGCCACGACTGCATCGTCGCCGACCAGTGGGCGCTCAAGGTCGTGCAGGACATGCGCTTCTTCGACGACGACCGCCTCCACTACAACGCACTCGGCCACCACGAAGTCGCCCGGATGGTGCTGCGCGCCCTCAACGTCCCGAACGATCTCGAGTCCATGCAGCCCGAGCCCTTCCCGCTGCGGACCTGGCGGGAGGCGCGGTCGGAAGACCTCGGATGGGCGCGGGAGCATCTGGTCCCGTGGGTGCTCCGTCGGCTGCGGCACCAGTCATCCGGCGACAACATCGCCGCCAAGCGGCCCGAGCCCTCGCCGGTCGTGCTGCCCGAAAGGGACTGAGCTTCAGCGCTGCATCGCCCAGAGCGCGACCGCGGCCGCCGATGCCACGTTCAGCGAGTCCACTCCCCCGCTCATCGGGATCGTGACGATGTGATCGGCCGCGTCGAGCGCCGTCCGGGAGAGACCATCCCCCTCGGAGCCCATCACGAGTGCGACGCGCTCCGGCCGTGCGGCTGCGTACGCATCGAGCGACACGGCATCATCGCGCAAGGCGAGCGCAGCGATGTCGAACCCGGCGGCGTGGAGGTCCTCGACCGCGGAGCCCCAGTCGACGATGCGTGTCCACGGCACCTGGAACACCGTTCCCATGCTGACTCGGACGCTCCGCCGGTACAGCGGATCCGCGCCACCCGGCGACACCAGGACGGCATCGGCGCCCAGTCCGGCCGCCGCCCGGAAGGCCGCCCCCACGTTCGTGTGATCGCCGATGTTCTCCAGGATGAGGACGAGCGTCGCCCCTTCCAGCACCGTGCGAACGGACGGCAGCTCCGGGCGGTGCATCGACGCGATCGTCCCGCGATGCACGGCGAAGCCGGTGACGGCCTCGGCGACCTCGTCGGGGACGACGTACACCGGCACGTCGAAGTCACCGACGATCGCACGGATGTCCTCCACCCGGCGCTCCTGCACCAGGACGGAGCGCGGAAGGTGTCCGGCGGCGATCGCCCGGGCGATGACCTTCGTCGATTCCGCGATGTACAGCCCGCCCGCCGGTTCGTTCATTGCTCTGAGAGCCGTGTCCGTGAGCCCGCGGTAGTCGTCGAGGCGTGGATCGTGGACGTCGGTCACCGGGAACAGTTGCACGACTCCCACTCTGCCACCGCCGCGCTCGACGCGCGCACGGGGCGTCTCGCGCGATCCCCCGTCGACGCCACACCGTAGACTCGCTCGAGGAGGTCCCCGTGAGCGTGTCGAACACCGCCGAGCTGTCGGCCACCGTCGCCTACGCCGCAGAGCTGCTGCACGGCAAGCGCATCGCCCTCCTGACCGGAGCAGGCATCTCCACCGACTCGGGCATCCCCGCCTACCGCGGCGAGGGAGCCCGAACGCGCAGCGACCCGATGACGATCCAGACCTATCTCGGCGACGAAGCGGCGCGGCGACGCTACTGGGTGGGCGGGCATCTGGGCTGGCGTGCCTTCGCCAGTGCCGCCCCCAACCCCGGGCACACAGCTCTTGCTCGACTCGAAGCCGCCGGCAAAGTGTCCGGGATCATCACCCAGAACGTCGACGGACTGCATCTGCGTGCCGGAAGCTCCCACGTGATCGAGGTGCACGGCACGATGCGCCGGGTGCTCTGCCTGCACTGCGGCCAGGTCTTCGATCGCCGCGACATCGCCGTGCAGATCGAGGAACGCAATCCCTGGATCACCGTCCCCGAGAACATCGCTCTCGCGCCGGACGGCGACGTCCTCCCCGAGAGCACGGACGGCTTCATCGTTCCGGTGTGCACGGTGTGCGACGGGATGCTGAAGCCGGATGTGGTCTTCTTCGGCGAGTACGTGCCGCAGGACCGCTTCCGCGCGGCCGAGTCGCTGCTCCGCTCCAGCTCCGCTCTGATCGTCGCCGGCTCGTCGCTGGTGGTCAACTCAGGGGTGCGCCTCGTCGAGCGCGCCCGCCGCCGCAGCATCCCCCTCATCATCGTCAACCGGGAGCCGACGCGTGCGGACACCTGGGCCGATCTCACCATCGCCGCAGGTACCAGCGACGTGCTCCCCGCACTCCAGGAGCTCCTCACGTGACCTACCTCACGCTCGTCCGCCATGGCCAGACCGACTGGAACCTCGCGCGGCGCATCCAGGGATCGACCGACATCCCGCTGAACGAGACCGGTCGGGAAGACGCGCGTTGGGCTGCGGAGAAGCTCGCGGGCACGACCCATCACGCCGTGTACTCGAGTCCGCTGCTTCGGGCTAGGGAGACGGCGGAGATCATCGCGGACAGGCTCGGACTGGAGCTCGCCGCCGTCGTCCCGGACATCCGCGAGCGTGAATTCGGCGACGGCGAAGGGCTGCTCGTCGAGGACTACATCCGCACCTACGGAGACTGGCACGCCGAGGTGCCGGGTGCGGAGACGCTGCACGAGGTGGGTGTGCGCGCCATCGCCGCGCTCCACGCGATCGACCGCGAAGCGCGGCGCCGTTCGGCTCCGCAGGCGGAGTCCGTTCTGGTCGTCGCGCACGGCGGCGTGATCCGCGCGGTGATCGACCACGTCTCCGGTGGCACGCTCCCCCGTGAAGGCGATGTCCTGCGCAACGGCTCCGTGCACCACTTCGTCGCGGCCCCCGGGTACCTGCGCCTGCTGGAGGAGTCACCGGTCCTCTGAGCTGATCCTCGCGCGCGCTGTCAGCGTGCGCGGGAGACGACGGAGCGCGCGTGGCGAAGCACGGGTTCGTCGATCATGCGTCCTTCGAATCGGAACACACCGCGTTCGCTCTCGGCGGCTGCGAGCACCGCACGCGCCCAGTCGATGCTCGTGTCATCGGGCCGGTAGGCGGCACGGATGAGCTCGACCTGACTCGGGTGGATGCAGGCGGTCGCGCGGAAACCGGAGGCGGCGGCATCCCGCGCCTCCCGCTGAAGGCCGTCCGAATCGTCGAGATCGATGTGCACGGCGTCGATGGCCGCCTTGCCGTGTGCGCCCGCCTCGAGGAGAACACGCGCGCGAGCGTACCGAGCGATGTCGCGATAGCCTCCGTCGGCGTTCCGTGACGAGGTCCCTCCGAGCGAGGCGACGAGGTCCTCGGCGCCCCACATCATCGCGGACACCGTCGGGTGCGCGGCGATGCGGTCCGCCGCGTGGACGCCACGGGCGGTCTCGCAGAGGGCGATCAGCGAGTAGCGCTCATCGAATGCCGCCAGGCTCTCCGCGCTCTCCGTCTTCGCGACCATCACGGTGCGAAAGTCGGTCTGCGCCAGCGCCGAGAGGTCGGCTATGAAGGCATCAGTGTCCGGGGCGTTGACCCGCACGATCACGCGGTCAGGATCGATGTCGGCGGCGATCACGTTCCGGCGCGCGGCATCCTTCGCATCCGGGAGCACGGCATCCTCGAGGTCGAGGATGACGGCATCGGCTCGCTCAGAGGCCTTCTGGAAGCGCTCAGGGCGATCGGCGGGGCAGAACAGCAAAGCGGGCCCGAGGTCGAAATTCACGCCGTGGCTCCTTCCGGAAGGCAGTGCACGAGCACAGAGCGCACGGCGGTGGCGACGACCGTCCCATCCTGGTTGCGTCCGGTGTGCGCGATCTTCACGATGCCCTGCCCCGGTCGCGATGAGGACAGCCGCTTCTCCACGATGACGCTCTCGGTATAGAGCGTGTCGCCGGCGAACAGCGGATGCGGGAATGCCACGTCACCGAAGCCGAGTTGTGCCACGAGGGTCCCCTGCGTCAACTGGGCGACCGAGGAGCCCACCATCGTCGAGAGGGTCCACATCGAGTTCATCAGCCGCGCGTGGAACGGATCCTGCGCATCGGCGAACGCCGCATCGAGATGGAGCGCCTGCGTGTTCATGGTCAGTGTCGTGAAGAGAACGTTGTCGGCCTCGGTCGCCGTACGCCCCGGACGGTGCAGGTAACGGGCGTCGATCTCGAACTCCTCGTAGTACAGCCCCCGCTGGAGGATGTCGTGCGTGGTCATACCGGCCACGCTACCCGGCGAGCCCGAGACCCCGCGCGATCACGAGGAGCTGTACTTCGGTGGTGCCCTCGCCGATCTCGAGGATCTTCGAGTCGCGGTAGTGACGCGCCACGGGGAACTCGTTCATGAACCCGTTCCCTCCGAAGATCTGGGTCGCATCCCTGGCATTGTCCATCGCGGCTTCGCCGCCGACGAGCTTGGCGATCGCCGCCGCCTCGGCGAAGGGCTTGCCCGCATCCCGCAGCCTGGCGGCGTGGTGCCAGGCGAGTCGGGCGGTGTGCACCCGCGCACGCATCCGTGCCAGCGTGAACTGCGCGTTCTGCCGAGTGCTCAGCGCGGCGCCGAAGATGGTGCGGCTCTGGGCGTACTCGACAGCGGCCTCCAGACACCCCTCGGCTGCACCGGTCGACAGCGCCGCGATCGCGATGCGCCCTTCGTCGAGGATGCTCAGGAAGCTGCGGAAGCCCGTTCCCCGCTCACCCAGCAGGTTCGATGCGGGCACCCGGGCACCGTCGAAGGTCAGTGGATGCGTGTCGGACGCGTTCCAGCCCACCTTGTCGTACGGTGCCTCGACCGTGAACCCCGGCGTGCCATTGGGGACGATGATCGTGGAGATCTCCTTGCGACCGTTCTCGTTCCCCGTGACGGCGGTGACGGTCACGAAGCGCGTGATGGGCGTGCCCGAGTTGGTGATGAACTGCTTCGAGCCGTCGATGACCCATTCGTCACCGTCGAGTCGGGCCGTGGTCCTGGTGGCACCGGCATCGCTTCCCGCTTCCGGCTCGGTGAGACCGAAACCCGCCAACGCTCGTCCTGCGAGAAGATCCGGCAGCAGCTCGCGGCGCTGCTCCTCGGTGCCGAAGCGGAAGATCGGCATCGCGCCCAGGCTGACACCTGCCTCGAGTGTGATCGCGATCGACTGATCCACGCGACCGAGGGCCTCGATCGCGATGCCGAGCGCCATGTAGTCGCCGCCCTGGCCGCCGTACTCCTCCGGGAACGGAAGTCCGAACAATCCGAGATCGCCCATCTGCGCCACGACATCCATCGACAGCGTGTGCGAGCGGTCGGCCTCGTAGGCCTGCGGCGCGACGACGGTGTCGGCGAACTCCCGCACCATGGCGGCGAGCTCGCGCTCCTCCTCGGACAGATCTTCCATGTTCAGCTCTCCTCCGTCGTCACACGGGCGACCGGTTGGTCGCGCCGTACCTGGTCGCCGACCGCGACCAGCAGATGCACCACCCCGTCGTGGGGTGCGAGCACAGGGTGTTCCATCTTCATCGCCTCGATAGAGACGAGTGCATCACCGGCGGACACCGGATCCCCGTCCGCGACGTGCACCGCGACGACGCTGCCCGGCATCGGGGCGCGTCCTTCCGGTTCCGTCGCCGCAACCCCCGCGTCACGCGCGGACAGTCGTCGCAGCATCCGCTGCTTCCGGTCGAGGGGCCGGAGGCGCACGGTGCGACCGCCCTCGGCGACCCACACGGCTCCATCGCCATCCACGGCGGCATGGATCGCTTCGCGCGATCCGGTGGGAGACGTCTCCGTGAGCGTGATCTCGTCGTCGGCGTCCGTGAGTGCGACGAACGGTGCGCCTGCCACCTCGGCAGCCCCCAAGCGCCACCCCGGAAGCTCACGCCACAGGGGGCTCGTCCGCACCGGCTCGGCGTGCCCGGAAACCGCCTCGTGCGCCGCGGTGAGCTGCGCCAACGAAGGCCTTTCCGCGTCGAACGGAAGCAGGGTGTCGATGAGACCCGTGTCGAGGTCGCCGGCGAGGACGCGCTCGTCCTGACAGAGGGCCCGGAGGAACGCGATGTTCGTCTCGACGCCCAGCACGACCGTGCGGGCGAGCGCCTCATCGAGCCGAGCCAGAGCAGTGGCACGGTCATCTGCGAACGCGATAACCTTCGCGATCATCGGGTCGTAGTAACCCGTCACCGCGCTTCCGGTCTCGATCGCGGCGTCGACGCGGACACCGATGGGGGGCTCGAACAGCAGAACAGTCCCGGTCGAGGGGAGGAATCCGCGCTCCGGCGACTCCGCGTACACGCGGGCCTCCACGGCGTGACCGCGTAGACGTGGTGCGATCGCGAGCGGAAGCCCATCCGCGGCACGGAGTTGAAGAGCGACGAGATCGAGCCCGGTGACCTCCTCGGTCACCGGGTGCTCCACCTGCAGCCGGGTGTTCATCTCGATGAAGAACACCTCATCGGGAGCATCGGCGTCGATGAGGAACTCGACGGTGCCCGCGCCGACGTACTCGACACTCTCAGCCGCGAGGACGGCCGCCGCGAGCAGCTGTTCCCGGGTATGTGCGGGGATGCCGGCGGACGGTGCCTCCTCGATGACCTTCTGGTGCCGTCGCTGCAGCGTGCATTCCCGTTCGCCGAGCGCGACGACCGTCCCGTGCGCATCTCCGAAGACCTGAACCTCGATGTGCCGAGGGCGCCTGATCAGGCGTTCGAGGATCAGAGCATCGTCCCCGAACGCCGCGGCCGCCACACGTCGTGCGGAGGCGAGCGCACCTGGAAGCCCCTTCGCGTCGGCGACGACCTCCATGCCTTTGCCGCCGCCGCCGGCGCTGGGCTTCACCAGCAGCGGGTACCCGACACGCTCCGCCTCCTCGGCGATCTCGAGATCGGACAGGCCCTTGGCGTCGAAGCCGGGGACCACGGGAACGCCGTAGCGCAGGACATGGTCACGAGCGCGCGCTTTGTCCCCCATGATCTGCAGAGCCTTCACCGAGGGGCCGATGAAGACGATGCCGCTCTCCGCGCAGGCCTCCGCGAGTCCGACGCTCTCGGAGAGGAACCCGTAGCCGGGGTGGATGGCCTGGGCACCGGTGCTGCGGGCGGCGGCGATCACGGCATCGATGTCGAGGTACGACTCCGCCGCCGGTGCAGGACCGATCCGCACGGCGACGTCCGCCTCGCGCACGTGCGGTGCCGAGGCATCGGCGTCGCTGTACACCGCGACGCTGCGGATGCCGAGGGCGCGGAGGGTGCGGATCACGCGCCTGGCGATCTCGCCGCGGTTGGCGACGAGGACGGTGTGGAAGGAGATCTCGGGTGACGACGACATGGCACTCACATCCGGAAGACGCCGAAGCGCGGTTCGGGCAGCGGACTACGGGCGACGACATCGAGGGCGAGGCCCAGGAGGTCGCGGGTCTGAGCGGGATCGACGATGCCGTCGTCCCACAGTCGAGCAGTCGCGTAGTACGGCTCTCCCTGATGCTCATACTGTTCGCGGATCGGCGACTCGAAGGCGGCGCGCTCGGCACTGCTCCAGCTCTCGCCGCGCGCGGAGAGCTGGTCTTCCTTGACGGTCGCGAGAACCGAAGCCGCTTGCGTCCCGCCCATCACGGAGATGCGGCTGGCCGGCCAGGTCCAGAGGAAGCGGGGTGAGTAGGCCCGTCCGCACATCGAGTAGTTGCCCGCCCCGAAGGATCCGCCGATGATGACCGTGAGCTTCGGCACCCTCGTACTCGCGACAGCTGTCACCATCTTCGCGCCGTCCTTGGCGATACCACCGGCCTCGGCATCGGAGCCGACCATGAATCCCGTGATGTTCTGCAGGAAGAGCAGAGGGATACCCCGCTGGTCGCACAGCTCGATGAAGTGCGCTCCCTTGAGCGCGGACTCGCTGAACAGCACCCCGTTGTTCGCGACGACACCGACGGGATGCCCGTGGAGTCGGGCGAAGCCGGTGATCAGAGTCGTGCCGTACTCGGGCTTGAACTCGAGGAAGGTATCGCCGTCGACCAGCCGCGCGATGACCTCGTGCACGTCGTAGGCGGCGTTGACGTCGACCGGAACCGCGTCGTAGAGACTGGACGGATCCGACGGCGGCCGGCTGGTGGCAACTTCCCACGCGGGTGCTGCGGGCGGGGGAAGCGTGGCGACGATGTCACGAAGGATCTCGAGTGCGTGCTCATCGTCTTCGGCGAGATGGTCGACCACGCCGCTGCGTCGTGCGTGCAACTCACCGCCGCCGAGCTCCTCCGCGGTCACGACCTCGCCGATCGCGGCCTTCACGAGCGGTGGGCCGCCGAGGAAGATGGTGCCCTGCCCCTTGACGATCACGGTCTCGTCACTCATCGCGGGAACGTAGGCGCCACCCGCCGTGCAGGAGCCGAGCACGGCGGCGAGCTGCGGGATACCTTCCGCGGACATGCGCGCCTGGTTGAAGAAGATCCGGCCGAAATGCTCCCGGTCCGGGAACACCTCGTCCTGCTTCGGCAGGAATGCCCCTCCCGAGTCGACCAGGTAGAGGCACGGCAGACGGTTCTCGAGCGCGATCTCCTGGGCCCGCAGGTGCTTCTTGACGGTGAGGGGGAAGTAGGTGCCTCCCTTCACCGTCGCGTCGTTGCAGACGACCATCACGTGACGGCCGTGGACGAGACCGACGCCGGCGATCACACCTGCTCCCGGGGCCTCTCCCCCGTACAGACCGTCGGCCGCGAGCGGGGCCACCTCCAGGAAGGGGCTACCTTCGTCGAGGACCCGTGCGACACGGTCGCGCGGGAGGAGCTTCCCCCGGGAGACATGGCGTTCACGGGACGCCTCCGGTCCGCCGAGCGCGGCCGTCGCAAGGCGTTCTCGCAGCTCCCGCGCGAGTGACTCCTGAGTTGCGGGCATCGTGATGTCCTCCTCGACCCACGTCCGCGCAGGCGACAGCCCTGGCGCGGTGCATGCACTTTCGGTTAGTGTTCACTAACCCGTTGCTTCAGGTTAGCGAGGATTAACTGAGATGACAAGCCCGGTCACCGCCCGAGACCGCGCCAAGGCCGAACGGTCCGATGCGATCCTGCACGCCGCCGCGCGGCTCTTCGCCGCGCGCGGGTACAGCGGCGTGAGCCTGGAGGACATCGGCGCAGCCGTCGGCGTCTCCGGTCCCGCCGTCTACCGCCACTTCGCGGGCAAGCAAGCCCTGCTGGGCGCAGTTCTCGTCAAGGTCAGCGAGGACCTCATCCGAGGGGGTCAGCGCGTCGCCGAGGAAGCTCCGACCGCCGACGAGCGGATGCGCGCGTTGATCCGCTTCCACGTCGACTTCGCTCTGGGCAACGCCGAGGTCATCCAGGTGCAGGATCGTGACCTGGCTTATCTGAGCGACTCCGACCGCGCCGATGTCCGCCGATTGCAGCGTTCCTACATCGAGCTCTGGATGTCAGCGCTGTCGCCGTTGCACGCGGCTGCCGAGGGCGGCGTCGACCAAGACGAGCTGCGCCTCCGTGTCCAGGCGTGTTTCGGACTCATCAACTCCACCCCTCACAGCACGCGCGCCGCTGCCAGGCAGCGCTCCGCCACCGCGACCGTGCTGATCGCGATGGCGGAGGCCGCTCTGCGCGCGACTACCTGAGGAGCATCGCTCTTCCCGGTTCCTCGAGGATGTCGGCGACGTCCTTGAGGAACCGCGCTCCTTCTGCGCCGTCCACCAAGCGGTGGTCGAACGAGAGACTGAGCGTCATGAGGTCACGAAGCGCGATCTCGCCGCGGTGCTCCCACGGCTGTCGCCGAACAGCACCGATCGCCAGGATCCCGGACTGCCCCGGCGGGAGGATGGGCGTGCCTGCATCGACTCCGAAGACGCCGATGTTCGAGATCGAGAACGTGCCGCCCGCGAGCTCGGCGGGCGATGTCTTTCCCGCGCGCGCGACCTCGGCCAGCGACTTCACCGCATCCGCCAGGCCGAGCAGCGTGAGCTGTTCCGCGTCCCTGATCATCGGGACGATGAGGCCTCGATCCGTCGCGGCGGCGATCCCGAGGTCCACGTAGTTGTACTGGACGATCTCGCCGGCCGCCTCATCCCACCGGGAGTTCAGACCAGGAGTGCGCCCCAGCGCGAGGCAGACCGCCTTCGCCACGACGGTCAGCGGGCCGATGCGGTGCTCGGCGAGCGAACGGTCTTCGCGGAGGCGGGCGAGGAGTTCCATCGTCCCGGTCACGTCGACCGTGTGGAAGACGGTGACGTGCGGTGCCGTGAACGCGCTCTGCACCATCGCCGCAGCCGTGTGTCTGCGCACACCGCGGATCGGGATGCGCGTCTCGCGCTGTTCGTCGCCGAGAGCTGCGGCACTGGACGGCACGGTCGATCCGCTCACCGCGTCTTCCTCGCCCCCTGTCCCCACGGCGCCGACCCGCTCCGCATAGGCGTCGACGTCCGCGCGGGTGACGACGCGGTCGCCCACCTCGGCTGCGACGAGCACCAGATCGATCCCGAGACGTTTCGCATGGGCGCGCACCGGTGGTGTCGATCGCGGCCGCTCGATCGGGGCCTCGACGGCCGCGGACGAGGTGGCATCATGCGGCGCCGCCTCGAGGACCGCCGTGTCGACCGCAGTCGCGGTGACGCCGACTCGCCGGGCACGTCGCGCTGGACGTCCCGCAGACGTGGGTGCCGCTCCATAACCGACGAGGTTGGGCTGGGCCTTCTCCCCCGATGCGGCGGCCGGAGTCGGCCCGCTCTCGTCGCCGACCACGTCGAAGTCGATCAGGGGTGCTCCGACGGCGACGGTCTCGCCGGCCTCGGCGTGGAGCGTCGCCACCGTTCCGGCATAGGGAGAGGGAAGTTCCACGATCGCTTTCGCGGTCTCGACCTCGGCGAGCGTCTGGTTGAGCGTGACCGTGTCGCCGGGAGAGACCAGCCAGGACACCACTTCGGCCTCGGTGAGCCCTTCCCCGAGATCGGGAAGGCGGAACTCGGCGTTCATGCGTCTGCTCCCGTCAAGCTGTTCGGCCGATCCAGCACGCGATCGACCGCGTCGAGCAGGCGATCGAGGTCGGGCAGGTGGTACTTCTCGAGCTTCGCCGGCGGGTACGGGATGTCGTGTCCGGTGACGCGCAGCGGCGCCGACTCGAGGTATTCGAAGCAGCGCTCGGTGATGCTGGCGATCACCTCGGCCGCGACGCCGGCCTCACGGGAGGCCTCGTGGGCGACGACGACTCGTCCGGTCTTCCGCACGGAGGCGGCGACCGAGTCGTAGTCGACCGGCGAGAGCGAGCGCAGATCGATGACCTCCAGGGAGATGCCCTCGTCTTCTGCAGCCTCGGCAGCCTGGAGCGCGGTCGACACCATGGCTCCGTACGTGATGAGCGTCGCGGGGGGGGGGGGGAAGGAGACAAAAGCC
>NZ_JBMJAF010000001.1:519928-620415 GCF_049099505.1 Microbacterium sp. IO18
GCGTCCGTGCCGGCACGGACGACACGCGCCAATCCCATCGGAGGTGCGTCGGCGAGGGGGGCGTCGAGGTCGACCTCTCCCTTGTGGTGGTAGAGCCGCTTCGGCTCGAAGAAGATCACGGGATCATCCGAGGCGATCGCCTGCCGCAGGCTGCGGTACGCGTCCTCGGGATTCGAGACCGCGATCACGCGCAATCCGGCGGTGTGGACGAAGTACGCTTCCGGAGACTCGGAGTGATGCTCCGCCGCACCGATGCCTCCAGCCCACGGGATCCGGATGGTGATGGGCATCTTGACGCGCCCTTGCGTGCGGTAGTGCAGCTTCGCGACCTGCGCCACGATCTGATCGAAGGCCGGGTAGACGAAGCCGTCGAACTGGATCTCGACCACCGGGCGGTAGCCGCGGAACGCGAGCCCGACCGCTGTACCGACGATGCCGGACTCCGCCAGCGGGGTGTCGATCACACGCGCGGCGCCGAACTCGTCCAGGAGCCCATCGGTGATGCGGAACACCCCACCGAGCTTCCCGATGTCCTCGCCGAGGAGCACGACCTTGTCGTCGTCGCGCATCGCCTGGCGGAGTCCTGCGCCGAGGGCCTTTCCGAGCGTAAGTTCGGTCATGCTCAGACCTCGCCTTCGAAGGTCGCGAGGTACGCCGCGTACTCGTCGCGCTGGCGCTCGAGCCCGGTGTGCGGATCGGCGTAGACCCCATCGAACACGGCCAGCGGCGGGCGCGTCACCATGTTCAGGCACGCCGCCCGCATCTCCGACGCGATGACGTCGGCGGCCGCCTGAGTCTCGGCGAGATCCTCGTCCGTCAGGTCTCCGGTGGCGCGCAGGTGTGCCTCCAGCCGCGCGATCGGATCGCGGCGGCGCCAGGACTCGAGTTCGTCCTGGTCTCGGTACCGCGTCGGATCGTCGGCCGTCGTGTGCGGACCCATGCGGTACGTGACCGCCTCGATGTAGGCCGGCCCCTTGCCGGAGCGCGCGTGATCGAGCGCCCAGCGCATGGCCGCCATGCAGGCGAGGACATCGTTTCCGTCGACGCGGACGCTGGGGATGCCGAACCCCGGCGCCCGCCCGGCGATCGGATACTGGGACTGCACCGCGACCGGCTCCGAGATGGCCCAGTGGTTGTTCTGGCAGACGAAGACGACCGGTGCCTGGTAGGACGCGGCGAAGATCATCGCCTCGTTCACATCGCCCTGGCTGGTCGCGCCGTCTCCGAAGTACGTCACCGCGACTTCGTCGGCACCGTCGTGCTGAATGCCCAGAGCGTAACCGACCGCGTGAAGCGTCTGCGCGCCGATGATGATCTGCAACGGAGCAACGCCGAGTGCAGCGGGGTCATACGCGGCCCCCTCTTCACCGCGCCACATGCGCACGTAGTCACCGGGCTCTGCGCCGCGCGCGTAGATGACGCCGGTCTCCCGGTAGCTGGGGAACACGAAGTCGTCCTTCGCGATCGCCCGGGCAGTGCCGATCTGCGTGGCCTCCTGGCCTTGGCAGGGAGCCCAGAGACCGAGCTGGCCCTGCCGCTGGAGCGCCACGCCTTCGGCATCGATCCGGCGGAGGATGACCATGTCGCGGAGCAGAGAGCGCAGCTGTTCGGCATCGACGTCCGAGACGAACGGGTCCAACCGAGGGTTCGCGACACGGCTTCCGTCCGGGGCCAGGATGCGCTCGGAGAGCTCCAGGTCCTGGGCGGTGTCTGCGATGGGGGTGATCTGCGGTGACATCATCGTCCTCCTCGTCCTCGGCGGCCCTCGTGAGGCTCCGCGCGGTGATGCCGGCGTCATCACCGGCATGGTCCGAGAGTACGTCCGCTGAACACCTCGCTCAAGCATTCGAACCCGGCTTGAGCATGTTGCTCAATTTGCGCGGGGGCGATGCTGCTAAGGTTTGGCACTATGCCCGGACTGGACCGTATCGATCTCGAACTCCTCGCTGCTCTCGCCGACGACCCGAGGACGACGATCGTGGCGTTGGCGGAGAATCTGGGGCTGTCACGCAACACGATCCAGGCGCGGATGGCGCGCTTGGAGCAGAGCGGGATCTTCCTCTCCTACGAGCGGTCCTTCTCGCCCGACGTCCTGGGCTTCCCGCTTCAGGCGTTCGTCAGCATCGGCGTGCGACAAACGGAACTCCCCCGCATCATCAACGAACTGGCGCGGATCCCCGAGGTCGTCCAGGCGCACGGACTAAGCGGGTCGATCGATCTGCTCGCGCGGGTCGCATGCCGCGATGCACGCCATCTCTTCGACACCGACGCCCGCATCCTGTCGATCGAGGGGGTGGAACGCACCGAGACCTCGCTCGCGATGGGCGAGGTCATCCCGTTCCGCGTCGCGGGCCTCATCGGCCTCGCGCGACGGGAATCCTGAGGAAGCGACGCACCGCACCCGCCGCTTCGGCAGGCGTCTCATAGTGGATGAGATGACCGACGTGAGCGATCTCGACCAATTCGGCATCCGGGAAGGTCTTCGCCAGCTTCCGCTCGGCCTCGATCGGGGTGATGTCGTCGCGCTCCGCAGCCACGAGCAGGGTCGGGACATCGATCTCGGGCGCGAACTCCCGGACGTCGTGCGAGACGCTCGCGACGAAGGCGTCGCGCAGCACGTCGCGGTCTGAGAAGCGCGAGAAGTAGGTGTCGTGCTGGTCGTGGATGAACCGGCGCAGCGCGGGATCCTTCGTCTTCGCCATCGTGATGCTCATCACCCGGACGATGACGCGGTTGCGCAGCAGCGCGGTTCCGAGCCGCTCCGGAAGACGGGCACCGAGCGCGTAGTAGAGCACGGCAAGGCGCGTCATCAGACCTTTGGGGCCCTCCAGCGCCGGAGCACCGATCGGGTTCAGCAGGATCAGCCGGGGAGTGCCCAGACCTCGCGCGACGGCCGCTGCCGTCACGATCGAACCGAACGAGTGCCCGAGGATCACGGCACCCGGCGCCACCGTGGCCGCGAAGTCCGTGAGCCAACCGGCGTACTCGTCCAGGTCATGCCGCCGCCCGGGCAACGGTGCCGACTCGCCGAAACCGGGGAGGTCAGGGGCGATCACACGCACTTCGGGAACGTAGGCCAACACCGGTTCGAGGCCGTGGTGCTCGCCGCGGAAGCCGTGCACGGCGATGACGGTGGTCGCAGCATCCTCGGGCCCATACACCCAGTACGCGGTCGTCGCACCCCGCACCCCGACCTCGTGTCGCTGCACGGGGAGGCGACGCAGGCGGTCTGCATACGGGGAAGGCACGGTCATGATCCGAGTCTACGAGTCGACGTGCGTCTGCCCGACCCGGAAACGATCAGACACGGTGCTATACGCTCCTGGTGATGTGCTGCCGAGTGGGATCGCAGCGCGAGGAACAAGGAGCACGGCCATGCAGTTCACATCCACCGACATCGCACAGGTGGAGTCCACGTGGCACCAGTTCGTCCCCTCGTCGTCGCTGCAGAACGCCGACCCTCGCCACTTCCGCTTCGACTGGCATTCCGAAACCCTCGACAGCGTCGCTGTCGTGAACTACCGACTCGCCGCACAGATCCACTCCCTCGCCGAACCGCAGGACCAGTTGCTGGTGTGCCGTGTCGACGCACCCGACGCCAGAGTCTGGTCCGCTCGCCACTCGCTCGACCCGGGGCGACCGTGGATCTCGGACGGCACCCGCGTCGAGGCGAGATGGGATCGCGCTGCACGAGTCCGCGCGTTCGTCATCGATCGCGCCGCCGCGGAGACCCGCGCTGCACAGATCACGGGGGTCGACGGACGAAAGCTGCGCACCACGGGATTCGCTCCCCCCTCCGCCGTCGCCGCGCAGCGCTGGGAGAGGGCTTTCTCCTATGTCGAGGGAGCCCTCGGCGACGAGGCCGCAGAGCCGCTCCTGATCGCCGAGCTCGAACGACACGTCCTGATGATGACCCTCGCCACCTTTCCGACGACGTTCTCCGAGTATCTCGATCGCCCTGCCCAGCGCGCCGCGGCACCGGCAGCCGTCCGGAGGGCGCTCGCGTACATCGACGAGAACGCGCATCGTGCGATCACCATCGACGATGTCGCCGCGGCGTCGTTCATCTCGACGAGGGGTCTGCAGTACGCATTCCGTCGGGCGCTCGACATCACGCCTGCGGAAGCGCTGCGTCGCGCACGCCTCGACGGCGCCCGGCGTGATCTCCACGCTGGCAACGGTCGCTCCGTCACGGAGATCTGCCGTCGCTGGGGCTTCAGCAACTCCTCGCGGTTCAGTGCCGCCTACCGTGAGGCGTACGGCAACACACCGTCGCTCACGGGACCGTGACACGGGGCGAACAATCTTTTCGTATCCGACGGCGAGTCGATCTCCCGCCCCCGTCGCTTCGCCGCCGTGTGGTTAGAGTTCAAGTACCCGGAGCACCCTCCCGGCCTGTCGCGCACACCGTCGAGGAGTCCCCATGGTCCAGATCCGCTCTGACATCGAAACCTCCGCCCGCTGATGGGCAGTCTCTACTACGGCGACGCCCAGACTCCGATCCAGATCGACGACCGCGCGCTCGCGCACCTGAAGGTCGTCATCGCGACCAAACTCCGCCGCAACGAGAGCTTCACCCTCTCGTGGCGACACCCGGAAGGGGATGCACCCGGACGCTCGACTCTGTGGCTGCACCCCTCGATCCCGCTCCGGTTCGTGTTCCAGGAGCCCGAGTCCCCGGAGCTGAGCCGGAAGTGGATCGAAGACCTCGCTCACTCCGCCAGCTCCAGTGGAGGGATCCTCCTCGTGGAGGAGCACCTCGAGAGCGTCGCTGCCGACTGACGGTTCCGGATGGCTCGACCACCCGGAACCGTCAGTCCTGCTCAGACCGCCTCGTCGCCACTCGAACTGACGGAGCGGCGAGTGGTCGGTTCCCCCGTCGCGGGGTCGACGAAGGTGCGTGAGACGGTCTCGGTCCGACGACGACGGGCGAGGAGGACGATTCCGATCAGGAATATGACGACTCCGGCGCCCATGAGGATGTACCCGACCATGTCGAGGTCGACCCATTGGATGTCGACGTTCACCGCGAAGACGAGGATTGCTCCGATCACGAAGAGCGCGATTCCGCTGCCGATGCTCATGGTTTCTCCCGTTCTGCGACGCGATGCCGCTCCGTCGAAGAATGGCGTGGCAGAGTCCCGCGCGGGAGGGGCTTGACAGCGGCGGATCGGCCCGGGCGCGCCCGTGTTCGTCTCACGAACGCAGGTATCTCGCCTCGGGATCGAAGAGTAGGGCGGGCGGGACTTGAACCCGCGATCGTTGGGTTATGAGCCCACTGCCTTAACCAGCTTGGCCACCGCCCCGTACGCACCTCAGCCTATCGTTGTGCGAGGTCATGCAGCGGTCACACAGAGGTCGCTGCGGAGTGCGTCTGCGAGTGTCCCAGATAGACGTCGGCATTGCTGATCAGGCCCGCACGCTCTTCCTCGCTGAGCGCACGGCGGACCTTCGCAGGCACACCGGCCACCAGTGAGCCCGCGGGGACCTCCGTCCCACCCAGGACGACCGCGCCGCCGGCGATCAAGCACCCCTCGCCGATCACCGCACCGCTGAGGATCACCGCCCCCATGCCGACGAGCGATCCATCGCCGATCGTGCAGCCGTGCACCACGGCATTGTGTCCGATCGACACCTTCGAACCGACGATGACCGGGTGTCCTCCGTCCACATGGACGGAGACGTTGTCCTGCACGTTCGACCCCGGGCCGATGACGATCTCCGCCGAATCGCCACGGAGCACGGCGTTGTACCAGACGCTGGATCCTGCAGCGAGCGAGACGTCTCCGATGATGCGCGCCCCCGCGGCGACGAATGCCGTGGAATCGACCGACGGCGCGCTGTTCGGCAGGGCGAGGAGGGAGGCTTCCACGGCGATGGTCATGAGGCGAGACTACCCTCAGATCCGCGGAATGACAGGGAAGTGAGCCGAGCCTCAGCTTGCTTGCGGAATGTCTGAGCCTGAGTAGCGTTGTCTTCATCAGGTAAGAGAACCGTTCCAGGAGGAGCACAGGATGAGCAAGGCACAGACCGTTTCCACCACCGCCATCGACCCGACCGTGGCTGCGGGGGCGGCCCAGTTCCTCTCCCCCGTCGTCCTCGGCCTTCAGGCCCTGACCGTCAACGGCAAGCAGGCCCACTGGCACGTCCGCGGCGCGAACTTCGTCGGCGTCCACGAGCTGCTGGACACCATCGTCGCCCACGCCGGCGACTTCGCCGACACCGCCGCCGAGCGGATCGTGGCCCTGGGTCTTCCGATCGACGCCCGTGTGAGCGCTGTCGCCGACAAGGCGGGAGCCACGTCGGTTCCGGCGGGCTTCACACAGTCCGACGAGCTGATCCGTGCGGTCATCTCCGACATCGATGCGATCCTCGTCGATGTCAAGGCCGCCGTCGAAGGCCTCGACGAGGTCGACCTCACGAGCCAGGACGTCGCGATCGAGATCCAGCGCGGCCTCGAGAAGGACCGCTGGTTCCTTCTCTCGCACATCGCCGCCTGACCCGTCGTCCGGAAGGGCCGGTCCTCCGTCATCGGAGGGCCGGCCCTTTCGGCGTTCGACTTCGGACTATCCGAAGTGGGTGACGTTTCCCGCCAGCAGGGTCGCGCTGATCGGCATCCGCCGCAGCGTGTCGCCGCTCGCCGTGAGCGGGTCCGCACCGCACACGACGATGTCCGCCGGCTCGCCGGGGCGCAGCGCGGTCCGAACACTCGCATCGATGGCCTGCTCGACACCGAGCCGCTCCTCGGGGTGCCAGGGCGCGCGGTCGTCGTCCGTGCGGGAGACGGCCGCGGAGATCGCATGCCAGGGATCGAGAGCCGCTACCGGCGCGTCCGAGCCGAACCGCAGCTCCGCCCCGGCCGCGTGCAGCGAGGCGAGCGGATATCCGATCGCCGTCTGCTCAGCCCAATGCCGCTCCACCAGATCCCGGTCATCGACGGCATGCTGCGGCTGGAGGCTGGCGATCACGCCGAGGCGCGCGAACCGCGCCAGGTCCGTGTGACGGACCAACTGCACGTGTTCGATGGAACCGACAGCCCCGGTCGTCGTGAAGGCATCCAGGGCGTTGGTGATGGCACGATCGCCGATGGCGTGCACGGCGACAGCCAATCCCGCCCCCGTCGCACGTGTCAGCAGGGAGACCAGCTCCTCGGCCGGCACGGTCAGCATCCCGAAGTTGTCGGGATCACCGGGATAGGGGTGCGAGCACGCAGCTGTGCGCGTACCCAGCGAGCCGTCGGTGATCATCTTCAACGATCCGACATGCACGAGCCCACGCCCGCGTTCGGGGACGTCGACATCCTCACGGACGTCACCGGTACGGAGGCCGGCCTCGATGGCCCGATCGAGGTCGAAGGGATAGACGGCGAACTCGACGCGATGGGAGGCGAATCCGTTCCGAACTCGGCGAGGCCACGCCTCCGCGCCCCACGCCATGTCGAAGTCGACGAGTCCGGTGACGCCCCGAGCGGCCGCCTGCCGTCCCGCACGCTCCATCGCCTGATCGCCGTGCTCGGCCTCAACGGCGTTGAGGCGTCGGGAGATCTCGAACGCCTCCGTCTCCCGGAGCATCCCATCGGCACTCCGGAAGCCCTCCCGGGCCAAGGCCGCGCTGTTCAGCCACACGCTGTGGACGTCCGCATTGATGAGATATGTCGGCACCGCGCCGGTCTCGGCATCGAGGACTTCCTGCGTCGGCCGATCGGGCCACAGAGCATCGCGGAAGCCGGTCCCCACACGGCGGCCGTCCGCCAGCGGTACGACATCGCGCATCGCCCGCGCGGCCTCGGCAGCCGACCGGGCATGCCCGAGCGGTGCCCGCTCCGACGTCAACGCCCATTGAACGGTGTGGACGTGGTTGTCCCACAATCCCGGCAAGGCCCATGCGCCTTCGACATCTATGACCGTTCCCCCCGCACGCAAGGCTCCGGTCGGCGCGATGTCGACGATGCGCCCGTCGGCGATGTGGATGTCGACCGGTTCATCGTCGATCAGGAACTCGCGCCCCGGACCCGCGATCCGCGCGGCTCGGACGGTGCTGATCGCGGTTCCACGTTCGGTCACTGCGCTCCTCCGGGGCGTGCGTCCTGCGCGCGCCGCATCTCCGCGGCCAGAGCCGGGTTCGAGTAGGGCCCCTCCGCGTCGAGCGCGGCGATCACCGTCTCGATGGTCTCCGGAGGCTTGTTCTGGCTGAGCTTCCGCTTCGCGACGACGCGTGTCGGCACGAGCCGGAAGCCCACCGTTCCCGCGGCGAGACGTTCCACGAAAGCGGCGTCGTTCGGCCGCTCCCACATCAGCCTCGGGTCCGGCATGCGTGACTCGAATCGAGCGACCAGGCTATCGAGCACCCTGAGGTTCTCCTCGGCATCGAGGATCTCGGGAACGCCTGCGAGGTGGACGGCCGTGTAGTTCCACGTGGGAACCGTCGGCACATCGCCGTACCACCCCGGGGACACGTATCCGTGCGGACCTTGGAAGACGACGAGCAGCTCACGCTCCCCCATGCCGTGGATCAGATCGTCCGGCCGTCCGACATGCCCGACGATCGTCAAGTCATCGCGCCCCTCGTCGAGGAGCACCGCATAGTGGGAAGCGACGAGTCCGCCTTCACCCGCGCTCATGATCGTGGCCCACGGATGGGCGTCGATCACACGGCGGATCTCGTCGACATCCGCCAGGGTGAAGCTGGGGTTCTGTCGCATGCCAATAGCCTAGAGCCGCGACATCGAGCCACTCGCCGCGTCAGCGTCGACGGCGCCCGACCACAGGGATCGCCTGCGTCTTCCATTCCTCCCACCCCGGAGTACCGGCCATAAAGGCATCGATCTGCGCGCGATCCGCGCGCAGCTTCGGATCGTTGTCGAGGTACTTCTTGGTCTCCCTCGCCACCAGGCCGGAGAGGAGCAGGAGACCAATCAGGTTGGGCAGCGCCATCAGGCCGTTCATCGCGTCCGAGAAGGCCCACACGACGCCGAGCTGCACGGTGCACCCGATGAACACGACGAGCGAGAAGATGATCCGGAAGGGCATGACGGCGCGTCGGCCGATGAGTCGCTCGACGTTGCGCTCCCCATAGTAGGACCATCCGAGGATGGTCGAGCCGGCGAACATCACCAGCCCCAGTGTCACGATGATGTGTCCCCAGTCCCCGGGGAGTCCGTGGGAGAACGCCGCCCCGGTCATGAGAGCGGGACTCAGCTGCTCGCCCGTCTCAGGGTCGATCTCCTTCCACGTGCCGGTCGAGATGATGACCAGCCCGGTGCACGTGACGACGATGATCGTGTCGATGAACGTCTGCGTCATCGACACGAGACCCTGCCGCACCGGGTGGCTGGTCTTCGCGGCCGCCGCGGCGATCGCCGCGGATCCCATTCCGGACTCGTTCGAGAAGATGCCGCGTGCGACACCGAACTGAACGGCGATGATGATCGCGGACCCCGCGAAACCGCCCACAGCGCTGGTGCCGGTGAACGCCTCGGAGAAGATCTGGGCGAACGCGGCAGGGATCGCCCCCACGTTCGCGATGAGGATGTAGAGGGCGCCGAGCACGTAGAAGATGATCATGATCGGCACCAGGCCTGCCGTCACACGCCCGATGGACTTGATACCGCCCACCAGGACCACCAAGGCGAAGGCGGTGAGGACGATACCCGTCACCCAGGTCGGCACGTCGAAACTCGCCTGGAGGTTCTGCGCGATCGAGTTGCCCTGCGTCATGTTGCCGATGCCGAAGCAGGCGATCACCGCGAACACGGCGAAGGAGAGCGCCAGGACCTTGCCGAAGGGACCCCGGATGCCGCGCTCGAGGTAGTACTGGGGGCCACCGGACTTCTCCCCCGCGTCGTCGGTCTTGCGGAAGCGCACGCCGAGGAACGCCTCGGAGTACTTCGACGCCATGCCGAGCAGCCCGGTGATCCACATCCAGAAGAGAGCGCCAGGACCACCGATACCGATCGCCGTCGCGACGCCGACGATGTTCCCCGTGCCGACCGTGGCGGCGAGGGCCGTCGTGAGGGCCTGGAACTGGGAGATGTCCCCATCGGCGCCGGGGTCGTTGCGCGTGAAGAGTCCGAGTCGCAGCGCCGAGCCGAGCCGAACGAACTGCAGGCCTCCCAATCGGATGGTGAGGTACAGACCCGTGCCCAGCAGCAACGGGATGAGGAAGAACGGTCCCCAGATGAATCCGCTCACGGTCTCGAGAACTGTCTGGAGGTTGGTGAGATCCATGTCGGCTCCTGTCGGTGTCGGCGTATTCGACGCTGTCACCATATTCACAGGAAGCGGACCGGAGCGGACCCCCACCCGCGTGTCCGGGGAACCGACCTCACGCCTGGCAGCGCGGGCACCAGTAGAGCTTGCGCGCGCCGATCTCCTCGAGAGCGATCTCGGTACCGCAGATCCGGCAGGGAAGCCCCGCCCGGTGGTACACCCAGTGCCGATCGTCACGGTTGGCCATGGCCGCCCGGTAGTCCTCGCCGGTGAGACCGTCCATGGTCATCATCTGCCCGGTCTCGACGCCGATGGCGAGCAGACGCACCCAGTCGTGCCAGAGCGCCCGGACGATCTCCTCCGGAACGTCTCGCCCCGGCGTGTGCGGATTCAACCGCTGGCGATAGAGCATCTCGGCACGGTAGACGTTGCCGATACCGCTCACGACCGACTGGTCCATCAGCAGCAGCGCGATGACTGTCGACTTCTTCCGCACGGCACGAACGAAACGCTCCTCGTTCTCCACCGGATCGCCGACCAGCGGGTCGGGACCGAGCTTCGCGATCGTGGCGAGCATCTCCTCCGGCGACTGCAGCACGCAGGCGGTCGGTCCGCGCAGGTCCGCGGCGGTGATGTCCGTCATGAGGCGCAGACGCACCTGCCCGACGACCGGAGGCGGCCATTCCAGCCCCTCGTCCGCGAGCCCCTTGGTCTGCTCCGACATGCGCACGTGGACCCGCGTGCGACGAGGTGCTCCGATCGACGCCAGCGAGTTCTCCCCCGCGTCGTCCAGGATCGGTTCATCCAGGACGGTTCCCCGCTGGTTCGTCTGCCCCATCCGACCGTTGGCCGACGCGATGGTCGGGTCGACGAGGATTTCGCCCGCGAAGTCCCAGGCCCCGTAGAGACCGAGGTGCACCCGTAGCCAGATGTCCCCCTCCGCCTCCAGGAACATCTGCTTCCCGACGGCCTGCACGCTCACCGCCGCCCGCCCGTCGAGGACCGCGGCTCCCTCGGCGAATCGTCCCTGCGGGCTCGATGCACTCAGCGTCTTGCCGACGAAATTCCGATCGAACTGCCGCGCGATCCGGTGGACGGAATGCCCCTCGGGCATGTCAGGCCCGGGGATCCGGGAGAAGCGACCCGTCGCGCTCGAAGTCCGCGATCTGACCGATGCGACGGACATGGCGCTCGTCACCGGAGAACGGCGTCTCGATGAACCGGTCGATGAACGACGTGACCTCCTCGTAGGAGTGCTGCCGCGCACCGATCGAGATCACGTTGGCGTCGTTGTGCTCCCGGGCGAGCTCCGCGGTCGACAGATTCCACACGAGGGCCGCGCGGATTCCACCGACCTTGTTCGCAGCGATCTGCTCCCCGTTCCCGGAGCCGCCGAACACCACGCCGAGCGCGTCAACACCCGCACGCTGATCGGCGACGACCGCCTGCGCGGCGCGGATGCAGAATGCGGGGTAGTCGTCGACGGCGTCGTACTCGATCGGCCCGTGATCGACGACCTCATGGCCCGCAGCGCGCAGATGATCCTGGAGCTGGGTGGAGAAGTCGAGGCCCGCGTGGTCGGTGGCGATGTGGATGCGCATGGCTCCCATCCTAGAAGTGCCGGATCGCGATCGGGATGTCAGGGAACGAGGCCTGCGGCTGCCGGCTTGAAGCCCGCGCGCACGTTCTCGCAGCAGCCGGGACGGCACACGTCGAACGCCCCGGGAAGCGACGTCACGTGGGGTCGGTCCTCGTTGGGACGGCCCTGAAGACGCTCCTCGATCAGGTCGACGATGCCCGCGACGAAGGCAGGTGACACACCCGGGGTGGGTGTGCGGGTGAACGACAGGCCCGCTTCCTCCGCGGCTTCGGCCGCCTCGGTGTCGAGGTCCCAGAGGACCTCCATGTGATCGCTCATGAAGCCGACGGGGACCACCGCGACGGCTTTGCGCCCCCGGCTCGGCAGCTCGGCGATGACGTCGCACACGTCGGGCTCGAGCCACGGCTGCGAGGCGGGCCCGGACCGCGACTGGTACACGAGCTCCCACGACACGTCCTCCGCACCGGGTACCGTCCGGCGGACACGGTCCATCACCCAGGCGGCCACGGCCAGGTGCTGCGCGGCGTAGGCGCCGCCCTCACCCCACTCGATGTCGCGGGCTCCGGAGCGTTCCGCATCGGCCGTCGGGATGCTGTGGGTCGAGAACAGGATCTGGATGTCGGTGGCCGCGACGCCCTCGGCGAGGAAACCCTCGACCGCATCGCGCACTCCGGTCTCGAAGGCCTCGACGAAGCCCGGGTGATCGTAGAACGGACGGATCTTGTCGATCGTGACCGTCTCTCCCAGACCCGTCTCCTCCAGCACGCGAGCGAAGTCCTCGCGGTACTGGCGGCAGCTGGAGAAGGAGCTGTAGGCGCTCGTCGCGAAGGCGAGCAGGGAGTTGTGTCCGTTGACGGAGGCTTCGCTCACGACCTCCTCGAGATACGGAGCCCAGTTCCGGTTGCCCCAGTAGACCGGGAGATCGATGCCGCGCTCGACGAGGGCCTTCTGGAGGGCCTCCTTGAGCACGCGGTTCTGCCCGTTGATCGGGCTCACTCCACCGAAGTGACGGTAGTGGTGCGCGACCTCTTCGAGCCGCTCGTCGGGGATGCCCCTTCCCCGGGTCACATTCCGCAGGAACGGGATCACGTCCTCCTGCCCTTCGGGGCCCCCGAACCCCGCGAGGAGGATCGCGTCATAGGCCACGGGCGTGGTCACGTACGGTGCGCCATCGGCGGCACCGGGCGAGGCAAAGGGAACAGCATTCGGCTCGATCGCAGTCACGACTCCATCCTTTCACCTCCGCCGCGTAGGAGCGTCCACCTCGATGCGGGTGGACATTCGCCGCTCTGGCGTAGGCTGTCATGGTTGCCGTCGGCGCCAACTGCGCCCAGCCCCGGTGACATCCCCTCACCCCTGGGAGTACAGCTGTGCCTGGAGAGAACCTCACCCGTATCGAAGCGCAGGAGCGCCGCGATGTCATCGACACGCAGTCCTATGAAGTCGCCCTCGATCTGACAAAGGGCGCCGAGGTCTTCGGCTCTCGCAGTGTCGTGCGCTTCACCGCGACGCCCGAGAGCTTCACCTTCATCGATCTCATCGCCCGGGATGTGCGCGAGATCTCCCTCAACGGCGAGCAGCTCGACCCGAGCGAGGTCTTCGCCGACTCGCGCATCGCGCTCACGGGGCTCCAGGCGGAGAACGTCCTCGTGGTCGATGCCGATTGCCTCTACACGAACACCGGGGAGGGCCTGCACCGCTTCGTCGATCCCGTCGATGGGGAGGTCTACCTCTACTCGCAGTTCGAGGTCCCCGATTCACGTCGTGTGTTCGCGGTCTTCGAGCAGCCCGACCTCAAGGCGACCTTCCAGTTCACCGTCACCGCTCCGGCGGCGTGGAAGGTCATCTCCAACTCCCCCACGCCGGAAGCCATCGTGCACGACGACGACGTCACCGCGACCTGGGGCTTCGAGCCGACCCCTCGGATCTCGTCCTACATCACCGCCCTCGTCGCCGGGCCCTACGAGTCGACCTTCTCGGAGCTCACGAGTGCGTCCGGCCGCGTCATCCCGCTGGGCGTGTACGGCCGCAAGAGCCTGTGGCAGCATCTCGACGCCGACTACATCTTCGACAAGACCCGCGAGGGCTTCGCCTACTTCGAATCGAAGTTCGGCGTCCCGTACCCGTTCGCCAAGTACGACCAGCTGTTCGTGCCGGAGTTCAACGCCGGCGCGATGGAGAACGCGGGAGCGGTCACGTTCACCGAGACCTACGTGTTCCGCAGCAAGGTGACCGACGCCGTCAAGGAGCGCCGGGTCGTGACGATCCTCCACGAACTCGCGCACATGTGGTTCGGGGACCTCGTCACCATGAAGTGGTGGAACGACCTCTGGCTCAACGAGTCCTTCGCCGAATGGGCCTCGACCATCGCGACGGCCGAGGCCACCGAGTGGACCGAGGCATGGACGACTTTCAACGCCATGGAGAAGACCTGGGCGTACCGCCAGGACCAGCTTCCTTCGACGCACCCGATCGTCGCCGAGATCAACGACCTGGAAGACGTGCAGGTCAACTTCGACGGCATCACCTACGCCAAGGGCGGCTCCGTGCTCAAGCAGCTCGCCGCCTGGGTGGGCATCGAGGCCTTCTTCGCCGGGGTATCCCAGTACTTCCAGAAGCACTCCTGGGGCAACACCGAGCTGAGCGACCTGCTGTCGGAGCTCGAAGCCACGAGCGGCCGCGATCTGAGCACGTGGTCGAAGAAGTGGCTCGAGACCGCCGGCGTCAACACGCTCGAGCCGGTCATCGCCGAGGGTGACGACGGCACGATCTCGCGCTTCGCCATCACCCAGACCGCGCCCGCGGACTACCCGACGATCCGTCCTCACCGCCTCGGTATCGGCTTCTACACGCTGACCGACGGCTCGCTCACCCGCACGCATCACCTCGAGGTCGATGTCGACGGGGACCGCACCGAAGTGCCCGAGCTGCACGGCCTCGCCCGACCGGACCTCGTCCTCCTGAACGACAACGACCTCGCTTACGCGAAGATCCGTCTCGACGAGAAGTCGCTCGCGACGGCGATCGCGCACCTGGCGGACATCCACGACCCCCTCGCACGTTCGCTCGTGTGGGGTGCCGCCTGGGACCAGACCCGCGACGCCGAGACCGGTGCATCGGAGTACATCGACCTCGTGCTCGGCAACATCGGCCGCGAGACCGAGTCGACCACCGTGCGCACCACGCTCGCTCAGCTCCGCTCCGCCGCGACGCTGTACGTCGCGCCCGCTGATCGCGAGGCTGCCCGCCTCAAGGTCGCCGACGGCCTGTGGAGCCTCGCGGAGGCGGCGGAGCCCGGCAGCGACAGCCAGCTGCAGTTCGTCACCGCGTTCGCGAACGCCCTGGTCACCCCGGAGCACGCAGGCATCGTCGGACGACTGCGATCCGGAGAGGACACCCTGCCCGGATTGGAGGTCGACGCCGACCTGAACTGGCAGCTCCTCGTCGGCCTCGCCACGATCGGTGCCACGGATGCCGCGACGATCGATGCCGCCCTCGCTTCGGACAACACGGCCAAGGGCGGAGAGTTCGCCGCGCAGGCACGCGCTTCCCTTCCCGACTCGGCGTCCAAGAAGGCGGCGTGGGCATCGCTGATCGAGCGTGACGACGCTCCGAACACGATCGTCCGCTCTGCGGCGCTCGGGTTCACGCATCCGGCAGGTACGGCGGTGCTCGCCGAATTCGTCCCCGCGTACTTCGACATGCTGCTTCCGGTGTGGGAGTCGCGCAGCTATCAGATCGCGCAGTACCTGATCGTCGGGCTCTTCCCGACGGCGCTGGCCGACATCGCGCTGCGCGACGCGACCCGCGCCTGGCTCTCCGCCCACCAGGACGCGGCGCCGGCTCTGCGCCGACTCGTGCTCGAGAACCTGGCGGATGTGGAGCGCGCGCTGGCCGCGCAGGCGCGCGACGCCGAGGACTGATCCCCGACGCATCCGAAACGGAGACCATCCGTCCTGCACTCGGCGTGTCGCTCACCGACACGGCGACAGGGGGACGGATGGTCTCCGTTTTCGTCTGGCGCGCGCACCCAGCCCGCGCAGAGCCCCGATCGCTAGGATCGTGACTGATGATCCTCCCCTTCGCCGACACCGACTCACCCGCGGAGACGCCCCTCCCCGATGGGGTGGAAGCGTTGCTCGCCTGGCTGACGCAGGTCGGCAAGAACGCGCTCACCGTCGCGCTCATCATCGGCAGCTGCATCGTGATCGGCCTGGTGCTCCGTCTCATCATCCGACGGGTCGTGCGTCGCATCGTCGACAGCGCCAAGAACAAGGCCTCGGTCGACGACACGCAAGCACTCGAGCGCTCGCCGCTCGCAGACATGCGACTGGTGCAGCGCACCAGGACACTCGGCACGATCCTGCAGAACATCGTCAACGTGATGCTGGTCGTCATCGCGATCGTGCTCATCGTCAATGCACTGAACTCGTCGCTCCTCGGCTCCCTGACGCTCCTCACGGCCGCCGTCGGTGCCGGATTGGGCTTCGGCGCCCAGAACATCGTGAAAGACGTGCTCAACGGCATGTTCATCGTGGCCGAAGACCAGATCGGCATCGGTGACGTGGTCGACCTCGGCCTGGCGAGCGGGGTCGTGGAGTACGTCAGCGTGCGCATCACCCAGGTGCGCGACGTCAACGGGACCCTCTGGTACGTGCGAAACGGAGAGGTCACCCGCATCGGGAACATGTCTCAGGGCTGGGCGCGATCGATCATCGACATCGGTGTTCCTGCAGACTCCGACCTCGACCTGGTCGAACACACCATGCTGGAGACGGCACAGGGACTCGCGAAAGACCCGAAGTGGCGCACCCGCATCATCGAGAAGCCGGAGCTGTGGGGCCTCGAATCCATCGACGGCGACGCGCTCGTCATCCGCATCGTGATCAAGGCCCGAGCCAATGCGAAGGACGATGTGGCGCAAGAACTGCGCCGCCGCCTGCGCGCGGCCCTCCTCGAGAAGGAGATCAGCGTCCCGCGGATGGCCGACGTCGTCCCCACCGGCCTCGACGGCGCACGCCGGGTGCGAGGCGCGAATCCGCCCAAGACGCGCCCGAACGCCGTCACCGGCGTTCCCGTCATCCCCGATCGCGGGATCTGGCGGCGCAAGAAGCCCACCGATGACGGGAGTACCCAGAAGTGACGTTCTACGACGAGGTCGGCGGTCACGAGACCTTCCGCAGGATCGTCTCCGTGTTCTACCGCGAGGTCGCACTCGATCCCGTGCTGAAGCCGATGTACCCCGAGGAGGATCTGGGGCCCGCAGAGGATCGGCTCCGCCTCTTCCTCGAGCAGTACTGGGGCGGACCGACGACCTACGGGGAGACCCGCGGGCATCCCCGGCTCCGGATGCGCCACATGCCGTTCCACATCGACCCGGACGCCCGGGATCGTTGGCTTCGTCATATGAGGACCGCCGTCGACGAGGCGCAGTTGTCCCCCCTGCACGAATCGACGTTGTGGGACTACCTGGAGCGCGCCGCCTATGCCATGGTGAACACATTCGAGCCGTCGGGCATCGGCGCCGCAGCGGGCGACCGTCCCACACTCGAGACCCGCTCACGTCAGGAATCAACGGAGAACTCATGACGACAACGCCCCTGTCCACGGATGTCCTGGTGATCGGATGGGGGTTGTCCGGCCTCGTCGCCGCCGCAGAGGCGCTGGATGCGGGGCGGCGTGTCATCCTGATCGATCAGGAGCCGCGCACCAATCTGGGCGGTCAGGCATGGTGGTCTTTCGGCGGCCTGTTCTTCATCGACTCCCCCGAGCAGAGGCGTCTCGGTATCAAGGACTCGCTCGAGCTCGCGACGCAGGACTGGTTCGGCAATGCCGCCTTCGACCGCCCGGAGGATGAATGGCCACGGCGCTGGGCCGAGGCATACCTGCAGTTCGCGGCCGGTGAGAAGCGCTCCTGGCTGCGTGAACGCGGCGTCGGCTTCTTCCCGGTCGTGGGGTGGGCGGAACGAGGCGGATACGGCGCGATCGGCCCGGGTAACTCCGTGCCACGGTTCCACATCACGTGGGGAACCGGACCCGGGATCGTGGCACCGTTCGCCGCTGCCGTGGAACAGGGCGAACGTGAGGGGCGCCTGACCGTGCTTCCTCGACACCGCGTGTCGGAACTGATCGTGACGGACGGCACGGTGACGGGTGCGCGCGGCAGCATCCTCGCATCGAGCGGTGCGGAGCGGGGTGAGCCGACCACCCGCGAGGTCATCAGGGAGTTCGAGATCTCAGCGGGTGCCACGATCGTCTCCTCGGGCGGCATCGGTGGCAACCACGACCTCGTCCGCGCCGCGTGGCCGTCGAGGCTCGGCGCGCCGCCCGCGCACATGCTCTCCGGCGTGCCGGCCTACGTCGATGGATCGATGCACGGCGTGAGCGAAGCGGCGGGCGCGCGGCTGATCAACGGTGACCGGATGTGGCACTACGTCGAAGGCATCACGAACTGGGACCCGGTGTGGCCCTCTCACGGCATCCGCATCCTCCCGGGGCCCTCGTCGCTCTGGTTGGATGCCACCGGACGCCGTCTGCCGGTTCCGCTGTACCCGGGTTTCGACACCTTGGGCACCCTCGAGCATCTGCGCTCGACAGGGCACGACCACTCCTGGTTCGTCACGTCGCGGCAGATCGTCGAGAAGGAGTTCGCGCTGTCCGGGAGCGAGCAGAACCCCGACCTGACAGGCAAGGATGTCGGGCTGCTGCTCCGATCACGGCTCGCGAAGGGTCCGACAGGTCCCGTGCAGTCATTCCTCGACGAGGGCGAGGACTTCATCGTCGAGAACGATCTCGAATCACTCCTGGAGCAGATGCAGCGCCATCCCGGCGGAGAGCTGCTCGACATCGACGCCGTGCGCAAGGAGGTGGTCGCCCGGGATCGTGAGGTCGAGAACGACTTCACCAAGGACGCACAGATCGCGATGCTGCGGTCCATGCGGAACTATCGCGGCGACAAGCTCATCCGCACCGCCGCACCTCATCGACTGCAAGAGCGCAGCGCCGGCCCGCTCATCGCAGTGAAGCTGCACGTCCTCACGCGGAAGTCGCTCGGCGGCATCAACACCGATCTCGACGGTCGCGCATTGAACGCTCAGGGCGCACCGATCCCCGGGTTGTTCGCCGCAGGCGAGGCGAGTGGCTTCGGCGGAGGCGGGGTCCATGGCTATCGTGCACTCGAAGGCACGTTCCTGGGCGGCTGTCTCTTCAGCGGTCGTGCAGCCGGACGTGCGGCCGCAGCCGGGAGCTGATCCTCGGGTCTGCCGCGCGTGTCGCCGTCGACGTCTCAGCCTGCGGAGCCCGTGTCGCGGACGCCCGTGAGTCCGGAGGCGATCGGCCCTCGCACCAGGACATGACCGCGGCGGAAGGACAGCCGGGTCCACCGACCGGACCGGGTGACGGGCACCTGTTCGTCCCCGGAGATGAAACCCATGGCGTCGGCGGCGAAGGCGATGCCACGCGGCAGTCCGCCCAGCTCCTCATCCGGTTCCCCCCAGATCGCTGCGCGAAGCGCCCGGACGGCTTCCTCGCCCGATCCTGCACCCGCGCCCCGAGCCACCGCGGAGATCCCCCACTGCGCGCGCTGCGCAATGGTCAAGGCCCGGAGCGCGGAGGCCTGCTCCCATCCGGAGCGGGGCGGTGCGACGCCGGCCCACGCGGGCGATAGTCCCGTGTCCGGGAACGCGAGCTGGGCCTGCTCGTCCGTCGTGGTGAGCTGATCCACGACGACATCGCAGCGGAGTTCAGGGTCAGCATGCACGATACGCATGGCGAGGATCGTCGGAGTCTGGTCGAAGAGACCGTGCGGCGCCAGCGCGGCGGTGGTCAGCGCGAGGACGCCGTTCGCTGCCTGCAGCCGCACCCCGTCGTCCGTGATCCGGGTCGCTCGACCGACGAAAGTGAGGACATCCTTCGCGGTGTCCGGGTCGGCGAGGAGGAGGTGATGCGGCACGCGTTCTAAACTACCAACGGAGCGGCGTGTGCGGTCGCGGGGAAGGAACATATGAGCGCGGAGGACCATGCCGTCCGGACCGTCGAGCGGCTGCGTGAGATCCTCGATCTCGATGCGACGCAGGCTCGGACCACGGAGGACATCTTCACGGGTTCGTCGCATCCCATGCCGAGCGGACGCATCTACGGCGGTCAAGTCCTCGCGCAAGCGCTCCTCGCCGCCGAACGCACACTTCCCGAAGACCGGGCTGTGCACTCGATGCACGGCTATTTCCTGCGCCCCGGCGACGCGAGTCAGGGAATCACGATCGCCGTCGATCGGATCCACGACGGCCGTTCCTTCTCGACCCGGAGGGCGCAGGCCTATCAGAACGGTGTGCCGATCTTCTCGATGATCGCGTCGTTCCAAGACGGTGATCCCGGCGTGGAGCACGCCGAGCCGATGCCGGAGGGCATCCCTTCCCCGGAGGAGCTCACGCCGGACGAGGAGCGCGTTCACGGCCTTCCCGAGGGCACCACGCGCATGTTGAGCGAACGCGCTGCCGACATCCGGCACGTCGACTCTCCGCTGTATCTGCCGAGTGACGACCAGCGTGTCGCGCGCCAGGCGGTGTGGATGCGTCTGCGTGCACCACTCCCCGACGATCAGCGCCTGCACCGCGCCGCGCTCGCCTACCTCAGCGACATGACGATCCAGGAGTCGATCCTCCGCGCGCACGGCGTGTACTGGGCGTTGCCCGGGTTGAAGGTCGCGAGCCTGGACCACGCGATGTGGTGGCACCGTCCCGCCCGTGTGGATGAGTGGCTGCTGTATGTCCAGGAGTCCCCGAACGCCCGGGGCGGCCGCGGGCTCGCCACCGGACGGATCTACACACGCGATGGTTCTCTTGCGGCGAGCGTCGCGCAGGAGATCATGATTCGCGTCCCTGAAGACGCCGCCTGACGCCGCACCGGTCTCGCGCTGTTCCGCAGGCCTCAGCGGTGGGAGTACTCGATAGATGCACCCACGTAGGGCTCCCAGGCGTCACGCATCTCCGGGGTGAGCCGGGTCGGGCGCCCGGTCTGCGCATCGACGAGCACGATGATCGCGGTCGACCGCGCGTAGATCTGACGGGGCGCGGCGGTGGGGTCGTTGTGGACTTCGTAGCAGACTTCGACGCTGGAGCCGCCGAGCTTGCCGAACCACATCTGGACTTCGAGAGGTCGGCGCTGATACGGCACCGGTGCGAGATACTCGATCTCCTGGCGGGCGATGAGGGTCAGGATGCCCTCGTCGATGCCGGAATCGAGCACCGCCGTGGACGGCGCCTCTTCGCCGGGGCCCGCCCGCCAGAATGCCCGCACGCGAGCCTCCTCGAGCAGTTTCAGCATCGAGGTGTTGTTCACGTGGTTGAAGGCGTCCAGATCTCCCCAGCGAAGGTGGATCGGGATGTGCAGGCGGGTCCCCGGCGACGTAGACATCGCGGTCTCAGTCGCGCGTCAGCTTGCGGTGCGTCGACCGGTGCGGCTTCGCGGCGTCCGGTCCGAGGCGCTCGATCTTGTTCTCCTCATAGGCCTCGAAATTGCCCTCGAACCAGTACCACTGGTCGGGCTTCTCGTCGGTGCCCTCGTACGCCAGGATGTGCGTCGCGATGCGGTCGAGGAACCACCGGTCGTGAGTGATCACCACGGCGCATCCGGGGAACTCGAGCAGAGCGTTCTCGAGCGAGCTCAGCGTCTCGACGTCGAGGTCGTTGGTCGGCTCGTCGAGCAGCAGCAGGTTGCCACCTTCCTTGAGCGTCAGAGCGAGGTTCAGACGGTTGCGCTCACCGCCAGAGAGAACGCCGGCCTTCTTCTGCTGATCGGGCCCCTTGAAGCCGAACTTCGAGACGTAGGCACGCGAAGGGATCTCCGTCTTGCCGACGGTGATGAAGTCCAGGCCGTCGGAAACGACCTCCCACAGCGTCTTGTTCGGATCGATGTTGGCGCGAGACTGGTCGACGTAGCTGATCTTGACCGTCTCACCGATCTTCAGGTCACCACCGTCGAGCGGCTCGAGTCCCACGATCGTCTTGAAGAGCGTGGTCTTTCCCACACCGTTCGGTCCGATCACGCCGACGATGCCGTTCGGCGGAAGGCTGAAGCTCAGCCCGTCGATGAGTGAACGCCCGTCGAATCCCTTCTTGAGGTTCTTCGCCTCGATGACGACCGTGCCGAGACGCGGACCCGCCGGGATCTGGATCTCCTCGAAGTCGAGCTTTCTGGTGCGCTCCGCCTCCGAGGCCATCTCCTCGTAGCGAGCAAGGCGAGCCTTCGACTTGGTCTGACGGCCCTTGGCGCTGGACCGCACCCACTCCAGCTCCTCCTTGAGGCGCTTGGCGAGCTTCGCGTCCTTCTTGCCCTGGATCTCGAGGCGCTCGCCCTTCTTCTCCAGGTAGGTCGAGTAGTTGCCCTCGTAGCCGATGAGACGACCGCGGTCGACCTCGGCGATCCACTCGGCGACGTGGTCCAGGAAGTACCGGTCGTGGGTGATCGCGATCACCGCGCCCTTGTACGCCTGCAGGTGCTGCTCGAGCCAGAGCACGCTCTCGGCATCGAGGTGGTTCGTGGGCTCGTCGAGGAGCAGGAGGTCGGGCTTCTGCAGGAGCAGCTTCGCCAGCGCGACACGGCGCTTCTCACCACCGGAGAGCGGGGCGATCGCGGCGTCGGCGGGAGGAGTGCGCAGCGCATCCATAGCCTGATCGAGCTGGGAGTCGAGGTCCCACCCGTCGGCGGCATCGATCTCTTCCTGCAAGGTGCCCATCTCGGCGAGGAGGGCATCGAAGTCGGCGTCGGGCTCGGCCATCAGCGCGGAGATCTCGTTGAACCGGTCGAGCTTCGCCTTGATGGCGATCCCGTCCTGGATGTTCTCGATCACCGTCTTCGACTCGTCGAGTTCCGGCTCCTGCATCAGAATGCCCACCGAATAACCCGGGGAGAGCTTCGCCTCACCGTTCGAGGGGGTGTCGAGACCGGCCATGATCTTGAGGATCGTGGACTTTCCGGCGCCGTTCGGACCCACCATGCCGATCTTTGCTCCGGGCAGGAACGCCATGGTCACGTCGTCGAGGATGAGCTTCTCGCCCACCGCCTTGCGCGCACGCACCATCGAGTAGATGTACTCAGCCACCGAAAACCGCTCCTTCTGTTGGCGTCGAAGATCGACACCCCAGCCTACCGGCCCCTCGGCCCGTCACCAGTCGATCGGGCGCGTGGTGCCTACGAGACACCGCCCCTCGGCGAGTTGCGGCATCACGGTCGCGACGACCTGACCTGTGGACGGTCCGACCTGTCCGACCAGGCAGGCTTCATCACCCCACCGCACGGAGAACTGAAGGCTCTCCGCCGGATTGCCTACCGTCGTCTGGTCCTGAGTCACCTGCATGGCGTCGCGATCGAAGCCGGCCTCGACCAGGGCATCCACGTATGCGCGGCCGGAACCACGCTGATCGGTCGCCCACACGCGCTCAGCGACCGCCGTGAAGACAGGAAGGTTCTCTTCTGCCGTGCCATCGGGAACCAGTGCCGGTTCGGGAACGGGCGTGGGGCCCGCCGACACCTGTGCCGTCGGAGAGGCGGAAGGCTCAGGTGTCGGCGCGCAACCGGCGAACAGGAGGACGGCAGCGACCGAAGCCACCACGCCGGCCGTGCGCGCCGGTGAGAAGACCGTTCGACGAATCACGTGCCGAGTCTACGGCTCCTGTCGAAGCGCCTCGGTACGTCACGGAGATCCCGCGTCGTCGTGGGAGTCACGTGCGAGCTCACCGCACCGCTTCCGTCGTGGCGCTCGACTCCGTCCAGGAGAGATCGAGCGGAGTCATCTCCTCGCCGCCGACGGGCTCGTCGTCTCGAAGCTCTTCGGCCGGCGACATGGACCGGTCGCTGTGGACAGCGTGCAGGCCCGGCTCCGCAGTCGGGCGGGCGCGCGGTCGATACGCCGTCGTCCCCCAACGCAGATCGTGTCCGATCGCGTCGGCCTCGATATCGACACTCGTGCCGTGCTTGCCGTTGCTCTCCCACTCGCGGATCTTCAATCGTCCGGTGACGATCACGCTGTCGCCGGTGCGCAGTGAGGCCCTCACGTTCTCACCGAGCTGCCGGAACGCCGCGACGGAGAACCAGTTCGTCCCGGAATCCGTCCACTCCTGCGTCGCCGGGTCGAACCGCCGGTGGGTGCTCGCGAGACGGAAGTTCGTCACGGGTACACCGCCGCCCGTCTGGCCCTGCGTCGGATCTGTGGCGACTCTTCCCACGATGGTCAGCGTGTCGATCATGTCCTGTCCTTCCGGTGACCGGACGCGTGTCGTCCGGGTCTCCAGCCTGCATCCGCGACCACGACTCGATAGCTCGGAATCACGCGAAACGTGCACCGATCGCGTCCCGGGCCTGTCAGTGCAGAAAGGGCCGATCAGGCCGCGTGTCGGAGCGGAGATCGAATGTCGGAGGTCGGTCATATCTTCGAAGAGCGAAAGGAGTTCCGATGTCCGACAACCTGATCACTGCCCTCCCCGACGTTCCGTACGCAACGCCTCGGCTCTCTTCCAGCCGTGAGCACCTCGTGCGTGCCGCAGATCACCTCTGGCGCGTGCAGGATCGGAGGGAGCACGTCCTGGGGCATCTCAGGATCACGGCCGATCCGCTCGGGCTCCGGTATCGCGCCGAGCGCCTGCACCTGGCCACGGGCTCTTTTCGCGTCGTCGGCGAGTTCTGGAACGTGGACGACGCCGTTGCTGCGCTGCGCCACTCGTGAGACACGGACCACACCTGCCGACAACTCAGGCTGACGCAGTCGAAGTGCCCCCGGCAGGATTCGAACCTGCGACCAAGAGATTAGAAGGCTCCTGCTCTATCCCCTGAGCTACGGAGGCGCACGCGTATAGAGTATCGCGGTCGTGCGGCCTTGCACGAAGCCCGCCACGTCAGCGATGTCGGGCCCGTCGATAGGATGGCCGCATGGTAACTGCGTCCGAGAACGACCGTCTCGTATGGATCGACTGCGAGATGACGGGACTCGATCTGGCGGTCGATGAGCTCGTCGAGATAGCCGTCGTCATCACCGACTTCGAGCTCAACCCCGTCGATCCCGGCTTCCAGGTGGTGATTCGCCCCAGCGCGGACGCTCTCGCGCACATGAACGACTTCGTCACGAAGATGCATGAGACCTCGGGCCTGATCAATGAGATCGCCGGCGGTGTCTCCGTGGAGGAGGCCGAATCGCAGACCCTCGCCTACATCAAGCGCTTCGTGCCGCTGGAGCGCAAAGCGCCGCTCGCCGGCAACACGATCGGGACAGACCGGATGTTCCTCGCCAAGTACATGCCACAGGTCGACCAGTGGTTGCACTACCGGAACGTCGACGTGTCCAGCGTCAAAGAGCTCTCGCGACGCTGGTACCCGCGTGTGTTCTTCCAAGCGCCGACGAAAGACGGCGGGCACCGTGCGCTCGCTGACATCCTGGAGTCGATCCGAGAGCTCCGTTACTACCGCGAAGCGGTCTTCGTCGATGAGCCGGGACCGTCCAGCGACGAAGCACGAGAGATCTCGACCCGCACGGTGTCAGAGTTCACTCCGAACATGTAATAGACTCGTATGGTTGCCCGCTCCGGTGGGCGCATGGTGGGTATAGCTCAGCTGGTAGAGCGCTGGCTTGTGGTGCCGGATGTCGCGGGTTCGAGTCCCGTTACTCACCCTCAGGAAGAAGGCCCGGGTCGAATGACCCGGGCCTTCTTCGTCCCCTCGTGAACAAGCCGGGCACGTCACCCCGAAGCTCTAGACTGACCTCGTGTCACTCGCGGTCTGGTTCTCGTTGCTGACCGCGTCCGTCGTGATCAGCCTCACGCCCGGTGCGGGCGCCATCAACACCATGTCCAACGCCATGAGCCAAGGGTGGCGGCGCTCGATCTGGGGCATCATCGGCCAGCAGATCGCTCTGGTCGTCCACGTGGCGATCGTCGCTGCCGGCGTCGGTCTCCTCGTCTCACGCTCGGAACTCCTTTTCAACGCCATCCGCTATGCCGGAGCCGCCTACCTCGTCTTCCTCGGGGTAAGACTCCTGCTCGCCCGGCCCGCTGCGGTCAACGTCGATGTCGACGCCCCGACCCCGATCGACCTCCGTGAGAGCCACTGGTCGATGATCCGACGGGGATTCTGGGTGAACCTCTTGAACCCGAAGGCGATCGTCTTCTTCCTGGCGTTCATCCCCCAGTTCGTGCGGCTCGATGAACCGCCACTCCCCCAGTACCTCACCTTGATCGCCACCGTGGTCGTGGTCGACGTGATCGTCATGTGGGGGTTCTTCGCAGCTGCCGCACGGCCCTTCCGACGGCTGACGGCGTCCGCGCGTGGACAACGTGTACTCAACGTGGTCTTCGGAACGCTGTTCATCGCCGTCGCCGGTGTCCTCGTCGTCGTGCACTGAGCGGGCGCCGGGCGGCTACCGCCTCTAGGCTGGATGCGATGGAAATGAACGCCGACGCCTTCGAAGAGCTCGTGATCGACGAGCTCGACCGGCTCCCCGATGACATGGTCGAGGGGCTGGAGAACATCGTGTTCGTCGTCGAAGATCGCCCGGAGGACGGCAGCCTCGATCTTCTCGGTCTCTACGACGGTCTGGCACTCACCGAGCGCACCCAGTACGGCATGGGCGAGCTCCCCGACCGCATCGTGGTCTACCGTGACCCGCACCTGGCACAGTGCGATTCCGAAGACGAACTCCGCGATGAGATCCACACCACACTGGTGCACGAGATCGCCCACTTCTACGGCATCGACGACGACCAGCTGCATGAGATGGGATGGGCATGACGACACCGGCTGCGCTTCCCGAGCTCGACGAGACCACCGATCTTCGCGCCGCTCCCCTCGAGCCGTGGCAGGTCGTCGTCTGGAACGACCCGGTGAATCTCATGAGCTACGTGGTGCGCGTGTTCCGGACGTACTTCGGCTACTCGGTCGACCATGCCACCGCACTCATGCTCGCCGTCCACCACGAAGGCCATGCGGTGGTCGCGACCGGCCCCAGAGAGACCATGGAGGTCCATGCCCAGGCGATGCACGACTTCGGGCTCTGGGCGACAGTCCGGAAGGCGGCATGATGACCGTTGAGCGCATCCTTCAGGAGATGACGTTGATCGAGGCGTTCCACCTCGCGCGACTGGTGGACGACTTCGTGGAACTCGTCACCGATTCCCGGGACATCGCTGACCCCGCCGTCGATCGGCTGACTCCGACCCCGTATCCGGAGGACTCGGACGCGGCGGCGGAGTTCAGCGTCGCGACGAGAGACGATCTTCTCGACCGTCGCCTCGCCGACGCCCGCATCGTACGGTCGGCTCTCGGCACACTGCCCCCGGACTCCGACGCGCTCACGGAGGACACGGCTCTCACGACGCGAGAGGTGTTCGTGTCCATCGAGAGCGTCGACGCCTGGCTGCGCACGCTCACTGCCATCCGTCTCGTCATCGCCACCCGACTGGGCATCACCTCCGACGAGGACCCCGGCGGGGACGATCGCCACGGCATCTACGACTGGCTGGGCTATCGCCTGGATCTGCTGATCCACGCTGCAGATGAGGCCGAAGGACTTCCGATCGACTGACCGCTAGGGGATCTCGACGATACGCGTCGCGAGCGCGCGTGGGTCGTCTCGGTCGATGTGGCGTCGCTCCTGAGCCGCCCATCGGTCCCAATGCGGGCGATAGGTGTCGCCATCACGGGCGAGCGCGCGCCTCTTCCGGGATTCTTCCGTCGATTCAACCCAGATCCGGACGTCGGCGAGGCCTGCGGTCGACGGCCGCAGGATCCCGCTGCCCTCGACGATCACGCCGAGAGCAGGGTCGACGGCGTGGCTCTCGGCCTCGGTCTCCGCTTCCCAATCCCAGCGCCGCCAGGTCCCCAGGTACCCCCGCCCGTGCGGGCGAAGAATCCACTCGAGAGCGCGTTCCGCGCCCTGATCGAGCCCGTCCCAGCCCGGGTAGATCGAGTCGAGCGCGACGAGCTGCACGTGGCCGAGCTCAGGCCAGCGCCGCACGAGCCGCGCAGCGAGGGAAGACTTGCCTGCACCGCTGCCGCCGTCGATGAGGACGACCGGGTTGGCCGCAGCCAGTGATCGGATGTCCTGCGCGATCAGGGTCGCCGCATGCTCGAGTGCTGCCGCGACCGGGTCGTCACTTCTTGAGGGCACGGATGATACGTGCGAACGCTCGTCCGGCGACCCAGACGAACGGCACGGCCACAACGAGCAGAGTGACGATGTTGGGCTCGAAGCGCAGGCCCTCTTCACGCCGCACGTAGACACCGACCGGAACGGAAACGCCTCCGCCTCCACCGCCTTCGGCGCCGTCCCCACTCCCCCCGCCGAATCCCGAATAGGTGAACGCGACCGGCGTGATGCTCACCCCATCCACGTCCTGCGGCTCTCCATACGCGCTCTTCACGCCGAAGGACGCAGCTTGCTTTCCGAGTTCCAGTGCAATGTTCGGCATAAGCCCACGGTAGTCGAGGAACGCCGAGCGTGTGGGATCAATCCACGCCGTGCGCCTTGGGATGTTGGGCCGCGCCTCGCCCTTCACCGCGTCCGATGTGCCGTGCGCGGCTGATCGTCGTCGAGCCGAAACGAGCCATGGCTTCATCGACCGCGCCTTCGACCTTGCGCCAGTCCTCGTCGTCGTCCCAGAGTGCCATTCCCGCGCCACCGGCAGGTCGCAGATTCTCTGCCCGAACCCCCACGAGACGGACGGGGTCGCGTCGGTCGATCTGCTCGAAGAGCGTCTGTGCCGCCTCGCCGATCCGCTGTCCGACTGCCGTGGGCTCCGTCAGAGTATGGGATCTGTTCACGGTGCGGAAGTCGTCGAATCGGATCTTGATCGCGACGGTCGACGCCTCCCAGCCGGCGCGTCGAAGCCGGACCGCGACCCGGTCGGCCAGACGCAGCAGTTCGGCACGGAGGAACGGCCGGTCCAGGATGTCCGTGTCGAAGGTCTCCTCATGGCCGATGCTCTTCTCCACTCGCTCCGTATCGACGGATCGAGGGTCTTCTCCGCGGGCGAGTTGTCTGAGGCGGGCACCGAGCGCGGCTCCGACGGCACGATCGATCATCTCCGTCGGCGCGTCGCGGACGTCCTGCACCGTGCGGATACCGCGTGCTTCGAGCGCCTCCGCAGCTTTCGGTCCCACTCCCCACATCGCACGTACGGGCCGAGGCGCGAGGAAGTCGAGCGTGTCGTCGCCCGCGACGATGAGCATCCCGTCGGGCTTGGCGATCGTCGAAGCCATCTTGGCGACATGCTTGGTCGCCGCGACGCCCACGCTGCACGTGATGCCGACCTCGTCGCGCACACGTTCTCGAATCAGCTCGGCGATGCGCGCCGGGCTCCCCCACAGACGCCGCACGCCCTGCACATCGAGGAAGGCCTCGTCCACGGACAGCGGCTCGACGAGCGGCGTGAACGACTCGAAGATCGCCATGACCTGTCGGGATACCTCTTGGTAGCGCGCGAAGTGCGGCGGGACGATGCGCGCGGACGGACACAGACGCAGCGCCTGCGACACCGGCATCGCGGCGCGCACGCCGTATCGACGGGCCTCGTACGAGGCGCTCGAGACGACGGAACGGCCATCCGGTGCGCCGATGATCAGCGGCAGACCCCGGAGCGTGGGGTCATCCAGCACCTCGACGGCCGCATAGAACGCATCCATGTCGACGTGCAGAATACGCGTGCCGGTATCCTCCGCACCCGCGTCGGAGACGATCCGCCCTCTGCCGTCACCGTGTCCCATGCGAGGATTCTCCCCCGAGCCTCAGACATGAGGCCCGGGGGCGCGCGCTACTGCGCCGCGCGCTCGAGGATGAGCTCACGGACGCGCGCGGCATCCGCCTGGCCCTTCATCGCCTTCATGACCGCTCCGATGACCGCTCCGGCCGCCTGCACCTTGCCGTCCTTGATCTTCGCCATCACGTCGGGCTGTGCCGCCAGAGCCTCGTCGATCGCCGCGATCAGCGCGCCGTCATCAGACACCACCGCGAGCCCGCGGGCATCCACGACCTCCTGCGGAGTGCCCTCACCGGCGATGACGCCTTCGAGCACCTGGCGGGCGAGCTTGTCGGTGAGCGTTCCCGCGTCGACGAGCCGCTGCAGAGCAGCGACGTTCTCCGGGCTGATCAGCGCGGTGGCGTCCTGGTCCTGGGCGTTTGCGATGCGAGTGATCTCACCGGTCCACCACTTGCGTGCGGTGGCGGGTGTCGCCCCCGCGGTGATCGTCGCCTCGACGACCTCGAGCAGGCCGCCGTTGCGGACGTCCTGGAACTCCAGATCGGTGAATCCCCATTCCGTCATCAGACGACGGCGGCGAGCCACCGGTTGCTCGGGAAGAGCCGCACGCAGCTCCTCGACCAGCTCGGCGGCCGGTTCCACGGGCAGCAGGTCAGGCTCCGGGAAGTACCGGTAATCATCGGCGTCCGACTTCGGGCGCCCCGGCGAGGTGGTCCCGGTGTCCTCGTGCCAGTGACGCGTCTCCTGGGTGATCGTGCCGCCGTCGGCGAGGATCTGCGCCTGGCGCTGGATCTCGTACCGCACGGCCCGCTCCACGGAGCGCATCGAGTTGACGTTCTTCGTCTCGGTGCGAGTGCCGAGCTCGTCGGTGCCACGTCGACGCAGCGAGACGTTCGCGTCGCAACGCAGGTTGCCCCGCTCCAGTCGCGCTTCGGAGATGCCGAGGCCACGCACGATGTCGCGGATCGCCTGCACGTAGGCCTTGGCGACCTCCGGTGCACGGTGCTCGGTGCCGTAGATGATGTTCGTCACGATCTCGACCAGCGGGACACCCGCCCGGTTGTAGTCGACCAGCGAGTACTCGGCCCCCTGGATGCGTCCGGTCGCCCCACCCATGTGAGTGAGCTTGCCGGCGTCCTCCTCCATGTGCGCGCGCTCGATCGGGATCGTGATGAGCGTGCCGTCCTCGAGCTCGACCTCGACCGACCCGTCATAGGCGATCGGCTCGTCGTACTGCGAGATCTGGTAGTTCTTGCCGAGATCCGGGTAGAAGTAGTTCTTGCGGGCGAACCGGCTCGACTCCGCGATCGAGCAGCCGAGGGCGAGACCCAGGCTGATCGAGGAACGGATCGCCGTCTCGTTCACGACCGGCAGCGAGCCGGGGAGACCGAGATCCACGGGAGCGATGAGAGTGTTCGGTTCCGCGGCGTGGTAGGCCTCGTTGGCCGGGTTGGGCGCGTCGGAGAACATCTTCGTGTTCGTGTTGAGTTCGACGTGCACCTCGAAACCGAGGACCGGCTCGAACAGCTCGAGCGCCTTGTCGAAGTCCATGAGCTTGGCGGCGGCCATCAGCGGGTCCCTCCTGCGAGCTGGGGTGCGCGGGTGAGCAACGGAGCGCCCCACGAATCGACGAGCAACGTCTCCAACGCGGCGCCGACGCGATACAGGCGCGCGTCCTCACGCGCAGGAGCGATGAACTGGATGCCGACGGGCAGCCCGTCCTCGTCGGCGAGACCGCTCGGGATCGAGATGCCGGGGACGCCGGCGAGGTTGACCGGAATCGTGGTGATGTCGTTGAGGTACATCTGCAGCGGATCGTCGACCTTCTCGCCGATCTTGAACGCCGTGGTCGGAGCCGAGGGCGTCGCGATCACGTCCACCTCCGCAAAGGCGTTCGCGAAGTCCTGCTGGATGAGCGTGCGGACCTTCTGCGCACTCCCGTAGTAGGCGTCGTAGTACCCGGCGGAGAGCGCGTACGTGCCGAGGATGATGCGGCGCTTCACCTCGTCACCGAAACCGGCATCGCGCGTCGCGGACATCACATCCTCGACAGTGGGCGTGCCGTCGGGAGTCACGCGCAGGCCGAAGCGCACGGAGTCAAACTTCGCCAGGTTGCTCGATGCCTCCGCTGGCAGGATGAGGTAGTAGGCGGCCACGCCGTACTCGAAGTGCGGAGCACCGATCTCGACGATCTCCGCTCCCTGCGCCTCCATCATCGCGAGTGCGCTGCGGAACGACGCTGCCACACCGGGCTGGAATCCACTGTCGGGCAGTTCACGGATGACGCCGACCTTGAGTCCCTTGAGGACGTCCCCTCGCGCGCCTTCGCGCGCCGCCTCGGCGAACGACGGCCATTCGTCACGCAGGGAGGTGGAATCCTTCGGGTCGTGCCCGGCGATCACATCGTGCAGCAGCCCCGAGTCGAGGACCGTTCTCGAGACCGGACCGACCTGGTCGAGGCTGGATGCGAGAGCGATCGCGCCGTAGCGGCTCACGCCGCCGTAGGTCGGCTTGACGCCCACGGTGCCGGTGACGTGCGCGGGCTGCCGGATCGAGCCACCGGTGTCCGAGCCCAGGGCCAGCGGTGCTTCGAAAGCCGCCACCGCCGCGGCCGAGCCGCCGCCCGAGCCGCCCGGGATGCGGTCGAGGTCCCACGGATTGCGAGTGGGGCCGTATGCCGAGTGCTCGGTGGACGATCCCATCGCGAACTCGTCCATGTTGGTCTTGCCCAGCGGCACCAGTCCCGCCGCTCGCGAACGGGCGACGACGGTCGCGTCGTACGGCGAGCGGTATCCCTCGAGGATGCGCGAACCACTGGTGGTCGGCTGATCGGTCGTGACCAGGACATCCTTGATGGCCAGCGGCACACCGGCCAGCGGGCCGAGAGTCTCACCCGCGGCACGACGGGCATCGATCGCCGCCGCGGCCTCGAGGGCACCCTCATTGACATGCAGGAACGCGTGGACGTCGCCGTCGACCGCGGTGATGCGATCGAGATGGGCCTGCGTCGCTTCGACGCTCGACACCTCGCCCGCGACCAGCTTCGCGGCGAGATCGGCCGCGTTCAGTCCGATGATGTCGCTCACTGCTCTTCTCCCAGGATCGCGGTGACGCGGAAACGGCCGTCGGCAGCGTCCGGCGCATTCTGCAGTACCTGCTCGTGCGTGAGCGTCTGTCCGACGACGTCGGGACGGAACACGTTGCTCAGCGGGATCGGGTGGCTCGTCGCGACGATGTCAGCGGTGGCGACCTCCGACACCTTGGCGATGTTGTCGACGATGGCGTCGAGCTGGCCCGTGAGCCGCGTCACCTCGTCGTCGTTCAGCTGGATGCGCGCGAGCACGCCGAGATGGCGTACAAGATCAGGGGTGATTTCAGACACCCCTTCAGTCTAGTTGGCGCGTTCCCCGGTCCTCCGTCCCGACGAGCGACTCGACATATGCTGGGCGGGTGAGCACGTTCCAGCCCCCTCGCCCGTGGATCGCCAGCTACGCCGGAGGCGTCCCGGAAGACCTGCCTCCCGTCGACGGATCTCTCGTGGACATCGTCACCGCGTCGGCCCGCGACTACCCGGACGCGCCCGCCCTCCAGTTCTTCGGGCGGGAGACGACATATGCGCAGCTGCAGACCGCGATCGACCGCGCCGCGACGGGACTGCGCGACCTGGGCGTCCGCGCCGGCGACCCGGTCGCGATCGTGCTGCCCAACTGCCCGCAGCAAATCATCGCGTTCTACGCCGTCCTCCGTCTCGGCGCGGTGGTCGTCGAACACAACCCCCTCTACACGCCACGAGAGTTGCGCAAGCAGTTCGAGGACCACGGTGCGAAGCACGCGATCGTGTGGAACAAGGTCGTCTCCACCGTGCAGGAGTTCCCCGCGGATCTTGCCGTGACGAACCTCATCGCCGTTGACGTGACGAGGGCCATGCCGTTCCTCACCCGTGTCGCTCTGCGACTTCCCATGGCGAAGGCCCGCGAATCCCGTGCAGCGTTGACCGAGAAGGTCCGCGGGGCGGTCGCCTGGGAGACGTTGCTCGCGGCGGCTCCGATCCCGGAATCGCATCCGAGACCGGGAACCGACGACCTCGCGATCATCCAGTACACGTCCGGAACCACCGGAACGCCGAAGGGCGCAGCCCTCACCCATCGCAACCTGCTCGCGAACGCCGCCCAGGCGCAAGCCTGGGTACCGTCGATCGAACGCGGGAACGGCTGCGTCGTCTACGCCGTGCTGCCGATGTTCCACGCCTACGGCCTCACCCTGTGTCTCACGTTCGCGATGTCGATGGGTGCACGACTCGTTCTCTTCCCGAAGTTCGATCCCGACCTCGTCCTCGACGTCGTCAAGAAGCACCCCGCGACCTTCCTGCCGCTCGTGCCGCCGATCGCCGACCGTCTTCTCGCTGCGGCAAAGGCGAAGGACGTGTCGCTCGACGGCATAGAGGTCGCGATCTCCGGCGCGATGGCACTGCCGCATGAGCTGGTGGTCCCCTTCGAAGAGGCGACCCACGGCTACCTCGTCGAGGGCTACGGGCTCAGTGAGTGCTCGCCCGTCCTCATGGCGAACCCGGTCGCCGACAACCGTGTGCCCGGCACCGTCGGGCTCCCCCTTCCGGGGACGGAGTGTCGCGTCGTCGACCCGGAGAACCCCCGCCGCGACGTCGAGGCCGGGGCGGCCGGCGAACTCGTCGTGCGCGGGCCGCAGGTCTTCTCGGGCTACTACGGCAAGCCCGAGGAGACCGAAGCCGTCTTCGTCGACGGCTGGTACCGCACGGGCGACATCGTCACGATCGACGACGCCGGCTTCGTACGGATCGTCGATCGGATCAAGGAACTCATCATCACGGGTGGCTTCAACGTCGCTCCCACCGAGGTCGAGAACGTCCTGCGCCAGCACCCGAAGGTCGCCGATGCAGCGGTCGTCGGTCTGCCCAGCGAGCATTCGGGCGAAGAGGTCGTCGCTGCGATCGTCGTGGACCCCGGAACCGATATCGATGTCGAAGAGATCCGTGACTTCGCGCGCAGCATCTTGACTCCGTACAAGGTGCCCCGTCGCGTCTTCGTGGTCGACGAATTGCCCAAGTCCCTGATCGGAAAGGTGCTCCGACGCCAGGTGAAGGAGCGGCTGATCTCACTGACCACCGGCGTCTGAGGCCGCCCTCACAGGCGCCGAGCATCGCGGCGCGCTACCCTTGGGAAGTGACCCCTGAAGATGCAGAGCTGACCGACGCCCCCGAGGACTCCCCCGCGACCCCCGGATTCGAGGAGCTCGGCATCACCGGGCCCGTCCTCAAAGCCATCAAGGATCTCGGCTATGAGACCCCGTCGCCCATCCAGGCGGCCACCATTCCCACGCTCCTGGCCGGACGCGATGTCGTCGGGATGGCGCAGACCGGAACCGGAAAGACCGCGGCCTTCGCGCTTCCCGTCCTCGAGCGCCTCGACGTCTCGCAGAAGACCCCGCAAGCACTCGTGCTCGCGCCCACCCGCGAACTCGCGCTCCAGGTCTGCGAGGCCTTCGAGTCCTATGCTTCCAAGATGAAGGGCGTCCACGTCCTCCCCGTCTACGGCGGACAGGGCTACGGCGTTCAGCTGTCGGCGCTGCGTCGCGGCGTCCACGTCATCGTCGGCACGCCCGGCCGCATCATGGACCACCTCGCGAAGGGCACTCTCGACCTGTCCCAGCTCCAGTATCTCGTGCTCGACGAAGCCGACGAGATGCTGAAGATGGGCTTCGCCGAAGACGTGGAGCAGATCCTCGCGCAGACTCCCGAAGAGAAGCAGGTCGCCCTGTTCTCGGCGACGATGCCCCCGCAGATCCGCCGCCTCGCGCAGAAGTATCTGCGTGAGCCGGAAGAGATCAGCATCAAGTCCAAGACCGCCACCGGCACCAACATCACCCAGCGCTACCTCGTGGTGTCTTACGCGCAGAAGGTCGACGCTCTCACCCGGATCCTCGAAGTCGAGAACTTCGACGGGATGATCGTCTTCGTCCGCACCAAGAACGAGACCGAGACGCTCGCCGAGAAACTCCGCGCCCGCGGCTACTCCGCGGCAGCGATCAACGGCGATGTCCCCCAGGTGCAGCGTGAGCGCAGCGTGAACCAGCTCAAGGACGGCAAGCTCGACATCCTCGTCGCCACCGACGTGGCTGCGCGCGGGCTCGACGTCGAGCGCATCAGCCACGTCGTGAACTTCGACATCCCCACCGACACCGAGTCGTACGTGCACCGCATCGGTCGCACGGGTCGGGCGGGACGCTCGGGCGACGCCATCAGCTTCATCACACCGCGTGAGCGCTACCTGCTCAAGCACATCGAGAAGGCGACCCGTCAGCAGCCGACCCAGATGCAGCTGCCGAGCACGGAGGACGTGAACACCACGCGTCTGAACCGCTTCGACGACGCGATCACCACCGCGCTCTCGGAGACCGGACGGATCGAGGCGTTCCGCGACATCGTCGCCCACTACGTCCGCCACCACGATGTGCCGGAGGGAGACGTGGCCGCCGCCCTGGCCGTCGTCGCTCAGGGCGACAAGCCACTGCTCCTGGACCCCGCGAACGATCCTCTCTCGAAGGCGGTCGAGGCCGACAACCGTCCGCCTCGGGAGCGCAGCGCCCGCGACTCGCGTGAGCCGCGCACCGAACGCCGTAGCCGCGGCGACTATGCGGCGTACCGCATCGAGGTCGGACGCCGTCACCGTGTCGAACCCCGCCAGATCGTCGGCGCCCTCGCGAACGAGGGCGGGCTGGGTCGAGATGATTTCGGAGCCATCAACATCCGCCCCGATTTCTCGATCGTCGAGCTGCCTTCCAATCTCGACCCCGCCGTCCTGGAGAAGCTCCGCGACACGCGCATCTCCGGTCGCCTGATCGAGATCAAGCCCGATCGTGGCCCCGGGGGCGCTCGGCGCACTGCTCCGCGCGACGGTGGCAAGTTCGAACGACGCGACCGCGACGACCGTCCGGCACGCGACAACCGCGACGAGAAGCCGTACCGCAAACCCCGTCACAAGAGCTGACGCGTCGTCGCGCGTTCGACGACGCCGATCGCGGTGACGGCTTTCTCGTCGGAATGGATCTCGGCATAGGCGACGCGAGAGTGGTCATCGAGGACGATATGGACGAACGCGGTGCCGAGGCGGGGTTCTGACCGACTGTTGCGCTGCCCCGTTCGGCGGGCGGTGGCCTGACGGTTCCAGTCGCCTTGCTGTTTGCCGACGAAGCGCCATCCGCCGCCGTCGGGGATGTTCGGGCTGCGATCTGGGCAGGGCCGAGGCGCTGCCGCCAACGCAATGCGATGATCTTCCGCTTCATGTGCTCGCTCGTCCGATGCGGGATGCCGTGCGGGCGGCTCGACCGATCCTTCATCCCCGTCGCGCCCTCGGCGCGATACCGGTCTGCCCATTTGCGGGCGGTGACCGGCGACACCATGAACAGCTTCGCGACGTGGCGGACGGGATGCTTGCCGTCGACGATCATGCGTGCGAGTCGAAGCCGAGTGCGTGGCGTAAGAACAGCGTTGACGGGGGACATGAGGATCAACTCCAAGAGACAGCGCGCGGTCGGCGATGCAGAATCACGTCCAACCCGCGCAGAGACAGGGTTCAGAGCGGGCCGAGCACGCGTTTGGGGTCGGCATCGAGTGCGAGGGTCTCGAGCACCTCGAGGAGTTGCCGTTCCTCGTAACGGAAGTGGCTTTCCATGATCGCGGCGATCCCTTCCAGGTGCCGGGCGAGCTCGACCGGTGTTGCCGATGCGTCCACCGACGACTGCAACCCCCTCACAAGGTGAGCGATCATCGAGTGATCCTGCTGCAGATACCGCAACGTGTCCCGCAGTTCCGGGTGCGCGGCCGCGATCGCGGGGAAAAGCTCGCGATCCTCGCCCTCGTGATGTCCGGTCAGTGCCGTGCAGAACCCATGGCAGAACAGCAGCAGCTCACGCCCCGCGACCTCGGGAGATCGTCCCTGTGCGGCGGAGTCCTGCGCGACCCGCAGCGCCTGACGGAGCCGGTCATGAACCTGCCGCAGTTCGGTTGCCCAGGCGACCAAGCGCGCGCGCTCCCCCTCGAATGGCGGGACGGACGGCGAGCTGAGTCGCTGCAGTATCACCACGGGAATCACCCGCGATGTGCGCGCCTGATAGTCACCGAATTCCGGATCCTGCTCGACGACCTGCGCGAACAGCCGGTCGCGCTCTATGCCTGACGGAATCGACGCGAGTGCGTCGAATGACTCCGCTCCGACTTCGACGCTCACCTGGGGACGCGCGCGGACGTTCGCAAGCCATGCGGGGTGCCGTGGCCCGCCCATCGCCGATGCGACGACGGCGGGCATCCCATTCAGCTCGAAGTACGCCAACGGTGTCGTGCGGCGGATGCCCGTGCGCGCGCCGGTCGTGGTGAGCAGAGCGAGGGTGAACCCCTCGAACTTGCCGCCGACGCGGCCGGCGTTCGCACGGAACTCGTCGATGACACCGCGATTGAACGCATTGACAGCAGTGCTGTCGGTTTCGTCGTTCCGGGCTCCTAGCCCGGTGTTCTCGCCCTCAGTCACGAGAGGGCGAAGGGGTCGACATCATCTGTCGTCCTCCTTCATATCCCACGCCTCCATGCCTGACACGGACTGCCAACGACACGCGACGTTGGCATCAAGCCAACACCATCTGACGATGTCACCAAAGTCGCGAGGGACGGATCGGCTCAAGGGAATAAGCTCCCTGGACATCACAGCTAGCCCGATCCGCGCGCGAGCTGCGCCGCCACGTCGATCAACCGTTCCGGATGCTCGAGCAGTGCACGCTGTTCGGTGTGCGCGATGAGATGGGCGATCAGGCGGTGCGCCCCCGCGACGCTCGGAGCCCAGTATCCGCCGACATGATGACGACTCAACGGCACGGTGGTGTTCTCACCACCGACCGTGAGGGTCGCGGTACCGTCCTCAGGTTCGACTCCGGGGTCGCTCAGCGTCGCCGCGGTCACGGCACCGAGCACCAGCGTGCCGACCAGACCCGGCAGACGAAACCTGGTGGTCGGCACGTCGAACACGACCCGTTCGACGCTCGCCCACGGCAGGATGCTTCGGCTCTCGACACCCGCCCGGATCATCACCGCCTCCGGCGTCAGCCGAAGATGATGGCGGCCGGGGTCGCCGACGGCCAGCGCATCCGGGACGACGATCAGCGGACCGTATCGCTTCACGACCCCTCGCTTGCGGGAGGAAGCGCCCCAGGCCCTTCCGTCACCAGCACGTGGAACTGGGCTGCGTCGAGAATCCGGAGTCCGAGCTCTTCGGCCTTCGCCAGCTTCGACCCGGCACCCGGCCCGGCAGCGACGAAGTCCGTCTTCTTCGAGACGCTGGATGCCGCCTTGCCCCCCGCCTTGATGATGGCCTCCTGAGCGCCCTCCCGGGTGTATCCGTCGAGCGAGCCGGTGGCGACGATGGTCAGGCCTTCGAGGACGCCGCCGGCGGGAACCGCACCACCCGGACCGGGGTGACCGGGCGTCGACCACTGCACACCGGCGTCCGCCCACTTCTGCACGATCTCCTGGTGCCAGTCGATCTCGAACCAGTCGAGGACCGAATCCGCGATGATCCCCCCGACCCCCTCCACGGCGGCGAGTTCGTCCCGCGTCGCAGCGCGGATCGCGTCGAGAGAACCGAACCACTGGGCGAGTGCGCGCGCCGCGACCGGCCCGACGTGACGAATGTTCAGCGACACGAGCAGACGCCACAAGTCCTTCGTCTTCGCCTTCTCGAGCTCAGCGAGGAGTGTCAAGGCCTGCGAGGAGGGCTGCGGCCCCTCGAGACCGGACTTCCTCTCGGCCGGGGTCGGGTTCCTGCGGAACGGCGCACGCGTCTTGACGACCCCGTCGTCATCCTCCTTCGGAAGCCCGGTCTCGGCATCGCGCACGAAGAGTTCGATCGGCACGAGTTGTTCGAGGGTGAGGGCGAACAGGCCCGCCTCCGTCTCGAGAGGCGGGATCGCCGGCGAGGTCGGCTGCGTCAACGCGGCTGCGGTGACCTCACCGAGAGCTTCGACATCGAGTGCCCCGCGTGAGCCGATGTGCTCGACGCGACCGCGGACCTGTGCGGGGCAGGAACGGGCGTTCGGGCACCTCAGGTCGATGTCGCCCTCCTTCATCGCCCGAAGAGGTGTGCCGCACTCGGGGCATTCGACGGGCATCACGAACTCGCGCTCCGTGCCGTCTCGTCTCTCGACCACGGGTCCGAGAACCTCGGGGATGACATCACCGGCTTTGCGCAGCACGACGGTGTCACCGATCAGCACGCCCTTGGCCTTGACCACGTCCTTGTTGTGCAGCGTGGCCTGACGCACCACGGAACCGGCGACGTGCGCCGGCGCCATGACGGCGAAGGGGGTCGCACGACCCGTACGACCGACCGAGACCACGATGTCGAGCAGCGTGGTCTGCACCTCTTCCGGCGGGTACTTGTAGGCGATCGCCCACCTCGGCGCACGACTCGTGGCTCCGAGTTCAGCGTGCAGCTCGAGCTCGTCGACCTTGACCACGATGCCGTCGAGCTCATGCTCGATGTCATGCCGATGCTCGCCGAAGTACTCGACGAACGCGACGACGTCGTCGATCGTGCCGCAGACCTTCGTGTGCGGGCTCGTCGGCAGGCCCCATCCGGCGAGCACCTCGTACACCTCGCTCTGCGCTGCGACGGGAGGATTCGTCCACGCGCCGACACCGTGCACGTAGAGCGACAGGGACTCGATGCGCAGAAGTCCCGCTTCGAGCTCGAGCCCGTTCTTCTTGTCGATCTGCTGACGGAGCCCTCCACTGGCCGCGTTCCGTGGATTCGCGAAGGACGGGAAGCGTCGCGCGGCGGCGGTGCGCGCCTTCTCTTCGTCGAAGGGCTTCTTGACCCCGCCCCGCGCTTCCCACTTCGCGAGAGCATCGGCGTAGGCGCGATCGCGGTAGCTCGCCTGCGCGGCATTGAGACGTTCGAAGGCAGCGACCGGGATGAACACCTCACCGCGCACCTCGACGATCTCGGGGTGTCCCTCGCCGCTCAGACGATACGGGATCTCCGGAAGGCGCAGGGCGTTCTCGGTGACGACCTCCCCCACTCGTCCATCACCACGCGTCGCGGCGGAGGTCAGGACCCCGTTCTCATACCGGAGGTTGATCGCGAGGCCATCGATCTTCAGTTCTGTGAGCCATGCGACGTGACGGCCGGCCGCGGCTTCGGTCTTCGCCGCCCAGTCCCTCAGCTCGTCGACGGAGAACACGTTGTCGAGGCTGAGCATGCGCTCGGCGTGCTCGATGGTCGCGAGCCCTGTGGCCTCGGCGGCGCCGACCATCTGCGTGGGCGAGTCCTGCCCCTGAAGCTCGGGATGAAGCCTCTCGAGTTCTTCGAGCCGGTGCATCCACCCGTCATACGTGAAATCGTCGACGAGCGAGGTGTCTCGGCCGTAGTAGGCCTCTTTCGCATCGAGGATGCGGGTGGTCAGCTCCTCGGCTTCGGTTCGGGCGTCTTCCAGCGAGATGTTCTCCGGCACCTCGACAGTCTATGAGTGGGCACCGACACCGGAAACGTCTACGCGCCGACCGGAACGGCCGAGACCGTGGTGTCGATCGTGAACTGTCCGAGAACGCGGGTGCCGACATAGAGCACCGCTGTCTGCCCCGGCGCCACCCCGTCGAGCGGCACGTCCGGGACGACGCGGACGCCGGTGTCCGAAACCGTGGCCCGCGCAGGGACCGGTTCCGCGTGAGCGCGGATCTGGACGTGGCATTCGAACACGGATTCGGTGGGTGCGGCGCCCGCCCAGCTGAAGCGCTCCCCCGCGATCTCCGCGATCGCCAACGCTTCCTTCGGACCGACGACGACCGTGTTCGACACCGGCCGGACCTCGAGGACGAACCGAGGCTTGCCGTCCGGGGCGGGGATGCCGAGCTTGAGTCCGCGACGCTGTCCTACCGTGAATGCGTGGGCGCCCTCGTGCGATCCGACGACCTCACCACTGCGATCGACGATCTCGCCCGTGGCGGTGCCGACCTTCTCCGCCAGCCAGCCGCGGGTGTCGCCGTCGGGGATGAAGCAGATGTCATGGCTGTCGGGCTTCTGCGCGACGCTCAGCCCACGCGACTCCGCCTCCGCGCGCACGATCGCCTTCGACGGCGTCGTGCCGAGCGGGAAGTATGTGTGAGCGAGTTGCTCGGAGGTCAAGACGCCCAGCACATACGACTGATCCTTGGCGTTGTCCGAGGCACGGTGCAGCTCCAGCCCCTGCTCGCCGTCGATGAGTGTGGCGTAGTGGCCCGTGCACACGGCGTCGAAGCCGAGCTCGATGGCTCTTTCCAGAAGCGCGGCGAACTTGATCTTCTCGTTGCAACGCATGCAGGGGTTGGGCGTGCGGCCCGCCTGATACTCCGCGATGAAGTCCTCGATCACGTCGTCGCGGAAGCGCTCCGAGAAGTCCCAGACGTAGAAGGGGATGCCGAGCACGTCGGCAGCCCGGCGTGCATCGAGAGCGTCTTCGATCGTGCAGCATCCACGGCTACCGGTTCGCAGCGTGCCCCCGGCGCGGGAGAGAGCCAGATGCACACCGACGACGTCGTGTCCCGCCTCCACAGCCCTGGCGGCTGCAACGGCGGAATCGACTCCACCGCTCATCGCCGCAAGTATCCGCATGAGAACAGTCTACGAGCGTGTGCCTGTGCCGGCGCCGGATGCGCGGGCGTAGGCATCGGCGATGACGGCGAGTACCGCATCGACGTCCGTGGCCGTCGACGTGCGCCCCAGGGAGAACCGCAGCACACTGCGCGCCTCCCGCTCGCTCCGCCCCATCGCCATCACGACGTGTGAGGGCTCGGCCACCCCTGCCTGACACGCGGATCCTGTGGATGCGGCGACCCCGGCCACGTCGAGAAGGAACAGCAGGCTCTCCCCCACGGCACCGGGGAAGAGCACGTGCGCGTTGCCGGGCAGACGCTCTATCGGGTCACCGAGGAGCACGGCGGAGGGCACGGCGGAGCGGATTCCCGTGATGAGGCGTTCGCGGAGACCGGCCAATCGTGCGGCCTCCTGTTCGCGCTCGGTCTCGGCGAGTTCGACCGCGGTGGCGAACGCCGCAGCTCCGGGGACGTCTTGCGTCCCGGCCCGGAGCCCGCGTTGCTGGGCACCACCGCGCAACAGCGCCGTGATCCGTGCGGTGCGGGCAGCGACGAGGACTCCGACTCCCACGGGCGCGCCGATCTTGTGGCCGGCCAGGCTCATCGCCACGAGTCCGACACCGTCGGCGGCATCGCCACGCATCGAGCGGAAAGACACCGGAACATGGCCGAGCGCGGCCACGGCGTCGAGGTGGAGCGGCACGCGGGCGATCGCCGCATAGCGGGCCAGCATCGCGGCCGGGTTGATCGTGCCCGCTTCGTTGTTCGCGACGAGGGCCGTCGCGAGGGCGGCACCGGGAAGGCGTGCGGCGAAGACCTCGGGGTCTATCCGCGCGTGGGCGGTGACCGGCACCCGACGCAACTCGGCGCCGTCGTCGAGGAGAGCGGTGACGGTGTCCATCGTGGCGTGGTGCTCCGCCTCCGGCATCACGACCGCCGCTGTCCCGGTCGCGCGGGATCGCCACATCCCCTGCAGTGCCAGATTGATCGATTCGGTACCGCCCGAAGTGAACACGATCTCGATGGGATCGGCGCCCAACACCGCGGCGACACGCTCGCGCGACTCCTCGAGCAGACGCCGGGCGTCCTGTCCTGCCCCATGTGTCGACGACGCGTTGCCCACGGTCTCGGAGGCATCGAGCCACGCGGCGCGCGCCTCCGGGCGCAGAGGCGTGGTCGCCGCATGATCGAGATAGTGCCGCATCCCTCGATTCTCTCGCGAATCGGCCTCGGTCGGGGCGTGTGGGCGTGGAACCCGGTACGCCCGGAGATGAGACGGCGACACATCGCCTCTAGTGTGTACTCATGCCCGTGTCCCCTGCCCTCGCCGTGCCCGGCGGCTCCACTCTCGACCACCTCGGTGTCCGTCTCCATGACGGCCTCGGCACGCTGCGCGTTTGGTCGCAGAACGCCTCCTCCGTCGAGCTCGTGGTGTTCGACGCCACCGACCTCGACTGGGCGACGGATGAGCTGGAGCTCGAGCGCCGCCCCGGCGGTGTCTGGGAGATCACGACGGAGCTGTTGCAGCCCGGCGTGCGGTACGCCATCCGGGTCGGAGGGCCGCACGGGCCCGGGAACACCTTCAACCCGGAGACCCTCCTCCTCGACCCCTACGCCCGCGGCCTCGCTCAGGGCGACGGCTACGAGGAGTGGCGCTCGGTCGTGATCGTCGACGGCTTCGACTGGGGCGACTCGCAGAAGCCCCGGGTGCCCCTGGATCGCACGGTCATCTACGAGGGCCACCTCAAAGGGCTCACCAAGCGTCACCCCGACGTTCCTCCTGCTCTGCACGGCACCTACGCCGGTCTCGCGCACCCCGCGATGATCGAGTACTTCCACTCGCTCGGGATCACGTCGATCGAGCTGCTCCCCGTGCATGCCTTCGTGCCGGAGCCCCGCCTGCTCGAGCGCGGCCTCACCAATTACTGGGGCTACAACACCCTGAACTTCTTCACCCCGCACACGGCCTACGCCACCGAGGAGGCCCGCAAGGAGGGCCCCGAGGCCGTGCTCGCCGAGTTCAAGGGCATGGTCAGGCTGCTGCATGAAGCCGGTCTCGAGGTGATCCTCGACGTCGTCTACAACCACACGTCGGAAGAAGGCATCGGCGGTCCCCGCTCGAGTCTGCGCGGCATCGACAACGCCTCCTACTACCGACAGGACGAGTCCGGGGTCTACATCGACACCACGGGGTGCGGGAACACTCTGAACACGGCCACCGACGCCGGTGCGAGGCTCGTGCTCGATTCCCTCCGCTACTGGGCGCAGGAGATGCAGATCGACGGCTTCCGCTTCGACCTCGCGACCGCGATCGCGCGGGACGGCACGCACACCTACACACCCGATCATCCGCTCCTCGCAGCCATCGCGAACGACCCGATCCTGGCGGACACCAAGCTCATCGCCGAGCCGTGGGACGTCGGACTCGGCGGCTGGCAGACGGGGCACTTCCCGACCGGCTGGCAGGAATGGAACGACCGCTACCGTGACCGCGTGCGCAACTTCTGGCTGAGCGACATCGACTACGCGCGTCGCGCCTCAGCACCGGTGGGGATCGGCGGGTTCGCGACGCGGCTCGCCGGCTCTTCGAACACGTTCAGCGAGGAGCGCGGTCCCCTCGCCAGCGTGAACTTCATCACCGCGCACGACGGTTTCACCCTGCACGACCTCGTCTCCTATGACGTGAAGCACAACGAGGCCAACGGGGAGCACAACCGCGACGGCGCCGACATGAACCGCGCGTTCAACCACGGGATCGAAGGCCCGACGGACGACCCGACGATCCTGGCCGCGCGGCGCAAGGCCATGCGCAACCTCCTGGGGACGCTCCTGCTGTCCGCGGGCGTGCCGATGCTCACGGCCGGCGACGAGGTCGGACGCACACAGCGCGGCAACAACAACGCCTACGCGCAGGACTCCGCCCTCACGTGGCTCGGGTGGGAGTTCGAACCGTGGCAGGAGGATCTGCGCGCGCATGTCTCCCGCCTGACCCGGCTGCGGCGGGAGAACCCCGCGCTCCGTCCCAGTCGCTATGCCCGACTGGGTGAACACATCCCGAACGCCTCCGTCATGGACTGGTACGACCAGAACGGCGAGACGATGGAGGAGAGCCAATGGGCGGATCCCGGCAACCGCACCCTGCAGTACGTCGCGGCATCCACTCCTGACGCCGAGGCGTACAACCGCATCCTGCTCATCGTGCACGGAACCGAGTCACCGATCGACGTGCGTCTCCCGGAGGAGATCGAGGATGCGACGCGCTTCGTCTCGTTGTGGTCGAGTGCGCAGGAGCGTCCCTCCGACGACGAGGAGGTCTTCGCCCCCGGAGACGTCCTGCCCGTATCGGGCACGTCGATGAGGTTGTTCCGGGTCGAATGACACCCGGCTCCGACGCACCCCACGGCGCGCTACCCGCGATCACGTCCGCGCGGTAGATTCGGGATGTGGCTGCACGTGCTGGTACTCGGTCCTCGGCTCTCCGGAGCCCCGCTCAGATCCCGGCGCGCGCGCCCGGGCACGTAGACCTCCCCGGTGCGTTGCGTACGACCCGGCTCCCGCTGCTCGACCCCTCGCCCGCGGTGCCCGGTGGTTTTCCCGCCAAGGCCTTCGTCGGCGAAGTCGTCCCCTTCCACGTGGTGTCCTTCCGCGAGGGCCACGACATCATCGGTGTGCATCTCCGCCTCACGTCGCCCTCCGGAGAAGAGACGCTCCACAGACTCTCCCCTCGTCACGACGGCACCGACACCTGGTCAGCAGACGTCGCGCTCGACGAGCAGGGCACCTGGCACTACCGCTTCGAGGCGTTCACCGATGACTTCGCGACCTGGGCCCACGCGGCGGCGTTGAAGGTCGCCGCGGGCGTCGACATCCCCGTGATGGCGGCCCTGGGGGCCGAACTGCTCGAGCGCGCCGCCGCGGAGAAGGACCGCCCGGCCGCGCAGCGACGACGGCTGCTCACAGACGCCGAGTCACTGCGGAGCGGCGACGGCGCGGTGACCGCGGCCCTCGCCGCGGACCCCCAGCTGACGGAGATCTTCCGCGCCCGGCCTGTCACGGCGATCCGCTCCGCCACCCCCGAGCAGAGTCTCGTCGTCGATCGGCTGGCCGCAGGAGTCGGTGCCTGGTACGAGTTCTTCCCGCGCTCCGAAGGCGCCAAGCGGTTGAAGGACGGGACGGTGCGGAGCGGGACGTTCCGCACAGCGACGAAGCGCCTCCCGGAAGTCGCGGCGATGGGCTTCGACGTGGTCTACCTCGTACCGATCCACCCGATCGGCATCACGAACCGGAAGGGACGCAACAACACCCTCACGGCGGAGCAGGGCGACCCGGGATCGCCGTATGCCATCGGTGCGGAAGAGGGCGGCCACGACGCGATCCACCCCGACCTCGGCACTCTCGCGGACTTCCGGGCCTTCGTCCGCGCCGCGCGGAAGGAGGGCCTCGAGATCGCGCTCGATCTCGCACTGCAGGCCTCCCCCGATCACCCGTGGGTCAGAGAACACCCGGAGTGGTTCACCACGCTGCCCGACGGCAGCATCGCGTACGCGGAGAACCCGCCGAAGAAGTACCAGGACATCTACCCGCTCAACTTCGACAACGACCCTGCGGGGATCTCGGCGGAGATGCTCCGGGTGGTTCAGCACTGGGTCGCGCAGGGGGTGAAGATCTTCCGGGTCGACAACCCGCACACCAAGCCTCTGCAGTTCTGGGAGTGGCTGATCGCGGAAGTCAACGCGGTCGACCCTGACGTGATCTTCCTCGCGGAGGCGTTCACCCGTCCCGCGGTGATGCGCGCCCTCGCCGCTGTGGGGTTCCAGCAGAGCTACAGCTACTTCACCTGGCGGAACACGAAAGCGGAGCTCGAGGAGTTCCTCACCTCGGTCTCGCACGAGACCGCCGACTACATGCGCCCGAACCTCTTCGTGAACACCCACGACATCCTGACCGAGTATCTGCAGTTCGGCGGTCGGGCGGCCTACCGGGTCCGTGCCTGCATCGCGGCCACGGCAGGACCGATCTACGGCGTGTACGCCGGCTACGAGCTCTTCGAGAACGTCGCCCGTCCGGGTTCCGAGGAGAACATCGACAACGAGAAGTACGAGTACAAGTTCCGCGACTGGAACGGGGCCGAGGCTCGCGGGGAGTCACTCGCGCCGTTGCTGCGCAGGCTCAACGAAATCCGCGCCGCCCACCCGGCACTGCGTCAGCTCCGCAACTTCTCGACCCACTGGAGCGACGACGACGCCGTCCTCGTCTACAGCAAGCACCTCGCGGCGCCGTTCACCGGGAGCGGGCACGCGGACACGATCATCGTGGTCGCCAACGTCGACCCGCATTCGGTGCGGGAGACCACCGTCCACCTCGACACGACCCGGTGGGGCGTTCCCCTCGGCCACCCGTTCGAGGTCGAGGACCTCCTCACCGGCGCGATCTGGACCTGGAGCGACCACAACTACGTACGACTCGACGCCTTCGCCGAGCCGGTCCACATCCTGAAGGTGAGGGAGCGATCATGAGCTACACGGAAGACGTCGCCGCATCCACCGAATGGGAGGCGGTCTCCTCGGCCACCCACCATGATCCGCATTCCGTGCTCGGCGCACATGCCCACCAGGACGCCGCCGACCGGACGGTGACCGTCATCCGCGTCCGACGCCCTCTCGCGTCGGAGGTCGCCGCCGTCTTCGATGATGGAACCAGACTCGAACTCTCCCACGCCGCGCACGGCATCTGGGAGGGGCAGCACGTCGGTCCCCCTCTCCCCTACCGGGTCGCGACGCGCTACGCCGATCACGCGGAAACCGTCGTGGGCGATCCTTATCGGCACCGTCCCACCCTCGGCGACCTCGACCTGCATCTGATCGCCGAGGGGCGTCACGAACGCCTCTGGGACGCGCTGGGTGCGCACCCCCGGACCTCGGAGGGCGAGCCGGGCGTCTCCTTCGCCGTCTGGGCGCCCAACGCCACCGCGGTGCGCGTGGTGGGTGACCACAACGACTGGAACGGCGAAGCCCACGCGATGCGTTCGATGGGGGTGAGTGGAGTCTGGGAGCTCTTCATCCCGGACCTGTCGGTCGGCACCCGGTACAAGTACCAGATCCGTACGCGTGACGGGGCATGGATCCTCAAGGCCGACCCCATGGCGCTCGCCGCCGAGGTTCCTCCGGACACCGCCTCCGTGGTGACCTCCTCGTCCTATGCCTGGTCCGACGGTGCGTGGATGACCCGGCGTGCGGCAACGCATGCCGTCGCGCAGCCGCTCTCGATCTACGAGCTCCACGTCGGGTCCTGGCGTTCCGGGCTCGGGTATCGCGAGCTCGCGGGTCCGCTGATCGAGCATGTCACGGCGGCAGGGTTCACCCATGTCGAATTCATGCCCCTGGCCGAGCATCCGTTCGGCGGCTCCTGGGGCTACCAGGTGAGCGGGTACTACGCGCCGACGAGCCGGTTCGGCAGCCCTGACGATCTGCGCTACCTGATCGATCGTCTGCATCAGGCCGGTATCGGCGTCATCATGGACTGGGTGCCGGGGCACTTCCCGAAGGACGCGTTCGCCCTCGCCCGCTTCGACGGTCAGCCGCTGTACGAGCACCCCGACCCGCGCCGCGGCGAACACCAGGACTGGGGCACGCTCATCTTCGACTACGGACGCCCCGAGGTCCGAGGATTCCTGGTCGCCAACGCGCTCTACTGGCTCAGAGAGTTCCATGTCGACGGGCTGCGGGTCGACGCGGTCGCTTCGATGCTCTATCTCGACTACTCCCGCGAGGCCGGCCAATGGGAGCCCAACATCCACGGCGGACGCGAGAACCTCGAAGCGATCCGGTTCCTGCAGGAGGTCAACGCCACCGCCTACCGCCTGCATCCGGGGATCATGATGATCGCCGAGGAATCCACCAGCTTCCCGGGCGTCACCGCCCCCACCGATCACGCGGGGCTCGGGTTCGGCTTCAAGTGGAACATGGGGTGGATGAACGACTCGCTCCAGTACATCTCACGTGATCCCATGTACCGCTCGCATCATGAGGGCGAGATGACGTTCTCGTTCGTCTATGCCTTCGGCGAGAACTACCTGCTGCCGATCAGCCACGACGAGGTCGTGCACGGCAAGGGGAGCCTGCTCACGAAGATGCCGGGCGATCACTGGCACAAGCTCGCCAACACCCGCGCGTACCTCGCATACATGTGGGGGCACCCGGGCAAGAAGCTCCTGTTCATGGGACAGGAGTTCGGTCAGCTCGCCGAGTGGTCGGAGAGTCGCGAACTCGATTGGTGGCTTCTCGACCAGCCCTCGCATCTGCAGTTGCAGGATTTCGTGGGCGCGATGAACCGGACCTATCGCGCACAGGCACCGCTCTGGGCGCGGGACAACGACGGGTCCTCCTTCCATCGACTCGGTGCGCCGAACTGGGATCCGTCCGTGATCGCGTTCGAGCGGCGCGACGACCACGGAGGACGCTTGGTCGTCGTCAGCAACTTCGCGGGCGTCGAGCACGCCGGCTATCGCCTCGAGCTCCCCCGGGAAGGGGTGTGGCAGGAGGTGCTCAATACAGACGCCGCCGAGTACGGCGGGCGAGGCTCGGGAAACCTCGGCATGGTCTTCGCGAGCGCGGATGAGGGCGCCGCTCCCACCGCGGCGGTGACACTCCCCGCGCTCTCGACGCTCTGGCTGCGCCATCAGCCCGAGCCGCACGTGCCCACCGTGAGTCACGGGTAACAGTGCACCCGCCCGGTTCCCGTCTTCCCTAGAAGAGCAGCGAAGAGAGCCGGTTGCGGGCGGAGACGACGCGCGGGTCGGCTGCGCCGATGAGTCCGAACAGCTCGACCAGGCGCTCCCTGACAGGAGTGCGCTCATCGGAGGGCAGCTGCGCGAAGAGGTCGAGCAGTCGACCGAACGCATCGTCGACGTGGCCTCCCGAAAGGTCGAGATCCGCGACATCGAACTGCGCCTGGACATCGAGCGGACGCTCGGCGGCGGCCGCACGGGCCACCTGCAGATCGAGCCCTTGCACGCGATCGAGAAGGCGCACCTGTCCCAGTCCGGCGAGGGCTTCCTCATCGCGCGGGTTCTCGGCCAGTGCCTTCTCGTACGCGCGGATCGCGGCGGCGTAGTCCCCGACCTCGATCGCGGCGAAGGCCTCGGCGTGCAGCGGCGGAAGCTCCGGCTCCTCCGGTGCGCTCGGTGCGTCAGCCGCCGCCGGCTCCTCGACCGCGAGAGTGCCGGTGACACCGTTCTGTGCGGCGACCTGCAACAGCTGGGCAAAGACCTCTCGCACCTGCTGCTCCGGCACCGCACCGGTGAACATCGGCACGGGCTGGCCGGCGATCAACGCGACCACCATCGGGATCGACTGCGCCCGGAAGCTCTGCGCGAGCTGCGGGTTCGCATCGACATCGACCTTCGCCAACAGGACGCGACCGCCGAGTTCGCGGGTCACCTTCTCGATGATCGGGCTGAGCTGCTTGCACGGACCGCACCACTCCGCCCACAGGTCGACGACGACCGGCACCGTGCGCGAGAGCTCGAGGATCTGGCCGAACGTCTCATCAGTGGCGTCGACGACGACATCGACGACGCCGGACGTTGCTGTGCTCTCGGACGGCGACGCCGGCCGGTTGCGGAGGCTCGAAAGGTCCACCGCGCCACGCAGCGCGGCCGGGGAGATTTCACTCACTTGATCACCTTCACGGAGAGGAGGTCCTGGTGGACTGCCAGGAGTCGGATCTGTTCCGTCGATCCCTGTGCGGGGACCGAGAAGAACAGCTGGAACTCGTACGTCGTCTCGACGCCCTTCGCGGACTCGGTCGCCCCCGTCAGCGCCTTCGCCTCGGCGTTGTCACCGAATCGGATCACCACATCCGACGACGTCGGAGTCACGGTCTCCTTGTCGGTGAGAGACACGGCGACGATCGCACCACTGTCGAGAGTGGTCATCGAGATGGGCTCGGCGGTCGTCGGGGACATGTCGAAGGCTGCCTTCGACGTCTCTGACGCCCCCTTGTCGGCGAGGTTCTTCACGACGGCCTGCCTGCTGTCGGTGATCGAGGTCGCGAGATTCAACGCGAGGTCGTCGAACAGACCGTAGTACTCGCTCTTCTCCCCGGCATCGACGACATCGGCGAAGGCCGCAGCGAGCTCAGCCGGTGGAAGCGTCAGGAAGGCGGAATCGGACGGCACGAGGGACGTGCCGAGCCAGGTGGCTGCGACGTCGGGGAACACAGCGTCCGCCGACATCTCCGCCATGTTGCTGATCCGGTAGTTCGACCACGGGTCCGCCTGCGTCATCATGAGGAGGACCGGGGGCACGGTGTCGTCACCGGTGCTCTTCGACAGCATGAGGACCGTGCGGGGCCAGCGGTCGGTGGCCTCGGGGAGCACCACCTCGAAGTCGTCGGTCGGGATGGCTGCGGGTAGCGCCATATCCGCGATCTTCGACCGCAGTGCATACTCCGTGGTCCGCGCGGCGAGTGCGGGGCCGTCGAGACGAGTGGTCGCGAGGTCGAGGTCGAGCGCGGAGTCCGCTTCGGCGACGGTCTCGGACGCGGACTGCAGGATGCGCTTGGCCTGTGACTCCGTCACAGCGGGCGGCTTCTGGTTCTCGGGGGCGATCACCGTCGGGCTCGGCGACGGAGACGTCGAAGCGCCGTCGAACTGGGGCCAGGAGTCCGCCGAGCATCCGGCAGCGAGGACGGCCGTCAGACCGAGTGCCGGGAGTGCCAGCATCCGACGCCGCCGTACCGGGCGCGCCGCACGCATGGCGTTCTTCGAGTCGGTTCCCTTGTGATCGTCCACGATCTCCGCATCTTCGGTCCCGCCGTCCGATGCTCCGTCGACGGAAGTCTGAGATTCCGATGTATCGTTCCCGGCTTCGAGTGCGGCGCGCTCCGCGGGCGGAAGCGCGGCGACGTCGATCGGCTCGGTCGCCGGAAGCGGGCCGGGACCCTTGCGACGAGGGCCGCGTCCTCGCCGCTGATGGCGGATCCCGAGCACGTACAGGATGAGTCCGATCAGCAGCACGATGCCACCGGCGACCATCAGCGGCCCTGCCAGAGGCGTCTTCGTGTCCAACGGCCAGGAGACCGTGATCTGGTCGGGCGCGTCGAGCGTGCCGTCGTAGGCGATCAACGTGCTCGTTCCCTCGGGCAACTGGATCTTGTCGACGGTGAGGAGGTTCTCATCCTCGAAGGAGTCCAGCCACAGGTCGGACCCTCGCGGGTCGCGGCCTGCGGGTTCCTCGGTCGCCCCGTCGCCCGCGTCCTCACCGGCGTCCGTCGAATCCGGGTCTTCGGGTGCCGTGACGTGCTCGACCGACAACTCGCCGTCGTCGTCCACCGTCACCCGGTTGTAGTCGGAGTCAGCCAGCCAGGCCTCCATGTCGGCGGTCCGGCCGTAGCTGCTGAAGATGTCTCCCTGGCCGCGGACGATCAGCTTCTGCGCACCCGGGTTCGTCCGCAGGACGTCGCCATCCAGCAGCACGAACGGTGCGGGCTCATCGATCTCGACCTGCGTCTGCTGCGAGTCGGGCCCCATGAATATGGTGCGCTGGGCGATCCCCGCCCCGATCAGCACCGCGGCCAGCACGAAGGCCACCACGGCCCATACGAAACGCACGAATAGTCTCCTCACGCATCACCGGCATCTGCCCGCGACGCAACACTCGACATTTCAGACTAGCGAAATCAGCTGTGTGTTGCCCACGAGGAGGTGCAGTGCGGGCAGGAAACGGCACGTCGCCCGCTGCTCGAGGCTCCCGCTCGGTAGCCTTGCTGCAGCCGTTTCGAGGAGTCCACAGATGAAGATCCACAATCCCTTCCGCACCGCGCTGGTGGCGACGCTCGGAGTGGGTTTGGGGATCCTGCTGATCAGCAGCGTGCAGACGCTCTCCACGGTGCTCCTCTACGTCGGCACCGCGCTCTTCCTCAGCCTGGGCCTGGATCCGCTGGTCTCGTTCCTCGAACGCCGCAAACTCCCCCGGTGGCTCGCCGTGCTGGTGACCATCGTCGCTGTCCTCGCCGTGTTCAGTGGGATCGTCCTGATCATCCTCCCGGTGCTGGTGGACCAGATCTCTCAGCTCATCGCACAGATCTCGGCGATCGTCTCACGCGGGAACCTGATCCCCGATCTCAAGGAGTGGATGCAGGCCACGTTCCCCAACCTGCTCGTCGATGACGTCTTCACCTACGTGACGGAATGGCTCACGACGAATCTGGCCGAGATCGGCGGCTCGATCGGTCAAGGGGTCCTCGTCGCGAGCGGTGCCGTCCTCAGTGGACTCTTCGGGGCGTTCATCGTGCTCATCCTGACGATCTACCTGACCGCGTCGACCCCCTCCCTCAAGCGCGCCGTCTACCAGCTCGCCCCGGCCTCGAAGCGCGATCGGTTCATCGATCTCTCCGAGCAGATCACCGACTCGGTCGGCTACTACGTGATGGGCCAGGTCTCCCAGGGTGTGCTCAACGGCGTCCTGAGCGCCATCTTCCTCTCCATCATCAACGCGCCGTTCCCCACGGTCCTCGCGATCATCGCGTTCTTCTTCTCGCTGATCCCGCTCGTCGGCACCCTGACGGGCTCGACGATCATCGTGCTCGTGTGTCTCATCCCCGGACTCGGCTCGCCGGGAATCGCGATCGCCGCTGCCATCTACTACTTGATCTACATGCAGATCGAGGCGTACGTGATCTCCCCGCGCATCATGAGTCGTGCGGTCTCCGTTCCGGGCGCCGTCGTGGTCGTCGCCGCACTCGCCGGAGGAAGCCTGCTCGGGCTGCTGGGGGCGCTCATCGCGATCCCCGTCGCCGCGAGCATCCTGATCATCTACCGTCAGGTGCTCATCCCCCGCATGAACGAGCTCTGAGGCGAGGCGAAGGGCTCAGTCCGCCTCGGGCCAGTGCGTCGCCAGCGGGAGCGCCGACGGGTTCACCGCCGCCACGATCTCGGTGAGCACGCGCCGGGTCTGCGTCTCCCCGACCCACAGATGCTTGCCGCCGTCCACGGCGATCAGATTCGCGTGCGGGATCGACGCGAACCGTTCACGTGCCTCGTCCGGACGCAGGTAGTCGTCGAGTTCCGGCACCAGGATCACCACCGGCACGTCGACCGCACCCCAGGCAGCGACTTCCGCGTCCGTCGCGCGGTGCAAGGGCGGGGAGAGCAGGATGATGCCGGAGATGTCATGGTCGCGACCGTACTTGAGGGCGAGCTCCGTGCCGAACGACCATCCGACGAGCCAGGGGTTCGGCAAGGCGCGGTCACGGACGAAATCCATCGCCGCCGCCACGTCGAACTGCTCGGCGGCACCGCCGTCGAACGCGCCGTCGCTGGTCCCGCGCGGCGATGTCGTTCCGCGGGTGTTGAAGCGCAGGACCGCGAGGTCGGCGAGAGCAGGCAGGCGGGCCGCTGACTTGCGGATGATGTGGGAGTCCATGAAGCCGCCCGCGGTGGGCAACGGGTGCAGCGTCACGAGCGTCGCCACCGGTGCGGTCTCCTGCGGCACGGCGAGCTCGCCGACGAGCGTGAGCCCGTCCGCGGTCGTCAGCTCGATGTCCTCGCGCTGCGCCGGAAGCTCCAACGGTCCTCGGATCTCCATGCTCACGCCATCCTCCAGCAGTGTGTGTGCCAATGTCTGCGCGCGGCGAGGTCCGCCGCGTCGCCCAGCACTCCGTCGGCACGCCAGGTCACGAGGTGCGCCGTGCCGATCACGATCTGTCCGCCACACCCCGGGCACACGTACGCCTTCTGTGCCTGCACGGCAGACACCGGCTGCACGGTCCACTCCGCGCCGCGGCGTGTCTCCGTGCGCTTCCAGCCGGCGAGCAACCTGTCGAACGCGTCCTCGGGTTCCGGGCGCGCCGGAGGGCGTCTGCGTGAGCGTGGCATGGCGCCTGCTCACCACCAGTGGTTGTTGGTCCAGAAGTTGTAGGCGCCGGCCCAGCTGCCGTACCGTCCCGTGGCATACCCCGTCGCCCACCGCAGGTTGTCGACCGGGTTGTAGCCGTTCCCCGGCACCTTGCTGCAGGGCAGTGCCTGAACCAGGCCGCATGCGCCCGACGACTGATTCGTGGCGTTGGGATTCCAACCGCTCTCACGCGAGACGATGTAGTCGACGTACTGCCAGTCGCTCTGGGCGATCCCGGCTGCAGCCATCCACTCGGCGGGTGCTCCGCCTCCCGAGTACGGGGGCAGGGACGATCCGCCGGACGACCCGCCGTTCGAGCTGGACGCGACCGTGGGAGCGGGCTTCGGCTTGGGCTTCGGCTTCACATACACCTCGAAGGTGCCGCGCTCGACCGGCGTGATCGCCGCACCGCTCACGGTGACCGCGAGATTCTGGGTATCGGCGAGAGCCAACGAGTAGGCCGAGTCGGGCGAGTCGGTCGGGGTGGGGTCCGCCAGCGCCACTCCGGTCGGTGCGACGAGTGCTCCGGCGAATCCGACCACGGCGAGGGCGCTGAAGACACTCACCACACCGCGTCGACGCGACCAACGGCGAGCACCCGGGCGCGCGGCTTTCACCCTGGCCGCGGGCACCGGCGAGGAGTCGCTTCGTTCGAGGTTCATGTCGTTTCGGGAGTTCACGATGAAGGACAGTCTACGCAAAGGCGCCTGAATCGACCATCAGGAACCTCAGCGGACGGCGAGAATGACGTCGATCGTCGCGTCGAGGAGAGCATCGACCTGCTCTTCGCGGTAGCCACCGCGCTGCATCCGGAAGGCTGCCGAGCGGAGTTGTTCCGCGGTGAGCGCATCGCCGTCACGCAGATAGCGCACGATCCTCGTCGACACGTGGTCGACCTCGTCGATGCGATACCCGAAGGTCAGCACGCCGGTGCGAGCGAAACGATGACGACGGGGTCGGGCGAGGTGGTCGAGGATCACCTGCGCATCGGCTCTCGCCTGATCGACCCAGGCGCCGGCTCCCTCCGTGCGCACGACGCGCTCGCGCTCCCGAGCGGCGAACGCGTCTTCCACGCGACCGAGAGCTGCATCGACGTCAGCGACCACGTAGCCGCCCTTCACGAGCGGGAACGAGGCGATGCGGACGTCTTCCGCACTCAGCTCGTCACCCCCGGACTCGAAGGCACGACGAGCAGAGGCGAGGAAGGTGTCGACCGCCGCGCGATGGTAGCCGCGCTCACGCCCGGTCGTCAGCGCGAACGCCGGCGGTGTCGTCGTCGTCTGTTCTTCGAGCTGTCCGTCACTCATCACATGACCACCCAGGGAGAAAGGAGGAAATACAGGCAGAGCGCGGGAATGGTCGACGGCAGGATGCTGTCCAGCCGATCGAGCAGTCCGCCGTGACCGGGCAGCCAGGAGCTCATGTCCTTGATACCGAGGTCACGCTTGAGCATGGACTCGCCGAGATCACCGAGCGTCGCGGAGAGGAGGATGGATGCGCCGAAGATCAGGCCCGCCCACCAGGGCAGCTCCAGCAGGAAGATCGCGAGCAGCACCCCTGCGATCAGGGACGCGGCGACGGCGCCACCGAACCCTTCCCACGTCTTCTTCGGACTGATCTTCGGGGCCATCGGATGACGCCCGAACGCCAGCCCCGCGGCATACGCCCCCGTGTCGGCGGCCACGGCGATGGCGATGAAGCTGAGCACCCACCACTGACCGCCCTCCTGCTCCAGCAGGATGAGGGCGACGCCGGCGAGGAACGGCACGTAGATCTGCACGAATCCGCTGATCACGGCATCGGTCAGCACGTCGCCGTAGGTACGACCGTCTTTCACCACCATCTGCGCGATCAGGCGCCAGACGACCACGAAGGCGACCGCGACGAACAGCATCACCCAGCACAGCCAGGGTTCGGCGAAGTACGCGGAGAGAACCAGGAACGCCGCGGCGATCAGCTGGGGCACGACGTCGATCCGTCTTCCGGACGCCCGCAGCGCGCGGGAGAGCTCGTACACGCCCAACAGCGCGGCGGCGAGAGCGAACGGCACGAAGAGCGCCTTGATGAACAGCAAGGATGCCAGCAGAGCAGCGCCGAACGCAAGGCCGATCAGGATCGCGAGGATGAGGTCGCGGCCCGTGCGCTGCTTGATCCGCTCGTTGGCCTGATCGAGCTGATCCCGTGCGTGTGAGACGTGGCTGCCGAGCTCATCCCGTGCGGCTCGCCACTGTTCACGGATCGCGTTGTGGTCAGCTGTGTCCAGCGGCCCGAGGGGGACCTGCGACGTGTTCTCCGGGGTCACCGGGAGCGGCGGACGCGGCGGAATCGCGTCCGCGTCGAAGGACGGAAACGCCGCGTCCACGAGCGGGATGCCGTCGGCCGGCGCACCACCACGCGCATCCCGGCGCGTCGATGGCGTGCTGTCATCGGCATCTCGCGTTTCGTCAGACATCCCGACTACACCTCGAGGAGTTCGGCCTCTTTGCGCTTCAGCGCGTCGTCGATGAGTTCGACGTGCTGACGCGTCAGACCGTCGAGCTCCTTCTCACCGCGGGCGATCTCGTCCTCTCCGAGTTCGCTCTTGAGCGCGTCCAGCTCGTCCTTCGCCTTACGACGGATACCGCGGACATGCACCTTTGCGTCTTCAGCCTTGGTCTTGACCAGCTTGACGTACTCCTTGCGGCGCTCAGCCGTGAGCTCGGGCATCGTGACGCGGACGAGGTTGCCGTCGTTGGTGGGATTGACGCCGAGGTTGGGCATGTCCCGGATGGCCTGCTCGATGGCCTTGAGCGCCGACTTGTCGTACGGCGTGATGATGAGGGTGCGCGCCTCCTGGTTCGCCAGCGATGCGAGCTGCGCGATGGGGGTCGGCGTGCCGTAGTAGTCCACGAGGACCTTCTGGAACATCTGCGGGTTCGCACGACCGGTGCGCACCGTGGAGAAGTCCTCCTTGGCAGCTTCGACCGCCCGGTTCATACGAGTGGTGGTTTCAGCGAGGACGTCCGCGATCACGGTGACTCCTATCGTCGGGGTGTTCTGGAAATTCTATCGGGCGGAGGCGGCTCCGCCGTGTCACACGCTCACGCGGTGACGAGGGTGCCGATGGCCTCTCCCAGCAGGGCGCGCGTCACGTTGCCCGCCGGCTCCATCCCGAACACACGCATGTCCATGCTGTTGTCCATGCACAGGCTGAATGCGGTCGAGTCGACGACCTTGAGCCCGCGCTGGAGTGCGTCACGGTAGGTGACCTGTTCGATGCGCTCGGCGTCGGCGTGCTTGTGGGGATCGGCGGTGTAGATCGCGTCCACCCCGTTCTTGGCGACGAGCACCTCATCGGCTCCGATCTCGAGCGCGCGCTGGGCCGCCACGGTATCGGTGGAGAAGTACGGGAGACCAGCGCCAGCACCGAAGATGACGACCCGCCCCTTCTCGAGGTGGCGCTCCGCGCGACGAGGGATGTAGGGCTCGGCGACCTGGGTCATCGAGATCGCCGACTGCACGCGGGTCGCGGCTCCGGCCTGCTCGAGGAAGTCCTGCAGGGCGAGGGCGTTCATCACGGTGCCCAGCATTCCCATGTAGTCGGCACGTCCGCGGTCCATGCCGCGCTGGCTGAGCTCGGCGCCGCGGAAGAAGTTGCCGCCGCCGACGACGATCGCGACCTCCACCCGGTCGACGGCCGCGGCGATGTCCCGGGCGATCTGGGACACCACGTCGGGGCTGACACCCAGCTGTCCCGCTCCGAAGGCCTCGCCGGAGAGTTTGAGAAGGACGCGACGGCGTCCGGTGCGTTCAGTCATGGGTGGGTGTCCTCTCGTCCCGATTCAAGATAGTGCCTCGTGGGCATGAAGAAGGGGTTCGGATCATGATGATCCGAACCCCTTCGACGTCGCTACGCGCCGACCTTGAAGCGCGCGAAGTCCGTCACGGTGATACCGGCGTCCTTCGCCACCTGGGCGACAGAGAGCTTGTTGTCCTTCGCGTAGTCCTGCTCGAGCAGGGCGACCTGCTTGATGAAGGCGGACACGCGACCCTCGACGATCTTCGGCAGAGCCGCTTCCGGCTTGCCCTCGTTGCGGGAGATCTCGGTGACGATCTCACGCTCCTTGTCGACGGCGTCCGCCGGCACGTCCTCGCGGGACAGGTACGACGGGTTGGCGAACGAGATGTGCTGCGCGATGCTGCGCGCGGTCTCGGCGTTGTCGCCCGAGTACGCGACGACGACACCGATCTGCGGCGGCAGGTCCTTGCTGGTGCGGTGCAGGTAGACCTCGACCTTGTCGCCCGAGATCGTGCGCACGCGACGCAGTTCGACCTTCTCGCCGATGATCGCGGCTTCCTCGGAGATCAGCTGCTCGACGCTCTTGTCGCCCGCGGGGGCGGCGAGAGCTGCCTCGATCGAGTCCGCCTTGACCGCAGCGGCCGCATCGGCGACCTTGTCGGCCAGCGTGATGAAACGCTCGTTCTTGGCGACGAAGTCGGTCTCGCAGGCGAGCTCGAGCAGGGTGACGGCGCCGTCCTGCTCACGAGCGACGATCAGTCCCTCGCTGGTGGAACGGTCAGCACGCTTCGCGTTGCCCTTCGCACCCTTGAGGCGCAGGATCTCGGTGGCCTTCGCGACGTCTCCGTCGGCCTCCTCGAGCGCCTTCTTGGTGTCGACCATGCCCGTGCCGAGCTGCTCGCGCAGAGCCTTGAGGTCAGCGATGGTGAAGTTGGCCATGTGTGGTGGCTCCTTGCTTCGTTAGGTAGGTGTGTACGAGGGATTACTTGGCGTCTGCGGCCTCGGCGGCGACCTCAGCGGTCTCCTCACCGGAAGCAGCGGCGATCGCCTCGTCGTGAGCCTCGGCACCGGCCTCGTCGGCTGCGGTCTCGTCGGCAGCGGGGGTCTCGACGACAGCGGCCTCGTCGGCAGCGGTCACGACCTCAGCGGCGTCAGCGGACTCCTGAACCTCCTGGGCCGGAGCTTCGAGGAGCTCCTTCTCCCAGTCGGCGAGCGGCTCAGCGTCACCCGTCTCCGGGTTGTGCTTCTGCTGCAGGCCCTCGGCCGCGGCGTCGGCGATGATGCGGGTCAGCAGCGAGACGGAACGGATCGCGTCGTCGTTGCCGGGGATCGGGTACTGGAAGTCGTCCGGGTCCGCGTTGGTGTCGAGGATGCCGATCACCGGGATGCCGAGCTTCTTGGCCTCGTCGATCGCGAGGTGCTCGCGCTTGGCGTCGATGACCCACAGAGCCGAAGGCGTCTTGGTGAGGTTGCGGATACCACCGAGCGACTTGTGCAACTTGTCGAGCTCGCGCTTCTTGAGCAGGAGCTCCTTCTTGGTGAAGCCGCTGTTCGCCGGCGTCTCGTAGTCGAGCTCCTCGAGCTCCTTCATGCGTGCGAGACGCTTCGAGATCGTGGAGAAGTTCGTGAGGAGTCCACCGAGCCAGCGCTGGTTGACGAAGGGCTGGCCCACGCGGGTCGCCTGCTCGGCGAGGATCTCCTGCGCCTGCTTCTTCGTGCCGACGAAGAGGATGGTGCCACCGTGGGCGACCGTCTCCTTGACGAAGTCGTAGGCCTTGTCGATGTAGCCGAGCGACTGCTGAAGATCGATGATGTGGATGCCGCTGCGCTCCGTGAGGATGAAGCGCTTGACCTTCGGGTTCCACCGACGGGTCTGGTGTCCGAAGTGCACGCCGCTGTCGAGCAGCTGGCGGATGGTGACCACAGCCATGGTCGTCTCCTGGTTCTGGCACATTTCTGTACCGTTGAGGTTGTCAAGCCGATCGGATGACCGGACTTCCTGGTGCCCGGCACGCACCCTCCCCCTCGGAAGAAGGACCTGTGGGTGTCGATGCCGCGATGAGATCGCTCTGGGCACGCGTAGTCACCCCGATATCGAGGTGCCCCTCCAGCATACAGGATGCCGCGGCCTCACTGCCTCTGCACCGAGGCGGTCCCCGCTGAGTTGATCACCGTCGCCATCCACACCGCAGGAACGCCGATCACGGACCGGAATCACGCGACAGGATCCCCGCATGAGCCTTCACTCTCGCACCAGGTCCGGCTCCGTGATCGGACTCCTCCTTCTCGTCCTGCTCGCAACGCTGGGCTCGTTCGGCACTGCGGAAGCCGCGGACCTCCCTCGATGGCGATGGCCCCTCCTGGGCACGCGGGCCGTGGTCGAGCCCTTTCGCGCTCCTGCGCACGAATACGGCGCAGGGCATCGAGGCGTCGACCTGGTCTCGTCCGTCGGGGCGATCGCGGTCGCTCCGGCAGACGGGGTCATCGCGTTCCGCGGAACCGTCGTCGATCGCCCGCTGTTGACGATCACGCATGCCGACGGTCTCGTGACGACGTTCGAACCCCTACGCTCGACGCTCGATCCCGGTGATGCGGTGTCGGCCGGCCAGGAGATCGGCGCGGTCGATGTCGGCGGGCACACGCCGTCGGGGGCCCTCCACATCGGTGTGAGACGGGATGGCGCCTACATCAACCCGCTCCTGCTCTTCGGTGATATCCCGCGGTCGATCCTGCTCCCCTGCTGTGCGCCGCTCTGACGCGCGGAGACGATCACCTCCGTGAGCGACGATCACGCACGCGGGTGGGCGAGCCGATAGGTGGCCGTCAGACGCTCCGCAGAGACGTGCGTGTAGATCTGCGTGGTGCCGAGGCTCGCGTGACCGAGGATCTCTTGCACGGCGCGCAGATCCGCACCGCCATCGAGGAGGTGCGTCGCGGCCGTGTGACGGAGCGCGTGGGGTCCTATGGTCTCGGCACCGACGATCGGCGCCAGCACGCGTGCGACGAGCTCGTACACCGTCCGCGGTCCGACCCGAGCGCCCCGACTCCCCAGCATCACCGCGGGACTGAAGGTGCGTGCTCTGGCGACCAGGACGGGTCGCCCGCGTCGGAGGTAGGCGTCCAACGCGTCCCGCGCGGGAGCGCCGAAGGGGACGACTCGTTCCTTCGCCCCTTTGCCGAGCACCCGCGCCGTCGCTCGGTCGAGATCGAGGTCGTCGATGTCGAGCCCGCACAGCTCGGAGACCCGCATACCCGACCCGTACAGGAGCTCGAGGATCGCGTGATCTCGCAAGTCGACCGGGTCCCCTGCGGCGGCATCGTCACGGTACTCATCGAGCAACGCGGTCATCGCCTCCCGCGACGCGACGGTCGGGAGAGTGCGCCCCCTCTTCGGAGTGACCAGACGAAGGCTCGGATCCTGAGAGACGAGCTCCTGTTCGTGCGCCCACCGGAAGAACGACCGGGCCGCCGCAGAACGCCGCGCGAGGGTCGAGCGTGCATCGCCGCGTTGCGTCGCGTGCCAGAGCCAGTCCCGGAGCGCGTCGAGGTCGACGTCTTCGAGCTGGACACTGCCCGTGGACGCGGCGAGGTCCCGAAGGTCGGAACGGTAGGCCTTCACGGTCGCCGGCGACAGCCGACGCACCCGTTCCAGGTGATCGACGAACGCTTCGGCGGCCGCCGTGAGTTCCATACCTTCCACTCTGCCCCGGTCGGGGGACCGTGATCCGGAGCCTCGCCGCGGTGTCGGCCTGACGGTCACCCGCCTCGCGGGCGTGGTGCCCGACGCCAGCCCGTTCCGTCGGCATCGACATCGCCCTCCAGGTGCAACAGCCCGAGAAGGGACCTCACCCGCTCGGCAGACAGGCCGGAGCGCCGGGCGATCTCATCGACGGAGAGCACCGACCGCGTGGTCAGCGCATCGAGCACGCGCGTCCTGTTCGGATCCTCGAGTGCACCGGCTGTCAGCACGCCGTCGAGTTGCCCCCACAGCTCCCGCACCTCCGCTGCCGAAGTGACGCACTGCGCGTCATACTCGCGCAACAGACGATGGCATCCCGCGGACGACGCCGAGGTCACCGGCCCTGGTACAGCACCGAGCGGACGACCGAGCGTCGCGGCGTGACCCGCGGTGTTCAGAGAGCCGCTGCGCCACCCGGCCTCAACGACGACCGTCGCCTGTCCGAGTGCGGCGATGAGGCGGTTCCGTGCGAGGAAGCGCCACTTCGTCGGGGCGGTGCCGCACGGCGGCTCGCTCACCACCGCCCCGTGCTCGGAGATCTGCTGCAGCAATCGCTGATGACCGACCGGATACGCGCGGTCCACTCCCCCGGCGAGGAACGCGATGGTCGCCCCACCGACGCCGAGCGCCGCCCGATGCACCGCCCCATCGATGCCGTAGGCACCGCCGGACACCACCACGGCCCCTGTCGAGGCGAGTTCACCGGCCAGCTCAGCGGCCACCTGCTCCCCGTAACCGCTCGAGGCGCGGGCGCCGACCATCGACACGCGTGGGGACGCTGTGAGCAGTTCCACGCGCCCGCGCACCCAGAGCGCGCTCGGCGCGTGGGGTCCGAGGTCGTCGAGGGCTTCCGGCCACTGCGGATCGCCGGGGATCACCAACCGCGCGCCGATCTCGAGTGCTCCGAGAAAGGCTGATCGCACGGCCTCCTGCTGCAGCCGAGGACGCCATCGCGCTTGGGCTTCCTGAAGCGCGCGGAAGCCTACGTCGCCTGTGTCATCGGTGAACGGCGACCTGCTTCGACCTCCTGCTGCCACGGAGAGGGCCTCCTCCGCGCCGAGGGCGCCGATCAGTGCGCCGGCGACCGCATCTCCGGGTTCGGCGATCACCGTCCACGCCGCTCGCGCCACGCAGTCCGCCACCGCTTCACCCCCGTGGATGCGGCGGGCGGCAGCCATCAGTTCGGTGTCTCCCAGCAGTAGCCGCATCATCTCGGCAATCCTCTCCGCAGGTGCAACGCACGCCCGATCTCCTCGACACCGGGTTGTTCGATCTCGGCCAGGTCCGCCATCGTCCACGCCACCCTCAGCACTCGGTCGTATCCCCTCAGGGTGAGCAGACCGCGCTCCAGCGCCCGGTCGAGCGGAGATCGCGTGGCCGCCGGAAGACGCTGAGCGCCCTGACGCAGCCAGGTCCCCGGTACATCCGCATTGCGTCTCCACGGACTGCTCCGCCACCGATGTGCGGCCCGCTCCCTGGCGGCTTGCACCCGGACCCGCGCCTGAGCCGTCGTCGTCTCCCCGCCGGCCTCACCCATCGCCCGGGATGCCGCGACACGACTGACCTGGAGATCGATGTCGACGCGGTCACGTAGTGGGCCGGACAATCGCGTGGAGTACCGGCGGATCGACATCGGCGGACAGATGCATTCGGACCCTCTCACGCCGTAATTGCCGCACGGGCACGGGTTCATCGCGAGCAGCAGCTGGAACTTCGCCGGGAACCTCGCCGTGAAGCCCGCGCGGTGGACCTCGATCGCGCCTGACTCCAGCGGCTGGCGCAGGGCGTCGAGCGCCACCCGCGAGAATTCCGCTGCCTCGTCGAGGAAGAGCACCCCGCCGTGCGCCCTCGCGATCGCCCCAGGTCGTGCCGTCCGCGAGCCGCCGCCGACCAGAGCAGCGACCGAGGCGCTGTGGTGCGGAGCCTCCAGCGGCGGCACGCGATCGAGTGCGCCGACGGCTTCGCCGCTGAGCGATCGGATGGACGCAACCTCGAGTGCTTCCTGTTCGTCGAGCAACGGCATGATCCCGGGCACCCTCCGAGCGAGCATCGTCTTGCCTGCTCCCGGAGGACCGCTCAGCAGCATGTGGTGTCCGCCGGCCGCCGCCACCAGGAGCGCCTCCACCGCCTCACCCTGACCGACGACGTCGCACAGATCGAGTCTCGGGTGATCGGCCACCGGCACCGACGCCGATTCGACGACGTCGACGTCCGGCACCTCGACGTCGGCGCCGTGCCAGACCGCGACCTCTGCGAGTGAGCTCGCAGCGCGCACCTCGACCCCCGGCACGAGCCGAGCCTCCGACTCGTTGCCGCGCGGGACGATCACGGTCTCGAACCCGGCGCGTGCGGCGGCGAAGACCGCGGGAAGGACGCCCGGGACGGGGCGGATCCGCCCGTCGAGTCCGAGTTCGCCGATGTGAACCGTTGACGCGATCGACCGAGACCCGATCGCCCCTCCTGCCGCCAGCGCCGCCATGGCGATGCCGAGGTCGAAACCTGCGCCGTGCTTGGGAAGACTCGCCGGGGAGAGGTTCACGGTGAGCCGGCGTCGAGGGAGATCGAGACCCGCGTTCTTGCAGGCGTTGTGGACCCGCTGCACGGCCTCGCCGAGGGACTTGTCCGGCAACCCGATGATGCGGAATTCGGGCGTCTGATTCGACAGGTCGGCCTCGACTTCGACGAGATGCCCGTCGACACCGGTGAGCGCCACCGCCCAGGTGCGCGCGGTACTCATCCGATGTCCACGAGATGCTCGAGCGTCCCGCGTGCCGGGTCGGCTCCCACGATCCCGATGACTTCGAGTCGCACGGCCCTCCCCCGTGCCGCCTCGGGATTCTCGCGGGCCCAGGCGTGCGCGAGTTGCCACAGTCGACGGCGCTTCCGTGCATCGATCGCTTCGAACGGGTGCCCGAACGCGACCGTCCGCCGCGTCTTCACCTCCACGATCGCCACGTGCTCTCCGAGCGTGGCGACGATGTCGATCTCTCCCTGCGCGCACCGCCAGTTCCTCGCGAGAACGGTGTACCCGTTCCCCGTCAGGTGCTGCGCGGCGCGCTCTTCTCCGGCTCTGCCGAGTTCATCCTTCGCTGCCATGGACTCAGCATCACGCGGCACTCACGTCGCACGGCTCGATTCGACGTCGTCGGCGCGGGCCCTGGGGAGAACTCACCCGTGGGGTGGAGTGTGGAGAGAGTTACTCACCGTCGAGCGACAGCTCCTGCGGGAGCTCGAACTCGCGACGCTGCAGTTCCTCGACGTTCACGTCCTTGAAGGTGAGGACACGCACGGCCTTCACGAACCGGTCGGCACGATAGATGTCCCACACCCACACGTCCGTCATCGAAATCTCGAAGTAGAAGTCGTGCTCGCTGTCGCGACGCACGACGTTGACCTCGTTCGCCAGGTAGAAGCGGCGCTCGGTCTCGACGACGTACTGGAACTGCGAGACCACGTCCCGGTACTCCCGGAACAGGGCCAGCTCGAGTTCGCGGTCGTAATCGTCGAAGGCTTCCTCATCCATGATGAGTCCATCCTAGAGTCGCAGGCCGCTGGGCGCGGCATCGCACCGCTCAGAACAGCGTGGGTACGTCGGCGATCGCCCACGAGGCCCGATGGAACGGGGACAGTCCGTGGCTGCGGATGGCCTCGCGGTGCTCCGGGCTCGCATACCCCTTGTTCCGGTTCCACTGGTACGCGGAATGAGTCTCGTGAAGCTCGGCCATGTACCCGTCGCGGGCGACCTTCGCGATCACGGACGCGGCGGACACCGACGCGCAGTCACGGTCGGCCTTGATCACCGGCCGGACATGCAGCGGTACGGGATGGATCCTCGAGACGTAGTCATGGTTGCCGTCGAGCAGGATGAGCGCGTCTTCGACGGTCGCACCCTGATCGGCGATCGACTGCACCGCCCGCGAGGCGGCGAGACCGAGGGCGGACATGATGCCGATGTCATCGACTTCCTGCGCGGTCGCCCATCCGACCGCTGATGCCTGCACCCACGCGGCCGCTCGCTCCGCCACCTCCGGACGCCTTCTCTCGGTCACGAGCTTCGAATCGCGAAGCCCATCGGGGACACGCCGACGAGCACCTGTGGCATCCATCATGGCGGCGCCGACGGCGACCGGCCCCGCGAGTGCGCCCCGACCGACCTCATCGAGCGAGATGATCAGCTCGCACTCCCTCAGGAGCCGGCGCTCGAGAGTCAGTTTCGGGGTGATGACGGTCATTCGGGATCCGGAACCCCGGTGAAGATGTCGTGATGCCCGTCGATGGGTCCGATCCGGTTCAACGGCCACGTGGTCAGGAATGCCTTGCCCACGATGTTCTCCATGGGCACGAAACCTCCGCTGGGAAGGTCCTGATGCGCCCGCGCGTCGCGGGAACGATCGCGATTGTCGCCGAGCAGCCAGACCGAATCCTCCGGCACCACGACATCGAACGGCTCATTGGAGGCGGCGGTGTCGCCTTCGGGCAGGTTGAGGTAGCTCAATTCGTCGATCGGAGCGCCGTTGATCGTGATCTGACCCAGTGCGTTGCAGCAGACGACGTGATCTCCCGGAAGGCCGATCAACCGCTTCACGAGATGGTCCTGCGAGTCGGTCGCGGAGATGCCGACGAAGTTCAGCACCCAGTCGACCGCCTGGACGAGAGGGGGCTGAGCAGGCGTCTGCGGCTGGGGATCGAGCCACCCGCCCGGGTCCTTGAACACGACGACGTCACCGCGCTCGTACGCCGCCCATCGCGGGGTGAGCTCATCGACGAGGATCCGGTCCTTCACGAGGAGCGTCCGCTCCATCGACGCCGAGGGGATGTAGAAAGACCGCACGACGAACGTCTTGACGACGAACGACACCAGTGCGGCGATGACGATGATCACCAGGACGTCACGGAGGAAGACCAGGAACCCGCGGCGACGTCTGGCCGTGCGCGCGGACGAGGATTCAGTCATCAGGTTCCTTCACGATCATGCACCGTCGTGCGGCGACGCTATCTAGGTTCGCACACCGGGGAGAGAACGAAGCACCCCGGGACATCGTGTCCCGGGGTGCTGTGGAGATGCTGCGACTCAGCGGTCGCGCTTCTCCTTGATCTTCGCCTTCTTGCCACGCAGCTGGCGGAGGTAGTAGAGCTTCGCGCGACGCACGTCACCGCGGGTGACGACCTCGATGTGGTCGATCACCGGGGAGTGCACCGGGAAGGTACGCTCGACGCCGACCTGGAAGCTGATCTTGCGGACCGTGAAGGTCTCGCGCACGCTGTCGCCCTGGCGGCCGATGACGACGCCCTGGAAGACCTGGATGCGGGAGCGGTTGCCCTCGGTGATGTTGACGTGCACCTTGACGGTGTCACCGGGGAAGAAGTCCGGAATGTCCGAACGGAGGGAAGCCGCGTCGACGGCGTCGAGGATCTGCATGATCGTCTCTCTCTGCACCCGCCACAGGTCGCATGCATGTATTCAAAGGAACAAGAAAAGGGATGAACTGTACGGAGCTGATGCGTCCGCGGGCTCCCCTGTGGCAGAGCCGGTCACAGCACAAACACTCATTCTGCCATGGAAGGCGTGCTCGGCCAAAACCGTGACCTCAGTCGCGGCCGTCGGTCTCCCGCACCACGATGACCTCGTGCGCTCTGGTCGGAGGGGCCTGCTCGTCGGCGGTCGGGATCGTCGACCAGGTGATGGTCTCGCGCAGCCGCGAGCCACTCCCCCTGGCCTCCTGCCACAACTGCCACACCTGGAGCCAGACGAGCGCGATGCCGACGACGATCGCGCCGGTGAGCACCCACGGGAACACCCCGTCGATGAAGAAACCGACCGCGATCGTCAGACCGTGCCAGAGCGTGAAGCCGGCCACATCCCACCAGGAGACCGCGCGCTCGATGCGAACGGAGGGACGCGAGCGCGTGAGGAGCGTCAGCAGGAGCTGTCCGAGGAAGACGGACGGCATCGCGATGAGCAACACCCAGAGGATCGCCCAGCCGCCCTGGAAGACTCCCCACCCGATCAGAAGCCACAGCGGCAGCAGGAACGCCGCCGGAAGAAGCCAGCGGAAGAACGCCCGTCGCAACCACATGCTCAGATCGTACGACGGGACACGTGCCCGTGACCCGATGTTCGCTGAGAGCGGTCGGAGAACCCGGGGCGTCGGATCAGGGAGAATGGAGATGACGAGAGGACAACCGATGATCGAACTGCGCACCCCTGCCGAGATCGACGAGATGCGCGCCGCAGGACGCTTCGTCGCCGAGACGCTGGCGACGCTGCGCGATGAGACCAAGGTCGGGACCAACCTCCTCTCGATCGACCGTCGCGCGCACGACATGATCCGCAAGGCAGGCGCGGAGTCCTGCTACATCGACTACCACCCGTCCTTCGGCGCGAGCCCGTTCGGCAAGGTCATCTGCACCTCGGTCAACGACGCCGTGCTGCACGGGCTCCCCCATGACTATGCCCTGCGCGACGGTGACCTCGTGACCCTCGACTTCGCGGTGGCCGTCGACGGCTGGGTCGCCGACTCCGCCGTCTCCTTCGTCGTGGGCGCCGCGCGCGACGAAGATCTGCGCCTCATCGACACGACGGAGCGCGCACTGGCAGCAGCCATCGAGACCGCCACCGTCGGCAATCGCATCGGCGACATCTCGGCGGCCGTGGCGGCCGTCGCACACGGCGAGGGGTACTCGATCAACACCGATTTCGGTGGACACGGCGTCGGTCGCACCATGCACGGGGATCCGCATGTGCCGAACGACGGTCGTGCAGGCCGCGGCTTCCCCCTGCGCGCAGGACTCGTCCTCGCCCTGGAACCCTGGTTCCTCGCGACGACCGACGAGCTGGTGACCGACCCGGACGGATGGACCCTGCGCAGCGCGGACGGGTCCCGAGGTGCGCACTCCGAGCACACCATCGCGGTGACCGCGGACGGACCGATCGTGCTGACGGACAGGTCTTTCCTCGGCGTCGACTGACCGGGAGCCCGTGTGCCATCCTGAGTCCATGATTCCGCAGGATCGTCACGTCCCCGAGCGTCTCTTCCTCGCTCGGCACGGGCGGACGACCTGGAATCTCGAGCACCGGCTGCAGGGACAACGGGATTCGCCGTTGACGGATGAAGGGGTGGCGCAGGCGCACGCCGTCGCCGAGCGCCTCCGGGACGCCGGAGTCCTGACAGTGTGCACGAGCCCGTTGGGACGAGCCACGCAGACCGCGGCCATCATCGCGGAGCGGATCGGCGCCGAGATGATCGAGGTCCCCGAACTCGCGGAGATCGACCACGGCGAACTCGCGGGGATGACCTGGGACGAGATCGACGAGCTCTATCCCACGCTCCGGGAGGAGCGGGCTGCGAACCGCTACGGATGGGCGTTCCCCGGTGGGGAGAGCTACGCTCAGGCGCGCGTGCGCGCCCGAAAGGCGCTCAGCTCCTGCGGGTGGGCTGCCACCGGCGCGCCGCTGCTGGTGAGCCACGAGATGATCGGACGGATGCTGCGCGCGGAGTTGCGAGGACTCGACCCGACGAACGCGCTGGCACTGCGACATCCTCACGGAGTCGTCTTCGAGATCACCCGATTCTCGGAAGGCATCCTCTGACCGGGATCGCCGTCAGGATGCCGAGGTCTCGTCGCGTGGCAGGAGGTCGGGTCGACGCCGGCGCGTGCGCTCCCACTGCTGCTCGCGACGCCAGGCCGCGATGGCGGCATGATTACCGCTCAGCAGGACATCGGGCACCGATCGTTCACGCCATGACGCGGGCTTCGTGTACGACGGGTACTCCAGCAGGCCGTCCTCGTGCGACTCCTCGACGAGACTCTCCGGATTGCCGACCACTCCGGGGATGAGTCGTCCGACCGCCTCGATCATCGCCATCACGGCGACCTCTCCCCCGTTCAGCACGTAATCGCCGAGGCTGATCAGACGCACCTCGCCGAGGTCTGCGGCGTACTCGAAAACGCGCTCGTCGATGCCTTCATAGCGCCCGCACCCGAACACGAGATGCTGACGCGTCGCGAGCTGTCTGGCCGTCTTCTGCGTGAACACCTCGCCGGCGGGAGACGGGAAGATGATGGTGGGGCGCTCATCGACATGCGATGCCGACGCATCGGTCAGCTCATCGAGTGCGAGCCCCCACGGTTCGGGCTTCATCACCATGCCGGCGCCGCCGCCGTACGGTGTGTCATCGACGGTACGGTGGCGATCCGAGGTCCAGTCCCGCAGATCCCGAACACGGAGGTCGATGAGGCCGGACGCCTGAGCCTTACCGAGCAGGGAGAGCGTCAGTCCGTCGAAATACGACGGGAAGATGGAGACGACATCGATGCGCACGGGTGAACCGTATCAGCGGTCACTCGGCCGCTTCGGCGCCCGAATCCGCCTGCGGATCGGTGTCGGAGGCGTCGGGAAGCTCCTCGAAGAGCCCCGCAGGAGGAGTCACGACGACACGCCCTGCGGCGACATCGACGGTCGGCACGATCGCCGAGACGAAAGGCACCATGACCTCGCTCTCACCGGCCTTGACGATGAGGAGATCCTGGGCGGGAAAGTGCTCGACACGGACGACCCGACCGATGACGGCGTCATCACGGACGACATCGAGCCCCACGAGCTGATGGTCGAACCACGCGTCGTCCTCGACCTCGTCGACGTTCTGGTCGATCCAGAGGATCGCCTTGACGAGGCTCTCGGCCGCGTCACGGTCGTCGACGTCTTCGAAGAAAACGACCGGGTTGCCGTTCATCACTCGATACTCACGTACCGTGATGTCCTTGCCGTGCCACGGAGATGCCTCGGGCACCTGCAACGTGAAACCGGCACCGGGGACGAATCGCCCCTCGGGGTTGTCGGTGTAGAGCTCGAGCTTGAGCCCACCCTTCAGGCCGTGCGCCTTGACGAGACGTCCGACGCGCAGCTGGTTCTTGCCCTGATTGCGGTCCTTCGACACCACGTCAGTCGTCCGCGACATCGACGCGGACCCGACGCCCGTCAGCAAGAGCGCTGACCAGCGTGCGAAGGGCCTTCGCAGTGCGGCCGCCGCGCCCGATCACGCGTCCACGGTCGTCGGGGTGCACGCGCACCTCGAGGAGATCGCCTCGCGGCGATGTGGATTCGTTGATGCGGACATCCTCCGGGTGATCGACGATCCCCTTGACGATGTGTTCGAGCGCGGCGGCGAGCACGACGGATTACTCCGCGTCTGCGGCGGGAGCCTCAGCGGCCTCCGCGTCGGCGGCGGCGGGAGCCTCCTCAGCGGGAGCCTCCGCCTTCTTCTCGGCCTTGGGCTTGACGACGGACTTCTTGGACGCGTCGACCTCGAAGGGAGCCTTCGGCTCGGCGACCTTGAGCGTGGACTTCGCGTCCTTGTCGCCCTTGAACTTGCCCCAGTCGCCCGTGATCTTGAGGATGGCGGCGACCTGCTCGGTCGGCTGCGCGCCGACGGAGAGCCAGTACTGCGCACGCTCGGAGTCGACCTCGATGAACGAGGGCTCCTCGGTGGGGTGGTACTTGCCGATCTCCTCGATCACGCGACCATCGCGCTTGGTCTTCGAGTCGGCGACGACGATGCGGTAGTACGGCGCACGGATCTTGCCCAGGCGCTTGAGACGAATCTTGACAGCCACGATTCTCCTGAATTGTGTGGAAGGAAACGAACTGATCGCCTGGAGAGTGGGGTGCACACCCGGCGGAAGCTCAAATGAGTGGTACCTGCTGGATAGAGGGTCGAGCAGGTGGTCCAGCCCTCTATTCTGCCAGATGCACGCGCCTGGCGCGAAACGCGACGAAACTGCTGTTGCCGTGTCGCGTCGCGCCCGTGCCAGACTGTGCGGGTGAAACTCGAGTTCGCCTCTTCGGCCCGCTCCACCGTCGGCCTCGAATGGGAGATCATGCTGGCGGACCCCGCCAGCGGTGACCTCGTCGGGCGCGCCCCGGAACTGCTCGCCGCGCTGGAGATGGAGAGCGCGGATGAGCGCCACACGGTCACGGGTGAGCTTCTCACCAACACGATCGAGGTGACGAGTGGAATCGGCGACTCCGTGGCGCACGCCGTCGACGACATCGCCAACGCGATCACCTCCGTGCGTTCGGCGACGGACCCCGCCGGGATCGAGCTGCTGTCCGCCGGAAGCCACCCGTTCGCCCAGTGGTTCGATCAGCAGGTCTCGGACAAGTCGCGGTATCACACCCTGATCGAGCGCACTCAGTGGTGGGGACGCAACATGATGATCTGGGGCATCCATGTGCACATCGGAGTCGAAGACCACCGCAAGGTCTTCCCCCTCATCAACGCACTCGCCGGCTACCTCCCCCACCTGCAGGCCCTGGCGGCGTCGAGCCCGTTCTGGGCCGGCGAACGCACGGGCTACGCGTCGAACCGTGCGCTGGTCTTCCAGCAGCTGCCCACAGCAGGACTCCCGTGGCCTTTGCACGACTGGTCGCAGTACGAGTCGTACCTCGAGGACATGGTCCGGACCGGCGTCATGGAAGATGCCACCGAGGTGCGCTGGGACATCCGCCCCGCCCCACGCTGGGGCACGATCGAGGTACGCGCCTGCGACGGCCTGTCCACCCTCCCGGAGCTGGCATCCGTCGCCGCACTCGTGCAGGTGCTCGTCGAGCACTTCTCGCGGCAACTCGACGAAGGCAGGACTCTCCCTGAACTTCCCGCCTGGTTCCACCGCGAGAACAAGTGGCGGGCGGCACGCTACGGACTCGACGCCCGCGTCATCGTCGACGCCACAGGCACCCAGCGCCCCGTACGGGAGCACCTGACCGACACGCTCGAGTCGCTCGCCCCCGTCGCGGTGGAGTTGGGGTGCGGACGCGAGTTCGGCGGCGTGGGGACGATCCTGGAGGGCGGCGCCAGCTACGCGCGACAGCTCGCCGTCGCCGATGCCGCGGGCGGCGATCTCACCGCCGTGGTGCAGCACCTGATCCGCGAGTTCCGTTCCGGTCCGGAGTCGTCGACCGACGAGGACTGACACTCCCGGCGCCGTTCAGTCCTCCACGAGACGGCGTGCGAGACCTTCGTCGAGGACCACGTCGGTGATGAGTCCGGCCGCCAGAGCAGCCCGGAGACTCACCAACTTCGGGATACCGGAGACAACGCAGACCCGGCGAGGGACACGGCGCAGACGATCGAGCCCGGGGCCGGTCGCCCTCGCGTTGACGCGGATGTCCCGCCAGGAACCATCTGATCGGAAGAAGACCGTGGCGACATCGCCGATCGCGTGGTCCTCGCGCAGGCTGCGGTAGTCGTCCCGCCCGAGGTAGCCGCCGACGTAGACACGGCTCGGCACCTCCGCCGCAGGGGAACCCAGGCTGAAGACGGCGACGTCCATCTTGGCCTGAAGGTCGAGCACACGCCGCGTGCTCCGCTCCCTCCACATCGCCTCCCGGGTGGCCGGGTCATCGAAGAAAGCAGGGACGGGGAACTGCTGCACCTGCGCGCCGAAGGCACTGCCGAACCGCTGCAGGATGTCGCTGGAGTATTCGACGCCGGTCGTCTGGGTGTTCCCGGCACCGTTGAGCTGCACGAACGTGGTGTTGTGCGTCTCCTTCTGTGTGAGTCCACGGCTCACCGCACTGATCGTCGAGCCCCACGCGACTCCGATGACCATGTTCGAATCGACGAACTGTGACAGCAGACGACCCGCCGTGAGCGCCACGCGCTCGAGACGTTCGACTTCGCTGAGGATCTCCGGCATCGGCACCACGTGCGCGGCCACACGGTGCCGGTCACGGATGCGCTGCTCGAGCATCCCGAGACGTTCGAGCGGCGAATTGATCCGGATGTCGACCAGGCCGCTTTCCCTGGCGAAGCTCAGCAGGCGGGACACGGAGGATCGGGAGGTGCCGAGTTCCTGCGCGATGACTTCCATCGTCTTGTCCTGCATGTAGTAGAGCTGCGCGGCGGTGAGCGCCGCGATCAGCTTGCTGTCGCGCGTTTCCGCGGCCTGACCGACCATCGTGACCTCCTCACCCCCGATCCTTGCACATATGTGCAGTGGGCTTGCGCGAGATGCCACACAGGTCGATGCTGGTTGGCAAGTAAGGAAGAGAGGGTCGACGATGATCGATTCCACACACTCGTCTGCGGAGCGCGCAGAGGTCAGCACCGTCCGTGAGTCCGGACGTACGAGCGTCCTCGTCATCGGTGGCGGGATCAACGGGATCTCCACGTTCCGCGATCTGGCACTGCAGGGAGTGGACGTCGTCCTCGTCGAGCGCGGCGACTTCGCCTCCGGCGCGTCCTCCGCATCGAGCCACATGATCCACGGTGGGATCCGGTACCTCGAGAACGGTGAGTTCCGCCTCGTGCGCGAGTCCGTCGAAGAGCGCAACGGCCTACTCAAGATCGCCCCGCACTACGTCAAGCCGCTGCAGACGACGATCCCGATCTACTCCACCTTCTCCGGCATCCTCTCCGCTCCCCTGCGGTTCCTCACGCACAAGAGCGGCAAGCCGCAGGAGCGCGGCGCATTCCTCATCAAGGTCGGCCTCACGATCTATGACACGTTCTCGCGCGACGGCGGAATGGTCCCGCGGCACCGCTTCCTCGGTCGGAAGAAGTCGTTGGCCGAACTGCCTTCGCTCGACCCGCGGATCAAGTACACGGCGACGTACTACGACGCCTCCATGCATGACCCGGAGCGTCTCGCTCTCGACGTGCTCCAGGACGGACGCGCAGCTCACCCGGGCGCGCATGCGCTCAACTACGTCGAAGCGATCGCCCGCGACGGCGACAAGGTGATCCTCCGCGACCGAGAGAGCGGAACCGAGTTCTCCGTGCAGGCCGATGTCGTGGTGAACGCCTCGGGCCCCTGGACGGACTTGACGAACGATGCGCTCGGCGAGGACACGAAGTACATGGGCGGCACCAAGGGGTCGCACATCGTGCTCGACCACCCCGAGCTGCTCGAGGCCACGCAGGGCCGTGAGATCTTCTTCGAGCACTCCGACGGCCGTATCGTCCTGATCTACCCGCTCAAGGGGCGGGTCCTGGTCGGCACGACCGACATCGACGCCGACCCGCGCGAAGTGCCGGTGTGCACCGAGGAGGAGGTCGACTACTTCTTCGACCTGATCCACCACGTCTTCCCGACGATCCCGGTGGCGCGTGACCAGATCGTCTACAAGTTCTCGGGTATCCGCCCGCTGCCGCGTCATGAGGACACGGCACCGGGCTTCGTCTCCCGCGACTACCGCATCGAAGTCGACCAGAAGGGCGCGGTACCGCTCGTGAGCCTCGTCGGCGGCAAGTGGACGACGTTCCGCGCGCTCGGCGAGTCGCTCTCTGATGTCGTGCTCGGCCTGCTCGGTCGTACCAGGACCGTCTCGACGGCCGGGCGCGCAATCGGCGGCGGCCGCGAGTTCCCGCGTACGGAGAAGGCGAAGCGCCTCTGGGTCCAGGAGAACCTCGCCGGCGCCGGCGCACGTGCCGACCGCCTGATCGCACGCTACGGCACCCGCTCGGCCCAGGTCTGGGAGTATGTCGAGCAGGGTACCGACGAGCCGCTCGCGAAGGGCGACCTCTCGACCCGTGAACTCGAATGGATGGTGCACAACGAGATGGTGAGTCGACTCGAGGACGTCGTGCTGCGGCGCACCAGCATCGCCTTCACCGGAAACGCGGACGCCGAGGTCCTCGATGAGATCGCCGATGCGCTCGCACCGATGCTCGGCTGGGATCGCTCGCGTCACGACGCCGAGCTCGACCAGACACGTCAGCTGCTCAACGAGCGGCACGGACTCGATATCCAGTCCCGCACCCGCGGCTGACTGGACTTCGGACAGCCGCCCTCCTCGCGGCGCAACCCCCATAACGTGTCGGGGCAGAGGGGCCTCGACACACAAGAAAGGTCAAAGAAGACATGGCTGATGTGAATCTCGGTCTCTACTTCCTCTCGGAGTTGGTCGGCACAGCGATGCTCGTCCTCCTCGGATGTGGTGTCGTGGCCAACGTGGCCCTTGCGAAGAACAAGGGCTTCGGCGGCGGCTTCCTGATGGTCAACTGGGGATGGGGCCTCGCGGTCTTCGCCGGTGTGCTCGTCTCCGCGTACTCCGGTGCGATCATCAACCCGGCTGTCGGCATCGGACTCTTCGTCGCCGGCAAGATCTCGTTCGTGATGTTCCTCACCGCGACGGCGGCTGAGCTCCTTGGCGCGATCCTCGGTGCGATCGTCGTGTGGCTCGCCTACAAGCAGCACTTCGACGAGGAGCCGGAGGCCGCCAACAAGCTCGGCGTCTTCTCGACCGGTCCCGCGATCCGCTCCTACGGGTGGAACCTCGTCACGGAGATCATCGGAACGTTCGTCCTCGTGTTCGTCATCTTCGCGTTCGCGGACTACGGCGACATCCAGGTCGGCACGCCCGGAGGCCTCGGACCGCTCACCGCGCTCCCGGTCGCACTGCTCGTGGTCGGTATCGGCGCATCGCTCGGTGGTCCGACCGGCTACGCCATCAACCCCGCCCGTGACCTCGGCCCGCGCATCGCTCACGCGATCCTGCCGATCAAGGGCAAGGGCGCGAGCGACTGGTCCTACTCGTGGGTTCCCGTCGTCGGTCCGCTCATCGGTGGTGTGATCGCCGCACTCGCAGCGCCTGTGCTGCTCGGCCTCGCCGGCTGATCGACACCCCATCCGCACTGGAATTCAAAGGAGAGCACAAGTGGCTGACTACATCATCGCCATCGACCAGGGAACCACGTCGAGCCGCGCGATCATCTTCGACAAGAAGGGCAGCATCGTCGCGACCGGACAGAAGGAGCACGAACAGATCCTTCCGAAGGCCGGCTGGGTCGAACACGACGCGGCGGAGATCTGGCGCAACGTGCAAGAGGTCATCGGCTTGGCCCTGGGCCGCGCCGACCTGACGCGCCACGACATCGCGGCCGTCGGTATCACCAACCAGCGCGAGACCGCCGTCGTGTGGGACAAGAACACCGGCAAGCCGATCTACAACGCGATCGTCTGGCAGGACACCCGCACGCAGGAGATCGTCGACCGCCTGGCGGCCGACGGCGGTGTCGAGCGGTTCAAGCCGGTCGTCGGTCTGCCCCTCGCGACGTACTTCTCGGGGACCAAGATCGCGTGGATTCTGGAGAACGTCGAGGGGGCCCGCGAGAAGGCGGAAGCAGGCGACCTGCTCTTCGGCACCACCGACTGCTGGGTTCTCTGGAACCTCACGGGTGGCGCCGACGGAGGCGTGCACGCGACCGACGTCACCAACGCGTCCCGCACGATGTTCATGGACCTCGAAACCCTCGAGTGGCGCGATGACATCCTCGAAGCGTTCGGCGTGCCGCGCTCGATGATGCCGGAGATCCGTTCCTCGTCCGAGGTGTACGGCACCGCGGAGAGCTCCTCGCTTCTGCGGGAGACGCCGATCGCCGGCATCCTCGGCGACCAGCAGGCCGCGACGTTCGGGCAGGCCGCCTTCCAGACCGGCGAGAGCAAGAACACCTACGGCACGGGCTGCTTCCTGATCTTCAACACGGGCGAAGAAGTCGTCCACTCGAAGAACGGGCTGCTCACCACCGTCGGCTACAAGCTCGGCGACGGACCGACCCACTACGCACTCGAAGGATCGATCGCCGTCACCGGGTCGCTCATCCAGTGGCTGCGCGACCAGCTCGGCATCATCTCCTCGGCCCCCGAGGTCGAGAAGCTGGCGGAGCAGGTCGAGGACAACGGCGGCGTCTACATCGTCCCCGCTTTCTCGGGACTGTTCGCCCCCTACTGGCGTCCGGACGCCCGGGGCGCGATCGTCGGCCTCACCCGGTATGCGAACAAGAACCACATCGCGCGCGCCGCGCTGGAGGCCGTGGCCTTCCAGACCCGCGACGTGCTGGATGCGGTCAACGCCGATGCCGGTGTGGATCTGACGGAGCTCAAGGTCGACGGCGGCATGGTCGCCAACGACGCGCTCATGCAGTTCCAGGCGGACGTCCTCGGTGTCCCCGTCGTGCGCCCGGTCGTCGCCGAGACCACGGCGCTCGGTGCCGCCTACGCCGCCGGTCTCGCCGTCGGCTTCTGGAACGGTCTGGATGACCTCTCCGCGAACTGGCAGGAGGACAAGCGCTGGGAGCCGTCGATGGATGAAGCCGAGCGCGACCGCCAGCTCCGGTTGTGGCGCAAGGCCGTCACGAAGTCCATGGACTGGGTCGACGAAGACGTCAAGTAACAGCGTCGAGTGAAGCGAAGCGGGGTCGGAGTTCACCTCCGGACCCGCTTCTCGCGTCTTCCTGCATCCTCACGAGGAGGACGAGGCTTCGGCCCCGTGCTCCCCCGGAACCGCAGCCAGCACCGCGAGGAAGGCCCTGGCCACCGTCCGGGGCGCAGCCTGGTCCCAGACCACGTACTCGACGCGCCGGGGACCGTCGAGCACGTCGATGGTCACGACATCGGCGCCCGATCGCGCCACCGTCTCCCGTGCGAGAAGCGTGACCGCCAGCCCCGCCTCGACGAGCCCGAGGATGAGAGTGGCCGAGTCGGCTTCGAACGCGACATCCCTCGTCACTCCCGCGGACGTGAACGCGGCGTCGCTCTGCGCCCGGCCAGAGGTCGCTGCCGGGAAGTCCGCGAAGGTCTGATCGGCCAGGTCCTCGATCCGAATCGCTTCCGCGCCCGCAAGAGCGTGCCCGCGAGGGACCGCCGCCACGAGTCGGTCACGCGACAGGACACGTGATGCCACGCCGACCGGGTCCACGCCGTCGCGCAGGCCCAGAAGCGCCACATCGAGATCGCCGCGACGAAGCCGGGCGACGAGCGTGTCGCTGTTCCCCACCTGCAGTTCGACTCGTGCTTGTGGGTGTTGTCCACGAAAGGCCACGAGCACGGCGGGGAGATCGATTGCGGTCACGGTCGGGATGACACCGATGCGGAGAGTCCCCACCACCGCGCCGTCGACGGCGGCGGCATCCTCCCGCGCCTGCTCCGCTGCCCGGACCGCGGCACGCGCGTGCCCGACGAACGCTTCGCCGGCCTCGCTCAATCGAACGCTCCGACTCGACCTGATGAACAGTCGCAGGCCGAGTTCCCGCTCCAGTGCAGCGATCTGGTGGCTGAGAGCCGATTGAGTCACGAAGCAATGCTCGGCGGCCCTGGTGAAGCTGGAGGTGGCAGCCACCTCCACCACGTACCGGAGCTGTTGGAGTTCCATGTATCCATGATGAACCCTCATGCAAGCGGTGACAAACATGCGTTGGACTCATTGGCGCACGGCGCGCACGCTGGGGGTATGAACCGCGTGATGCTCGTGCTCCTCACCGCCCTCGCACCGATCTCCTGGGGGACCACCTATCTCGTGACGACAGAACTCCTCCCGCCCGGGCACCCTCTGTTCGCCGCGCTCCTGCGCTCCCTCCCCGCCGGGCTTCTCGCCGTCGTCCTGAGCCGACGGCTTCCGCACGGTTCGTGGTGGTGGAAGTCGATGGCACTCGGCGCACTCAACATCGGCGCGTTCTTCCCTCTCCTGTTCCTCGCTGCCGAACGCCTCCCCGGCGGGGTGGCGGCAGCGGTTGCCGGTGCTCAACCGGTCATCGTGCTGGCTCTCGGTTCGCTCGTGCTGCAGGAGCGCATCCGACCGCTCACCGCGGCTGCCGCCGTCGTCGGAGCAGGCGGTGTCGCCCTGGTCGTCCTCGGCCCTGCGGCGGATCTCGATCTCTGGGGAGTCCTCGCCGCGCTGGGCGGTGTCACCGCGACCGGAATGGGGATGATCCTCACCAAGCGCTGGGGCAGGCCGAGCGGGGTCGGGCCGGTGGCCTACGCCGGCTGGCAGCTCGGCGCCGGAGGGCTTCTGCTGCTACCGGTCACTCTGCTCGTCGAAGGGGTGCCATCGCGGATCGACGGTGAAGCCACGCTGGGGTACCTGTGGCTCGGCACGGTGGGCGGGATCGTCGCCTACTCGCTCTGGTTCCGCGGGGTCCAGCAACTGCCGGTGATCGTGCCGGGGCTCCTCGCGCTGCTCTCCCCGATCGTCGCGACCCTGCTCGGTGCGCTCGTCGCGGGCGAGTGGTTCACGCCACTCCAGGCCATCGGGTTCGTGCTGACGCTCGGCGCGTTGGTGCTGGGCCAGATCGTTGCGCGTCCGGCAGCAGGACCGGGACGTCCCGCCGCCTCGGCGGTCGCGCCCGTGCTCACCGCACCGCGCTGACCAGGCTCAGCCCTTGCCGAAGAGCTTCTGGATCTCCGCGAGATCGGCCTCGCTGGGAGCCTGGGGGGCATTGCCCAGCCCGAAGCCCGACCCCGTGGGTGCGGCCGAGGAGGTGATGCCCGCGTTCTCCGCAGCGCGCTTGGCCGGGTTGCCCGAACGAGAACCGCCGGAAGACTTGCCCTTCTTGCCCTTCCCCCGCTTCGAGGAAGCACCGGGACGTCCCATGCCGGGCACCGCACCCATACCGGGGATGTTGGGCGTGCCCCCTCGGGCCACCGTCTTCATCATCTTCGCGGCCTGCTCGAAGCGCTGCACGAGCTGGTTCACGTCGGTGACCGTCATGCCGGCACCACGGGCGATGCGCAGACGGCGCGAGCCGTTGAGCACCTTCGGGTTTCGCCGCTCCCCCGGCGTCATCGAACGGATGATGGCTTCGGTGCGATCGATCTCACGCTCGTCGAAGTCCTCGAGCTGCTGCTTCATCTGCCCCATGCCCGGAAGCATCCCGAGCATCTTCTTCATCGAACCCATCTTCTTCATCTGCTGAAGCTGGTCGAGGAAGTCCTCGAGGGTGAAGGCCTCGGTCGCAAGCTTCTCGGCCATCTTCATGGCCTCTTCCTCGTCGAAGGCCTGCTGGGCCTGCTCGATGAGGGTCAGGATGTCGCCGAGGTCGAGGATCCGGCTCGCCATACGGTCGGGGTGGAACGGCTCGAGGTCTTCGAGGCGCTCGCCCGTCGACGCGAAGATGATCGGACGGCCGGTCACGGAGGCCACGGAGAGAGCCGCGCCACCACGCGCGTCGCCGTCGAGCTTCGACAGCACGACGCCGGTGAAGTCGACACCCTCCTGGAACGCCTTGGCCGTGTTGACGGCATCCTGACCGATCATCGCGTCGATGACGAACAGGACCTCGTCGGGGGTGACCGCCTTGCGGATGTCGGCGGCCTGCTTCATGAGCTCGGCGTCGACGCCGAGACGGCCGGCCGTGTCGATGATCACGACGTCGTGCTGCTGACGTCGCGCATACTCGACACCATCGCGCGAGACCTTCACCGGATCCCCGACGCCGTTGCCGGGCTCCGGCGCGTAGATGGTGGCGCCGGCCTGCTCCGCCACGACCTGGAGCTGGTTGACGGCGTTCGGGCGCTGAAGGTCGGCGGCGACCAGGAGGGGCGTGTGCCCTTCGCCCTCGAGCTGCTTCGCAAGCTTGCCCGCGAACGTCGTCTTACCCGAACCCTGCAGACCCGCGAGCATGATCACGGTCGGAGCAGTCTTCGCGAACTGCAGCCGACGCTGCTCGCCGCCGAGGATCTGGACGAGCTCCTCGTTGACGATCTGCACGACCTGCTGCGCGGGGTTCAGCGCCTTGTTGACCTCGTCGCCGAGCGCGCGCTCACGCACTCTGGCGGTGAAGTCCTTGACGACGACGAGCGCGACGTCGGCGTCGAGCAGCGCGCGACGGATCTCCCGTACGGTGCCGTCGACGTCGGCCGCGGTGAGCTTTCCCTTCGTGCGAAGGTTGCGGAAGGTCTCGGTGAGCCGATCGGAGAGCGTGCCAAAGGTAGCCATGGTGCTGTCGATTCTACGCGAGCGGAGCCTCCACGCTCAGCGCGGCACGGAGCTCGGCCGCCTCGCGGGGTCAGTCCGACCAGGGAAGGTCGTGGATCGTCCCCAGCGCATCGGCGAGCAGGGCTTCCGGAGTACCCCGGCCGGCCCCCTGCTCGGCCCAGACCCGCAGCGATGAGAAGACGGCCGCGGCGTGCGCGGCGCCGAGGATGTCGGCACGCACCGCGTCGACCCCGGAACCGCGAGCCGCGCGCGACACCCCTGCAGAAAGCTTCGCCAGACGCAGACCGGTGTCGCGAACGAGTTCGTCCTCGAGCCCCATGGCTGCCGCGTTACGGAGCGCGAGAGCCAATGCATCGGGCGCGAAGTCTCGGACGACGAGCAGGAGGATGTCCCGGACGGCGTCGCCCGTCGCCCGTCTCCCCAGCTCGTCGAGGGACTCGATCGCGTGTCCGATCCGCTCGTCGACGCCCGACCACAGGACGTCGCTCTTCGAAGTGAAGTAATTGAAGAAGCTCGATCGGCTCACGCCTGCCCGCTGAGTGATGTCGGCGACGGAGGTTCCTTCATAGCCGCGCTCAAGGAAGAGCTCGCACGCGGCCTCCGCGAGCGTCTCGCGCGACGACGCCTTGGGGCGCCCTGCACGACCGATGGAACTCATCCCCTCACGCTACCGCGCGCGACCGTCATGCATCCGATACGCCTCATCGGGAGTATTGTTAGACCCGATCCAACTAATCGTTGATGGGAGACGTTCATGCTGGACATCCTCGCTCCGGGACTGGCTCCGGACCTCGTGCCGTACGCCGACGGGTGGGAGCTGCAGCGCCGCGTTCACACCGAGGTGGTGGACGGAAGTCGACCGGACACGCTGATCCTGCTCGAGCACGAGGCGGTCTACACCGCCGGCAAGCGCACCGAGCCGCACGAACGCCCTCAGGACGGAACACCCGTCATCGACGTCGACCGCGGGGGGAAGATCACCTGGCACGGACCCGGCCAGCTCGTCGGGTATCCCATCGTCCGGCTCCCCGAACCGATGGACGTCGTCGCTCACGTGCGGCGACTGGAACGCATCTTGATCGACGTGCTCCGCCCTCTCGGAGTGGACGGGTACCAGGTCGACGGACGGAGCGGCGTCTGGGTTCGTCGCCCGCTCTCGGAGGACAAGGTCGCGGCCATCGGCGTGCGAGTGCAGCAGGGCGTCACGATGCACGGTTTCGCGATCAACTGCGACAACAGCCTCGTGGGGTTCCGCGGGATCATCCCGTGCGGCATCACCGATGCCGGAGTCACCACCGTGAGCGAGATCGTCGGAGCCGACATCTCCCCCGCCGACGTCATCGATCACGTCACGACCGCCTTCCTCACCGAGTACGCAGGAGTTCCCGCATGACCGCCGCCCCCGAAGGACGCAAGCTCCTCCGATTGGAGGTCCGCAACGCCGAGACCCCCATCGAGCGCAAGCCCGAGTGGATCAAGACCAAAGCGAAGATGGGCCCCGAATACACGGCGCTGCACTCTCTCGTGAAGAGCGAGGACCTGCACACGGTGTGTCAGGAAGCCGGCTGCCCGAACATCTACGAGTGCTGGGAGGACCGGGAGGCGACGTTCCTCATCGGGGGCTCGCAGTGCACCCGCCGCTGCGACTTCTGCCAGATCGACACCGGCAAGCCCGACGCCTACGACACCGACGAGCCCCGCCGCGTCGCCGAGAGCGTCGTGCGCATGAACCTCCGCTACGCCACGGTGACGAGCGTCGCGCGGGACGACCTCCCCGACACGGGCGCCTGGCTCAACGCCGAGACCGTCCGGAAGATCCACGAGCTCAATCCGAACACCGGCGTCGAACTGCTCGCGAACGAGCACAACGCCGATCCGGCCTTCCTCGGGCAGATCTTCGATGCCCGCCCTGAGGTGTTCGCGCACAATGTCGAGACCGTGCCCCGCATCTTCAAGCGCATCCGTCCGGCGTTCCGCTACGAGCGCTCACTCGATGTGCTCACGCAGGCCCGCGACGCCGGTCTGATCACGAAGTCGAACCTGATCCTGGGGATGGGCGAGGAACCGGAGGAGGTCGTCCAGGCGTTGCACGACCTCCATGACGCCGGCTGCGACATCATCACGATCACGCAGTACCTGCGTCCGTCACCGCGCCATCACCCCGTCGCGCGCTGGGTGAAGCCGGCCGAGTTCGTGGAGTTCAAGGAAGAGGCCGAGCGCATCGGCTTCCTCGGCGTCCTCGCCGGCCCCCTCGTGCGCTCGTCTTACCGTGCGGGTCGTCTGTGGGCACAGTCGATGGTGTCGAAGGGACGGGAGATCCCCGAGCACCTCGCGCATATCGCGGACAGCGCGGACCTCGGTTTCGCACAGGCCGTCTGACCACGCCCGGGTCGCAGGCGCCACCCGCGGCGGTGGCGCCTCAGTCGGCGCTCATCACCGACTGGACGGAACCGTCCGAGCCGAGGTTGACGAGCAGGACATCGTCGGACGAGCTGTCGTCCAGGGCGTACTCGAGCACGGCGAAGGGTTCCGAACCGCCGTGCTCGTCGGCCAGGATCGTCATGCTCATCAGTCGGAGCGAGCGGATGATGTCCACCGCGGCGTCGCCCGACACATCGACGAGGACGTCAGGGAGGTCGTCGCCGTAGGCCTCCTGCTGCTGCAGGATGTACTCGGTCACCTCGCTGGTGCGGTCGTCCACCTCGGCCAGCATGCCGCGACGTGCCGTCCCGTCCACGTTCTCGAGGCCGGCGATGAGGCCGGCGGCGATGTCGAGCGCGTCGGCGGACACATCGTCCTGGTCCGGAGCGGTCAGATCGACGGTGACGCTCTGGTCACCGAGCTCCACGGTCTCCGACCAGAAGATCGAGCCGTCGGGACCCGAGGACAGGAGTCCGAAGTAGTCGTGTTCGATCGCCATAACGCTATGAAACCAGCCTCGTGCTCACGGCGGTAGTCCCGTCCTCAGCCGACCAGGGATTGGACGAAGACATGAGGCGTGAAACCGGTGAGATCGTCGATCCCCTCCCCCTGCCCGAGGAGCTTGACCGGGATACCGGTGCGCTCTTGAACGGCCAGCACGAACCCGCCCTTGGCCGAGCCGTCGAGCTTGGTGAGGACGAGCCCCGTGACGCCCGCGTGCTCGAGGAAAGCCTCTGCCTGCATCACGCCGTTCTGCCCGGTGGTCGCGTCGAGGACGAGAAGGACCTCGCTGATGGGCGCCTGCTTCTCGATCACCCGCCGCACCTTGGTGAGCTCGTCCATGAGACCGCCCTTGGTGTGCAGACGCCCGGCGGTGTCGATGATCGCGATCTCGATGCCTTCGCGCTTGGCGTACTCGACAGTCTGGAAGGCGACGGAGGCGGGATCCTGACCTTCCTGCTGCGGGCGGACGATCGCTGCACCCCCGCGCTGCGCCCACGTGGCGAGCTGATCGACCGCAGCAGCACGGAACGTGTCCGCCGCACCGACCACGACACTGCGCTGGTAGCCGCGGAGGAACTTCGTGAATTTGCCGATGGTCGTGGTCTTGCCGACGCCGTTGACCCCGACGACCAGCACGACGGCAGGACGCTCGGTGAGCTTGAGGGTGGTGTCGAACTTCGCGAAGTGCTCCTCCAGGGTCTCCCGCAGCATCCGCTGCAGGTCCTGAGGATCGGTGGTGCGGTACTTGTCGACCTTCGCACGCAGTTCCTCGACGACGCGCTCACTGATGTCGGGACCGAAGTCCGCGGTGATCAGCGCTGTCTCGAGGTCCTCCCACGTGGTCTCATCGATCGTGGGTTTGACGAACATGCCGCGCAGTGCGCGACCGAGTGACCAAGACTTCTCCGCCATCCCTCCAGCCTACGGGTAGCGCGGGCGAATCGACCGCGAAGCCGACCTCGATCGGTCAGACGGCGGCGGCCGCCCTGTCTCCGACCCGCTGCCCGACGACCGCAGACACGCCGTCCTGACGCATCGAGACACCGTAGAGCGCATCCGCGATCTCCATCGTGCGCTTCTGGTGGGTGATGATGAGCAGCTGGGAGCTCTCCCGCAGCTGCTCGAACACCGTGAGCAACCGCCCGAGGTTCGCGTCGTCCAGCGCGGCCTCGACCTCGTCGAGGATGTAGAACGGGCTCGGTCGCGCCTTGAAGATCGCCACGAGCAGCGCGACGGCGGCCAGCGAACGCTCACCGCCGGAGAGGAGCGACAGCCTCTCGATCTTCTTCCCGACCGGACGCACCGACACCTCGATGCCGGTCGTCAGCAAGTTGTCGGGATCGGTCAGCGAGATGCTCCCGGTCCCGCCCGGGAAGAGCAGCGGGAAGACCTGGCCGAAGGCCTCCTTGGTGTCTTCGAAGGCGCTCGCGAAGATCGTCTCCATCCGCTCGTCGAGGTCGGCGATGATCGTCAGGAGGTCCTCCCGCGTCTGCGTCAGGTCGGCGAGCTGCTCCGTGAGGAAGGCATGGCGCTGTTCGAGCGCAGCGAACTCCTCGAGCGCCAGAGGGTTCACCCGGCCGAGTTGCGCGAGCTTCCGCTCCGCCTCGGCCAGACGACGCTGCTGGATGCGACGATCGAACGGGATGGCGGTGTCGTCGTGCGCGTCCTCGGCGGCCTGTTCCGTCCCCGGATCACGAGGAACCAGCTGATCGGGACCATATTCCGCTACAAGAATATCTTCGTCGAGTGACAGCTCGGACGACACCCGCTCGAGCAGGCTGCTCAGGTGCAGCTTCTTCTCGTGGATCTGCAGTTCGAGCCCGTGCACGCTCTCCGTCAGCCCCGCCAGGCGTTCCCGGAGCGACGTCTCCTGGGCACGCAGGGCAACGAGTTCCTGGTTCTGCGCCGACCGCGCCGCCTCGGCTTCGGCGAGAGCGACACGGGCTTCGGTGACCGATCGGTCGAGCGAGTCGAGGATGCGCGGGAGTTCGTCGGCCACCCCGGAGGCTGCCTCGCGCTGAGCGCGACGGATCACGGCACGGCGTGCGGCTTCCGCCGCGGCATCCCGCTCCTGTTCGCGTTGCCGTTCGAGACTCGCCACCCTCGCCTGGGCGGCGCGCACCCGCTCACGCAGAGTCTCGATCTCGAGACGTGAGCGCAGTTCTCCCTCCCGGGCGAGTTCGAGCGCCTCCAGGAGTCCGTCGCGAGCGGAAGCGTCGAGTACCGGGCGCGGTGTGGCGATCGCCTCGTCCAGTGCGGCTTTCGCATCGGTGGCCTTCGCCTCGGCGTCGGCAACGGCGGTCTGCGCCTGGGCGAGCCCCGTCTCGAGTCGTTCGCATTCGGCGACCGCGGACTCGTGCCGCACCGTGACCCGGTTCAGCTGCTCCGCATGCGTGGCGAGAGCGGCGTCGTGTTCGCGGAGAGCCCGCAGCGCATCCTTCGCCTGGCGCCGGGCCGTCTCCACCGCTTCGTTCGCATCCTCCCGAGCCTCACGGAGGGAGTCGACCACGATCTGGACCTCGGCGAGGCGTTCCGCTGCGGCATCCCGCTCCGCGGCGAGCTCGAGCCGTGAGCGCTCGCCTCCGGACCCGGTTCGCAGGGTGTGCGCCGTGATCACATCGCCACCGACAGTCACGATCGTCGTGGACGTGTCACCCGCCGTGTCGAGCGCTGTGCGCGCAGCACGAGCCGCATCCAGGTCGTTCGCGATGAGGACATGGGACAGGATGCCGAGAACACCATCGGGGGCGGTGACGGTCTCCACCGCAGGCGTGACACCGTCGATGGGTGCGACGACCACGGACCGGGGGGCAGGTACGTCCGCGACGACGAAGTCGACCACTCCCCGGCGATGCTCGGCCGCCTGCTCGGCCTGCGCGAAGGCATCGGCGGCGGTATCGATGAGCACGCCCTCGGCGAGCGGGCCCAGCACCGCCGCGATCGCTGCTTCGAAGCCGGCGCGGACCTGCACGGAGTCACCGACGAGCCCGCGCACGCCCCGCCCGCCGGCTTCGACGACCTCTGCCGCTCCACCGGACAGCGCCAGTGCACTGCTCAGCGCGGCGGCCTTCGCCGTCAGAGCATCGACCTCACGCTCAGCGGTGTGCAGGCGCTCGCGCAGGGTCTCCCGTTCCGCTTCCGCCGCCGTGGAGGCGCGTTGGGCACTGTCGTACGCGGCGGCGTACTCGACGGCGGTGCCCTCGGGCGCCTCGGCATCGTCGATCGCCTCGAGCGCCTCCGCGGCCTCCCGACGACGCATGTTCGCCGCTTCGAGCGCATTCTCCTGCCGGAGAACGGCCCCACGCACCGCGGCGAGGGCGGAGGAGGCCGCGTCGGCCGTGCCACGCAGCGCGGAGATGCGCATGTCGTACTCGGAGACGAGTGCGCTCTGCTCGGCGATGTCCACGTCGAGCGTGTCCAGTTCTGCGCGGGCCTGCACCACTTCGCGGCTCGCCGACGCGGCCGCGTCCTGCGCATCCCCCAGCCCCGCGGAGATCACGTCGATCTCTTCCTTCGCCTCGTCGATCGTGGCCTGAGTGACGGTGACCGTGGTGACGGCGGCGTCGTCCTCCTCCGATCCGAGCAAGGCGAGGCGCTGATTCGCCAGCGTGTAGAGGCCGCGCATCCGCTCCTGCACCTGCTCCAGCCCGAAGGCGACGCTGCGCGCCTCGTCGACGGCGACCGAGTTCTGCTCGTGCTCGAGGCGCGCGATGCTCGCCCGCACCGTCTCCGCCTGGTCCGACAGCACCAGGCGTTCGGTGTGGCGTTCGTGCTCGGTGCGCGTGTGGTCGGCCAGAGCGGTACGCAGAGCGACCACGTCGTCGGCGAAGATCCTCGCCTTGGCATCACGGACCACGGCGGCGATGGTCTGCGCCTCCCGCGCGATCTCCGCCTGGCGCCCCAGGGGTTTGAGTTGGCGCCGGATCTCTCCGGCGAGGTCGCTCAGACGAGTGAGATTGGTCTGCATGGCGTCGAGCTTGCGGAGGGTCTTCTCCTTGCGTCGCCGATGCTTGAGGATTCCGGCGGCCTCCTCGATGAAGCCCCGTCGATCTTCCGGAGAGGCCTGCAACACCGTGTCCAGACGTCCTTGACCCACGATCACGTGCATCTCGCGCCCCAGACCTGAGTCGCTCAAGAGCTCCTGCAGGTCGAGAAGACGGCAGCCCTCGCCGTTGATCGCATACTCGCTCGAACCGTTCCGGAACAGCGTGCGGCTGATCGTCACCTCGGCGTACTCGATCGGCAGAGCGCCGTCGGCATTGTCGATGGTGAGCTGCACCTCGGCGCGCCCGAGCGGACCGCGGGTCGAGGTGCCCGCAAAGATCACGTCCTCCATCTTGCCGCCGCGCAGGGTCTTCGCCCCCTGCTCCCCCATCACCCAGGCGAGGGCGTCGACGACATTGGACTTTCCGGAGCCGTTCGGACCGACGATGCAGGTCACACCGGGCTCGAACACGAAACTCGTCGGCTGCGCGAACGACTTGAACCCTTTGAGCGTCAGGCTCTTCAGATGCATGCGGGCACCGCTCGTCCGGGGAGAATCACGCGGCTACGCTACCGGAATTCCGGGCCGGAACGGTGATCCCGCGCGGATGCCCACGGAACCGGATGGCGGCGCGACACGCCGAGTCCGAGACGAGATGCTTGACGTCTCCGGCGCGCGTTCGCTACGGTGGCGTGCGGATCGCCACACGAAAGGAGGTTACCGATGATGATTCAGCTCAACGCACAGGCCACTGGCCTCGCCGCGCCCGCGCATTTCGCGCCGCGCCCTGCGTTCTCGGTAACCGCCGGCGTCCGCTCGAGCGCGCTCTGCTAGAACCGCACCCCGAGAATCCCGGCCCGTAGTGGGCCGTCTCCGGTCGGTCCTTCCGCGCCCCACCCTCTGATCTGCTCCAGATCACGGATCTTCCGCCGCCTTCGGCATCTGCGTCTTCGCAGACCCGAGGAGCCGCATCCCTCCGCACCGTCCCCGACTGCTTCGGCGGTCGCGCGTCGGTGCTTCCGCACCCCATCTCACCGTCACTCACGAAGGAATCACCGTGAACACCACGTTGCACCGCAGCGTCTCCCACCCGCCCGATATCGAGGACCGTGAGGTCCTCCAGATCCCCCGTCCCGACGAACTGCGCCGCCTCTCGCTCGCGGATCGTCTCTCCCTCCGGATCGGCCTCTGGCTGTTCCAGAGGGCGCAGCGCCCGCAGCGACACCGCCGCGGCCTGTACATCGACCCGTCCGAGCTGTTCCTCCTCGGAGAGCAGCGCCACCGCTCCGCCGCCGAGTCGTCCGCCCTGCTGACGTTCGACATGCAGCGGGGGATGCGCTGACGGACGTCCGGCTGTGACAGCTCCCCCATCCCCCGCGCCGCATCCGCCCGTGCTCGTCACGGGCGGATGCGGGCACCCGCTCCACACACCGGCTCCCTCGGAAGCCCCACTCGAAGGAAAAGACATGACGACCATCGAACCGACGATCACCCCCCTGGTGGTGCCGGTCTCCCTGGACGATGACGACGCCGCGGACTTCCGCGCATACGGCGAACTCAACCGGCGAATCTGCGACGAGCAGGTCGGTCTGCCCGATCTCGCTCCGGACGCCGCGCAGATGCTCCCGGACTGGCAGGACGACACCGATTCACTCGACCTCGGTTTCGTCGCCCGCGTGGACGACGAGATCGTCGGGATGATCACGGTCTCCTTCGCGCAGGAGGCCGAGGCGCATGCCGCGGAGCTCGACCTGCTGGTGCCGGAAGCGCACTGGGGCCGGGGCGTCGAGGATGCCCTGCTCGCCCGCGCCGAAGCGGAAGCGCGTGCGCGTGGTCGGAGTCTTCTGCAGCTCTGGAGCCTCCACCGGCCGAAGGAAGCCGACCGGATGCTCGTTCCGCGCACCGGGTGGGGTCGCATCCCGGCGACCCCGCTCTCCGACCTGGCCGAGGCGAACGGGTTCGTCCTGGAGCAGGTCGAGCGCAACAGCGAGTTCGACCTCCGGAGCGACCCTGCCCCCTTGCGCACCGCGCTGGACGACGCGCTCGCAGTGGCCGGAGCCGACTATCGCGTCATCGAGTGGAACATGCCGACCCCGCCGGAGCTGCGGGACGGCTTCGCCGGGGTCCTCGCGCGGCTGTCGACGGATGCGCCGAGCGGCGACATGGACTTCCCGGAGGAGGCCTGGGACGCGGAGCGCGTCGTGCGCCGCGAAGCGCGTCTCCTCGGTGCAGGTCAGGCCGTCTCGGTCGTCGCCGTCGAACACGTGTCCACCGGAGAGCTCGTCGCCTACAACGAGCTTCTCATCGCGGCCGACCGCACCGGGGTCACGCACCAGTTCGGCACTCTGGTCAGTAAGGACCACCGGGGGCATCGTCTCGGCACGATCGTGAAGTGTGCGAATCTGCTCCGCTGGCGGGAGCTGATGCCGGATTCCACCGTGGTCTCCACCTTCAACGCGGAGGAGAACCGGCCGATGCTGAACATCAATGAGGCGATCGGCTTCGTCCCGGTGTCCTACGCCGGCGGCTGGCAGCGCGCTCTCTGAGACACGTGCGGGCCCGATCTCATTCGACGGGATGACCTCGGGTCCGCATCGTCATCCGCCAGGCCGACGACCCAGGGCGGGGCTGCGGAGAGGCTGGGATCATGAATGTTCCTGTGATCGAAGCCCACGCCCTCAGCAAGACCTTCGGGATGACCCGCGCACTCGCCGGTGTCGACCTCGCGATCGGTCGCGGCGAGTCCGTCGCGATCATGGGTGCCTCCGGTTCCGGCAAGACAACGCTCCTGCACGTTCTGGCAGGTATCACCGCGCCCGATGCGGGAAGTGTCGTCTTCCGTCCGGCCGAAGGCGCGCCGATCGAGGTCACCGCCCTCGGGGAGTCCGCCCGTTCCCGGCTCCGGCGCGAGCGGTTCGGCTTCGTCTTCCAGCAGGGACTCCTCATCCCGGAGCTCACCGCCGTGGAGAACGTCGCCCTCGCCTCCATGATCAACGGTGTCCGGCGACGGGATGCCGTCCCGCACGCGGCCTCCTGGCTCGCCGCGCTCGGGCTCGCCGGGATGGAGGAGCGTCGGATCGGCGAGCTGTCGGGCGGGCAGGCCCAGCGGGTGGCCATCGCCCGTGCGCAGGCCACCGGTGCAGAGCTGGTCTTCGCCGACGAACCGACCGGCGCCCTCGACTCGCAGACGTCGTCCGAGGTGATGGACGCACTCCTGTGGTCGACGACAGGTCAAGGGCGGACACTCGTCGTCGTGACCCACGACCCCGATGTCGCCGCGCGCTGCACCCGGACGATCGCCGTCCGCGACGGTCGCATCATCCCCTCGGCGGTGGCCGCGTGAACGGTAACGTCCTGTCCATGCTGCTGCGCCCTGCTCCCGGGCAGAACAGCGTGCTCGCGCTCCCGGTCATCGCGTTCGGTGTCGTGACGACGCTCGTCCTGACGGTGATCGGTGGAGCCCAGTCGTTCTGGGGGTGGTCCGATGACTACGCCCCTCTGTATCAGGCGCTCGCCGCGATCGCCCTCGTGCTTCTCGTCGTCCCGCTGATTTCGCTCGGCGGCGCGGCGGCACGCCTGTCGGCGCGGCGCCGTGACGAACGACTCTCGACACTTCGCCTGCTGGGGGTCACTCCCGGTGGCGTCACCGTGGTCACGGTCGCCGAGTCTGCCCTCGTCGCCGCCGCCGGAGCACTCGCCGGTGTCCTCGGGCACCTCGCGATCAGCCCTCTGATCGGGCTCATCCCCTTCCGGGGCGAACCGCTCGGGTTCGGCGCGGTCATCCTTCCACCGCCACTGATCGCCCTCGTCTTCGCCGGTGTGCTCGTGCTCGCGTCCGCGAGTGCGGTCATCGGCCTCCGTCGCGTCGTGATCTCACCACTCGGTGTCCGGACCCGCACGACCGTGTCGAGCGTGCACTGGATCCGCGCCCTTCTCGCTGCCGGCGCCATCGCCATCGCCTTCGTGCTGATCTCGGTGTTCCCGTCGATCGGCGGCTTCGTCATCACCGTCGTCGTCCTCGCCGGACTGTTCGGCGCCGCCCTGGCCGTCCTCAACGTGATCGGCCCCTGGGTTCTCAAGGTCTCGGCGTCCCGCCAGCTGCGTCGTGCCGAACAGCCCGAGCGGTTGCTCGCGGCACGCATCGTTCTCGACTCACCGAAAGCGGCCTGGCGTCAGGTCGGCGGCATCGCGATGGCGAGCTTCATGGCCGTGTTCGCAGGCACCGGCGTCGCGCTGATGAATGTGATGACGAGCGCGGATGCATCCGCCGCCGACTTCGCCCTCGCCCGTGATATCCGCACGGGTCTCATCATCACGTTGATCGGCTCTTTCCTCATGGTCGCCGCCTCCGTCGGGGTCAATCAGGCATCGGACGTGCTCGACCAGCGGGAGCTGCATCGCAGCCTCCATCACCTGGGCATGCCGGTGGAGACGGTGGATCGTGCCCGCCGTCGCGCGATCATGTCTCCCCTGCTCGTCACGGCGATCGGCTCGGCTCTGGTCGCGGCGCTCCTGGTGTTCCCGCTCGTCGGGATCGCCGTGATCACCGCGCCCGTGTCGGTGCTGACGATCAGCGCTGTGGTCGGTGTCGGCATCGCCCTCGTGTGGGCCAGCACCTGGGCGACCCGTCCGCTTCTGCGAAAGGCGTTCCGGACCGCGTGACGCGAAGAGTTCAGCGCCGACGCTGGCAGGACGGGCAGAAATGCGATGAGCGGTTCATGAACGACACACGACGGATACTCGTGCCGCATCGTGCGCAGGGTTCTCCCTGTCGCCCGTAGGCGTTGAGGGAGTGAGCAAAATAACCCGCCTGCCCGTTGACGTTGACGTACTGGGCGTCGAAACTCGTCCCGCCCTCGGCAAGTGCCTTCTCCAGCACGCTGCGCACTTCGGCCAGCAGTCTGCGCACCGACGGCGTCGACAGGCGGGCCGCGGGGGTCTCGGGGTGGATGCGCGCCGCCCAGAGGGACTCGTCGGCGTAGATGTTGCCGATACCGCTCACCACGCCCTGATCGAGGAGGACCCGCTTGATCGCGCTGCCACGCCGGGCGAGCGCCGCGCGGAAGGCGTCGTCGTCGAAGCGGCGATCGAGCGGGTCGCGGGCGATGTGGACGACTTGGGTCGGAATCCTCGAACCGCCGTCGTCCACCAGGGCGTCGACCGCGAGCGAGCCGAAGGTGCGCTGGTCTGCGAACACGATAGCGAGTTCGCCATGTTCGGGATGCTCGATGCCGATGCGCACACGTTCGTGTCGCTCCGCGGTAGCCTCCGGCGCGCGCAGGAGCATCTGCCCACTCATCCCCAGGTGCGCGATCAACGCGGAGTCGTCATCATCGAGCGGAAGCCAGAGGAACTTCCCCCGGCGAGAGGCCGCGGCGAAATGTCGCCCCTCGAGCCGGACGACGAAATCCTCGGCGCCGGCGGAGTGCCGCGTGAGCGCGCGTTCATCGAGCACGCTCACCGAGGTGATCAGGGATCCGACAGCGGCCGGCGCGAGGCCGGCGCGGACGACCTCGACTTCAGGGAGCTCAGGCACGCGCGCTGAGCGTGCGCCAGGCGCTGAGGGCAGCCGCCATCTCCGCGGTCTTCTTGCTGCTGCCGGTGCCGGTCATGGTCACGTCACCGACCACGACGGTCGCCGTGAAACGACGGTCATGATCGGGACCGCTCGCCTCGATCGAGTACTGGGGCGGCGTCGCACCGACGCGGGCGGCGAGTTCCTGCAGACTCGTCTTGGGATCCATCGCCGCGCCGTAGCGCTCCGGGTCGGCGAGCAGCGGCTTCGTGAGACGCAGCACGAGTTCCGTGGCCGCATCCGGTCCTGCGGAGAGATAGGTGGCCCCGATCACCGCTTCCATGGTGTCGGCGAGGATCGAATCCTTGTCGCGACCACCGGTCTGCTCTTCTCCGCGTCCGAGCAACAGGTGACTGCCGAGATCGATCCCCCGCGCCACCTCTGCAAGTGCGACGGTCGAGACGACGCTCGCACGTCGCTTCGCCAGTTCACCCTCGTCGAGGTCCGGGTGCGTGGTGAACAGCATGACGGTCACCGCCTGCCCGAGCACCGAGTCGCCGAGGAACTCCAGGCGCTCGTTGTGCGGTATCCCGCCGTGCTCATACGCGTAGGAGCGGTGGGTGAGGGCCAACCCCAGAAGCTCCGCGTCGATCTCGACGCGGAGCTTATCTGGGAGAGGTCTCGTCCCCCCGGGGACCTCCGTCACGGTTCGCGACTCAGACGTCGGCGACCTTGCGGCCCTTGTACTCCAGGAAGAGCTCGGTGCCCTGCGAGTCCGTGACGACCTTCGCCTGGTGCGGACGGCTGTAGACGACCTGACCGTTCTCGATGGTCTTGACGAGGGCGACGGGAGCCGCCTTCCACTGCGCGCGGCGCGAGCGGGTGTTCGAACGGGAAACCTTGCGCTTCGGGGGGTTACCAGCCATGACTAGCTCTCTTCTTTCTCGGCGGCGCGAGATTCTTCCGCGCCGTCTTGGTCTGTGATGTTCTGGAGCGCACTCCATCGAGGATCGATGGGAGCCACCTGCTCCGTTCCGGTGCTCACGGCCAGTCGCTCACCCGTTTTCGGGTCGAGACCCGGGCAATCCGGCTGACACACCGGCTGAAAAGGAAGCGACAATACGGCCGCATCCCTGACGAGAGTTTCAAGATCCACGTGGTCGTCTTGAACCTCGAAGTCAGTTTCTTCCTCACCAGGATACGCGAAAAGCTCCTGGAACTCGACTTCGACGGGCCGGGCGATGTCGATCAGGCATCTGCCGCAGACGCCGACGTATTCTGCATCGGCCGTTCCGGACACGAGAATCCCCTCGTGAACGGACTCCAGCCGCACGTCGAGGGCCATCTCGGAGCCGGCTTCGAACGTCACGATGCCCTCTCCCCATGCCTCTTTGAGAGCCACGGAGAACTCGTGTTCACGCATCTCCCCCGGTCGCCGGACGATGTCGCGGACGGGGAGCACGAAGGGACCGTTCATTCGAGAGCGCACTCCGCCATGCTACTCGGGTCGCCCCAGGGTCGCGCCGAGCCCGTACTCAGGAACGGCGGTCAGATTCCGCGGGCGCCCGTGTCGAGGAAGTCGGCAACCGCCGGCGGAACGAACGGTGCGACGTCGCCGCCAAGCGAAGCGACCTGACGCACCAGGGAGCTCGAGACCATCGCATGCGAGGGATCGGGCAGCAGGAACACGGTCTCGATGCCGGCAAGGTGCCGATTCACGATCGCCATCGGAGACTCGTACGCGACGTCGATCTGGGAGCGGATGCCCTTCACGAGCACACCGGCGCCGACATCGCGCGCATAGTCGACCAGCAGACCCATGGTCCATGACCCGATCACGATGTTCCCCGACATCCCGTCGTCGGCGATCGAACGCTCCAGCAGCGACAGGCGCTGTGCGATCGGGAGCATCGCCTCCTTGCCCGGGTTGTGCACCACGAGCACGTGGAGCTCGTCGTACAGGGCCGCGGCCCGACGGATCACATCGAGATGACCCAGGGTCGGCGGATCGAAGGAACCCGGGACGACGGCGATCCTGCTGCTCATGCCACCAGCCTAGGGCACCTCGCGCGCACCTCAGTTCTTCGCGAGCGCCGCACGGTCCTCGTCACTCACGCGGCGGGCGATGGCCTCACGCAGGCCCGGATGCGCGTCGAGAGCAGGATCGGCCACGAGGATCGTCTCGGCCAGTTCACGCGCTCGGGTGATGAGACCCGCATCCTTCACGACACGGAGGAGCTTCAGCGAGGAACGCACCCCGGCTTGCGCCGCGCCGAGCACATCGCCCTCGCCGCGCAATTCCAGGTCGACCTCTGCCAGTGCGAACCCGTCGAGCGTCGCCGCGACCGCGTCGACGCGATCCCGCGCGAGGGAGCCGGATTCCGCTTCGGTGACCAGCAAGCAGAGACCAGGCACGCCGCCACGGCCGACGCGCCCTCGCAGCTGATGCAGCTGGGACACACCGAACCTGTCGGCATCGAGCACGATCATCGTCGATGCATTCGGCACATCGACGCCGACCTCGATGACCGTGGTCGCCAGGAGCAGATCGATGTCACCGCGCGCGAACGCCTGCATCACCGCATCCTTCTCTTCCGAAGGCATCCGGCCGTGGAGCACGGCACGACGGATCCCGCCGAGCGTCGGATGCGTCGCCAGCGCCTCGTCGAGCTGCACCACCCCCCACCGGGGGCCGGAGGCCCCATCGGGGGCGAGAGGCGGCTGCTCACCGGCCTCCGCGGTCTTCTTGGCGGTATCGATCGCGGCGCACACGGCGAAGACCTGGCGGCCCTGTGCGATCTCCTCTGCCGCGCGCTCCCAGACCCGGTTGAACCATCCCGGGTGCTCGGCCAGCGGTGCCACGAAGGACTCGATGCCTGCACGGCCGGCCGGCATCGTCCGGATGACCGAGGTGTCGAGGTCGCCGAACACCGTCATCGCCACCGTTCGCGGGATCGGCGTCGCCGTGAGGACCAGTGCGTGCGGACTCGACCCCTTGGCGCGAAGTGCCTCACGCTGTTCGACGCCGAAGCGGTGCTGCTCGTCCACCACCACGAGGCCGAGATCGGCGAAGGTGGTCTTCTCCCCCAGCAAGGCGTGCGTGCCGACCACGATGAGCGCCTGACCCGAGGCGACCCGGAGGGCGGCCTTGCGTCTCTCGGCAGCGGGAAGCTGCCCGGTCAGCAGCGTGGGCATCAGCAGCGGCGCCAGTTCCGGGCCCAGCATCTTCGCGATCGAACGCAGATGTTGGCCGGCCAGAACTTCAGTGGGGGCGATCAGAGCGGCCTGGCCTCCGCTCTCGGCGACCTGCAGCATCGCCCGCAGCGCGACGAGGGTCTTACCCGAACCGACCTCACCCTGGACGAGCCGGTTCATCGGCCAGGATCCCATCAGGTCGGCCGCGATCTGCGCGCCGACCGTCTCCTGATCGGGCGTCAGCGTGTAGGGCATCGCCGCGTCGAAGCGCTCCAGGAGTCCGCCGGGACCGGCTGGACGAGCCGTCGCCGAGAGCGCCCGGACCGCATCCCGCTGCTGCAGGAGCGCCGTCTGCAAAATGAGAGCCTCATGCATCCGGAGAGTGCGGACCGCCGGATCGATGTCGTTGCGCGTCCGCGGGCGGTGGATACGTTCGAGCGCCTCGCCGGCCGTGAGCAGCTCTTCGCTCTCGCGGATGTCCTTCGTCAGCGGGTCGGGCACCTCGGCGAGGTCGTCCAGCACCCGTCCGATGAGCCGGGCGATCTGCCAGGTCTGGATCGTCGAGGTGGCCGGATAGATCGGGATGGGAACAGCCGCACGCGCGTCTGCGCTCCGCCGCGCGGAGTCTTCATCGTCGAAGAGCTCGTACTCCGGATGCGCGAACTGCGTCACTCCGTTGAACTCTCCGACCTTTCCGGAGAACACTCCCCGCCGTCCGACGGCGAGATCTTTGGAGCGCCATTCCGCGGCCCCGACGTTCTTCGCGAAGAACGTGAGCGACATGCGTCCGATGCCGTCTCCGATCACCACGTCGACCATGGCTCCCGGACGGTTGCGCATGCGCCGGAAGCTCGATGAGAGCACCTCTGCCACGATGGTCACCGTCTCCCCGAGCGGCAGATCACGGATCGGGGTGAGCTCACCCGGGTCGGCGTACCGGCGCGGGTAGTGCGCCAGGAGGTCACCGACGCTCCGCATGGCGAACGCACGACCGAGCGTCTTGGCAGACGCCGCGCCGAGCGCGTCCTCCAGCGAGGAATCGAGCGAGAGCGACATGCTCCGAGTCTAGGGAACCCGACCGACACCGGCCGTACCGCTGCTGTCGTATCGTGAACGGGTGACGAGGATCATCGCGGGCAGAGCCAGGGGCACTCGACTCGACGTACCCGGTGCGGGAACGCGCCCCACAAGCGACCGTGTGCGTGAGTCGCTCTTCGGCGCGCTCGAGTCACTGAGTGCCATCGACGGAGCCCGGGTCCTCGACCTGTATGCAGGTTCCGGTGCTCTCGGCCTCGAGTCGCTGAGCCGGGGCGCGGCGTCGGCGGAGTTCGTGGAGCGCGGACGGCAGGCTGCCGCGATCGTGCGCCGCAATGCCGCGGCCGTGGCGAAGGCCGGCGGCATGGCGCCGGGCCGTGTGCACGAGGGCGCGGTCCGCACGTTCCTGCAGCGGGCGACCGGCCCCTTCGATCTGGTCTTCAGCGATCCGCCGTACGACCTCGACGATGCCGCGATGACAGCGGATCTCGTCGCGCTCGCGCCGCTCCTGTCCCCCGATGCCGTCGTCGTGGTCGAACGTGCACGCCGATCCACGCCACCGGACTTTCCCGCCGCCGGCCTCGACCTGTTCCGGGAGAAGACCTACGGCGACACCGCCCTCTGGTGGGCCGAGCCCCGGGCGGACGACGAGCCGAAGACGTCCGACGCTCAGCCCGAGACCGAGTCCCAGTCGCGATAGGGGTCCCACCCGCTGACCTCGACCGGCGAACCGTCGCACAGCAGGTCCTCCTCGCCGCGCGGAAGCACCCGTCCGATCGCACGGAAGCCCGGCGGAAGCGCATCCGCGGGGAAAGTCGCGAGCAGCGCATGGTCCTCGCCACCGGCGATCGCACGCTCGGGGTCATCACCGAGCGTCTCGCGGTCGAGCGCGATGGTGACCTCGGAGGCCGCAGCCATCCGCCGGGCGTCGAGGGCGAGCCCGTCCGACACATCCATCATCGCGCTGGCGCCGGCCGCTGCGGCGACCGCACCGAGTCCGATCGGCGGAGAGGGGCGCAATTGCGCGGCCACCGCCGCGCTCTCCCCTGCGGCGAGCATCGCCGGGTCGACCGCCACCGGTACGTCTCCGTCACGAAAGCGTCCGAACAGCACCGCCAGTCCGTGCGCGGCGTGGCCGAGTTCTCCCGCCACCGCGACGACGTCGCCAGGACGCGCCCCGCTGCGGGTCACCGGCGCCCTGCCTTCGAGATCTCCGAGCGCCGTCACAGCGACCGTCAGCACATCCGACACCGTCAGATCCCCTCCGACGACCGCACAACCGGGCGCGAGGGCGTCACAGGCGTCCCGGAAGCCGTCTGCGAGCCTTTCCACGAAGGAGAGTCGGAGATCGGCGGGCACGGCCAACGCGACGAGGAGTGCCGTCGGACGTGCGCCCATCGCAGCGACATCCGCCAGATTCACGGCCGCGGCCTTCCAGCCGAGGTCGTATCCGCTCGACCAGGCAAGGCGGAAGTCGGGTCCGTGCACCAGGGTGTCGGGGGGGGGG
>NZ_JBMJAF010000001.1:620494-1143015 GCF_049099505.1 Microbacterium sp. IO18
TCCGTGCACCAGGGTGTCGGTCGTCGCGACCACACTGCCCGAGGGGGTCGCGACGACCGCGGCATCGTCCCCCGGGCCGATGAGGGCGTGCGAGGCGGAAGACGTTCGGCTCAGGATCGCGTGGAGGATGCGTCCTTCGGAGACATCGCCGAGGCGTGGATCGTCGGCGTCGGGTCGGGAGGGCATGCTGTCAACGGTAGCCTGGAAGCATGCCTCGTTCCCGTCGCCTCGCTGCCCTCGCAGGCGCGGTGACCCTCTCCGCCGCCCTCTCCGGTTGCGCGACGACCGTGCACCTCGAACCGGCCGACGATGCGAACAATCCCGCATGCGCCTCGGTGTCGGTCCTGCTGCCCGACAACGTCGCCGGTCTCGACCGCGTGTGGACGGATGCCCAGGCCACGGGTGCGTGGGGCGAGCCCACCGCGGTCGCGCTGCGCTGCGGCGTCGAGCCGCCGGCTCCCTCCGCCCTCGTGTGCACCACGCTGGGGGGCGTCGATTGGCTGGTCCTCGAGCAGGAGGAGGAACGTCAGCGCCTCGTCACCTACGGCCGGGATCCCGCGGTCGAGCTGAACATCCGGCGCGGCGAGCAGATCGACTTCCAGTCGATCGTGGACTCGATCTCGCAGAGCATCCAGTCCGGGCTCGCCCCGGCCACAGCGAAGTGCACCGATCGGGTCGAGTTCCCCGCGAGCTGATCGCCACGGGGAACTCGATGTTCAGCGGCGGAGGCCCGCTTCGACCAGCTCGGTGATCAGTTCGCCGTAGCTCAGCCCCGAGGCGACCCAGCATTTCGGGAACATCGAGATCGGCGTGAAGCCGGGCATCGTGTTCAGCTCGTTGACGACCAACTCGCCCGTCGGGGTGAGGAACATGTCGACCCGGGCGAGTCCCCGGCCGTCCACCGCGTCGAACGCGCGGATACCCGCCTGCTGGATCGCTGCGGTCTCGGCATCGGTCAGCTCCGCCGGGCACACGACATCGACGCCGTCGCCGCCGAGGTACTTGCCCTCGAAGTCGTAGAAGCCGCGGGACGTCAGCACGATCTCGCCCGGCAGAGATGCCCGGACGCCGTCGGCGCCCTCGAGGACGGCGACTTCGATCTCGCGACCGCTCACGCCGGTCTCGATCAGCACCTTGTCGTCTTCCGCGAAGGCCACGGCCAGCGCGGCGTCGAGCTCGTCCGCGGTGTCGACCTTCGACACGCCCACGCTCGAACCGGCGCGCGCCGGCTTCACGAACAGCGGCAGACCGAGCGCGGAGGCACGGCGGCGCACGTCTGCGGCGTCACCGTCCCAATCCCGGCGGCGCACGGTCACCCACGGAGCGACGGCGATGCCCGCGGCCTGGAGGGCGATCTTCATGAAGTGCTTGTCCATGCAGAGCGCGGAGTCGAGCACGCCGCCGCCCGCATACGGGACCTCGAGGGTGTCGAAGTAGCCCTGGATCGTGCCGTCCTCGCCGTGCGGTCCGTGCAGGATGGGCAGCACCACATCGATCTCGCCGAAACCTTCGACCGAGCCGTCCACCTGCACGACGCGCAGTGTGCGGTCGCCACCCGGCTCCGGCCACAGCACACGAGTGCCGTTGTCGACGACCTCCGGGAGATGCGCCGCATCCAGCGGGAACTTCGCGGGATCGTCGTCTTCCAGCACGAATGCACCCTCGCGGGTGATGCCCACCGGGATCACGGCATACCGGTCGCGATCAATCGCTCCCAGCACGCCCCCCGCCGTTGCGGAACTGATCGAATGCTCGCTGGAGCGCCCGCCGAAGAGCACCACCACCGTCTGCTTGTCCATGGTTGGTCCTCTCACCCTGCGGGGTGTCGTCGTCCGTCGTCAGGTGGGGTGCGATGTCCCGCGGATCCATCTTGCCGTCGAGCACCATCTTCACCTGCTCGACGATGGGCATGTCGACCTCGGCTTCGCGTGCGAGCTGCAGGATCGGAGCGACGGAGGCGAGACCTTCCGCGGTCTGTTGCATCTGCTTCACGACGTCCTGGAAGCTGTACCCCTGGCCGAGCAGGCGTCCCGCCGTGTTGTTCCTGCTCAGCGGCGACTGGCACGTGGCGATCAGGTCGCCGAGACCGGCCAGGCCCTGGAGCGTCTCCGGATGCGCACCGTTGGCCACCGCGAAGTCCGTCATCTCGACGAGTCCGCGCGTGATGATCGATGCCTTCGTGTTCTCCCCGTACCCGACGCCGTCGACGATGCCGATCGCGACCGCGATCAGGTTCTTGAGGACGCCGCCGAACTCCGTGCCGATCACGTCGGTGTTCACGAAGGTGCGGAAATACTGGTTGCGAGCCGCGCGCGCGACGACATCGGCCGTCTCCTGGCTACGGGAGGAGATCACGGCTGCGGTGGGCTGCTCCCGCGCGATCTCCAGTGCGAGGTTCGGCCCCGATGCCACGGCGATGCGGTCGGGATCGCAGCGGAGTTCCTGCTGGATCACCTGGCTCATGCGCAGACCCGTGCCACGTTCGACGCCCTTCATGAGGCTGATGACCTTGGTGTCGCTGTCGGCGAGCAACGGGCGCAGCGCCTTCAGGTTCTCGCGGAGCGACTGGCTCGGCACCGACAGGTACACCTGTTCCACGCCGTCGAGCGATGTCGCGAGTTCGTGGGTGGCCGCCATCGTCCGCGGGAGGTTGATGCCCGGGAGGTAGCGTGAATTGCGCTTGGCCTCGTTGATCTCCTGCGCGAGTTCTGCACGCCGGGCCCACATCGTGACGTGTGCGCCGCCGTCGGCGAGGATCTTGCCGAAGGTCGTCCCCCAGCTGCCGGCGCCGATCACCGTGACGCGCGGTCCGCTCGGAACGGTTCTCTTAGGAGTCAAGGCGCCCGGTCTCCTTCTGGCCGTGGTTCGCGGGGTTCCATCGCTCCGCCGGAGCCTTCTCGTCTCGAAGCTCCTCGAGCAGAGCGGTGATGGCGTTCATGAGTCGATCGGTGGCTTCATTGAGGGCAGCAGGCTCGCCCGCACGTTCACGCAGATCCGCGACATCGACCGGATCTCCGATGAGCACGCGGACCGGCTTGCGCAGCGGCCAGAGGCTGAGACCCTTCTGATAGCGCCCCATGATCGCCTGGGTCCCCCACTGGGCCATCGGGATCAACGGTATGCCGTCGGCGAGTGCCAGACGCACCGCGCCCGACTTGCCGCGCATCGGCCACAGCTCGGGATCACGTGTGAGCGTGCCCTCGGGGTACACGATCACACCCCGACCGTGCTCGACGAGCTCTTCCGACTGCTTCATCGTCTGTCGAGCGGACGCGGCCGAGGAGGTACGAGCGACCGGGATCATCCCCGTGCGGCGCAGGAACCAGCCGAGCACCGGCACCCTGAAGAGACTTTCCTTGGCCATGAAGCGCGGCGCACGACCGGCACGCCAGACGGCGACGGCGACGATGAGCGGATCGAACTCCGAGTAGTGGTTCGGGGCCAGCACGAACGAGCCCTCACGCGGCAGCTTCTCCGCCCCGCGGACGCGGATCTTCGCGATCAGGGAGACCGGAGGGATCACCAGCGCCGCGAGCGGCCAGAAGATGCTCGGGCGCTTCGTCTCCGATGATCGGGACGCCACTTCGGTCACCGGATGACGTCGAAGTCGGCGCCGAGCGCGTCGAGCTTGGCGAGGAACTTCTCGTAGCCGCGGCTGAGGATGTCGACGCCGGACACCTTCGACTCCCCGGTGGCGGTCAGCGCCGCGATGACGTGGCTGTAGCCGCCGCGAAGGTCGGGGACCACGATGTCAGCGCCGTGCAGCGGCGTGGGGCCGGTGACGACGGCGGCCTGCTCGAGGTCGCGACGGGGGACCCGACGCGGGCCGTCCTGGAGACCCCGGGGGTGGACGACGATGTCGGCGCCCATCTTGACCAGCGCATCGGTGAAGCCCATCCGGTTCTCGTACACGGTCTCGTGCACGACGGAGCGACCGTGTGCCTGGGTGAGCGCGACGACCAGCGGCTGCTGCCAGTCGGTCATGAAGCCGGGGTGCACATCGGTCTCGATCACGACGGGCTTGATCTCGCCGTCGCGACGGAACAGGATGCCGTCTTCCTGGATGTCGAACCAGCCGCCCGCCTTGCGGAAGACGTTGAGGAACGTCAGCATCTCCTGCTGCTTGGCGCCGCCGACGAAGATCTCGCCGTCGGTGGCCAGCGCGGCAGAGGCCCAGGATGCCGCCTCGTTGCGGTCGAAGATCGACCGGTGGTCGTAGCCGCGGAGCTTCTCGACGCCCTCGATCACGATGACGCGGTTCGGCTCGTAGGAGATGATCGCGCCCATCTTCTGCAGCACGGCGATCAGGTCCATGATCTCGGGCTCGATGGCTGCGTTGCGCAGCTCCGTGACGCCCTCGGCGCGGACGGCCGTGAGCAGAACCTGCTCGGTCGCACCGACGCTCGGGTACGGGAGGTGGATGTTGGCGCCGTGCAGACGCGTTCCCCCGGTCGAGAGGCGGATGCCGCTGGGGAGCTTCTCGACGATCGCGCCGAACTTGCGCAGTGCGTCCAGGTGGAAGTCGATGGGGCGGTCGCCGATGCGGCACCCGCCGAGGTCGGGGATGAACGCCTGTCCGAGACGGTGCAGCAACGGGCCGCAGAACAGGATCGGGATACGGGAGGCCCCCGCGTGCGCGTCGATCTCCTCGAAGTGTGCGGACTCCACGTCGCTGGGGTCGAACACGAGCGAACCGGGCTCGTCGCCCTCGGAGACCCGGACGCCGTGCACCTCGAGCAGCGAACGCACGACGGCGACATCGCTGATGGCGGGGACGTCTCGTAGCGTGCTGACGGTCTCGCCGAGGAGGGACGCGACCATGGCCTTCGTGGCCAGGTTCTTCGCACCCTTGACGTCGACACGGCCGCGGAGTGGACGTCCGCCTCGAATGGCGAGGACGTCTCCGGTGAGTGCAGGGACTCCGTCCGGAAGAGCGTCGCGCACAGGTGTCGTCATTCGGAGCCTCACTTCATTTACGGATTTCGGGGGCGGGTTGCCCCTGGCTCCCCCGCCCCCACCGTCTACTGAACGGGAAGGGTCCGTGGCCGCCACGACTCGCGACGGGCCTCGAACTGCGCGATCTTGTCTTCGTTGCGCAGCGTGAGCCCGATGTCATCGAGCCCTTCGAGGAGCCGCCATCTAGTGTAATCGTCGATCCCGATGTCGGCCTGGACGTCGCCGATGGACGCCGTCCGCGCCTCGAGGTCGACGGTCATCGACACCCCGGGATTCCGGTCGATCTCGGCCCAGAAACGCTCGAGATCCTCTTCGGAGATGGTCGCCGCGAGGAGGCCCTGCTTGCCGGAATTACCGCGGAAGATGTCGGCGAAACGAGGGCTGAGCACGACCTTGAAGCCGAAGTCGCGCAGGGCCCAGACCGCGTGCTCACGGCTGGAGCCGGTGCCGAAGTCGGGTCCGGCGAGAAGCACGGACGCCCCCTGGAACGCCGGCTGGTTGAGGACGAACTCCGGGTCCTGGCGCCATCCGTGGAACAGCGCATCCTCAAAACCGGTCTTGGTGACCCGCTTGAGGAAGACGGCGGGGATGATCTGGTCGGTGTCCACGTTCGAGCGCTTCAACGGCGCCGCGATGCCGGTGTGAGTGGTGAACTTCTCCATGATTCAGAACCCTTCGGTCAGATCGCTCGGGCTGGACAGCGTGCCACGGATCGCGGTGGCGGCGGCGACGAGCGGCGACACGAGATGCGTGCGCCCTCCCTTGCCCTGACGGCCCTCGAAGTTGCGGTTGGATGTGGAGGCGCACCGCTCCCCCGGCGCGAGCTGGTCGGGGTTCATGCCCAAGCACATCGAGCAGCCGGCGAAGCGCCACTCCGCTCCGAAGTCCTTGATGACCTTGTCCAAGCCCTCCGCCTCGGCCTCCAGGCGCACCCGCGCGGATCCGGGAACCACCATCACGCGGACGCCGTCGGCCTTCTTCTTGCCTTCGATGACCGAGGCGAAGGCGCGCAGGTCCTCGATACGACTGTTCGTGCACGACCCCATGAAGACCGCATCCACCGGTACTTCCTTGAGCGGCGTGCCGGGGGTCAGGTCCATGTACTCCAGCGCACGCTCCGCCGCGGCGCGTTCGTTGGGATCGACGATCTGTGCCGGGTCCGGCACGGAGGCGGACAGCGAGCTTCCCTGACCGGGGTTGGTCCCCCAGGTCACGAACGGTTCGAGCTCGTCGGCATCGATGAACACCTCGGCGTCGAACGTTGCGCCCTCGTCGGTCGGCAGCGTGCGCCAGTAGGCGACCGCGTCCTCCCAATCCTGGCCCTTGGGCGCGTGCGGGCGCCCCTCGAGGTACGCGAAGGTCGTCTCGTCGGGAGCGACCATGCCTGCGCGCGCACCGGCCTCGATCGACATGTTGCAGATCGTCATGCGCCCCTCCATCGAAAGGGCGCGGATCGCGCTGCCGCGGTACTCGAGCACGTAGCCCTGTCCGCCGCCCGTGCCGATCTTCGCGATCACCGCAAGGATGATGTCCTTCGCCGTGACCCCGGGACGCAGTGTCCCGTCGACGTTGATCGCCATCGTCTTGAACGGCTTGAGCGGAAGCGTCTGCGTGGCCATGACGTGCTCGACCTCGCTCGTGCCGATGCCGAACGCCATCGCACCGAACGCCCCGTGGGTCGAGGTGTGCGAATCTCCGCAGACCACCGTGATTCCCGGCATGGTCAGACCGAGCTGCGGCCCGACGACATGCACGATGCCCTGCTCCGCGTCACCGAGCGAATGCAGACGCACACCGAACTCCGCCGCGTTGCGTCGCAGGGTCTCGATCTGCGTGCGGCTGGTGAGGTCGGCGATCGGCTTGTCGATCTCCCAGGTCGGCGTGTTGTGGTCCTCGGTCGCGATCGTGAGGTCGAGCCGGCGCAGCGGTCGTCCTTCGGTGCGCAGCCCATCGAAGGCCTGGGGGCTCGTCACCTCGTGCACGAGGTGCAGGTCGATGTAGATCAGGTCGGGCTCGCCGTTGTCGCCTTTGACGACCAAGTGGTCGTCCCAGACCTTCTCGGCGAGTGTCCTGCGGCGTGACGGATCAGCACTGTGTGCGGGGGTGGTCATTGCGTGTCTCCTGTGGCTGACGGTTCGGCCCACGATGGACTCCGCGACGAGGAGGGGCTCTAGATCGAGGTCTCGTCGCGGCCCATAAGAAGAAGGAGCACGGTCCGCATGACGTCAGATTACCACCGCTCGGCCGTGCTCCGATCCGCCATGACACTCTGTTGAGCACCGAACGACCGAGAGGCACCGCATGACCGTCGCACACCCCCGCTTCGCCACCCGCGCGGTCCATGCGGCGCGCGACCGGGACACCGCCGCATCGCGCGCGACACCGATCTACCTGACGGCGGGCTTCGAGTTCGACGACTTCGATCACGCGGCCGACCACTTCCGCACCGGAGCGGGCTTCGGCTACACCCGCACCGGGAACCCGACCGTCCGCGCCGTGGAACGCCAGCTCGCCGCGCTGGAGTCGGGCGCGGACGCCGTGCTCGTCGCCAGCGGCCAGGCGGCGGTCGCCACAGCCCTGCTCACCGTCGCGGCCGCCGGCGACCACATCGTGTCGTCCACGCACATCTACGAGGGCACCCGGGGCCTGCTCCTCGACAACCTCGCGCGGCTCGACATCGAGACGACGTTCATCGACGACATCGCCGACCCGGACGCCTGGCGGAGCGCGATCCGCCCGAACACCCGCGCGCTGTTCGCCGAATCGATCGCGAACGCCCGCAACGACGTGCTCGACACCCGCGCCGTCAGCGCCGTCGGGGAAGAGTTCGCGATCCCGCTGATCGTCGACAACACCCTCGCGACACCGGCGATTCTGCGTCCTCTGGAACACGGCGCCGCGATCGTGGTCCACTCGGCGTCGAAGTTCCTCGCCGGGCATGGTTCCGTGCTGGGTGGCGTGATCGTCGACGACGGACGCTTCGACGCCGAAGGCGCAGGCCACAACGCGCCCCATCTCGTGCTCCCGGGCCGCGGCGACACGCCCAGCGTCTTCGCGCGCCACGGAGGCCGCGCTCGCATCGCCTATGCCCGGGAGTCGGTGGCTCCGCGATTCGGCGCCTCGCCCTCCCCGTTCAATGCGTTCCTGATCGGCCAGGGCGTGGAAACACTCGGACTGCGCGTGGAGCGGCAATCCCGCAGCGCCCTGCAGATCGCCCGCTGGCTCGAAGAGCATCCGGAGGTGGAGAACGTCGACTACGTCGGCCTGCCGTCGCACCCTGACCACGCAACCGCGAACCGGTACCTGGAAGGCGGATTCGGCTCGGTCTTCACGTTCACGCTGCGGGGCGGCCTCCCGGCAGCACGACGATTCGTCGAGCAGGTGCAGGTGTTCACGCACATGACGCACCTCGGCGATGTGCGATCCCTGGTCCTGCACCCCGGGACGACGAGCCATGCTCAGCGCACCGAGCAGGAGCGCGAGGGGCTCGGCGTGCGTCCGGGCACGCTCCGACTCTCAGTGGGCATCGAGGACATCGACGACCTCCTCGCCGATCTGGCACAGGTGCTCGAGGGCGCGCGGGAGACGGTGGCATGAGCCGCCTTCAGCACTTCGGCTGGTTCCTCGCCCGCGGCTTCGGGCCGCAGGGCTGGGGGTACCCGTCCCTCGACTGGGATTACGACTGGACGCGTCCCGAGGTCTATCAGGAGGCGGCACGGACGCTCGAGCAGGCGGGGTTCGACCTGGTCATCATCGAGGACGCGCCGTCGCTGGGTTCGCCCTCGACGATCGACCTGCGCGTGCGCCACGCGTTCGGCGGGCCGAAGCACGATCCGCTGCTGTTGGCCCCCTACCTCTTCCAGGCGACGAGGCATCTCGGTGTGGTGCCGACCGTGAACCCTGCGGCGTACCTCCCCTATACAGCGGCGCGCCAGTTCGCGACCCTGCAGCACGCGAGCGGACATCGGCTGGGACTCAACGTGGTCACCGACACCGGCAGCGCGCGTCACTTCTCCGACGCCCCGCAGCTCGGCCACGACGAGGCGTACGACCGCGCCGAGGAATGGCTCGCCGGGATCCGTGCCCTGTGGCACAGCTGGGAGGACGGCGCCCTCATCGCCGATCGCGCGACCGACGTGTTCGCCGACGGCTCGCGGCTGCGCGCTGTCGAGCACCGTGGCGAGCACTTCGCCTTCGACGGCCCGCTCAACGCCCTCCCCTTCACCGACGGCGACCCTGCGATCGTCTCCCCCGGAGGTTCCGGTCGCGGGCTCGGGTTCGCGGGCGCGAACTCCGATGTGCAACTCGCCCTCGCACCGCTGAACGAGAAGTCGGTGCGCGACTACCGCTCCCGGGTGCACGCGGCTGCCGTCGCCGAAGGACGACGCCCCGAGGACGTCAAGGTCCTGTTCGCCATCCAACCCGTGATCACGCCGTCGCGCGAAGAGGCGGATCGCGTCGTGGCGGCCTCCGCGCACCCCGACGACGGAGCACTCCTGCAGATCGCCCGCAAGCAGTCCAGCGATCTCGAGACCGATCTGACCTCCCTCGATCTCGACGAACCCCTGCCTCCCTCGATCTTCGGCTCCCACGTCTCGCGCGGCAGCATTCAGCGTCTGATCGGCGACCGTGGAGAGGACGCCCCATTGCGCGCGCACCTGACGGCGCTCGCCCGGACCGGACGGATCAGTGATCGGACGGGCTTCGTCGGAACCGCGGACGAGTTCGCCGACCTGATCGAAGAGCTCGGCGAATGGGGCAACGATGGCGTGCTGCTGTGGGGAGACTTCCATCCGGTCACGCTGCATCGCACGCTCGACGAGCTCGTGCCGATCCTGCGCCGTCGCGGCATCCTCCGCCGGGAGTACGCGCACGGGGGCCTGCAGGCGAACCTGCACGCGTTCTGACCGGCCGTCAGGCGACCGTCACCAGCCCAGCGAGCCCGGCCCGCCTTTGAAAGGACCGACGACGGACGAGGTGACCCACCCGCCGTAGAACCCGCCGGGTTGCGGTACCACGACCTCGCCGCCGACCGTGCACTCGTCCATCGGTGCGGCGTAGACGGCGACCCGATCGGTCAGCATCTCGAAGCCCGGAGAGGGATGCGGGTAGTTCCAGGCCGCCCCCTGGCGCAGGGTGTCTCCGCTGTGTACGTCGAAGTAGCGAGCGGCCCCCTTGAACTCGCAGAACGACGAGCCCGAGGCCTCGACCAGTGCGCCAGGGACGAAGTCGGCCATCGGAAGGTAATACACCGGAGGGTGACTCGTCTCCAGCACACGCACGGCATCGCGGGTGTCAGCGATCAGGTTCCCCGCAAGGCGGATGGTGATGCGCTCGCCGACGGGCTCGACGCGCGGCGGCCTCGGGTAGTCCCAGACGGACTCCTGACCGGCGGCGGGGATTTCGGGGCGAGGTCTGCGCATCTGTTCACTGTACGTCTCTCGGTGTTGACTGGTGCCATGACCGCCCTCCCGATGTTCCCGCTCGGCTCGGTGCTGTTCCCATACACCCCGCTTCCGCTCCGCGTGTTCGAGCCGCGCTATCTCACCTTGATCGGGCGGCTTCTGGACGAGGACGACCCGCGATTCGGTGTCGTTCTCATCGAACGCGGCCAGGAGGTCGGTGGGGGCGACCAGCGCCGTCGCATCGGGACGACCGCGCGGCTGGTCAGCATCTCCACCGGCGCTGACGCGCTGGTCGCCGTCGCCGTCGGCACCGAACGGTTCTCGGTCGACGAGTGGCTGGCTGACGAGCCGTATCCCCGAGCCGAGGTCACGCCGCTGCCGGAGCTCGACTGGAACGACCAGCTCACCCCGATGCGCACGGAGGCCGAGGCCATCGTGCGGCGCACCCTCGCGCGCGCGCCCGAGGCCCCGTGGGATTCCGGCACGGAGCTCTCGGACGATCCGATCGCCGCGGCATGGCAGCTCGCGGCGATCGCACCTCTCGGCGAGTACGACAGATACGCCCTCTTGCAGTCCGCCACGGTCGGGGCGCTGCTGCGTCAGATCATCGACCTCACGCTCGAGGCCGAGCTTCTGTGGTCAGACGAGTGAGACGCCGCGGACGCTGACGGAGCTCACTCCGCCGGCGTCGTGACCCTCGCCGCTCGCTTCTCCCGCGAGGAGGCGATCAGGCTCGCGACCGTCGCGATGGTCATCGACGCCAGGATCACCCCGAGCGAGACCATGTTGCTGATGTCGGGCACCCATTCGACGTGCTCACCGCCGTTGATGAACGGCAACTCGTTGACGTGCAGGGCGTGGAGGATCAGCTTGACACCGATGAAGCCCAGGATGACGGCGATGCCGTAGTGCAGGTAGCGGAGACGGTCGAGCAGGTCGCCGAGCAGGAAGTAGAGCTGACGAAGCCCCATGAGCGCGAAGATGTTGGCCGCAAAGACGAGGAATCCGTTGGTCGTGATCTCGAAGATCGCGGGGATGGAGTCGATCGCGAAGATCAGGTCCGTCACTCCGATGGTGATGAAGACGATGACCATCGGGGTCCACATGCGCTTGCCGTCCACCGTGGTGCGGATCTTGGACCCGTCGTACGTCTCGCTGATGTCGATCCGACGCCGCAGCAGACGGACGACGAAATTCTCGCGCTGCACCTCGCCCTCGTGGTCTCCGTCCGGCATGGCCTGACGGATCGCCGTCCAGATGAGGAACGCCCCGAAGATGTAGAAGATCGGCGAGAAGTTCTCGACGATCGCGACGCCCGCGAGGATGAACAGGCCACGCAGGATGAGGGCGATGATGATGCCGACCATCAGCACCTGCTGCTGGAGGCGTCGCGGCACCGCGAACTGGGCCATGATCAGCACGAACACGAACAGGTTGTCGATCGACAGGCTGTATTCCAGGGCCCAGCCGGTGATGAAGTCACCCGCATTCTGCCAGCCGCCGACGTTGCCGAGGAGCACGGCGAAGAGGAGCGCGAGGCCGACGTAGAACACCACCCAGAGGGTGGACTCCTTCGTGGAAGGGATGTGCGGCCGCAGCCGGATGAGCAGCAGATCGGCGATCAGGATGATCGTGAGGACGACCATCGACGTGATCTCGAACCAGACGGGGATTTCCAACGGCGCACTGCACCTTTCGCGAAGGGTCGGGAATGACTCGAAAGTCTCTCCCCCGCACGGTGGTGCGTCGCGCGCCCGGAGCAACGATGACGGTGCTCGTGATGACGTTACGCGCGGATCCGGGATACTCCCTCTCGCTCGGGCAATGCTACCGGAGTGCTGGGAGCGTGGGGAACCGCCCACGCGGCGGACATCGACGGAACAGGATCTGAGACGATGAGGACTCCGTCGACACTTCCCGGGTGAGAGACACCGAACGGAATCAGGATGCCCGTGCAGACGAGTGATCAGAAATGGGCGGCCCAGGCCGCGGCAGGCGACGAGAGCGCCTTCCGCGAGCTGTACCGCGCGCATGTCCGGCCGGTCTACTGGATCGCCCGAGGGATACTCGCATCGGCCGCCGATGCGGAGGATGTCACGCAGGAGACGTTCGTCGTCGCCTGGCGGAAGCTCCCCGCCCTCGACCTCCAGGGCGAATCGATCCTGCCGTGGTTGGCGACGATCTGCCGGTTCCAGGCCGCGAACCGGCTCCGCCAGCAGCGACGTGATCAGGCGCACACCGCCGAAGCCGTGGATGCGACGCTGTTGCCGGACACGATCAGCGTGGAGGAGCAGGTCATCACGGCTGAGCTCGCCGCACGGATCGCCGCCGAGGTGGGCACCCTGAACGAGCTCGACCGGGAGATCTTCCGACTCTGCGCGTCTGAGGGCTACGCCTACCAGGCGGCCGCCGAAGAGTTGGGCATCACCCACGCCGTCGTCCGAAACCGTCTCTCCCGAGTGCGCACCCGACTGCGCGGTACCGTCCAGGAAGCGAGAGACGCATGAACGATCAGAACCCCCACGGCGAGCTGCCGGTCGTGTCGGACGAGACCATCGCCCGCATCGAGGAGTCCGTGTTCGCCGAGATCGCCGCCGAGCGTGCGCCGGTGAACCTGGCTTCGGCCCGCGCACGCACGCGACGACGGCGCTGGCTGACAGGCGGCGGCATCGCCGCAGCCTTCGTCATCGGCGTGCTCGTGACTCCCCCGATCCTCGGCGCGGTCGGCGGCTCCACTTCGGTCACCGCGGGTGGGTGGAGCATGTCCGGGGATGCCGCCACCGACGCTTCCTCCTCCTCGCCCGACCGCATGGCCGAGAGTGTTCCGGAGATGCTCGCCGAAGGGACCACTGATGCGGGCGGCGCCGTCGAAGGTGCCGTCGATGGCGCTGTCGACGGCGATCGGGAGACCATCGCCACCGCACAGGCCACGGTTCAGGTACCGAGCATTCCCGAAGCCGCGACGACCATCGCCGCACTCGCCGCCGACCACGGCGGATACGTGGAGAGCACGGAGATCGGCAAGGCGGCCGTGATGGACGGCACCTCCGAGCCGGCGCCGGCCGACTCCGCGTACGGGTGGATCAGCGTCCGAGTGCCGTCCGATGACCTGCCGGAGGTGATCGCCGCGCTCGGCGACGTCGGGGACGTCCTCTCCTCGTCGACGTCGAAGCAGGATGTGACCTCGATCTCCATCGATCTGCAGGCGCGGATCGACTCGACCAGAGCATCGGTCGATCGTCTCACCGAGTTGATGTCGCAGTCGGGCAGCGTGTCCGAGTTGATCGAGGCGGAAGTCGCGCTGACCGATCGGCAAGCGCAGCTCGAGTCGTACGAGCAGCAGCTCGAGGCACTGCAGGACCAGGTGGCGATGTCATCCCTGCAGGTGCAGCTGACCCGGGAGAACTCTCCCACCACTGCTGACCCCGCCGGATTCAGCGACGGCCTCCTCGCCGGATGGAACGGCCTCGTGGTCTCGCTGAACGCGCTCGTGGTCGCGGTCGGATTCATCCTCCCGTGGCTGGCGATCGCCGGAGTCGTCATCCTGATCGTGTGGCTGGTCCGCCGGTCACGCCGGGCCCGTCGCGCCTCGCACGCGACAACCGGAGACCGTACGGACGCCGAAGAAGCCTGATTTTCCGGGGTATACAAGAAGGCTTGTGCGTCTGCACGGGCGGGATTAGCGTCTTCTCCCGTGGAAGACATCTCCGTGATCACCGCCGTGCACCATCCGTTGCGCCGCCGCATCTACGACTACCTCCTCCTGTACGGGACGTCTCAGGTGACGACGCTCGCCCGCGCACTCGAGAGCCAGGTCGGCAGCATCAGCCACCACCTGCGCATGCTCGAGCGAGCGGAGGTCGTCGAGCGCGTTCCCGACCCGGACGGTGACAAGCGCACCAGCTGGTGGGCTGTCGCACGGAGAGGGTTGACCTGGTCGACCGACGACTACGCGGACTCCCCCTCAGACGCCCTTCTCGCCCGAGAGGCGCAACGCCAGGGCATCCGGATGCAGATCGAGCGACTCCAGCAGTGGCACAGGCACCGACACGATCCTGCCTACGTCGGGTATGACGGCTCCAACACCGAGACCACGACCTGGGCTTCTCCCGATGAGTTGCGAGATCTTTCCGCTCGACTCCTGGCGACGATCCGCGAGTGGCAGGACGGCATCGATCTCGCGGACGACCAGTCGCGCACGCCCATCTTCGTGTTCGCCCACGCCTTCCCGACGGTGCCGTGATGGCCACCCTCAGCGAGCCGACCATGCTCCTCACTCCCCCGGAATTCCGCCGCGATCACCGCGTGCACGCATGGATCGGCGTCAAGGCCCTCTCCGACGCGGGGGATGCACTCTGGACGATCGCTCTCGCCTGGACAGCCGTGCAGATCGCGTCGCCGGCCGTCGCCGGCCTGATCGTCGCAGCCGGGACCATCCCCCGGGCGGCGATCCTGCTGTTCGGCGGCGTCATCGCCGACCGTGCCGATGCGCGGCGGATCATGCTCTTCTTCACCGTCCTCCGCGTGGGCGTGCTCGTCACCGTGGCCGTGTGGGTCCTCACAACGCCCCCTTCCGTGGCGATCCTGCTGTTCGCCGCGATCGCGTTCGGGGTGTGCGACGCGTTCTACGAGCCGTCGGCGGGCACCATCGCGCGACAGCTGGTCCGACCGACGGATCTACCGTCGTACGGGGCGGCCGCGCAGACCGCGTCACGACTCGGCACCATGGGTGGCGCGGCGATCGGCGGGATCATCGTGGCGCACGCCGGCCTCGTCGGCAGTGCTTCACTGAATGCGCTGACGTTCGCGCTCGTCGCCGCCTTCATCGCGATCTGGTTGCGACCGCGGTTCCGACTCGCCCGGGCCGAGAAGGAGTCGGCGCTGCGCGGCATCGCGCGAGGATTCGCGCACCTCTCCGCGAATCCGACCACGCGCACCCTCGTGATCGCGCTGTCGGGTCTGAACCTCGCCGTGGGGCCCGCCGTCGGGATCGGCCTCGCGTTGCGCGCACACGCCGAGGGCTGGGGCGCGCAGGCGGTCGGCCTCTTCGAAGCCCTCCTCGGTCTGGGCGCGGCGATCGGGGCCGTCTCGGTCGCGAAGTGGCGACCCCGCCACGAAGCGCGCGGTGGCTTCTGGGCCCTGGTGGTCCAAGGGGCAGGGATCATCGCGCTCGGGTTCGGGCCGGCGTGGACCGTGGCGACGGCCGCCTTCGTGATCGGAGCGACAGCCGGATACGCCTCGGTCTTGCTGAGCGCGACCTTCTCAGCCACCGTCGACACCGCCTATCTCGGCCGGATGGGGTCGCTGACCCGGTTGGGAGACGACTGCCTGATGCCGTTGGCGATGGCGGGCTTCGGCGCGCTCGCCTCACTCACGAGCCTCTGGGTGCCGTTCACCCTGTTCGGCGGCGCGATGATGGCGCTGATGATCCTGCCGTTGAGCAACAGGACCTTCCGCACGATGGCGCTTCGCTCGGGCCCGGCGGAATAACGGCCTCTGAAAAGCAAGAAAGCCTCCGGCGAACCGGAGGCTTTCTCGTGTTGTGTGACCCCAGCGGGATTCGAACCCGCGTTACCGCCGTGAGAGGGCAGCGTACTAGGCCGCTATACGATGGGGCCGTCTGGCGAAACGTTTCCGTCGCGCGACAACCGTTCAAGTATGCCACGGCGTTTCTCCGTCCGCAAAATCGAGGCCGCCTCCTCGTGACCCCCGGGCGTGGCGCGCGGAATCCGTTTGCCGTGGAGCAGACGAAGGAGTTGACTCATCTCATGCGCGTCACCAAGTTCGAACATGCTGCTCTCCGTCTCGATGCGAACGACAGGACCCTCCTGATCGATCCGGGGTCCTTCACGGCACCCGTGAACGATCTCAACGATCTCGTCGGGATCGTGATCACGCACGAACATCCCGACCACTGGACCCCTGAGCACTTCGACCGTCTGCTGCGCACGGCGCCCGGCACCCCGATCTTCGCGCCCGCCGGCGTCGCGCGCGCGGCAGAGGGCTACGACATCACCGTGGTCTCCCCCGGTGACACCGTCGAGGTCGGCGGTTTCACTCTGCGTTTCTTCGGCGGCACGCACGAGGTCATCCACTCATCTCTCCCCACCGTGGAAAACGTCGGCGTCCTCGTCAACGACGAGCTCTACTACCCCGGCGACTCCTACGCCGTCCCCGAAGGCATCTCGGTGGGCACTCTCGCCGCGCCGCTCGGCGCGCCCTGGTTGAAGATCGGCGAAGCGATGGACTACGTGCTCGCCGTCGCGCCACGCCGCGCCTTCGGCACCCACGACATGACGCTGTCGGTCATCGGCAAGAACATGCACCGGCAGCGCCTGCAATGGGCCACCGAGCAGGGCGGCGGCGAGTTCTTCGTGCTGGAGCCCGGCGACACCCTCGACCTGTGACCGGCGCAGCACGCCGCCTCCTCCCCTCGCCGACCGCCCGCCTCCGCTTCCGCGAGATGAGGGAAGACGACCTCGATCAGATCGCCGAAATGCTCGGCGATCCGGAGGTCATGGCCTTCTATCCGGCCGTGAAGACGCGCGCGGAGAGCGCCGAATGGATCGCGCGGATGCAGGAGCGCTACCGCGAGCACGGGCACGGGCTATGGGTGATCGAGACGCACGACGGTGAGTTCATCGGGGACTGCGGTCTGACCTGGCAGTCCGCGAACGACGCTCCGGTGCTGGAGGTCGGCTATCACGTCCGTCGCGCGAGTCAGGGCCGGGGCTACGCGACGGAAGCCGCGAGGGCATGCGTCGAACTCGTCGCCCGCGAACTCGCCCCCACCCTGCTGACGGCGATCATCCACCCCGCCAACGCCGCGTCGCGCGGGGTCGCCGAGAACCTCGGCATGACGCACATCGACGACGACCGCGCCCACCCGTGGATCGTACGCACGGTCATGGGCATGCAGGTCGCCCCGGCTTAGCCCTCAGCAGACGCGTCCTGTGCGGCGCGTACCCGGAGGTCGCGTTGCAGATGATCCCGCTGCTCGACGACCAGGCGACGAAGTGCGGCCGGCGCGGCCTCGTTGTCCGCAAGCCAGGCGTCGACGGGGCCGAGGGTGTCGCCCGCAGGGAAGAACCCGAGGACCAGCCTTCGAGCGATCTCGATGCTGCGTCCGCTCCATGCCGCACCGATATGGCGGAAGTACTCCTCATCGAAGCTCGCGATGAGGTCTCGGCGTCCCCCGGCGCGGAAGCCGTCGATCTCGGCATCCAAGTGGTCGTTGCTGAGCGATTCGTCATTCCACGCCGACTCCCACGCGCCGCGTCGCACGGCGGTTTCCGGGCGCGAGGCACGTGCGCGCCGCGCCGCCGTGCGTCCACTCCCCGTGTCGTCGCGTTCCTCCTCGGCCGCGATGTCTGCGAGGTCGGCATGCCCCGTCGCGACGAGTGCCGTGAGGAGCTGCCAGCGCAGGTCAGGATCGACGACGAGACCCTCGGGAACGTCCCCGTCGAGCAGGGCGCGCACCCGTTCGCTGTGCACATCGTCGAACGCGGAGGCCGTCGCCAGAGCCCGCGCCCACGAGAGCTGCGCGTCGCTCCCGGCGTCCGCGGCCTGAAGCGCATTCCACACGGCGTCGGTCCAGGTGCGCTGCTCGTCGTCGCGCCGGGCGGGTGCGACGAAGTGCCGGATCGTGTGGACCGCATTGGCGAGGACGCTGGACAGGAGTCCGCTGTTCGACTCCGCCGGAGCATGCGTGCGCACGATCGCGAGGTAGCGCGTCGCGCTGAGCTCGCCGTCGCGGGTGGCGTTCCACAGCGACGACCACACCAGGGCGCGGGCCAGCGGGTCTTCGATCGACGAGAGGGACTCCTCGACGGTGCGCAGGGAGGCCTCGTCCAGTCGCGCCTTCGCATAGGTGAGATCGTCGTCGTTGAGCAGCACCAGATCGGCGTCAGCGAGCTCCACCTCGGTCCGTTCACCGAGCAGATCGAGTTCCTGCTGGTCCTTCCGGACGATGCGGCCGTCCTCGCGCCCGTAGAGCCCGATGCGGAGCCGGTGCGGGCGGGGATCCGTCTGCACGAGGAAACGGTGCCCGTCGTCGTCGCTCTCCAGCCGGATCGTCGACACCCCGGAGGTCTGCAGCCATGACGCCGACCAGTCGCTCATGTCCCGTCCGGACACGGCACTGAGTTGCACGAGGAAGTCGTCCAGAGTCGTGTTCCCGAAGGCGTTCGCCGCGAAGTAGCGACGGGCGCCCTCGAAGAACGCCTCGTCCCCGACGAACGCGACGAGCTGCTTCAGCACCGCAGCGCCCTTGGCATAGGTGATGCCGTCGAAGTTGAGTTTCGCGGCTTCGAGATCGGTGATATCCGCCACGATCGGGTGCGTCGTCGGCAACTGATCCTGCTGGTAAGCCCACGCCTTGCGACTCGCGGCGAACTTGACCCACGCGTCATGGAAACGCGTCGCGACGGCGGACGCGTGTGCGCCCATGTAGTCGGCGAAGGACTCCTTGAGCCACAGATCGTCCCACCAGGTCATGGTCACGAGGTCGCCGAACCACATGTGGGCCATCTCGTGGAGGATCGTGTTGGCACGCGCGGCTCGCTGCGCCTCGGTGGCCGCCCCTCGGGACAGGTATGCCTCGGTGAAGGTGACGAGCCCCGGGTTCTCCATCGCTCCGAGGTTGTACTCGGGGACGAAGATCTGGTCGTACTTGCCCCAGGGATACGGGTAGGCGAACGCATCCGCGAAGAAGTCCAGTCCCTGCCGGGTCACCTCGAGGATCTCCTCGGATTCCAGATACGGGGCCAGGGAGCGGCGGGCGAAGACGCCGAGGGCGACCTGTTCCTCGCCGCGCTGCCACTCGCCGTCCACCCGGGTATAGGGGCCGGCGGCGACCGAGGTGATGTAGCTCGAGATCGGGAGAGTCGGCGCGAACTCGACGCGCTGCACGCCGACGCCGAGGTCCGTGTGCGTCGGTGACTGGTTCGAGAGCACCTCCCACCCGGACGGCGCGTCGACCACGAAGATGTAGGACGCCTTCATATCCGGCTGCTCGAAGCACGCCATGACCCGGCGCGAGTCGGCGGGCTCGTATTGCGTGTACAGATACGTCTCGTCGTCGGCGGGATCGTGGAAACGGTGCAGTCCTTCGCCCGAACGACTGTAGGCGCCGACCGCTTCGACCCGGACGACGTTGGACGGGCCCAGCCCGACGAGGGAGATCCGTGCGCCGTCGTACACGACCTCCTGCTCGACACCGTTCAGGACGACGCGGGTGACGGCCTCACCGATGAAGTCGAGCCAGGTCGCCTCGGTGGACGCGTCGAATTCGAGCGTCGTCACCGTCGGGAACCCGGTGCGAGCCCGCTCGGGGGCGCCGGTCAGGTCGAGCTCGACGCGAATGCGGTGCACGGTGACCGCTGCGGATCGCGCTGCGGTCTCCTCGCGGGTGAGGTTGGCTGTATCCATGTATCCATCCTGTCATCCGGATCGCCGCGTCATCTTCCGCGACGTCGCCGGTCCGCCCAGCAGTCGGCGGATGGCCGTCTCGGGCGACACGGAGAGGTCGAGGGTGCGCCCCCGCGCATACTGCGTGAACACCCTCGGATCGATGTAGCTGCCGCGTGCGACGGCGGTGGTGTTGCCGAGTGCGGTCGCCGCGGCCTGCACTGCGAGCCGCTCGGCCTGCTTGCGCTCGCTGCGACGATCGAGTTCGCCGATCCGGGCCAGGGCGTCGGCGGCGATGATCGTCCCGTGCAGAGTCCGGAAGTCCTTCGCCGAGAAGGAGGAGCCGGTGACCTCGCGCAGATACGCGTTCACTTCGGCCGGGCTGATGCGCACACGGCGGCGGCCGCGCCGATAGGCCAGCAGGAAGGCTCCGGACTTCCCCGCGGCGAAATCGGTCAGGGCGTCCGCGAGCGCCTCATCGGTGATCTCTATCGATGCGGTGCGCCCGCTCTTGGCGGGGAACGACAACGCCACCTCGCTCCCGGACACGCGCACGTCACGACGTCGCAGGGTCGTGAGACCACGGCTGCCGTGACGCACCAGGTACCGCTCCGAGCCGATCCGGAGTGCCGCATCGTCGAGCAGGCGGAAGGCGATCGCCAGCGCGCGCTCCTTCGTCTGTCCATCCTCGCGGAGAGCCCGTGTCACGCGTGCTCTGGCACCGGGAAGCGCAGCGGCGAGTTCGAGAGCGCGGACGAACTTCTTGCGGTCGCGGCTGACGCGCCACAGCGGGTGGTAGAGGTACTGTTTGCGGCCCGCCTCGTCGACCCCGACCGCTTGGATGTGCGCCAACGGATCCGCAGCGATCCAGACGTCGCGCCAGGCCGGCGGAATCACCAGATCGTCGATGCGTTGCCGATCAGCTTCCGGGGCGGTCTCTCCCCCGGGACCCGCATACCGGAACCCCGATCCGGATCGCCGCCTGCGGAACCCGGGGTCCTCCCCCGGAACCACGCGGTTCAGTCTCGCCATCCGCTCTCCCTCCTCGACCCTCTCGCCTCGGACGAGGATGCCGCCTCGTCACGGCCGGCGATAGGGAGTGGCGTCGCGGCCCTGTGCGTGCTATTCGTCGTCGGAGGGAGGTGCGGCGAACGCACGACGCATGTGGTCGCTCGTCAGGAAGTCGGCGATACCGATCATGATGAGGCTGAAGATGATCTGCTCGGAGACCATCCACAGCGGATACAGTCCGGGGATGGCGGCCATCACGAGCGTGATGATCGGGAAGATCTGCGCGAACAGGCGCAGGCGCTGATACGCCCAGCGCCACCCGCGCCGGGCCCGCCACGCGAAGTAGAACAGCGTGACGGTCATCGCGAGGACCACGAGCGTCCGCATCCACACCGCGAACGAGACGGGCTCTCCGTCGACCGCGAGCACCAGCGCCACGACGACCGCCCCGACACCGATCACGAGCTCGACGACGAGAAGCCAGAGGATCCACGCGAAGGCGCGCACCGTCCGGGGGTGGGTGCGGTCGGCCTCGCTGATGGCGACGCCGGCGTGGCGGCCGCCCGCGATCCGATCGAGACGGAGGAAGAGGGGTTCCAAAGCCATTTCTGGAGCCTAGGCGTTCCGAATCGCGGTGTCGTCCGGCAGGCCCACCTTCGCCTTCGCCCACGACCGCCCGTGCGTGTCCTTGAGGATGTCGTACTCGACATCGACGTGGGGCTCGATCGCGCTGTACTTGTCGTTCGGGGCGCCGATCACCAGCTGGAACCCGAGACCTCTCCACGCACCGATCGCGCGCTTCGTGAAATGCGCATCCGCCTTGATCAGAGCCTCGTCCATGAAGACCGGGGCGTAGCGCGGTCGAGCCGCGCCCGCGTCTCCGAGCTGGTACCGAAGAGCGGCGCCGACGATGAACGCGACGAGCTCCTGCGACTCCCCTCCGGACTTCTCGCCGATGTGGTCGTAGAGCGCGACATGCCAACGCGTGGCGGCGTCCACCCTTTCCGCACTCACCCGCACATGGTTCCTCACGTCGATCAGCTCCGCGAAATCGGGGGCCGTGCGACGCATGCGTGCGATCAGCCGGCTCATCTTGCGGTAGACGGTCTCACGCTCCGCATCCGTCGACGCCGCATCGATGAGTCCGCGGACCTCACGGAGCTCCCTGCGGAACCGCTTGCGCGCCTCCGTCTGGTTCTCCCGCGGGGTGATCTGCAGCCGATGGTCATCGTCGTAGAACGGGAGCTCCTCCATGATCCTGTTGATGGGATCGATCCGATCCTTGATCTCTCGGAGGGAGCGGCTGAGCGTCGAGTCGAGGCTCGTCAGATCGTTTCCGGACAGCTTGAGGAGACTGTCGCGCCACTCGGTCTCGAGCTCATGCAGCCCGTTGGTCTGGAGCGCTTCGAGGATGCTCTCGAACTCGCCGACCGAGGCATCCGGATCGGGGAGGATCGTCAGACTGTCCCAGCGTTCGAGGAACCCGGTCATGAGTCGACGCATGCTCTCCCGCTGCTGCTCGTGGGCGTCGGCGGCATCGCGGCGCTCCTCGAGGAGGCGCTGCGCGGCGGTCCGGAGCGCTGTGTCGAGATGCGACAGTCTCTGGGCCGCCGTCAGTGTGTCCCCGGTCTCCGCATGCAGGAATCGCCCGTCGAGGAAGGCCGCGTGCCCCTCCTCCAAGACGGTCCCCGACGACGCTGCGGCATCGATCACGGTCTGGCAGGTGTCAACGTCGTCGGTCACCTGCCCCCACCGCTCCTGCGTCTGGGCGAGCTCATTGCCCAGCCGCGCCTCGTCGTCGCGGAGGCGACCCGCACGGGCCCTCAACTCCTCGGCCTGGCTCTTCAGCTGCGCGATCTCGGGGCTGGCCGTCGTCACCTCGGCTTCGACCGCAAGCCAGCGCTCCTTCTCCGCTTCCACGGCGACGACATCGATCTGCTCCCAGGTGAGGTCCTCGATCTTCGCGAGCGCGGTGGACGTCGTCTCGATCCGGTCGAGCGCGGCCTCGGCCTCCTGCGCCGCCGCGGCGGCGTCCTCGTATCGCTCGGCAAGTCGGCGGAGTTGCTCGTCGAGTTCCCGCAACCGGCGTTCGTTGGTGAAGCCGAGCACATTGGCACGGCCCTGACCGCCGTGACCGCCGCGGCTTCCCTGAGATACCTGACCGCTGATCGTGAGCGCCTTCTGGTGTTCGCTCAGCTGCGAAGAAGAATCCACGCAGACGTACCCGTAACGCTCCTGCAGTCTCTGCTGCAACCAGCCGGTGAAGGGCGATGGCAGGTAGTCGAGCCGGGCGGGAAGCGACTTCGGGTCGGCCGGGCGCATCTCGGGCAGTCCGACGTGCACGCCTTCGTAGTTCAGGCGCTCGGGAGTGCGGACGGCGTTGATGGCGGAGCGGAACGTCGCCAGGTGCTCGGCATCGATCAACAGCGTCCGGGCGAAACCGCCGAGAGCGAGGTTGAAGGCCTCACGCCAGGGCTCGAACTCGGTCCGCAGCTCGATGAGCTCGGCGACGAAGGGGAGCTCCGACGGGGAGAGACCCACCGCTTCGGCGAGCAGAGCCCGCGACTCGTCGAGACGCGCCGGGATGCTGCCCCGCACGCGGCTCGTCCGCTCGCGTTCCTCCCGAACACCGCGCATCTCCGTCTCCGCGGCTCTCCGAGTCGTCTCCGCGTCGGCGAACGCAGCCCGTGCCCCGCGGTTGTCGGACTTCGCCGACGCACCGCGAGCCTGGGAGACGAACGTGTCGAACTGCGCCGCGGTCTCGACCTCTGCGCCGAACTCGCGGACGATGGCGTCGAACTTCGCCCGTTCCCGGCGGACGTCCTCGAGCCGGCGTTCCGCGACGCGGAGCTCGCGCTGTGCGGTCTCGAGGCGATCGCCGCCGGACTGACGGAGGACATCGAGGAGTCCTTCGCGCTCGAGGTCGGCCGCGTCGACGAGCGCACGCTTCTCGCGGACGGCGAGGCTCAGGGCACGTGCACGGTCGCCCAGTTCGACCTCCACCTCGCGGAGCAGATCCAGACGTCGCTGCGCATTCCACAGAGCGGCGAGCGAGGACGGATCCGTGAAGACCCCGACCTCGTCGATCACCCTGACGCGCTCGGCAGCCGCGGCGATCCGCTCCTTGATCGCCCGGATCGGCTCGAGAGCGCTCACCTGCTGCTTGGCGGTCAGCATCCGGGTGCGCGTGCTCTCGAGCTCGTCGAAGTGCGCGACGACGGCGTCTGCGGTGGCCATGGTCTCGGGCTCTTCCAGGACGAGCTTCTTGTAGAGATCGTCGACCGTCGTGATCTGCTGTCCTGCCTGGATACGTGCCAACAGGCTGATGGCCTTCGAGCCGGAGCCCGCGGCACCGATCCCGAGCACGGCCTGCAGCCGCGCCGAGAACTCACGGTCGGTGGCGAGCGTCTCCAGCCCGGTCCCACGCACCGCCGCATCGGACAGGCGCTGCGCGGCTGCTTGCTCCAACAGTCCCAGGTCGAAGGCGCCGCCGACCGTCGCCCGCACCCGGGTCGTGTCTTCCAGAGTGCGCGCGTCCGCCGGGATGTACCACGCACGCACCGCGGTGAACCGTGACCCGTCGTGATCCAGCCACGTCGTGGCGATCGCGCTCCAGGTGTCCTCACCGTCACCACGCAGCACGCGCAGTTTGGTGCCGTCCTCGGTTCGGGACTCGTCGATCTTCCCCCGCCCGTAGGAGAGGATGTTCCGCTGCTCCTCGCCCCGGGGGCGCCCGGTCACGCCACCGTTGGACGCGCCGTTGAACGGTGTCGTGTGCGGCATCATGAGCGCGATGTACGCGTCCATCAGCGTGGACTTCCCCGACCCCGAACCGCCGCAGAGCAGGGTCGCATCCGGGGAGAAACGCACGCGGTGAGGGCCGCCGTCATAGCCGCCCCAGTTGATCAGCTGCAGCTCCTCCGCCACCCACTGCTGTCCTCGGGACCCCGAGGGAATGAGTCCGAACAGCGTGTCGACCATCGTCATCGTTGCACCACTTCCTGCGACCGCAGCCAATCCCGGAGCTCCTTGAGCGTCTCCGCGCTCAGCACCACTTCGACGAGCGCCGTGATCCGATAGCGACCACTCGTCTCCTCCTGGATGATGCCCTCACGGTCGAGGCGGTCCATCGCGTTGCGAATCGCCTTCTGCTGTCGCGCGGTCCCTCCGTCGACATCCGTGAAGTAGCTCAGCACCGTCTGCTCGAGATCTTCGATGTCGATACGGACGGAGGCCTCACCGGCGGCGGACTCCCGCTGGTAGACGGTGCGCAGGTGCACGAGCACCAGGGTCTCCGCACGTGTGTACGGCGCATCCTTGAGGAGAACGGGCATGTCGATCTCGTCGGAGCGGAGTTGCTGCTTGTACGCGAACCCCCGGCCGTGATCGATGACCAGGCGGAGGTACAGGTCGTTCAAGCGCGACTCGATCACCTGCTGATGGTCCAGCAGCAGGGTCCACTCCCGACGGTTGCGCTCCGCAGCGATGAACCGGCGCTGAAGGATGTGCACCAGAACACGTCGGATCTCCGGATCGAGCGTTCCCCGATCACCGGCGAAGTGCTCCTCGATGTCGTCTTCCATCGGAACCGGCGCGATGAACGGCTCATCGAGCGGTGCCTCGGTCGCGAGGCTCTGTTCAGGCATGTGCATCCTCCTTCGGGTTGCGCGCCGTGACGGCACCGAACGCGAAACGTCGTGTCGAGCCGTCCGGACGCAGGGCTTCGACCACCGACACCTCGTCGCTCTCGGTCATGCCGTTGCGGTGTGCGATCTCGAGCAGACCGAGAAGGTCGACGGGGCGGCGCGTGTCGTCCGCGGCTGTCGTGAACGCCGCGGCGAGGTCGAACTCCTCACCGAGAGCGGAGACGTGTTCTTCGAGTTCGGTGTATCTCGGGCCTCCCCAGGCGCGACTGTCGACGTCGAGGAACTCGACGTCGTCGGCGTCCGCGAGGGGAGCGGGGGCGGCGGGAGGGCGGATACTGCTCACCGTTTGGCGGAGGTGTCCGAGGTCGACGAGCGGGAGGCTGCGCACCGGCGCTGCGCTCGCGCCCGTGCCGTCCCAGACGTGGAGGGCGGCGATCACATCGCGGAGCAGGTCGTCGATCTGACGGTCCCGCAGCGGATCGTGCGTCTTCACCTGCCCGGTGATGACGTGCGATGCGCGGCGCTGCGCGGCCAAGACCTCCTCGACGCCGAGTTCGACCCGGCGTCCGATGGCATCGAGATCGGCGCGCTGGTTGCTGTCGAGCTTGCGTGCGAACGGCTGCCGGAGCAGGCCGTGGAGTTGCTCGGACAGCGCGTCGATGCGCTCCGGGTCACCGATCAACCGCAGCGCCCCGGCGAACGCGCGCCCTTCGGGGGTGGAGTTCATGACGTCCTGCGCGCGCTGCAGATACTCACGGAGGACCTCGCCCGTCGGACGCTCGTCGCGACGCAGGTGGGCGACGACATCGCGCTGCATGAGCTTCAGAGACTCGGCGACGCGCGTGAAGTCCGCCGGGAGCTCGCGAGCCAGATGCAGCACGTTCTCCGCCTCTTCGAAGAGCTCTTCATCATCGAGGGGATCCGCCTTGCCGGATTCCTCGATCCGGGCGATCTCCGCGTCGAGTGCCGTCCGCTCCTCGCGAAGGCGCGTGAGTCGTCGCTCCGGATCGGCCTCCGCGCTGTCCGCCAAGTGCTCCACGGCCTCGAGGAGCGTACGCACACGGGAGTTCGAGACGCGTGTGCGTCCACCGCCCGTCCGGCCCGCGATCTCCAGCGCCTCCACCGCATGCGCGGAGAGCCGATACACCTCGACGTCGTCATCGATCTGCTGGACCAGCCAGCCCAGGCGCACCCAGTTCCTCGAGACATCGCGTCCGGTCCCCGCCGGTGTCCGTCGCTCATCGTCATCGTCGTCCGCGCCCCTCAGCTCCTCGAGGATCTCGGAGAGCTCGGCATGGGCATCCGCGATCGGGATCGACGGCCGGTCAGCCGTGAACAGGAGGGAGAGCGACGCGACGACGAAGGGAGCGAACCGACCGTGGAGCAGATCGAGGGTCGGAGTGCGGAAGGCGGTGACAGCGCGGGAGTATGCCGATTCCGCTCGTGTTCCTGTCACACATTCACATTAGTCGCGACGTCGGTCTTCCTCGGACGCGACGCGGGAGGATGCCTCGCGACGAGCGGCCAGGTGAGCACGATCACCCGAACACGAAGAAACCCCCGCCTGAGCGGGGGTTTTGATCTTGCTGGGGTACCTGGACTCGAACCAAGAATAACGGAACCAGAAACCGTCGTGTTGCCAATTACACCATACCCCAAGGGCGAAACCAGGGCCTCGCACCGAGAATCAAGCCTACCCGAGCGGCGGCGGAACACCAAAACCGGTGCCCTGTGCCGCCGCCCGGGCGCGTCGCGGTTCAGCCCGCGAGGAACGTGGAGAGCGACCGCAGGCGACGCAGGGACTCCTCCTTGCCCAGCAGCTCCATCGACTCGAACAGCGGTGGCGAGACCCGGCGGCCGGTGATGGCCACCCGCGGCGGGCCGTAGGCGATGCGCGGCTTGAGCTCGAGCTTCTCGACGAGCTCGGCGGCGAGGGCCTCTTGGATCTTCTCCGGCGTGAAATCCGTCACCGGTTCGAGCGCGGTGACGCAGGCGTCGAGCACCTCGGCCGCATTCGCCGGAAGGCCCTTGAGCGCGTCCTCGGCATACGAGACCTCATCCGTGAAGAGGAAGCCGACCATCCCCGGCACCTCACCCAGCAGCTGCACACGCTCCTGCACGAGGGGCGCGACGCGGAACGCCATCACCAGCTGCTCATGCGTGGGCTCATCGAACAGACCCGCGGCGGCGAGGTACGGCACGGTCCGCTCGGCGAAGTCCTTCTCCCCCAGCATCCGGATGTGATCGCCGTTGATCGACTCGGCCTTCTTCTGATCGAAGCGCGCCGGGTTGGGGTTCACGTCGGTGATGTCGAACGCGGCGGTGAACTCATCGAGCGAGAAGACGTCGCGGTCGGGACCGATCGACCAGCCGAGCAGAGCCAGATAGTTGAGCAGCCCCTCGGGGATGAACCCGCGCTCCCGGTGCAGGAACAGGTCCGCCTGCGGGTCGCGCTTGGAGAGCTTCTTGTTGCCGGTCTCCCCCAGCACCAGCGGCATGTGCGCGAAGCGCGGCACGAAGGTCGTCACACCCGCATCGATCAGTGCCGCGTACAGCGAGAGCTGGCGCGCGGTCGAGGGCATGAGGTCTTCGCCACGCAGCACGTGGGTGATGCCCATCAGCGCATCGTCGACCGGGTTCACGAACGTGTACAGCGGCACGCCGTTCGGACGCACCACCACGAAGTCGGGGAACGAACCAGCGGGGAAGGTGACCTCGCCGCGGATCAGGTCGACGTACGTGAGGTCCTCATCCGGAACACGCAGGCGCAGAGCGGGCTGACGGCCCTCGGCGCGGAACGCCTCCTTCTGCGCTTCGGTGAGGTCGCGGTCGAAGTTGTCGTAGCCGAGCTGCTTGGCGCGACCGGCGGCCTCGTTGCGCGCATCGATCTCCTCCGCCGTGGAGTAGCTCTCGTAGAGGGCTCCCGTGGCGATGAGCTTGTCGATCACCTCACGATAGATGTCGTGACGCTCCGACTGCCGGTAGGGCGCATGCGGACCGCCGACCTCGACGCCCTCATCCCAGTCGATCTTGAGCCAGGTCAGCGCGTCGACCAGCTGGCGGAAGCTCTCCTCGCTGTCACGCGCGGCGTCGGTGTCCTCGATGCGGAACACCATTTTCCCGCCGTTGTGACGGGCATAGGCCCAGTTGTAGAGAGCCGTGCGGACCATGCCGACATGCGGCAGACCGGTCGGCGAGGGGCAGAAGCGGACGCGGACGTCGGCACCACTGACAGTCGTGGTGAGGGGATGAGGGGTAGCCATAGCCCTTCGATTCTACGGGGACAGGGCTGGGCGCCGTCGGCGGGTCGCGGCGCTCAGCGACCGGCGCTCACCGCGATCGCAGAGCGCGGCGTAGGAAGCCGAGTAGGCGTCGCCGACGCCGGACCAGTCCTTCACCGTGCTCCGGAACGCGCCAGCGGAGCCAGCACCACGATCGCGATGACCAGCACGAAGGCGGCGACCCCGAGCCCCGCGTACTGGAAGTTCGCCAGCACCACTCCCGCGAGCACCGAGCCCGCCGCAGCGGAGAGGCTCATCAACGAGTCGCTGCGGCCCTGCCTGCGCGTGCGGAGCTCAGGCGCGGACGCCTCGGTGAGGAGCGCGGCACCGGCCACCGTCGCGGCACTCCACCCGAGACCGAGCAGGATGAGGGCGACCATCACGCCCCAGGCCTCGGTGCCCGTGAAGACCGCGAAAGCCAGCGCCCCGGCGAGGAGCGCCTGACCGAGGAGGACGACCTGGAGCCGGCCCCAGCGGTCGGCGAGCACCCCGAAGACGGGCGACAGCGCGTACATACCGCCGACATGGAGCGCGATCGTGATACCGACCAGGGCGGAGACATCCGCCGGGCTCGGCGCCATCCCGCCGGCGCCATGCGCCATGTGGGACAGGTGGACGGGGGTCATCGCCATGACCGATGCCATGACCACATGAGACCCCGCGATCGCGAAGATCGCATAGCGCGCGACCCGAGGCCGGTCCGCGACCACGGTTCCCGTGACGGCGGCAGACGCCTTCGCGAGACGCTGAGCGGCCAGCAGAGGATCGGGCCGCAGCGCGACGATGTAGAGCACGAGCGCCGCGCACTGCGCGACGAACGAGAACAGATAGGAGCCCGTCTGCGGAGGCATCCCGACCGCTTGCCCGACGATCTCGCCCGGTCCGAGCAACAGCGGGCCGGCGACACCGCCGATGGTCGTCGACCAGACGACGATCGACAGGTCACGACCACGATGCTGCGGTGCGGCGAGATCGGTGGCGGCGAACCGCGACTGCAGGTTCCCCGCGTTGCCCGCCCCGATCAGCAGGATCCCGGCGAGGAGCAGCGGGAAGACGCGCAGGGAGGCGGCGAGGATGACGACCGCGATACCGACGAGCGCGAAGAGGTTGCCGAGGGTGAGCGCGCGACGCCGTCCGACGTGCGCGGCGAGGCGGGCGAGCGGAATCGCGCACGCGGCCGCTCCGAGCGTCACGGAAGCCGTGGCCAGCCCGGAGAGCGCATCGTTGCCCGAGATGTCCGCGGCGAGGAGCGCGCCGAGGGAGACCGTCGCACCGAATGCGATGCCACCGAGGACCTGTCCGAGCGACAGCACCAGGACGGTTCGCCGCTGGACAGCCGTCTGCTGCGCCGCCGTCAGGGCGACGGTCGTCATGGCACGGGAACGGCGTCGCGCGCGGTGTTGCGAAGGATGCCGAGTCCGGAGATCTCGACCTCGACGACGTCACCCGCCTCGAACGTGCCGACCCCGGCCGGCGTGCCCGTCATGATCACATCGCCGGGGAGCAGGGTGAAGACGGCGGAGGCGTACTCGATGATCGCCGGCACCGAGTGGATCATGTCGGTGAGTGGAGCGTGCTGGCGCACCTCGCCGTTCACCCGCGTCTCGATCGTCGCGTTGGCGGGATCGAAGTCCGTCTCGATCACCGGTCCCAGCGGGCAGAAGGTGTCGAATCCCTTGGCCCGCGACCACTGGCCGTCCTTGCGCTGCAGGTCCCGCGCGGTCACGTCATTGCCGATCGTGTAGCCGAGCACATAGTCGAGCGCGTTCTCGGCCTTCACATTCTTCGCGATCTTCCCGATCACCACGACGAGCTCACCCTCGTACTCGGTGCGCTCCGAGAGCGAAGGACGCACGATCGCATCACCCGGTCCGATCACGGATGTGTTCGGCTTCAGGAAGAGCAGCGGCTCCTCCGGGGCCACTCCCCCCATCTCGGCGGCGTGATCGTGATAGTTCTTCCCGACGCAGACGACCTTCGACCGCGGGATCACCGGAGCGAGCAGCGCGGCGTCGGCGAGGGGCACACGAGCGCCGGTCGTCTCGTACCCGGTGAACATCGGATCCCCCGCGAGGACGACGAGCTCGCGCTCGTCGATGATCCCGTACATGATGGCTTCGTCGTGGCTGAACCGGGCGATCTTCATGGTGTCCAGCCTAGCGAGCGCGGCACCCTGCACCGAGACCCCCCAACGCCGCCGAGACCCCGTCCTGCGTGCGCCGAGACGACGGGGTCTCGGCGAGAGGGCGGGGTCTCGGCGTCGGGTGTCCGGCGTCAGGCGTCGAGGCGCAGGAGCCAGCCGTGCTTGTCCTCACGGCGTCCGTACTGGATGTCGGTCAGTTCTTCGCGCAATGAGAGAGCGAGTTCTCCCAGGGGCTGCGGCTCGTCGAAGCCGTCGCCCACGAGCGCGCCGATCGGGGTGACGACGGCGGCCGTGCCGCACGCGAACACCTCGACGATGTCACCCGATGCCACGCCTTCACGCCACTCGTCGATCGAGATCGGACGCTTCTCGACCGTGTATCCGCGGTCCTCCGCGAGCTGCAGCAGCGAGTCACGGGTGATGCCCTCGAGGATGCTGTCCGACTCGGGGGTGACGACGCGGCCGTCCTTGAACACGAAGACCACGTTCATGCCACCGAGCTCTTCGACGTCACGCTTCTCGTTCAGGAACACGACCTGGTCGCAGCCCTGAGCACTCGCCTCGCTCTGTGCGAGCAGGCTCGACGCGTAGTTGCCGCCGGTCTTGGCCTTGCCGGTGCCGCCCTTGCCCGCACGGGCGTATTCCTCGGAGAGCCAGATGCGCACCGGCTTCACACCGCCGGAGAAATAGGCGCCCGCAGGGCTGGCGATGACGTAGTAGGCGACCTTCTGCGCGGCGCGGACGCCGAGGAAGGCCTCCTTGGCGAACATGAACGGACGCAGGTAGAGGCTCTGGTCGGCTCCGCTGGGTACCCAGCGACCGTCGACCGCGATCAGCTCGCGCAGCGACTGGATGAAGTACTCGGTCGGAAGCTCGGGCAGCGCGAGGCGGCGGGCGCTGGCCTGCAGGCGCGCAGCATTGCGGTCGGGGCGGAACGTGTGGATCGAGCCGTCGGCGTGGCGGTAGGCCTTGATGCCCTCGAAGATCTCCTGTGCGTAGTGCAGGACGGACGCCGCGGGGTCGAGCGGGATCGGTCCGTACGGCTGCACGCGGGGCCGGTGCCAGCCGCCCTTGACCGACCAGCAGATGTCGACCATGTGGTCGGTGAAGACCACGCCGAAGCCCGGGTTCTCCAGCACCTCGGCCAGCCGTGCGGGCGACGCGGCGGTCAGGTTCTTCGTGACGGCGAACTCCAGGGGAGCCACGGTCGCCTCGGCATCGATGGTCGTCATCTCATCATCCATTCCTCGTGGGTGGGCGCATCCTCGCGCCCGTTCAGCCTACGCCTGCGGTCAGAGTCGTGCGGTGATCGCAGAGCCGATCTCCGCGGTCGTGCGCGCCCCGCTACGGGCGGCGATGTCGGCTTCCACCGCTGCGCTCACCCGCGCAGATTCGGTGGAGAGGCCGAGGTGGTCGAGCAGCAGCGCGATCGAGAGGATCGCCGCCGTCGGGTCGGCCTTCTGCTGACCGGCGATGTCGGGGGCGGAGCCGTGCACGGGCTCGAACATCGAGGGGAAAGCGCCATCGGGATTGATGTTGCCCGAGGCAGCGAGACCGATGCCGCCCGTGACCGCTCCGGCGAGGTCGGTCAGGATGTCGCCGAAAAGGTTGTCGGTGACGATGACGTCGAAGCGCGAGGGGTCGGTCACCAGGAAGATCGTGGCCGCATCGACGTGCAGGTAGTCGACCGTGACCTCGGGGTGCTCGGCCGCGATCTCGTTCACGATGCGCTGCCAGATGGCTCCGGCGTGGACGAGCACATTGGTCTTGTGGACGAGCGTGAGCTTCTTGCGGCGACGCTCCGCGAGCTCGAAGGCGTAGCGCACGACCCGCTCGACACCGAATGCGGTGTTCACGGAGGTCTCGTTCGCGACCTCCTGCGGGGTGCCCTTGCGGATCGCCCCGCCGTTGCCGACGTACGGCCCCTCGGTCCCCTCGCGGACCACGACGAAGTCGATCTCCCCCGGCGCGGCCAGCGGTCCGGGAGCCCCGACGAAGAGCTTGGAGGGACGCAGGTTCACGTAGTGGTCGAGCGAGAAGCGCAACCGGAGCAGGAGTCCCCGCTCGATGTTCGCGTCTTTCAGTCGCGGGTCCCCCGGCGTTCCGCCGACGGCGCCGAGCAGGATCGCGTCGTGGGCGGCGATGGCGGCGAGGTCGTCATCGGTGAGCGTGTCGCCGGTCTCCAGGAAGCGGCCGGCGCCGAGCGAGAAGCGGGTCTTCTCGAACACGACGTCGCTCGCCGCGGTCACGGCGTCGAGCACCTTCTCCGCCTCGGCGATGACCTCGGGACCGATGCCGTCACCGGGGATGACGGCCAGCTTCACGACACGCGACATGACACTCCTTGCGCACTGCACGGGGATGGACCGGCCCAGACCTGCCGCAGGGCGGGGCGGGCCGATCCTCCCAGCGTACTGGTCAGTGCGAGGGGGCTTTGCGCAGTGTGACGGCGGCGATCACACCGGCGACCACGACGAGCCCGGCTCCGATCAGCGACGTCACCGTCACACCGGAACCGAATGCGTCGGCCGCCGCGTCCCACAGGGCCGTCCCCAGCTGCGCCGGGAGCTCCTGCGCTGCGGTGTAGGCGCCGGCGAGAGTCTCCTCCGCCGCGTGGGCGACATCGGCGGGCAGACCTGCCGGAAGCACGAGAGCGCCGCGATAGAACGCCGTGATGATGCCACCGAGCACCGCGGTGCCGAGCACCGCCCCGAGCTCGTACGCCGTCTCCGAGACCGCACTCGCCGCGCCTGCCTTGGCCGCGGGAGCGCTCGAGAGGATCAGCTCGTTGGAGATCGTCTCCGCCGCGCCGATGCCGATGCCCAGCACCACGAACGCCACCACGAGCGGAAGGACGCCGTGCTCATGCGTCGTGAACGCCACGATGAGGTAGCCGGCCACCGAGAACGCGAGCCCGGCGGGGACCACGATGTGCGGCGGCACGCGGCGCGAGACCGGCACGACGGAGAGCCCCGCCACGATCATCGCGAGCATGCCGGGGACCAGTGCGATGCCGGCCATCATCGGCGACAGGCCGAGGACCAGCTGCAGGTGCTGCGACACGAAGTACAGGAAGCCCACCAGTGCGACCACGCTGAGCAGATTCACCAGGATCGCCCCGGAGAAGGAACCGCGCCGGAACAGCGCCATGTCGAGCATCGGGCTCTTGACCCGCAGCTGACGACGGACGAACAGGTAGCCCATGCCGAAGCCGAGCAGAGCCCAGGCGCCGGCGGTGAGGCTCGGGCCGTCCACCGCGAGGGACTTGATCGCGTAGACCACCGGGATCATGGTCGCCATCGACAGCGCGATGCTGATCAGGTCGATGCGACCCGGGTTCGGATCGCGACTCTCCGGCACCAGCAGCGGTGCGGCGATGAGCAGGGGGATGAGCACCGGAACGGCGATCAGGAAGACCGATCCCCAGGCGAAATGCTCGAGCAGGATGCCGCCCACGATCGGACCCAACGCCGACCCGGCGGAGAACGCCGATGCCCAGACCGCGATCGCCATGCGGCGCTGATCACGGTTGCGGAAGATCGAGCGGAGGAGGGAGAGCGTCGACGGCATCAGCATGGCGCCGAAGAGACCCAGGAGCGCACGGGCGGCGATCAGCAAGCCGGCCGTGGGCGCGAAGGCGGCGAGTGCGGATACGGCGGCGAAGCCGGTCGCCCCGATCAGCAGCATCTTCCGACGTCCGAACCGGTCACCCAGGGTACCCATCGTGACGAGGAGTCCCGCGAGCACCAGCGGGTACACATCGATGATCCACAGCTGCTCCGCACCGGTGGGCGCGAGCGCGATGGAGATCTCGGGGAGCGCGAAGCTCAGCACCGTGTTGTCCACCGACACCAGAAGCACCGGCAGCATGAGGACGACGAGCGCCGCCCAGCCACGGGCTCCGACGCGGGGAGCATCCGTCTCTGTCGTCGGGATCGACGCAGTACGGGTCATGGAACACCTCTCAGGATCGTGATCGACGGTTAGTGAACCGTCCGGATGGTATAGTAACAGAATTCCGACCGCTCCCCCTGTGCAGAGGACCCACGATGCCCCGACCTCCCCTCGCTCGCGAGAAGGTGCTCGACGCCTTCGAAGCGATCCTCATCGAAGACGGCGAGCGTGCCGCGACCCTCGACGCGACCGCCAAGGCGGCAGGGGTCTCCAAGGGCGGTCTGCTGTACCACTTCGGCTCGAAGGAAGAGTTGGAGATCGGCCTGGTCGAGCGCCTCGACCACCTCACGACAGCGGACCTCGAGCGGATGACGGCGGCCGAGGAAGGGCCCGTCGCTTACTACGTGCGCACCTCGGTGATGGAAGACGACGCCCTCGACCGTGTCCTGATCGCGACGACGAGGCTCGCACAGGGCGGCTCGATCGCTGCGGCCGACATGCTGCGCGAAACACGGCGACGTTGGGCTGAGACGATCCGTCCGCACGTGCGCGACAACGCGAGCCTCGACCTCGTGATGCTCGTCAGCGACGGCCTGTACTTCAACAACTCCCTCGACGTGCACGGCCCCGAACGCCTGGTTCCCCGAAGCGACGAGCTCAAGGACCTGATCGCGCTGGTGCTCCGAGCCACGGCCTGACGGTCAGAGAGACGGGAGAGGGCGGGAGCATCTCGCTCCCGCCCTCTCCCGTCTGTCGCGTCGAGTGCTCAGACCTCGGTGATCTCGATCTGCCGGAAGAGGTCGGCGTCGATCGCGGCGCTCACGTCTTCGAGCAGCTCCTCCGACACCGGCGAGTCGAGCGTCAGCACGCTGAGCGCCTGCGCGCCCGCCGCCTGACGCGCGATCTGCATGCCGGCGATGTTGATGCCTGCTTCGCCGAACTTCTGCCCGTACACCGCGACGATGCCAGGGCGGTCGGTGTAGAGCATCACGACGTGGTGCTGCTCGATCGGCAGTTCGAGCGCGTGATCGTTGATCCCGACCAGCTTCTCCGTCTGCTTCGGCCCCGTCAGCGTTCCCGAGACCGACAGCTGGGTCCCGTCGGACAGTGCGCCCGTGAGCGTGATGACGTTGCGGTACTCGTCGCTCACGTCGTCCTTGATCAGACGCACGGCGATCCCGCGCTGCTCGGCGAGGAGCGGGGCGTTCACGTACGAGACGGTCTCACTCACGATGTTCGTGAACACGCCCTTGAGCGCGGCGAGCTTGAGAACGCTCACGTCGTAGTCGTTGAGCTCGCCGTGCACCTCGACGTCGAGGCTCGTGAGAGGCGAGGTTGCCAGCGAGGCGAAGATCTGGCCGAGCTTCTCGACCAAGGAGATGCCGGGGCGCACGTACGGGTCGATCACGCCACCCGCGACGTTCACCGCGTCCGGCACCAGGTCTCCGCCGAGGGCGAGACGCACCGAGCGGGCGACCGAGACGCCTGCCTTCTCCTGCGCCTCCTCGGTGCTCGCGCCGAGGTGCGGCGTGACGACCACGTTGGGCAGGTCGAGCAGCGGACGCGCGGTCCCGCCCTCCACGGGAGGCTCGGTTGTGAAGACATCGAGCCCGGCACCGGCGATCTCGCCTGCGACGAGCGCCGCGTGGAGCGCTTCCTCATCGATCAGTCCGCCGCGGGCGACGTTGACCACGAACGCCGTCGGCTTCATGGCCTGGAACTGCGCGGCACCGATCATGCCGGTGGTCTCCGGCGTCTTCGGCATGTGGATCGTCAGGAAGTCCGACTCGGCCACGAGCTCGTCGAGGGAGAGGAGCTGCACGCCGAGCTGCTGCGCGCGGGCGGACGTGACGTAGGGGTCGTAGGCGACGACACGCATGTCGAAGGCCGCGAGGCGCGCGGCGACGAGGGCGCCGATCCGGCCGAGGCCGACGATGCCGACCGTCTTCTCGAACAGCTCGGCTCCGGTGAAGGAGCTGCGCTTCCACGCGCCGCCGGAGAGCGAGGCATGTGCGGCGGGGATACGGCGGGCGAGGCTCAGGATGTGGCCGACCGTGAGTTCCGCCGCGGAGACGATGTTGGACGTCGGCGCGTTCACGACCATGACGCCCGCTGCGGTGGCTGCCTTGATGTCGACGTTGTCGAGACCGACGCCCGCACGGGCCACGACCTTGAGCTTCGGCGCGTGCGCCAGCGCCTCCTCGTCGATGCGCGTCGCCGAACGCACCAGCACGGCGTCAGCGTCGGCGAGTGCCGCGAAGAGCGCCTCGCGATCGGTACCGTCGACGTCGCGGACGTCGAAGTCGGGGCCGAGGGCCTCGATCGTGGCGGGAGAGAGAACTTCGGCGATGAGCACGACGGGCTTCGGCACAGTGGATCCTTCGGGGCAGCGCGGCAGGCGGGAGGGGCCGATGCGCCGCACACCATGGGGGCGCGATCGCGTCAACTCTACCCGAGGGCTCGGGGCGCTCCGTGCCGTGTGACGCCCGCGACTCAGGCGCTCGGCATCGTCAGGCTGAGCGCGATCAGGCTCATCCAGAACACCGCGACGACACCGAGTCCGGCCAGGAAGACGAGGAGGAGCTCCCCCACCCGCCGACGACGGCCGATCAGGTACGCGAAGACGAAGACGATCGCGGGGAACGCGACGCCGAAGAGCAAGGTCGCCCACCCGCCGGCGGTCAGTCCCGTCTGCGCCATCGTGATCAGATGCGCGACGGCGTTCCACACCGCGTATGCGTAGAACAGTCCGGCCAGGCCGACGACCAGGCCGACGAGCCAGCGCGGCGAACCGGCGGACACCGGCTCCGTGGTCGGGGATGCGCTCATGATCCGACCACCCCCACGGTGACGAAGGGCCAGGGAACCAGCAGGACGACTCCTGCGAGCAGCACGGCGACGCGGATCCACGAAGCCCTCCCCCTGGTCAGGACCCAGCTCGCGAGGAACCAGAGCGCCGGCGCAGCGATCGCCAGGACGAACCAGGGCAGGAACATCGCATCGGCGACCAGGAACGACGCCAGTGGCCGCAGACGCAGCCCGCCGACGATCCATCCGACCGTGTAGAGGAGATACACGCCGCCGACGACGCCGAGGATCAGCAGCATCGGCGTGCTCAGGCCGGCCTGTTCATCCGACCGGGCGGGAGTGATCGTTCCGTCCCCCTCGATCGTGCCGACGTCGCGACTGCCTTTCCCGACGGCGTTCCACCCAGGGGGCAACGCGGGATCCTTCGGCGCGGAAGCCTCGTCGCCATCCCAGGTGAGGGCGTCGTCGGAGTCGGAAGTCATGCCCTCTAGCGTAGGACACCCGGTCCACTATGCTCAGGGTTGCCTTGAGCCGGAACGGCGGGCATCGGAGGGGAAAGGGAGCACCGTGGCCGAGAGTGACGACACCGACGCGCGGATCGAACCGTCCGCGACGAACGCGACTCCGGAGCCGCCCTCCGGCTGGACTCCCACTGCGGAAGCAAAGGCCAGGGCCACACGCTTCCGGTGGATCGCCGCGGTCCTCTGGGCGGTCGCGATCATCGGCGAGGGCGTCGGCATCTTCTGGCTCCTCCGCCAGCGCGAGTTCGTCGGCGAGGACGGCACTCTGCTCCGCGATCCCGACACCGGCCTGTTGGAGGAACAGGGCGTCACCGCGACGTTCCCGCAGTGGGCGTTCATCGCCCTGCTGGTGCTGCTGGTCGTCATCGCGGCGCTGTCCATCACCGGATCGGTGCTGTGGAAGAAGGCGAACCGCCTCGACCCCGCACGCAAGTCCGACAAGACGCGTTTCTTCGTGCAGAACCAGCTCGGCGCGATCATCGCGGTGGTGGCGTTCCTGCCCTTGGTCATCCTGATCTTCCTGAACAAGGACATGGACAAGGGACAGAAGACCACGGCCGGCATCGTCGGCGTGGCTCTCGCGGCCCTGGCCGTGTTCATCGGCGTCGACTTCGATCCGCCGTCCGTCGAGCAGTACACGGCCGACCAGTCCGCCGTGATCCTGCTCCTCGGCAAGGACGAGGTCGTCTGGGTCGATGGCGGCAAGGTGTACCACGTGTGCGATGAGGTGTCGGCGATCCAGACCGGGAGCGAGATCCGCACAGGCACGACGGCGCAGGCGGTCGAAGCGGGGAAGATCCGGCTGACGCTCCAGTTCACGTCCGAGCTGCGAGCGTGCGGGCTCCCCGTTCCCGAGAACGACGAGGAGATCACCGAGGCACTGCGCGCGATCCAGGCCGGCCAGACCGACACCGTGCTCCCCGCCCCGGAATGGACCGATCCCTCCGAGGCACCGATCGTCGTGGAGGAAGCGCCGGCGGAGTGACGACGGGCGCGACGCTAGTCCGCGTCGAGCGCCTCCACCAGCCGCTCCTCGGCCGATGACAGGTGAGCGTCGAGGAGGACTGCTGCTCGCTCCCCGTCTCCCGAGGCGACCGCAGCCAGGATGTCGCTGTGCTGCGCCGCGATCGCCGCCGCGTCGAGCAATCGTCGACCCTGCACCTGCGCCATGCACAAGCGCACTTCGTCGAGGACGCTGCGGTACATCCGAGCGGTGCGTTCACTGTCGAGCGCCTCGATGAGAGCGGTGTGGAATCGCAGGTCGGGCGCGACGGTCGCCGGGTCCGGCCCCGGCGGCATCGCGAGGAGCTCCGCGTTCGCCTCGACAGCCGCGCGTGGCACCGTCCGCGTCACCGCGAGGTCGCGAAGGGCGGCGCTCTCGAGCCGCGTCCTGGTGCGATAGACATCCCGCACCGTCGCAGAATCGATCCCGACGACGCGCGCGCTGCGATGCGCCGTGCGCACCAGGAGTCCGCTCGCGACGAGCTGCTCGATCGCCGCCTTCGCGCTGGGACGGGCCACTCCGAAGGACTGCGACACAGCCGCTTCCGTGATCGGATCCCCGGAACGGATCTCGGCACGGAGGATACGGCCGCGCAACTGAGCGGTGACGGCATCCACGACGCCGACGATCCCCAGCGTTGCGTCCGAAGCGGTGGTCATGCGGGTCAGCCTATCGAAGCGTCCACGTATCGGTACACTTGTCTGACAATCTTTCGACGGAGCAGAGGAGCACCGTGCCGACCACCCTCGCCGAACCCCTGGACACCGCACTGCTGGGTTCCCGGACGCAGGTCCATTCCCGCTCCATCGACCGCTTCGCACGGGCCCACGACGCGTCTCACTATCTGCTCATCCCGGATGCCGTCCTCTCCCCTGCAGACGCCGAGGGCGTGGCACGCGCCTTCGGAGCAGTCCGCGCCGCCGGGCGCACGATGACGTTCCGGTCCGGAGGCACCAGCCTCTCGGGGCAGAGCGTGAGCGGCGACATCCTCGTCGACACGCGCAGCAGCTTCCGAGACATCCGGGTGGAGGACGACGGGGCCTCGGTGCGGGTGGGCCCGGGTGCCACCGTACGTCAGGTCAACACACGCCTGTCGCGCTACCGCCGCAAGCTCGGCCCCGACCCCGCGAGCGAGATCGCGTGCACGATCGGTGGCGTCGTCGCGAACAACTCCAGCGGAATGGCCTGCGGGATCACCGAGAACTCGTATCAGACGATCGAGTCGATGACCGTCGTGCTCCCGAGCGGGACGATCCTCAACACCGGCCGCCCGGATGCCGGCGAGGTGCTGCGCGCGGCGGAGCCCGAGATCGTCAGGGGCCTGCTCGACCTGAGAGCACGCCTGCTCGCCGCCCCCGAGCACGTCGCCTTCCTCCGCCAGCAGTTCTCGATGAAGAACACCATGGGCTACGGGCTCAACGCGCTGCTGGACTTCGACGACCCGGTGCGCATCCTGGAGCATCTCATCATCGGGTCCGAGGGCACGCTTGCGTTCGTCGCGGAGGCTCGATTCCGCACGATCGAAGTGCGACCGTCGATCGCGACGGGACTTCTCGTGTTCGAGACGCTCTCGGCGGCGATGACGGCGCTCCCAGACCTGACCCGGCTCGGTCTGGCCACCATCGAGCTCCTGGACGCCGCCTCCCTGCGGGTCGCTCAGGGACTGAGCGATGTGCCCTCTGCGATCGCCGAGATCGAGGTCCAGGGTCACGCCGCTCTCCTGGTCGAGGTCCATGCCGCCGACGCGGACGCTCTCACCGCGGCGAGCACGAAGGCGCAGTCGCACTTCGAGCAGCTCCCGCTGGCCGCGCCCCCGCGCCTCACCACGGATGCGAGTGAGCGCGCCGCTCTGTGGCATGTGCGCAAGGGGCTCTACACCGCGGTCGCCGGTGCGCGCCCGTCCGGTACGACGGCGCTGCTGGAAGACATCGTGGTGCCCGTCCCCCGGCTCCTCGCCACCTGCGAACGCCTGATCGAGCTGTTCGCCGAGCACGGCTACGAAGGCTCGGTCATCTTCGGGCACGCCAAGGACGGCAACGTCCACTTCCTCCTCAACGAACGGTTCGACGACCCCGACAGCGTCGCGCGCTATCGGCGGTTCACGGACGACCTGGTCGAACTCGTCCTGGCGCAGCAGGGATCACTCAAGGCCGAACACGGCACCGGTCGCATCATGGCGCCGTTCGTGCGTCGCCAATACGGCGATGAGCTCACCGACATGATGTGGGAGATCAAGGCGCTGTTCGACCCCGACGGCATCCTGAATCCCGGAGTAGTCCTCTCCGATGACCCTGACTCGTACCTGCACGACCTCAAGCGGGTGCCGACGGTCGAGAACGAGGTCGACCGCTGCGTCGAGTGCGGCTACTGCGAACCGACCTGCCCGAGCAAGAGCATCACGCTCACTCCACGCCAGCGCATCGTGATCCGCCGCGACATGGCGTGGGCCGAGGAGCAGGGCGACACCGAGCTGCTGCGCGACCTGCAGAAGGACTACGACTACGACGGCGTCCAGACCTGCGCGGTCGACGGCATGTGCGGTGTGGCCTGCCCGGTCGACATCAACACCGGTGATCTCGTACGTCGGCTTCGAGCGGAGCAGTCGAACTCCATCGAAGGCGCGGCATGGGGCACCGCAGCCAAGCACTGGGGCACGGTCACGCGCGCCGGTGGAGTCGCGCTCACCGTCGCCGATGCCCTCCCTGCGCCGCTCGTGCGCGGGGTGACGCATCTCGGTCGCGCCGTCCTCGGTGCCGACACCGTGCCTCTGTACGACGGCGGGCTCCCGCACGGCGGTTCGAAGCCGCCGCGCCCGGAGTCCCCGGCCGACGCGCAGGCCGTCTTCTTCGGTGCCTGCATCGGGACGATGTTCGGCGCGGAAGGCGACGGCGAGGGCTCTCGAGACGCACTCCGCGCCCTGCTGGACCGTGCGGGCATCGCCGTCGTGATCCCCGAGGAGAACGGAGGCCTGTGCTGCGGCACACCGTGGAAGTCGAAGGGGCACCTGGACGGTTACGCCCTGATGTCGGACCGGGTGCTGGAGTCGCTGTGGGAAGCCAGCAGGCACGGGGAGCTTCCGGTGGTGTGCGACGCGGCGTCGTGCACAGAGGGCCTGGACGTGATGCTCGCGCAGTCGGTCGCGAAGAACCCGCGCTACGCAGGCCTGCGGATCGAGGACGCCACGACGTTCGTGGCACGCGAGGTGCTGCCGAAGGTCTCCGTGTCGGCCAAGCTCCCCACGGTGGCCGTGCATCCGACTTGTTCCACGACCGCGCTCGGCGCGACCGGAGCACTGACCGCGATCGCCGCGGCCGTCGCTGACGACGTGTTCGTCCCCGAGGGATGGGGCTGCTGCGCCTTCGCGGGCGACCGAGGCATGCTGCACCCGGAACTCACGGCCAGCGCGACCGCCCAGGAGTCCGCAGAGATCGCCGAAGCCGAGAGCACGCGCGGCGACTTCGACGCGTTCGTGTCGGCGAACCGCACCTGCGAGATCGGGATGACGCGCGCCACCGGCCGGCCGTACCGCCACGTGATCGAAGTCCTCGAGGAACTCACTCGGCCCTGACACCCGGTGCACACGGCGAGGGCCCTCCCGAATCGACATCGGAAGGGCCCTCGCGTGGTCGCGATCCGGTCCGTCTCAGCCAGCGGACAGGACGGCGACAGCTTCCTCGCGCAGACCGGCCGGGATCACAGCGACCGTGCGGTCGTCCGTGGATCGCTCGGCGACGGAACCGTCGGCCCAACGCAAGTCGGAGCCCAGGAGCTCCGCGGGCAGCTCCAGCGTGCCGACGCTCGGGTCGAGCGCATGCACATGCACGGTCGAGCCCGTGGTCGTGTACCGCCGCGGCGCTCCGGTCCGCTCGCCCATTCGAACCCACGGACGGGTGGCGTAGATCGCCTCGCCGTTCGTCTCGAGCCACGCGCCCAGCTCGCGCATCGCGCGCCGCTGAAGTTCCGGGATCGACCCGTCGGCCGCGGGACCCACGTTGATCAGCAGGTTGCCGTTCTTGGCGACGACGTCGACGAGCAGCCGGATCAAGGCGGCTCCCGACAGCGAATGACTCTCATCCTCGGCCTGGTTGAACCCGAAGGAGTAGCCCAGGCCTCGAGTCGACTCCCACGGCTCCGGGATGATCTCCGGGATGTCCGTGTACTCCCGCGTGAGGAAGCCGTGATACGGCACGCCCCACCGGTCGTTGACGACGCCGTCCGGGACGGCCTCGAAGTACCGCTCCAGCAGCGCGGCGACCGCATACTCGTCGCGCCCCTTGCCGCCGTCGGGCCACTCGATGTCGTTCCACAGCACGTCGGGCGAGAAGCGCGTGACCAACTCGTCGAGCTGAGCTGCCGAGTACCGCGCGAAATGGGCGTCGTTGCGGCGGAAACGGAACAGATCGGTGTCGGACTCGATCGGCGGGAAGTCGCTCACATGCCAGTCGAGCGCGCCCGAGTAGTACACGCCGAACTTCGCGCCCGCGCGCCGGGTGGCATCGTGGAACTCGGAGATCAGGTCACGGCGCGGCCCGCGCGCGACCGCGTTGAAGCCGGTGGTCTCGGTGCCCCACAGACAGAAGCCCTCGTGGTGCTTCGTGGTCGGGATGATGTACCTGGCCCCTGCGCCGACAAGCTCGCCGACGAAGGCATCCGCGTCGAACGCCTCGGCGTCCCACCGATCGGCGAGGTCCTCGTAGGAGGTCCCCGGCCCGAACAGCTGCTGATGACGCTCCCAGGTCGGGCTCCCCGCGATCCGCACGGTGTTGCCGTACCACTCGGCATACTGATGCCAGGCGTACGCGTCCTCGGTCGGGATGTTCACGCCCTCGCCGTGCTGCACGGCCCACGCCGGCACCGAGTAGAGCCCCCAGTGCACGAAGAAGCCGAGCTTCGCGTCGCGGTACCAGTCGGGCACGCTCTGCGTCGGGTACGTCGGAGCATCCGCGCCGAGGTCCGGCCCGGTGCGCCTCTCGAAGTTCATCATGCGGTCGGCTCCTCTGCGACGCCGCGGCGGACGACCACGGCTTTCAGGTCGGGGTTTCCCTCGGGGTCGAAGGGGTAGACACCGGGTCGAAGACGGTGATGACCGAGACGGAGGAGGTCCTGGTCGACACCCCCGGGGGTCAACGCGAGAGTCCAGCCCGCGGCGAGCTCGTACAGCTCGGGTTCGAGATAGCCGATCTTCACCACCACGATGTCCGCGGTCGTCGGCTCGAGGCCCAGCATCCGGAAGTCGGAGAGGTGATGGAACGGCTTGCGACGCTCCGTGATGATGGCGTGGAGTCCACCCGCCGCGATCACGACCTGCGTGCCTGCGTCCGCATCTCCGTCGGTGATCGAGAAGACGGTCCCGGTGATCGTCACGGGGCCGTGCGGGCCATCGTCGACCCGGGCGCCCGCCACGATCGTGATCGTCGCCCCGACGCCCGCTTCGACCGCCTGCGCGACCGCCTCGGGATCGAAGATCGACGCCACCAGGGTCGTGCGGTCGGATTCGGTGAGTTCGGAATGCGCGAGCAGGTGTGCAAGGGTCCACGTCACATCCCCCGCCCCGCCCGCCGTCGGATTGTCACCCGAGTCCGAGATCAGGTAGGGGTGGGGCGCCCCCGGCGCGAGCGCCTTCTCGAGCGCCTCATCGAGCGTGCCCGTCTCAGCGACGAACACGAAGTCCTCGCGAGCCTCCCAGAACATGCGGGCCACCCGCTCGGCCTCACGCGCGATCCGCTCCCGATCGTCGCCGGTGACCACGACGTACGCCTGGCAACGGGGTTCGTCGGCCCAGGCGTAGCCGATCCAGACCGAGGCATCGACGACGCCCGGTAGCGCCTCGATCTCGGGCAGCTCGGCATAGATGCTGCGTGCGGGCTCGAGCCGGGTGCTGGTCTTCTCGCCGGGGAGCAGGACCGGGACCGGCACCCACGCCACCGACGGCCGACGGCCCAGCGGGTCGGCACCGTGCGGCCCCCGCAGCCGGGCGAGGAGGTTCCACACCGCCCGTTCCTTGGTGTTCATCCAGTCCTCGTGCGGTGCCATCCGGTAGCACGTGAGCAGGTCGACCGCGTCGCGCAGCACCTCGGAGACGTTGCCGTGCAGATCCATCGATGTCGAGACCAGCGTGTCCGGACCCAGTGCCGCCCGCACCGCGAGCGCGAGGTCGCCTTCGGCGTCGTCGAGCCCGACGACGCTCATCGCTCCGTGGATGTCGAAGAAGAAGCCGTCGAAGGGGCCCTGCTCGCGGATGCCCTCGACGATGGCGTCCTTCATCCGACGGTAGGTCTCGGGCGCGACGGCACCACCGGGCAGCGAGCGACCATGGGTGAGGGGCACCCACTCGGCGGCCGCAGCGAGCTCACGCCCGTCGTCGAGGAACGGGTAGTAGCTGCGCAGAGCGTCACCGGTGCGAACCGTGAAGGCTTCGTCGCCGGAGATGTGCGGGGAGAACGTGCTCGACTCGATGGAGATCCCGGCGATACCGATCCGGGGCTGCGCGAGCCCCCCGTCGGCGACGGTCGGAAGCGGACCCATCCAGATCTCGTGGGCTTCGGGACGTACGGTCACGTGATGTGCTCCTTGTCGGTGCGGGAGGTCGGGCTCAGTGTGCTCCCGCCGGGACCAGAGCCCGGCGGGCGGTCTCGATGGCGCCGAGAGCGACGGCATCGGAACCGAGGACGGCGGGGACGATGCGCAGTGGGATCCCGGACACCGGGGAATCCGTGTGCAGAGTACGCGTGATCGCGGGCTCCAGAAGATCCCAGGCCGACGTCACGCCTCCTCCGACGATGGCGCACGGCAGGTCGAGGATCGTCGCTGCGCTGGCGCAGGCGAGGGCGAGTGCGCGGCCGGCGGCGTCGAACACCGCGATCGCCTGCACATCACCCGCTCGTGCACGATCCGCGACGACTCTCGCGTCGCGGACGATGTCGCCGGTGCGCTCCTGGTACCGCATCGCGATCGACGTACCGGATGCCAGCGTCTCGAGGTGTCCGACCTGCCCGCAGGTGCAGACCAGCTCGCTGTAGCCGGGTGTGTGCCCGATCTCTCCCGCGGCGCCGTGCGGCCCGTGGTGGAGCTCACCGTCGATGAGTAGCGCGCCTCCGACCCCGGTGCCGAGCATCACGCCCAGCACGTCGCGGTCCTCGCGGCCGGCGGCGGCGGCTTCGCCCAGGAGGAACGCGTTGACGTCGTTCTCCACACGCACCGGCACCCCCAGTCGCGCTTCCAGCTCCTCGGCGAGCGGGAAGCCCGCCCACCCGACGAAGGTCGCCGAGGCTGCGCGGATCGTGCCGCTCTCGTGGTCGATCACGCCGGCAGCGCCGACACCGGCTGCAGCGAGCGAGACACCGGCCTCGGCGGCGAGAGAGGCGGCGAGACCCGCGGCTGCATCGGCCATCGCCGCACCGCCCTGCGCTGCGGGGGCGCCGACGCTCCCCCGTGCCAGCACCGTCCCCTCGCTGCTCACGAGGAGCGCAGCGATCTTGGTGCCTCCGATGTCGATACCGACGACTCCCGATCCGGATGGGCTCGAACGCGTGACGGGCATGGTGGTCCCCTGTTCCTGACCGATCATGCTCAGCGGCCGCCCAGTCCTGCCATCGCGATGCCCTTGACCAGGTGCTTCTGCAGCACGATCACGAGAATCGTCGTCGGCACCATCGAGATGATCGCCGCAGCCATCTGCAGGTCCCAGCGCGTCCCGGTGAGTCCGGCGAAGCTCGCGAGACCCACGGGGAGGGTGCCGTGCGCGTTGTAGTCGACCGTCACGATGAGCGGCCACAGGTAGCTGTTCCAGAAGGACAGGAAGGTGAACACGGCGAGCACCGCGACCGCCGACTTCGACAGCGGCAGGATGATCTGCAGGAACGAGCGCACGGGCCCGGCGCCGTCGACGCGCGCGGCCTCCTCCAGCTCATACGGGATGCCACGGAAGAACTGCCGCATCAGGAACGTGCCGAACGCACCGAACGCGAACGGGAGCACGAGCGCCTGATAGGTGTCGACCCAGTTGAACCACTGCATCACCTGGAACATCGGGATCACCAGCACCTCGGCGGGCACCATGAGCGTCGCGAGGAACAGCACGAAGACGGCGTCCCGTCCCTTCCAGCGCAACCGCCCGAAGGCGTACCCGGCCGTGGTCGACACGATCAGCACGACGAGCGTGCCGAGGATCGCGACGATGAACGAGTTCATGATGTAGGTGAGGAACGGGCCGTAAGCGAAGACGTCGACGAAGTTGCTCCAGCGAAGCTCCGACCCGACCAGGGTCGGCGGCATGGAGAACATCTCCGAATTCGGCTTGAGCGCCGAGAAGAACGCGTAGACGAGCGGGGAGATGAAGATCAGCGCGGCGACGTAGATCGCGACGTGCGCAAGGATCAGCCGCACACGCGACGCCGGTGTGGTCGCGGCACCCCGTGCGCGCTCGCGGTCCGAGCGGCCGGCGCGGCCTGTCGGGCGGACGAGGGTCTCAGTGCTCATAGTGCACCCACTTCTTCTGCGCGGCGAACTGGAGACCGGTGATCGCGATGATGATCGCGAAGAGGATCCAGGCTGCCGCGGCGGCGAGGCCGAGGTCGCCGAAGGTGAATCCCTGCTCCCAGATGTACATGACGAGCGGCTTGGTGGCGTTGCCGGGGCCGCCGCCGGTGAGCATCTGCGGCTGTACGAACACCTGCAGGGACGTGATCATCGTCATGATGGTGGCGAAGAAGATCGAGGGCGAGATCATCGGGATGATGATGCTCCACACCCGTCGGAGTCCTCGGGCGCCGTCGATGCTCGCCGCCTCCAGCACGCTCTCGGGGAGCTGCTCGAGTGCGGCCGAGAAGATCAGCATGTTGTAGCCGAGCCCCTGCCAGACGCTCATCACGACGACCATGATCATCGCCCACGACGGGTCGGCCAGGAAGTTCGGCAGCTCGATGCCGAACCACGTCTGCGAGAGGCCGTTGAAGAGCCCCTGTGGCTGCAGCATCATCTTCCACACCAGCACGTTCGCGACCATCGGGGTCACGACCGGGATGAAGAAGAGGACGCGCAGGGCACCTCGCCCGCGGATCCGCGACCCGAGGCCGAGAGCGAGCACGAGCGAGAGAGCGACACTCAACGGCACGTACAGCAGCGTGTACACCGCCGAGTTGCGCAGCGCAGGCCAGAAGTCCGGGCTGCTGGTGAACAGCTTGACGTAGTTGTCCACCCCGTTGAAGTTCCGCTCGCCGAAGGTCGGCCAGTCGAAGACGCTCATCACGATCGAAAGGCCCACGGGCACGATCGTGAACAGGGCGAGCCCGATCAGGGCGGGGCTTGCGAACCCCAGCGCCTGACCGGCCTCGACCTTGGCGAGCGATCGTCGACGTCTCGTCGTGATCGTCATCTCATATTTCTTTCTTTGTCACCACTGACGGCCGAAGCCGAATCACTCGCCGAACTGGGCCTGGGCGTTCGACAGCAGCTCGTCCATCGTCATCTGGCCGTTGTAGACGCTGACGAGGTTGGGCTGGATGTAGCTGTCGAGCTTCTGCCAGTTCTTGGTCATGTACAGCGGGACGGTGTCACCGAAGGCCGCCTCGAAGACCGACTGCACCTGCTCGCGGTACTCCTCATCGATGGACTCGAAGTACAGCGGCTGCGACGACGTGCGTGCCGGGTACGAGCGGCCGGACGATGCGATGTAGTCCTGAGCGTCCTCGCCGAGCAGCGAGCCCATGACCTTGAGCGCCGCCTCCGGGTTCTCGCAGTTCGCCGAGATGCCGTAGCCGGAGCCGAGGATCGGGCCGGGGTTGCCGTCGACACCAGCGGGCAGCGGGACCATACCGGCCGCGAAGCCGGACTCGTTGTTCAGGTAGCTGACGGCGTTCCACGTGCCGTCGACCGCCATGGCGGCGTTGCCACCCGTGTACTGGTTCTCGCCCCAGCCGGTGTCGGAGGCGGATGCCACGGGGGCGGCGACCTTCTTCTCCGTCACGAGCTCGGCGTACCACGTGGACGCGTCGACGAACGCCTCGTCGTCGATGTGCAGGGTGCCGTCCTCGGAGGCCGGCTGCGTCGCGGAGTATGCGATCGGCATCGACATCCACTGGTATCCGCCCATGCCCATGCCGAAGCCGTACTTGCCGTCCTTCGTCGCGTCGGCGGCGATGGCGTCGAAGTCGTCGAACGTCCACCCGATCTCCGGCGTCGCTGCGCCGGCAGCGGTGAGCATGTCCTGGTTGTAGTAGACGAGCATCGTGGCCACGTCGAACGGCACGCCGTAGACCTTGCCTTCGAAGCTGAGGATGCCGTCGGCGCTCGGGTTGAAGTCCGCCCAATCGATGCCGGCCGTCTTGAGGTCCGCGTCGCTCAGCTCACGGAAGGCACCGGTGTAACCACCGAGCTGCGCGCCGCTCATACCGGTGACGCAGGCCATGTTGCCGCTGGCCATGTTCGTGGTCAGCTTCGTGAAGAAGTCGCTCCACGGCGACGTCTGCAGCTTGATCTTGATGTCGGGGTTCTGCTCCTGGGCGAATGCGACCTGCGCCTCGAGGGCATCCACGTCGGACTCGCTGCCTGCCCACATATCGACGACGATCGTGTCGCCGTCGGCGGAACCACCGTTGCCGCTGCTGCTCGCGCAGCCGGTCATCGCGACTGCGACGCCGGTGACGGCGACGACAGCCCCTACACGCAACTTCTTCATTGAATGCCTCCTGGAAGGGAACTAGTTGCTTCGCGGGTCGAAACAACCTAGTAGGATTTCGTATGAAGTTACCGTTTCACACTTCGCAAGAGGCCGCAAGCTGAACATCCGATGTTTATCGGAGCTTGATAATTCGTAACTCCCGGGAAACATGACCATCCCCTACTACGCTGACGAATGCTCCGACCAGGAAAGTGCTCCCATGCCAAACCCCGCTGACACCGCCGTCGACGACCCGCACACCCGCCGCATCCTCGACCTCGTCGCCCGCGGCGAGGCCCGCTCCCGCACCGAGCTCGCCGCCGCACTCGGCGTGGCCGCCTCGACCGTGGGCCTCCGCGTGCAGTCCCTGCTCGACGCCGGCGTGCTGCGCGAGGCCGGCGACGGCACGTCACGTGGTGGACGCCGCCCGCGCGTGCTGCAGATCTCCGCGGACGGTGTCGTGCTCACCGCCGACCTCGGCGGCGGCCACGCGCGTATCGGCAGGCACTCCCTCAGCGGTGCTCTCCTGGACAGTCGCTCGATCACAGTCGATGTGACCGAGGGGCCGGAAGCCACGCTCGACCGCATCGGCGAGGTCTTCGACCGACTCGCCTCCGAGTCGCGGGTCCACGCGATCGGCATCAGCCTGCCCGGTCCCGTCGACATCGCCACCGGCACGGTCGACCAGCCGTCGCGCATGCCGGGATGGCCGGGCTTCCGTGTCGGCACCCATCTCGCGACGCGCTACGGCGTGCCGGTCGCGGTCGACAACGACGCCAACCTCGCCGCGCTCGGCGAGCATCGCGAGCGCTTCGGGCACACCGGGCACAGCATCACGGTGAAGGCCGGCACCGCCATCGGAAGCGGCATCATCGTCGATGGACACGTGCACCGCGGGGCGACGGCCGCGGCAGGAGACATCACCCACACGCGGATCGACGGCAGCGGTGACATCCCGTGCTCCTGCGGCAACACCGGCTGCCTCGAGACAGTGGCCAGTGGCGCGAGCCTCGTGCGCCAGATGCGCGAGCGCGGCAACGAGGTCGTCCGCACCACGACCGACGTGCTGAGCCTGGCGCGCGACGCCGATCCCCTCGCGACCACCCTGGTCCGCACGGCGGGAACCCATCTCGGCCAGGCGCTGTCAGGCGTGGTGAACTTCTTCAACCCGCACGCGGTGTTCCTGACCGGCAGCATGAGCGCCTCGGAACCGTTCATCGCCGCCGTCCGCAGCCGCGTCTACGAGGCATGCCACCCCCTCGCGACCCAGCGACTGCGCATCGAAGCGGCGACGACCGGCGCCGACGCGATCCTCCACGGCGCCGCACGCCTTGCGCTCGAAGGCATGGAGATACCGGTGACGACGGCCTGAGCCGTCGCCACCGTGTGGATCATTCGTCGATGAGCGTCAGCTCGACGACCGGCACCAGCACCTCGGGACGACGCACCGGCAGATGCACGGTGAGCGTCCCCTCCGCCTCCGCAGCGGGCGTCATCAGATCAGCCTGACGGTCCGGGTCGGACACACTGGTCTGCAGCCAGGATCCATCGTTCAGCAGCCGCGCGTAGGAGACCTTTCCGGCGAGCTCCGGAAGGTGCACGAAGCCCATCGGCCAGCTGAACAGGCTCAGGTAGAGCTTGTTCCCGCGCCGGGTGTAGACGCCCTCGCGTGGCGGGGTGAGCGGCGCATGCCCGGCCCCGATCACGGCATCACGGTGCAGACGCATCCACTCGCCGATCTCCGTCAGGGTGCGGGCATCCCGGGGCGCGATCGCACCACGACCGTCAGGGCCGATGTTGAGCAGCATGTTCCCGCCCATCGACACCGAGTCGACGAGCATCTGCACGAGCAGCGTGGCGGACTTCTGGTCCATGTTGTCCCGGTGATAACCCCAGGAGCCGTTGAGCGTCTGGCATGCCTCCCAGGTCAGCGGTACGCCGTCGCGCACGATCGGTGCGGTGGGCTGATACTGCTCCGGCGTGACGAAGTCGGCGGGGATCCCGAGCCGATCGTTGACCAGCATGTCGGGCTGGAGCTCACGGCACAGCGCGAGCAGGGTGGTCGCATCCCAGTCCTCGGGCCCCTTGCCCGCCCACCCCTCCTTGCTCTCGGGGTAGGTGAAGTCGAAGAAGAGGTAATCGATCTCCCCGTACTCCGTCAGGAGCTCCCGCACCTGACCGTGGAGGTACGCGCGGTATCGGGCCATGTCGCGCCCGACGTTGAGCTCGTGGGCGTTCTCGTCGTCGCGGCGCGGGTGGTTCCAGTCGACGGTGAAGTCGGGGTGATGCCAGTCGATGACCGAGTGGTACAGGCCGACCTTGATCCCCTCCGCGCGCAACGCCTCGACGTACTCGCGCACGAGGTCGCGTCCGACGTTCGCCACGGAAGTGAAGTCGGTGAGCTTCGAATCCCACAGGCAGAAGCCGTCATGGTGTTTCGTCGTGAGGACGACATAGCCCATGCCCGTCTCCTTCGCGGTGCGTGCGAGGGCTGCGGCGTCGAAGAGATCCGGATTGAAGTGCTCGAAGTACGGACGGTAGTCCTCATCCGTCAGACGCTCGTAGTTCTGCACCCATTCATGACGGGCAGCCCCGCTGTAGAGGCCGAAGTGGACGAACATCCCGAACCGGGCCCGGTCAAACCATTCCTGTCGCATGGCTCCCATCCTGACACAGACATCCGATGTCTGGCGTGATTTGGCGCAGACCACACGAAGAACGGGCGCCCCCGGAGGGACGCCCGTTCTTTCGAGAATCGAATCAGCGTGCCGCGCTGCCGTCGACGTAGTCCTCGTCCTGCTGCTTCCAGGCGAAGAGCGAACGCAGTTCCTTGCCGGTGACCTCGATCGGGTGCTGCTCCTCCTTGGCACGCAGTGCCAGGAACTCCTCCGCCCCGTTGTCCTGGTCATCGATGAAGCGCTTCGCGAAGGCGCCGGACTGGATGTCCGCGAGGACGCCCTTCATGCTCTCCTTGACGCGCTCGTCGATCACACGCGGACCCGAGACGTAGTCGCCGAACTCGGCGGTGTCGGAGATCGACCAGCGCTGCTTGGCGATGCCGCCCTCCCACATCAGGTCCACGATGAGCTTGAGCTCGTGCAGCACCTCGAAGTACGCGATCTGCGGCTGGTAGCCCGCCTCGGTGAGCGTTTCGAAGCCCGCCTGCACGAGGTGGCTCACGCCACCGCAGAGCACGGCCTGCTCGCCGAACAGGTCGGTCTCGGTCTCTTCGGTGAAGGTCGTCTTGATGACGCCGGCGCGGGTGCCGCCGATGGCCTTCGCGTAGGAGAGGGCGAGGTCCCAGGCGTGACCCGATGCGTCGCGCTCGACCGCGATGATGTCCGGGATGCCCCGGCCGGCGACGAACTCGCGACGAACCGTGTGGCCCGGAGCCTTCGGCGCCACGAGGATCACGTCGACGCCCTCGGGCGCGTCGATGTAGCCGAAGCGGATGTTGAAGCCGTGGGCGAAGGCGAGCGTCTTGCCGGCGGTGAGGTTCGGCGCGATCGACTCGCTGTAGATGATGCGCTGGTGCTGGTCCGGCGCGAGGATCATGATGACGTCGGCCCAGTCGGTGGCCTCCGCGACGGTCTTGACCGGGAAGCCCGCCTCTTCAGCCTTCGCAGCGGACTTGGAGCCCTCCTTGAGAGCGATGGCGACCTCGACGCCCGAGTCGCGCAGGTTCTGCGCATGCGCGTGGCCCTGCGAGCCATAGCCGACGATGGCGACCTTCTTGCCCTGGATCAGGGACAGGTCGGCGTCGGCGTCGTAGAAGATCTCGGTGCTCACTTTGTGTTTCTCCTTGTTCGTGACAGTGGTGCACGTCCGAGGACGGCGGGGCAGGTAGGTGTGATGGTCTGGAAGGTCAGCCGCGCAGGACGCGTTCGGTGATGCTCTTGCCGCCTCGGCCGATGGCGAGAAGACCGGACTGGGCGATCTCCTTGATCCCGAAGGGCTCGAGCGCGCGAAGCATCGCGTCGACCTTGCCCTTGTCGCCGGTGACCTCGATCACGAGGGCATCGGAAGCGTAGTCGACGACGGACGCACGGAAGAGGTTCACGACCTCGATCACGTTCGACCGGGTGGCGTTGTCGGTGCGCACCTTCACGAGCATGTGCTCGCGCTGCACCGACGTGGCGAAGTCGAGCTCGACGATCTTGATCACGTTGATCAGCTTGTTGAGCTGCTTCGTGACCTGTTCGAGCGGGAGCTCATCGACGTCGACGACCACCGTGATGCGCGAGATCCCGGGGACCTCGGTCACGCCGACGGCGAGGGAGTCGATGTTGAAGCCGCGGCGGGCGAAGAGCCCCGCGACACGGGTGAGAAGACCGGGGGTGTTCTCCACCAGCAGGCTCAGCACGTGGGTCGACATGGCTCAGTCCTCCTCGTCGAATGCGGGCGCGTGCTCGCGGGCGTACTGGACATAGCTGTTGCTGACTCCCTGGGGGACCATCGGCCACACCATCGAGTCGGCGCTCACGACGAAGTCGATCACCACGGGGCGGTCGTTCGTCTCGAGTGCGAGCTGGATGGCGGCATCCACCTCTTCTTCCTTCTCCACGCGGATCGCGAGGCAGCCGTAGGCCTCGGCGAGCTTCACGAAGTCGGGGATGCGGATCGTGCCGTGCCCGGTGTTGAGGTCGGTGTTGGAGTGGCGACCGTCGTAGAACAGCGTCTGCCACTGGCGGACCATGCCCAGCGAGGAGTTGTTGATGATCGCGACCTTGATCGGGATGTTGTTGATCGCGCAGGTCGCGAGTTCCTGGTTGGTCATCTGGAAGCAGCCGTCACCGTCGATCGCCCAGACGGCGCGGTCGGGTTCGGCGACCTTCGCGCCCATCGCCGCGGGGACCGAGTAGCCCATCGTCCCGGCACCGCCGGAATTCAGCCAGGCGTTCGGGCGCTCGTACTTGATGAACTGCGCGGCCCACATCTGGTGCTGTCCGACGCCGGACGCGTAGATGCCCTCAGGTCCCGTGAGCTCACCGATCCGCTGGATGATGTGCTGCGGGGCCAGGAGCCCGTCGGTCGTCGGAGCGTAGCCGAGCGGGAACTCGGTGCGCAGGCCGTCGAGGTATGACCACCACTCCGCGATGTCAGGTTTCACACCCGCGGTCGCTCCGCGGAAAGCCGTGTCGAGATCGGTGAGCACATCGCGCACATCACCGACGATCGGCACGTCGGCGGTTCGGATCTTGGAGATCTCCGCGGGATCGATGTCGACGTGCACGACCTTGGCGTTGGGGGCGAAGAGCGCAGCCTTGCCCGTCACGCGATCGTCGAACCGTGCACCGAGGGACACCAGGAGATCGGCCTCCTGCAGCGCCAGCACAGCGGGAACCGTGCCGTGCATGCCCGGCATCCCGAGGTGCTGCGGGTGCGAGTCGGGGAACGCACCGCGCGCCATCAGCGTGGTGACGACCGGAGCGCCCGTGGACTCCGCGAGTTCGAGCAGCTCGGCTGCCGCCCGGCCGCGGATCACGCCGCCGCCGACGTACAGGACGGGCTTCTTGGCCTCGGCGAGGAGGCTCGCAGCCGCTTGGATCTGCTTCCCGTGCGCCTTGGTGACCGGGCGATAGCCGGGGAGGTCGATCTTGGGCGGCCACACGAACGGTGCCGTGGCCTGCTGCGCATCCTTCGTGATGTCGACGAGGACGGGTCCGGGACGACCGGTGCCCGCGATCTCGTAGGCCGCGGCGATCGCACCCGGGATGTCGGCGGCGTCCTTCACCAGGAAGGAGTGCTTCGTGATCGGCATCGTGATGCCCACGATGTCGGCCTCCTGGAACGCGTCGGTTCCCATCAACGTCGAGAACACCTGACCGGTGATGGCCAGCAGCGGCACCGAGTCCATGTAGGCGTCGGCGATCGCCGTGACCAGGTTCGTCGCTCCGGGACCGGACGTCGCGATGCACACGCCCACCTTCCCGGAGGCCGAGGCATAGCCCTCGGCGGCGTGACCGGCGCCCTGCTCGTGCCGCACCAGGATGTGGCGGAGCTCGGAGGCGTCCATGAGCGGGTCGTACACCGGCAGGATCGCTCCTCCCGGAAGCCCGAACACGTCGGTGACACCGAGCAGCTCGAGCGAGCGCACCACGGCCTCGGCGCCGGTGATCTCCGGCGCAGACGTCGGACGAGCGGGCGGCCTCGGCACGGCCGGGGCGGAATCAGCAGTCATGAGTTTCCTTCTGATGATCTCTGGAGGACGCCGGATGCCGGAGCGTCCGGGTCAGCCGGTGGTCGCTCCCTCGGCGGCGGACCGCACGAGGCGCGAGTACTTGGCAAGAACGCCTCGGGTGTAGCGCGGGGGAAGCGGCTCCCAGCCGGAACGGCGGGAGGCGAGCTCTGCGTCATCGACGAGTAGATCGAGAGTGCGAGCTGCGATATCGACCCGTATCAGATCACCATCGCGCACGAAGGCGATAGGACCTGCGTCCACCGCTTCGGGTGCTATGTGGCCGATGCACAGGCCGGTTGTGCCGCCTGAGAATCGTCCGTCCGTCAAGAGTAGTACATCTTTTCCGAGCCCCGCGCCCTTGATGGCCGCGGTGATGGCGAGCATCTCCCGCATACCCGGTCCACCCTTGGGGCCTTCGTAGCGGATGACGATGACGGTGCCGGGCTCGATCTCCCCGTCGGCGACCGCATCCATGGCGGCGCGCTCGCGCTCGAACACGCGGGCGGGCCCCTCGAACACCGCGGCGTCGAAGCCCGCGGTCTTCACGACAGCGCCCTCCGGTGCGAGTGAGCCGTGCAGGATCGTCAGGCCGCCGGTCGCGTGGATCGGGTTGTCGAACGTGTGGATGACCTCGCCGTCGATCGGCATGGGGTCGAGGTCCGCAAGGTTCTCGGCCAGCGTCTTGCCGGTGACGGTGAGAGCGTCGCCGTGCAGCAGCCCCTCATCGAGCATCGCCTTCATGATCACCGGAATGCCGCCGTGACGGTCGACGTCGTTCATGACGTACTTGCCGAACGGCTTCATGTCGGCGACGTGCGGGACCTTGTCCCCGATGCGGTTGAAGTCGTGCAGGCTCAGCTCGACCTCGGCCTCGCGGGCGATCGCGAGCAGGTGGAGCACGACGTTGGTGGAGCCGCCGAGAGCCATAGCCAGCGCGATCGCGTTCTCGAACGACTCCTTGGTCAGGATGTCGCGGGTCGTGATGCCCTGGCGGAGCAGGTTGACGACGGCCTCGCCCGAGCGGTGCGCGAAGTAGTCACGACGACGGTCCGCGGCGGGCGGCGCGGCGGATCCGGGCAGGCTGAGACCGAGGGCTTCGGCGACCGAGGCCATCGTGTTCGCGGTGTACATGCCACCGCAGGCTCCTTCACCGGGAGCGATCGCGCACTCGATGCGCTTGAGGTCCTCTTCGCTCATGAGACCGGCGCGGCACGCACCGACCGCTTCGAACGAGTCGATGATCGTGACGTCCTTCTCGGTGCCGTCGGAGAGCTTGACCCACCCCGGGGCGATCGAACCGGCGTAGAGGAAGACACTGGAGAGGTCGAGGCGTGCACTGGCCATGAGCATGCCCGGGATCGACTTGTCGCAGCCGGCGAGCAGGACGGAGCCGTCCAGACGCTCGGCCATCATGACCGTCTCGACCGAGTCGGCGATGACCTCGCGGGACACGAGCGAGAAGTGCATGCCCTCGTGGCCCATCGAGATGCCGTCCGAGACGGAGATCGTGCCGAACTGCAGCGGGTACCCGCCGCCGGAGTGCACGCCTTCCTTCGCTCCCTGAGCGAGCCTGTCGAGGCTCAGGTTGCAGGGCGTGATCTCGTTCCAGCTCGAGGCGATGCCGATCTGCGGCTTGTCCCAGTCCGCGTCCCCCATGCCGACGGCACGGAGCATACCGCGGGAGGTCGTGGCCTCGATGCCGTCGGTGACGACGCGGCTGCGGGGCTTGATGTCGATGGGCGCGCTGCTGGCAGGATCATGCGAGGACATGACGGAAGTCTATTGCCGCGCGGCGGTGCGTTCGTCCGCCAACGCCTCCAGAAGCTCGGCGATCTGTTGTGGAGTGTCCACACGCAGGGTCGCAGCGCTCTCCCCCGGGCCCACCCGCACACCGAGATCGTCCGGTCCCAGCACGCGCATCGCGTCCTCATCGGTCACGTCGTCGCCCGCGAACAGGATGCCGGTGGCGTCGAAGCGCTCCCGCAAAGCGGTCATCGCGGCGTCCTTGCCCTCCGTGCGCGAGGAGAACTCCAGCACACGGTGCCCTGCCCGACGACGCCAGTGCGGGAAGCGCTCGGCGACCAGCGCATCGATCTCGGCGAAGACGCGCTCCTCCGTCTCGCGATTGACGCGCCGGGTGTGCACCCCCATACCGAACGTCTTCGGCTCGAACTCGGCACCCTCGTAGCGCGCGATGATCGGCTTCGCGGCGGCCCAGAGCTCTTCCCGGGTGCCGTCCTCGTCGAAGCCGTCATGGACGGCGTCGGGGTCATCGCCGGGGAACCAGTACTGGGCACCGTGCGAGCCCGCCAGTGCGATCGCGGAGTCATCCGTGTGCTCGGTGATCACGCGCAGATCGTGCATGCTGCGTCCGGAGACGTAGGCGACGACCGTGTCGGGCAGCGCCGCGAGTCGCTCGACCTGGACGGCGACTTCGGGGAGCGCACGCGCGGCCATCGGGTCGGGCACCAGGGGTGATGCGGTGCCGTCGAAGTCGAGGGCGACGACCAGCCGAGGCGTCGCCGCCAGCGCGCTCAGGTCTTCGTCCGCGGTTCCGGGGGTCCAGGGGCGCGTCACAGCTTCTCCAATCCGCGGGGCGTACCCCGTGTCTCCATTGCGAGGTCGATCAGCGCGCACGCACTTCGGCGAGCGCGGCCAGGAACGAGGAGGACCAGGCGTTGACGTCGTTGTCCAGCACACGCCGGCGAAGTGATCTCATGCGTCGTCCCTGGTCGGCAGGAGACATCTCCACCGCGGTCATGATCGCGTCCTTGAGGCCCTCGATGTCGTGCGGATTGACCCGCACGGCCTGTCGGAGCTCGTCCGCCGCACCGGTGAACTCGCTCAGCACCAGCACACCGCGGTCGTCCACACGGGTCGCGACGTACTCCTTCGCGACGAGGTTCATGCCGTCACGGAGAGCGGTGACCAGCATCACGTCCGCGGCGAGGTAGAGCGCGACCATCTCTTCGCGCGGGTACCCCTGGTGCAGATAGCGGATGGCGGAATGCCCGACCGTGTCGGTGTCGCCGTTGATGCGGCTGACCGCGAGCTCGATCTCGTCTCGCAGGTGCACGTATGCGTCCACGCGCTCCCTGCTGGGGCTCGCGACCTGGACCAGCGTCACGTCCTCGATCTTGAGACGCCCTTCCGCGAGCAGCTCCCCGTAGGCCTTGATGCGATGGCGGATACCCTTGGTGTAATCAAGGCGGTCGACGCCGAGCAGGATGCGCTTCGGGTTGCCGAGGCTGGCGCGGATCTCCGCTGCACGGGCACGGATGTCCGCGCGTCCCGCGAGTTCGAGGTAGGGCGCGGTGTCGATCGAGATCGGGAAGGCCTTGGCCAGAGCCGGCCTCACGCCGTCGCCTTCGGGGACGGAGACGTTGGGCCCCTTCACCTCGTAGCGGAGCCGGCGGCGGACGGCCGTCAGGAAGTAGGTGGCGTCCTGAGCGCGTTGGAACCCGATCACGTCGGCACCGAGCAGCCCACGGAGCACCTGGTCACGCCACGGCAGCTGCGCGTACAGCCCGTGAGCGGGGAAGGGAATGTGGTGGAAGTACCCGATCGTCACGTCGGGCCGGATCTCGCGCACCATCTGCGGGACGAGCTGCAGCTGGTAGTCGTGCACCCAGACCGTGCCGCCCTCGGCCACCGCGGACGCCGCCGCCTGCGCGAATCGACGGTTGACGGTGACGTAGGCCTCCCACCATTCACGGTGATACTGCGGGGGCGCGATCACGTCATGGTAGAGCGGCCAGATCGTGTCGTTCGCGAAGCCCTCGTAGTACTCCGCGACCTCCTGCGCGCTCAGCGGGACCGGGACCAGTTCGATGCCACCGGCTTCGAACGGGGCCAACTCGACATCGGCCTGACCGGCCCAGCCGACCCAGGCACCGTGCACGTTGCGCATCATCGGCTCGAGAGCGGCAACGAGTCCTCCCGGCGACGTCCGCCAGACCTCCTCGCCGTCAGGCCCCTCCACCCGATCGACGGGCAGCCGGTTGGCGACGACGACGAAATCTGCAGCTGCCAAGGGGGCTCCTCACACCAGGGGGTTGAGTCCAACTTACCCAGGTTGGCGTGACTCTGCCGCGCGGTGTCAGACCGTCACGGACTGACGACGCCGCTCACCGCTGAGAACCCAGTTGGCGGCCCCGGCCGCGAAAGTGATGAAAGCGGCGACCATCGGCAGGAGGAGAGCGGCGGAGGTGCCGATGCTCTCGGCGATCTCTCCGGTGACGGCTGCGCCGATGGACTGCCCCACGACGACGCCGGAGCCCAGCATCGTCATGACGGTCGCGGAGCGACCGAGCGGGCTGCGGGCGGCACCGAAGCTGTACTGGGTCACGAGAGTCGGGCCGATGCCGATGCCCATGATCGCGAGAGCCAGGACCATCGCGCCCGGCGAATCGACGACGCTCAGCAGGAGCGTGCCGACGAACAGGATTCCGGAGAAGACCAGCCAGCGCGCGCGCAGCGAGAACGCGGGCGGCAGCCAGGCCACGCCCAGGGCGAGCAGGGCGGAGCCGACCCCCATCACGCCGTAGAGAAGGCCGGCCTGCTCCGGAGCACCCCGATCCGCCATGAACGAGGTGAGCGAGGTGAGCATGGCTCCGAAGAACATCCCGACGCCGAGGATACCGACGACGACGATCAGCAGCCGCGGGCGGAACAGCTCCGAAACGGCCGAGGGCGCTCTCCCGTCGGCGTCACGGTCCTGCGAGACATGGCGGCCGCTCGGGTGGAGGGCGAACGCCCCGACGAACACGACGGTGAGAACGGCGGCACCGACCAGCGGCGCCCACGGCGAGATCGCCGACGCCAGGATGCCGACCAGGAACGGGCCGAACACGAAGACGGTCTCGTCGGCGGCGGACTCGTACGCCATCGTGCCGGACACCGTGCGATCACGTCGGCCCTCCGGCATCCGGTCCCGGATGATCGTGACCAGTCGTGAGCGCGAGAGCGGAGCGACCTGCGGCGCCGTCGCACCGATGCCGACCGCTGCGAGCAGTACGAAGCCGTCCGCGGCCGTGCCGTAGACCACGAACGTGAAGAGCAGGAGCATCGCGCCGTTCGCCAGCGCGAGGATGACCAGCACCGCACGCTGGCCGAATCGGTCGGCGGCAGCGCCGAGCAGAGGCCCGAAGCACGCTGTGCCCAATCCGACGGCAGCCGACGTCAGGCCTCCGAGCGAGAGGGATCCGCGCGCGGAGACGACGACCGTCAGCACGCCGACGACCATCATCGCGAAGGGCAGACGTGCGATGAAGGCGATGAGGAAGTACGGGAGGCCCGCGATGCGGAGGAGGCTCGGGCTCTGCGGGGCGGATTTCGGTGATGCGGGTGCGTGTGTCATGGCTCTCGCGCGTCGATGACGCGATGTCGGGTGCCGCCGCTGTCCGCCGGATTGCCGGCGGCCGGTAGATACACGGTGTGTGCGGCCGCGGGCGAGCCGCGACGCACCCAGGATAGCGGATGTGGACGAGGAAAGCCCGGGAATCCGCCAGTGCAGGGAGGGTCTATCCTGGGCGGCACCCGTCTCACGCTGCCGCTCCCGAGGAGGATGCCGTTGCCCACCACCGCCCCTGTCGCCGCGGCGACCGTCCCGCTTCCCTCACGCTCGCAGCGGGCCGGAACGGCCAAGACTTCCCCGGTGCGTGACCTGCTCGCACTCACCGAGCGGCCGGAGGTCATCTCGTTCGCCGGGGGTCTCCCCGCCCCCGAGCTCTTCGACATGGACGGCATCCGTGCTGCGTTCGACGCCGTCCTGGCCTCTCCCGGTGTGCTGCAGTACTCCACGTCGGAAGGCGACCCGCGGTTGCGGGAAGAGGTCGCACGGCGCTATTCGATCGACGGACTGCCCACTGCCGCGTCCGATCTGATCATCACGACGGGTTCGCAGCAGGGACTCGGACTGCTCGCGACGACGCTGCTCGACCCCGGAGACACGATCCTCGTGGAGGAGCCCTGCTATCTCGCCGCTCTGCAGACGTTCGCGCTGGCGGGGGCGCACATGGTGGGCGTTCCTGCGAACGGTGATGACCTGGATCTCGAGGCGCTGGACCGACTGGCGTCGATGCACGGCCCGAAGTTCTTCTACACGGTGCCCACGTTCCAGAATCCGACGGGCCGAACACACGGGCTCGAGGCCCGCAGACGCATCGCGGAGATCGCGAGGAGCCGAGGATTCCGCATCATCGAAGACGAGCCGTACCGCCAACTGAGGTATTCGGGCGACCCCCTCCCCTCGCTGGCCGAGCTCGCACCCGAGCACGTCGTCAGCCTCGGCAGCTTCTCGAAGGTGATCGCTCCCGGCCTGCGAATCGGGTGGATCCGCACGACGGCCGACATCCGCTCGACCGTGACGATCGCCAAGCAGGCAGCCGATCTGCACACCTCGACCATCGATCAAGCGGCGGCCGCCCACTACCTCGTCTCCGGTCGCAGTGAGCCCGCGCTCGACCGGATCCGCGGCACGTACGCCGCCCGACGCGACGCGATGCTCGAGGCGCTGCCGACCGCGCTGCCCGAGGGCAGCACGTGGACGCGACCGGACGGCGGCATGTTCGTCTGGGTCCGCCTCCCGGAGGGCTCGGACGCCACGGTCGCGCTCAGGAGAGCGCTGGCTCGGGACGTCGCGTTCGTCCCCGGCACGTCGTTCTCCTCCGGCACCCCGGATCCACGGACGTTGCGCCTATCCTTCACGACCTACTCCCCTGCCAGGATCCGGGAGGGCTTGTCAAGGCTCGGTGCGACATGGGGTGCGGACGGGTAGCGTAAAGGGATGCGTTACCTCTTCAGCACCGGACTCGTCGCTGCGATCTCCGCGGGTGTCTCCCTGCTGCGCGGCACCCGCGAACAGCCCATCACCTGGCGCGCCCTTCTGTCGTGGCTGAGCTGGGGCATCACGATGGCTCTGGCGATCGGAGCCGTCGTCGACATGAACCGTGAACGTCGCGGTGTGCTCGTCGATGCCGACTCGCCGCAGTCGGTCAAGAAGGCGAAGAAGGCCCAGCGGCTCCAGTTCCGTTCGCAGAAGGCTCTCGCCGACACGCAGGACCACGCCCAGGACGCACGGCGCTGAGTCCGAGCGCCCTGGACGGACACATCAGCGTGTGAGGATCAGCGCTTCGCCCTGACCGCCTCCCCCGCAGAGTCCGACGGCAGCAGTTCCTCCGCCTCGACGCACGAGTTCGTGCACCGCATGGACCACGAGACGGTTACCGGAGGCCCCGATCGGGTGGCCGATCGCGATGCCCCCTCCGTGGATGTTCACGATGCCCTCATCCAGTCCGAGCTCGGTCTGCGAGCGTGCCACGACTGCGCCGAAGGCCTCATTGATCTCCACGACATCGAGATCCGCGGGCGTGATGCCCTGCTTCTGACAGGCGCGCTCGATCGCGCGCGCCGGCTGCGCCTGCAGCGAGTTGTCCGGTCCGGCGGTCTGACCGCTCGCCCCCACCCGGGCCAGGACGGTCCAGCCCTTCGCCTCCGCCGTGCGCCGCGTGGTGACGATCACGGCCGATGCGCCGTCGGAGATCTGGGACGAGTTCCCCGCGGTGATCGAACCGCCCTCGGCGAAGGCGGCACGCAGTCCGGCCAGGGTGTCGACCGTGGTGTCGGGACGGACCCCCTCGTCTTTCGTGACCCGCAGCGGCTCTCCCCGGCGCTGCGGCACCTCCACCATCACGATCTCCGCATCGAAGACTCCCGCTTCCTGCGCGGCGGCCGCGCGCTGGTGCGACAGCGCGGCGACGCGATCCTGCGCCTCCCGGGTGAGCTCGAAACGGGCGTTGTGGCGTTCCGTGGACGCACCCATGCTCTCGCGGTCGTACGCATCGGTGAGACCGTCGTAGGCCATGTGGTCGAGGACCTCGACGCTCCCGTACGTCCAGCCGTCGCGCGAGCCCATGAGCATGTGCGGCGCCCGCGTCATCGATTCCATCCCCGCCGCCACGACCACGTCCGCGTCGCCCGTGGCGATCATCCGCGCCGCGTCGATGATGGCCGTCAATCCGGACAGACACACCTTGTTGACCGAGTGGGCCGGCACATCCCAGCCGATGCCCGCGCCGATCGCCGCCTGGCGCGCCGCGTTCTGCCCCGAGCCCGCGGCCAGCACCTGCCCCACGATCACCGCGTCGATGTCGGCCGGATCGACCGAAGCCTGCGCGAGCGCGCCACGGATCGCGAAGGATCCGAGCTGCGGCGCCGTGAAGGCGGCCAGTTGTCCCTTCAGCCGCCCCTGCGGCGTACGGGCCGCGGAGACGATGACGATGTCGTTCTCGGTGTCGTTCATGGTGCAGGGGTCCTTCCCTCGAGGAGATCCGGGTGGATGGTGAGCGGGGGCTGTGTCGCGTCGACGACCTCGTCGACGGTGACGCCGGGCGCCGTCTCGACGAGGACGAGCCCCTCCTCCGTGACGTCGATCACGGCCAGGTCGGTGATGATCCGATCGACCACCGCACGACCGGTCAACGGGAGCGCGCATTCGTCGACGATCTTGGCCGAGCCGTCCTTCGCGACGTGCTCCATGAGCACGATGACGCGCGCTGCGCCGTGAACGAGATCCATGGCGCCACCCGGCCCCTTGACCATCTTGCCCGGGATCATCCAGTTCGCGAGATCACCGGCGGCAGACACCTGCATGGCGCCGAGGACGGCGGCGTCGATCTTCCCGCCGCGGATCATGCCGAAGCTCGTGGCCGAGTCGAAGAAGGCGGCGCCCGGGAGGGTCGTGACGGTCTCCTTGCCGGCGTTGATCAGGTCGGGGTCGACGGCCTCTTCCCGGGGGTAGGGCCCGACGCCGAGGATGCCGTTCTCCGACTGCAGCACGACCGTGGTCCCGGCAGGCACATGGTTGGGCACGAGCGTGGGCAGACCGATCCCGAGGTTCACGTAGGCACCGTCCGGGAGTTCGGCTGCGGCTCGGGCAGCCATCTGGTCTCGCGACAGTGCCATCTCAGGCTCCTTCCACGGCGACGGTCCGCCGTTCGATGCGCTTGGGGATATCGATGCCGACCTCGACGATGCGGTGCACGAAGACTCCGGGGAGGTGGATGCTGTCGGGGTCGAGCTCGCCCGGCGCCACGAGTCGTTCGACCTGCGCGATGCAGATCCGGCCCGCCATCGCGGCGAGGGGATTGAAATTGCGTGCTGCCTTGTTGAAGACGAGGTTGCCGTGGCGATCGCCTTGCGCCGCGTGCACGAGCGCGAAGTCGGTGACGATGGCCTCTTCCAGGACGAACTCCTGGGGCACGCCGTCCACGTCGAACGCGCGGACGTCCTTGACGGGAGAGGCGACGGCGATCGAGCCGTCCGCGTTGTATCGACGAGGCAGACCACCCTCCGCGACCTGGGTGCCCACACCGGTCTGCGTGTAGAAGGCCGCGATGCCCGAGCCGCCTGCCCGCAGCTTCTCGGCCAGGGTCCCTTGAGGCGTGAGCTCGAGTTCGAGCTCGCCGCTCAAGAACTGGCGCTCGAACTCCTTGTTCTCCCCCACATAGGACGACGTCATCTTCCGGATGCGCTGCGCGGCCAGCAGGACCCCGAGCCCCCAGTCGTCGACGCCGCAGTTGTTGCTCACGACGCTGAGGTCCTTCGTCCCCTGTGCCAGCAGTGCCTCGATCAAGGCGATCGGATTGCCGGACAGGCCGAAGCCGCCGACGGCCAGCGAGGCGCCGTCCGGGATGTCGGCGACGGCTTCGGCCGGTGACGCCCATTGTTTGTCGATCACGTCTGCTCCTTCGAAAGCGTGCGTGTCTCCAGCTTCCCCCTCTCCCGGCGCCTGGGGGCAGTCCGTTCTTGTGATGTGGTCACATCCGGAGGTAGCGTCCACAATATGGAATCCCCCGACCGTTCCGTCCCCGGCGCACAGGCGATCGCCCGAGCGGCACGCCTCCTCCGCCTCGTGACGTCTTCCGGCGTGGACGGCGCGAGCCTGCACGACCTCGCCCGCGCCGCCGACCTGTCCCGCTCGACCGCGCACCGCCTCCTGAGCGCACTGCGGGCCGAGGGGCTCGTCGATCGAGACGAGGACAGCACGCTCTGGATGCCCGGCCCTGAGCTGTTCCTCATGGGGTCCGTGGCGGCGGCGCGCTACGACGTGACCGCACTCGCACGGGACATCGTGCGCTCACTGGCCGTCAAGACCGAGGAGAGCGCGTTCTTCTCGGTGCGCCGTGCGGACGAGACGGTGTGCCTGCTGCGCGAGGAAGGCTCGTTCCCGATCCGCTCCTTCGTCCTGAGCGAAGGAGTCCGGTTCCCCCTCGGTGTGGCGAGTGCAGGGCTCGCGATCCTGGCTTTCCTTCCTGACCACGATGTGGACGCGTATCTCGGCCGGCACCCCGAGCTCGAGAGCGGGTGGGGGCGAGCACACGGCCCCTCCGCTCTGCGCACCCGCCTGACCGAGACGAAGGAGCGCGGATACTCGGTGAACCCCGGCCTGATCGTCGAGGGCAGCTGGGGCATCGGCGCGGCCGTCTTCGATCGCAGCGGGCGACCGGAGTGGGCATTGAGCCTGACGGGCGTGGAGTTCCGATTCGGCCCCGAGCGTCTGGCCGAGCTCGGACGAACCCTTCTCGCGCACGCCCACCAGCTCTCCGCCCGGATCGCCGGCGCTCGACGCTAGATCCAGTTACATACCACCGGGTATATACTCTCTGGTATGAATCGCTCGGATGTCATCCCCTCACTGGTGCTCTCGGGATATGCCCTCGGACGCATCGCCGCTCAGGATGCCGGCAACGAGGCACCCGCTGCACAGTGGCGAGTGCTGAGCCTTCTGGAGCAGTCAGGATCGCGACGTGTGGGAGAGCTCGCCGCTGCCGCCCGCACGACCCAGCCCGGGATGACCCGGCTCATCGGGGGCCTGGAACGCGAGGGACTCGTCCTCCGCTCCCCCGACGCCGACGATTCCCGCGCGACCGTCGTCGACATCACGCCGCAGGGCGCCGCCGCCATCGATGCGTGGCGTGCGGAGTTCCGGGAGACGCTGGCGCCCCGGTTCGCTGCGTTGAGCGAGGAGGACTGGTCGGCTCTCACTCGTGCGGCGGAGATCCTCGCCGCACACACCGCCACAGAACGAACAGGAGAATCTCGGTGAACACCCCCACCACCTCATCGGTGTGGAAGCAGCCCGCGCAGGTCTGGGCGGTCGCGTTCGCGTGCGTGGTCGCTTTCATGGGCATCGGCCTCGTCGATCCCATCCTTCCCGCGATCGCCGATTCGCTCCAGGCGTCTCCGGTCGAGACGGAACTGCTGTTCACCAGCTACCTCCTCGTCACCGGGCTCGCGATGCTCGTCACCAGCTGGATCTCCAGCCGGATCGGCGCCAAAGCGACCCTGCTGATCGGCCTCGCACTGATCGTGGTCTTCGCGCTCCTCTGCGCCGTGAGCGGCAGCGTCGACGCGGTCATCGGCTTCCGTGCCGGATGGGGGCTCGGAAACGCGCTGTTCATCTCGACGGCGCTCGCGACCATCGTGGGCGCGGCGTCCGGCGGGAGCAGCGCGGCGATCATCCTGTACGAAGCGGCGCTCGGCCTCGGCATCGCCGTGGGCCCTCTGCTCGGCGGCATCCTCGGCGAGCAGAGCTGGAGGGGACCGTTCTTCGGCGTCGTCGTGCTGATGGCGATCGCCTTCGTCGCCGTGCTCGTGTTGCTCCGCGGTCCGGGTGAGAAGAGGGTGCCGGTGCCGTTCTCCGCTCCGTTCACCGCACTGCGTCGCCCGGCACTCGCGACCCTCGCGATCGCTGCGCTGTTCTACAACATCGGCTTCTTCGTGCTGCTGGCCTTCTCGCCGTTCCCCCTCGGCTTCGGCGCGCTCGGCATCGGTCTCACTTTCTTCGGATGGGGAGTCGCCCTCGCCGTCACGAGTGTGTGGGTGGCCCCCGTGCTGATGCGTCGGATACCGCGCACCCGCATCATCCTTCTCGTCCTCCCCTTGCTCGCGGCCGATCTGGTCGTCGCCGGGCTCGTCGTCGGGAGCGCACCGGCCCTGGTGGCGTGCATCGTCATCGGCGGCCTGCTGCTCGGTGTGATGAACACCGTGCTCACCGAGGCCGTGATGGAGGCCACCGATCTCCCGCGCTCGGTCGCGTCGTCCGCGTACTCGGCCGTGCGCTTCCTCGGAGGTGCGATGGCGCCTCCGATCGCCGCCCTGCTGTGGCGCGCGTTCAACGCGACGGTGCCGTACCTCTTTGCGGCGGTGTCCGTGTTGCTCGCCGCGCTGACCGTGTTCCTCGGTCGACGCGTTCTCGCACACATCGACGACGAGCCTCAGGACACCGCCACCGAGGATGCGGCCGCGATCCTCGTCGGCGACGCCGGCTGACCAGGAGCACAGGCCGCGGAGCAGCATTGGATATCGTGGGGCGATGAGCGAAGGCACCCTCCTCCCGGAACGCAGCAGGCTCGTGCAGCAGCACCTGGTCGATGCGGGCGTGGACACCACGATCCGCGTCCTTCCCGACTCGGCGCGCACGGCGGCCGAAGCGGCGGCCGCGATCGGATGTGACGTCGCGGCGATCGCGAACAGCCTGGTGTTCCTCGCCGATGGCGAACCCGTCCTCATCATGACCAGCGGCGGACACCGCGCAGACTTCGCCGTCCTGACCGAGAGCATCGGGGCGGTGGAGATCTCGATGGCACCGGCGTCCGTGGTCCGCGCCGCTACCGGCCAGGCGATCGGCGGCGTGGCGCCCGTCGGACACCCCGCGCCGCTGCGCACCTTCCTCGATGAGGCGCTCCAGGATCACGACGAGCTCTGGGCTGCGGCCGGTCACCCGCACACCGTGATGCCCCTCACCTTCGAGCAGCTTCGGGTGATCACGAACGGGGCCGTCATCCCCGTCGCGTAGCACGGGTCGACCGCGCTGCGTCTCACTCCTGGCGTCGGCGGGCCCGTGCCCCAGCGAACACCGTCAGAGCGATGCCGAGCAGGAGCGCTGCTCCCCCGCCCCAGAGGTATCCCGCCGGCACGTCGCCACCGGTTGTGGCCAGTGATCCCTGCCCCGTCAGCGGAAGCTCGTTCGGCGGAGTGACCGCGTCGGGCGGGGTGACCGTGTCGGGCGTGGTCGGCGGAACCACCGGCGGCGTCACCGTGGCGGTGTTCGTGAGCGTGATCGCGATGGTCGCACCCCCGCCGATCGTGAACTGGGCTGACCCGTCAGCATGCCCGCTGACGCCGCTGCCGGAGAACACTGGCGTACCCCACTCGACCCCCTCGACGGCCGGAGGCGTGAGTTCCACGAGGGTGACGACGGTACCCGCAGGCAACGGAATTCGAGACGTCGCCTCTCCGGCAGCCACCGTGAGCGTCCGCTCCACCGCCGGTTCGCCGTAGCTGTAGCGGACCGTGTAGACCGCGTCGGCCGGAACCTCCGACGAGCCCGATCCTTCGAGAACCTTGGTCAGCGTGAAGTCACCCGACGCGCTGCCGTCGCCTGTGCCCCCGCCCGTGACGCGCCATGCCAGGTCATTCCGCAGCGTGAGACCGTTCACGTCGGCCACGTTCCCGTAGGTAGCGCCGGCGGCCTGCGAACTCGGCACGGTGAAGTACTTGACGAAGTAGGTGCGCGTCGGGTCGATCGGCCCGGGGATCACGAGATCGAACCCCGTTCCCTCCGCGTTCCAGCCGCCGGTCCAGTTCGACACGTCCTTGGCGTCCTGGTCGAGTCCGTCCGTGCTCCAGACGACGAGCGCCCCATCTTCGTTGTGATGCTCGGCGAACTGGTCGTCGGCCGTGGTCAGCATGTCGTGGATGACGAGGGAATCGACGTTCTGGAACTGTGCGCCGGGAAGGACCAGCTGCCACGCGATCCTGCCGTCGGCCGTCTGCCATGACCACTTCTGCGGTTCCGTGGGCAAGGGCGACGCCGGACCGATCCCGCCACCGGGGACCTCGACGGGCGTGATCTTGCCGTCGACGACGAACTCCACCGTGCTCTCGGTCGTCTGTTCGTCAGCGCTGGCTGCGAACCACAGCGATCCGTTGACCCCCGTGCGTCCGTTCACGAAGTCTGTGAGCGTGCAGGTGACGACGGGAGCGGCGTCGGCGCTCACGGTGCATTCGGCGACCGTCTGACTCGGATCCTCGACGGACGGCACCGAGAACGTCATCCCGGCGCGTCCGAGCTGGCTCGGGAGCGTGAATCCGAACGTCTGCCCGCCGACGGCGCCGTCCGGCACCGCCCACTCGGCATCGACACGGATCTGCTGGTACTGCGTGACCGATGATCCACCGTTCATCGTCGTGACGGTGATCGATGCCGCGTCGATGGCCGCGGGATAGTCGTACTCCGCGGCTGTCGCCGCTCCGGCGCCCACGAACGTCATGACAGCGGTGAGCGCTGTCGCGGCGATGGCCGTGATGGTCGTTCGGCGTGCGCGTGCACGTCCAGGATGTGTGTTCACGTTTCTCCCCAGTTCTCTTGACACGCCACACCCGGATCCTGCTGTCATACAGCAGCGCATCCGTACGAGGTGCGGCGTATCCCCACGGGGAGAGACGACGTCCTGCCGATTCCGTTACGCGGGTTCCCGGAAATCCGTCGGGAGATCTCCGTGAACGACGAAAGGTCCTGAAACTGGCGAGAGTTTCAAGACCTTTCTGGTGCACCCCCTGGGACTTGAACCCAGAACCCACTGATTAAGAGTCAGTTGCTCTGCCGATTGAGCTAGAGGTGCGTGGCCCGGGAGAACCCCGACCGAGGAATTACATTACCAGCCGACGGACCCCATGTGAAATCGGGGTCGCCTCGGGCGCGCCGCCGCCGACTCACGCGGAAACCTGGCCGTTCGACACTCTGGCCACGCCGTCGTGACGACTATTCTGAGACCGTGACCGACTCCCCCCTCACCGACTCCCTTCGCAGCGATCTCGAACTCGCACTCCGCCTCGCCGATGCCGCCGACGCCCAGTCGCTCCCCCGCTTCGACGCCGCCGATCTGGAGATCTCGACCAAGGCTGACAACTCCCACGTGACGGATGCCGACCTCGCCACCGAGCGCGCCATCCGCCGCGTCCTGGAAGCCGAGCGCCCCGAAGACGGCATCTTCGGTGAGGAGTTCGGCACACAGGGAAGCACCCACCGCCAGTGGATCATCGATCCGATCGACGGCACAGCGAATTTCCTCCGTGGCGTCCCGCTGTGGGGCACGATGATCGCGCTCGCGATCGACGGAGTGCCGCAGGTCGGCGTCGTGAGTATGCCCGCTCTCGGTCGCCGCTGGTGGGCGGCCACGGGTGGCGGAGCCTGGACTGCCACCGAAGGCGAGCCCCGACGGCTGCAGACTTCGGCGGTGGACTCCCTCGACGACGCCAGCGTCAGTTTCCAGAGCATCGCGCAGTGGGCGGACGCCGGTCGTCTCGACACCCTGCTGAGCATCGGCGCACGGGTCTGGCGTGACCGCGCCTACGGTGACGTCTACGCGTACATGCTCCTCGCCGAGGGCCGCATCGACATGGTCGCGGAATTCGGCGTCAAGGAGTACGACATCGCCGCCGCCGTGCCGATCGTCCGAGAAGCGGGTGGCCGGATGACCGCCGTCGACGGAGACGAGACGATCTCGGCGCGCTCGACACTCGCAACCAACGGCCGTCTCCACGAAGACTTCCTGACACTCATCAACGACTGATCCGGACGAAAGGGGCCCGCGATGAAGACGCGCATCATGTCCGCCACCGCGGGCGTCGTGCTGCTCATCGCTGCTCTGACTGCGTGCGCGGCACCGGAGGCGTCGCCGGCCACGCCTACTCCGGATCGAGTGACCCCGAGTCCCGTGGCGACTCCCGAGCCGGCAGCATCGACGGCGCCCGAGCCTCCTGCCGAGGAGCTCACGTGCGAGTCCATGATCTCGGCGGGGACGGTCACCGCTCTCACGGACGCCGGATGGACCGCACAGTCCAAGGAGTTCGTCGTGGGCGGCGTCGAACTCACCGAAGGCCTGCTGTGCTTCTGGGCCGACTACAGCGTCGGTTCCGATCACGGTCAGCTCTACGGCTGGTCGCCGACGACATCCGAAGAAGCCGCCGACGCGCAGGCCGGTCTCCTCGCCGAAGGGTGGAAGCGTGAAGACGACGCCGCGGGCGTCTACTTCACCGAGGACCCTCAGTACTCGATGGGAACCGATGCGGACGGGTATGGGATGACCTACCTGTTCGGCGACGGATGGGTGAAGTTCGCCGACACCAGGCAGGGCCTGATCCTCGTCGAGTGGACGGGCTGAAGACGTCGCTACGGCCGCGCGGCGCCCATCGAGCTCTCTCTGATGCGTCCGAATCCCCGCGCGACCGGGGGTGACCACATCAGCGCGATGAGGGTCGCAGCCACCAGCACCGTCACCGCCGCACCCCAGTCCCACCGATCGCCGAAGACGATGACGACGGCGTTGAGCGCGATGGCGACCCCGAGGAAGATCGTGAGCATGAGCCGCGAGAGTCCACTGCCACGACGTATTCCGGCAGCGACCGCGAGCACCAGAAGGCCGAACAAGGCGATCGCCGCACCGGCGAGGGAGAACGCCGACGTGCTCACATCCGGGTCGTAGCGACCGAGGAAGACGAGGATGCCGAAGCCCGTCGCGAGGACACCGAACGCATACGCGAGCACCACGACCACCGTCGTGATGATGCCCGCAACGACGCGAGCCGGAGGGGTCGTCGCCGTCGACGGCCGCGCGCCGACCCGCGTGGTCGTGGCCGTCTTCGGGCTCAGGACGAGGCGGCGATGAAGCAGACGCACCACCTCTATCGCGGCGACCATCACGATCGTGATCCCCGTGAGCGCGATGGCGAGGTCTTCACCCGGGTCGACCAGTACGAAGAACTCTCGGGCGAGCGGGATGGTGAAGACCGCGATCAGCAGGACGAACATCGCCCCCACGACGATCACCTTGAACCGGTTGAGCGGGCGTGCGAGCACCGCCAAGATCCAGATCCCGACCACTGCGAGGATCACGGTGGCGCCGGTGCGCAGCTGTTCCTCGTGGACTCCGAGGCCTCGCGCGACGAACGTGTACCAGGTCAGGCCCAGGGCGACCACGACTCCCGAAGGGATCGCGAAGCTCAGCGAACGTCGCAGGAACCCCGGCACGTACCGGGCCGCGTTGGGCATGAGTGCGAGGAAGAAGGCGGGAATGCCGATCGTCAGGCCATCGGTGATCGACAGTTGGCGCGGCAGGAAGGGGAACTCGAGCACGAGCACCCCGAACATGATCGCGAGCAGTGTCGCGTACACGGTCTTGTTCAGGAAGAGCATCGACACGCGTTCGATGTTCGCGATCACCTGACGCCCTTCCGCGACGACATCGGGCAGGTGCGAGAACTGTCCGTCGAGGAGGACGAGCCTGGCGACCGCCTTGGTGGCGGGCGATCCGGAGTTCATGGCGATGCCGATGTCCGCAGCCTTGATCGCCAGGGCATCGTTGACGCCGTCGCCCGTCATCGCGACCGTGTGCCCGTGGCTCTGCAACGCCGTGACCATGCGCTTCTTCTGCTCGGGGGTGACGCGCCCGAAGACCGAGTGCCGATCGAGGACGTCGGCGAGTTCGGCGTCACCTTCCGGCAGCCGCCGTGCGTCGTAGCCCTCCGCGACGTCGAGGCCGACTTCCCGGGCGATCGCAGCCACCGTGCGCGGGTTGTCACCGGAGATGATCCGGATGCCGACCTCCTGCCGTGTGAAGTACTCGAGGGTCTGCGCCGCGTCGGGCCTGACCTGCTCGCGGAAAGTGAGGACGAGGACGGCCGTCAGCTCACTCGGAAGCTGCTCGGACTCGATGTCCGCCTCGGACAGCGGCGTCTCAGAACGACCGAGGACCAGAGTGCGCCGACCGGTCTCAGCGAGGGTGGTGACCATGCGTCCGAGCTCGGTCGCGTCCGACGTCGCCGCGTCTCCGAAGACCATCTCGGGTGCCCCCATCACCCAGGCCCCGGGGATCTCCGAGAACGTCACCGCGCTCCACTTGCGCGCCGAGGAGAACGGAACGTATCCGCGCACGACGAGGGGCTGCGTGACCGGATACGCCGTGCCCATCGATCGCGCCGTCGCGTTCGCATCCGGCGAGGCGGCGAACCAGGACAGCACCGCCGCGGCGGTGCCGGAGAGCTCCGTCACCGCCGCGGCGGTGCCGGAGAGCTCCGTCGTGCTTCCGGCGAGGGGATGCGCCGCATCGAAGCCGATCTCCCCGACCGTCAGGGTACCGGTCTTGTCGAGGCACACGACATCGACGCGCGCGAGGCCCTCGACGGCGGGGAGCTCATTGACCAGCACCTGTCGACGCGCGAGTCTCGATGCCCCGACGGCGAAGGCGATGCTCGTCATCAGCACCAGGCCGAGCGGGATCATCGCGGTCAGCGCCGCGATCGTGTTCACGACCGCCTGCACCCATGCGCCGCTCGAGAACACCGTGGCGTATCCGCCACCCACGATGATCTGAGCGTTCAGCACCAGCAACCCGACCGGGCCGATCACCCAGCTCACCCATTTCAGAACGCGGTCGACCGAAGCGCGGAGCTCGCTCGAGACGAGGGAGAAGCGCTTGGCCTCGCCGGCGAAGCGGTTCGCGTACGAGTCCGCCCCCACTCGGGTCGCCTGCGCAGCCCCTTCGCCGCCGACGACGACAGCACCCGAGAGAGCATCGTCGCCCGGTTGCTTCTCCACCGGATCCGACTCGCCCGTGAGCATCGACTCGTCGATCTGGAGTCCATGCGACGTGAGGATGCGGGCATCAGCGGGCACCTGTTCGCCGGCGCGCAGGATGAGCACATCGTCCAGGACCACTTCGCCGGGTGCGACCTCGGCTTGCACGCCCTCTCGGAGCACCAACGCTCGTGGCGCATTCATCAGCGCGAGGCGGTCGAGCGCGGACTTCGCGCGGAACTCCTGCACGCATCCGATGATCGCGTTCGCGAAGGCAGCGAGTCCGAACAGCGCATCCTGCCAGCGCCCCACGAGGAACAGCACGAGGAAACAGGCGAAGACGATGCCGTTGAAGAGCGTGAACACATTCGCCCGCACGATGCTCCACGCGCTTCGGCTCGTGTCCGCCGAGAACGCGTTCGTCTTCCCGGACGCGACACGCTCTGCGACCTCCGTGCGCGTCAGACCGTTCGTGTCAGTTTCGGTCGTCGACTCCACAGAACTCAATATAGGTCCCTGCCCCGCCATCCACAGCGGCCGGGTCTCGCTGACCGGCTACTCGTCTCTGCTATCGTCTTCCAGGCGCCGAGGCCTCAGCTGTCGGGCCGCTCCACCCCGTACCGAAGGATGCCCCGTGCCCGAACAGAGCCCCGTCCCCGCGCGCTCAGCGCTTTCTCGCCGCACCGTGATCGGCGCCGCGGCCTGGGCTGTGCCCGTCGTTGCCGTGACTGTCGCCGCCCCCGCGCACGCGGCGAGCGGAGGAGCCCTCGACGCGAGCGGCGTCGTCCTCACGTTCACCGGTCCGCAGTGGAGCTCGGAGTTCACGCTCACCGGGCAGCTCGCTCTCTCCCCGGCCGCACCGGCTCCGACCGACGTGACCATGACGATCACGTGGCAGGGCACGGGCGGCAACGCCGGCGCGCAGGGCCTCTACATCTACGGCGGCGGCACGCCGCCCATCGAGGCCGGAGTCACGGGTTGGACCTACTTGCAGGGGGCACCGGACAACCAGCTTCACACGACCGTCATCCTCAGCGCCTCCGCCCCAGCTGGTACGACTTCGATCCCGACCGTCTCCATCTACGACGGCGACACGTCGCTGCCGATCATGTACGGCGCGGAGACGCCCAACGGCGGGAGTTCCTTCTGGGACGGCATCATCACGATCCGCTTCGCCGCACCCGGCTACGTCGACGCGGTCATGACAGTGCCCTACACCCAAGTGGTGTGAGGCAATCGTCTCGGGTCTGCACGACAACCGGACCGCGCTGGCGGATGAGAAGCCGGACACACAGCGAAGCCCGCCTCCCTCGTGGCTACGAGGGAGGCGGGCTTCAATTCCTGTGACAACGACGTGGTGGAGCTGGGGGGAATCGAACCCCCGTCCAACGCTGAGTCTCCACGCCTTCTCCGGGCGCAGTCTGTGAAGACGTTCTGCTCGGCTCCGACCTTTGTCACAGACACCTAAGTCGACGAGCCCAGCCTGGGAAGAGTCCCACGTGACGTCCAGACGCCATCACGCAGCAAGATTCCTAGATGACGCCAGGATCCGTATCGGAATCACATACGGCCTGACGGACTATCGGGCTCGCTTATGCAGCGAGGGCGAAGTCGTTGCGCTTGGTTTCGGCAACTATTTTTTGCAGAGAGCGTTTACGAGATAACTCTGCATCCTCGGCCCGCTTCTCGTGGATTCACAGGCGCTGTCGAAACCGATCAGCCCCGTGGTCCTTCTCTCGAAGGAGCCGTTGTCACACTATGGAATTGCCAACCCGGATGACGAACACCCGAGCATCTCAGACTACAACGTTCGACGGCTCTCCGCCATTCCGCCGGGCGTGATGAGCTGGCGTAGAGTCGGCGCATGAGTGAAGTCACCGTCACCGTCCGCGGCGAGCACGAGAGGCGCGTCGCACCGGAGCGAGCAACCATCCGCGTGAGTGTCCGCAGCGAGGGCCCGGAGCGGACGGTCGTCGTCGAACACGTGATGCGGCTGGCCGACCCTGTGCGACGCAGCATCACCGAGCGAGCCGACACGGGCAGCATCGTGGACTGGACCAGCACTCGTCTCTCGGTGCGTGCGGAGCGGCCGTGGAGCAACGACGGCAAGCGCCTCGCACCCGTGTTCTACGCCAGCGTCGACTTCACCGCGACCTTCGCGGAAGCATCCGAGCTTTCGATCTGGGCCTCCGACATCTCGCCGTGGGACGGCGTCGAGGTGGGCGGGGTCGAGTGGCATCTGACCCCCGAAACCCGGACGCAGGTCGAACAAGAGGTCGCTGCGGAGGCTGTCGGCGTCGCCGTCACACGGGCTCAGGCGTATGCCGGGGCGCTCGGACTGGAGCAGGTCACCCCTCTCGAGATCGCCGACGCGGGCTTGATCTCGAAGGGTCAGGGCTCCGCAGAGGCGCCGCTGATGAAGGCGCGCGGAGGTGTCGCTTTCGCTGCCGACGCCGGCCCCGCGATGGAGTACGAACCGGACGAGATCGTCATCTCGGCGACCGTCGAGGCCCGCTTCCTCGCCCGCTGAGGGGATCACTCCGGCGTCGCGAAGGGAGCGAGTTCCGCCGCGAGACGCTCGGACACCCGAGCATGAACGGCGGTACCCTCCTCCCGATGATCCACGGCGAGCAACATCCCGGACTCGTGGATCGCGGCGACCAGGTCGCCGCGATCGTAGGGGATCACCGCGTGGACCTCGACTGCCGGCTTGGGGAGTGCGTCCTCGATGGCGGCACGCAGCTCCGCGATCCCCTCGCCGGACCGTGAAGACACGAAGTGCGCGTGCGGCTGGAGGCCGCGGAGCACCAGACGCTCGTCCTCGTCGATCAGATCCGCCTTGTTGAAGACCACGATCTCGGGCAGATCCCGTACGCCGACATCACCGAGCACGTCGCGCACGGTCTGAAGCTGACCCGCCGGGTCGGGGTGCGAGCCGTCGACGACGTGGAGCACGACGTCGGCTTCGCCGACCTCTTCCAGCGTCGAACGGAAGGCCTCGACGAGCTGATGCGGCAGATCACGGACGAATCCGACGGTGTCGGTCAACGTGTACACGCGTCCGTCCTCCGTCTCGGATCGCCGTACCGTGGCATCGAGCGTCGCGAACAGCGCGTTCTCGACCAGCACCCCTGCGCTCGTGAGCGCATTGAGGAGACTCGACTTGCCGGCGTTCGTGTACCCCGCGATCGCGACCGACGGAATCGTGTTGCGCTTGCGCTCGGCGCGCTTCGCCTCACGAGCCGGACCGAAGTCTCGGATCTGGCGCCGCAGCAGAGCCATCTTGGTCCGGATCCGCCGACGGTCGAGTTCGATCTTGGTCTCACCGGGACCGCGCGAGCCCATGCCCGCGCCGCCGGCGCCCACTTGCCCACCGGCCTGACGACTCATCGAGTCACCCCATCCGCGCAGACGCGGAAGCAGGTATTCCAGCTGCGCGAGCTCGACCTGGGCCTTGCCCTCACGGCTCTTCGCGTGCTGGCTGAAGATGTCGAGGATCACCGTGGTGCGGTCGATGACCTTGACCTTGACGACGTCTTCGAGAGCACGACGCTGGCTCGGCGCGAGCTCCGTGTCGGCGATCACGGTGTCAGCGCCCACGGCGGCGACGATGTCCTTGAGTTCCTGCGCCTTGCCGCGACCGAGATACGTGGCGGCATCGGGATGCGGCCGGCGCTGAAGTACGCCATCGAGCACCACGGCACCGGCGGTCTCCGCCAACGCCGCGAGTTCACGGAGAGAGTTCTCGGCATCCTCCTGCGCGCCCTGTGGGTACACACCGACGAGGACGACGTTCTCCAGACGCAGCTGCCGGTACTCGACCTCGGTGACGTCCTCGAGCTCTGTCGAAAGCCCGCCGACGCGACGAAGCGCGTGACGGTCTTCGAGGTCCCACTGCGCGCCATCGGTGCTGCCGTGGGAGGCCGTCGATTCATCCTGCAGCGCCTGTGCTGCGCCGAACACGTGCACGTCGGAACGCTTCTCTGCGCTCGCGAGTACGCGATCGACGGTGTGATCGTCGGTGGAGGGGGTGGTGGTCTCCGTCATCCGTTCCTTGTCTCTGGGTTTCGTAGCGAGCCTTAACCTTAGCCCGCGCTGTCCGGTACGCTCGCCCTATGGGGTCCGATCACTACTTCACTGCGGCCCCGGCAAGCCCCGAGAACCTTCGTAAGATCCGCGTATCACTCGCAGGTCGAGAGCTCGAACTCACCACCGCCGGTGGTGTCTTCAGCCCGGATCGTCTCGACGCCGGCACTGCAGTGCTCCTCGCCAACACGCCTCCGGTTCCCCCGGGCGGCGACCTTCTCGACCTCGGGAGCGGTTGGGGTCCTGTCTCGATCTCGATGGCCCTCGCCTCTCCCCATGCGACGGTGTGGGCCGTCGACGTGAACGAGCGTGCCCTGGATCTCGTCCGCCGCAACGCGGCTGCTCTCGGGCTCACCAATGTCAACGCATCTCTGCCCGACGATGTTCCCGCGCACGTGTCGTTCCGCACGATCCGCTCGAATCCGCCCATCCGCGTCGGCAAGAACGAGCTCCACGGACTGTTGGAACGGTGGATCCCGCGACTCGACGAGCGCAGCGACGCGTGGCTCGTGGTGCAGCGCAACCTCGGGGCCGACTCGCTGCAACGCTGGATCGGCGCGACGTTCCATCCGGGCTACAGCGTCTTCCGGACCGCCACCGGCAAGGGGTACCGGATTCTGAAGGTCCGCAAGCACGGCACGCCCCCGACGGAGCCGATCGCGCTCTCCGAGTTGTGACCGTCGCCGTCGTCTTGGACGACGGTCAGACGAGGTCGACCTCGCCCTGGAACACCAGCTGGGCCGGGCCTGAGAGCGCGACGTGCTCCCCGTCCTCGGCCGGGAACATGCGTACGCCGAGGCTGCCGCCCGGCACTTCCACCTGCCAGTTGTTCGGCGCCTTCTCCCCCGCCCAGTAGCGCACGGCCAGCGCTGTCGCGGCGACGCCGGTACCGCAGCTGAGGGTCTCGCCCACACCCCGCTCATGGACGCGCATGCTCACGTGTCCGACGCCATCGCGCACGAGCGGCTCCCCTGGCACGACGAACTCGACGTTCGCCCCCTCGGGAAGCGAAGGATCGAGATCAGGTGCGCGGTGCAGCTCGAGGCCGGCGAGCTCGGCTTCCGAGGCGAGCGCCACGACGACGTGCGGATTGCCGACATCGATCCCGAGGCCGGGACGCGTGACGGGGAGCCCGTCGACACGCACGAGCGGGTCGTCGCCCGAGAGCTTCCAGCGGCCGAGGTCGACCTGGTATCCGGTCGCGCTTCGAGTCACGTCGCGCACGCCGGCCCGCGTACCAATGGGCAGGGTGGATCCTGGCTCGATGGTCGCGAGACCGGAGCGAACCAGGTAGTGCGCGAACACCCGGATGCCGTTGCCGCACATCTCGGCGAGCGAACCGTCGGCGTTCCGGTAGTCCATGAACCACTCGGCAGCAGGTTCCTCCGCCAGCGCGGTCTCGCCATCGGCGATCGCCTCGGATCGGACGACGCGGAGGATGCCGTCCGCACCGATTCCGAAGTGGCGGTCGCAGAGGACGGTGACCTGTTCCACCGTCAGATCGAGTGCCCCGTCGGGGTCAGCGATGATGATGAAGTCGTTGCCCGTGCCGTGCCCTTTGGTGAATGCGACCATGCCCCCAGTCTAGAGAGCGGGGCTAGGCGTCGGAGACGAGACGCTTTCCCGTGTTGGCCACGGTGAACCGCTCGTACCCGAGGGCATCGTAGAAGCCGAGGACGTGTTCATTGCCCTCTCGGACCATCAGTTGCACCTTCGGGCATCCCATCGCCTCGAGCACGCGCTCGGCCTCCGCCACCAGTGCTCGCGCGATTCCGAGGCCACGGTGAGACGCTGCCGTCGCGAGGTAGTAGAGCCACCCTCGATGACCGTCATACCCGGCCATCACCGATCCGATCACCTCGTCGTCCTTCGTCACCGCGACGAGGAACCCTTCGGGCTGCACGGCGAGCTTGCGCTCGATGTCGACACGCGGATCATTCCACGGCCGCGTGAGCCCGGCTTCTTCCCAGAGAGCGACGACGGCGTCCGTATCAACGCGTTCGAACCGACGGACGGCCCAGTCCGCCGCACCGTCGGTCGGCGACTCGTTCGACACGCTCACCTGGACACCACGGAATAGTGTCCGCACAGGAAGTTCCGATTGCGCGCGACCTCCAGGAGCTCGAGGTCGAGCCTGCGCGGGAGCAAAGGTGCGCCGGAGCCCAGCGTCACGGGCGCATACTGCACCCAGACCTCGTCCAGCAGCCCCGCATCGGCGAACTGACCCGCGAGGTCTCCCCCGCCGACGATCCAGATGTCCTGATCGCCCGCCGCCGCCGACATCTCGGCATGAACGCTCCGCACGTCCTGCTGGGTCAGCCGCACGTCGGCGTTCTTCGGGAGTTCGAGTTCACGGTGGGAGAACACCCAGGTCGGCTGGCTGTAGCCCCATCGACCCTCCTCGTGTCGCATGACCCACTCGTAGGTCGATGACCCCATGGCCAGGGCGCCGATGTTCTTCTCGAACGCGTTGTACCCCATCGGACCATCGGGATCGACATCCTGTGTCAGCAGCCAATCGAGCGAATGCTCGTCTGTCGCGATGAACCCGTCGAGGCTGGAGGCGGTGAAGAAATGGGTGACCATGCCCTCAGCCTCCCACCACTCACCGACATCGAAGGCGGTCGGTCACGACGGTGCGGTCTCGGCTCCGAGGAGCGCCTCCGCGTCCGCGGGTGCGGTCCACCACTCGAGCTCCGGGTACCGCTTGAACCACGAGACCTGCCGACGTGCGTAACGGCGGGTCAAGGCTTGCGTCTGAGCGATGGCGGCGGCTTCGTTCAGAGCCCCGTCGAGCTGGGCCAAGGCCTGCGCATAGCCGATGGCTCGCGGAGCAGTGACACCACGCTCGAGGCCGTGCTCCCGCAGGCCTGCGACCTCTGCGACGAGACCGGCCTCCCACATCCGCTCGACGCGGGCATCGAGGCGAGGCACCAGGTCGGCGCGATCGACGTGCAGGCCGATCACCCGGGTTCGCGGATGCCACAGCACGGGCCTTTCCGGCAAGGCGGCACCGTGTGTACTGCTCCCCTGCTCGAGGACTTCGAGGGCTCGGATGACGCGGCGGCTGTTTCGCGGGTCGACCTTCGCCGCCGCCGCAGGATCCTGGGAACGCAGACGCTCGAGCAGTCCGGCGAGGCCTGCGGACTCCAACTCGCGCTCGAGGCGCTCACGGATCGCAGGGTCTCGTGGCGGGAAGTGGAACTCGTAGACGACGCTCGACACGTACAAGCCGGATCCACCCACGAGGATCGCGTCCCCGCCGCGCCGGTGGATCGCACCGATCGCCTCTCGCGCCACCGGCTGATACCAGGCCACCGCCGCTTCGTCGGCGACCTCACGCACGTCGAACAGGTGGTGCGGGATGCCGCGCCGCTCTGCCACGGGCAGCTTCGCGGTTCCGATGTCCATGCCACGGTAAAGCTGCATGGCGTCGGCGTTCACAATCTCGGCCGGGTTGCCCCGAGCACGCAACGCCTCCGCGAGATCGAGCGCAAGCTCGCTCTTCCCGGTGCCGGTCGCCCCGACGATCGCCCAGAGGCGCGGGTCGCTCACACTCCGACGCGCAGCGTGGGAAGGCCGAGCGAGACCGGTCGCGGGCCGCCCTCTGCCGCGGGCGTCGGGACCGCGCAGGACTCGGCCTGCCCGCGATCCCACGCGTCGCCGCCGCGGGTCCGACGGATGCGCAGCGGAGCGCCGGTCGGGTCATCCGCGAGCAGGTGGAACGGTGCGGCATGGGTCACCGTGACCGTCACGACGTCGCCCGGCCGCGGGAGAGCCGAGCCGTCGGTCACCTCGAAATGCACCAGCCGGTTGTCTTCGGCGCGGCCAGTGAGCCGGTGGGTCTCCGCGTCCTTCTTGCCTTCGCCGGTCGACACCAGCACCTCGACCTCGCGACCGACCTGCTTCTGGTTCTCTTCCAGGGAAATGCGCTCCTGCAGGGCGATCAGTCGGTTGTACCGCTCCTGCACGATCTCCTTGGGCACCTGGTCCTCCATCGTGGCGGCAGGAGTGCCCTCGCGGATCGAATACTGGAAGGTGAACGCGGCAGAGAATCGTGCCTGTTCGACGACGCGCAGTGTGTCTTCGAAGTCCTCGTCCGTCTCGCCCGGGAATCCGACGATGATGTCGGTGGTGATCGCCGCGTTCGGGATTCGTTCGCGGACCCGATCGAGGATTCCGAGGAAACGCTCGCTGCGGTACGAACGGCGCATGGCTTTGAGGATGCGATCGCTTCCGGACTGGAGCGGCATGTGCAGCTGCGGCATCACGTTCGGCGTCTCGGCCATCGCATCGATCACGTCGTCGGTGAATGCCGCGGGGTGCGGACTGGTGAACCGGATCCGCTCGAGTCCGTCGATCTCGCCCGCCGCGCGGAGAAGCTTGCCGAACGCCTGACGATCGCCGAACTCGACCCCGTAGGAGTTCACGTTCTGCCCGAGCAGAGTGACCTCGATCGCGCCGTCATCCACGAGGAGACGGATCTCGTTCAAGATGTCGCCGGGACGACGATCTTTCTCCTTGCCACGCAGGCTGGGAACGATGCAGAAAGTGCATGTGTTGTTGCAGCCCACCGAGATGGATACCCAGCCGCTGTGCGCGGAGTCGCGCTTCGTCGGCAGCGTGGACGGGAAGACCTCGAGCGACTCGAGGATCTCGAGCTCGGCATCACCGTTGTGGCGTGCGCGCTCGAGGAGGCCGGGCAACGAGCCCATGTTGTGGGTTCCGAACACGACGTCGACCCACGGAGCCTTGTCGAGGACGGCCTGCTTGTCCATCTGCGCCAGACACCCGCCCACCGCGATCTGCATGCCGTGCTTGCGTCGCTTCACCGAGGCGAGGTGCCCCAGCGTGCCGTACAGCTTGCCGGCGGCGTTGTCTCGCACGGCACAGGTGTTGATGATCACCACATCGGCTTCGGCGCCGTCGAGCGCACGCACATAGCCGGCGCTCTCCAACGAGCCGGAGAGCCGTTCGGAGTCATGCACGTTCATCTGACACCCGAAGGTGCGGACTTCGTAGGATCGCTGTCGCCCGTCGTCGTCGACGGCCGCCGACGACGCACTGATGATCGTCGGTTCACTGCGCGGAATAGTCATGATCAACCCATTGTACGAGCCGATTCCACGCGTGTGCCGCGTCGGGATCTCAGTCCGAGTCGACGAATCGGACGCCCGAGGTCGCCCTGCCGAACGTCGCCTCCTGCAATGCTGTCTTCGCCGCCTTCATCGCTGTCGATCCGTTGTAGCCGCGACGCGAGAGCTGCCCCATCAGACGCCGAAGCGCCGTGTCGTGGTCCAACCGGGCGAGCGAACGAGCCTTGCTCCGAGCGAACTCGAGAGCGCGTTCGTTGTCATCGTCGGGTAACTCATCGAGCGCGACGTCGATAACCTCGCGCGGGATGCCCCGCTGGGCCAGCGCCCGGGAGAGTGCGACGCGCCCCTGCCCCTTCCGCTCTACTCCCGACGTCACCAGAACCTCGGCGAGAGCGGCATCGTCGAGGTAGCCTCTGCGTCCGAAGTCTTCGATCACCTCGTCGATCGTGGCGCTGTCGAGCTCGTGTCCCCGCAACATCTGACGCGCTTCGGAAACCGACAGCGAGCGGGATCGCAGCTTCCGTACGAGCGACTCCTCGGCCGCGGTACGGGCCTCGTCCGGATCAACCTCGTCGCCACCCGACACCTCGTTAGATGTGTCGAGCGCATGGAGACGGGGGCCGGAGCTCGCCTCGCCTGCTCGCCCGGCTCCCGGTCTCGCAGATGCTCCTCGGGCGGGATGGCGGTCACTGGGCGTGCCCGCATCGGACGTCGTCCCGAGCGCGGATCCGCGAGACGGAGTGTCCCACGTCGATCGCCACGCTCCGGCGTCGTTCGTGTGGCCGGGCTCGGCTTCCGAGACCACGTCGCTTCCTGCCGCAGCGCTCCGGCCGGGGTCAGCCTGAGGGCGAGCACCGCCGAAGAGAGGAATGATGGGGGCGATCCGCTCGGAATCGCCCCCACGTGTGTCATTCATCAGGCCGGACGACGCTCGGCGAGCTCGTCAGCGGCGTCAGGAGCGACGAGCTGCGCACCGATACCGAGCTTCTGCTTGATCTGCGTCTCGATCGCGAGAGCGATATCGGGGTTGTTCAGCAGGAACGTACGGGCGTTCTCCTTGCCCTGCCCGAGCTGGTCGCCGTCGTAGGTGTACCACGAGCCCGATTTCTTGACGATGGCATGCTCGACGCCGAAATCGATCAGGCTGCCTTCGCGTGAGATGCCGACGCCGTAGAGGATGTCGAACTCCGCCTGCTTGAAAGGCGGAGCCATCTTATTCTTCACGACCTTGACCCTGGTGCGGTTACCGACAGCGTCGGTCCCGTCCTTCAACGTCTCGATACGACGGATGTCCATCCGGACGGACGCGTAGAACTTCAATGCCTTACCACCGGCCGTGGTCTCGGGCGAGCCGAAGAAGACACCGATCTTCTCGCGGAGCTGGTTGATGAAGATCATCGTGGTGTTCGTCTGGTTCAGGCCACCGGTCAGCTTGCGAAGCGCCTGCGACATGAGTCGAGCCTGCAGACCCACATGCGAATCACCCATCTCTCCCTCGATCTCGGCGCGCGGCACGAGCGCGGCGACGGAGTCGATGACGATCAGGTCGATCGCCCCGGATCGAACGAGCATGTCGGCGATCTCGAGCGCCTGCTCACCGGTGTCGGGCTGCGACACCAGGAGCGCGTCGATGTCGACACCGAGCTTCGCTGCGTAGTCGGGGTCGAGGGCGTGCTCCGCGTCGATGAAGGCCGCGATACCGCCGGCGCGCTGCGCGTTCGCGATCGCATGCAGCGTCAGCGTGGTCTTACCCGAGGACTCCGGTCCGTAGATCTCGACGATTCGACCACGCGGGAGTCCGCCGACGCCGAGGGCGACGTCGAGCGCGATGGAGCCGGTCGGGATGACCGCAACGGGGGCGCGCTCATCACTGCCCAGCCGCATGACCGAGCCCTTTCCGAACTGACGGTCGATCTGGGCGAGGGCGGTCTCGAGGGACTTCTCGCGGTCTGCGGGTGATGGCATGATGTGCTCCTTCTGCGCGCGTGGTGCCGCCTGTAGGCTGTCGCGGCCCTCCCGGTTGGGAGTGACTCTCCGACAAGGCGTATGGCTCTTCGGCTTGTTCTCCACCGTACGAGGGGCCACCGACATCGTCTCGGCAAACTCACGTTCGGTGGACAATCACAGCTCTGAACCACCTGTGCAGAAGACTACGCTCTCTTCGAACGAATATTCGACGACACGCCGCCGATCGCACACCGTGTGCCGTAACCCGCGGACATCTCCCACGGAATCAGTGCCCGCGCGGCTCCAGACGGCCGACACCGTGACGCCGGTTCTCCGGGACGTCCATCTCCACGCACAGTGCGAGCCAGATCTCACGGGGCGGCGTCCCGTCGGCCAACGCCTCGAGCGCCGTGCGACCACGAAGAGCCGAGAGTCCGAGATCGTTCACCAATGACGATGCTCGCGCCTGGAACTCGGTGTCGACCGCGCGCAGAAACTCGCTACGACGCATCGTCACTCCAGCACCCTGCTCAGTGCAACGAGAGCTGAGGCTCGATCGACGCCACGAGGTCGTCCGGAACGACATCCGGGAAGACCTGGATACCCTCGAGAACCGAGATGCGGTCTCCGACCTCGCGCATGATCGTCGAGATGGGCACATCGAGAGCATCGGCGACGGATGCGAGGATCTCGCTCGACGCTTCCTTCTGCCCACGCTCGACCTCACTGAGGTAGCCGAGCGCAACCGACGCCTTGCTTGCAACCTGCCGGAGCGTGCGCCCCTTCTGCAGGCGGAAGTCCCTCAGCACATCGCCGATTTCCTGTCGTACAAGAATCATCGGAACCTCCTCCCCGTGTGATCGTTCGGGGTCTCCCCCGATAGGACAGCCAGTCTAGTACGCCTGGCCTGCACGAAATCTACCCCTGCACTCTGTGGTTTGAATGTGAGCACATCATTGATAACCCGACCGGGCCGGACACTATTCCGCGACCAGGTCGAGCAGTGCTTCGAGCGCCGCAGACACCGTCTGCGTCCGGATCGAATCCCGGTCGCCGCGGAAGCGGAATTCTCTCGCGTGCGCTCCGTTCGGCGTCACGATACCGATGTGCACCGTACCGACGGGCTGTCCGTCCGGCGAATCCGGTCCCGCGATGCCGGTGGTGGACACGCCGACATCCGCGGGCCGATCGTCTACGCTCACCACTCGCCGCACACCCCCGGCCATCTCCAGCGCGACCTGGGGGTGCACCGGACCGCGCCGGGCGAGAAGCTCGGCGTCGACGCCGAGCACCGTCGCCTTCACGGAGGTCGCATAGGCCACGACGCCGCCGAGGAGAACGGCGGAGGCTCCGGGGACGGAGACGATCTCTGCGCACAGCGCCCCGCCGGTGAGGGACTCCGCCACTCCCAGTGTCCACCCGCGTTCGTCGAGCGCCGACAGAACGGCGGCGGCGCTCGTCTCGCTCATGCCCTCTTCTGCCGCGATCCGCGCACCTGCGCCACGATGTAGTCGATCCCACTCGCCACGGTCAGCAGCAAGACGATGATCATCAGGATGAACGTCACCAGTGTCCATGCTTCGAGACCGATGAGGACGTGCAGGGGAAGCAACGCCCATCCCAGGGCCACACCCTGGAACGCCGTCTTGATCTTGCCCATCCACGCGGCCGCGACCACATGCTCGCTCGCGACCATCAGGCGATGGATGGTGATCCCCCACTCGCGCACGAGAATGATCGCGACGATCCACCAGCTGACCTCGTCGAGGATCGCGAGACCGATGAATCCCGCCCCGGTGAGGAGCTTGTCGGCGATCGGGTCCCAGAGCTTCCCGAAATCGCTGACGATGTCGTACTTGCGAGCGAGGTAGCCGTCGACCCAGTCGGTGGAGATGCCGACGATGAAGATGATCGCAGCGGCCCAGCGCAGTCCGGGCTCAGCCAGGCCGTAGGTTCCTCCGAGCAGCAGCAGGACGAAGAACACGACGGCGAGCGGGATCCGCGCGACCGTGATGGCATTGGGCAGCTGCCGCGGGATGGCCATCAGTCACGCCCCGTCAGGCCCCAGGCGTCTTCGTCGCCCTCGGCCTCCACCTCGGGAAGACCCTCGTACTGGGCCGCGATCGGATCATGGGCCGGAGGCATCGGTGGGACCGGCGGGGCGGCAGGTGCCGTCGGCGCGGCGGAGGCGGCAGGAACGTCCTCGCCGCGCAGCTTCGCCATCACCTGCGGCAGCTGTTCAGCCGTGGCCAGCACGTCCCGGGCCTTCGAACCCTCCGAAGGCCCGACGATCTCGCGGGATTCCAGCAGGTCCATCAGGCGCCCGGCCTTCGCGAAACCGACACGCAACTTGCGCTGGAGCATCGACGTCGACCCGAACTGCGACGAAACGATGAGCTCGGCCGCGGCGAGCAACAGCTCCAGATCGTCGCCGATGTCCTCGTCGACCTCTTTCTTCTTGGTCGGCTCCATCGCCTCCTGCACGTCGGCACGATAGTCCGGGCGCGCCTGGCGGGTGACGTGCTTGACGACGGCGTCGATCTCCTTCTCATCGACCCACGCGCCCTGCAGTCGGAACGGCTTGGAAGAACCCATCGGCGAGAACAGCGCGTCACCCTGACCGATGAGTTTGTCGGCTCCCGGGCTGTCGAGGATGACCCGGCTGTCGGTGACGCTGGTGACCGCGAACGCGAGACGCGACGGCACGTTGGCCTTGATCAGACCGGTGACGACGTCGACGCTCGGACGCTGGGTCGCGAGGACGAGGTGGATACCGGAAGCGCGCGCGAGCTGAGTGATGCGGACGATCGAGTCCTCCACGTCGCGCGGGGCGACCATCATGAGGTCTGCGAGCTCATCCACCACGACCAGGAGGTACGGGTACGGCTTGAGAACGCGTTCACTGCCTACCGGCAGCTCGACCTCACCGGCCCTGACGGCACGGTTGAAGTCATCGATGTGACGGAAGCCGAACGACGCGAGGTCGTCGTACCGCATGTCCATCTCCTTCACGACCCACTGCAGCGCTTCGGCCGCCTTCTTCGGGTTCGTGATGATGGGCGTGATCAGATGCGGAACGCCGGCATAGCTGGTGAGCTCCACGCGCTTCGGGTCGATCAGGACCATGCGCACGTCGGCGGGACGCGCCCGCATGAGCAGACTGGTGATCATGGAGTTCACGAAGCTGGACTTACCGGAGCCGGTCGAGCCGGCGACCAAGAGGTGCGGCATCTTGGCGAGATTCGCGATCACGATGTTGCCGCCGACGTCCTTGCCGACGCCGATCGTCATCGGGTGCGTGCTCTTCTGCGCGGCGGGCGAGCGCAGAACGTCGCCGAGCGCGACCATCTCCTTGTCGGCGTTCGGGATCTCGATCCCGATCGCGCTCTTGCCCGGGATCGGCGAGAGGATGCGGACGTCGTTCGAGGCGACCGCATAGGCGAAGTTGTTGCTCAGCTGCAGGATCTTCTCGACCTTGACGCCGTGCCCGACCTCGACCTCGTACTGCGTGACCGTCGGCCCGCGCGAGAATCCGGTGACCTTCGCGTCGACCTTGAACTGCGACAGCACGCTCGTGATCTGCTCGATCACCTTGTCGGTCGCCTCGGAGCGCATCACGGGAGGCGGCCCTTCGACCAGCAGTCCCGGAGACGGCAGGACGTACGGGGTGACGGGAGCCTGGGGACCACGATCCCCCGGGCCCGCGGTCCCGAATCCATCCAGGCCGGGGAGCTCGGGGACCTCGCCGGTGTCGGACGCATCATCCAGCAGCGCTGTGTTCTGCTGCTCGGCGAGGGAATCCGCAACGGAACGCACGTCCGAGAGAACCTCGGTGGCGGCGTCATAAGGATTCTCGACGACGACCGCCTGGTCGTACGCCGGGGTCGGCTCGGACGTCGTCAGCAGCGCGGTGATGTCGTCGGAACCGAGGGTCCCCTCGTCGGGGTCTTCTTCGCGCCCGGACTTGTTCCGCCGCCACCAGGGCAGCACGTCGGGGTCGTCGACCTTGTCGGCGTCGTCGATCGCCGCATCCTTCGCCGGCTTCGCCGGGCGCTCGGCGTCGAACATCCACGCGTAGAGGTCGCCGAGTCGGGAGCCGATGCGGTTGGGAGGGGTCTTGGTGAGGATCAGGATGCTCAGCGCGGCGAGCAGCGACAGGACGATGTAGGCGGGAATGTCGGTGAGGTAGCTGAGCGGCTGACCGAGCATCCAGCCGAAGAGGCCGCCGGATTCGCTCAGGGCGAGCATTCCCTCCCTGGGCTGAGGACCGTCGCCGGCCACGTGGCAGAAGCCGGCCAGCGTCAGGATGAAGAGCCCGAACCCGATACCGATGCGACCGTTGTCATGCACGGACGACGGGTGGCGGAACAGCCATCCGGCCAGCAGAAGCAGAAGCACGGGCATCACGAAGGCGACGCGTCCGATCAGCCCGCCGACGGAGTACGCGCTGATGTTCGCGGCGACCTCGTTGCCGATGAAGAACCACTCGTTGACCGCTCCGAGGACGGCGAGCACGACCAGGAAGAACGGGAATCCGTCGCGGCGATCGTCTTTCTCGAGCGTCTCCGGCCCGAACGCGCGGAAGAGTCCGCCGACACCGTGTGCCAATCCGACCCAAGCACGGACGACGATCGGAGGCTTCTCGGCCTCGTCGATGTACTTCTTCGGAGCGGGCTGGGCCTTGGGAGCCGTCTGCCGCTTGGGGCGCGACGGTGCGCTGGTCGACGCGCGCTCTGTCTTCGTGGAACTCCTGGCCATGCTCTCACGTTACGTCCAACAGCCGACATCCCCGCGTAATGACGCGGCTTTCCGCGGATCCGAGAGGACACCGACTAGGTGGTGACACGGACCATCGTGTCGCGCGCCGAGCCCTGCCCGACCACGACGAAGCCCTCCGCGCGATAGAGGTTGCGTGCGAAGTTGTCCCGTTCCACGCTCAAGCTGATCCGCGAGTGACCTTGGGACCCCGCGAGTTCCACGACACCGCGTAACAAGGTGCGCCCGACACCGCGTGCCCGCCACAGCGGATGCACCCCGATGATCAGCTCCGGGACGGCGACACCCACGAAACCGAATCCGGGCGCATTCTGCGGAAGCACGCGATACCAGGCTGCGCCCACGGGCACGTCGTCCTCACCGGTGGCCACCAGTCCGTCGTCGGCCGACCTCTTCCACCCTGCGAGATAGCGCCGGTGCTCAGCCGACGTCAAGACCTCGTGCCGAGGACGCACTCCCCCGGCACGCCAGTTGGCGGCCTCGACGAGCATGTCGCCGAGGAACATCGCATCCGTCTGCGCCGCCCTGCGGAGGGAGAAACCCCTGTACATGACGTGAGCCTAGGGCGCCGGTGTTACATCGGGATGACGGTCAGCCGTGAGTGGGGAGACGACTCCCTGCACTCACGCTTCGATGACGAGCGGCACGATCATCGGACGACGACGCAACCGCTGGTTCACCCAACGACCGATCGTGCGTCGCACGACCTGCGACAACGCGTGGGTGTCACGGACGCCGTTGCCCGACGCTTCCTTGAGCGCCGCGACGATCTTCGGCGTGACGTCGTCGAACACCGAGTCATCCTCGGCGACACCGCGCGCGTGGATCTCCGGACCGGAGATGATGCGCCCCGTGCCGGCGTCCACGACGACGATGACGGAGATGAAGCCCTCCTCGCCGAGGATCCGACGATCCTTGAGGTCGGCATCGGTGATCTCGCCGACGGTGGAGCCGTCGACGTACACGAATCCGAGGTCGAGCTGACCGGCGACCTTCGCGACGCCGTCCTTCAGGTCGATCACGGTGCCGTTCGAGGCGATGATCGTGTTCTCCTCTGCGATGCCGGTGTCCTGCGCGAGCTTGGCGTTCGCGATCAGGTGCCGGTACTCCCCGTGCACGGGGAGGACGTTCTTCGGCTTGAGGATGTTGTAGCAATAGATCAGTTCGCCGGCGGCGGCGTGTCCGGAGACATGCACCTTCGCATTCGCCTTGTGGACGACGTTCGCACCGAGCTTGGTGAGTCCGTCGATCACACGGTAGACGGCGTTCTCGTTGCCCGGAATGAGGCTGGAGGCGAGGATGACGGTGTCGCCCTCGCTGATCTCGATCGCGTGGTCCAGATTCGCCATGCGGCTCAGCACCGCCATGGGCTCACCCTGTGAGCCCGTGGACATGTAGACGATCTGCTCGTCGGGCAGGTCGCGCGCCTTCTTGAAGTCGATGAGCACCCCGTCCGGCACCTTCAGATAGCCGAGCTGCTCGGCGATCGTCATGTTGCGAACCATGCTGCGGCCGAGGAAAGCGACACGGCGGCCGTTGGCGTACGCCGCGTCGATCACCTGCTGCACGCGATGGACGTGGCTGGAGAAGCTCGCGACAATGACGCGACGAGGTGCCTTCGCGATCACCTGGTCGAGCACAGGGCCGATCGAGCGCTCCGTCGGCGTGAACCCGGGGACGTCGGCGTTGGTCGAGTCGACGAGGAACAGGTCGACACCCTCTTCGCCGAGGCGCGCGAAAGCCCGGAGGTCGGTGATGCGACCGTCCAGCGGCAGCTGATCCATCTTGAAGTCACCGGTGGCGAGCACCATTCCCGCCGGGGTGCGGATCGCCACGGCCAGCGCGTCGGGAATCGAGTGATTCACGGCGACGAACTCGAGGTCGAACGGGCCGACCCGCTCCTGCTGACCTTCCTTCACCGTGAGCGTGAAGGCCTTGATGCGGTGCTCCTTGAGCTTCGCCTCGACCAGTGCAAGGGTGAGGCCCGAACCGATCAGGGGGATGTCGCTCTTGAGCCGGAGCAGATAGGGAACGGCGCCGATGTGGTCTTCGTGGCCGTGCGTGAGCACCACGCCCACGATGTCGTCCAGGCGGTCACGGATGGGCTCGAAGTCCGGAAGGATCAGGTCGACGCCAGGCTGGTGCTCCTCGGGGAAGAGCACACCGCAATCGACGATCAGGATCTTGCCGTCGTACTCGAACATGGTCATGTTGCGACCGATCTCGCCGAGTCCGCCGATCGGGATGACCCGAAGCGTTCCTTCGTCGAGAGCGGTCGGTTCTACCAGGGGAATGGACATGCTGTCTCCTCAGTCGGACACTCCGCGCGTCCGTTCGTTCGTGGCGACGCGACTCAGCGCGTCGTGCCGTGCACCTTCGGCAGGGCACCACCCGCAGCCGCATTGCGGTCGGGTCGGAAGTTCGAGAAGTCCGCACCGGGAACGTTCTGCACGAGGTCGAGCTCATCCTCGATGAGCGCGGCCTCCCATTCCTCGGGGCCGACCAGGGGAAGGCGGACGCGCGGGCTCGAGATGCGACCGAGTCCGTGCAGGATGTACTTCGCCGCGACCGTTCCCGGCACGTGGGTCATCACGGCACGCACGAGCGGCTCCAGGCGCTTGTGCTCCGCGGTCGCCGTGGCGAGGTCACCCGCGTTCACCGCATCGATGATCGTGCGGTACGGGGCCGCCGCGACGTTGGCCGTCACGCCGATGAGGCCCGTGGCACCGATCGCGAGGTGCGGCAGCACGTTCGCGTCGTCGCCGGAGAAGTACATCAGGTCGGTCTGGTTGAGCACGCGGCTCACCTCGGAGAAGTCGCCCTTGGCGTCCTTCACGGCGAGGATGTTCGGGTGCTTCGCGAGCCGCAGGATCGTCTCGTACTTGATCGGCACGCCCGTGCGCCCCGGAATGTCGTAGAGGATCACCGGCAGATCGGTCGCGTCGGCGACCAGCCGGAAGTGCGTGAGGATTCCGGCCTGCGTCGGCTTGTTGTAGTACGGCGTGACGATCATGATGCCGTCGGCGCCGGCCTTCTCGCTGGCCTTGTAGAGCTCGATCGCGTGGGCCGTCTCATTGGAACCACCGCCGGTGATGATCTTCGCGCGCCCCGCCGAAACGGACTTGCCGACCTCGACGAGCTTGAGCTTCTCCGGGTCCGTCAGGGTCGAGGTCTCGCCGGTCGTTCCCGTCACGACGATGCCGTCCGCGCCTGCGGTGATCACGTCATCGATGTGCTTCTCGACAGCGGGCCAATCGACTTCACCGTCGGCCGTCATCGGAGTGACGAGCGCGACGAGAACCTGTCCGAAAGGGTTGCCCGAGTGCGTCATAAGCCCAGCGTATAGGTTCGACCGGTGGTCCCGCGGACGCGGTGACGCAGATGCACCTCTCCTCGGTGCGCACGGGTCCGAGCGCGTCCCCCGGGCCTGCGCACGTCTCTCGTCGACTCCTGTCGGCCTCAGACGCGACCGCGCCGAGCGACGCCGGACGTGAACGAGCGGGGCAGGACACGCGTCAGCGCCACGATCGCCTTGTACCGAAGTGACGGAACGGATACTGCTCTGCCGCGCGCCGCATCGCGCAGACCGGTACGGACGACATCGCGCGCGTTCAGCCACATGATCGCGGGCACACCCTCCTCCCCCACGGCCAGACCCATCCGCTCATGGAAGGACGTGTGCGTGAATCCGGGGCAGAGCGCGGTGACACTCACTCCGTCTCGTGCGTACTCCGCATTCGCCCAGCCGCTGAATCCGATCAGCCAGGACTTGCATGCCGAATAGGTCGACCGGGAGATGAACCCGGCAACAGAGGCGACGTTGATGATGCGACCACCGCGCCCGCGCATCGTCTGCAGCGCCGCGTGCATCAGGCGCATCGACGCCTCGACGTGCACGCGGAGGTGCCGCACCTCGTCGTCGATGTCGTTGTCCGCGAACTGCAGCGGCAGACCGAACCCGGCGTTGTTGATCAGGAGGTCGACCGGGTCGGAGGTGTCGCGCAATCGGGCGGCGACGCGCTCGACCTCGTTCTCCACCGCGAGGTCGGCGACGAGGATCTCGACCGCGACACCGTACTCCGTGCGCAGCTCCGTGCCCAGCGCCTCCAGCGTCTCGGGTGTCCGCGCCACCAGGATGAGGTCAGCTCGACGCCGTGCCAGTTGGCGCGCGAACTCGGCTCCCAGCCCCGCGCTGGCTCCGGTGATCAATGCGGTGGGCATCAGCGCTCGTACCCGAGGAAGCGGTAGCGGATGCCGGTGCGCGATGTCTGCCACTCGCCCTCGTCGACGAGTCGCCAGCCGGTCGTGGCGGGCGCATAGGCGTCTCCGGCGACGTCGATGTCGAGCTCGGTGACCTCGAGGCGATCGGCGTCGCCGATGACCTGACGGAAGATCTCCGCGCCTCCGATGATCCACGCCTTGTCCAGCCCGCGGACTGCTTCGGCGACGGTCGCCGCCCGTCGCGCGCCCTCATGGCTCCAGTCCTGTTGGCGCGTGATCACGATGTTGTCGCGACCGGAGAGCGGGCGGAACAGCTCCGGAAGGGAGTCCCACGTCTTCCGGCCCATCACCACCGGTGCCCCGAGCGTGACGTCCTTGAAGTGAGCGAGATCCTCCGGAACGTGCCAGGGCATCCCGCCCTCCGCTCCGATCACGCCGCCGCGCGCCTCAGCCCAGATCAGCCCGACCCACGTCATACGGCCACCGCCGCCCGGATCGGCGCGTGATGCTGGTAGTCCTCGACGATGAAGTCCTCGTACCGGTAGTCGAAGATCGACTCCGGCTTCCTCGCCAGTCGCAGGGTCGGGTACGCGTAGGGCTCGCGGCTGAGCTGCTCGCGCACCTGCTCCACGTGATTGTCGTAGACGTGGCAGTCACCGCCGGTCCACACGAAGTCCCCGGGCTCCAGGCCGACCTGCTGCGCGATCATCAGGGTGAGCAGCGCATAGGAGGCGATGTTGAACGGCACTCCGAGGAACATGTCGGCGCTGCGCTGATACAGCTGGCAGGAGAGCTTTCCATCCGCGACGTAGAACTGGAAGAGCGCATGACACGGCGCGAGTGCCATGTCGGGGATATCCGCAGGATTCCACGCCGAGACGATCAGACGACGGGAATCGGGCGAGCGACGGATCTGCTCGATGACCTCGGAGAGTTGGTCGATGCTGCCGCCGTCGGGAGTCGGCCAGGAGCGCCACTGCACCCCGTACACCGGGCCGAGATCGCCCGACTCGTCGGCCCACTCGTCCCAGATCGTCACGCCGTTGTCGCGCAGCCATCCGACGTTGGAATCCCCTCGGAGGAACCAGAGCAGCTCGTACGCGATCGACTTGAAGTGCACGCGCTTCGTCGTGATGAGCGGGAAGCCCTTCGCGAGGTCGAAGCGGATCTGCCGCCCGAAGACGCTCGTCGTGCCGGTACCCGTCCGATCCGACTTGTGCGTGCCGGTCTCCACGACATCGCGGAGCAGATCTTCATAGGGGGTCGGAACGGCGGCGCTCATGACAGCCACGATACCTTCCCGCCCCCGTCGCGGGGTGGATCCTCCGCCTTGGAAAGCCCCGTTCGTCATCATCGGAAACATCGACTCCCGATCCCACGAGCGCGGCGTACTCTCGACGCATGTCGCCCGCGCTCGCCCTCGTGATCGTCCTCGGTCTCCTCGTGCTCGCCACGGCGGTCGGGGTCGCGCTTCGTCGGCGCGACGGGCGGCGGCGCGACGGCGGCAGGCTCCGGTTCGATGCCACGGACATCCCCTCGGCAGCACTCGGCTCCCGCGCGACACTGGTGCAGTTCAGCACCGAGAGCTGTGCGCGTTGCCCGCAGGTGCGCCGGTTGCTGCACTCCTACGCGTCGGGTGACGACGGGCTCGCGCACATCGAGGTCGATCTGACGCACCGCCCCGACCTTTCGGCACGGTACAAGGTGCTGCAGACGCCGACGACCTTCCTCATCGACGGCTCCGGCACCGTCCACGCACGATTCCATGGTGTCCCCCACCGTCATGCACTCACCGAAGCGGTCGCGGCCGTCTGAGGCGCGAAGACTGGAGCACACATGACCACGCCCGCACGCATAGACCCCCGCGGTCCGCGATTCGCGGCCACGATCACCGCGGCACTGCTGCTCGCGGCCACGTTCCTGGCGTTGACGGGGATATCCACCGCCCAGGCGGGCGCGGCGACGTTCGGCTGGTACGCCTATCAGCCGTCGACCGGCGCGACCTTCGTCCCCGGCGGATGGGCCGTGTCCGGAACGCCCCTCGTTCAGCGTGCCCTGGACCCGGGATTCCTGCTCACGGTGATCATCGCCCTGCTGTTCCTGTGGGCCCTCGTCTCACCGAGGACGGCCCCCTGGGGTGTCCTGTTCCGCGCGCTGGTGCGCCCTCGGCTCGCGCCGCCTGCGGAGCTTGAAGATCCGCGACCGCCTCGGTTCTCTCAGGGGGTCGGTCTCTTCGTGGTCGGCGTCGGTCTCGTTCTGCACCTCGTCGGGGTCCCCTGGGCGTTGCCGATCGCCACCGCTGCCGCCTTCATCGCCGCCTTCCTCAACGCGGCGTTCGGCTTCTGCCTCGGATGCCAGATGTACCTGCTGCTCCAGCGGGTCGGCGTGATCGGCCGGACAGCCCCCGCAGCGTGATTCCGGTTCCCTCCGAACCGAACCGTCGATAGGCTGGCCGCGACGTGACCCCTCATCCCTCGGGGCACGAGAACCGGAGGAACCATGCCCGTCACCAGCGAAGCCGCCAGCACCTGGACAGGATCGCTCATGGAGGGGTCGGGCACCGTGGCGTTCTCTTCGTCGAAGCTCGGCACCTTCCCGATCAACTGGAAGGCTCGCAGCGAAGGCAGCGACACCACGACCACGCCGGAAGAGCTCATCGCTGCCGCTCATGCCTCGTGCTTCAGCATGGCGCTCTCCCACGCCCTGGCCGAGAACGGCACGCCTCCCGAGCGAGTCGACGCGAGCGCGTCCGTCACCTTCAAGCCCGGTGTCGGCATCACCGGCAGCCACCTCAACGTCAACGCGACCGTCCCGAACCTCACTCCGGAGGCGTTCCAGGAGATCGCGAACGGAGCGAAGACCGGGTGCCCGGTGTCTCAGGCGCTCGCGGGCATCGAGATCACGCTCGAGGCGACGCTCGCCTGATCGTCGAACCCGACGTCAGGGCCGACGGAAGAGGCGGATCGCCTCGCGGATGCTGGCTCTGGCGTCTTTCCGGCGTCCGGCGGCGTCTTGCACGACGCCCAGGCGGTACCGTGCACGCCAGTCATCATGCGCGGCATCCGCTTCTGCTGCGTACCGTGCGATCAGGGGGTCTGCGTCGGCGCGCGCGATACGCCCGCTCGGTGTCAGCTCGGTCTCCACCGGAGGCATCCCTCCCTCCGCGTCGAGCAGTCGCCCCAGGCGGTCCGCGCCGAAGCCGAACATCATCTCCCGGACGAGCGCCCAGGCACCGATCGGAGCCAGCACGAGGAGCGTGATGCCCATGCCGATCGAAATCGGAGTGCCGACCGAGATGAACATCACGGCGAGCCAGATCGCGACCGCAAGGTAGACGAGCAGCGCCGCCGCCATCAGCGCGACGCCGATCCGCGACATCACGAGCGGATGCCGATGTCGATCATGTGCTCGAGGCCGACGACCACACCGGCGGCGCTTCGCGCGAACGGGACCGCGATGCGGATCCCGGGTGCGTAGGCGAGCGCCGAGTCCGTGGTGTCATGGGTGAACGTCAGCGATTCCCCCGGTCCGGACAGGATGACCTCCTGCTTGGCGACGACACCGGGGCGACGCAAGGAGTGAATGGGCACGCTTCCGACCTGCTGCCCCCGGGCGCGCTGATCGGCGTGCGGAGCGCTGACCGGCCCCTGCTCCGCGCGCGCGGCCGCGATGAGCTCCGCGGTACGCACGGCCGTGCCGCTGGGCGAATCGATCTTGGTCTCGCGATGCGCCTCGATGATCTCCGCGGAGCCGAAGAACGGGGCCGCCGCCGCCGCGAGGGCTGACCCGAGCACCGATCCGAGCGAGAAGTTGGGGATGAAGACCGCGCCGGTCCCGGCCGCCTCGACGAGGGGGCGCACCAGCGCGATCCGCTCGGACGACCAGCCCGAGGTCGCGACGAGCACATTGATCCCTCGCTCGACGGCGGCGCGGACGACGTCGACGCTCACCTGCGGCGTCGATGCATCGATGACGAGGCCGGCGCCGTCCAGCTCGGAGAGTTCACTCGTCGAGGTCAGCACACGGCTCACCTCGAACCCCTCGAGCTCGTCGACCACCGCATGGATGATCTGTCCGAGCTTCCCGGTGCCGCCGACGAGTGCTACCTGCGTGGTCATGCGTCCAGTCTATTTCGCGGACATCGCCCGCCTCGCGGGGCGCGCGGGACCGCATCGCACCCGATTCGGGGAGCGCTCGACCTCACACGAGCAGTGCGTCGGGAATTCCGGTGCGCAGCTCCACCGGCAGGTGACCGGTGTCGTTGTGCGTGAGCAGCGTCCACGGCCGTCCCTGTTTCTGCGCGATCACCGTCAGGCCGCAGTGCGACTGGTTCAAGGTCATCCAGCGCCACTCCGGCGCCGCGAGCACCTCGCGGACGAACCAGGAGATCACGAAGTTGTGGGTGATGAGCACCTCGTGGACATCACCGGTCTTGCGAACGAGGAACTCGTTGACGGCATCCGACATCTGTGCGCGCCCCGCCTCGATCTCCGCCTCGGTCACCGACCCGAAGAACGGTTCGAACGCAGACGGAGTGTCCTCGGTCATCCCGGTCGGCACGCAGTCGAAGAGCAGTGCCGTCGGTGCGGGGTCGACCGAGGGCAGTCGCGCGGCGATCGCCCGCGCCGTCTCGTTGGCCCGCAAGAGCGGGGAATGCCACACAGCATCGAGCGGAAGGCCGGACAACCGGTCGGCGATCAGCTCCGCCTGACGCTGCCCCCGCGGGGAGAGGGGTCCGTCGGCGAGACCATGTTCTGCGTCCTGATGTTCACCGTGTCTAACCAGATATATGTAGTGCGTCACAACTCGCTCGCTTCATTGCCAGCATCCGCCGGGCGTTCATTCCACCCTATGTCAACGGCGGACGATACTCAGTTGCCGGCCCGCGTGAGCTCGGCGAGGTGGCTCCGTGACAGCGAGACGCCGGCGCCCTGCATGAGCTCATCGACATGATCCGTCGCGAAAGCGTTCACGATCGGCGCAGCGACGGTGCGCTGCGCGAGAAGCCAGGCGATCGACACCGCCGCCACGGGAACGCCCAGCTCTTCGGCGACCTGATCGAGCGCGCGCAACACCTTGATGCCTCGTCGATTCAGGTGCCCACGCAACTGCTCGCCGCGCACGCCGCGCGAGGTGAGCGCCTTGTTGCGGTGCCGACCGGACAAGAACCCGTGCTCGAGCGCATGGGACGGCGTGACCGCCAGGTTCTGCGCGCCGGCCACGAGGCGCAGATCGCCTTCGAACGGCAGACGCCGGACCAGGTTGTACGGTGCGTCGATGACCTGCACCCGCGGGTAGCCGGCTGAGGCGAGGATGCGCGCCTCGACCAGCCGCTCCGGCGCGAGCCCGTAGGCGCCGAGCGCGCCGACCTTGCCCGCGTCCGACAGCCATTCGACGGTCGCCAGGGTGTCTTCGAGGTTGGTCGTCGCGTCGAGCGTGGCGTCGAGGTACAGCACGTCGATCCGCTCGACACCGAGTCTGGTCAGCGAGCCCTCGACCGCGCGCACGAGGTTCACGGAGCCGAGCCCGGGGTTGTCGGCATGAGCGCCGACGCGCACACTCAGGACGGCACGCTCGCTCTGTCCGCGCGAACGCAGCCACTGGCCGATGATGTGCTCGCTCCGGCCACCGGAGAATCCGTCCGCGGTGTGGATCGCGTTGCCACCGAACTCGACGTAGCGATCAAGGATGCCGTGGCTGGTCTCGAGGTCGACGTTCCAGCCGAACTCTGCAGCGCCGAGCATCAGCGGGAAGGTCTCGAAGCCGGTCTCGCCGAGTGGCACCCGGATGGATTCCCCTATCCCCGGACCGACGATGGGAATGGGCGCGGAGGGATGCTCGGCTGCGGCCGCGTGGTCGCGTTCCGCTGACGCTCCTGCGCCTACGCCGAACAACCGCATACTCTCTCACCCCCGCGTCGATCGGTGCGTCCCGACCTGCGTACCTGCTGGATCTGCACCCCCCGGTGCGTACTTCCGAGGGTAGGCGAATTCACACAACGTCCTGACCAATCCGGGGAACGTCGGGGAAACGCCCGATAACGATTTGGTCACACCGGAGACGACGAAACCCGGGCCCGTCCAGCGCGGACGGACCCGGGTTCCTGTTCGAGCTCTGGGCCTACTCCGCGGCAGCGGCCTCGGCAGGAGCTGCCTCGGCGGCCGGAGCGTCGTCGAGCACGGGCTCGAGCGAGAGCTTGCCGCGGTCATCGATCTTCGTGATCTTCACGAGGATCTTCTGACCGACCGACAGGACGTCATCGACGTTCTCGACCCGCTTGCCACCGGCGAGCTTGCGCACCTCGGTGACGTGCAGGAGGCCGTCCTTGCCCGGCAGCAGCGAGATGAACGCACCGAACGTGGCGATCTTCACGACGGTGCCGAGGAACTGCTCTCCGACCTCCGGGTTCGTGGGGTTCGCGATCGCGTTGACCTGAGCACGGGCGGCCTCGGCCGAGGGGCCGTCGGTCGCGCCGATGTAGACGGTGCCGTCCTCCTCGATGGAGATCTGCGCGCCCGTCTCGTCCTGGATCGCGTTGATCGTCTTGCCCTTCGGGCCGATCAGCTCACCGATCTTGTCGACAGGGATCTGCACGCTGATGACGCGCGGAGCCGTGGGCGCCATCTCGTCCGGAGCGTCGATCGCCGCGTTCAGGACGTTGAGGATCGTCAGACGAGCCTCGCGGGCCTGAGTGAGCGCACCGGCGAGCACCGACGACGGGATGCCGTCGAGCTTCGTGTCGAGCTGGATCGCCGTGACGAACTCGCTGGTACCGGCGACCTTGAAGTCCATGTCGCCGAGAGCATCTTCGGCGCCGAGGATGTCGGTCAGTGCCGCGTAGCGGGTCTCACCGTCGACCTCATCGGAGACGAGACCCATCGCGATACCGGCGACGGGGGCGCGCAGCGGCACACCCGCGTTCAGCAGCGACAGGGTCGACGCGCACACGGAGCCCATCGAGGTGGAGCCGTTGGAGCTCAGCGCCTCGGACACCTGACGGATCGCGTACGGGAACTCCTCGCGGCTCGGCAGCACCGGCACGAGGGCGCGCTCGGCCAGGAAGCCGTGCCCGATCTCGCGACGCTTCGGCGAACCGACACGGCCGGTCTCACCGGTCGAGTAGGGCGGGAAGTTGTAGTGGTGCATGTACCGCTTGCTCGTCGTGGGCGACAGCGAGTCGATCTGCTGCTCCATCTTGAGCATGTTCAGCGTGGTGACACCCATGATCTGGGTCTCGCCGCGCTGGAAGATCGCGGAGCCGTGCACGCGCGGGATGACCTGCACCTCGGCGTCGAGCGGCCGGATGTCCGCCAGGCCACGGCCGTCGATGCGAGCGCCCTCGGTGAGGATGCGTCCACGGACGATCTTCTTCGTGACCGACTTGTACGCGGCGGAGAACTCCAGCGGAGCCGCGGCCGGCAGCGAGCCCGCCTCGGTGGCCTCGATGAGCTCGGCCTTGACGCGGTCCTTGATCGCGTCGTCAGCGGTCTGACGCTCGACCTTGTCGGCGATCTGGTAGACGTCGCTGAGCTCGGCGAAAACGCGCTCGGAGACGAAGCTGTAGACCTCGTCGCTGTACGCGGGGAAGACCGGGTACACGCCCGGCTCCTTCGACGCGGTGGCGGCGAGCTCGGCCTGAGCCTTGACGAGCTGGGCGATGAAGGGCTTCGAGGCCTCGAGGCCCTGGGCGACGATCTCCTCGTTCGGCTTCGTGGCGCCGGCCTTGATCAGGTTCCAGCTGTCCTCGGTGGCCTCGGCCTCGACCATCATGATGGCGACGTCTTCCGTGCCATCGGCCTTGGTGACCACGCGGCCGGCGACGATCAGGTCGAACACGGCCTCCGAGACCTGCTCGGCAGTCGGGAACGCGACCCACTGGTCCGCGTGCTGGCCGTTGCCGGGGATGAACGCGAGGCGCACACCGGCGACGGGGCCCGAGAACGGCAGACCCGAGATCTGGGTCGACGCCGATGCCGCGTTGATCGCGAGAGCGTCGTAGAACTCACCCGGTGCGATCGACAGGACGGTGATGACGATCTGGACCTCGTTGCGCAGGCCGTCGACGAACGACGGACGCAGCGGACGGTCGATCAGACGGCAGACGAGGATCGCCTCGGTGGAGGGACGACCCTCACGACGGAAGAACGAGCCGGGGATCTTGCCTGCGGCGTAGGAGCGCTCCTCGACGTCAACCGTCAACGGGAAGAAGTCGAAGCCCTCGCGGGGGTGCTTGCCTGCGCTGGTGGCCGAGAGGAGCATGGTCTCGCCGTCGAGGTACGCGGCGACTGCGCCCTGAGCCTGCTGCGCGAGGCGGCCGGTCTCGAAGCGGATGGTGCGGGTGCCGAAGCGGCCGTTGTCGAGAACGGCCTCGGTGGCGGTGATTTCAGGACCTTCCAAGAGGTCTCTCCTTCTTTGTTTAGACTCGCGAGTCCATGTGACGCGCGAGCGTGTTCAAAGGAGCGGAACGGAAGGGTTCGGGCGCGCGGGCACTCCCGCGAATCTCGCCTGCGCTGGCCACCAGTAGAAAGCCACCCGACACGTGCCGAGGAACCCACCACAGGGGACCAGCTTCTCCGCCGATCGCTCCATGAGTCGATGTGAAGTTGTGCAGTTGACACACGTCAACCTCATCCACCCTACCAGCGCACATCCCGAATGCTGGTGTCGCTCCGAGCTTCGCGGATCCGACACGTGACGGTCAGATGCTGTTCATCCGCAGGATCCCGCGTCGCGACGAGGATCCGCTCTGCTGAGATCATGCGCATGTCAGTGATCGGCTGCGGGTACCTCGGTGCCGTGCATGCCGCAGCGATGGCCTCCCTCGGACACGACGTCACGGGTATCGACGTCGACGAGGAGAAGATCGCCGCCCTCATGGCGGGGAAGGCACCGTTCTTCGAGCCTCGACTCCCGGAGATGCTCGAAGAAGGCCTCGCTTCCGGACACCTGCGATTCAGCAGCCGGATGGCGGATGCCGCGGGCGCGGACGTCCACTTCCTCGCGGTCGGAACGCCTCAGATTCCCGGAGGTCACGCCGCGGATCTCCGCTACGTCGATGCGGCGATCGACGCGCTGCTCCCCCACTTGCGCCGCGGGGACGTCGTCGCGGGCAAGTCGACCGTGCCCGTCGGGACCGCCGGGCGACTGGCACGGCTCATCGCCGCGTCGGGAGCGACCCTGGTCTGGAACCCCGAATTCCTCCGCGAAGGGTGGGCGGTGCACGACACCCTGACCCCGGATCGTCTCGTGGTCGGTGCGGAACAGGGGGGTGACGGCACGCGCGCCGTCGCCACCCTGCGCGAGGCGTACGCCGCGGCCGTCGACGCCGGAACACCCTTCCTGGTCACCGACCTCGCCACGGCCGAGCTGGTCAAGGGGGCGTCGAACGCCTTCCTCGCCACCAAGATCTCCTTCATCAACGCGATGGCGGAGATCGCCGAAGCCTCCGAGGCGGACATCACGCTGCTCGCCGATGCCCTCGGGCTGGACAGCCGTATCGGGCGACGCTACCTCGGCGCGGGTATCGGCTTCGGTGGCGGGTGCCTGCCGAAGGACATCCGCGCCTTCGCCGCGCGCGCAGATGAGCTCGGTCGCGGCGAAGCGGTCGGCTTCCTGCGCGAAGTGGACATGATCAACCTGCGACGCCGCGACCGGGCCGTGCGCCTGGTGGTCGATGCACTCGGCGGACTCGTGTTCGGGCGCCGGATCGCGGTCCTCGGAGCGGCGTTCAAACCGTTCAGCGATGACATCCGTGATTCTCCGGCTCTGGATGTCGCCGTGCGCCTGCGAGGTCTCGGCGCAGACGTCGTCGTCACCGACCCTGCGGCGATCGACAACGCCATCGCCGCGCACCCGCAACTGGGATATGCCCGCGAGCGCGACGACGCACTGCGCGACGCCGATGCCGTGGTGATCGTGACCGAATGGGACGAATACAGGCGTGAGCTCTCGCCGGAGCACGCGGGCGGGCTGGTCCGCGGGCGGATCGTCATCGATGGACGCAACTGTCTCGACGCGGCGGCGTGGCGCGCCGCCGGCTGGCAGTATCACGGCATGGGTCGACGCTGACCCCCCGTCCGGAGGGGATTCAGCCGACGAACGCGGATCGGGGAGCCGACGATCCTCCGAGGCGGACGTAGTCATCATGCTTCGCCGTCCGCCCGTCGCCCGCAACGCGACCGTGCAGACGACGCCAGACCCAGGGCAGTGCGTGACGTCGCCACCACGCCCCCACGCCGAGGGGCTCGTGCTCGTGCAGTGCGGCATCGAGCGCTCCGAGAGCGTCGGCGTCCGGCACCCCGAGGAGCTCACCCGCCCGATACGCGAGGAAGCGATGCCCCCGGCTGCTCAGATGAACCAGGTCTTCGCCCCAGTTCGGGTGTTCGGCCAGCTGAGGGTGCAGATCCGTGTCGATCAGCATGGCCCCGGTGCGCGCCGCGATCCCGGTCAGAGCCGTCGCGTAGGCGGAGAACCTGCGGGTGTAGATCCACGCCGCACGGCGACCGGGGAGAAACGGCGTCACGAGGAGCACGTCGGCACCGATCGCCCGCAACCGCCGCACCGCGACCTCGAGCTCTGCGGCGAGCGCGGAGACATCGACACGGCGCTTCACGAGGTCGTTGGCTCCGATCAAGATCGACACGAGGTCCGGGCGAAGCTCGAGTGCCCTGGTCAGCTGGACGCCGGAGACGTCGTGCACTCGCTGGGAGCGGACGGCGAGGTTCGCGTAGTGCAGGTCGCCCCGGGCGGCGAGCAGCAGGGCGAGGCGATCAGCCCAGCCGCGGAGGGTCCCGTCGGGGGCCGGATCGCACAGTCCCTCCGTGAGTGAGTCGCCGAGCGCGACATAGCGGTGCCACTTCCGATCGGTGACCGGTGCGGGCGGCTCCGGTCGCACGCGCCTGCGCGCGCGGGCGCGGGAATCCGCGTGGTGCAGCGCCTGCGCCTCGTCGAAGTACTCGAGGAGCCGGTCGCACACGCCGGTCCAGCTGCGGCTCTGCACGGCGTCGCGTCCGGCTTCCCCGAACGCCCGGCGTTTGCGGGTGTCGCCGGCGAGGTCGGCCACGCGCGCACGGAGGTCGTCGAGGTCCCCCGGGCGGTACAGCCACCCGTCGATGCCCATGCGCACCAGGTCCAGGGGTCCGCCACGCCCGGTCGCGATGACGGGGACACCGCTGGCATGGGCCTCTTGGAGTGTCTGTCCGAAGGTCTCGCTCTCCCCCGGGTGCACGAACACGTCGAACGACGCGATCGCTGCGGCGAGCGCGTCACCGGCGAGGTGTCCGAGGAAAAGGGCATCCGGGAGCACGGTCTCGAGCTGCGCTCTGCTGGGCCCGTCCCCGACGATCACGAGCCGGGCGCCCGGGATGTCGCGGAGGACAACGAGGTCCTCGACCTGTTTCTCGGGGGCGAGCCGACCGACGTAGCCGATCACGACGTCGGCGCCCCAGGTCGCACGGAGCGCGGGGTCGCGTCGCGTGGGTTGGAAGCGCTCGGCATCGACCCCTCTCCCCCAGCGGCGGACACGGTCCACACCGAGTGCGGCGAGCTGCTGCGCCGCATCGGCGGAGGGCACGAGGGTCATCGTCGCCCGCCGGTGCAGTCGTGCGATGTGCGTCTGAGCGATCCCCGTGGTCGCCGCCATCCGGTACCTCTCGGTGTAGGCGGCCACGTCCGTCTGATACGCGGCGACGCTCGCGACGTCGAGCCGCTCAGCGGCGAGCACGCCCCGCCAGCCGAGAGCGAACGGGGAGGCGAGATGGACGACGTCGGGCGCGAAGCCTCGCAGGGAGGAAGCGATGCGTTGCGCACCCGACGTTCCCACCCTGACGTCGGGGTAGCCGGGCAGTCCGAGACTCGGGATCGCCTCGATCGGGGCGCCGTCGACCTGTTCGGGGACGCCGACGGCGGCCGGAGCCACGACATGTGCCTGGTGACCTCTCTGCTCGAGGTGGCGCAGGATCTGGAGGACGGAGCCGGTGACGCCGTTCATGTGCGGAAGGAAGGATTCTGTGACGATCGCTACTCTCACATCCCCAGGATGACGGCACTGGAAGGCCGCATCGCCGGAAGACGGCACACGGCACCGGATGTTCACCGGATGCTGGTCGACGGGTCACCGGCTATCCGATCTCCGGTTCCCGAGTCGGTCGATCCGGCGACCGACTCGGGCCCGCTGCTCGCCGGGCGCGCGATCGAGAGAGGGTGACCCGTTGCACCGGGTGCTCTAGGCTCAGGTCATGAGCACCGAAGAAGGCGCCTCCTCGTCTGAGGAGATGAAGCGCAAGTTCAAGGAAGCGCTCGAGAAGAAGAACGCGCACCAGCGGCAGGGCGAGGCACACCTCGACGGCGATTCCGCCGTCCACAGCGCGCACGCCCCGCAGACCCGGCGCGAGTTCCGACGCAAGAGCGGTTGACCGCGCGGATGCGGGAGTCCGTTCCTCGGACTCCCGCATCCCTCTCTCTTTCTCTCGGTCAGGCGCTTCCGGCCCGCATCCGAGCCCGCTCCTCCTTCGCCGCCCTCTCCGTGAGAGCCGCCTCGCGCAGGTCCTGGACATCGGCCCCTTGCGACCCGCCCGATGTCGTGTGCGCGTCCACCCCATCGAGCAGCGACTCGTCGAACGGCAGCTCGCCGCCGAGGACCCGGCGCACGCGCACCCGGTCGATCTGCTTCGTCCAGGTGCCGATCAGGAGCGTAGCCACGGCGTTGCCGGTGAAGTTCGTGAGGGCGCGACCCTCGGACATGAACCGGTCGATGCCGACGATCACCCCGACGCCGTCGACGAGATCGGGACGATAGGCCTGCAGACCACCGGCGAGCGTCGCGAGCCCTGCGCCGGTGACCCCGGCTGCGCCCTTGCTCGCGATGATCATGAACACCAGCAGTCCGATCTGCTCGCCGATCGACATCGGCTGCCCCATCCCGGTCGCGATGAACAGCGATGCCATGGTCAGGTAGATCGCCGTGCCGTCGAGATTGAACGAGTATCCCGTCGGAACCGTGATGCCGACCACCGGCTTGGAGACGCCGACGAACTCCATCTTCGCGATCAGCCGCGGGAGCGCGGACTCCGAGGAAGAGGTACCGACGATCAGGAGGTACTCCCGTCCCAGGTACTTCATGAGCGAGAAGATGTTCACCCGAGCCACCGTCCAGAGCAGCGCTCCCAAGACCACGACGATGAACAGGATGCAGGTGATGTAGAACGCACCCATCAAAATGCCCAGGCTCCAGATCGCTGCGATCCCGGTCTTGCCCACCACCGCCGCGATCGCACCGAACGCCCCGATCGGCGCCAGCCACAGGATCATCCCGAGAATGCGGAACACGAGCTTCTGGAGTTGCTTGACCGCCTCCATGATGGGCGCCCCGCGCTCACCGAGCCCCTGCAGCGCGAATCCGACGAGGAGCGCGATGAACAGCACCTGCAGCACACTCTCACCGGTGAAGGCCGAGAAGAACGTGGTCGGGATGATGCCCAGGATGAACTCCTGCGTCGTCTTCGCCTCCGTGTCGGCCGCGTCGTAGGTCGCGGAGGCCATGTCCAGTCCGGCGCCGGGGTGGATGATGTTGCCCACGAGCAGTCCGATCGCGAGTGCGAACGTCGACATCACCATGAAGTAGAGCAGTGCCAGCCCGCCGATCTTGCCCACGGTCGCGGCCTTGGCGATGGAGCCAACCCCGACGACGATCGTGCAGAAGATGATCGGCGCGATCATCATCTTGATCAGCGCGACGAAGCCCTTGCCGAGAGCTTCGAACCCCTGGCCGATCTCCGGCCAGACCAGACCCACCACGGCACCGAGCACCACGGCGATCAGGACGGACACGTAGAGCCACGTATGCCTGTCCCACGCGTGCTTCCCCCGTCGCCAGTTGAACTTCGGGAGTGCGAATCCTGTCGTGAGCGCCATGCGTCCTCCTTGATCGTCGACGTCGTCGTCCGGTGGCGGCTGCGGTGCCGCCGATCGGGTCCCAGAGTCGCCGACTTCGCGGCGCAGCACGATTTGTGGTCGTATTGGTCTCGGCACGGACCATCGACGATCGGAGGCACGCGATGACGCGCACCTCCCCCGGGCGCAGCACCGCCTCTCGCGTGTTCTTCGTGCTGCTCGGCGCGACCGTCGTGATCGGCGTGCTGGTGGCCGGTTTCCTCGTCGTGGAGACCCAACGGGCGCTCCGGACCGAGGCGGAGCGGGTCACGGCTGCCACCGCAGAGGCTCTGGCGGTCTCGCCGGTGGTCGTGGCCGGGCTCGCCGGCAGGGACGCCGAGGCAGCCACCGAGGTTCTCGAGCCCTACACGCTGGACGTGATCGCGCGCGCGGACCTCGACTTCATCACGATCATGACGCCCGACGGCATCCGGATCACGCACCCCGATCCGGCACAGATCGGCAAACGCTACCTCGGAACGATCCCCACCGCCGCCCGCAGCCTCACAGAGGTCTTCACCGGCACGCTCGGACCGTCCGTGCGGACGATCGTGCCCGTGACCGCCGCAGACGGAGAGGTGATCGGGTGGGTCTCGGCCGGCGTCACGACCGAGACCATCAGCGACACCCTGATCCGCCGGCTGCCCCTCACCCTCGGCATCACCGCCGGGCTGATCGCACTCGGCGCGGCCGGGGCCGTGATCGCGCGGCGGGCGACGCGGCGCATCACGGGAGATCTTCCGCCTGGGCAGCTGCGAGATGCGGTCTCTTCGTACGAGTCGATCCGTACGCTCGGCGATGCCCTCCGCGCCCAGACCCATGAACACGGGAACCGGATGCATGCCGCCGTCGCCCTGCTCGAGCTGGGTCGCAGCGCCGAAGCCATCGAGATCCTGACCGAGACGTCTCGCCAGAGTCAATCTCTCGTCGATCAGGTCACGGCGCGGCGTCACGGTGACCCGGCCGTCGGTGCGCTGCTCCTCGGGAAAGCGTCGCAGGCCAAAGAGCGTGGCATCGACTGGCGCGTGCACATCGAGCCGGAGACTCCGCGTACCCCGCTCTCGCCGGTCGACGCCGTCTCGGTGCTCGGCAACCTCGTGGACAACGCGATGGATGCGGCCGCCGAGTCCGAGGATCGCTGGGTGCGGGTGTCCCTGCGCTCCGGGGAGGAAGGTGAGGTGGTGCTCGAGGTCTCCGACAGCGGCCCGGGTATCCCGCGAGCCCAGCAGGACCGGATCTTCGAACAGGGCTACTCGACCAAGCCCGCGGACGCCCAGGGACGCGGCGTCGGCTTGGCACTCGTGCGGTCCGTGGTCACCGGAGCCGGCGGCACGGTCTCGATCAGTGACGGGCCGACGACGTTCCGCGTCGTCCTGCCCGCAGCGACCGGGCCGCGGAGGTCACGCCCATGATCCGCACGCTGCTCGTCGACGACGATGCCCTCACGCTCGAACTCCACCGCGACTACCTGGCCCGCCTCGACGGGTTCATCGTCGCCGGAGAGTGCAGCAGCGCCCGCGCAGCCTTGAACGCGGTGCTCGATCGGCCCGGCGCCGCGGCCTTCGACCTCGTCCTGCTCGACATCACCATGCCGGACGGGTCGGGGATCGATGTGCTGCGGATGCTACGTGCTCGGGCGGAAGCCACCGACGTCATCGCGATCACCGGGGTGCGTGACGCCGAGACCGTCCGTCAGATGGCGGCCCTCGGCGTCTACCACTACCTGATCAAGCCGTTTCCGTTCGCCGTGTTCCAGGAGCGGATGGACGGGTACCGCGCCCATCGGGAGCAGGCCACGACGACCGCAGGCGAAGCGACGCAGGCGGAGGTCGACGCCCTCCTCGGCCGCGCCACGGGCACGGTCGCCGTGCCGAAGGGCCTGTCCGTCGCGTCGCTCGAGAAGATCAGCGCCGTGTTGCGGACCTCCGGCCCGCTGTCGGCACGGGAGGCCGCCGAACGGCTCGGGATGTCCCGGGTCGCCGCGCGTCGGTACCTCGAGCACCTCGTGGCGGAGGGCGTGCTCACGCGGGCGGCGCGCTACGGGACGCGCGGACGCCCGGAGACCGAGTACGACTGGAAGCGGCGGACCGGACCGACCGCCTGACCGTCACCCGTCAGGGGCGAGTCGTGATCCGGCTCACTCGCCGGCCAGCCCGCCCAGCATGTGCCCGAACGAGCGCCCCTCGCCCAGGTACGTGGCGGGGTCGTACGGGTCCTCGACCGTCGTCTCCTCCCGACGGATGATCGCCTCTGCGAGCTCTCTGGCTCCTCGCTCCACACGCTTGCCGAGCGGAGCCACATCGTCGCCGGAACCACCCCAATCGCTCGACGCGGCGAACACCCCGGTCGAGACGGCATCGGCGTGGAGGTAGGCGAACAGCGGCCGGATGGCGTAGTCGATCGCGAGAGAGTGTCGCGCGGTGCCGGCGTTCGCACCGATCAGCACGGGCTTGCCCCGGAGGGAATCCGGGTCGAGCACATCGATGAACGACTTGAAGAGCCCCGAGTAGCTCGTCGAGAAGATCGGCGTCACCGCGATGAGAGCGTCGGCCGAGACCACGGTGTTGATCGCGGTCTCGAGCGCAGGAGGCGCGAAGCCGGTGAGCATGTTGTTGGTGATGTCGTGTGCGTAGTCGCGAAGCTCGATGACGTCGACACTCGCCTGGATGTCCTGCTCGGCGAGCGCCTTGACGGTCTCGGTCGCGAGCCGGTCGGCGAGCATCCGCGTGGAGGACGGGTTCGACAAGCCGGCGGAGACGACGGCGATACGACGCGTGGTCATCTCACGCCTCCTTCCGGCCGAGCCCGAATGCCGCGCCGGCGGGGGCAGGAGAGTCCTGATACGGCGAGTCGCCGGTCAGGTTGTCGCCGCGGTTGGCGCCGGGACGGGCCTGACGGGTCGGCCCGTCGCCGAACTCGGCCTTGACGCGTGCCGCGTGGGTCGGCGCGTCGGGTACTGCGGCAGGACGGTCGTTCGCGAGTTCCTTGCGGAGCACGGGCACGACCTCGGAGCCGAGGATGTCGAGCTGCTCCAGCACCGTCTTCAGCGGCAGGCCCGCGTGATCGATCAGGAACAGCTGTCGCTGGTAGTCGCCGTAGTGCTCCCGCATGGCGGCGTAGCGGTCGATGACCTGTTGCGGGGAGCCGACGGTCAGCGGAGTCATCTCGGTGAAGTCCTCCATGCTCGGCCCGTGGCCGTAGACCGGCGCGTTGTCGAAGTATGGACGGAACCGGTTGACCGCCTCCTGCGAGTTCGCAGCCATGAACACCTGTCCGCCCAGACCCACGATGGCCTGCTCCCTGGTCCCGTGGCCGTAGTGCTCGAAGCGCTGCCGGTACAGCTCGATCAGGCGCTGGTAGTGCTCCTTCGGCCAGAAGATGTTGTTCGCGAAGAAGCCGTCACCGTAGTAGGCGGCCTGCTCCGCGATCTCCGGGGTGCGGATGGACCCGTGCCAGACGAACGGCGGGATGCCGTCGAGCGGACGAGGCGTCGAGGTGAAGCCCTGCAGCGGAGTGCGGAACTTCCCCTCCCAGTCGACCACGTCCTCACGCCACAGCTTGTGCAGCAGCGCGTAGTTCTCGATCGCGAGCGGGAGTCCCTGACGGATGTCCTGCCCGAACCAGGGATACACCGGTCCGGTGTTGCCGCGGCCGAGCATGAGGTCCATGCGGCCGTCGGACACGTGCTGGAGCATCGCGTACTCCTCGGCGATGCGCACGGGGTCGTTCGTGGTGATGAGCGTCGTCGACGTGGAGACGATGAGGCGCTCGGTCTGCGCGGCCAGTGCCGCCAGGAAGGTCGTGGGGCTGGAGGACCAGAACGGCGGGTTGTGGTGCTCGCCGATGGCGAAGACGTCGAGTCCGACCTCTTCCGCGTGGACGGCGATGGCCGTCGTCGCCTTGATGCGCTCCTGCTCGCTGGGGGTGATGCCGGTGAGGGGGTCGCGGGTGATGTCGCTGACCGACATGATGCCGAACTGCATCGCCTGCGCGCCTGACTGCTCGCTCATGATTGCTCCGTGTTCTCCGAACCGGATGACTCGCATCCGGTTCTATTCACTTGAATGTAACTGTGTCAACGCGCTCACAGCAACTTTATTCCCGGGCTGTAATCTCGGACGATGAGCAGTACCGGCGCCGACCTCACAGGGCCCACCACAGGTTCGATCCCGCGACGAAGACGGCGCGTGCCGTTCTGGGACAACGCACGGTACTTGTGCATCGTGCTCGTCGTCCTCGGACACGCGATACAACGCCTCACCTACGACTCCGACATCGCGTTCGCCCTCTATCTCGCGCTGTACGCGTTCCACATGCCGGCGTTCGCGATCATCTCCGGGTACTTCTCCAAGTCCGGCTCCCCCACCAAGACGCAGATGGCCCGGGTGATCACGGACATCATCCTCCCCTACGTGATCTTCGAGACGCTCTGGACCCTCACCAAGTGGGCCGTGGAAGGCGAGGCATCGCCCAACTTCACGAAACCGAGCTGGACACTCTGGTTCCTCCTCGCCCTCGGCATCTTCCGCCTGATCCTCCCCTACCTCGCGCTGCTGCGCTGGCCGTTGCTGTGGACCGTCCTGATCTCCATCGGCTCGGGCTATCTCCCGAACGTCGACAGCACCTTCTCCCTGTCCCGCACGCTCGGACTCCTGCCGTTCTTCGCGCTCGGCTGGTGGCTCCGCGAGCATGACATCGTCGATCGACTGCGGTTGCTCGACTTCCGCCCGTGGTGGATCCGCGCTGCCGCGGTCGCCGTCCTCGCCGCAACGGGGTGGGCGGCCTGGAACTGGCTGCCGCTCTGGCAGGCCATCGACCTTCGACACTGGCTGTTCTATGAGGACGCCTACTCCGATCTGGGCGGCGACCAGTGGTGGGCGGGCGGGATCCGGATCGCCCTGATGCTGCTGGCCGTCGTGCTGTGCGCGGCGTTCTTCCTCCTGATCCCCCGCGCTTCGTATTGGTGGACCTCCTTCGGTCAGTACACGATGTACGTCTACCTGCTGCACTCCTTCGTGCTCTATCCGTTCCGCGAGACAGGCGTCCTCCGAGACCTCGAACCCACCTGGCTCTGGCTGCCTCTGGTCACCGCACTCTCCGTGCTCGTCGCACTTCTGCTCGCGACCCGGCCGGTGCGCTGGGTCTTCCGCCCGCTGATCGAACCGCGCCCGGGGTGGCTCTTCGCCGACCCCGAGCTCACTCGACGGGAAGGGCGTCGCAACGATCCCACCGGCTCGCGGCGTCCGCGTCCGACCTCGTGACGGCCATGAGCGTGGCGCACACCGTGCGCGACAGCATCGTGGAGGCCGCCACGCTCTCCGGCTTCGGCGCACACGGACTGCACGTGCGCATCGGCGACGCCGAGGCCGAGCACCGGTGGACCGCCGACGTCCGGGAAGACGTGCACTCCGTCGCGAAGGGCGTCTGCGTCCTGGGCGCTGCCCTCGCCGCCGACGAGGGGCTGGTCGACGTCGACGAACCGGTGGTCGCCTCTCTTCCCGACTTCGCGCACGGTGACGGGGTCGACGAGGTGACGCTGCGCCATCTCCTGACGATGTCGAGCGGGATCGATCTCCCCTGGTCGGAGACCCTGATGACGGATTGGCCCGACCTGGCGCGCGAGTTCCTCCGACGCCCATCACGCGGACGCGTCTTCCAGTACTCCAACGCGAGCACCTACACCGCGATGACGGCTCTCGCGGCGCGAGTGGGCGACGTGGGCGAGTATCTGGATGCGCGGCTCTTCGCTCCGCTCGGCATCACCGACGTCGCCTGGGCACGCTGCCCGAACGGACGCATCGAAGCCGGCGGCGGTCTCCCCCTCCGTACGAGCGAGATGGCGCGCATCGGGCTGCTGATCCGAGACCGCGGGAAGTGGCGAGGCAGACGGCTGGTGTCGCCGGAGTGGATCGACGCGATGCATGAGGATGCCGTCGTCGCCGGCGAGAACCCCGGATACGACCGCTATGGGCTCGCGGGATGGGGCGGCCCCGGCCCCGCGTGGCGGCTGCACGGAGCGTACGGTCAGCTCCTGATCTTCCTCGACGACGCGGTCGTGACGATCAGCGCGAACGACCATGCCGGTGCCGACGCGATGGCGGCCTCGGTGGTCGGGATCCTCGAGGACGCCCTCCCGCGACCCTGAGGTCAGGCGAAGAGGTCGGCTCCGATGTACGACCCCGGCTTCACCCCGGCGGGAACCGCCCAGATCCCTGAACCGACGTGCCGGATGTATTCGTTCATCCGATCGGTCGAGAGTCGGCGCTGCAGGGAGACGAACTGCGCCGGATCGCGCTGGTAGGAGAGGAAGAACAGCCCGGCGTCGAGTCGTCCGAGATCGTTGTTGCCATCGACGTAGTTGTATCCACGACGAAGGATCCGGACGCCGTCGTTGTGCTCGGGATGCGCGAGGCTCACGTGACTGTTCTCGTCGATCGCGGTGCTCCGGAAGTCGGGCGCGGTGAACTCGTCGCCCCCGGAGAGAGGCGCCCCCTCCCCCTTGTCCCGCCCGATGATCGCATCCTGCTCGGACAGGCGCACCCGGTCCCAGGTCTCGATCAGCATCGCGATCTTGCGGGCGACGAGGTACGAACCGTCGGCGAGCCACGCGGGCTCATCCTGGGTCGAGACCCAGACATGATCCCTGAGCGCGGCGGCATCATCGGCGAGGATGTTCGCCGTACCGTCTTTGAAACCGAACAGGTTGCGCGGCGTCGCCTGCGTCGTCGTGGTGCGTGACGTCTTGCCGAAGCCCAGCTGCGACCAGCGCAAGCGCGCGCGTCCGAACGCGATGCGGCTGAGGTTGCGGATCGCGTGCACCGCCACCTGCGGATCATCCGCACATGCCTGGATGCACAGATCTCCGTGGGATGCCTGCGGGTCGAGGTCGTCCCCGAGGAATGCCGGGAGGCGCTCCAGCCCCGCCGGCCGCTGCGCAGCAATGCCGTAGCGGTCGCCTTCCTCGTTCTCGAACAGTCCCGGACCGAAACCGAAGGTGAGGGTGAGTCCCGAGGCAGGAAGGCCCAGGGCCTCACCCGTGTCGTCCGGAGGCGCTTCGGCCGACCCTCCGACGGCACCCGTCGCGCTGACCTCGAGGCCCTGTGCCATCCGCGAGGCCGCATACGACCAATCCTGCAGCAGCGAGATCAGGTCCTCCCGGTCCGTGCGCGGCATCATGTCGAAGCTCGCGAAGTGGAGGTGATCCTGCACCGGGGTGGTGATGCCGGCCTGGTGCTCGCCGAAAAAGCCGTACGCCGAGTGCGCGCCCTCCGCCGCTCGCGCGCGACCCAGCGCCACACCTCCGGCGAGCCCGGCGCCCGCTCCGACGGCGAGCCCCGCCACACTTCCGCCGATCGCCAGACCGAGGAGCCCTCGTCGGCTCAATCCACCGGAGGCGGATGCATCGCGCGTCGCCGCCTCGTCGGGCGCAGCGCCCTCTTCAGGTTCGTTCACGTCCGTGATGGTATCCGGTCGGTTCGGCACGCGGCTGATCAGTCGAGAACCGTGCTGGTGAGCTGCGAGAGCGGCTCGGCGAGGGCGTTGATCAGATCGGTGAACTCCCGCTTGTCGCCTTCCGTCAACGCGGAGTATCCGACGAACCCGTCCGTCAGCGAACCGTGTGCGGCGAGCGAATCATCGAGGGACGCGTAACCCGCTTCGATCTCGCCGACGAGCGCCTTCCCGTCTTCGCCCTGCGCGACGGCGAAGTCCTTCACGAGAGAGAAAGCCATCTTGGACCCCTCGACGTTCGCCGCGAAGTCGTAGAGGTCGGTCCCGGACCACCAGTCCTCCTCGCCGGAGATCTTTCCCGTCGCGACCTCGTCGAGCAACGCGATGGCGCCGTTGGAGATCCCGCCGATGCCCTGGTCATCGAGAGCCGTCGTGAAGTCGTCCGAGTGCACGTACTCGTACAGCTCCTGGACGTCGGCGAGAAGCAGGTCACCGTAGTCGGCGCGCTCCTGGGGCGTCGACGGCGCCCAGTCCTGCCAGGCCGACGTCTCGCCGTCGGCGTTCAGGGCGTCCTGCGCCGGCACCCACAAGTCCTTCTCGATGCGGTGGAAGCCTGTCCAGTCCAACCCCTCGGCGACGGCGTCGACCTCACGGTAATCGATGCGCGGGTCGAGGTCGCCCAGTGCCTCGGCGACCGGTTCGATGCGCTCGTAGAACGCACGGGTCTGCGGGAAGAGCTCCCGTGCGGTGGCGTCATCGCCGGATTCGTACGCGGTGACGAAGTCCTCGACGGCCGGGACGAGCTGGCCGACCTGGTCCTTCACGAACGCGGCGTAGAGGTCGACCGCCTGCTGCTTCTGCTCGGCGTCGGGTCCTTCGACAGCCACCCGATCGCCCGTGACGGTGAAGGCGGCCTTGCCGACTCCGTCACCGATCATGCCCGGCTTGCAGAGCGTGAAGTACTCTCCCGGCTGCGCCACGACCGTGAGGGTGCGGGATGCCGCGGGGGCGATGTTCTCGACCTCGCCGACGATGCGGAGACCGTCTTCGGCCAGGAGGTAGAACTCGGAGACCTGATCGGTGTCGTTCTTGACGTCGAAGGTGAGCGTCCCGCTCTTGGCTGTGGCCGCCGACACGGCGCAGTCGGTAGCGGTCGAGGATACGGCGAAGGCGGCATCCGCGGCGACGTCGCTCTTCGCAACGCACCCGCTCAGGACGAGCACTGCGGCTCCCGCGGCCGCCAGGGTCCCCAGGACACGGTGAGAGGTGGTCATGCTGCTCCTTGTTGGGTGAGAGAAGTCGGTGGCGGCCCGGACTCGGGCTGCGGCGCGTCGTGTGACCGCACCGGACGCGGAGACCGCAGGCCCCGCACGTACAGTGATCCGACGACGAGGATGTAGAGGGTCCACGCGATGACCTGGACCCACGTCATCGCGGGCATGAAGCCGACCGTGGCCTGCAGCACCGCGGCCAGCGGACCACTCGGCGCGATGACGGACGACACGTCGAAGGCCCAGCCGAACGGGAACCCCGCTCCGCCGACGGCGACCGCGCCCGTCACGGGGTCGAGCGGTGCAGCGGCGGTGAACGGCCCGGGGAGGGCACCCGCCTCCTGCAGATCCATCAGCGCGTAAGCGAGCACGCCGGCCGCGACGATGACCAGGAAACCACCGGTCCACGCGAAGAAGCGGCGCAGGTCGAGCTTCACGGCTCCGCGGGAGATGAGCCAGCCGACGATGACGGCGGCGGCGAGGCCGAGCAGCGCACCGAGCAGAGCGGAGGGAGCGTCGCCGAAGGCCTGCACCATCGACCACAGCAGAAGAGTCGTCTCGATACCTTCACGAGCGACGGAGACGAAACCGATCGCGACCAGCGCCCAGAGCCCGCCGGTGGTGAGCGCACGATCGAGACCGCCCTCCAGCGTCGCCTTCATCGTGCGTCCGGCGCGCTGCATCCAGAAGATCATCCACGTGACCATGCCCACGGCCAGGAGCGAGAGCCCGCCGCCGATCAGCTCCTGCGCCTCGAACGTGAGCTCGTAGGCACCGAAAGTGAGCACGGCGCCGATGCCGAGGGCGAGGGCGATCGCGAGTCCCACTCCGGCCCACATCTTGGGGAGCGCATCCTGACGGCCGAGGCGACGGAGATACGCGACGAGGATGCCGACGACCAGCGCGGCTTCCAGACCTTCACGGAGGCCGATGAGAAAAGTGGCGAGCACGGGAGAACTCTCTTGCGATGACTGAGGTAAGGCATCCCTTACCTCCAGGACTCTAGCATCTCCTCGACGCGATATCGGAACAGGATGCGTCGGGCTGGACGAACGTGCGCGGTAACGCGACGCAACAGTCACCCTCACTCCTGGACCGCCGACGTACCCTCGGTCCATGGCTGAACTCTCGCTCCCGATCCTCGACCTGTCCCAGCTCGATCAAGGCCCCGAGGCCGCGGCACGCTTCTGCGAGAGCCTCCGGGCGGCGACGCACGACGTCGGCTTCTTCTATCTCACCGGCACGGGCATCTCCCCGGAGCTGGAATCACGTCTGCACCGGGCTGCGCGCGACTTCTTCGCCCTCCCCGAGGAGGACAAGCTCGCGATCGAGAACGTGAACAGTCCGCACTTCCGTGGCTACACCCGCATCGGCGGCGAGCGCACCCGGGGCGAGGTCGATTGGCGTGAGCAGATCGACATCGGGCCCGAGCGCGAGCCTCTGGACGACGGCCCCGCGTTCAACCGCCTGATCGGACCGAACCTCTGGCCGGCTGCACAGCCGGAGTTGGAGGAGGTCGTGACCGAGTGGCACGAAGCCCTCTCGGAGGTCTCGCGCACACTGTTGCGCGCCTGGGCGCTGGCGCTCGGCGCCGACGAGACGTACTTCGACGAGCACTTCGGGGAGCCGTCGACCCTCATCAAGATCGTGCGCTACCCGGGCACCCATGAGCCGGAGCCGCAGCAGGGTGTCGGGGCGCACAAGGACTCCGGTGTGCTCACGCTGCTGTGGGTCGAACCCGGCAAGGGGGGACTGCAGGTCGAACGCGACGGCGTCTGGGTGGACGCTCCCCCGGTGCCCGGGGCCTTCGTCGTGAACATCGGCGAGCTGCTCGAGTATGCGACCGGCGGATACCTCAAGGCGACGAACCATCGTGTCGTCTCGCCGCAGGCACCGGACGACCGCATCTCGATCCCGTTCTTCTTCAACCCCGCGCTCGACAAGCGTCTGCCGTTGATCGAGCTCCCTGCGGAACTCGCGGCGGAGGCGAACGGGGTGACGGACGACCCGGACAACCCGATTCACGCCCTCTACGGCGAGAACGCGCTGAAGTCGCGCCTGCGCGCCCACCCGGACGTCGCAGCGATCCACCACGCCGACCTCGTCGGCGCGCGGGTCTGAGCGGAAGCGCCCACCTGTCGCCTGCCTCCGCGACTGCGTGACCCGCCACACATGACGAAGGCCGCCCCACACCGTGGGGCGGCCTTCTCAAGAATGTTCTGCGCGATTGAACGCTGGCGGAATCTGCCTTATCGGCGAAGACCCAGGCGCGCGATCAGCGAGCGGTAGCGCTCGATGTCGACGCTCTGGAGGTAGCCGAGCAGACGACGGCGCTGACCCACGAGCAGGAAGAGGCCACGACGCGAGTGGTGGTCGTGCTTGTGCTCCTTCAGGTGCTCGGTGAGGTCCTTGATGCGCTGCGTCAGCATCGCCGCCTGCACCTCGGGGGATCCGGTGTCACCGGGGTGCGTCGCGTACTCTTCGATGATCGCCTTCTTGACGTCTGCTTCCAGTGCCATAGATTCGATCCCCTCTCTGCTTGTTGCGCGGCGCCCGACGCCTGATACGTGGGCTCTCTTTATCCGCGGCCGATCGAACGGCAACCTGAAGAGTCTACCAGCCGAGCGCTCCCCCGTGTGACACGGGCGAATACCGCCCACCCCGGTGCAACTAGGCTCGAACGGTGCAGAAGAAGATCCACCGGTGAGCGCGCGCCGCGGTCATCTGATCGACCTCACCCCACTGAAGACCAGTCCCGCCTTCGCGCGGATGTGGATCGGTTCGACCCTGGCCGGTATCGGCGGGCAGCTGACGATCGTCACGGTGATGCTGCACGTGTTCGTACTGACCGGGAGCACCTTCGCGGTGTCGATGATCGCGGTCGCCGGACTCGTGCCGATGATCCTCGCCGGACTGTACGGCGGGATGCTCGCGGACGCATTCGACCGGCGGCGGGTGGCGCTGATCGCGGCCACGATCACGTTCGTCTCGACCGCACTCCTCGCCGCCCTCACCTGGACAGGCAGTGAGACCATCTGGTGGCTCTATGCGTTGAGCATGATCAACTCGGCGGCGAACTCCGTCGGGATGGCCACCCGCACAGCCATCGTCCCTCGGCTCATCCCCCGCACGCAGCTCGCCGCGGCATCCGCATTGAACGGCGTCGCGTTCGGGCTCACCGTGATGGCAGGTCCCGCACTCGCCGGGCTCCTTGTGGCGCTCACCGGCTACGGCTGGACCTACACGATCGACGTCGTGCTCATGCTCTCGATGTTCCTCGGGCTGTGGACCCTCCCGGTGCTGCGCCCGGAAGGGGATGTCGTGCGACCAGGCTTGGCATCCCTCGTCGACGGGTGGCGATTCCTCCGCAGGGCCGGCAACATCCGGATGCAGTACATCATCGACATCATCGCCATGACCTTCGGTCAGCCCCTCGTGCTCTTCCCGGCGCTGGGCACAGTCCTCCTCGGTGGCGGCGCCATCACCACCGGAATCCTGACCGCGGCCGTCGCCGTCGGCACCTTCGCCTCGAGCCTCTTCTCCGGACGCGTCGTCCAATATCGCTGGCACGGCCGCGGGATCGCGCGGGCGGTCGAGGCATACGGGGCGTCGATCCTGCTGTTCGGTCTGGTGCTGCTGATCGGAGCCCTCTCGGGTTCCGCGTCGGAGGACGCACCGAACGTCGGACTGATCATCGCCGCGTGCGCGGCACTCGCCCTCTCCGGGGCATCGGACAATGTCAGCTCCATCTACCGCAACACGATGATGCAGGCGGCCGTCCCGGACGCCATGCGTGGCCGACTGCAGGGGCTCTTCGTGGTCGTCGTCGCCGGCGGACCACGGGTGGGCGCCCTCTACGCCGGAACCCTCGCGACCCTGACGACTCTCTGGTTCCCTCCCCTGCTGGGCGGCGTCCTGGTGATCGCCCTGGTCGCGATGCTCTCCCGCCGGAATAGGCGTTTCCTCGACTACGACGCAGAAGACCCCGAGCCCTGAGGGCCCGGGGTCCTGGATGCTGCGCGCAGCGCGATCAGTCCTGCTGCAGGGCGCCCTGAAGGTCCAGGTTGATCGTGATGTCCTTGCCCACGAGCACGCCGCCGGTCTCGAGTGCCGCGTTCCAGGTGAGGCCGAAGTCCTCGCGGTTGATCACGGCCTTCGCAGAGGCACCCGCCTTGTAGTTGCCGTACGGGTCGGTGCCGAAGCCACCGAAGTCGAGCTCGAAGCTGACCGGCTTGGTGACGCCGCGGATCGTGAGGTCGCCATCGACGACGAGCTCGTCACCCTTGACGCGGGTCCCCGTGGAGACGAACTCCATGGTCGGGAAGTTCTCGGTGTCGAAGAAGTCTGCCGAACGGAGGTGCGCGTCGCGGCCCTCGTCGTTCGTGTCGACGGAGGTCACGTCGACGGTCGCCTCGACCTTGGCCTCGAGCGGGTTCTCGGGAGCGATCAGCGTCGCGTTCTTGACGCCGAACGTGCCCCTCACCTTGGAGATCATCATGTGGCGGACGCTGAACGTCACCTCGCTGTGCGAAGGGTCGAGCACCCAGGTGCCGGGACGGTAGCCGGGAATGTCGATGCTGGTCATGGTTTCTCCTTCGGAGACATCGGCCGCGGTTGCGGCGTCGGACAGGGGCCGCAGTGACGCGACGCTCGTGACAACTTACATTCACTCGAATGTATTCCCACGAATGAAGATCTCTTGCCAGCACAGCACGAGACGCTCCTCTTCAGACGAAGAGGAGCGTCTCGCAGGAACGTCGACGGGGTCAGACCGCGATCAGATCGATGATGAAGATCAACGTCTTCCCCGAGAGGAAGTGTCCGCCACCGGCCGGACCGTAGGCGAGGTGCGGAGGGACGATGAGCTCTCGACGACCGCCGACCTTCATGCCGGGGATTCCTTCCTGCCACCCCTGGACGAGCGCGGCGAGAGGGAACTGGATGGTCTCACCACGACCCCAGGAGGAGTCGAACTCTTCACCGGACTCGTACTCGACACCGGCGTAGTGGACGGTCACGGTGTCGCCGCGCTTGGCCTCCGCGCCGTCTCCTTCGATGATGTCGCGGATGACGAGTTCCGCAGGAGCGGGACCGGTGGGAGCGTCGAACTCTGGCTTTGTGCGATCAGTCATGCTTCCATCAAACCGAGCATCGTGGACGAGGTCAACGCGATCGCACTTGCTCACAGCGAACAGCGAGACCAGGCGTCGACACAAAACCCTCTTGACACTCGGCGAGAGCCGGTGCACCCTGTTTACAGATCAACTCAGCGCCCGGGAGACTCGCAGGCATCGCCGCAGCACCGGGCGCTGAGTCTTGCCACGGGGTCCGTCAGCGCCCGACTCAGTACGCCAGCAACGCCGCCCTGGCTGCGCGCGTGCGGATCAGCAAGGCGCGCTCGTCATCCACCGCGAGGGGATCGCGCCCGGTGATCGCACGCTGGCGGACAGCGGCCAGTGCCGTCGCGTCCTTGATGAATTCGCGCATGAGTGGCCTCCGGTCGCCTCGGAGTCCGCGTGCCCAGGCGAGGCCAGCCTTGCGACCGCTCGACGTGGCGAGCATCGTGACCTCTTCCGGGGTGAACCACCCCGCGCTCGCATACTCGGCGAGGCGGGCCCGGGTGAGGCGCGCCTCCTCGCGGCGCAGCGCGATGATCCCGAGGATGAAGCCGATGAAGAGCGGCACCTGGAGTGTGAAGTAGAGACCGAAGAAGTCGGCGAACGTCGCTGAGCCGTTCCACAGTCCGTGCAGCAGCACGGCCCCGAGCCCTCCCAGCAGTCCGGCGCCCAGCGCCGAGCCCGCCGAGCCGTGTCGACGCGCCACGAGGCCGATCGTGAAACCCGTGACGGCGGTGAACATCGCGTGCGCGAAGGGCGAGAGGATGGCGCGCACCGCGAACGTCACGGTCAGCTGCTCGCCACCGCCCTCGATCAGGCTGATCGCGAAGTACTGGATATTCTCGGTGAACGCGAAACCGGCTCCCACGAGCGCCCCGTACACGACGCCGTCGACCGGACCATCGAAGGCCCGGCGGGCCAGAAGGAAGATCAGGAAGACGCCGACTCCCTTCCAGAACTCCTCGACGATCGGTGCCTGCACCACCGCGGTGAAGGCTTCGGAGGTGGGACCGATCAGGATCGTCAGGCCGACATCGACGAGAAGTGTGAGCCCGACCGCCGCCACGGCTCCCCAGGCGATCGCGAAGAAGATCAGTCGCTTGGGTTCGGGCTCCCAGCGGTCGATCATGCGCACACCGAGGAACACGATGGTCAGAGGGATCAGCGCGAGGACCAGGCCGACCACCGAGGCGAATGCGCCCAGCACCCAGCCGAAGTAGCCGATCAGAGCCAGGAGCAGGAAGCCCAGGAAGCCGAACAACCACAGCGAGATCGTCCGCCCCTTGCGCGTCGGTACCGGCAGCGCCGGAAGCGACTCCGCGGGCGAGGGTGCGACCGGGGCCGGCGGCGTGTACGGCGTCGGCTGGGCGAGCGCCGACGCGTAGCCCGACTGCCGAAACGCTGCCGTGGCCGGCGGAGGCGTGTAGGGCGACGGCTGCTGCGGCGGGGGTGGTCCTCCGAAACTCATAGCCAAAGCCTAAGGGGCACAAGAGAGACGGCCTCGGTATGGCTGTGTCCTCCATCCGCGGACCGGCCGCCACCCGGTAGCGTAGGAGCATGCGGTTCGCTCATCTGCGCCGTCCTGACTCCCCTCGCGCGGTTCTCGCCGTGGTCCAGGACTCGGACGCCATCCTCGTCTCTGATCTCCTGACCGACGCCCCTGCCACGCTGCAGCAGCTCATCGAAGGTGGGGATGCTCTTCTCGAGGCTCTGCGCGTGGCGCTGGCCGCAGGCGCCGCCGTCCGTCATCCGCTCGGTGACTGGTCGTTCGATTCCGCGGTGCTCGCACCCCCGGCCGTCCTCGCCGTGGGGCTGAACTATGCCGCCCACTCGAGCGAGCTCGGCCTGAAGACCGACGCCGCGCCCACCGTGTTCACCCTGTGGCCGAACTCGCTCACCGGCCACGATCAGACGACCTCCTGGCCGCGTGACCTCAGCGAGGCCGTGGACTACGAGGCAGAGCTCGGCGTCCTCATCGGCACCCCCGCGAAAGACGTCAGCGAGCAGGACGCCCTCACGCACGTCTGGGGGTACACCGTGGTCAACGACATCACCGCGCGGAACATCCAGTTCTCCGAGGCCCAGTGGTCCCGATGCAAGTCCTTCGACGGGTTCACACCGACCGGGCCCTTCGCGGTGACCGCGGACGAGATCCCCGATCCGCAGGACCTCCACATCTGGACCGTCGTGGACGGGCACACCGTGCAGGACGCGAGCACCGGACAGATGGTGCGCTCCGTCGCGAAGCTGATCGCCCACCTGTCGCAGTCCCTCACGCTGCTGCCCGGCACCCTCATCTCGACGGGCAGCCCCGGAGGCGCCGGGTACTCACGCGACCCGCAGATCTTCCTCCGCGATCACTCGACCGTGACCGTGGGTATCGACGGCATCGGCGAACTCACGACCCACTGCCGCATCACGGACTGAAACAGATCGGACGCACGAGGGGACGGACGCCGTGGCGTCCGTCCCCTCGTGCGTTCCCGCCCTCTCAGATCTCGATCAGATCCTCCGGCGCGACGACCGGGATCGCAGCGGTGACCGTCTCCAGTCCCGACAGGCGTGCCGGCGACAGCTGCTTGACGACCTCGTCACGCGACATCAAGCCCGCCTCGACGACGAGATCGGCGACATTCCGATTTGTCAGCAGCGCGGTCTTCGCGAGCGCCGCTGCGGCCGCGTAGCCGATGAACGGCGTCAGCGCGGTGATGACGCCGACCGACGCCCCGACCATCGCCCCGAGGCGGTCGCGGTTCGCGGTGATGCCGTCGACGCAGTTGACACGCAGGGTCCACATCGCCTGGCGCATCCAGGTGATGGACTGGAAGATCGAGTGCGCGATCACCGGCTCGAAGGCGTTCAGCTGCAGCTGCCCGGCCTCTGCCGCCATCGTGACCGTCATGTCGGCACCGGCGACGGCGAAGGCCACCTGGTTCACGACCTCCGGGATCACGGGGTTCACCTTGCCCGGCATGATGCTGGACCCCGCCTGCATCGCGGGAAGGTTGATCTCCCCCAGCCCGGCCTGCGGTCCCGACGACAGGAGACGCAGGTCGTTGCAGATCTTCGAGAGCTTCATCGCGTTGCGCTTGAGCGTCGAGGAGAACGACATGAACGAACCGGTGTCACTGGTGGCCTCGACGAGGTCTCCCGCGGTGCGCAGGTCGAGCCCGGTGATCTCCCGCAGGTGCTTCAGCACGGCAGGGGCGTAGCCCCGATGCGTCGTGATGCCGGTGCCGATCGCGGTCGCCCCCATGTTGATCTCGAACATCAGCGACGCGTTCTCGGTCAGGCGGGTGTGGTCGTAGCCGAGCGTCGTGGCGAAGCCGTTGAACTCCTGCCCGAGCGTCATCGGCACGGCATCCTGCAGCTGGGTACGACCGACCTTCAGGACGTCGTGGAACTCCCGCGACTTGCCCAGGAAGGACAGTCGGAGCAGATCCAGCTCCTCGAGCAGGGACCGCAGCGTCAGCGAAAGACCGATCTTCACGGCCGTCGGGTAGACGTCGTTGGTGGACTGGCTGCGGTTCGTGTGGTCGATCGGCGAGAGGAACGCGTAGTCGCCCTTCTCCCGGCCGGCGAGTTCGAGCGCGATGTTGGTGATGACCTCGTTCGCGTTCATGTTGGTCGAGGTACCGGCACCGCCCTGGATGACGCCCACCGTGAACTGCTCGTGGAACTCGCCGTCGATCACACGCTGCGCAGCACGATCGATCAGGTCGGCACGCTCGGCGTCGAGCACCCCGATCTCACGATTCGCGCGGGCGCTCGCCTGCTTGACCATCGCCAGGCCGACCACGAGATCGGGGTACACCGAGATCGGCCGCTTCGTGATCGGAAAGTTCGCGTCGGCGCGGGCGGTGTGGATCCCCCAGTACGCGTCGACGGGAATCTCCATGCTCCCGAGCGAATCGGTCTCGGTGCGGGTCAGGGTAGGCGCGGCAGAAGCCATGTCACATCCTCGTGGGTCGTGGCGGGTGAGAAGAGTGGGGGATGTGCCCAGTCTACGCCGCTCAGCGCCCGGGTTTGCGGGAGAAGGCCTCGAGTCGCCCTTCCGGTGAGAGCTTCGACATCCGCTCCACCCAGGCCTCCGAGAAGTAGTCGCCGGTCACCGCGTCGGTCACAGGGACGACGGTGTGGGTGATCGTGTCGGGATACACGTGGACCATCTGGAAGGCCTGCGCGGCGTCCATGCCGTTCACCTCGGCCGCCGGACGTGCCACGTTCATCGTGTAGCAGGTGGCCGACGCGACGCTCACCGGAACCCCGGCGAACATCCCGTGTGACGAATAGTGCAGATGTCCGGCCAGGATGCCACGGACATCGCTGCCGCGGATGACGTCGGCGAGTTCGTCCTGATGGCGCAGCTCCAGGATGTCGAAGAGCGGCAGATGGCTCGGGAGCGGCGGATGATGCATCGCGAGCAACGTGCCGTGCGGCGCAGGCTGGGCGAGCTGATCCACGAGCCAGGACAGTTGACCGGCATCGAGATCGCCGTGGTGCCAGCCGGGGACGCTGGTGTCGAGGGCGACGAGACGCAGCCCGCCGAGGTCCCAGACCCCGGTGACGGGCTCTTCGGTCGGCTCGAGGTCCAGGAGTCCTGCGCGCAGGGCGGGACGCTCATCATGGTTGCCCGCCACCCAGACGATCGGCGCGCCGAGCTCCTCGGCAACCGGTTCGACGGACGCGCGCAGACGACGATAGGCGTCCGGCTCCCCCAGATCGGCGAGATCCCCGGTCACGACGATCGCCGTCGGGTGCGGGTGCACCGCACGGATCGCCTCCAGCGTGCGCGCGAAGTTCGCTTCGACGTCGTACCGCCCGCCCAGCGATGCGCCCCCGGCGAGGAAGTGCGGATCGCTGACGTGGATCAGGACATGCGACGCCGGAGCGTGCCGGCCGAAGGTGTACGCGTCACCGATTGCTGCGGACATGCCCTCAGCCTAGGCGTCTGGTCAGTACTGCAGGTGTAGTGATCAGATAGGATGCGGTGGTGGCGCGGAACGAAGGCAGAAGACAGGCGATCGCGGATGCGGGGCTCACCGTGCTCGCTCGCGAGGGCTCCCGTGGGCTGACCCACCGTTCCGTCGATGCTGCGGCCGGCGTGCCGACCGGCACCACGTCGAACTACTTCCGCAGCCGCGATGCGCTGGTGGCCGGACTGGTCGAACGCATCGGTGAGCGCCTCTCCCCCACACCGGAAGAGTTGGAGCGCCGCTCCGCGGGCGAACCGGGCCGCGCGCTGTTCGCCGACTACGTGCGCGACATCGTCCGCCGACTCACCGATGACCGGGAAGTGACGCTCGCGCTCTTCGAACTGCGGCTCGAGAGCAGCCGCCGCCCCGAAGTGGCCGCGGTGCTCGGCGCCTGGCAACGCGCAGGGCTCGAGGAGGACGTCGCCTTCAATACGAGGGCGGGCCTCCCGGGGGGACGGCGCGAGATCGCGCTGTTCCACTACGCGATCGACGGGCTCCTGCTCGACCGGCTGACCACACCGATCGACCCGGAGTCACCGACCGATGACATCATCGACGACCTGGTGGAGGGTCTGCTGCGGTGATCCGAGGGTGCGCCGTGCGGATCAGTGTCCGATGACGAGCATGAGGATGCCGGCGACGACAGCCGCAGCGCAGAGCGCGAAGCACGCATAGGCGCCGACGAGAGCCGTCGTCTTCTGCCCCTCGGTGAGCGGGCTCTTCTTCGCCGCCTTCGCCGCCTGCTTCTCAGCGCGACGGAGCTCCTTCTCGGTGATCACGGTGATCGCGTCGGTGAACTCCGCGGGGCTCACGACCGGAGCACGCCCGCTGCGCACCAGCAGCCGGAGACCGAGCGCGTAGAAGGTGACGATCGCAGCCGCACCGATCAGCGCCGCCAGGAACACCTGGAGGAACGCGAGCCAGTCGATCACGATGTTCATTCGGACTCCTCCTTCCGCGTCGCATCCGCACTCTTCGACACGGCCCCGGCCTTCGCTGCCTTGCCGTCGGACTTCGCCTGAGCCTTCTTCTTGGCCTTGTCAGCCGCATCCTTCTTGGCCTGCGCCTTCGCCTTGTCGCGCGCTTCCGCACGAGCCTTCGCCTCCGCCTTCGCCTCGGCGATGCGCTGCTGGCGTCGCGTGGGCGGTGGCGTGTCGGGGAGCTCGACCGCGCGTCCCGACTCAGCGACGTCGCTCATGGCGTTCGCGGGTGTCACGGCGTTACGGCGCGAGCGCATGAAGAGCCCGAGGATGATCGCGAGTGCGAGGACCGCGTCGATCGCGACGCCCCAGTTGCCGAGCCAGACCACCAGGAGCGCGGCCAGCGCGCCGACACCACCCGCTGCGGGCAGCGTGAGGATCCAGCCCACGCCGATCCGACCGGCGGTCCGCCAGCGGACCGTGGAGCCGCGGCGTCCGAGTCCGGAGCCGATCACGGAGCCCGAGGCGACCTGGGTCGTGGAGAGCGCGAAGCCGAGTGCGCTGGAGGCGAGGATGGTGGCCGCGGTCGAGCTCTCGGCGGCGAATCCCTGCGCGGGTTTCACATCGGTGAGTCCCTTGCCGAGCGTGCGGATGATGCGCCAACCGCCCAGGTACGTGCCGAGCGCGATCGTGAAGGCACACGCGACGATCACCCAGAGCTCCGGCTCGTGATGCGCCCCCGACTGCCAGCCGATCGTGATCATCGCGAGAGTGATGACGCCCATGGTCTTCTGCGCGTCGTTGGTGCCGTGTGCGAGCGCGACCAGGGAGGACGTGAAGATCTGCCCCCACCGGAACCCGTCACGGCCATCCGGCTTTCCGTCGTAGCGACGGGTGATCGAATACGCGATCTTCGTCGCGGCGAAAGCGATCAGGCCGGCGGTGACGGGTGCGATCAGCGCCGGAAGCACGATCTTCGAGAGCACCATGCCGAAGTCGATGCCCCCCACGCCCGCGCCGACGATCGTCGCACCGATGAGCCCGCCGAAGAGCGCATGGGACGAGCTCGAGGGCAGTCCGAGGAGCCAGGTGAGCATGTTCCACGTGATCGCGCCGATCAGGCCGGCGAAGATCAGCGAGAGGAAGAGGTCAGCCCCCGCGGAGAGGATCGCGTCCTCCCGGATGATGCCGCCGGAGATGGTCTTCGAGACCTCGGTGGACAGGAACGCCCCGATGAGGTTCAGGACGGCGGCGAGGAGAACGGCGGTCTTGGGCTTCAGCGCGCCGGTGGCGATCGGCGTCGCCATGGCATTCGCGGTGTCGTGAAAACCGTTGGTGAAGTCGAAGAAGAGTGCCAGCGCGATGACGAGCACGACGATGAGGGCTGCGGTTTCCACCGTTCGCTTTCGGTCGTTGAGGAAGAAGGAGTTGTCGACGATATCGACGTGCTGAACGAAGAGTTCACCGTGGGTTTGACTTCCGTTAACCGGCCCCGGTAAATCCTCCCACCCTCCCCCGCGCCGGTCAACTCGACCTGGGATAGCGTGGAACGGTGACTGACGCCCCGCTCGCTGCCCGCGGTTCCACCCTCCGCACTCATCATGGCGACACGTTCGACGACCCGTATGAGTGGATGCGGGCGAAGGACTCCGAGGAGGTCATCGCACACCTCGAGGCCGAGAACGCCTACACGGATGCGCAGACCGCCCACCTTTCCGCGCTTCGGACGAAACTGTTCGAGGAGATCAAGGCCCGCGTGCAGGAGACCGATCTCTCGGTGCCCACCCGCCGAGGCGACTGGTGGTACTACAGCCGGACCGAGGAGGGAGCGCAGTACGGTATCCACTGCCGCGCTGCTGCCGACGCCGGCGAGTGGACTCCACCCGTGCTCGAGCCGGGCATCCCTGTTCCGGGTGAAGTGGTCCTCCTCGACGGGAACATCGAGGCCGAAGGGCATGAGTTCTTCTCGCTCGGCGCGTTCGACACCTCCGACGACGCCACGAAGCTGTTGTGGTCGACCGATTTCGAGGGCGACGAGCTCTACACGGTGCACGTGCGCGATCTGACGACCGGAGCGACTCTCGACGACGAGATCCCGAACACGGGCGGTGCCTTCTTCACGCCGGACGGCACCGGAGTCCTCTACACGACCCGGGACGACGCATGGCGGCCCGACACCCTGTGGCTGCATCGCCTGGGCACACCCGTCACGGACGACGTCCGGCTGTTCCACGAACCCGATGAGAAGTTCTGGCTCGGTGCGGGGATCACACGAAGCCGGCGGTACCTCGTGATCGGCGTCGGCTCCAGCATCACGAGCGAGGAGTACCTGGTCGATCTGACCGGCGATCTCACCGCCGAACCGCGACTGGTCTGGCCCCGCCGCGAAGGGGTGGAGTATTCGATCGATCATGCGGTGGTAGACGGCGAGGACCGGCTGTTCATCCTCCACAACGACGGCGCCCTGGACTTCGAGCTGGTCTCCGTCGCGGCCTCCGATCCCCAGGGTGAGCGGCTCCCGGTCGTCGCGCACGAGGCAGGAAGACGTCTGCTCGGCATGGACGCGTTCCGTGACTTCGCCACCGTCGAGTACCGACGTGAAGGACTCGAGCGCGTCGGTCTGCTCGACTACCCCACGAACACTCTCGACGAGATCCCCTTCGACGAACCGCTGTACTCCGCGGGCGTCAGCGGCAACCCGGAATGGCACTCGCCGTTCCTGCGCCTCGGATACACGTCGTTCGTCACCCCGGGGACCGTGTACGACCTCGATCTCTCGAATCGCGACCTGATCCTGCGCAAGCAGGTCTCCGTCCTGGGCGGCTATGACCCCGCCGAGTACGGCCAGCGGCGTGAATGGGCGACGGCCCCCGACGGCGTGCGTGTGCCCATCTCACTCGTGTGGAAGCGCTCGTTCGGCGAACCCGGCACGGACGCGCGGCCGCTGCACCTGTACGGATACGGATCGTACGAGCACTCGATCGACCCCGGCTTCTCGGTCGCCCGGTTGTCCGAACTCGACCGCGGGGTGATCTTCGCCGTCGCCCACGTGCGCGGTGGTGGGGAGATGGGCCGTCAGTGGTACGAGGACGGCAAGCTCCTGCACAAGCGCAACACCTTCACGGACTTCGTCGCCTGCGCCGAGCACCTGGTCGCGACGGGCGTGACGACACCGAAGCGCCTGGTCGCCGAGGGCGGGAGCGCGGGTGGTCTGCTGATGGGAGCGGTCGCCAATCTCGCTCCCGAGCTCTTTGCAGGCATCCTCGCCGGTGTGCCGTTCGTGGACGCCCTGACGACGATCCTGGATCCGTCCCTGCCGCTCACCGTGATCGAGTGGGACGAGTGGGGCGACCCGTTGCACGGCGCGGACGTCTACGACTACATGAAGTCGTACTCGCCCTACGAGAACGTGAGAGACGGCGTCGAGTATCCGCGGATCCTCGCCGTGACCTCCCTCAACGACACGCGTGTCCTGTATGTGGAACCCGCGAAGTGGGTCGCACGTCTGCGAGAGGCCGGCGCCTCGGACGTCCTCCTCAAGTGCGAGATGGTCGCGGGACACGGCGGCGTGAGCGGACGCTACAACTCCTGGAGGGAGCGGGCGTTCGAACTCGCCTGGCTGCTCGACACCCTCGGTCTCGCCGAGGACTGAACCGCCGTGGTGGGGCGCCCCGCACGGGGGCGCTCCCCCGCTCCGCGTCCTCAGCCGAAGAGTGCAGCGGCCTCGTCATAGCGGTAGCGCGGCACCGTGTTCAGCTCCCCGAGAGCATCGGCGAAGGGCACCCGCACGATGTCGGTACCCTGCATGGCGACCATCTGCCCCCAGGCGCCGTCGACGAGCGCATCCGCCGCATGCAGACCGAGTCGCGTTGCGAGCACCCGATCGAACGCCGACGGCGATCCACCACGCTGGATGTGACCGAGGATCGTCGCCCGGGTCTCGATGCCGGTGATGCGCTCGATCTCCGGAGCGAGCATGTCGCCGATGCCGCCGAGCCGGGGACGGTTGAAAGCGTCGAGCCCCTTGTCGCTGTAGGCCTCTTCCATGCCGAGGAGCTTGAATCCCTCGGAGACGACCACCAGAGGTGCGCGACCACGATCGTGGGCACTGGTCACCAGCTCGGTGATGTCGTCGATCGACATCGGAACCTCGGGGATGCAGATGACGTGCGCACCGGCGGCCATGCCCGCGTGCAGGGCGATCCAGCCGACGTGGCGGCCCATGACCTCGGCGACCATGCAGCGCTGGTGGGAATCGCCGGTCGTGCGGAGGCGGTCCATGGCATCGGTGGCGATGTTCACCGCCGTGTCAAAACCGAAGGAGTAGTCCGTGGCCTGCAGGTCGTTGTCGATCGTCTTGGGGACGCCGATGACCTTGATCCCGTCCTTCGCCAGACGGTCCGCGGCGGCGAGCGTCCCCTCGCCGCCGATCGCCACGATGCCGTCGATCTTGTGGCCGTACAGGGTCTTGGCGATGTTCTCGGCGCCTCCGCGCTCCCCCTCGTAGGGGTTCGTGCGGCTGGTGCCGAGGATGGTCCCCCCGACCTTCGAGAGCCCCTTCACCTCGTGGCGCGTGAGCGGCATGAAGTCGCCGTCGACGAGGCCACGCCACCCGTCCCGGATGCCGACGAACTCCAGGTCGTACGTGGTGGTGCCCTTGAGCACGATGCCGCGGATGACCGCGTTGAGGCCGGGGCAGTCGCCGCCGCTCGTCAGGATGCCGATCTTCATGCTGGTGCCTTCAGACGTTCGGGTGATGGGGGAACAGGCGACGCTGCCTTCGATCGACACTAGTGCCCCCGCGCACTCGCGCGCCATTCGACGTCGACGAAAATCCCCGATCTTGACGTGGACGATCGAGGATATCGACGGACTTCCCGGAGATGCCCGATATTCAGCGCCGAAGTGACGTTAAGAACAGCCGTTCTTGACGCCTACGCCGCACCGAGTGCCTGCCGCAGCAGGTGCATGAGTGCTGCCAGCTGCACCGGCTCCGCGGCCGACTCCTCCACGGCCTCGCCGTCGAGCGCCCGCGCCGCGAGGCCCTGCTTCTGGTCGATCAGCTCCGCGATCTTGGTGTCGATCGTGTGCGCCGCGATGATTCGCCAGGCGGTGACCGGCTCGTCCTGCCCGATGCGGTGCACGCGGTCGATCGCCTGCGTCTGCTCGGCGGCGGTCCAGGACAACTCGGCGAGCACGACGTTCGAGGCCGCTTGCAGGTTGAGCCCGACACCAGCCGCAGTGAGCGAGCAGACCGCGATGCCCACGGAGGGGTCACCGTTGAAGTCGTCGATCGCCTGCTGTCGCGTGGTCGACGACTGGTCGCCCCGGATCGACACCGCCCGGATGCCCGCGGCGGCGAAGTGCGCCTCCGCCTGATCCATCACGTCGATGTGCTTGGCGAAGAAGACCACCTTGCCGACCGAGCGCTGAAGCTGCGCCGCGTAGTCCGCTGCGAGGGGCGCCTTGGCCTGGCCGATGCGCCTGACCATCGTGAAGACGTTGTCTCCCCCGGTGCCGGCGGCCTTCGACTCCTCGAGTTCGTTCTGAGCGACGAGACGCACGATGTCCTCGTCGATCTCCCCGGGGACCAGTCCGCGATCGCCCCGCGCCTCGATGATGCGACGGTAGCGTGCGGCGAGCCGCTCCCCCAGCTCGCGCTCGGCCTGACGGATGCCGCGTCCGAACTCGTCGTCGAGCTGCACGGGCAGGTCGGCGATCAGCTTGTCCGGGAGGTCGGCGGCGACGTCCTTCTTCTTGCGGCGCACGATGCCCATCGAGATGACGGCATCCCGTGCCTCGGGGTAGAACGCCTTGTCGGCTGGAGTGAACCCGGTCGCATCCAGCTTCTCCATGAGCTCGGGGCCCGGCTTCTCGCCGGTCGTCCACCCCAGGAAACGCCAGATCGCGTCGAAGTCCTCGACGTCGTTGATCAGCGGGGTTCCGGTGAGGGCCAGCATGAGCGGATCGTGCCCCGGGGTGCGCTCGCGCACCTGTGCGGCCAGCGACAGGACGTTCTGCGACCGCTGCGAGGACAGGTTCTTGATGAAGTGCGCCTCGTCGACGACCATGCCGCGCAGACCGATGGAGGCGAGCCACGACATGTGCCGGTCGAGGATCTCGTAGTTCACGATGAACACGTCGGCGAACGCATCGATGTCGTCGCCGTCTCCCTGGATCACCGTCGCACGGCGCTGCGGAGTCCAGCGTTCGACCTCGCGCGCCCAGTTCATCTTCACGACGTTGGGCACGACGACGAGCAGCGGATACGCACCCGCGACGGACGCGGCGAGCACCGACTGCGCCGTCTTGCCGAGGCCCGGCTCATCAGCGAGCAGGAAGCTGCGGTGCCCCGCCTTGACTGCCTCGAGGAATCGAGACTGGTGCACCATGACCTCGAGGCCCTTGGGCGAGATGTGGTCGAACTCCGGCGCGGGCGGGAGATCCATCGATGCGGCGGATCCGCCCGCACCCGTCTCGAATGCCTTGTACAGCGGGCCCATGAGCTCCCAGCCGTCGAGACGACGACGCGGGGTCGCCGCCGCACGCGGCGTCAGGTCGGGGGCGAGGAACGGGTTTGCCAGCTGACGGGCCTCCACCGAGGGCGGGGTGACCTGTCGCTCCGCGATCGCCGCGGGCACGACGGAGACCTGCACGGGGGCCGCATCGGCGATGATCAGGTCTTCGGGAGCGAGCTCGGCACCGGATTCGAGCAGCCAGTCGCGGCGCATGCGCTTGGCCACCGGCGACGTCGCCTGGTCGGCTTCCAGCAACTGGATGAGCGACGTGTCGCGCGCAGCGGTCTTCGCGAGGATCGTGGCGACACCGTCGAGCCGTTTGAGCAGCTCGGCGCGCGCGGGATCCCCGATCTCAGCGTCGGCCTTCACCCGCGCACGTTCTTCGCGCACGAGGAAGGCGATCACCTGGAACTTCACCCGGTTCGTCGGACCGAGCTTCCCCCGCTGAGACTTGGCCTCGATCTCACGCACCTTGCGCGCGAGGATCGGGATGAGGGGTGCCTCGTCGTCACGACGGGACGTCTTCTTTCGCCGCGTGGCGGCGGTTGCCGTGGTCGGCATGCTCCTCCTGAGCGTGAAGGCTCCGGCTTCCCCAGGAAGCCGCCAGCCGTTCTCGTTGTCCGCGTGTGGCGTGAGCCAGGACCGTACGAACAGTGGATCTTCTTCCCGTCGAGGCACGCGAGAAGCGTGAGAATCGGCGGGAGCCGTTTCCCATTCTATGTCATGGTGCTCGCGTCGCGGATATTTCGGACGATCAGGAAGCCACGTCGAGCGCGCGGGCGGCATCGGTGACGTCGGCGGCCATCTGCTCCATGAGCTTCTCGATCCCCTCGAACGCGACCATTCCGCGCAGTCGCTCGACGAACTCGACGCTGACATCGTGTCCGTAGAGATCCAGCCCGGTCTCGCCGAGCACGTGCGCCTCCACCTGCCGCACGAGGACATCATCGAAAGTGGGATTGGTCCCGACGGAGATCGCGGAGGGGTGCCGGATACCGGTGTCATGATCCACGAGCCATCCCGCGTACACGCCGTCGGCCGGGACGAAAGCATCGACGATCGTGGAGAGGTTCGCGGTCGGGAACCCGAGCTCTCGCCCGCGCTTGAGGCCGTGGACGACCTCGCCCCGCACATCCGGGTAGCGGCCGAGCACGGTCGTCGCCGTCGCGACATCGCCCTCCATCAGCAGCTCTCGGATCCAGCTCGACGACACGCGCCGCGCGGAGCCGGGGAGGTACACGTCGTCGACGACCTCGACGGAGAAGCCGTGCTCGGGCCCGAGCTCGCGCAGGAGGTCCGGCGTGCCCGCTCCCCTGTTTCCGAACCGGAAGTCCTCGCCGACGAGGACCGTGGAGACTTCGAGCGCACCGACGAGGATGTCGGTGACGAAGTCATGAGCGCTGCGGGCGGCGAGTTCCTCGTCGAAGGTGAGCACCAGAGTCGCGTCGATGCCCATCTCGCCGAGCAGTTCGAGTTTGCGCTCGACCGTGACGACGTTCTCCGGGCATCGGTCCGGACGAAGGATCGCCAGGGGGTTGCGGTCGAACGTGACCACGACGGCGCGGCTGCCACTAGCTGCAGCGGCTTCGTTCAGCCGGGCGATCACCGCTCGGTGGCCGGCATGGACGCCGTCGAACTTTCCGATGGCGACCGCGCTCGGTCCGAAGCCGTCCGGGATCTCCTCCGGACTGCGGAACACGATCACGCGTGGACCTCGACCGATCGCGGGGCGTCGACAGGTCGGTGCGTGCGCAACCACCAGACGCCGAAGATCGGGAGCACCAACGGGACGAAGAGGTATCCGCGCCCGAACAGCGACCACACCGTCTCATGTTGGAACAGCGCCGGCATCAGGACGCTGAGCAGACCCACCACGAGCACCCCGGTCAGTTCGAAGACGATCGCGATCCAGGCCACCGTGTACCAGCCGCGACGTCGGGCGAGAACGAGCGCGAGGGTCGCGAGGATGTACACGACGGCGGCGAGTGCGGACAGCGAGTACGCGAGAGGTGCCTCGTCGAAGCGGCGGACGATCTGCACGAAGCTGCGTCCGGTGGCGGCCAGCGCCATCACGGCGTAGACGATCACGAGGACGCGACCGATGCCGGTCATCCGAGTGGGGGGTGCGGTGGAGCTCATAGCGCATTCCATCCTAGAGCCGCGGGAGGCGGCCGGACTCTGCCCGAGGTCTCAGCTCATGCGATCTGGACGGACCAGATGACCTGCATGCGCCACAGCATGATCGCGATCGCGAACGCCGCGACCCCGAGGATCACGGTGCTCCACCGGCTGCGCTCCATGAGCGCCCACAGCACGGCTCCGACGGGAAGCAGTGCGGCCGATACGAGGTAGACCCAGTACTCGAGCAGGTCTCCCGTCGGCGGGTTGCCGGCGAGGGGTGCGACGATCGCGACGATCACCTGGACGACCAGGAGGATCTCGACCAAGGCGAGTGCACCGACGCTGAAGTCGCTCGGCCGGCGCCCGATGAGCCCCGCGATGAGGCAGAAGACACCCGCCGCGACGGCCACGATGACCTGGGCGATCGTGAACCACAGGATCATCGCACGGCCTCCGGCATGTTCATCGCACTCTTCAGGTCGGTTCCCCGCTTCTCGACGATGCCGACGAGAACCCCGTCCTCGTCGATGGCGGCTGCGATCGGTCCGTCCAGGCGCGCGGCGTCGCCGGTGAGACGCTTGCCATGCCGCAGGTCGCGCGCTTCCTCGGCCGTCATGTCCAGAACCGGGAGGATGCGCCGGGCCGCCTGCGCCGCGGTGAGAGTGGACGCCCCCTCGAGCGCGTCGACATCCACGGCGTCGCTCACATCGAACGGGCCGACCCGCGTGCGCCGCAGCGCGGTGAGGTGCCCGCCGACGCCGAGGGCCTCCCCGAGGTCGCGAGCGAGCGAGCGGATGTAGGTGCCGGACGAGCAGTCGACGATCACATCGAGATCGAGCGCTCCGTCGCTCGGCCGGCTCGCGATGAGGTCGAACCGGGAGACGACGACTTCTCGGGGGGCCAGGACGACCTCTTCCCCGGCACGGACGCGATCGTACGCTCGACGCCCGTCGACCTTGATGGCGGAGACGGCGCTGGGCACTTGCGAGATCTCTCCGGTGAGGGCAGCGATCCCCGCGGCGACCGCATCGTCCGTCACAGCGTCCCACGCCTCCGCAGCGGCGGTCGTGAGGATCTCGCCTTCCGCGTCATCGGTGCCGGTGGTCTGGCCCAGTCGGATCGTCGCCGTGTAGGTCTTGTCCGCGCCCACGATGTAGGTCAGGAGCCTGGTCGCTCCCTCGATCCCGATGACCAGCAGCCCGGTCGCCATCGGATCGAGCGTTCCCGCGTGACCGACCTTCCTCGTCCCGAACGCACGGCGGGTGCGCGCGACGACGTCGTGACTGGTCAGCCCAGCGGGCTTGTCGACGAGGAGGATGCCGGGCGAGACCATCCCCCCAGCCTACCGAGGCCACAGCGGTCGACCGTTCGCGAGCCTCGGTCGACGGCGTCGTTCCGGGCACGGCTGCGCGCTCCCGTAGGCTGAGGGGATGCCCGGATCGCAGGCCCTGCCCGACATCGTGTCGCGCCTGTCGGACTGGTATCGGGACGCAGCGCGTGACCTGCCGTGGCGCCGATCCGCGTTTCATGACGAGTTCGGCGCCTGGGGCGTCCTCGTGAGCGAGTTCATGCTGCAGCAGACCCCCGTCTCGCGGGTCATCCCCCACCTGGAGGCGTGGCTGGCGCGGTGGCCGACCCCGGAGGCGATGGCCGCGGCATCCACGGCGGACGTCGTGCAGCAGTGGGCGAACCTGGGCTATCCGCGACGGGCGCTCTGGCTGCACCGTGCCGCGGTGGAGATCACGGAGCGGCACGACGGCATCGTTCCCCGCGATGTCGACGCGCTCCTCGCGCTCTCCGGCATCGGCGACTACACCGCCCGAGCGGTCGCCGTGTTCTCCTATGGAGACCGGCACCCGGTGGTCGACACGAACACGCGGCGCGTTCTGGCGAGGGCGATCGACGGCCGAGCCCACCCCGCGCCGCCGTCTCGTCGTGACCTCGCGCTGATGGAATCCCTGCTCCCGGCTTCGGTGCCCGAGTCCGTGGTCTTCAACGCCGCGGCGATGGAACTGGGCGCCACGGTCTGCACGGCGCGAGCTCCGCGCTGCGAGCAGTGTCCTCTCTCCCCGTCCTGCGCCTGGCTCGTCGCGGGCCGCCCCGACACAGGGGATGACCGACGACGCCAGGCATCATACGAGGGATCGGATCGTCAGGCCCGTGGCCTCGTGCTGCGCCTTCTGCGGGAGGCGTCCCCCGACGCGGTGCCCCTGGTCGCCGTCCTGCCCGACTGGCCGGATTCGCCTCAGCGCGATCGCGCGATCGACTCGCTCATCGCCGACGGGCTCGCCGAGGCCGACGGCGAAGCCCTCTCGCTGCCTCGGTGACGACGCTTCAGAGGTGATGATCGGTGCGGTGTGCGAGCACCGTGAGCTCGACGCGGCTGCGGACGTCGAACTTCGTGAAGATCCGCCCGAGGTGCACCTCAACCGTGCGGACCGACACGTTCAGCATCTCGGCGATGTCCCTGTTCGGGGATCCACCGACGGCGAGCATCGCCACCTCGAGCTCCCGTGCGGTGAGCGCGAGCGACCATGCGGCGCGACACGCGGAGAGCGGATCGGCCGCCGGAACGATGCTCCCCTCCCTGGCGTCGAGCCGGTCGATGCGGTCGCGGATGGACCGCGCCCACGCGGTCGCTCCTGAGACCTCGAACAGACGCTCGGCACGGTGGAGGTGCACCCTGGCCGCGGCATGATCATCGTGGATCGCGTGCTGGGTTCCGAGCATGGTCTCCACTCTGGCTCGCGTGAACGGAGAGGCGAGCGTGCGTGCGGCCTCCGTCACGGCATCACGCTCCGAACGCCACCGGGCGTCCCCGGCCGTCGCGATGCGCACGCGCAGCCGCTGCGCGAGCGCGATCTCCGGCGGCTCGATCGAGCCGACCGTCATCGGGCGCGCCTCCACCGTGAGAGCGAGTTCGTCGAGCGCCGGCACCGACATCGCGGTCCGCGGTGACCCGAGCTCGGCCCAGAGTCGAAGCGTGGCGGCGGCATCGTGGAAAGCGCCGGCGAGAAGCGACTGGATGCCCCGATCGACGAGCACGTCGATCCGTGCCCCGTTCGGCAGGGCTGCCGTGAGTGAAAGCGAGAACGGACCGAGTTCGCCGAGCACGGCGAGATCGAGACGGCGCGCGAGGACAACGCCCAATCCCGCGAACGGCAAGGCGACCGGCAGCACGAGCGCGGCCTGGATCAGTCGTTCCCGCGCGAGGCCGATGTCGCCTCGCCACGCGAGCAGCAGGACGTCGACGACCCGGCGGTACGCCTGGATGATCGGGCTGTGCTCGTAGCCGGGAACCAGAGGGTCCGGCGCGGAGCCGATCGCCGAGTCGTCTTTGGCGAGGAGACGTCGCGCTCGATCGATGTCACCGTGCAACGCTGCGCGCAGGGCACTCAGCATCCCCCCGCTCACCGGACCGGACCCCGCGACCTCATCGACGTCACGGTCTCCGGCGATGAGCCAGCTGAGGGCGATCGCCGGATCCCGCAGTTCGCGCTCCGCACCGGTGCGAGCTGCCCCCTCGCGGAGCGCATCGAGCCACACCCGCATCCCCCGCCGGTCACCTCGCTCAGCGCACATCACTGCCACGAGTGCGCTCGCACGCGTCCAATGTCGCCAGTCCTCCGGGTCATCCGTCTCCGGACGCAGCGAACTCGGATCGATCTCGGGCACCGCCCCTTGCGCGAGCGTCTGGGCGACGAGGAGTGCGCCGAGACCTCGCGAACGCCGAGGGTCGGAAGTCTCGGAGTACAGCGCGTTCAACCATGCCGAGGCCTCGGATACGAAGCCGGCTGCGAGCGCCGACGTGCCTGCGACCAGACGCGCGTCGTCTCGGTCGCTTGCGGTGGCGTGGTCCGAAGCCTCGCGCGCGAGCAGCAATGCGCGCTCGGGATGGCCCGCGTCACTGAGTTGCCCGGCGATGTCGATGAGCTCGGGAGCAGCCGCAGGGTCGCCTTCGAGGGACGCCCGCGCATGATGCCAGTTCGCGCGCACCTGGTCGCCGCGCGCGCGGAAGACAGTGCTCAACCGCTCGTGGACGACCGCCGTGGTCGCGGCCGAGGAGGTGGCTCTGATCCAGATCGACAGGCGGGCATCGACGAAACGAACACGACCGGCATGCACGCGGAGGCGGTCGCCCACCGGAGCGGCCGCGACCTCTGATGCGGATCTCCCGTCGAACGCGAGCAGAGGTTCGAGATCATCCTCCAGCGACACCGAGAGTGCGAGGAGCAATTGCCGGTCATGCGATTCGAGTTCCACGGTCTCGAACCTGCGGGCGATCGACGGGACCAACGGGAGCGGTGACGGCAATGGACGGTGTCCGTGTCTTTGCTCGGGCGTCAGACTCTCGACGACTTCGCGGACCGTGGGGGCATGCGCGTCGAGATCGACGGCGAGACAGGCAAGCACATGCGGTGCGCATGCGAGGTCCCGTTCGAGAAGCTCCTCGAGGATGATTCCCACCACCGCGGGCGCGACGAATCGCCCCCGCGCCATGCTCCGACCCACGATGCCGCCCCCCAGCTTCGCGGGATCTGGTCCCGCGAAGCTGAGCGTATCAAACGGCGATCACTCCGCGTCGTCGTCCGTGCGGTACGGGTCGGCGTCGCCGGCATGCGACGCCGAGGACGCGAGCTTCGCGACGTCCGCATCCCGCTGCTGGGCTTCGCGGAGCAGCGCACCGATGTGATCCGCGTTCTCCGGAAGCGCGTCGGGGATGAACTCGAGCGTCGGCACGAGCCTGGTGCTGAGCTGCCGCCCGACCTCGCTGCGCAGCATTCCGGTGGCCGAGGTGAGCGCGGCACCGCTGGAGATGCGCTCTTCCTCCGTGCCGAGCACCGTGTAGAACACCGACGCGTGCTGAAGGTCTCCGCTCACGCGGACGTCGGTGATCGTGACGAAGCCGAGGCGCGGGTCACGCAGCCCCTTCTCCAGTCGTTCAGCGAGGATCACGCGGATGCGATCCGCGAGCCGAGCCTGTCGTTCGCCTGCCATTGTTCTCTCCCTGTACGGAAACCTCAGGGCGTCCCCCGCTCCGCGCCCCGAGGGGAGCGGTGCGACGGACGCCCGAGAGGTTGTTCGAATCGATCAGCCGCGAGGCTTCTCGACGAGCTCGGTCGTCTCGATCTCATCACCGATCTGGATGTCGTTGTACTTGCCGAGGCCGATACCGGCCTCGTAGTCCGTACGGACTTCGGTGACGTCGTCCTTGAACCGGCGCAGCGACTCGATGGCGAGGCCATCCGCGACCACGACGCCGTCGCGGATGACGCGAGCCTTGGCGTTGCGGGTGATCGTTCCCGATCGCACGATGACACCGGCGATGTTGCCGAACTTCGAGGAGCGGAACACCTCGCGGATCTCGGCCACACCCGACTGGACCTCTTCGAACTCCGGCTTGAGCATGCCCTTGAGCGAGCTCTCGATCTCGTCGATCGCGTTGTAGATGACGGAGTAGAAGCGGATGTCCACGCCCTCACGGGAGGCACGCTCGCGCGCCTTCGTGTCGGGGCGGACGTTGAAGCCCACGATGATCGCGTTGTCGATCGTCGCCAGGTTCACGTCAGACTCGGTGATCGCACCGACACCGCGGTGGATGATGCGCAGCTGCACCGAGTCGTCGACCTCGATCTTGAGCAACGACTCCTCGAGCGCTTCGACGGCACCGGAGACGTCACCCTTGATGATGAGGTTGAGCGACTCGACCTTGCCCTCTTCGAGAGCACGGGTGAAGTCTTCGAGCGAGATGCGCTTGCGGGCCTTGGCCAGCTGGGCGTTGCGCTCGACCGCTTCACGCTTCTCAGCGATCTGGCGAGCCATGCGGTCTTCCTCGGTCACGATGAAGACGTCACCGGCACGCGGCACGGAGTTCAGACCCTGCACCTGCACCGGACGCGACGGGTAGGCCTCGAGGACCTGCTCGCCGTTCTCGTCCGCCATGGCACGCACACGGCCGTACGCCGTACCTGCGACGATCGCGTCGCCGACCCGGAGCGTTCCGGACTGGATGAGCACCGTGGCGACCGAACCGCGGCCCTTGTCGAGCTTCGCCTCGATGGCGACACCACGAGCGGCCTTGTTCGGGTTGGCGGTCAGGTCGAGACCGGCGTCTGCGGTGAGCAGCACGGCGTCCAGGAGTTCCTGGATGCCGGTACCGGCACGTGCGGACACGTCGACGAACATGACATCTCCACCGAACTCCTCGGCGACCAGGCCGTACTCGGTCAGCTGCTGACGCACCTTGGAGGGGTTGGCGTCGGGCTTGTCGACCTTGTTCACCGCGACCACGATCGGCACGTTCGCCGCCTGCGCGTGGTTCAGCGCCTCGACCGTCTGCGGCATGATGCCGTCGTCGGCTGCGACCACGAGGATCGCGAGGTCGGTGACCTGCGCACCACGGGCACGCATGGCGGTGAACGCCTCGTGACCCGGGGTGTCGATGAACGTGATGGCGCGCTCGATGTTCTCGTGCTCGGTCCAGACCTGGTAGGCACCGATGTGCTGGGTGATGCCACCGGCTTCACCCTCGATGACGTTGGTCTGACGGATCGCGTCGAGCAGTCGCGTCTTACCGTGGTCGACGTGACCCATGACGGTGACCACCGGCGGACGGATCTCGAGGTCGTCCTCGCTCTCCGCCTCCAGCTCGGCCTCGAGGTCGAGACCGAAGCCCTCGAGGAGCTCCTTGTCCTCGTCCTCGGGCGAGACCATCTGGATCTTGTAGCCGAGCTCGGCCCCCAGGACCTCGAAGGTCGCCTCATCCAGGGACTCGGTGGCCGTGGCCATCTCGCCGAGGTTGAAGAGGATGGTGACGAGGGTTCCCGGCTGAACCGTGTAACCGGTCAGCGTCTCGATCTTGTCGGCGAAGTCCGCGATCGACGCGCCGCGGCGCATGCGGATGGTCTCTCCGTTGCCGCGGGTGACGTTGACGCCACCGACGACCGGAGCACTCCGCATCTCGAACTCTTGCCGCTTCGCCCGCCGCGACTTGCGCTGCTTGCTCTTTCCGCCGCCCTTGCCGAAGGCACCTGCGGTGCCGCCACCGGGACCACGGCCTCGGCCGCCGCCCCCACCGGGACGACCAGCGAAACCGCCGCCGGGACGCGCGCCGGGACCACCGGCACCGCCGGGTCCGCCGCCGCCGGGACGACCGGGACCGCCGGAGCGCTGCTGGAACGGAGCACCCGGACGACCACCCTGACCGCCACGAGGAGCGCCGGGACGCGGCGAACCGGGACGCGGGGCACCCGGACGGGGTGCGCCGGGACGCGGAGCCTGCGGACGCGGGATGTTGCCCGGGGTCGGGCGCTGTCCCATGCCCTGAGCGGATGCGAAGGGGTTGTTGCCCGGACGGGGTCCGGCGGGGCGCTGACCCATCCCCTGCGCAGAGGAGAACGGGTTGTTGCCGGGGCGCGGAGCCCCGGGAGTCGGTGCGCCGCCCTCAGCAGGCTTCGCCGCCTCGGGAGTCGCTGCAGCCGGAGCCTCTGCCGCGGGGGCAGGCGCCGGAGCGGAGGGCGCGGGAGCCGCGGCGGCCGGGGCCTCCGGGGCAGGCTTGGGACCGGGCTTGGGACCCGGGGTCGGTGCCGGCTTGGCACCGGGCTTGGCGCCGGGCTTGGCGGCGGGCTTCGCCGCAGCGGGCTTCGCGGCGGGAGCGGCGTCAGCCGCAGCCTTGAGCGAACCGTCGGCCTCGATCGCCGCACGCAGCTTGCGCGCCACCGGCGGTTCGATGGTCGAAGACGGGCTCTTCACGAACTCGCCGAGTTCCTTGAGCTTTGCAAGTGCGACCTTGCTGTCGACGCCGAGTTCGGCGGCGATCTCATGTACGCGTGGTTTACCAGCCACAATTCTCCTGTCTGAGTCGGTCCACCCAGACAGGGCAGACCACTAGTCGCGGACGGGTCTCATTTCGAGCCGTTCACTTTGTTTCCATAGCTGTTCAGCCTTTGTTTCTTGGTGGATGCTGTTCGAAGTTCCGCGTGTCCAGCTGAGTGGTCACGCGCAGTGCTCGTCCGAATGCGCGGCGCCGCAGAGCGGCATCCATGCATTCGCGTGTCGGATGGACCCACGCGCCTCGCCCCGGCAGGACAGCACTCTCATCGACGATGAGGGTGTCGTTCTGGGACACCACCCTGAGGAGGGCGGAGCGGGGAGCACGCGTGCGACAACCGACGCACGTTCGTACGGGTTCCATCTTACACCTGCGTTTCGCCCCGCCCTGCCCGTACGCGGGGCGAGCCGGGAGTCCGGAGCCGTTCAGTCGAGGATGCTGTCCGGCTGGATGTCGATCTTCGCACCCGTGAGCTTGGCGGCCAGACGCGCGTTCTGACCCTCCTTGCCGATCGCGAGCGACAGCTGATAGTCGGGGACCAGCGCACGGACGGCCTTGGTTCCCGCGTCGAGCACGAACGAGCTCGTGACCTTCGCCGGCGAGAGCGCATGGGCGACGAAGACCGGAAGGTCGGCGTCGTAGTCGACGATGTCGATCTTCTCCCCCGCGAGCTCCTCGGTGACCGCGCGTACGCGCCGTCCGAGCTCGCCGATGCACGCCCCCTTGGCGTTGATCGACGGATCATTCGCCTTCACCGCGATCTTGGTGCGGTGTCCGGCTTCACGGGCCAGAGCCACGATCTCGACGAGACCGGCTGCGATCTCCGGAACCTCGAGGGCGAAGAGCTTGCGCACGAGTCCCGGATGCGTGCGCGAGACCGTGATCTGCGGGCCCTTGAGCCCCTTGGCGACGCTCGTGACGTACACACGCAGGCGCGACCCGTGCGTGTACTCCTCGCCCGGGACCTGCTCCTCGGGGGGCAGGATGGCTTCGACGGCGCCGAGATCGATGTGAATCATGCGCGGATTCGGACCCTGCTGCACCACGCCGGCGACGATGTCGCCTTCCTTGTCCTTGAAGTCACCGAGCACCACGTCGTCGGCGATGTCCCGCAGACGCTGGCTGATGACCTGCTTCGCCGCGAAGGCCGCGATGCGTCCGAAGTCGTCGGGGGTGGCGTCTTCCTCGCCGATGACGGCGCCTTCCTCATCCCGGACGACCTGGAGGACGGCGACGTGCCCGGTCTTGCGGTCCAGGTCGACGCGGACGCCCTCGGGGGTCACACCGTCCTCGGACACGTGCTTGGAGTATGCGGTCAGGATCGCCTGCTCGATGATCGCGACGAGTTCGTCGAAGGGGATCGCCTTCTCCTTCTCGATCCCTCGCAGAAGACTCAGTTCGATGTCCATGACGGCCTCTCTATTCAGCTCTCGTCGCGCCTGTTCGCACGCGCGACATCCGTACCACGATACCCTGTGCCGACCGGCCCCTGCCACGGCGGCAGCGGAGGCGGCCGCGGACCGGCCCGAGGAGGACCATGTGAGCGCATTCGACACCATCGTCATCGGTGCAGGCATGTCGGGGCTGACGAGCGCCCGCATGCTCGCAGACGCCGGCCAGCGCGTCGTCGTCCTCGAAGCACGGGACCGCATCGGCGGACGGATGCACACCGATCGGAGCGCGGGGTTCCCCGTCGACCTCGGCGCGTCATGGATCCACGGGATCGACGGCTCTCCCCTGTGGGACCTCGTCCAGGCGCTCGGTGTCCCGACCATCGAGTACACGGTGGGCAGCTTCCAGGTCGGCGGGCGACCGATGGAGAACTTCGACGGCAAAGGGCGAGCGATGGGTGAAACCGCGACCGCCCAGTGGATCGCGGATGTCGATGAGGCCGATCGCCTGCTCGTCGAGGAGATCGCGGCATCCTCCTCGGGTGACACCTACCTCGACGTCACCGAGCGGGCCCTCGATCGTTCCGGGTTCTCGCCCGAGCGCATCGACGAGATCCGTGAGTTCTTCCGTCACCGGGTGGAGGAGCAATGCGGCGCCTGGATCGGCGACCTGGATGCGCACGGCCTCGACGAAGATGCCATCGAGGGCGACGAGGTGATCTTCCCGCGCGGGTACGACGAACTCCCCCGGCGCATCGGTGCCGGGCTCGATGTCCGCACCGAGACGCCGGTCTCACGCGTGACCCGCTCGACGGACGGCGTCGTCGTGCAGGCAGGCGACACGGAGTACACCGCTGACCGCGTGATCGTGACCGTGCCACTCGGCGTGCTGAAGACGGGAACGATCGAGTTCGACCCGGCGCTGCCGGACGCGGTCGCAGGCCCGATCGACCGGCTCGGCATGGGGGTCTTCAACAAGATCTTCCTGCAGTTCCCCACACGTTTCTGGAACGACGAGAGCTACGTCATCCGTGCTCTGGGCGAGGCCGGGGAGCACTGGCACTCCTGGTACGACGTCTCCGCCGTCAGCGGACTGCCCACGCTGCTGACCTTCGCGGCCGGCCCCTTCGGGCGGCACATGCAGGAGCTGCCGGACGAGGAGGTGGTCGCTGACGTCCTGCGCGCCCTCCGCAGCCTGTACGGCGACGCGGTCGGCGAACCCCGCGCCCACTGGATCACGCACTGGGGGCCTGATGCGTTCTCGAACGGCTCCTACTCGCACCTGGCGGTGGGATCGACGCATCACGACCACGATGCCCTGGCCGGTCCGGTGGACGACGTGCTGCATTTCGCGGGCGAAGCCACCTGGGGCGACGAACCCGCGACGGTCGGCGCCGCCTTCTACTCCGGGCACCGAGCGGCGGAACGGATCCTCGGCCACACCGTCGACCTCGGCGAGTTCGCCGCCGGCATCACCGCGCGGGAGCAGAAGGAAGGGCGTTGATCGCCCCGATCAAGCGGAAGAGGTTTCCGACCTGGCGTTGATCCAAGTGGAGCGCCAGTCGCGGCAGTTCGAGTCGGTCGTCGTCGGCGACCTCGGGCTGCCGTGGATTCGTCCTCTCGATGCGACCCGAAGCCAGCATCGTGGCGAACTGCTCGTTGAGCGCTTCGACCTCGGCATCCGTCGGCTCTTCCCGCAGGCGCAGGATCAGCGCGTCGCCGACCCACCGCAGCGAGTCGTAGTTGTGCCAGAAGCCGGTGATCTCCGCGCGCGCCTCCTCCACGGAGTCGGTGATCACGACACGGTCGAAGTCCCCCTCCGAGATGACGCCGGTAGGAGCGAGGTGGTCGTCGATGAAGCTACGCAGCCCCTGCCAGAACGTCCCGCCCGGCTGATCGAGGAGCACGATGGGCGTGGGCTCCGCCTTACCGGTCTGCTGAAGGGTGAGCAGCTCGAACATCTCGTCGAGGGTGCCGAAACCGCCGGGGAGGCAGATGAACCCCAGCGACTCCTTGATGAGCATCAGCTTGCGCGTGAAGAAGTACTTCATCGCGACCACGTGATCCTGACCGGCGACGAAGCCGTTCGGCTTCTCCTCGAAGGGCAGTCGGATCGACACACCGAGCGAGAGCGCGGGCCCCGCACCTTCGGACGCTGCCTGCATGATCCCGGGACCTGCGCCGGTGACGACCATCCATCCATCACCGGCCAGTGCCGCGGCGACATCACGGGCCGTCAGGTACAGCGGGTCATCCTGCCTGGTGCGCGCCGAACCGAAGACGGTGACCTTGGGCACGCCGCGGAACGGGGCAAACAGCCGGAAGGCGTCGCGCATCTCCGCCAGTGCCGCGGAGGCGATCTTCAGGTCGAGTCGGTCGGCACCGTCCTCACCCAGCAGGATCGCGGTCCGCAGCATCCGCATCACCAATCGTCGATCGGCGTGCACGCCCGCGTCGTCGAGGACGGTGTTGATCTCGGCACTGAGCGCTTCCGGCAGAGGTTCGTCGTTCATGCCCCCAGCGTGTCATGCGGAGATGCGAGCGTGCCCGTATGCCACACCGCTGGTCAAAGACCGTTCATCTGGGAGACCGCCGCGCGGACCTCCGCATGCGGAAGCGCGTGACTCACGTGCCCATCCCGACCCGTCATGTCCTGTGCCGCCACCAGTGCGTTCCACACGGCCTCATCGACCGCCTGAACCGCCGCGGTGAGGAACGGATCGATCCGCCCCCACGGGATCATCCGCAGCGTCTCGTACTCGGCGTCCGCCCTGTCGGGGAACACGGAAGTCAATGCGCCTTCGTTCGCTGTGGAGAACGCGAGCACGATGTCCCCCGAGAAGTGGCTCCCCGCTGTACCGCTACGTCCCAGGCCGAGCACACCACGGCGAGCCAAGGCGGCGCACTGGCCGGGAAGCAGCGGCGCATCGGTGGCGATGACGACGATCGCCGACCCCGCCCCTCCTGGAGCACGCCGATTCCTCTCCCGCGAGAGCCAGTCCCCCTCCTCCATCGGATTCGGCGTCGACGAGCGCGGGCCGAGAGCGATCCCGCCGAGGCGGAGCTCCTCCCGGGAGCCGAAGTTCGCTTGGATGAGGACGCCGACGGTGTACTCATCGCCGCCGTACGCCACGACCCTGGACGCCGTACCCGTGCCGCCTTTGAATCCGTAGCAGTTCATTCCGGTACCGCCGCCGACGTTCCCTTCCTCCGGAGCATCGGGCGATGCCGCCTCCAGCGCTGCTCGGGCATCGGCCGGGCTGACGTGGCCACCGTTGATGTCATTGAGGTAGCCGTCCCACGTCTCCCCGACCACGGGGAGCATCCACTGTGCGGCGACGTGCGGGGCGTTCTCGGCGACCCAGGCGGCGATGCCGGCATGCACGGCTCCGACCGCGTGCGAACTCGTGATCCCGATCGGCATCGTGAGTGAACCGGACTCCTCGATCCACGATCGCCCGGTGAGTTCACCGTTGCCGTTGAAGGAATGCACCGCGGCAGCGCATGGCACACCGACCCCCGATCGCCCTCGAGGCAGGATCGCCGTGACGCCTGTACGGACGGCTCCGCGGCCTTCGCCTGCGATCAGCGTCCGGTAGCCGACGGCCACCCCCGGGACGTCCGTGATGGCCCCCGCGAGCCCCGACCGCCCCTCGAAGGGGACGCCCAGGTCACGCGCCCTGGTGGGACCGGTCGACGATTCCGATTGCGACGATGCACTCATCCGCTCCTCCGATTCAAAATGAACGTATGTTCAGAGATTAGATCACATTCCTTGAATTTGCTTGACTTAACTGAAGGCTACCTCTTTACTCAATGTTCAGGTCAAGCCTCGACCGCGACGTGCCCGCCACTCAACCGCGAAGATTCCGGAGCCACAGATGTCTCAGTCGAATCCCTCTTCCGTCCCCACGACGACGACAACGCTCGCACAACGCCGGCTCGGCGTCTGGGCCATCGTCTTCTTCGTCGTCTCAGCGGCCGCCCCCCTCACCGTCGTCGCGAGCGCGGCAGCCACCGACTTCCGTCTGGCGGGGATCGGCGGCCCCGGTGCGATGCTCGCCAGCGGCGTCGTGCTGATGCTCTTCGCCGTCGGGTTCACCGCGATGTCCCGGTACGTGCGGAACACCGGGGCGTTCTACGTCTACGGAGCGCGGGGACTCGGAAAGCCGATCGGCATCGGGATCGTGTTCGTCACGATCTTCTCGTACACGGCCCTCTGCATCTGCTTCTACGGATTCGTCGGCTTCTTCGGCGAGATGACCTTCGCCGCCCTCTTCGGCATCGACCTCCCCTGGACGGTCTACGCCGTGCTGGCCCTGGTCATCGTCGGCATCCTCGGCTACCGCAAGATCGATGTCGGCGCGAAGGTTCTCGGAGTACTCCTCACCGCAGAGGTCGCCATCCTCCTCGTCCTCGCCGTCGCCGTCCTGGCCCAGGGAGGGCCGGAGCCGGTGTCCTTCGCCTCCTTCGCGCCGGAGAACGTCTTCTTCGCTGCCGGCAGCGGCGCGCTCTTCGTCTTCGGGTTCGGTGCCTATCTCGGCTTCGAGAGCACGGCGATCTACACCGAGGAGGCGAAGGATCCCGCACGCACGGTCCCGATGGCGACCTATATCTCGATCGCATTCCTCGGAGTGTTCTACGCCTTCACCTTCTGGGTGCTCACCGTGGCGTTCGGCGTGGAGGGTGTCCTGAAACTCGCGACGCAGGACGACTTCCAAGACATGGTGTTCCACGCCGGTGACGCCTACCTCGGCGAATGGGCTTCCGTGACGATGCGCGTCCTCATCGTGACCAGCTTCTTCGCGTGTCTCCTCGCCTTCCACAACGCGAGCTCGCGCTACCTCTTCTCCCTCGGCCGCGAGCGTCTGCTGCCGTCCTGGCTCGCGCAGACCCAGCCTTCGACGCAGGCGCCGCACCATGCCAGCCTCGTGATCTCGATCGTCTCGCTCGTCGCCATCGCCGCGACGATCGTCAGTGGCGCGGACCCTTTTCTCGGCTTCGCGCTGCCCGTGTACTCGATCGGCGTCGCCGGCCTCGTGTTCGCTCAGGCGGTCGCCGCGATCGCCGTCGTCGGCTTCTTCCTCCGTGGGCGCCGCGGACACAGCGTCTGGCGGGTGCTGGTGGCCCCGGCTCTCGGTGCGCTCGGTCTGCTCGTCGGGTTCACGCTCATCGCGATGAACTTCGATCTCGTGACCGGACTCACCGGGCCGATCAATCTCGTACTCCTCGCCCCCACGCCCATCCTGTTCCTGGCCGGAGCGATCGTGGGGCTCGTCCTGAGGAAGCGACGCCCTCAGCACTATGCTGAACTCACCACGCTCGTTCCCGACGACGAGTAGCGCCAGGCACGAGGAGGACACGTGGCCGAGCAGCGCAAGCATGCCGCCCGACGTGCGGAACTGATCTCCGCGACCAGACGTGTCGCGGGTCGCAGCGGCATCCGGGGCACGAATGTCCGGGCGGTGGCCGCCGAGGCATCGGTGAGCACCGGGAGCGTCCTGTACTACTTCCCGAGCTTCGACGAACTCATGTACGCGACCGTCGAGGGTGTGCTCGAGGAAATGTACGAGAAGCGTCGCACCATCGCCGAGCGCGAGACGGACCCTGCGAGACGGCTGGTGTCCCTGATCGTCGCCGGCGTTCCAGACGAGATCAGCGACCATCTGCGGATGGCCTATGAGAGCATCCCGCTCCTGCGCGAACAGCCCGAGTACCGCCCGCTGCACCGCTCGATCGTGACGCGTCAGGTGGATCTCTACCGCTCGACGATCGAGATCGGGGCCGCGCTCGGCGTGTTCCGACCGACCGCAGACCTCACCGTCATCTCACAGAACATCGTCGCTCTCGAGGACGCCTACGACCTCTACCCACTGATCGGGTTGGAATCGGGCGCGGAGACCTACCGCGAGAACATCCTCTCCTACGCGCGCACAGCACTCGACTGCGCTCTGGAGCGCTGAGGCCGAGCCTGCGGGCGCCGCTTTCGCCCGACTCCCCCGCAATCCGACGCCGACGCCGACGCCGACGCCGGGGCCGTGGTGACTCAGCGGCGAGCGAGACGCTCGACGACCTCGTCGACCGAGATGGCGTCGCGGGCACCGGTCGCACGGTCCCACAGCTCGACCTGTCCCTCGGCCGCGCCGCGTCCGACGATCACGATCTTCGGCACGCCGACGAGCTCGGCATCGCCGAACTTCACTCCCGGTGACACCTTGGGGCGGTCGTCGTAGAGCACGTCGAACCCGGCGGTCTCGAGCTGAGCGGAGAGGCCCTCAGCGACGTCGAACGCGACCTGGTCGCGACCGGCTGCGACGACCTGCACGTCGAACGGTGCGATCGAGGCCGGCCAGATGAGACCCTTGTCGTCGTTGTTGAGCTCGGCGATGATCGCCAGGATGCGGGTCACACCGATTCCGTAGGAGCCCATCGTGACGGTGACGAGCTTGCCGTTCTCGTTCAGCACCTTCAGGCCCAGCGCCTCGGCGTACTTGCGGCCGAGCTGGAACACATGACCGATCTCCATGCCGCGCGCGAGCTCGACGGGGCCGGATCCGTCGGGAGCCGGGTCTCCGGCACGCACGTTCGCGATCTCGACGATGCCGTCGGCGGCGAAGTCTCGTCCGGCCACGACGGAGTGGGCGTGCTTCTGGTCGATGTTCGCCCCGGTGATCCAGGTCGTCCCCTCGCTCACACGCGGGTCGACGAGGTAGCGGATGCCGGTGGCGGACTCCTCGCCCAACACAGCGCCGGTGGGTGACCACGGGCCGATGTAGCCCCGCACGAGGAGCGGGTTCTTCTCGAAGTCCTCGGCCGTGGCGGTCTCGACCTCAGCGGGAGCGAACGCCACCTCCGCACGCTTCTCGTCGACGTCGCGGTCGCCGGGGATGCCCACGACGACCAGCTCACGGGTCCCGTCGAGATGGGTGAGAGCCAGAACCACGTTCTTGAGGGTGTCCGCCGCCGTGTAGTCGCCGTCGAGTTCGCGGTTGCTGTGCGCCACCAGCGTCTCGATGGTCGGGGTGTCGGGTGAGTCGAAGATGACCGGCTCTGCGTCCGGGTCGAATTCGATCGCTTCGGGCACCGCGGTCGTGAACGCCTCGACGTTGGCGGCGTATCCGCCCGCGCTGCGCACGAACGTGTCCTCTCCGACCGGCGTCGGGTGCAGGAACTCCTCACTTCGGGAGCCCCCCATCGCGCCGGCATCCGCCTGAACGATGGCGTACTCGAGACCGAGGCGCTGGAAGATCCGCTCGTAAGCATCGCGCTGCGCCTGGTAGCTGACGTCCAGGCCCTCGTCGGAGGAATCGAACGAGTAGGCGTCCTTCATCGTGAACTCGCGGCCACGGAGCAGGCCGGCCCGCGGACGCGCCTCGTCACGGTACTTGTCCTGGATCTGGTAGATCGTGAGCGGGAGGTCCTTGTACGACGAGTACAGGTCCTTCACGAGCAGCGTGAACGCCTCCTCGTGGGTCGGCGCGAGGAGATAGTCGCCCCCCTTGCGATCCTGGAGTCGGAAGAGCAGGTCGCCGTACTCCTCCCAGCGACCGGTCGCCTCATACGCCTCACGCGGCATCAGTGCGGGGAAATGGACTTCCTGCGCACCGGCCGCGGCCATCTCCTCGCGCACCACGGACTCGATCTTCGCCTTGACGCGCAGACCGAGTGGCAGCCACGCGAAGATCCCGGCGGCCTGCGGCCGGATGTACCCGGCCCGGATCAGCAGCCGGTGGCTGGCGACCTCTGCGCCTGCAGGGTCTTCGCGGAGCGTGCGGAGGAAGAAATTCGAAAGACGAGTGACCACGGAGCAAGTCTAGTGAGCCGTGGTCACTCGTCTCGCGTCAGTTGAGCGCGGGGAGGTTCGAGGGGACGACCCCACCGGCGTACAGGTCGGCCGCGAGTTCCTGCAGGGCGGTGAGAGCGACCCGCTGCGGAAGAGGACCGTAGGAGATGCGAGCGACGCCGAGCTTCTCGTACTCCGAGGCGGCGAGCGCTCCCGGGAGACCGATGACGCTGACCTTGCGCTCACCGATGCCCTCGACGAGCTGACGGGTGACGTTCATGTCGAGGATGCCGGGGACGAAGACCGCCGTCGCACCGGCGTCGAGGTAGGCACGACCGCGCTGGATGGCATCGGCGACGCTCTCCTTCACGGAACGCCCACCGGCACGGACGAAGGCGTCGGTGCGCGCATTGAGGGCGAAGGGCACTCCTTCGCCCTCTGCCGCCTTGACGATCGCCTCGACGGCGGCGACGGACTCGTCGAGCGGCTTGAGCCGATCCTCGACGTTGGCACCGACGACACCGGCAGCGATGGCGAGACGCGCGGTCTCCCCCGCGTCCCCGTAGCCGTCATCGAGGTCGGCGGTGACGGGAACCTGCACAGCGGCGGCGATCCGCCCGACCATGTCGATCATCACCTCTCGCGGCGTGGCTCCGTCCTCGTAGCCGAACGAGGCGGCGATGCCGTGCCCCGCGGTGGCGAGCGCCTTCGTCTCCGGGAGCGCGGCGACGGCCTTCGCGGAGACGACGTCCCACACATTCACGACGCGGAGGATCTCCGGTGCGTCATAGAGTCCGACAAGAGTCTGGGCCTTGGCTGTAGTGGTCATATAACCACGGTAACGCGACCCGCGGACGGTCGGGCCGGCTCCAGCGGATCCGGCATCGATGAGGGAGCCCGCATAGTGTGGAGCCATGCCGCAGCGCCGATCGCATGTGTCCTCCTCCGCCACTCGGAGCGAGCTCGCGGCCGCCCTGGCCGCGCTCCGGGAGTCTTCGGAGGTGCCGCTCGAATTCCCGCCCGAGGCGCTCGCCGAAGCAGAGACCAGCACCGCGACCGCCCCGGAGGTCGACCTCCGGGACGTGCCGTTCGCGACGCTGGATCCGGCGGGTTCCCGCGACCTCGACCAGGCGTTCCACCTGGCTCGTGCGGGCACCGGCTACACGGTGCGCTATGCGATCGCCGACGTTCCGGGATTCGTCGTGCCGGGCGGAGCGGTGGACGCCGAGGCTCGACGCCGCGGACAGACGCTGTACGCGGCGGACGGGTCGATCCCGCTGCATCCTCGAGCACTGAGCGAGGATCGCGCCTCGCTGCTCGCGAACGTCGACCGCCCTGCGCTGGTCTGGACGTTCGACCTCGACGAGGCGGCCTCGGTGCAGGACTTCCGCCTCGAACGCGCACTCATCCGCTCTCGCGCCCAACTCGAGTACGTGACCACGCAGCAGGCGTTGGACCGTGGCGACGACGGACCCGCGGCTCTCCTGCCGGAGATCGGAGCGCGGCGCCTCGAACAGGAACGGTCACGAGGCGGGGCGAGTCTCAACCTCCCCGATGAGGAGGTCGTCCAGGGTGCGGACGGCGCGTATTCGATCGAACGCCGCAGCCCTCTCCCCGTCGAGGAGTGGAACGCTCAACTGTCCCTCATGGCGGGGATGGCGGCGGCGTCACTCATGCTCGACGCCGGGATCGGTGTCCTCCGCACCATGCCGGAACCCGACGACGCGGCCTTCACCACGTTCCGTCACCAGACGGTGGCCCTCGGGCGACCGTGGACGTCAGGAACCTACGGGGAGTACCTGCGCCGGCTGGATCGCGCCGACCCCGTCACCCTCCCGGTGCTCGAAGCCGCAGCATCGCTGTTTCGCGGCGCAGGGTATGTCATCTTCGACGGAGCGCCCCCGGAGGACGCGGTGCAGGCCGCGATCGGCGCTCCCTACGCGCACGCGACCGCTCCCCTGCGCCGACTGGTCGACCGCTGGAGCCTCGTCATCTGCCTTGCGGCATCGAGTGGCGCTCCGGTACCGGAGTGGGCCCGCGCGTCGCTTCCCGAGCTCCCCGCTCTCATGCAGGAGTCCGGTCAGCGCGCGTCGCGGCTGAACTCGACGACGATCAACACCGTCGAAGCCGCGCTGCTCGTTCCGTTGATCGGCACGACGATCGAGGCGACGGTCATCGAGTTGCGCGGTGAGCGCGCGAGCGTGCAGATCGCCGACCCCGCGGTGACGGCGACAGCGCCCGTTCCCGCCGACGTGAAGCCGGGAGACATCGTGCGCCTGCAGGTCGTCCGCGCGGACATCGCCGCGGCCGAGGTCGAGTTCGCCGTCTGAACGAGCCTTGAAGTGTGTCATCACACTGGTACATAATGTATCAGTGTGATGACACACTGACGGAGGCGACGATGATCCTGTTCCTGCTTCTCATCTGGGGGCCCAGCGTGCTCGGCGCAGTGATCGCGCTCGCCCTCCGGCTCACTCTCCTGCGCGGAGCCCCACGGCTCCCGACCAGAGATGCGGTGATCACGGCGGTCGCGGGTGGAGTGCCGGTGATCGTGTTCCTCGCTCCCCTCGCCGGAGATCTCGGCTTCGGCCCCCAGCTCTGGTGGGACCTCGGGAGCCGGACGGCGCTTCCGCTGATACTGGGTATCGTCAGCGTGATCCTGCTCTGCCTCCCCTCGCGGTCGACGCAGATGGACGCCTCGGCACAGCTCGTCCCGCGTACGGTCCGGACGTTCCTCCGCCCGAGGCAGCCCATCCTCCTCGGGGTCCTCGCAACCGTAGCCGTCGCGCTCGCTCTTGCCGCCGGAGCCGCATCGGAGACGGATGAGCGGGGAGAGTACACACGATTCTCGATCACCCTGGGGTCCTCGGGCACTTCGGCCTCCACCGGCATCTACGGCTGGCACTACTCGCTGCCGTCGCTGGCGCTGCTCGGCGTGCTCCTCCTCGCCACCGTGATCGGCTGGCTCCTGATCCCGCGTCCTGCCTGGAGCTACGACATCGACCGCGACACCGCGATCCGGCGACTACGTGCCGCCAACATCGCCCGGATCTCGTGCGGGGCCGTACTGCTCCATCTCGCCGTGGTGTTCAGCTCGCTCCGAGGCACCGCATCGATGATGCTGTCGGCACAGGCGGGCCCTCTCGGCATGGTGTCCCTCGGCACCCCGTTCGCCGCGATGGAGCCCGCACTGTTCGTGGCGTGGGCCCTCTCCACGACGGCAGGGATCGCACTCTGGCTGCTCACCGCCCTCAGCGGTGTGCCGATGGGCGCTCGGACACCGAGTCGGGTGCGCACGTCATGATCATCACGATCCGCCGTGATACCGGACAGTCGCCTGCAGAACAGGTCCACGATCAGATCCGAGGGTTGATCACGACCGGCCGGCTCCTCGCCGGCGACCGCCTTCCGTCCGTGCGTCAACTCGCCTCGGACCTGTCGATCGCCCCCGGAACCGTGGCCAAGGCGTATCGCCTGCTCGAGGAAGACGGGCTCGCGACCTCGCGCATCGGCTCCGGCACGCGGGTGAGCGATACGGCCAGCCCCGTCGCGGGCGGCATCGCCGATGCCGCCCACGCGCTGGCCGCCATCGCCCGGGCGGAGGGCCTCACGCTCGCAGACACACAGCGGGTCCTCCGCGCGATCTGGTGACCGCTCGCCGAGGCGAGGCCGCCGGGCACGAACGACATCGGGGATACTCTGCGCACTGGAGCAGACTCCTGGCCGCGGGGCCGACACTCACCGCTGAAGAGTCCGCCTTCCGTCGCTACGTGATCACCGACCTCCTCGATGACCTCCACGACGCGGAGGATCCCCTGGAACAACGGGTCGTGGCGAACCTGCTGTTCGAACGCATCGCAGAATTGATGCTCCTGTCCGAGGGTCACTGGGTCGCGACGGGGAAATGGCTTCCCCGTCGACTGCGTTCCCTGAGCCCCGAGCGGGCCGACTCCTGGGCGACCCGCTGCTCGCCGGAGACATCGTGCTCTTCGCCGCACAGGTCGAGACCGAACTGCGGCGAGCGGGTGGCCGCGTTCAGGCGGGATTCGTCCGCTGAGCTCAGACCGCCGGGGTCGCGGTCGTGGTCATCACCAGGAGCTGCGGGTCGCTCAGATCGAGCTCGACCACAATCGCGGAGAACTCCGTGAGACTGTCGACATGGGTGCCGCCGCAGAGGATCGCCGCGTGGCCCTCCGGCAGGTCGCAGTGCCACCGTCGGCGGTCGACGATCGTGGGCCCCTCCGTCCGGATGAAGCTGGCTGCGCCCGACGCCACCCACGCGGCGAGCCGGCTGTTGATCTGCTCCTCACGATCGGCGAGTGTCGCGGCGAAGGTCTCGGTGTCGAATCCAGCTCTGCGCAAGCTCTTGCCGAGACGGTACTCGTCGACGGCGCCGTTCTCGTGGATACGGCTGGACTGGTTCGCGCGGCCTTCGAAGTCGGGATTCCCGAGCGCATCCGTTCCCGGGTCCTTCCGCCACAGGTCGGAGACGGCGAGGTCGAGCGCGAGGGAGGCCAGGTGGCAGGCCGTGTGACCACGACTGAGTCCGGCTCTGCGCGTCTCGTCGACGGAAAGGCGGACGCGGGTGCCCTCCGCCAGCCCGTCGGGCACCTCGGCATCGATGCGGTGCCCGACCAGCCACGTCCACCCCTCCGCGCCACGCTTGACGGGGATGTCGCTGCCCACGGCGAAGGCGCCCTCGGCGGAGGCAGCGGCCATCACGGCCTCCGCGACCGGGAGAACCCGCCCGCCCGACGTGATCGTTCCGCTGTCGCCCGGCTGATCCGGCCAGGTGTGGTCGACGGGGTGGAAAGGAGTCGCGTCGACCACGACCACCGTTCCGTGCGAGCCCTGCTCGATGCGGGTGACGACGCCGTCACCGTCTACAGCGCCTTCGGCGAAGGTCACGATGGTGGGCGTCGACATGGATCTCCTCGGATTCGACGGTGATGCCGGAGTGCGGTCGGCGGCCTGTGGCGGCGGGGTCAGTGCGACGGCGGGATGGTGAAGCTGGCCAGCTTGTCACCCTCGATCACGAAGATCCCGATCGCATCGACCATCGCCTGAACGGATGCGGGAAGAGCGGCTTCGGACATGTTCGTGCTCCTCGGGACTCAGGCGGTGACGACCTGCGCGGTGCCGAGGGGCGCTTCCGGGCCCATCTCGGCGGCGATCCGGGTGGCCTCTTCGATCAGGGTCGCGACGATCTCCGCCTCCGGCACGGTCTTGATGACCTCGCCCTTGACGAAGATCTGCCCCTTGCCGTTGCCCGATGCCACGCCGAGGTCGGCTTCGCGGGCCTCGCCCGGACCGTTGACGACACAGCCCATGACGGCGACGCGCAACGGCACCGTCATGTCCTTGAGCCCCTCGGTGACGTTCTCGGCGAGTGTGTAGACGTCGACCTGAGCGCGTCCGCACGACGGGCACGAGACGATCTCGAGCTTGCGTTCACGGAGGTTGAGCGACTGCAGGATCTGGTGCCCGACCTTCACCTCTTCCGCCGGCGGCGCCGAGAGGGAGACGCGAATGGTGTCGCCGATCCCCTCGCCGAGCAGGATGCCGAATGCCGTGGCGCTCTTGATCGTGCCCTGGAACGCCGGCCCCGCCTCGGTCACCCCGAGGTGCAAGGGCCAGTCGCCGCGCTCGGCGAGCTGACGGTAGGCCTTGACCATGACGATGGGATCGTTGTGCTTGACGGAGATCTTGAAGTCGTGGAAGTCGTGCTCCTCGAACAGCGACGCCTCCCAGACGGCACTCTCGACCAGAGCCTCGGCCGTCGCCTTGCCGTACTTGGTGAGGATGCGACGGTCCAACGATCCGGCATTGACGCCGATGCGCAGCGAGACGCCGGCGGCCTTGGCTGCCTCGGCGATCTTGCCGACGTTGCCGTCGAACTCCCGGATGTTGCCGGGATTGACACGGACGGCCCCGCACCCCGCATCGATGGCCGTGTAGATGTAGCGCGGCTGGAAGTGGATGTCGGCGATCACGGGGATCTGGCTCTTCATCGCGATGATCTTGAGCGCGTCGGCATCGTCCTGATGCGGCACGGCGACGCGCACGATCTCGCAACCGGACGCCGTGAGCTCGGCGATCTGCTGAAGGGTCCCGTTGATGTCGGTGGTCTTCGTGGTCGTCATTGACTGCACACTGACGGGAGCGTCGCCGCCCACGAGCACCTTGCCCACTTTGATCTGCCGAGACTTCCGGCGCGGGGCGAGGACTTCGGGGATCTTCGGCATTCCGAGGTTCACTGCTGGCACCCCACCAGCCTACGCCGCCCGGATGCGAGAGGGCTGGACGGACGCACCTACGCTGGTCGCATGGCGGTCATCCTCCTCACCGGTTTCGAGCCCTTCGACGGCGCCGCCCGCAACCCCTCGGCGGACGCCGTCCGCGCGGTGGCGGCAGACTACGACGGCCCGCACGATCTCGTCATCGCGACGCTGCCCGTCGCCTTCGACGCCTCGGCGCTCCGCCTTCGCGACCTGATCGCGACGCACTCCCCCGATGCCGTGATCGCCACCGGGCTCGCCGGAGGCAGCCAGCGGATCGCCGTCGAGCGCATCGGCGTGAACCTGATCGACGCACGGATCCCCGACAACGACGGCGCGCAGCCGTTCGATGCTCCCAGCGAGATCGGCGGCCCCGCCGCTCGCTTCGCCAGCCTCCCGACCAAGCGTCTGTTCCAGGTGCTGATCGAGGAGGGGCTGCCTGCGCATCTCTCGCTGTCGGCGGGGACCTACGTCTGCAATCACGTGCTCTACACAGCCCTCGGCTCTGTTCGGGCGGACGCGCGAGCCGGATTCGTGCATCTGCCCTGGTCCACCAGCACCGCACCGGCCGGCGCAGCGCACCTCGCCGACAAGGATCTCGCACGCGCCGTGCGCCTCGTCGTCGATCACGCCCTCGATGCCGAGGTGACCCAGCCCGGCGGCAGTCTCTGGTGAGGCCCTGCCGCTCAGACGGGCACGGGCGATGTGGTAGTTTCAGGCCCATGCTCGCGAACTTCACCTGGTGGCCCGCCTTCTAGGCGGTGTGTTCGCGTTCCCACGAATCCAGACCGCCTCCGGGGCGGTCTTTTCGTTGCGCCGAGCCGGAGCACTGCACAGGAGACATCGATGACCCTCTCACGACTCGCCGAGCTCAGCGCCGACCCGATGGCATCCTTCGTGCTGATCGCCCGCGACGGTGCCGACACCGTCGAGCTGCTCAGCGGCGACGTGGTCGATGTCGACCTGCTCGCCGACATCCCGCTCACGCTCGAAGGCACCCCGCGGGAGGTCTTCGCCCTGGTCCCCTACCGCCAGGTGCGCGAGCGTGGTTTCGTCGCACAGGACGACGGCGCACCGCTGCGGTGCGTGATCGTCGACGAGCACCTCCACCTTCCGACTCCCGCTCTCCTCGAGCAGCTCCCGAACACCCCGGTGCCTCTCCGCGACGACGGCTTCGACATCGCGGACGACGAGTATGCGGCCATCGTGGAGAAGGTCATCGCAGACGAGATCGGGCGCGGCGAAGGCGCGAACTTCGTGATCCGCCGCGACTTCACCGCGAACATCGATGTCGACGACCGCACCGCGGCGCTCACCTGGTTCCGCGCCCTGCTCACGCATGAGCGCGGCGCGTACTGGACGTTCGCCGTCTTCACGCCGGGGCACATCGCCGTCGGCGCGAGCCCGGAAGCACACGTCGTCGCGCGTGAGGGCGTCGTCACGATGAACCCGATCTCCGGAACCTTCCGCCACCCCGCAGGGGGCGCAACCAAGGAGACGCTGATCGATTTCCTCGCCTCCACCAAGGAGACCGAGGAGCTGTTCATGGTCGTGGACGAGGAGCTCAAGATGATGAGCGCGGTCTGCTCCGACGGCGGGCGCATCACCGGCCCGCACCTCAAGGAGATGTCGCGGCTCACGCACACCGAGTACATGCTTCGCGGACGCAGCGCCCTCGACCCGCGCGACATCCTGCGGGAGACGATGTTCGCGCCGACCGTCACCGGCTCACCCATGCAGAACGCCTGCGCTGTGATCCGCCGTCATGAGCGCCAGCCGCGAGGCTACTACTCCGGCGTGGCCGCACTGTTCACCCCGAACGCGGACGGTGGACATGACCTGGATGCCCCCATCCTCATCCGCACCGTGTACCTCCAGGACGGCACGCTGCGCGTTCCCGTCGGTGCGACGCTGGTCCGCCACTCCGATCCTCTGGGCGAGGTGTCGGAGACGCACGGCAAGGCGGCCGGCGTGCTCGGCGCGATCGGTGCGATCGATCGCGATCGTGTGGCGGAGGCCCGGAGCGATGCCGATGCGCCGGGTGGGGAACGCGCCCTCGCCGACGACCCGGCGATCGCCGCACTGCTGTCTTCGCGCAACGCACGCCTGGCTGAATTCTGGCTCAACCCGCAGGGCGAGGACTTCACCGGACCGTTCGCGGGGCACACGGCTGTCGTCGTGGACGCCGAGGATCGTTTCACGACGATGCTCGCCCACCAATTGCGACACCTCGGTCTCGCCGTGACGATCGCACCGTGGGACGAGGTGACGGACGCCGACATCGACGCCGCGGACCTCGTCGTCGCCGGCCCCGGCCCCGGCGACCCGCGGGACGCCACGAGCGCTCGCATCTCGCGGATGCGCGAGATCGTGGGACGCCGCCTCGAGGCCGAAGCTCCGCTGCTCGCGGTCTGCCTCAGCCATCAGATCCTCGCCGACCGGCTGGGTATCGCGCTGACGCCGCTCGCTGCGCCGCACCAAGGCCTGCAGAAGGCGGTCCCGGTGTTCGGAGAGGACGCATCGATCGGCTTCTACAACACGTTCACGGCGCGAGTGGCACCGGGGACGACGACCGTCGCATCGGCCGAGGTGTCCGCAGACGACGCGTCGGGCGACGTCTACGCCCTGCGCGGCGCGCACTTCGCCTCGGTGCAGGGACATCTCGAATCGATCCTGTCGCGCGACGGCATCCACACCCTCGAACGCCTCGTCTCCCACGCCCTCAGCTGAGCGGACGCCCAGCCGGATTCCGATGCGGTCGCCGCTCGAACCGGCTGCGACTCAGCACCGCCGTCGACGATCACCTCGGTGTCAGCCGAGAAGATTCACCGGATTGAAGAGATCGGCGATCAGGAGCAGTGCGCCCATCGCGATCAGCAGGACCGCGACCACCACGGTCAGCGGCACCAGCTTGGTCGCATCGACCGGTGCAGGAGGGGGCCGCCGGAAGAGCTTCGCCCAGGCCCGTTTGATCCCATCCCACAGGGCGACCACGATGTGCCCTCCGTCGAGTGGGAGCAACGGGATGAGGTTGAACACGAACAGGGCGACGTTGAGCGAACCGAGCAGTCCGAGCAGGATCGCGAAGCGATTGAGGACGGGGGCATCCGTCGCCGCGACCTCACCCGCCAGGCGCCCGACACCGACCACGCTCAAGGGTCCGTTCGGATCCCGCTCACCCCCGGTCACCAGGGAGACGCCGATGTCCCAGAGCCGCACGGGGAGCGTGACGAGCAACGAGCCGACCCTGGCGACGTTCTCCGCCGCCATCTGCGGTCCCGCACTCAGCGGCTGCTGCACGTATCCCATCTGCGATCCCATGCCGACATAGCCGACCTCCTTGACGACGGGATCACCGGCGTCGTCCAGGATGGGCTGACCCGAGGCATCCGTGATCGTGCGCTCGGCGGCCACCGGGGTGATGCTCAGGCTCTGCTCGGTGCCGTCCCGCAGGACCACCAGGTCGAGCGTCTCACCGGGCGCCGCCTGCACGATCGCCGTCGCCTCCGCGAAGTCCGACACCGGCTGGCCGTCGACGGAGACGAGCACGTCCCCCGGCTTGATCCCGGCTTCCGCAGCGGGCGACTTCGGGTCGTCCGCGGTGCACTCGGTCTGGGTGGATCCTGCGGGGACGACGCACTCGGTGACCGAAGCGATCGTCGTCGTCCCTTGCTGGACGCCGATACCGGACACCAGCACCGTGAAGATGACGGTCGCCAGGATCAGGTTCATCAGCGGGCCGCCGAACATCACGATGACGCGCTTCCACACGGGCAGACGGTAGAAGACTCGGTCCTCTGCGCCTTCCGCGATGGTCTCGTCGTTGGCGGAGCGCGCGTCCTGGATCAACGACCGGAACACGCCGGATGCGGGACCGGTGCTCTTCGACGGCGGGTACATCCCGGACATCGAGATGAAGCCACCGAGCGGCAGCGCCTTGAACCCGTACTCGGTTTCCCCGATCCGCTTCGACCACAGACGCGGCCCGAAGCCGATCATGTACTGGCCGACGCGCACGCCGAAGAGCTTCGCGGGGACGAGATGGCCGACCTCATGCAGGCCGATCGACAGGCCGAGGCCGATCAGCATGAAGAGGATGCCGCCCAGATAGAGCAGGAATTCCACGTGCCAACGCTACTGCCCCGAGCTAGGAATCCGCCCGGCACGCTCGTCCCGGCTAGGCTGTGAGCGTGAATGCCCGGCAGCTGCGACTCGTGCGCGCCGCCGCCGTCTCCTCCATCGCGACGCTGCTCGCCGGTGTCTCCCACACGCTCGGCGGAGGTTCCGCCCCTCATCCGCTGCTGATCCTCGCGGTCGCCACACTCGTCACGCCGCTGTCCGCACTGCTCATCGGTGCCCGCCCCTCGCGTGGCCGGGTCGCGGTCACCGTCCTTCTCGCACAGGCGGCCTTCCACGTGCTGTTCCAGGTGCTGGGCTCCCCGGTCGCGTCATCGTCCCCCGGCGGGCTCGGCCACGTGCACCACCTCGATCTCGCGCTGCTCGCCTCCACGCCGTCCGCATCGGCCGCCGGTGCCCCCATGCTCGTCGCCCACGTCGTCGCCGCCGTCCTCACCATGCTCCTGATCTGGCACGGCGAAGCGGTCGTGCGAGCGGTGGCCCGTTGGGTCGAGGCCCTTCTCCGGCGTTCCGTCACGACCACCCCGACCGACCACCGCAGGCCGTCCGGACTGCGTTCCCTCGATCTTCCTGTCCTCGAAGTCGCTTTCGCGGCCGCCGTGACGCGACGGGGTCCACCCGCGCTCATCCGCGACTGATCCGCACCGATCCGTCGCACGGAGTCCGCTGCTCGTTCCCGAGCGGCCTCACCCCTTCGCGGATTCGCGCCGTCCGGCGCGCCCGCACATCGAGCACCAGGAGATACATCATGTCCCGCAACACCCCCTCTCGCACGCGCCGCACCGTCCTCGCCACCACCGGCTTGCTCAGCGGTGCGCTCCTCGCCCTCGCGGTTCCCGCCATGGCGAGCGCCCATGTGGGCGTCAGCCCCGATGAACTCGTCGCCGGAGACCACGGCGTCCTGACCTTCTCCTTCTCGCACGGCTGCGAGAATTCGCCGACCACCGCCCTGCGCATCACGATGCCCGAGGGTCTCGCCTCCGTCGCGCCGACGATGGACGGCGACTGGAACATCGAGGTGGAGCGTGGGGACGACGGCCTCGTCAGCGCGGTGACCTACACCGCTGTCACACCGGTGCCGAACGACCTCCGCGGTGCGGTGAGCATGTCGGTCGGGCTCGACGAGAGCACCCCCGACACCCTGGCGTTCCCCGTCGTGCAGGAGTGCGTCGAGGGGTCGACCGAGTGGACGCAGCTCGCCGAGAACGGGGAGGACCCGCACAGTCTCGACGCACCGGCGCCGGTAGTGTCCGTCACGGAGGCCGCAACCTCGGGTCACGGTGACCACGAGGCTGCCGATGACCACGAGGCTGCTGAGACGACGGAGGAGAGCACCCCGGCCGCTGCGAGTGACCCCGTGGGCATCGCCCTCGGCGCCGGCGGGCTCGTGGCCGGTGTCGCGGCTCTCGTCGTCGCGGTCCTCGCCTACCGCCGAAAGGCCTGACGCCGCGCACGACTCCTCGCGCGCTGTGTTCCGGGCGTGCGGGGAGTCGTGCCGCAGGAGGGTTCGCCGCGCCGTCATGAGATCATGGATGCGACATGTCGATTGAACAACAACCGAGCCTGCCTCCCGTGCTCCGCCCCGCGAACCCGCCCCGGCGTGAGCTGTCCGAACTCGCTTCCCGTTTCGCCCGTTCCGTACGCGGCGACATCGACGGGATCACCCTCTCCGGCATCACCTTGGCCACGGCGGACCTCCGTCCGGGTGAGGCCTTCGTGGCGATTCAGGGGGTCAACCGTCACGGCGCGGACTTCGCGCTCGCCGCTGCCGAGAAGGGCGCCGTGGCCGTCATCACGGACGAGCCGGGAGCGGCCATCGCGGAGTCCGCAGGGCTGCCGATCATCGTGGTCGACGACCCCCGCGCCGTCCTCGGCGACCTGAGCGCCTGGGTGTACGGCACGGGCGCCGATGATCCGTTGCCGCTGCTGTTCGCGACGACGGGGACCAACGGGAAGACCAGCGTCTCGCACCTCCTCGAGGGGATCCTCGACCAGCTCGGGGTCGTGACCGGGCTCTCCTCCACGGCAGAGCGCCACATCGCCGGGGAGGTCATCGTCTCCCGACTGACGACGCCCGAGGCATCCGAGATGCATGCCCTCCTCGCCCTCATGCGAGAACGAGCGGTCGAAGCGGTGGCCGTCGAGGTCAGCGCTCAGGCGCTGTCCCGGCACCGCGTCGACGGTCTCCGTTTCGACGTCGCCGGCTTCACCAACCTCAGCCATGATCACCTCGACGACTACGCCGACATGGAGGAGTACTTCGAGGCCAAGCTGCCGCTGTTCCGACCCGACCGTGCGAAACGCGGCGTCATCTGCCTCGACTCGCTGTCCGGGGCGATCGTGGTCGAACGCGCAGAGATCCCCGTGGTGACCGTCGGAACACCGTCGATCGCAGCCGACCCCGCCGTGGCCTCCGCGGCGGACTGGGTCGTCGTGATCGACGACGAGCGAGCGGCCGGCACCACGTTCACCATGACCGGCCCCTCCGGTTCACTCACGACGACGGTCCCCGTCATCGGTCCGCACATGGCCGCGAACGCCGCGCTCGCGATCGTCATGCTCCTGGAGGGCGGCTACGCGTGGGACCGCATCGTCACGGCGCTCGCTCAGGACGACGGCATCCGCGCCTATCTCCCCGGCCGCACACAACTCGTGTCCGGCGAGCGGGGTCCCGCCGTGTTCGTCGACTTCGGGCACTCCCCCGACGCGTTCGAGAAGACGCTCGCCGCCGTCCGTCGGGTGACACCGGGCCGAGTGCTGATGCTGTTCGGCGCCGACGGAGACCGCGATGCGAGCAAGCGGTTCGACATGGCGCGCACGGCAGTCGAAGGCAGCGACATCCTCGTGGTGACCGATCACCATCCGCGGTTCGAGGATCCGGCATCCATCCGCGCCACGCTCATCGCCGGCGCGCGACAGGCACGGCCCGACGCGGAGATCCACGAAGCCTCACCGCCCGAGAACGCGATCATCACCGCTGTCGGACTGGTCGGCGACGGCGACGCGATCCTCTGGGCCGGCCCCGGCCACCAGGACTACCGCGACATCCGCGGCGTCCGCACGCCCTACTCCGCCCGTGAACTCGCCCGTCGCGCCTTGCGTGCGGCGGGATGGCCGGTTCCGGAGCCGCGCTGGCCCGTTCCCTACCCCGACGAGGACTGACCTCGTCGGGGCGGCGCCGGTCGCTCCGACCCAGGCTCAGCCCGCCGCGATGATCCGATCGGCCGTCTCGCGCGCCCAGGTCTCGGCCGCCGCGAGCGTCTCGACGGTCAAGGCGTCGGGAGCGTCATGGGCGTCGATGACGCGGGCGATCGTGTCGACGATGCCGAGGAACGACAGCCGTCCCTCGTGGAACGCGTCGACGGCCTGCTCGTTGGCGGCGTTGTAGACCGCGGGGAACGTCCCGCCGGCGCGACCGACCGCCTTCGCCAGGGCGACGGAGGGAAAAGCCTCTCTGTCGAGCGGTTCGAACGTCCAGGACGTCGCTTGCGTCCAATCCAACGGCCGTCCGACGCCCCCGACACGGTGCGGCCAATCCAGCCCCAGGGAGATGGGCAGGCGCATGTCGGGCGGTGACGCCTGCGCGATGGTCGAACCATCGACGAACTCGACCATCGAGTGCACGATCGACTGCGGATGCACGACGACCTCGATGTCGTCGTAGGCGACGTCGAAGAGCAGGTGTGCCTCGATCACCTCGAGCCCCTTGTTCACCAAGGTCGCCGAGTTCGTCGTGACCATGCGCCCCATGTCCCAGGTCGGGTGCGCCAGAGCCTCGGCGGGGGTCACCTCGGTGAGTTCTGCGCGGGAGCGCCCTCGGAACGGGCCGCCGGATGCGGTCACCACGAGGCGCCGCACCTCGGCGTGGGTGCCGGCGAGGAGCGCTTGCGCCAACGCCGAGTGCTCGGAGTCGACCGGGACGATCTGCCCCGGCGCTGCAGCGGCCAGGACGAGGTCACCGCCGACGATCAAGGATTCCTTGTTCGCCAGCGCGAGAGTGCGCCCCGCGTTCAGCGCGGCCAGCGTCGAGCCGAGACCGATCGAACCCGTGATGGCGTTGAGAACGACGTCGGCCTCGACGTCGCGCACGAGCTGCTCGGCGTCGACGGCTCCGAGCGCCGTGTGCTCGACGCGGAATTCCTCAGCCTGCGCCTCCAGCATCTCGCGGTTGGATCCTGCGGCGAGACCGACGAGTTCGAATCGCCGGGGGTTGGCGCGGATGACATCCAGCGCCTGGGTGCCGATGGAGCCGGTGGAGCCGAGGACGATGATGCGACGCATGACGCCAGCCTAGGACACGTCCTGGATACCGCCCCTGCTACTGCTGGACGGGCGTGGTGGCGAGGATGTCCACGACGAAGACGAGGCTCTCCTTCTGGAGCTCGTGACCTTCACTCGCGCCGTAGCCGTCGGACGGCGGCATCACGACGATGACCTGCGAGCCGACCTTCTGCCCTTCGAGAGCCTTCTGGAAGCCCGCGACGACGCCGGTGGTCTGGAACTGTGCCGGTGCAGCGTCGCGGCTCCAGCTCGAGTCGAACTCCTCACCGTCCGACCACTTGACGCCCAGATACTGCACGACGACGAGGTCGCCGGCTCCGACGGTCGGTCCGTCGCCCTGCGTGAGGACAGCGACCTTGGTCTCGGTCGGTGCGTCACCCTCGGGGATCTTGATCGAGGGCTTGCCGTCATCATCGAGCGTGACCGTCGGCATGCCGGGGGTCGGGTCGACGGGGGTTCCGGTGGCGATTTCGGGCAGCTGCTCGACGGCCTGTGCGTAGACGACCACGTTGTTCGCGCCCTCGCCCAGCGCACTGCCGGGCAGCGAGAGCACGACGCGTGAGCCGACCGGCTCGCACTCGAGAGCGGCGACGAAGAGCGAGGACTGGTTGGTGTCGAGGAGCACGGGCAGCACCCCACCCTCGCCGCGAGCGGAAGAATCGAGCACCTCGTTGGTCGTCGCATCCACGATCTGGTACTGGACCGACACCAGGTCGTTGACGAGCACGTCGTCGCCGTCGCCCGCAGAGACGACCGTCCGCTCGACGCCCGCGAAAGCCGCGTCGGACGGGACGGTCACCTTCGTGTCGGCACCCTCTCCCTCGACGACGACGGCATCCGAGGTCTCACCCGGCTGCGCGTCCAGAGCACACGTGCTCGAAGCCGACGGGTCGGGCGTGCCGGAGCTCGACGGCGCGGAACTGCCGGAACAGCCCGCCAGCAGCAGGGTCGCCGCGGCGACGGCGGACAGGACGATGAGCGGACGCTTGCGCACAGTGGGACCTCGGGATCGCGGGCGGGACACCCCATCCTCCCCCATACCCCTTTGCCCCGGCTGGGAGGCGCGGCGGAACTCTTCATTCCCACACGAGCATGGATCCGGGAGTAACCTGCTCTGATGACCTCTGAGCAGTCCGTCGAGCCCGAATCGTCGCCCGCAGAGGGATCCTCGCCCGCTGAGACCGCGAAACCACGCCATGCCGGCTTCGCGTACACCCTCGGCCGCAGCCTCATCACCCCGCTCGCCCGCCTCGTGTACCGGCCGCGTATCGAAGGTCGCGATCGGGTGCCGCTGACCGGGCCCGTCATCTTCGCGAGCAATCACCTCTCGTTCATCGACTCGATCGCGATCCCCGTCGCCGCGCCCCGTCCGGTGCACTTCCTCGCGAAGTCCGCCTACTTCGAGGGCACCGGCTTCCAAGGCTGGATGAGCAAGACGTTCTTCGAGTCCATCGGAGCCATCCCGGTGCGACGCGGGGCCGGCCAAGCAGCACTGGACGCGCTGGATCTGCAGCGTCAGCTCCTCGATGAGGGCCTCGCGGTGGCGCTGTATCCGGAAGGCACGCGCTCCACGGACGGTCGACTCTACAAGGGCCGCACCGGTGTCGCCTTCCTCGCCTTGCAGACAGGCGCGCCCGTCGTCCCGGTCGGGCTGATCGGCACGGACAAGGTGATGCCCGTGGGGGCCAAGGTCCCGACGCTCTCGGAGCGCATCACGGTCCGCTTCGGCGAGCCACTCGATCTGTCTCCGCACGGTCCCGCGACGAGCGGACGGGCGCGCCGCCTCGCCACCGATGAGATCATGGCCGCGATCCACGGATTGTCGGGCCAGGAGCTCGCGGGAGCCTACAACGAGGCACCGGCGCAGAGCACCATCGAGAAGATCAAACAGGCACTCCCCCACGAACGTCGCTGACGGTCCGCCGCGTCTCTACGCGAGCGCGCTGACCTTCGCCTCGTGGCGCACGGGGAAGTTCATCGAGTTGGCGATGAAGCACCATTGGTTCGCCAACTCGTGCGCCCGCTCTGCGGCTTCGATCATCGACGCCTCCGCGACCACGACATCGGGGCGGAGCATCACCTCCACGAAGGCCCCTCCCCCTTTTCCGTCCTCGCGCATCATCCCGCTGGCGTCGTCGCTGTAGGAGACGACGACCACCCCCAGCGTCACGCAGGCATGCAGGTATGACAGCAGGTGGCACTCGGAGAGAGATGCCAGCAGCAGATCTTCCGGATTCCACCGTGCAGGGTCCCCGCGGAACGGTTTGTCGGCGGATGCGAGGAGCTCCGACTTTCCGCTGACTTCGATGGTCACGTCACGGCGGTAGTCGCGGTAGCCGGATGTGCCTGTTCCGAGATTGCCGGTCCACGTCGCGGTGAGTGCGTAGTGGTGTTCGCCGAGGGCGCGGGAAGTCGACTGTGCCATGTCGCCAGTCTGCCAGCCCCGTGCGACGTCGGCGGAGCGACCAGGCCTCCGGCGATAGAGTTGACGGGTGCTGGAGACTCTCACCATTCAGGATTCCGTGGAACTCGCCGTCGTCGAGCGGAGCGGTTTCGTCGAATCGCGTCACGTCGGAGCCGCGGTCGTGCTGTCCTCCGACGGTGATGTCATCGCCCGCCACGGCAACGTCGACGCCCTGATCCTCCCTCGTTCGAGTCTCAAGCCCCTGCAGGCCGTCGCCTGCATCACCGCCGGTGCCGTCTTGGAGGGCGAGCAGCTCGCCATCTCCACCGCGAGCCACGTCGGCACCGATCGGCACGCCTCCGTGGTGCGCGACATGCTCACCGAAGGCGGGCTGACCGAAGACCACCTCGGCTGCCCGGCGTCGTGGCCGACCGACTCCGCCAGCCGCGACGAACTCGTCCGCGAGCACGGCGAACCCTCGCCGGTACGGATGCCCTGTTCGGGAAAGCACGCCGCGATGCTGCGCGCCTGCGTGGCGACCGGCTGGCCGACGGACGGTTACCTCGACCCCGCTCATCCTCTCCAGGCGCACATCCGCGACGTCGTCGAGCGCCTGACGGGCGAGAAGGTGGCACACACGGCGATCGACGGCTGCGGCGCCCCCGTGCACGCGATCACGCTCACGGGCCTGGCGCGCTCGATCCATCGCATCGGCACGGCATCCGACCGTTCGCCGTTCGCCCTCCATCGGGTGGCGGGTTCTCTGGTCCGCGCAGTGCGGGAGAACCCCTGGGCGATCGAGGGCCCTGGTCGGCCCGACACCATCGCGATCGAGAAGCTCGGAGTGTTCGCCAAGTTCGGAGCCGAGGGCATCATGGTGATGGTCGCCCCGAACGGCACGACCGTGGCGCTGAAGGTCCTGGACGGAGCGACCCGCGCAGCGACGATCGTGGCCGCCACGCTGCTCGCCCGCTCAGGCGGCCTGAGTGACACCGACGTCGCGACGCTGGCGGAGGCTCTGCCCCTGGGCGTGTCCGGCGGTGGCTCGATCGTCGGGACCATCCGCCCGAGCGCCGCCATCTGAGGCGCGAGCGGTCGGCTCACGGGCTCTCGAAGATCCGCTGGTCCTCACGGCGTCAGCTCCGCGAGGATCACTCGGCGCGGCGGCTCCGCTCCCCGAACGGACCAGGCCCGTCCTGCATGCGACCGTGCAAAGGGCGGGAGTTCGCGGACCCCCGCGAGCTGCCGCAGGTCCGCCGGCTGCTCCGCTCGGATCACGACCTCTCCTTCGGCGCGGATGCGTTGCCACGACGACCAGTTGCGTTGCCAGGTCTCGGCATCGGCGATCAGGATGCGGTGACCGTCCGGCAGGGTCGGCTCTGCACCGACGAGAACCACTTCGAAGTCGGCGTGCGCGTCACGTAGCCGCGACGCTGTCGCCCTCGCGCCGGCGCTGACGATCGCGGTGACGGCGCACGACGGCGACCACGTCGTCATCGCGGGCGGCTCGATCGGGTCGATCGGCTCGCCGACGCCGTCGTGGTCGTCGTCGACCCAGGCGAGCTGGACCTCCCGGTCACCGATCCACGCGCGCCCGGGGCTGCGGTCGCGGAGGAACGCGGATGCCTCACCTCCGGCCGCGAGGTGCTCGACCCGAGTCGCCATGCGCAGGAGCGCGCGGCGCGGAAGTGCATCGAGGACGCGTCCCACCGCTCCCGTCGATCGGCCGGCGGTCACGGCGAACGTCGTCCCCGCGCCGGAGCGCAGCAGGTGTTCCCAGCGTTGGGCGAACTGCTGGCCGTAGTCAGGCGGGAAGCCCGCGACGAGCGCGTCGAGGTCGTCGCAGAGCACGAGAGCGGGGACCCGCTCCTCGCCCGAGCTCCATGCGTCGACGAGATCCCATGCGCCCTCGAGGTCTCGCGGCACCCAGACGGTGTCCGTGCCGGGGCTCTGCGCCGCGAGAACTCGCAGGGCCGTTGTGCGTCCCGATCCCGACGCCCCGAGGAACACCAGCCCCCGCTCCTGCCCGCAGTGCAACGTCTCCAGCGGTTGCATCTGCAGTGCCGGTTCGTCTGCCCGGCCGAGGATCACCGCGTCACCCGACGCGCGGTCAGGCGCCGTGAGCAGATCGCCGAGCGGAAGCCGCGAGGGAAGCGCCGGAAGCCACGGGCTGCGTGGTGGCACGGTCTCCGCCCAGCGCAATCCGATGCCGCGCAACTCGGTGGCTCCGGTGAGCGCGACTCGCACGGCGATCGGTTCCGAGTCTGAGGGTCGCCGCACGAGCCCGACCCCGCGAGAAGCAGCACCTCCGGGAAGCTCGGCCGCAGCATCGGTGCCGATCATCGCCCTGCTGTCGGCCGCGTCCCCCACCCGCAGACTGATGCGAAGCGGACAATTGGCGGCGAGTGCGTCTCGCACCACACCGGTGGCACGCTGCGTACCGAGGATGAGGTGCATGCCCAAAGCGCGTCCTCGGGCCGCCACATCGATGAACACCGCCCCGAGATCGGGGTGCTCGGCCAACAGCGCCGCGAACTCGTCCACGACGATGACCAACCGCGGAATCCCGACCTCACGCACATCCCGGGCCCCTGCGGCCGCCAAGAGCCCCTCGCGCCGGCGAAGCTCCGCTGTGAGGCTCGAGACGCCGCGCCGTGCGCCTTCCTCATCGAGGTCCGTGATCACCGCCGCGACCTGTCGCAGCGCCCTCAGCGGCTCGAAGGCCGTGCCACCCTTGAAGTCAGCCAGGAGGAAGATGACCCTGTCGGGGCCGTGGTGGGCAGCGATCGCGGTGACCCAGCTGACGAGCAACTCGCTCTTGCCCGTCCCCGTCGTGCCGGTGACGATGGCATGCGGACCGTCCTCGACGATGTCGAGCATGACATCGCCGTACGCGCTCCGTCCGATCGCCGCGGGCAGACCTTCGCCGGCGGGCGGCTGCTCCAGCTCGTGCAAGGAGACCACGTCCGGGAGCACGTCGGCGCCGTCGCTCCGCGCTGCGTGTTCTTCGGCGACCTGCCCCACTTGGGCGAGCGACAGGCACTCGACCGCAAGCGTCGACGTCCCGTTCGGCGTACGGAGGTTCGCTCGTCCTGGCTCGATGACGTCGATCACGGTGGTGATCCCCTCCGGCACCTCGGTGTCGGCGGGGACGAGCCAGATCAGCGCATCCGCCTCCACGCGACCGGAATCAGGCGTCCCGACGCCGAGGCGAAAGCCGCTTCGACGCGAACGTCGCGCATGCGGCAGCGCGGCGAGGCCGCAATCGTCGAGAGCGGTGCCCACCAACGACAGCTGTGCGGCACCGAAACGCAGACCGAGCTGCACCACCAACGCCCGCGCGACGGCGAAGATCACCGGTCGCGCCCCGCGTATGCAGACGCCCCCACCCAGCCGGACCACGATCGGCGCGTCGTCGAGGACGCCGGACCGCTGGCGGAAGTCGCGGCCACGGCTGTCGTCTCCCCCGCTGCAACGGACCCCGCTCGCGACGCTGCCGGTGCCCACGACGAGGGAGGTCTCCGCATCGGGCGGCTGTGCCCCGCGGAGGGGCGGCTGCGTGAGGCAGACGGAAGCGTCGGGCAGACGGAGCCACAGCGCTTCACGCTCAGCCCGATGGCGGCGGATCAGGTCTGCGTCGGCCGCGGCCCAGTTCCGCTCCGCATCAGCCTCACTCTGCCGACGTTCGCGGCGGCGGTTTCGGGCCGCATCGAGGAACGATGCCGCCATCATCAATGGGCCCAGTGCCGCGAAGCAGAGCGCGAACAGCGAACCGGTGATCAGCCACAGCGCCACACCCCCGACCACCGGGACGACGGCCGCCAGAAACGGCAGCGGAGCGCGGCGAGAGGCTGCGGGGGCCGCCGGGAGAATGATCGGAAGAGATTCCATGCCACCCAGTGGACCGCACGGACGTCAGAGGAACGGCGCTCTCCACAGCGCTGAGCGACTATTCCGAGGTGTCTTCGGGTGGGGAGGAGGAGTCGTTGTCGTCCTCGATCTGGACGATGATGAGCGTCACGTTGTCACGCCCACCGTTCTCCAAGGCGGCCGCGAGCATGGCATCGACGCCTGCCCCTGGGTCGCTGTTGGCCCGGAGGAAGTGCTGGATCCCGTAGTCGGTGAGCTCTTTCGTGAGCCCGTCGGAGCAGATCACGAACCGATCCCCCGCGCGCACGTCCACGGTGACGTAGTCCGGTGCGGTGAGTTCGCTCGCCCCCACTGCCCGCGTGATCACGTTGCTGTACGGATGCCCTTCCGCCTCCTCGGGGCTGAGCTTGCCCGCCGCGATCAGCTCCTGGACGACGGAGTGATCCGTCGTCACCTGTACGAGCCGGTCATCGCGGAGCAGATACACCCGCGAGTCCCCGATATTCAACGCCACCCAGTGCGCATCTTCGCCGTCACCGACCAGGAAGACACCCGTGAGCGTGGTGCCGGTGCCTTCGTCGGTCGTCTCCGGGTGGTCGGCGATGTCAGCCACGGCCAACTCGAGTGCTTTCTCGATCGCAGGCCCGTTGACCTCACCGGCAGCGACCACGGCTTGGAGCCGCGCGACGGTGCTGCTGCTCGCGATCTCGCCGCCGGCATGGCCCCCCATGCCGTCCGCGACGATGAAGAGCGGGTACTCGGCGAGGAACGCGTCCTGATTGATCTCGCGGCGGCGACCAAGGTCGGTGGCCCCTGCCCAGGACAGCAGCAGAGGGCGCTGCGCAACCGTGACGCGATGCGTCTTCGTCTCAGCCACGTACTGCCTCCGATGGGCCTGCGACGGATCGGGCGACCGCAGGATACTCACACATCGTAGTAGAACTCCCCCGCACTGCGATCACACTCGTGCACCCGGGTCTGCGGGCAGCGGGAACAGACGGTCGATGATCGCGAGGTCGGCGGCGTCCGGACGCCAGGCATCACCCGCTGCTGCGTTGGCTTCGACCTGCTCCGCCGATGTCGCTCCGGCGATGACACTGGAGACCGCCGGGTGCGCGAGGAGCCACCCGAAAGCCGCCTGCAGCATCGTGATGCCGCGGTCGTCACAGAACCGCCGGAAGTCCTCGAGCGCCTCCCACGGAGCGTTCTCCCAGACATGCCTTCGTGCGGACATGATCCTGCTCGACGCAGGCCCACCGTCACGCGTGAACTTTCCGGTGAGGAGACCGTTGTGCAGCGGGAAGTAGGGGAAGAAGCCCAGCTCGTACCGCTCGGCGGCGGGGAGGACTTCGCGCTCCGCGGCACGCGCCAGCAACGAATAGTGGTTCTGCGCGGAGATGAACCGTCCGGACGAACGCGCACGGGTCGTGAACTCCGCCTCGGCGATCTCCCATCCGCGGAAGTTCGAGTGCCCGAAGTAGCGGATCTTCCCCTCGCGCACGAGTTCATCGAGCGCGTCGGTGGTTTCCGCGATCGGCGTCTCCGGGTCAGGCAGGTGCAGTTGGTAGAGATCGATCCAGTCGGTGCGCAGGCGACGCAGGGACTCCTCGACGGCGCGGCGGATGTACCGACGGGAGCCGCGGGCGGCAGGGAACGCGTACCCCATGTCCCGCTCGTGGCCGAACTTGGTCGCGAGCACGACGCGATCGCGCCGCCCTTCGAGCGCTTCGCCCATCAGGGTCTCGCTCGCGCCGGCCACCGCACCGTACATGTCGGCCGTGTCGAAGAACGTGATGCCGTTCGCGAGCGCCGCGTCGATCACCTCTCGCGTTCCGGCAAGGGTCTCGGTGGCCGTCCCTGCGCGCCCGAAGTTGTTGCAGCCGAGGCCGGTCGCGGAGACGAGAAGACCGGATGCGCCGACTCGGCGCTGCGTCAAGACCATGTCTCCACGTTAGCGTCCGCTCGGGCCCGGAGACGATCACACACAGCACAGAGCCCCCGACCGAAGTCGGGGGCTCTGTGTCAGACGGTCACGCCGGAGGCTGCGTGGGATCGTTCGGCGATGCGGGCGGAGCTGCAGGAGGCGCCGGCGGAGCTGCGGGCGGTGCCGGCGGACCGGCAGGAGGTGCCGGCGGAGCGGCAGGAGGGGCCGCGGGAGGTGCCGGAGGCGTCGTGGGAGGAACCGGGGGAACCGGGGCTCCGGTCGCGGGCGCGGCAGGGCCTGCCGGCGGTGCGTACCCGGGCTGGGCCGGCGGCGCATAGCCCGGCTGCGCGGGCGGAGCGTATCCCTGCGGCGCACCGTAGCCAGGCTGCGGGGCTGCAGCGGCCGGCTGGACGGGCACGCCGTTCCAGACCGTCCGGTCGCCGAGGAAGCCGTTCGAAGCCCACGATGCCGGCTGGATGTTCGGGTTCCAGCGAGACTTGTCGAACGCGTTGATACCGAGCCACACGATGCTCAGGAACACGTAGAGGACGACCCAGACGGCGTCCTTCTGAAGCTTGAGGCCGATGCGCCAGGCCGCGATCGCGGAGAAGACTCCGAGAGCGAGCGAGAACGCGTAGCCGATGCCGATCCAGCTGAGCAGCGCGGCACCAGCGATTCCGTAGAGGACGAGCCACGGGCTCAGGTCACCGAGCTTGAAGAAGATCATCGCGTTGTAGACGGGCACCCACGCACGCCACTTGCCCTCGACACCTGCTTTGTCGAAGATCTTCATCAAGAAGAGAGAGCCCAGCACGTACCCGGCAAGACCGATGATGACGCTGAAGATGACGATGCCGAAAACTACGGCGAGGTATCCCGAGTCGTAATAGGAGTCCATGATCCCCTCCGGATCTGAATGTACGGACGCGATTGACGCCGCGACACCACACTAGCGGTGCGCGCGATCCCCGGGCAACGAGGTCTGCGGAAGCGCGTCAGCGCCCGAAAGCGCCCGCTACTCCGCGACGACGAGTTCGATGGTGCCCGGATGATCGGTGTCGCGGAGCGTGATCCCCCGCGACTGCGCCCACGTGCGGAAGCCACGAAGAGAGGAGCTTCGGGGCCGATCCTCGGCGAGGGCGCGGACGAGCAGCCCCTTCGACTTCTTGTTGAAGTGGTTCAATGCCCTGCCGTGCTCGGTCACGACCCGCACGTACGCCGACGGCACGCTGTCCGGAACCGGCCCCAGAGCGACATACGCCTCGCTGCGAAGATCGAGCACGAACGACGGAGCGGTATCCACGAACGCCGCAGAGGTCGCATCGGCCCAATGGCGCCGCAGCGCGGGAAGTCCGGGGAGCGAGGTTCCCGCAGCGAGACGATAGGTCGGTATCGGATCGAGGGCGCCGACCGGACCGAACGGTGCGCTGTGGATCCAGACATGGTCGCCCAACCACCGGCGGGACGCCGTCGGGAGAGACGGGGCGTCGAGCGCGTCGAACAGGACGCCCGTGTACCGGTCGACGGCGGGCATCGTCGGTGCCGTCCGCAGTCGCCGGTTGTGGGCGACATCACCGGCCTGACGCTCACTCAGCTTCAGCACACGCCGCGACTCCTGCTCGTCGGCTGCGAGATCGACGAGCGCATCCAGCACGGCGGCGCGGTGCGGGGCCAGACCGGGCAGGGCCAACGAGGGCAGGTCGAGCGGGACGTCGACGCCCCCCTCTCGCTTCGTCTCGGACGGAGGGAGCAGGATCTTCATGAAACCTCGGTGGATGCAGACGCGTCCGCCTCGGGACCCGAGCGGGTACCGAGGCGGACGCGTCGAAAGGAGAAAGCTAGGCGATGAGAGCCGCGTTGCCGGCCACGATCGTCAGGGTGTCGCCCTCCATCGAGAGGAAGCCGTCCTGCGCGTTGGCCAGCACCTTGGTGCCATCCGACTGCGTGATGCGAACCTGCCCCTCGGCGAGGATGGCCAGCACCGGCTCGTGGCCGCTCATGAAGCCGATCTCACCCTCGACGGTCTTGGCGACCACGAGGCTCGCCTCTCCCGTCCAGACCTCCGCATCCGCGGAGACGAGGCTGACATGCAGCGCCATGGTCAGCCGTTCTCCTTCTGGATCTTCGCCCACTGCTCTTCGACGTCGGAGATACCACCGACGTTGAAGAAGGCCTGCTCGGCGACGTGGTCGAAGTCACCACGGGTGATCGCATCGAACGACTCGATGGTCTCCTTGAGCGGGACGGTCGAACCCTCGACACCCGTGAACTTCTTGGCCATGTAGGTGTTCTGCGAGAGGAACTGCTGGATACGACGTGCGCGCGACACGACGATCTTGTCTTCCTCGGAGAGCTCGTCGACACCGAGGATCGCGATGATCTCCTGCAGCTCCTTGTTCTTCTGGAGGATCTGCTTGACGGTCGTCGCGACGCGGTAGTGGTCCTCGCCCAAGTAGCGGGGGTCCATGATGCGCGACGTCGAGGTCAGCGGGTCGATGGCGGGGTACAGACCCTTCGAGGCGATCTCACGAGACAGCTCGGTCGTGGCGTCGAGGTGGGCGAAGGTGGTCGCCGGAGCCGGGTCGGTGTAGTCATCGGCCGGCACGTAGATCGCCTGCAGCGAGGTGATCGAGTGACCACGCGTCGAGGTGATGCGCTCCTGGAGCACACCCATCTCATCGGCGAGGTTCGGCTGGTAACCCACGGCCGAGGGCATGCGGCCCAGCAGCGTCGAGACCTCGGAACCGGCCTGCGTGAAGCGGAAGATGTTGTCGATGAAGAGCAGCACGTCCTGCTTCTGCACGTCACGGAAGTACTCCGCCATCGTCAGAGCCGACAGCGCGACGCGCAGACGCGTCCCCGGCGGCTCGTCCATCTGGCCGAAGACGAGGGCGGTCTTGTCGAAGACGCCCGCCTCCTCCATCTCGTGGATCAGGTCGTTACCCTCACGGGTACGCTCACCGACACCGGCGAACACCGACACACCACCGTGGTCCTGGGCGACGCGCTGGATCATCTCCTGGATGAGCACGGTCTTGCCGACACCGGCACCACCGAACAGGCCGATCTTTCCACCGAGCACATACGGCGTGAGGAGGTCGATCGACTTGATGCCGGTCTCGAACATCTGAGTCTTGGACTCGAGCTGGTCGAAGTTCGGAGCCTTGCGGTGGATGGGCCAGCGCTCGGTGACCTCGAAGGTCTCGCCGGGCTCGAGGTTCAGCACCTCGCCGATGACGTTGAAGACCTTGCCCTTGGTCACGTCACCGACGGGAACCGAGATGGCCTCACCGGTGTCGCGAACCTCCTGACCGCGGACGATACCGTCGGTCGGGTTCAGGGCGATGGCGCGGACGAGGTCGTCGCCGAGGTGCTGAGCGACCTCGAGCGTGATCTCGGTGGACTCTTCGCCCATCTCGATCGTCGTCTTCAGGGCGTTGTAGATGTCGGGGATCGAGTCGTGCGGGAACTCGATGTCGACAACCGGACCGTTGACGCGTGCGACGCGCCCGACGACCGCGGTCGCCGGCTGGTCAGCCGGAGCGGTGAGGGTCATTTTCGTCTCTTTCCTGATGGTCTATTTGCTCGAGAGGGCGTCGGCGCCGCCGACGATCTCCGCGATCTGCTGCGTGATCTCCGCCTGGCGCGCATTGTTACGCAGACGGGTGTAGTCGGTGATGAGCTTGTCGGCGTTGTCGCTGGCCGACTTCATCGCCTTCTGCGTCGCTGCCTGCTTCGCGGCGGACGACTGGAGAAGTGCGTTGAAGACGCGGCTCTGGATGTACACCGGCAGGATGGCGTCGAGGACGGTCTCGGCATCCGGCTCGAACTCGTACAGCGGGTAAACGGTGTTGCCCGCCTCCGACTCATCGGCTTCCGTGATCTCCAGCGGGAGCAGACGCACGGACTCCGGCGACTGCGTCATCATGCTGACGAAACGGTTGTACACGAGGTGGATCTCGTCGACGCCGCCGTCCTGTCCCCCGCGGGCGAAGGCTTCCAGCAGCGAGGCGGAGATCTCCTCGGCGGTGTGGAACGACGGGGTGTCGGTGTCACCGGTCCACTCCGCAGCGGCCGCGAGGCGACGGAACTGGAAGTATCCGACCGCCTTGCGTCCGATGAGGTAGAAGACCGGCTCCTTGCCCTGCTCGCGCAGGAGCTCCGCGACCTCGAGACCCTCACGGAGGATCTGCGAGTTGAAGGCTCCGGCGAGACCGCGGTCCGAGGAGAAGATCACGACCGCGGAGCGGGTGATGTTCTCGGACTCGCGGGTCAGCGGGTGATCCACGTTCGAGTGCGTCGCGACGGCCGATACGGCCCTCGTCACGGCTCGCGCGAAGGGGGTGGACGCCTTGACGCGTGCCATCGCCTTCTGGATGCGCGAAGCCGCGATGAGTTCCATCGCCTTCGTGATCTTCTTGGTCGTCTGAGCAGAAGAGATCTTCTGCTTGTAGACCCTGAGTTGAGCGCCCATATGTCAGTACCTCACGCGATTACGCGCGACGACCCTTGACGATCTTCTCCTGGTTGACGTCCTCAGCCTCAGCCGCAGCGTACTCCTCGTGACCGGGGGCGCCGATGGCGTGACCCTTGCCACCCTGGAATTCCAGGACGAAGGCATCCGTCTGCTTCTCGAGCTCGGCGACCGTGGCGTCATCGAGGACGTTCGTGTCGCGCAGAGTGTCGAGGACCTTGGTGTTGCGACGCAGGTAATCCAGGAGTTCGCGTTCGAAGCGCAGGACGTCTTCGACCTCGATCGTGTCGAGCTTGCCGTTGGTACCGGCCCAGATCGAGACGACCTGCTCTTCGACGGGGTACGGCGAGTACTGCGGCTGCTTGAGCAGCTCGGTCAGACGCGCACCGCGGGAGAGCTGACGACGCGAGGCCGCGTCGAGGTCGGACGCGAACATCGCGAACGCCTCGAGGGAGCGGTACTGCGCGAGCTCCAGCTTCAACGTTCCCGAAACCTTCTTGATCGACTTGACCTGCGCGTCACCACCGACTCGCGAGACCGAGATACCCACGTCGACCGCCGGACGCTGGTTGGCGTTGAAGAGGTCGGACTGGAGGAAGATCTGGCCGTCCGTGATGGAGATCACGTTGGTGGGGATGTACGCGGAGACGTCGTTCGCCTTGGTCTCGATGATCGGGAGACCCGTCATGGAACCGGCACCGAGCTCGTCGGAGAGCTTCGCGCAACGCTCGAGCAGACGGGAGTGCAGGTAGAACACGTCACCGGGGTATGCCTCGCGGCCCGGCGGGCGGCGGAGGAGGAGGGAGACGGCTCGGTAGGCCTCGGCCTGCTTGGACAGGTCATCGAAGATGATCAGCACGTGCTTGCCGCCGTACATCCAGTGCTGGCCGATGGCCGAACCGGTGTAGGGCGCGAGGTACTTGAAGCCTGCGGGGTCGGAAGCCGGAGCGGCCACGATCGTGGTGTACTCCAGCGCGCCGGCCTCTTCGAGCGCGCCCTTCACCGAAGCGATGGTCGAACCCTTCTGGCCGATGGCGACGTAGATGCAGCGAACCTGCTTGCTGACGTCGCCCGACTCCCAGTTGGCCTTCTGGTTGATGATCGTGTCGATCGCGATCGCCGTCTTGCCGGTCTGGCGGTCGCCGATGATGAGCTGACGCTGACCACGGCCGACGGGGATCATCGCGTCGATGGCCTTGATGCCGGTCTGCATCGGCTCGTGCACCGACTTGCGCTGCATGACGCCCGGGGCCTGGAGCTCGAGGGCGCGGACGCCCTCGGTCTCGATGGCGCCGAGGCCGTCGATCGGGTTGCCGAGCGGGTCGACCACACGACCCAGGTAGCCGTCGCCGACCGGAACCGAGAGGACCTCGCCGGTGCGGGTGACTTCCTGTCCGGCTTCGACACCGGTGAACTCGCCGAGGACGACGACACCGATCTCGTGCTCGTTGAGGCTCTGCGCGAGGCCCTTGGTGCCGTCCGCGAAGATGACGAGCTCGTTCGCCATGACGCCGGGCAGTCCCTCGACGTGCGCGATGCCGTCTGCGGCGTCGATGACGGTGCCGACCTCGGTCGCCCCGGCCCCGGAGGGCTCGTATGCGGCGGCGAAGTCCTTCAGCGCGTCACGGATGACGTCGGGGCTGATCGATAGTTCTGCCATTGTCTTCCCTTTGTATCTGGGTGCGCGGTTCCCCGCGCGAAGTCGTGTTAGCCCGCGAGCTTCTGGCGAAGGTCGGCGAGTCGTGCGGAGATGCTGCCGTCGATGACGTCATCGGCGATCTGCACACGCAGACCTCCGACGACGGCAGGGTCGATGACGACGTTGAGCGAGACCTGACCGTCATAGCGACGCGAGAGCGAGTCGCTGAGTCGGGTGCGCTGCGCGTCGCTGAGAGGTGCCGCGGTGTGCACCGTGGCGACCACGCGACCGCGCTGACTCGAGACGATGCTCATCGCCCGGTTCAGCAGTCGCCGGATCCGGCGTCCGCGCGGCTCGCGCACGAACGAGGTGATGATCAGCGTCGAGGCGGCGCTCGTGGAGCCCTCGGCCAGGAGGCGCTCGATGAGCGCGCTCTTGGCATCTTCTCCGCCGACGCGGCTGCCCAGAGCGAGCTCGAGCTCGGGGTTGGCGGCGATCACCCGGGAGAAGCCGAACAGCTCCCCCTCGATGTCGACGCCCGGCTCCGCGATCGCTGCCGCGCGGATCGCGAGCTCCTCGATACCGTCGACGAGCTCACCCGCGTTCGACCAGCGCTCAGCGACGACGGTCTTCAGAACGTCCTGAGCACCTGCGGAGAACCCGCCGAACACCGCGGTGACGACGTTCTGTCGTGCCACGGCGGGAGCGGAAGGGTCAGCAAGCGCGCCGCTCAGCTGGGACGACTCGCTCACGGCACGCGCGGCAGCCAGCAGCTCCCGTGCGGTGTCGAGAGAGAGGTCCTTCGCTGCGGCAAGCGTCTTGATGGATGCCGCGAGTGCCTGAGTGGTCGCGCTGCCCATTACTGAGCCGCCTTCTCGGATGACTCGAGCTCGGCGAGGAAGCGGTCGACGACGGCCGTCGCACGTGCATCGTCGGAGAGCGTCTCACCGACCACGCCACCGGCGAGGTCGATGGCGAGCGTTCCGACCTCGCTGCGAAGCGAGACGAGAGCGGTCTGCCGCTCGGCCTCGATCTGCGTGTGCGCGGTGGCGGTGATGCGAGCGGCCTCGGAAGCCGCAGCTTCCTTCGCCTCGGCGACGATCTTCTTGCCGTCCTCACGGGCGGCCTCACGGATCTCGCCGGCCTCGGTGCGCGCCTCAGCGAGCTGACGCGTGTACTCCTCGAGCGCAGCTTCAGCCTGCTTCTGAGCCTCGTCGGCCTTCGCGATGTTTCCCTCGATCGCGGCGGACCGCTTGTCGAGCATCGCCGTCAGACGCGGAAGCGCGAACTTCCAGACGACGAAGAGGATGACGATGAACCAGAGGCCCGACCAGATGATGTCGTACCACGCAGGGATGAGAGGGTTGTTCGGCTCACCCTCTGCTGCGAGGTTCGTGACAAGAGCGTTCAGCATCCTGTCTCCTTCAGAAGTCGGTGAGGATTACGGGAAGGGGATGAATGCGACGGCGATGCCGACGAACGCAAGCGCCTCGGTGAAGGCGATACCGATCCACATGAGGACCTGGAGACGACCGGCCAGCTCGGGCTGACGGGCGACACCCTCGATGGTCTTGCCGACGACGATGCCGACGCCGATGGCCGGGCCGATGGCTGCGAGGCCGTAGCCGACCGCTCCGAGGTGACCGTTGATTTCAGCGAGAACCGTAGTAGCGTCCACGGGTTTTTCCTTTCGTTGGGTGGGAAGGCTGATGCCTGCCCGCTCAGTGCTCTTCTGCGACCGCGAGCTGGATGTAGACCGCGGTGAGGACGGTGAAGACGTATGCCTGGAGGACGGCGACCAGAATCTCGAAGAGAGTGAAGGCGCCGCCGAAGGCGAGGGTTCCGACACCGAGCGCGGCCCAGCCGCCGCCTGCGGTGAAGAAGAAGAACTGGGTCGCGGAGAACGCGAGGACCAGGATCATGTGCCCCACGACGAGGTTCATGAGAAGACGCAGCGTCAGCGTGACGGGGCGGAGGATGAACGTCGAGATGAGTTCGATGACCGCGACGATCGGCATGGCGGCGACCGGCACACCCTGCGGGAACAGGGAGTTCTTGAAGAACTTGAAGCCGTGGCGCTTGATGCCGGCGTAGATGAAGGTCACATAGCTGACCACCGCGAGCGTGAGCGGAACCGCGATGATCGCGGTGCCCGGCATGTTCAGGAACGGGATGATTCCCGTGATGTTCATGAACAGCACCATGAAGAAGATCGTGGTGAGGATCGGCAGGAACCGATCGCCGTCCTTGCGCCCGAGCATGTCGTGGGCGACGTTGGTGCGGACGAAGCCGAGCCCCATCTCCACCAGGCTCTGGAAGCGTCCGGGGACGACCTTCATGCGGCGGGTTCCGAGCCAGAGGATCAGCACCACGGCGATCACCGCGAGCAACTGGACCAGGTGGATCCGGTTGACGGGGACGGGGCCGACGTGGAAGAGGATCTCCGGGAAGAAATCGTCGATCGAAGGGCCGTGGAACTCACCGTCGGAGGCAAGTCGGGGGGTCAGGGTCGCAGCAAGATTAAACAGCGCGGGCTCCAGCTTCGGGGCACCGGTCTAAACCGGGGCGACGATGGTCGGTGTGCTACACAGCGCAAGCGCTCGCGGGCGAGCGGCGGGCACGGTTCAACAGTATCAGAATCTGAGGGGACCCTAAGACCGCGGGGCCTCGTCGACGGGCCCTTCTCCGATGTCGTTCGCCCTTCCGGGGGCGCGGTCCTCCGGCACCTCCGTCGGAAGCGATATATCGCTTACGTTCGGCAGCCGCATGCGGGTGAGGACGATGACGTCGATCGCGAGCGACATCAGCACGCCGGCGACGATCGAGAGGAAGAAGACCATCGGGTGCAGCCACGGCTGCCCCGCGAGCAGGATCATCGCCACCACGAACAGACCCAGCTTCAGCAGCCACCCCCCGAGGACGATGGCGAAGAACAGCTGGACGTAGATCGGATCGCCGTACCAGCGGTTGGCGATGAGGATGCTGATCCCGGTGATGGCCAGGAAGAGCGCCGCGAGCAGCACGCCCAGCAGTCCGCTGACCAGCCCCTCCCCCTGGGCCACGAGGTAGCCGACGCCACCGGCGATGATCGCGAGCACGGCGGTGGCCACGCCCGATGCGATGAGTGTGCGCCGGAGGATCGGCGTGCTGGAAACGGGGCTCGGGCTCATCAGGACTCCACGGGTGTCGGGTCGGTTTCGGCGGCCGCGGGGTTCTTCCTGCGGCGGGTGGGGCTCAGGGTGACGACGAGGCAGGCGGCGATGCCCACGATGCCGAAGCCGACGCCCGGGAGGTACTGTCCCGGCCAGTCCTCCCGCGCACCGACGTACATCAGGAGGACGGCGATCGAGATGACGGCCGTCCACGCGTAGAAGATGAGGACTGCGTCGCGGTCCCGGTGCCCGAGGTCGAGCATCCGGTGATGCAGGTGCTTGCGATCGGGCGAGAACGGCGAACGCCCCGCACTCATGCGACGGAGCACCGCGAGCCCGAAGTCGAGCAGCGGCAGCAGGACGACGAGCAGGGGCAGCAGGATCGGCAGGAAGGCACCGACGAGCTGCGAACGTCCGAGACGCTCGGGGTCCAAGGCGGACGGGTCCATCTGCCCGGTGATGGCGATCGCCGAGGTCGCCATCAGCAGCCCGATCACCAGAGCGCCGGAGTCGCCCATGAAGAGCTTCGCCGGGCTCCAGTTCAGCGGGAGGAAGCCCAGGCAGGCACCGATCAGCACGGCGGCGAGGAAGGTCGACAGATTGAAGTAGCTGGAGGCGCCGGAGTCACGCGTGAAGATGTACGAGTAGGCGAAGAAGACACCGTTGGAGATGAGGCACACGCCCGCGACGAGACCGTCGAGCCCATCGATGAAGTTCACCGCGTTCATGACGATGACGATCGCGAACATCGTGATCGTGATGCTCAACCAGCTCGAGACCACGATGAGATCGCCGAAGGGCAGGGACAGGATCTGCAGCCCCCCGCCGACCGTGATGAGGCCGGCGGCCAGGAACTGCGCACCGAGCTTGATCATCCAGTCGATGTCCCAGAGGTCGTCCACGACCCCGATGATCGCGATCAGCAGCGAAGCGCCGAGGATCGACCACATCGTCTGCGGCGGGATCCAGATGCTCTGGAAGAACGGGTTGATGGCGGAGAACCCGAAAGCGGCCGCGATGCCGAGGAAGATCGCCACACCGCCGAGTCGCGGCGTGGGCGTGGTGTGCACATCACGCTCACGGATGCCGGGATACAGCTTGAAGCGAAGGCTCAGTCGCCAGACCGCCCAGGTCAGCGCGAAGGTGATCGCTGCCGTGAGGATGACCGTGGCGAGATACTGCTTCACGAATCCGCGTCCTGCTGCTCCTCCGCGTGCTCGTGCCCCTCGTGCTGCTCCTCCGGCTCGAGGAGGTCACCCAGCACGTCGTGCAGCTGTTCACGCGTCACCGCACCGTCGCGGAGGATGCGCACCGTTCCGGCATCTGCATCCCCACCCCGGCGCACAAGGGAGGTGGCATCGACGATCGTGGAGGCGATGCCGTCCTTGCTCAGTCCATCGGCGAGGTACACGGCGACACTGTCACCCAGCATCTTCTCCGCATCGAGCGCCGAGATCGCCGCCGCCCGTCCGGTGAGGTTCGCGCTGGACACCGCGAGCGGTCCGGTCTCGGCCAGGAGCTCCAACGCCACGCGGCCTTCCGGCATGCGGACGGCGACGGTCCCCTGGGTCTCGCCGAGGTCCCACACCAGCGAGGGCTGTGCGGGGAGCACGATCGTGAGCCCACCGGGCCAGAACGCCTCCACCAGCCGCTCGACCGGTTCCGGCACGGACTCGGCGAGGGCGGCGAGCGTCTCCTTCGTGCCGATGAGAACGGGCGGCGGCTGATCGCGACCCCTCCCCTTCGCATCGAGGAGCCGCTGCACGGCGGCCGGCGAGAAGGCGTCGGCAGCGACGCCGTAGACGGTATCGGTGGGCATCACGATGAGGTCGCCACGGCCGATCGCCTGGCGCGCATGGCGCATGCCGGCGAGCAGCTGCGATTCGTCGCGGCAGTCGAAGATGGTGGACATGACGGTTCGATTCTATGCGTCGCGGCTATGTCGGATGCTCGGAGGCTGCTGATCAGGGCCTGAGCGCCGTGGTGGTGCGGTCGCGCAGGGTGAGATCGCGATGCGTCGCCGTCGCTCGCCATCCGTCCGCAGCCAGGATGTCGCGGATCGACTCCCCCTGCAGCTCTCCGTGCTCGATGACCAGAAGTCCCCCGGGATGCAGCAGACGCAGCGCGCGGGAGCTGAGCGCCCGCACCACATCGAGGCCGTCCTGTCCCCCGTAGAGCGCCAGCGCGGGATCGAAGAGCCGCACCTCGGGGTCGCGCGGGATCGCCTCATCGGGAACGTATGGCGGATTCGAGATCACGACCGTCGCCGTGCCGTCCAACTCGGGGAAGGCCTCTCTCAGATCGGAGAGCACGAGCGTCAGATTCTCGACCCCCGCGACGTTGCGCCGTGCCCACTCGTGCGCATCCTCGGAGAGCTCCGCAGCGAAGATCCGCGCATGCGACACCTCGGTCGCCATCGCCAGCGCGATCGCGCCGCTCCCGGTCCCGAGGTCGACGCCGATCGGTGCCGACTCCGGGGAGTTCAGCAGCGCATCGATCGCGTACTGCACGACGGTCTCCGTCTCCGGACGCGGCACGAAGACACCGGGGCCGACGGCCAGTTCGAGGTGGCGGAAGGGCGCCGAGCCCGTGATGTGCTGCAACGGCTCGCGTGCGGCGCGGCGGGTCACCAGAGCATCCAGCGCCGCCGCCCGCTCCTCGTCGAGGCCGTCTCCGCGGACGATGCCGGCCTGCACCTCGCCACGTCGACGGCCGAGGACATGACCCGCGAGCAGTTCGGCGTCGACCAGAGGATCCGGGACGCCGGCGTCGGTCAGGCGCTGGGCTGCGGCACGGACGTGCGCCGCCAGAGAGGTGTCGGACATGCCTTCCAGCGTAGAGTGCACGCGCCTGTCACATAGGCGCCGACCACTCCCCTCTCCCCTAGGCTGGTCCGGCAGCGATCCCGCACAGGAAGGCTCCTCATGCCCGGCATCCACTCCGACATCACGACCGCGTTCGGCAACACGCCGCTCGTTCGTCTGAACCGCGTGACCGAAGGCCTGGGAGCCACCGTGCTCGCCAAGCTCGAATACTACAACCCCGCGTCCAGCGTGAAGGACCGCATCGGCATCGCGATGATCAACGCCGCCGAAGCCTCGGGCGAGCTGAAGCCGGGTGGCACGATCGTCGAGTCGACCAGTGGCAACACGGGCATCGCCCTCGCGATGGTCGGAGCAGCACGCGGATACCGCGTCATCCTCACGATGCCGGCCTCCATGTCGAAGGAGCGCCGGGTCCTGCTCAAGGCGTTCGGCGCCGAGATCGTGCTCACGGACCCCACCAAGGGCATGAGCGGTGCGATCGAAGAGACGAAGCGCATCGTGGCCGAGACGCCGGGCGCTATCTGGATCCGTCAGTTCGAGAACCCGGCCAACCCGCAGATCCACCGCGAGACCACGGCGCAGGAGATCCTCCGCGACACCGACGGCGCGATCGACATCTTCGTCGCCGGGGTCGGAACCGGCGGAACCGTCACCGGCACCGGCCAGGCCCTCAAGGCCGCGAAGCCCGGTGTGCAGGTCATCGCCGTCGAGCCCAAGGACTCCCCCGTCCTCAGCGAAGGACACCCCGGCCCGCACAAGATCCAGGGCATCGGTCCGAACTTCGTCCCGGACGTGCTCGACCGCGACGTGATCGACGAGATCATCACCGCCGAATTCGACGAGTCCCTCCGCGTCGCCCGTGATCTCGCCGCCACGGAGGGTCTGCTCGTGGGTATGTCCTCCGGGGCCGCCGTGTCCGCGGCGCTGAAGGTGGCGGCCCGCGCCGAGAACGCGGGCAAGACGATCGTCGTGGTGATCCCGGACACCGGTGAGCGCTACCTCTCCACCGCGCTGTTCGAGGACCTGCGCGAAGACTGAGATCTCCGATGGGCATCATCGGGCGAATGCGCGAAGACATCGCGGCAGCCCGTCTCCGTGATCCGGCCGCACGCAGCGCCGTCGAGGTGGCACTCCTGTACCCGGGACTCCACGCGATCTGGGCGCACCGCGTCTCGCACGCGCTCTGGCGACGGCGACTCCGACTGCTCGCGCGCGCCGGATCGCAGCTGTCACGCTGGATGACCGGGATAGAGATCCACCCGGGCGCGAAGATCGGGCGCCGCTTCTTCATCGACCACGGCATGGGCGTGGTCATCGGCGAGACCAGCGAGATCGGTGACGACGTGATGCTGTATCACGGCGTCACCCTCGGCGGACGCACTCGCACCGCAGGGAAACGCCATCCGACCCTCGAGGACGGCGTGGCCGTGGGCGCCGGCGCGAAGATCCTCGGCCCCGTGACGATCGGGGCCGGCTCCGTGGTCGGCGCGAACGCCGTGGTCACGCGCGATGCGCCCGCCGACAGCGTGTTGGTCGGCGTTCCCGCGAAACCACGACAGCGCAGCGCCGGTGAGGACACCCGCGCGCTGCTCACCGCTCCGGACTACGCGATCTGAGCGTCGGGCGTCGCTGCACGACTCAGCGTCGTGCGTCCTTGACGGACTCGACCTTCTTGCGCAGGAAGATCAGCGGCAGCAGGACGCTGCCCAGCGCGGTGATCAACCACACGATCACCGATCCGAGAAGCCAGCCGGTGAGATCGGTGATGCGGAGTCCGCCGATGGGAAGCAGTACCACGATGATCAGCGAGATCAGGGTCGAGAAGATGCCGATGCCGCCCATGAGCACGGGCGCGTAGCGATTCGCCATCTTGCCGACCCACGGTGCCAGGACGCTCTGCAGGATCGCGAAGATCAGGATGCAGATGACGAAGCCCCACCACTTGTCCCATTCGATCTGGAACCCTTCGAGAGCGAGGTCGGCGACGATCAGGCCGAGGCCGGCCGATATCACGTACATCAGACCGCGGAACAGGAGTGTGATCACGGCCCGATCCTAGCGCTCAGCGTGGTTTCGCGCCTCAGGATTCGGCGCCGAGTGCGGCGAGCCGCGCTTCCTCATCCGCGGTGATCGCGCTCTCGATCAGCGGGTCCAGCGCGCCGTCCATCACCTGGTCGAGGTTGTAGGCCTTGAAGCCGGTGCGGTGGTCCGCGATCCGATTCTCCGGGAAGTTGTACGTGCGGATGCGCTCGGAGCGGTCCATCCCGCGGATCTGCGAACGGCGCGCGTCGGACGCCGCCGCGTCGAGCTCCTCCTGCTGCCTCGCGAGCAATCGGGCGCGAAGCACGCGCATTCCGGCCTCGCGGTTCTGCAACTGCGACTTCTCGTTCTGCATCGACACGACGATGCCCGTGGGGACGTGGGTGATGCGCACGGCGGAATCCGTCGTGTTCACCGACTGCCCGCCGGGGCCGGACGAGCGGAAGACATCGATCTTGAGATCGTTCTGATCGATGTGGATCTCCTCCGGCTCGTCCACCTCGGGGAAGACCAGCACACCCGTCGTGGAGGTGTGGATGCGTCCCTGCGACTCGGTGGCCGGCACACGCTGCACGCGATGCACGCCCCCCTCGTACTTGAGATGCGCCCAGACGCCCTGCGCGGGGTCGGACGAGGAGCCCTTGATCGCGACCTGCACGTCCTTGTAGCCGCCCAGGTCGGACTCGTTGCGCTCCAGGAGCTCCGTCTTCCAGCCCTTGGAGGCGGCGTACTGGATGTACATGCGCAGCAGGTCGGCTGCGAACAGTGCGGACTCCGCACCCCCCTCACCGGCCTTGATCTCCATGATCACGTCACGCGCATCGTCCGGGTCACGCGGGATGAGCAGACGACGCAGACGTTCCTGGGACTCCTGCAGCTCCTCCTCCATCGCGGGGATCTCCGCCGCGATGGACTCGTCTTCCCGGGCGAACTCGCGAGCCGTCTCCAGATCATCGGTCGCAGCGACCCATGCCTCGTAGGCGGCGACGATGCGCGACAACTCGGCATAGCGACGGTTGACGCGCTTCGCGCGGGCGGCGTCTGCGTGCACCGCCGGGTCGGAGAGCTCCTCCTGCACCCGGCGATGCTCGTCGATCAGAGTCTGGACGGACTCGAACACGGCTCAGCCGCTCAGCGGATGTTGTTGTCGTGCCCGTGCGCGCCCGAAGGGAGCGTGGGGATCGACTTCTGCATCTGCACGAGGAACTCGACGTTCGAGTTGGTCTCCTTGAGCTTGCCGAGGACGACCTCGAGGGCCTGCTGCTGGTCGAGGCCGGCGAGGGCGCGACGCAGCTTCCACGTGATCTTGACCTCGTCGGCCGACAGCAGCATCTCCTCGCGGCGGGTGCTCGACGCGTTCACGTCGACCGCCGGGAAGATGCGCTTGTCCGCGAGCGCACGCGACAGGCGCAGCTCGCTGTTGCCGGTGCCCTTGAACTCCTCGAAGATGACCTCGTCCATCTTCGACCCGGTCTCGACCAGGGCGGTGGCGAGGATCGTGAGGGATCCACCGTTCTCGATGTTGCGCGCGGCTCCGAAGAAGCGCTTGGGCGGGTAGAGCGCGGAGGCGTCGACACCACCGGTGAGCACACGACCCGAGGCCGGAGCCGCCAGGTTGTAGGCACGGCCGAGGCGCGTGATCGAGTCGAGCAGCACGACGACGTCGCGACCGAGCTCGACCAGACGCTTCGCACGCTCGATCGCGAGCTCCGCCACGGTGGTGTGGTCTTCGGCCGGGCGGTCGAACGTGGAGGCGATGACCTCGCCCTTGACCGAGCGCTCCATGTCGGTGACCTCTTCGGGGCGCTCGTCGACGAGCACGACCATGAGGTGGACCTCAGGGTTGTTCTGCGCGATCGCGTTCGCGATCTGCTGCAGCACGATCGTCTTGCCGGCCTTGGGCGGAGCGACGATGAGGCCGCGCTGTCCCTTGCCGACCGGGGCGACCAGGTCGATGATGCGCTGGGTCAGCTTCTCGGGAGCCGTCTCTAGACGCAGGCGCTCCTGCGGGTAGAGCGGAGTGAGCTTGCCGAACTCCACACGCGTGGCCGCGTCGTCGATCGACAGACCGTTGATGGAGTCGACCTTGACCAGCGCGTTGTACTTCTGACGGCCCTGCTGCTCGCCTTCGCGCGGCTGCTTGATCGAGCCGACGACGGCGTCACCCTTGCGCAGGTTGTACTTCTTGACCTGTCCGAGCGAAACGTAGACGTCGCTCGGACCGGCGAGGTAACCGGTCGTGCGGACGAACGCGTAGTTGTCGAGGACGTCGAGGATGCCGGCGATCGGGATCAGGACGTCGTCCTCGCCGATCTCCGTGTCGAACTCATCGGTCGGAGCACCGTTACGGCGCTTGTTGCGCTGGCGATTGCGGTTGTTGCCGCCGGACTGCTCGTCATCCCCGGCCGGCTGAGCCTGCTGGTCCTGCCCGGAGCTGTTCTGCCCGCGTCCTCGGTTGCGGCTGCGGTTGCGGTTGCGACCACGCCCGCCCTGCTCCTCACCACTGTCGGAGTCGGAGCCGGAGTCGCCGTTCTGAGGCGCGTCGGCGGGAGCGGCGTCTGCTGCCGTGTCCTTCACTGGCGCGGCGGCGTCGGCGTCGGGCGTCGACTTCTGCGCACCGCGGCGACCGCGTCCCGTCGACTTCGGTGCGGATTCCGCAGCGGCTTCGGCCGGGGCGGCGTCTGCAGCCGGAGCGTCCGAGGAAGCGGCATCCGCGGCGGGAGCCTCGGCATCCGCCTTCTTCGCGCGGCTCCGACGCGGTGTCTTCGCCTTCGGCGCCGCCTCGGGCGACTCGGCGGACGCCTCCGCAGATGCGGGCTCGCTCGTCGTGGCGGCAGCCGCCTTCGTCGTCTTCGCCTTCGTCGTCTTCGGCTTCGCGGGCTTCTCGGCGCTCTCGACCTTTTCCGCGTTCTCGGCCTTCTCGGCCTTCTCCGCGGTCGTGGCGGTGCTCGCACGACGCGGTGCGCGCTTGCGCGCGGGCGCCGTCTCGGTGGTCGCTGCAGCAGCTTCCGCGGCCGGTGCCGAAGAATCGTTCTGGGTCTCGGAGAGGTTCTCCACGAGTACTCCCTTATATGTCATGGGGAATGAGCGTTGAACGCGCACAACGGGTGCTGCGCACGATCGCACGGGCCGGCGCTCAGCGCCAGCCAGCCTCGGCACTTGTGCCTCAAGGGTTTGCGTGCGGGTCTTGCAAGAGTTGCAATGGGGCCAGATTCACGTCGTTACGTGGAGCCCTCCGCTCGAGTCCCCACTGTACCACCACGAACGTCGACTGCGAGCAGGAGCGCCTCCCACGGGGTGTCGGTGACCTGGTCGGCCAGCTCCACCGCGTCTTGACGACTCCCCGGTCCGTCCGCGAGGACGAGAACGCTCGGCCCGGCACCGGAGACGACCGCCGCGAAGCCCGCCTTGCGCAGCGCCTGCACGAGTCGCTGGGTCTCCGGCATGGCCCCGGCCCGGTAGTCCTGATGGAGCCGATCGGCAGTCGCATCGAGGAGCAGTTCCGGGCTCTGCATGAGGGCGGCGATCAACAGCGCCGAGCGGGAGACGTTGAACACCGCATCCGCTGTGGACACATGGGGCGGCTGCAGCGATCGCGCCTGCGAGGTGGACATCGTGTAGGCCGGGACGAGGACGAGCGGCGAGACACCGCGGTGCACGAGCAGCTTCTTGTGCTGCGGGCCGTGCTCTCCCATCCAGGCGATCGTCAATCCGCCGAAGAGCGCAGGGGCGACGTTGTCGGGGTGGCCCTCGATCTCGGTGGCCAGGCGCAACAGATCGGTGTCGCCGATCTCGACGTCGCCCGCGAGGAGCCCCTTCGCCGCGAGCACCCCCGCGGCGACGGCAGCCCCCGAGGATCCGAGACCGCGGCCGTGCGGCACGCCGTTCTCGGCGACGATGCGCAGTCCGGGCACCGGTCGGCCCGCGTCCGCGAAGACATAGGCGATCGTCCGGACGATGAGGTTCGAGGCGTCGCGCGGAATCTCGGCCGCACCCGAACCGGTGACCTCGATGTCGAGTTCACCGGCCGGCAGCGCGGTGACCTGGAGCGTGTCGTAGATGCTGAGGGCCAGGCCGAGCGTGTCGAATCCCGGACCGAGGTTCGCACTGGTCGCGGGGACCCGCACCTCGACGGTGCGCCCCTCGACGGATACCCCGTCGACCGGGGGCAGCGCTGTCGCCACCGTCACTCGCCTTCCACGCGGAGCACCGACACGACCCGTGCCACGACGGCGCTGTCGGCGAGGGCGTCGACGGTGGCGCTGAGTGCCTGCTCCGTCGCACGGTGGGTTCCGATGATCAACCGTGCGGTGGGCTCGTCCTCGCCTTCGACGGTCTGCACGACGGTCGCGACGGAGACTCCTCCGTCGCTGAGGATGCCCGCGACCGTGGCGAGCACTCCGGGCGCATCCGAGACCTCGAGCGTGATCTGGTAGCGCGTGGTGACGTGTCCGATCGGGACGACCGGAAGATTCGCGCGGGTCGATTCGCCCACGCCGACGCCGCCGGCGATGTGGCGACGGGCCGCCGAGACCACGTCTCCGAGCACGGCGGACGCGGTCTGGACGCCACCGGCACCCGCACCGTAGAACATCAAGGATCCGGCGGCCTCCGCCTCGACGAACACGGCGTTGTTGGCACCGCGCACCGAGGCGAGGGGGTGGGAGTTCGGGACCAGCGCCGGGTACACGCGCACCGAGATCGACTCGGCACCGTTCGCCTCGATCCGCTCGCACACGGCGAGCAGCTTGATCACGAAGCCCGCTGCGCGCGCCTCCTCGATCATCGACGGGGTGATCGACGTGATCCCCTCGCGGTACACGGCATCGAGCGGCACCGCGGTGTGGAACGCGAGGCTCGCGAGGATCGCGGCTTTCTGCGCGGCGTCATAGCCCTCGACATCGGCGGTCGGGTCGGCCTCGGCGTACCCGAGGCGCTGCGCGTCGGCGAGCACGTCGGCGAAGTCCGCGCCCTCGCTGTCCATCCGATCGAGGATGTAGTTCGTGGTGCCGTTCACGATGCCCATGATGCGCACCACCCGGTCGCCCGCCAGCGAGTCGCGCAGGGGGCGGATGATCGGGATCGCACCCGCGGCCGCGGCTTCGTAGTACACGGAGGCACCGACGCGGTCGGCCGCTTCGAACAGCTCGGGGCCGTGGGTCGCCAGCAGCGCCTTGTTGGCCGTGACCACGTCCGCACCGGCGCCGATCGCCTGCAGGATGGTGCTGCGGGCCGGCTCGATGCCGCCGATGAGTTCGATCACGATGTCCGCGCCCAGGACCAGCGATTCCGCATCGGTGGTGAAGAGCTCCGCGGGGAGATCGACGTCGCGGGGCGCGTTCACATCGCGCACCGCGATGCCGGCGAGCTCCAGTTCGGCACCCGCCCGGTCGGCCAGCTCGTCACCGTGGCGCAGCAGGAGCGCCGCGACCTGGGAGCCGACCGCTCCCGCACCCAGCAGTGCCACACGAAGTCGTCGGTAGTCAGTCATGGTTACTCCTTCGGAGGTGGGTCATTTGTCTCGATCGGCGGCCGGAGCCCCGTCGATGCCCGTGTCACGGGCCAGCACATCGTCGAGGGTCTCGCCACGGACGATGACCGTCGACCGCCCTTCGCGCACGGCGACGACCGGCGGACGCGGAACGTGGTTGTAGTTGCTGGCCAGCGACACGCAGTACGCGCCGGTCGCCGGTACCGCCAAGAGGTCTCCGGGCACGAGATCGTCGGGCAGATACTCGTGATCGACCACGATGTCGCCCGATTCGCAGTGCTTGCCCACGACCCGGCTGAGGCGAGGCTCGCCCGCACCGACGCGCGAAGCAAGGCGTGCAGAGAACTGCGCGCCGTACAGAGCGGGGCGCGCGTTGTCGCTCATTCCGCCATCGACGCTGACGTAGCGGCGCACGGCACCCGACTCCACCGTCACGTCCTTGGTGGTGCCGACCTCGTAGATGGTGACGCCGGCGGTACCGACGATCGCGCGGCCGGGCTCGAACGACAGGGCAGGCATCGGGATTCCGCGCGCGGCACACCCCTCCGCCACCGCGTCGACGATCTCACCGGCGAGGTCCTCGATCGGCGTCGGGTCGTCCACGCGCGTGTAGGCGATGCCGAAGCCGCCGCCGAGGTTGAGCTGCGGCACCGGGCCGTCCTGGAGCAGGGTGGCATGCAGGTCGAGCACGCGCGACGCCGACTCGCGGAATCCTGCGACGCCGAAGATCTGTGAGCCGATGTGACAGTGCAGGCCCGCGAACACCAGCCCGGGAATCTCCCGGATCCGGGAGACGGCGTGCTCGGCGTCCGGCAGCGGAAAGCCGAACTTCTGATCCTCGTGGGCCGTGGCGAGGAAGTCGTGGGTCTCGGCGTGCACACCGCTGATCACACGCACCAGGACGCGCTGTGTGGCGCCGGTGCGGGCGGTGATGGCCGCGAGCCGCTCGATCTCGATCGCGCTGTCGACGATGATCGTGCCGACTCCGACTTCGACGGCACGCTCCAGCTCGGCGACCGACTTGTTGTTGCCGTGGAAACCGAGGGACGCCGGGGCGACACCGGCAGCGAGCGCGACCGCGAGCTCCCCTCCGGTGCAGACGTCGATGCGGAGCCCCTCGTCGACCACCCAGCGCGCCACGGTCGTGCACAGGAACGCCTTGCCGGCGTAGTAGACCTGCGCCGTCGTCCCGTTCTCGGCCGCTGCACGATCGAACGCGACACGGAATCGTCGAGCACGACCCCGCACCTCATCCTCGTCCAGGACCAGCAGCGGCGAGCCGTAGGTACGGGTGAGCGAGGGGGCGCTGACGCCGGCGATGAGGAGCGCGCCGTCGTCGTCGCGCGCGGCGGACTCAGGCCAGACGCCGTCGGCGAGATCGTTCGCGTCGTCGGGGACGACGAGCCATTCCGGAGCGAGCGAATCGGCAGGGGGAAGCACTGATCACCAATCGTGGGAAGGATCTCGGGCGAGCGGGCGCACATCGAGGTTGTCCCGATTCTAGGGCACCGACCCCGCCACCCTGGTCAGAGTGACGCCCGACGTCAAGCCCCCTGTGATGAGCAGTTCACGCCTCCTAGGGTGGGGACGTGGCGAACACCGAAACACCGACAGACTCCCCCGCGCGCCCCGGACTGGTCGCGCGCATCACGGGCCCGCTCATCGCGTGGGCTCTGGCACGGCGCCCGGTGCGCGCGGCATTGCTGTACAGCGAGCGACGCGGGCCGATGCTCGCCGACAGCGTCACCTACCGCGCGTTGTTCAGCGTCTTCGCCGGCGTACTGCTCGGCTTCTCGATCGCCGCGCTCTGGCTCGCGGGGAATCCGGCAGCGTTGCAGGCGATCATCGATGCCGTCGAGGCGGCCGTGCCGGGACTGATCGGAGAGGAGGGGGTGATCGATCCGGACGCCCTCCGGGCACCCGCATCCTTCTCCATCGCCGGCATCATCTCCCTGATCGCACTCGTGGGTGCCGCGCTGGGTGCCATCGGCTCATTGCGCACAGCGGTGCGGATCCTCGCCGGCACCCTGCAGGACGACATCCTGTGGATCTGGGTCATCCTGCGCAATCTCGCTCTCGCGCTCGGCATCGGTCTGGCGTTCGTCGTCTCGGCAGGACTCACGTTCGTCGGTCAGCTCGGCGTGACGTGGATCGCCGAACTCCTGGGCCTCCCGTCCGATTCCCCTGCGGTGACGTGGGGCGTGCGTCTGCTCTCACTCCTGGTCGTGTTCGCCCTCGACACGGCACTCATCATCGGCGTCTTCCGCGTGCTCTCGGGGGTGCGTCCGGCCGCACGCTCCCTGTGGCCCGGCGCGCTGCTCGGCGCCTTCGGCCTCCTGGTCCTGCAGGAGCTGTCCGGCCTGTTCGTGGGCGGCGCGACGAGCAACCCGCTCCTCGCCTCCTTCGCGACGCTGCTCGCGCTGCTCATCTGGTTGAACTTCTCCGCGCAGGTGATGCTGTTCGCCTGCGCGTACATCGTCACGGCCGAGGAAGAGGCTTCGGACCGCGTGCACGCACGTTATGCCGCGACCACCTTCCCTCAGCGGCGTCTGCAGCGGGCCGAGGTCGACGTGCGGATCGCGACGGCGGAGCTGCGGGCCGCGCAGGAGGCCGCAGCAGCGGACACGTCGTCCTAGCGTCGCCGCACCCCGTGACATCACCACGGCTCCGTTGTGACCAATACGCCTATACTGGTCACAACGAGAGGAAGCCATGGACGCTCGACGACGGCGGATCGACCTCCCCCACGCCACGGTCTCCGCTCTGGAGTGGCGGCCGTCGACGGAGTCCGGGCGGCCCGTGCTGCTGTTGCACGGTGGAGGCGCCGACAGTGCCGCTCTCTCCTGGGGCGAGGTCGGCCCCGCCCTCGCCGACGCCGGACACCGCGTCTTCGCCCCCGATCATCCCGGCTTCGGACAGAGCCCGAGCGCCGCGTGGACCCTCACGCAGGAGAACCTCGTCCGCCACGTCGGCGAACTCGTCGATGCACTCGAGCTGAGCGACTACGCGATCGCCGGCCTCTCCCTCGGCGGCGGGATGACGATCGGGCATCTGCTCGACCGCCCCGCCGGCGCGCGCACCGCTGTCCTCCTCGGATGCTACGGAGTGATGCCCCGCCTCGCCGACGGCCCGCTCGGTCGGGTGACCCATCTGGCCTCCTTCCTCCTCCTGCGCTCGGGCCTGCTGGCTGCGATGACCCGCTCCTACGCGCGCAACGCCTCGGCGATGGAGCGCGGTCTGCGCGACCTGGTCCGCGATCCGCGTGCGCGCACGCCGGAACTCGTGGACGCCGTGTCCGTCGAAGCGGCGCACGGAACCGGCTTGGCGACCTTCGGTCAGTGGCAGCGCGACCAAGTGCAGTGGAATCGGTTGCGCACCGTCTACACAGAGCGGCTGCCGTCGATCCGCACACCGACGCTGTTCGTGCACGGGACCCGGGACTCCGGCGTTCCGCTCGCACGCATCGAGAAGGCCTCGGAGCTGCTGCCGGATGCAGCCCTGCTCACGGTCCCCGATGCCGGACACTGGGTCCAGCGCGACCGGCCCGATCTCGTGATCCCCGCGATGATCGAACACCTGCGAAGGAGCGACGATGCCGCGACCGCGCGTCCCTGACCGGAGAGAACGCATCCTCGATGCCGCAGAAGAGCTCGTGCTCGCTCAGGGCTTCGACCACATGAGTGTCGCGTCCGTCGCCGCACGTGCAGGCATCGGCAAGGGCGCCGTGTATCTGGAGTTCGCCGGCAAACGCGACGTCCTCGATGCCCTGCTGATGCGAGGGAACACGCGCATGGCCGATCGCGTCCGCCGCGAACTGGGAGACCACCCTCGTCTCGGCGACGCCTGCCGGGCGACTGCGCGAGCGCTGCTGGATGATCCGCTGATGACCGCGGCCTTCCTGGATGACCGGGGCGTGCTCGGCTCCCACGTGATGGAGGCGACCGACGACCGCTACCGGACACGCCATCACCGAGTGGTCGAGTGGTTCCGGGAACTGCAGGATCGTCGCCTCATCATCGCCGATGTCGATCCCCGCTCGCTCGCCCTGGCCCTGTCGAGCACGACGATCGGGCTCCTCTCTGCGGCGCGTCTGCTCGGTCCGGTCGACCGGTCCCTGCTGGAGGACACGATCGACACCATCGGGCGGATGGCCGCGACCTTCGAAACGGAGCGATGATGCAACGGGAATCCTCTGCTCCGGCCCACGACGGCCCGGTGCTGCTCCTCCACGGCGGGGGCGTGGCCGGATGGATGTGGGATCCGCTGCGTTCCCACCTCACCGCGGAGCATCGCCTCCTCGTTCCGGATCTCCCGGGCCACGGCCGCAACGCCGCCGATCCGTATGTGTCGCACGCAGAGACCACCGCCGCACTCGCGCAGCTCCTCGAGGAGGAGGGAGGTTCTGCGACGGTCGTCGGGTTCTCACTCGGCGCGCAACTGGCCGTCCGACTCGCCGCGGAACGGCCCGACCTCGTGGATCGCGTGGTCGTCATCAGCGCGCAGGCCACGCCGATGCGAGGCACCGCCGCGACGCTCGCGGTGCTCGGCGCCCTGTCGGGGCTCGCGCGGCAGAGGTGGTTCGCGAAGCTGCAGGCGCGTCAGCTGTACATCCCCGATGAACTCCTCCCCGAGTACATCCGGACCTCCGCAGGCATATCCCGAGAGACCCTCCTGCGCTCGGTCGAAGAGAATCTCCGGTTCGTTCCCCCCACGGCGTGGGGCGCCTTTCCCGGCGACGCGTTGATCCTGGTCGGCGCCGCGGAGAAAGCACTCATGAAGCGTTCTGCCGCCGCACTCGACGCGGCCCTCCCACAGAGCACGCTCCAGGTCGTGGACGGATGCGGCCACGGAATACCGCTGCAACGTCCGGCCTGGCTGGCACAGCGGATCGAGGACTGGCTCGCCGGCACCGCCGAATGCCCCTAGCGATGCTCCCGTCAGCGCGGGCAGACGCCCTTGTCCTGCAACGACGTGTCCGTGACGATCGCTCCGTCGACGTCGACGTCGATCACCGCCGCGCCATCGACGATCTCGAGCCCGGTGAGGGTGAGTCCGGCGGGGAGTTGATCGGCGATGCACACCCGCTGCGGTTTCGTGACCTCCTGACCGAGCGAGCCGAGCGTCGAACCGACCTGATCGAGGTCGATGTCGAGCCCGCCGATGCTGGCGGCCACCGGTGTGAGTTCGAGGTCGCCGTCGACGACTCCGGGGGTGACGGTCAAGGAGAGCGGCACGGACGCGCCGAACACGGTGATCGATCCGCTCACGGTGGCGTTCGGAGCCTCGAGCTCGACGGATTCGATGGGAAGGTCTGTGCCGGCGAGCAGGGAGGTGAACTGCCCCTGATCGATGCGGATCGTCCCGGAGGCGCCGCCGAGCTCACCGCCGCGCAGCGGGACGTCGGTCGCCGTGACCTCCGCCGCACCCGTGATGCCTTCGAGGGTGACCGAATCGGTCGACAGACGCAGGGACTCCAGGTTTCCGCCGATGAGTTGCGGAAGCACCAGGCCCTGCGTCTCGACATCGAGCTGCTGATCGGCGGGCAGATCGAGCTGCTCCACGACGATCGACCGCACGATGCCCGGCAGCACGGCGCGCGCCACGAACTCGGCGGCGACGACGAGCGCTGCCAGAACGATCACCACGACCAGCAGCACCCAGGGCCAGCGACGTCTCTGGGTCGCTCCCTCGGGTGACTGCTCAGGCGAAGAACCGGGGATCACGAGCGTCGGATGCTCGGCACCGGCCTCCGGATACGGGAGGGTGTGGTTGTCGTCGCTCATGACGCGACCATCACATGCGCTCGGGTGCGCTGACCCCGAGGAGGTCGAGGCCGTTGCGGAACACCTGACCGGCGGCATCGTTCAGCCACAGGCGGGTGCGGTGGACCGTCTCGATCGGGTCATCGCCCTGAGGGATGACGCGGCAGTTATCGTACCAGCGGTGGTACAGCCCCGCGAGCTCCTCGAGGTACCGCGCGACACGGTGGGGCTCACGCACCTGGGCGGCGAACGCAACGATGCGCGGGAACTCCTGCAGAGCTCCGAGAAGGGCGGCCTCGGATTCGTGCGTGAGGGTCTCCGGGGCGAACTCGGAGCGGTCGACGCCGGAGTCGGCGGCGTTGCGGGCGACGTTGTGGGTGCGGGCATGGGCGTACTGCACGTAGAAGACCGGGTTGTCGTTGGTGCGCTTCTGCAGCAGCTCGGGATCGAGGTCGAGCGGGGAATCCGCCGGCGAGCGCTCCAAGGAGTAACGGAGCGCGTCGGTGCCGAGCCAGTCGAGCAGGTCGTCCATCTCGATGATGTTGCCGGCGCGCTTGCTGAGGCGGGCACCGTTGATCGACACCATCTGTCCGATCAGCACCTCGACGTTCTTCTCCGGATCCTCACCCGCCGCACCCGCGATGGCCTTGAGCCTGTGCACGTAGCCGTGGTGGTCGGCGCCGAGCAGGTAGATCTTGTTCTGGAACCCGCGGTCTCCCTTGTTCAGGTAGTACGCGGCATCGGCGGCGAAGTAGGTGTACTCGCCGTTCGAACGGCGGATGACACGGTCCTTGTCGTCGCCGAAGTCGGTGGTGCGCACCCAGACCGCACCGTCCTCGTCGAAGACGTGGCCCTGCTCGCGCAGACGGTCGACGGCCTGATCGATCAGGCTCGACCCCGACGCGTCCTTCGCGTGCAGCGTGCGCTCGGAGAACCACACGTCGAAGGGCACGTTGAAGCGGCCGAGGGAGGACCGGATCTCGGCGAGCTGGAACTCGTAGGCGAGCTCGAGCGCCACCTCCGACTGCTCGTCGTCGGGCAGCTGGAGCAGATCCGGACGCGCTTCGAGAACACGACCGGCGAGCGTCGTGATGTACTCCCCCGGATAGCCGCCCTCGGGGGTGGGCTCGCCCTTCGCCGCAGCGAGAACCGAAAGGGCGAAGCGGTCCATCTGCGCGCCGGCATCGTTGATGTAGTACTCCCGGACGGCGTTCGCGCCGCTCGCGAGGAGGAGGCGGACGATCGAGTCGCCGAGAGCGGCCCACCGCGTGTGTGCGATGTGCAACGGCCCCGTCGGGTTCGCCGACACGAACTCCACGTTGACGCTGACGCCTTCCTGCGACGTGTTGGTGCCGTAGGCGGAGCCCGCGTCGACGATGACCTTCGCCAGGGCACCGGCTGCGGCCGCATCCAGCCGGATGTTGATGAAGCCCGGACCGGCGACCTCAGCGCTCGCGATCCCCTCGACCCCACCGAGACCGTCGGCGATCTGCTGGGCGAGCTCCCGCGGGTTCGTGCCGAAGGGCTTGGCGAGGCGCATGGCGATGTTCGTCGCCCAGTCGCCGTGGTCGCGGTTGCGCGGACGCTCCAGCACGATGTCGGCAGCGGTGAGTTCCAGAGGCTCGCCGGGGCGTCGTTCCTCGGCGAGGGGTGCGAGGACGGCGAGGACGGCGGCGGCGAGCGATTCGGGGTTCATAGCCTTCTCAGTTTACGGGGCACCACGTCGGCATCCGACGGCACGGGACGTGCGGAATTCGCAATCCGCTCACGGTGATCTACTCTCGTCCCATGAAGGCCACCGTCCCGCGCCGTCGACTGCACCGCGCAGGAGTGGCCATCGCCCTCCTCCTCGCCGTGACTGCGGGCGTTCTCGGAGTATGGCGACCGTGGATCCCCCTTCCCGCGGCGGCACCGATGGGCGCCGCGATCGAGGGTGCCGACGCCGCGTCCGAGGCGATCGCCCCTGCTCCCCTCACCCTGCCCGCGCACCCGACCGTTCTGGTCTTCGGCGACTCCTGGACCTACGGCTCTGCGGCGACGGTACCGACCCTCGGCTACGCCTACGTCCTCGCGAGCCTGATCGACGGCCAGACGATCGTGAACGGCGTCCGAGGGAGCGGGTACCTCAAGCCCGGTCTCGACGGCCCGGACTTCGGCGAGCGCATCGCCGCACTCGACCCCGCCCTCTCCCCCGACCTCGTGATCATGCAGGGATCCATCAACGACCGGAAGCAGGGCGTCACAGGCTACCGCGAGGCCGTCGCCGCAGCCTGGGACGCGATGGCTGCGAAGTATCCGGAGGCGGCGATCGTCGTGCTCGGCCCGGCACCGCACGAACTCCCCGTGGGCGCGACGACCGCTCGCATCGACACGGATCTGGGTGAGCTCGCCGCGGCACGGGGCTGGTGGTACATCTCCCCCATCGCCCAGGGCTGGATCACCGCGCAGAACTATCTCGACGTGATCGACGTCGATCTGGGACGCAAGCACCCTTCGACCGAAGGACACCGCTACCTGGCCGAAAAGGTCGCTGCCGCCCTCGACGAGATGCGCGCCGCGCCGGTCACCGAGGCGGGTGGGTCGGAGACGACCCCCGACGAGTGATATTGTCGATCGGTACGCCTCCGTAGCTCAGTGGATAGAGCGCCGGTTTCCGGTACCGTAGGTCGCAGGTTCGACTCCTGTCGGGGGCACATCGGGTTGTACGCGGATGGTCTGTGAATACGTACGCGTAACCCCCAAGTACGAGAAAGGCCGCCTGGCTTCAGGCGGCTTCTCTCGTTGGAGATGCATCGGTGCGCGATGCCTGAACTCCGGCCTCGTCGTCGCCTGCGCGAGCAAGACGCAGTGGCGGAATCGGGTGCTCTCACTCCAGATCACGCCTCTCACCGGAAGCAGCCAATGAAGTTCATCGAGATCCCCATGCTCCCGATAGTCGTTCCGGTGGGGATCGTGACCTTCCTCGTGCTGATCCGCGTCCTTCGCTCTCGCGGTCGCGTCACGTTCGCCCGCGCATCGGTCGCCGGTGCTCTCGCGATCTACGCGGGAGGAGTGCTCGCCAACACGATTTTCCCGATCTTCCTGCGCATCGGGACGGGGTTCTATGACGGACCGCGCCCGTTACCGCTCTACCTCGTACCCTTCGTGGACTACGGGCTCGAGGACGCTCTCATCAACATCGTGGTGTTCATTCCGCTCGGAGGACTCATTCCCCTGTTGTCCCCGCGTCCGAGGTGGTGGAAGGTGCTGGCAATCGTTGCCGGCGCGAGCCTCGCGATCGAGCTGGCCCAGATGGCTACCGCTCGACTCGCCATGGGTGGTCACCTCGCAGACATCAACGACTGGCTGACGAATGTCCTGGGCGGCATGATCGGCTACGGCCTCTTCAGCCTCCTCACGCGCTCGAGCAGGATCGCCACATTCTTTGACCGCTTTCGATGGCCGCCACGGCAGCGGCCCGCTCGCGTCGAGGCTGAGGCGAGAAGCGCTTCTCGGTCGACCGCGACCCCGTCACGATCCCATACGACGTGATGCCACCCTTGGACAACCCTCATCATCGTGCGAGGGTGGAGTGATGGGCACTTCACGCGGCGGCGAGCGACGGGCGACGGGCCTCGGGGTGTTCTGCGCCGCGTACTCGACGTTCGTCACCATCCTGATCCTCTCCGGAATCGCTGCTCCGACGCTGTGGTGGACGGTCGTTGGTGTCGGACTCACGGGCGCAGCATGTCTCGGAAACGCGTCTCGGCTCCGACGCGAACGGTTGCGCGCACAGGTGCCATCCGAGAAGACGTCGGGCTCGTAGTGCCCTCGGGCGCGACACGCTAGTCGCGGACTACACGTCGAGCGAGCGGGGCCGTAGACCGACTACGCGACCCACTGTCCCAGCCGGGCTTCCAGCACGGTCGGTCTACCTATCCGACAGTCAGCGCACGAACAGCCACAGCGCCGCGGGTCGAACATGCTCGCCGTGAGGCCCAGCCGCTACTTCGAGACCTCGACGAATTCGGCTTGTACCTCAGCGAGCCGTCGCCCCAGCTCTGCACGCCGTTCGTCCGATAGCTCGCTCTTCGTGGCCCCAGCCTGCACTCCAGGGGGTGTCACACAGGAACGGGTCACGGAGCAGCAACTCGCGCTGCTCGGATCGCGCAGAACATCGTCGGAGAGTCCCCCTCACTCAGCGAACGGCCTGACTCCCTTGCAGTGCGCGCGTGGCCATGTACTCCTCCGCTGCGGGCTCGAGCTTGAAGTCGAGCAGCTCGACGGAGTGCGCTGTCAACACCTCTCGGACCTCGGTGGGAGTGGTGCGGAAGTACTCGCGGCGCAGGTTGATCTGGTTGATGCGGCGGTCGGCGAAGTGCTGGTGCAGCATCGCTTCGATGCTGACTGCGTCGTCTGCGAAGAACAGCGCGTGCACGTCGAACCGGAAGGGCACGGAGGCGTCGCCGAGCTCGTTGACGCGGTCCATCGGTTCGAGCCGTCGGGTGAGGCCGATCTTCACGACGTCAGGCCCGAAGGATCCGACGTTGCTGATGACGTACACGTACCCGGCGCGGATGTTCGCCGCACGGTAGTCGACGTTCTCAATGGCGTGCTCGACGTCGGCGAGCCGCGCCCGCATCCGCTCCGCACCTTCGAGGTCACCGTTGGCTTCGAGGGCGGCGATGGTGTTCGCGTAGTGTCCGCGCTCCTTCTCCAGTCGCGCCTTCTCAGCAGCAAGTTCCTTCTCAGCCTTTCGCTGCTCACGAAGCTCTTCCCGATGCGCGCGGTCGGCTTCCTTCTCCTCCTGCACCGCACGGAGGTGTCGGTTGGCGAGCTCAAGCTCACGCAGTCGGAGCTGATGAAAGTACGGCGTGATGCTCAGGTCGATCATCGTGCCGAGCCGAGCGATCTGCTCCATCGCAGTCGTGAGGCGCTTTTGAGCGGTGGCCAGGTTCCCGGCACGGACCGCCTTGACGCAGTTCTCGGCCTCGGCGTTGTAGGAGCGAAGCATGAGCTTCGACATGTCGCGAACAAACTTCGCGCCCTTGGCCGTGCTGTTGTTGAAGGTGAAGTTGCTCGTCGCCTGTGTCGCGCGACCGGTGCGGACGGCGGTCTTGATGTCCGCACGCAGCGACTCCAGCTGCGTGGCGAGAGCGACGGAGTCCTCGGCGGGATGCTCGTAGTCGTAGAGACCGAGCTCCTGGACCTCGACGGCTCCGCGCAGGTCCAGGAGAGATGCCCCGGTCGTCGCTATGTCGGCTTGGCGTGACGCCAGTTCTGCCACGGCGGCTGCCATCTGCCCGCGCACACCATCGACTTCTCGGTTCAGGTGGCGCTTCAGGTCGTCGAGGGCCGCCACCTCCTGGAGTCCGTACTGGTCGATGAGCCCCTGGAGTCGCGCGACCTCCGAGCGAAGCTTCTCGGCGTGCTTGCGAGCGCCGACGAGCGGGATGTTCTCCACGACCAGCGGGTTGTGAGCGCCGACAGACGAGGAGACCTGTTCCGCCGAAGCCGCAGGCGCGGCGATCTGCTCAGAGCGCTGCTCGACTGCGGTCTGTGCTGTGAGTGCGCGGGCCTCGGCACGGGTTCGCGCCAACGGAGCGACGGACTGCGCGCCGTCGTCGAACACATGGTCCGTCCACACTGCGCCATCCCAGAACCGCTGTTCGAACTGCCCGGATGGGTCTGGATGCCAACCGGCCTGCGCCGTCTGTTCACTCACTCGCTCAACGTAGCGCACGAGATACACGATGAGCCGACCGCGACGGCCCCGCGCCGATAAGGTCGAGCCATGCAACTCCAGCCTCGTCTTGAGAGAGGCCTCATCCGCGTTCCGGTTACGGACGCCGACGAGCTCAACGCCTCACGGGCTCTAACCGAGAGGCTGCGACAAGTTGATGAGCTCCTTGAGCGCTACGCAACCATCGCTCAGCTTCGAGCGAAGCCCACCTCGGAGCTCGGCGACGACGACCGCCGCACGAGTTGGCTCCATCTGAGCCACTTCGTCGCGTCTTGCATGTCGATGGCCACCGACAACCTGGCTGCCACCAAGCAGCTACTCCTTCCAGGTGGAGAACAGCTCGAGCATCGCGTCACCGCGCATTTTCCCCTGCTGCGTGCCGCTCTCGAGTCCGCCTCCACGGCGCTCTGGCTGCTCCGGCCCGACGTTCAACGCGACCGCATCATCCGACTCCTCCAGCTCCGCACGACCGACATCGACTACGATCTGACCCTCATCAAGGCCGCAGCGAAGCTCGCCGACCTCAGGACACCCCAGGGAAGGTCAGCCTCGCAAGCCGCAATCCGCGGAGGAGTCGCTCGCCGGAAGCGCCACGTGAACCAGATGGCGAAGATCGCCGAGGCTGAAGGCATCAGCGCCGATGACTACGTCCGCGGTGCGCCCGGGCACAGTGTCATTGTCGAGCAAGCGACCGACTACCCAGACCTCAACGGCAAGTACGCGTCCACCGTCTGGCGACTCATCTCGGGGCTCACCCACCCCTCCCCGCTCCGTATGATGAGCACGAGCAAGCACGGCGACACCGTCGACAACGACGACGGAACCCTCTACGTCGTCGCATCGATGAACCTCGCACACACAACCAACGCCCTCCTCGCCGCGATGATGACGTATCGGCATGCCACCGAGACCCTCGCTGCACGCGTCGCTCGCGTTCACCACCGACCGGGTGCCGCCTGACTCACGCGGAGGCCAGCACGGACTCGTGGAGATCACGCTCTCTGAGGCTGAGACGAAGTAGAGGATTACGGCTCGGCCCGTAGAGGATCGCCGCCGCCTCGATGCGGAGAAGTCGCCCCGGAATCACGTGGCAAAACACCTTCCGCGTACAACCCACAACACCATCAGAAGGCCGCTCTTCGGAGCGGCCTTCCGTGTTCCGGCCACCCCGATATGAGATTCGCGAGGTTCGGGCGCGACCAGGAGCCGACGATGGCAGCGTCTCCGGCGTGGTCATTCCGTCACGCGCCGCGCGGTGTACCCGGCAGCTTGGTCTCCGTCGAGCAGGATGACATCGCCGTTCGACAGCCGCGAGCACGGCTGCTCCGTCACCGTCTCGATGCCGAGCCGCAAGAGCGTGCCGTGCGCCACGACCACGGTGTTCCCTCCCTCCCGAAGGAGCTCTCTCAGGGCACCGGCAGCGCGGTCGGCAGTGGCCGCGACGGATTCGGCACCCGGATAGTCCTGGTCAGGCCACCGCTCCCAGACCTCGGCGATCGGTAGACCGTCGGCCTCACCGTAGTGCCGCTCGACGAGGTCCTCGTGCACGCGGTACTCCGCACGGGGGATGTGACCACGGATGATCTCGGCCGACTGCGCCGCACGTCGCAGCGGAGACGTGACGATCTGCGACCAGACCGCCCTCGCCAGCAGACGACCCGCAGCATCGGCTTGGGCCTCACCGACCCGATCGAGGGCGATGTCGGACTGCCCCTGCATTCTGCGTTCGCGATTCCACGCGGTCCGTCCGTGCCTGACGAGCGCGAGCGTCATGCCGACATCACCGCCTCGCGCGCGGCAGCGTGTCCCCCGGCCTGTGGATAGACCACCGCCTCTTCGATGTGGACGGAGACGGCATCCCCGACCAGATGACGGCTTCCGCTCGTCCGCGCACGGAGATGTGTGCCCTGCCAGTCCACGACGACGTCGCTGCCATCGGGGGTGAAGAGCGAGGAGCGGATGACGGCATCGCCGCCCGGTGTGAGGGTGATGGAGCCGGGAAGGACCGCAGCGGTAGCCCGCGCAACGCTCGCCCGTCCGGGGCAGAGGACGCTCAGCGGATGATCGGCGGCAGAGAAGATGCCGTCGACGACATGTCCCTCCACGAGCGTGGCGTCGGAGAGGAACTTCGCGACGAAGGGGCTGTCCGGGCGAGCGAGCAGGTTCATTGGGGTGTCGACCTGTTGGATGCGTCCCCCGTCGAGCACGGCGACACGGTCGGCGAGCGCGAGAGCCTCCGAACGGTCGTGGGTCACATGGACGACGGTCAACCCCATCTCCCGCGTGAGGGTGCGCAGCTCGAGACGAAGCCGATCTCGGAGTGGTTCGTCGAGGGCGGAGAGCGCTTCGTCCAGGAGAAGCACGCGGGGGCGAGCGACCAAAGCACGGGCCAGGGCGACACGCTGTCTCTGGCCACCGGACAGAGTTGCAGGGTCACGGCGCTCGTAGCCCGCGAGTCCCACGAGGTCCAATGCCTCGCCGACGCGGGTCCGTCGTTCGGCGCGCGGGACCTTGGCGCGCCGCAACGGATACTCGACGTTGCGACCCACGTCCCAGTGCGGCCAGACGGCGTGCTGCTGGAACACCATCCCGAGCCGCCGCTGCTCCGGTGGCACGGCGACGCCCGGGCCGGCGATGACGCGATCGTCGATCAGGACCCGACCGGCCGTGGGCGTCAAGAACCCTGCGATACTGCGCAGCAGCGTCGTCTTCCCGGATCCGGACGGGCCGACGAGGGCGAGGAACTCCCCGTCTGTGATCTGCAGGTCGATGTCGGCGAGTCCGACGGCACCGGAGCGGTATCGCAGAGAGACGTGATCGAGCGTGACGGAGGCCATGGGCGTCCTTTCTGTTACTTCGTCTTCGGGATCGCAAGCCCGATGACGGCGAGTCCGAGCACGGCCACGATGAGCGACCATGCGGCGGCGGTGCTGAACGCGCCCGCCTGTTGAAAGCTGAAGATCGCGACCCCGAGGGTCTGCGACCCGGGAGAGAGGAGAAGCACCGAGAGTGTGAGTTCACGCACAGCGGTCACGGCGACGATCACGGCTCCGGAGAGAGCGGCGGGCGCCGCCATGCGGCAGGAGATGTCGATCAGGGCGCGCACCCGTGTCGCACCGCCGATCCGCGCCGCCTCTTCCGCACTGGTCGGTGTCGATGCGAGCGGAGCCGCGACAGCCTGCACCACGAGCGCTGTGAACGAGGTGACGTATGCCGCGAGGATCAGCCACGGTGTGTTGAACAGCCCCAGCGCAGGTGCGAGCACGAGCCAGGCCACGGCGATGACGATGCCGGGCACTGCCTGCGGCACCATCGCGACGGCCCCGAGTGCCCGGGTGGCACGACTCGGAACCCGCGACACGAGCAATCCGATGGCCAGACCCACGACGCCGCAGATCACCGCCGCCAGGACAGCGAGCATCACCGAGTTCGTCGCCCCCTCCAACGCGTTCCTCGTGGTGAGCGCACGGATGAGGTGGTCCAGTGTGAGGTTGTCCCAGGTGAGGGGCACGCCGGGCGCGCGCAGCAACGTCTGCGTCAGCAGGGCGATGAGGGGCAGGACCGTGATGGTCAGCACCACGAGCCACATCGCCACTCCGAGCCCGGCCCGAGCGCGACCGAGCGAGACGCGTTCGATGACGGCGCTCGAGGAATCCAGTTCCCAGCCGCGTCGTCCGATCATGGCATCGGCGACCAGCGCGAGGACCGCCAGCACCAGCAGGACGATGCCTATCGTCGCGACCACGGCCAGCGGGTCATCGACCGTGCCCGACTGCAGGTAGCGGTAGACGAGGGTCGCAAGGGTCGTGAAGCGCTCGGGCAACCCGATGATCGACGGGATGCCGAAGTCGGCGAGGTTCCCGACCGCGATCAGCACGAACGACGACAGGAGTGCCGGCCTCAGCAGCGGGATCGTGACGGAGGTGAGAGCGCCCACCGGCCCGGCGCCTCCGACCCGCGCGGCCTGTTCGAGATCGGTGGGGATGCGGCGCAATGCCGCAGAGACGATGAGCATGGCGATCGGGTAGCTGTGGATCGTGAGCAGCACGATGACGCCGTCCGCACCGTAGATCGACCAGAGCGGCCCGCCGAACATGTCGCGCCACCACAGGTTCAGCGGGCTGGTGGGGCCGGCAACACCGAGCCAGGCGATGGAGCCGACGAACGGAGGCATGAGCAACGGGCTCAGCGCGAGGAGACGAAGGGCTGAGCGCCCCGGCAGATCGGTGCGTTCCAGGAGCACCGCGAAGGCGGTGCCGACGACGACCGCCAGCACCGCAGAGACCCCGGCGGAGAGCAGGCTGTTCGCACCGGCTTCCAGGACGTCGCCCTGGAGAAGGACCTGTGCCTGCTGTCCTCCGCCTGCCAGCACCAGGATCGCGCCGATGGGGAGCAGGATGAACGCTCCGCAGGCCGCCCACAGGGCGACCGTGAGGAGACTGACCCCGTCGAACCCTCGGGACCCGTCAGCGCGGGTCCGGCGCGATGCCGGACCCGCGACAGGAGTGGAGATGTCGGCCATCTAGAGGAACAGCGAGCGGAAGGTCTCGACCGCGGCGTCCTGCGTGCTGCGGATCGTCTCGAGGTCCGGGGAGAGGATCTCGATGTCGTCCATCGACGGTGCACCGTCCGGCGTGCCGACGTCGGAGCGCACCGGCAGGTACGACTGCTCGACCGCGAGCTCTTGGCCGGCGGCACTCACCAGGAAGTCGACGAACGCCTTCGACGCTGCCTCCGCGTCGGTGTCCGCGAAGATCCCGACGGGCTGGGACACGTACGGCACACCCTCGCTCGGGTAGGACACGGCGATCGGCGACCCCTGTGCGGCGAGCTCGCGCACCAGGTAGTCGACGACGATGCCGACGGGCTGCGCGCCGGTGGCGACGGCCTGAGACACCGGACCGTTGCTGTCGGCGATGACCGGACGGTTCTCGGCCAGAGCCGTCATCCACTTCTCCCCCAGCTGGTCGTCGTCCAGCCACACGGCGGCGTTGTAGGCCGCGGCTCCGGACACATCGGGGTTCGGCATCACGATCTTGTCGGCGTACTCGGCGTCGGTGAGGTCCTTCCACGACTCGGGGGCCGCGGTGACGATGCCGGTGTTGTAAGCGATGACGGTGGGGATGATCCTCGTGCCGGTGTAGAAGCCCTCGGGATCGACGACATCGGGATTCAGTGCATCCACGTCAGCCGGTGTGTACTTCAGCAGGAGGTCGTCCGCCGCGTACCCCTCGAACGTGCCGGCATCGGCGGCGAGGAACACATCGGCCTGGATGCCGCCCGACGCCTGCTCTGTCGCGACACGAGTGGTCAGGTCGCCGGTGCCGGCGCGGAAGACCTCGACGGTGATCTCGGGGTGGATCTCGTTGAAGGCGGCGACGAGCTCGTCGGCCTTCTCCTGGGGTTCGGAGGTGTAGAGCGTGATGGTCGTCGGCTCCAGGGCCGCGGCGGACTCCTCGGATGTCGCGGTGGATGCCGGCGTCGGGGCGCAGCCGGCGAGCGCGAAGGCGGCGACGCCGAACAGGGCGACGGGAGCGGTCTTGCGAAGGAATGACATGGTGTCCAATCAGGGTTCAGGTGGAGATGACGGAGGAGAAGATCGGCGCGGGCGAATCGAGCCCGACGTTGGTGACGGCGACCCCGCGCGGCAGGAGGTGCACGAGAGAGAACATCGCGAGGTCGTGTCCGCTCACGCGGTTCGGACCGGCATCCATCACTTGGTGATAGGCCAGCGAGGGACCGACGAAGACGGGGATGCCGCGCAGGGTCGCGGACAGCGGGTGATGGAAGTGCCCGGCGAGAACCGCCCGCACGTCGGAGCCGGTCATGTCGTCGAGGAAGTCGTCCCCGTCCCGCAGGCCCGCCTTCGCCAGCGTCGGCAACGGAGAACCCAGTGGCGCGTGATGAAGCGCCACGACCGTGCCGCTGCCGTGCGGCGTGCGCAACACGTCTCGGAGCCACGCACGCTGGTCGATACCGAGCTCACCGCGAGACGAATCCAGGATGACGAAGCGGAGCTCGTCGATGAGGTACACCCGGTGGTGGGTCCGCTCATGGCCGCGCAGCACACGCGCGGCATCGGGCTCGTCGTGATTGCCGAGTGCCGTGAGCACCGGTACGCCCGCAGTCTCCGAGAGCTCGTCGAATGCGTCGCGCAGCGCCGGGTAGGCGGCGGCGTTCCCCCGCTGCACCAGGTCACCGGTGACGACGATTGCCTCCGGCGTGATGCGGGCATCTCGCAGATAGGCACCGACGGCGCGCAACCGAGCGAATCCGTCGACGGTGTCGTAGAGAAGACCGCTGCTCGTGGCGTGGACATCGCTGAGATGCAGCACCGTGAGCCGCCCGGTCTCGCGACTCATGCGGAGGCCCCTTCCTTGCGACGCAGCGCTGCGAGGCGGTCCGGAGCGAGACCGTGTTCGCGGAGATACGCCTCTGCCCCACCCTGTTCGCGGATGACGGCCAAGGCGTGGGCGATGGCCTCCGGCGGGCTCTCCAGATGCAGTCGCAGAACCTCGGCTCGCTCCCGGGCGTCGACGGAAACCGCGATGCGCTCGGCATGCTCCTCCCGCACCGGACGAACCTCCGGACCGGATCGCACGTAGTCCGCGATCACATCCTCTTCACTGACCCCCGCAGCGAGTCGCGCCAGCGCGACGACGAGCCCGGTACGGTCTTTGCCTGCCGTGCAGTGCACGAGGGCCGCTCCCTCGGCATCCGCGATCACTCCGACCGCCGCGGTCAGCGCACGCCCCCTGGTTCGGAGCAACCCCTCGTAGACCGCTTCGAGGGAGCCGGTGGCTGGCGGCTCAGCCCCGTAGACGGGGACCGACGCGACACGGATGCGGTGGGAGACGGCTCTAGTCTCCGCGGGCTCGCGCAGATCGAGGATGACGCTCACCCGCAGCGCGCTCAGAGCTTTCTCTCCCGCATCGCTCAGCGACTCCGGCGCACCGGAGCGGAGTAGCCAGGGCGAACCCGTCGCGTTCGCCCGGACGTTGAACAGACCGTCCACCTCAATCGCCCGCATGAGCCCACCCCGCCGTTACATGTATTTCGAACCACACGAAACGTCATTACAGTCGGGGCGCCCCACCGTCTGCTGGCCCGGCGATGACGCGCTGCTGACCAGGAGGTGAACGGTCGGGTTCGCTACTCCTCGGTGATCGCTTCCGCGACGACGTGACGCATGCCCGCTGCATCCGACGGCGTCACATCGGACGCGAGAGCCGAGTGCAGCGCGTGAAGCACCACGGTGTGCCCGATTCGGGCGAGAAACGGGTCGACATCGTGCGTCACGGCTGCCGGCCCCGTCGCGATGACGATGTCGGCAGTGCGTCCGATCGGCGAGCGAGCGAAGCTGGTGACGACCGCGACGCGTGCTCCGCGATCCGCGGCGGCCGCGCACGCACGGAGCGTCTGCACGTTCGCACCCGAATAGCTCAGCCCGAAGCACAGATCGCCTTCACCCAGGCTGTTGACGGCGAACTGCTGCGCGAGCGGATCGACGGGTGCCTCCACCGGGCGCCCCAGGATGCTGAGCCGCATCGCGAAGTCCTGCAGCGGTGGTCCGGAGAACCCGTTGCTGACGAGCACCACGCGGCGTGCATGACGCAACGCCATCGCGGACTCGCGGAGGAGCGCCGGGTTCACGCACTCCTGAGCCAGGCGTACGGCCTCGACCGCATCGTCGAAGGTGTCGGAGCCGGCTTCCTCTTCGCGGGGCCGCAAGGGGGTCGAGCGGGCGAGTTCGAGCCGGAGATGCTGGAACCCGCGGAAACCCAGGCTCTGGCAGGCGCGGATCACCGTCGCCGTCGACGTTCCCGCCGCCTCCGCGAGTTCCGCCGTCGACCACACGACGACCTCGGTCGGACGCTCGATTATCAGCGCTGCCACCCGTGACTCACTGGGGCCGAGCAGGGACGACGAAGCGCGTACCCGAGCGAGCACGCTCAGATCAGGGCGCGAGATGACCATGGCTTCCTCACCGGCGCGCGTCGGACTGCGCCTGCATGGAATGTAGCGCCTGATGTCGAACAGGAAGCAAACGAGGTCGGGGCCTTCCACCTCGATCACGAACGCACCCCCGTGTGCCGCTGGCACCGCGCAGCGATTCGCGGGAAGCTGAGGCATGAGGTTTCTCCCCCTGCTGTGGCGCTATCCGGCCATCACGATCACCGTCCTCGTGTTCGTCGGCGTGCTGGTCCTCCACGCGAGCGGAACGGCGGACCTCGGCCGGTGGATCGCGACGGGCTATGTGGCGGTGTTCGTCGCCTGGACCCTGGTCGGGATGGTGCGCGACGTGCTCCGCGGTCACGTCGGGCTCGACATCCTGGCGGTGGTCGCGATGGTCGCCACGCTCGCGGTCGGCGAGTACATCGCCTCCCTCATCATCGTGCTGATGCTCTCAGGAGGAGAGGCTCTCGAGGACTTCGCCGGACGCCGCGCGAAACGCGACCTGTCCGCGCTGCTGGATCGCTCCCCGCGCATCGCCCACGTGCTCGTGCATCCGGAGACCACGGAATCGGATGATGTCCGGGATATTCCCGTGGATCAGGTCTCCGTCGACGACGTCCTCCTGGTGCGACCGTCCGAGATCGTCCCGGTCGACGGCACACTCCTGACCGCGACGGGAACCTTCGATGAGTCCTCGCTGACCGGCGAGAGCATGCCTGTGACCCGCGAGGCCGGCGGAGAGGTGCTCTCCGGGGCGATCAACGGAACCCGCGCTGTGCGCATTCAAGCCGTTCGCACGAGTGCGGACAGCCAGTACCAGCAGATCGTGGCACTCGTGCACGAAGCGGAGGCGTCCCATGCTCCGGTCGTGCGACTGGCCGACCGCTTCGCGATCCCGTTCACGGCGGTATCGCTCGTGCTCGCGGGCACCGCGTGGGCGATCTCCGGCGAATCGACACGGTTCGCCGAGGTGCTCGTGCTCGCCACGCCGTGCCCGCTCCTGATCGCGGCTCCCGTCGCCTTCCTCGGCGGACTGTCGCGCGCAGCGAAGGCCGGAATCATCATGAAGGGCGGCGCCGTCCTCGAACAGATCGCGCGCGTGCGGTCGGCCGCTTTCGACAAGACTGGCACGCTCACGCAGGGCAGACCGGAGCTCGTCGACGTGCGCCCGACGAACGGCTTCGATGCGGACGAACTTCTGCAGCTCGCCGCCTCGGCGGAGCAGTACTCGACGCATGTCCTCGCCGAGGGCATCCGACGGGCGGCCGAGCAGCGCGGTCTCCCCCTCCATTCCGCCGAGGAAGCGCGCGAGGAGGCGACGAACGGTGTGGTCGCCCGCATCGGCGGGCGGGTGGTGGTGGTCGGCAAACCGGCCTACGTCTCCTCCCACGCGCCCGACACGGTGCGCGCGACGCTCGACGTGAGCCAGGCCGCCGCGTATGTGTGCGTCGACGGTCGCTTCGCCGGCGTCCTCGTGCTCGCCGACCATCCGCGACCGGAGGCGGGATCGGTCGTCTCCTGGCTGCGCGGGAACAGCGTCGACCGGATCGTGATGCTCACCGGGGACGTGGGTCCGACGGCGGAATCCGTCGCCCATCAGGTGGGGATATCCGAGGTCCACGCAGAACTGCTTCCTCCGGAGAAGGTGCGCCTGGCCGCCGAACTCCACCCGCGGCCGGTGATGATGGTCGGCGACGGGGTCAACGACGCGCCCGTGCTCGCCGCCGCCGACATCGGCATCGCCATGGGAGCGAAAGGAGCGACGGCCGCCGGCGACGCCGCCGATGTCGTGATCCTCGTCGATTCCCTGGCGAAGGTCGTGGACGCGCTCTCCATCGGCCGCCACACCCTGCGCGTCGCGCTCACGGCGATCTGGATCGGTATCGGGCTGAGCGTCGGGCTCATGGTCGTCGCGATGACGGGCGTGATTCCGGCGGTGGCGGGGGCTCTCGTCCAGGAACTCGTCGACCTCGCGACCATCCTGTACGCGCTCCGCGCGCTCAGCGGTCCGACCTCGTCCCTTCCGCCCACGACGGTGCGGCCGCTACGCGAGGGCGCACGCGAGTCCTCCGGGTGAACTTCTGACGAAAACGCTCGCGTGCGGGGACAACGTGGATAGTCTGGCGTCATCGTGGGAGCCGCCGTCGCCGATGACGCAGCTCACGGCCGAGAGGACCATCGCATGACATCACCGATCCCCGGACGCCTCGCCGACGTAGACATCGACCTCGACATCCCCGCGCGCTCGTCCCTTCCGCTGATCTTCGACGAGCTGGACTACCAGCTGGCATGCCAGACCTACCTCTGGGCTCTGCCCCTGGTCTCGTATGCGCAGTGGAAGACGCAGCATTACGACGTCTTCGGCGCGACGAGCAGCGATCTCGTGCGCTACCTGAGCTACCGCGACCGTCTCGGGCTGATCACCGCCAACGCGACGACCCCCTATATCCTCAACTTCTTCGACCTCGCAGAGACAGGGCCCCTCGTCATCGAGCTTCCCGCCGGCCCGACGGCCGGGGGCGTCTCCGATTTCTGGCAGCGCGAGGTCGGAGCGATGGGCGAGATGGGCCCGGACCGAGGCGAGGGCGGGAGGTACGTCATCCTCGCACCCGCTGTCGCCGAGCCGGACGACCTCGATGCGGGATACCGCGTCCTCCACTCCTCCGGCGTGAACATCATGTTCGGGTTCCGCACCCTCGATCCCGATCCGGCGCGAGCCGATGCACTCGTGAACGCGGTGCGCATCTATCCGTACGCCGACCGTACGGACCCCGCGCCGACGCGGATCGTATCCCCCGACGGCCGCGCATGGACCGGCGACCAGCCCCGCGGCCTCGAGTACTGGAAGCGCCTCCACGCGATCTACCAGAGCGAGGTCGTCGACGAACGGGACCGTTTCTACCTCGCCATGCTCAAGCAGTTGGGAATCGAGAAGGGAAAGCCGTTCGCGCCCGACGAACGGCTCACGCGCATCCTCGAGCAAGGCGCGGCGGCCGGGGAGCTCATGGCTCAGGCGAACACCTTCGCGAAGCGCTTCGACGAGGTCAGGTACTGGCCGGACCGCGCGTGGGAACTGGCCATCGTGCTCGACAACCCCGCGCAGCGCGGCGAGGGATACGACGAGCTGTTCGAGCGGGCGTCCTGGTTCTACGAGGCCGTGTCCTTCTCTCAGGCGATGAAGAGCACCACGCCGGGGGTCGGTCAGGCGTACCTCGGTTCCTACGTCGACGGCGCGGGCGAGTGGCTCGATGGAGGCCGCGACTACACCTTGCATGTCCCCGCGGATGTTCCTGCCAAGCTCTTCTGGTCGGCCACCGTGTACGACGTCACGACGCGCTGTCTGATCGACAATCCTCAGCAGCGTGGTGACCGTGGTTCCCGGGACACCGACCTCACGCTCAACGACGACGGGTCGGTCGACCTGTATTTCGGTCCGGAGGAGCCCGCGGAAGGACCGACGAACTGGGTGCAGACCATTCCTGGGCGGCATTGGTTCTCGTACTTCCGCTTCTACGGCCCCACCGAGCCGTACTTCGACCGGAGCTGGAAGCTCGGCGACATCACACCGCGCTGACACGGGACGAGCAGCCGCCCGCTCCCGCTGCACCGCGGAGTCTCACCCGAGAGGGGTGACCGGCGGCCTCTCCACGCTTTCGTGGGATGCCAGCATGGAGCCGTCGAACCGCCGATCGATCGAGCCGTGAGGATCCGAGATGACCGAGAACGCCGCCCTGCCGTCGTGGCGCGACACCCGCACACGGCGCGAGATCGAGGAGTTCGTCGCCTCCGTCACCGACGGCGCGGGGGCGGTGCCGGTCGAGGAACGGGTCGCCGTGTTCGACAACGACGGCACCCTGTGGTCCGAGAAGCCGATGATCACGCAACTGCACTACGTGGTGGAACAGTGGCGCGCCGCCGCGGAACGCGATCCCGCGCTGGCCGAGAAGCAGCCGTACCTGGCTGCGGTGAGCGGCGACTTCGGTTGGCTGGGCACGGCGATCGACAAGCACTACGGCGGAGACGACTCCGACCTGAAGGTCATCATCCAGGCTCTCGTCGGCCTCACCGATGGCATGAGCGTCGAGGACTACGCCCGCTCGGTCGCCGAGTTCTACGAGGTCGCGCAGCACCCGACACTGAAGCGCCCCTACGCCGAGACCGTCTATCAGCCGATGGTCGAACTGCTCCGCTACCTCGAGCTGCACGGCTTCACGTGCTACATCGTGTCGGGGGGTGAGCGCGATTTCATGCGCCCGATGACCCAGGCGAACTACGGCATCCCGCCGGAACGCGTCGTCGGGTCGGCGTTCGGCCTCGCCTGGGACGACACGGACGCGACCGTTCGTTACTCGCCGTCCCTGGCCTTCTTCGACGACGGCCCGGAGAAACCCATCCGGATCTGGACCCGTATCGGTCGACGACCCCTGTTCGTCGGCGGCAACTCCAACGGCGACGCCGCGATGATGGACTTCGCGCGCCGCGGACCACGGCCCGGATTCGCGCTCCTGGTCCACCACGACGACCCGGAACGCGGCGACACGCCCTACGACGCCGGTGCCGAGAAGGTGCTCGCAGACGCTGCGGACAAGGGCTACACCGTGGTCAGCGTGAAGGACGACTGGGCGACCGTGTTCCCCTCGTCGACGCGCGACCCGCAGGCATCCTGAGCCTGCGGGCCGAACGCTCGGTGGGGTTCAGGGGGTCGTCGAGACGGCGGCTTCCGGTGCGGCCGCGTCCTCGTCGGTGTCCTCTTCCCCGAGAACGTCCGTCGCGGTGGAGGGACGCCGCACGAGCTCGACCAGGATGAGGAAGACCACGAGACCGACCGATACTCCGACCACCGAACCGAACGAGACCGGTCGCGTCATGATGAGGATGAGCAGCGCGAGGGCCATGCCGGCGATGACGATCGGCCCGTGGAATCGGTCGATCGCAAGGCCGAAGCGTCCCGTGGACACGCCTCGCCGTTCCCAGGTGTTCCGTACCGCAGCGAACCCGCTCGCCGACGCGCCCCGAAGCGCGACGGCACTGCGGCTCGACCCGGCGATCCAGGCCCACACGGCTACCAGGACGCCGACCAAGGCCAGCGCAGCGATCGTCGAACTGAGCAAGGACGTCACCTGATCGAAGAGGGACTCGGCCGCGGCAGCCGTCATGATCGACGGACTGACCGCACCGATGAAGAACACTCGGCCGATCCCCATCCCCGCGGACAGGAGCAGGAATGCCACGGCGAGCGCCGCGCTGGTCCAGAACAACGCACGTGGGCGGTTCCGGGCGATCAGGATCCCTCCGACCACCAGGCCGAGCACGACCCACGGCAGCCAGAAGCCCGCGGCGACCGCGATCTGGTAGACCGTCCGCACCAGCACCAGAGCATCGGCCTGCGCGATGGGGATCGAGCGATCGATCTGCGGGATCAGGTCCGCGAATTCGACGCCGCGTTCCGTCAGCACCGCCTTGACGCGCTCGACCACGAGACCGAGATCGATCGACAGCACGCCGTCGTCTGCGAGCTGAAGCGCGGTGTCCGGACTGTTCTGCATGATCGCTACAGCACGCTCATGACTGAAACGCAGCGACTGCGCCCAGATGTCGGCGAACTGGTCGGAGGCGACCACATCGTGGATCACGGTGTCGACGAGGGACGTGAGCCCGCTGGCCGCCGGCGCCTCCAGGAGGCTGAGGGCGGAGGACGCGCGAGGGGGAAGATCCAGCTCCCGCAAGCCGTCGAAGACCTCGCCCACGACCGCGTCGAGGTCGACCTGCTCATGGATGGCGGCACTGACCTGGTCGGCGACGAAATCCTGAACGTCGGGATCCTCGGCCAGAGGCGCGAACGTCGCCACGAACCTGTCGGCATCGACGAGCTGGAGGCGCGCCCACGTGCCCATCGCCGCGATCGGTGCCATCAACACGGCGACGGCGAGCACGATCCCCGCGACGATGCTCCTCGCCACCGGGCGCCGGCGCTCCTTCTCCGCCGGCGATTTCTTGAGCGCCTCGTTCTCCTGCTCGAGCAGAAGAACGCGGGCACGCAGATCCTCCAGTTCGCTCATGCGGCGTCCTCCTCCGTGTCGCCCCTTCGTGCGCCGGGTCCGGCGCACGCCCCGATCGTCAGCTCAGCAGCTTCTGCTTCGCCGCGACGAACTCCTCCGGCGAGAGGACGCCCGAGTCCTTGAGCGCCGCCAGCTGCTGCAGCTTCGCGACCATGTCGTCGGGCGCCGCTGCCGCCGGGGGTGCCGCTGCTGCAGGTGCAGCGGCGTACTGTGCGGCGGCGTTCTGCGCAGCCGCATCGATCTGCGCCTGCTGCTGGGCGGCTTCGTACTGCTGCTGCTCGTACTGTCCCTGAGCCCGCTGCTGCTGGTTCCGAGACATGGCACCGCCCACGGCCGACGCCGTTCCTGCCACGACGGCTGTCCTTGCTGCCAGCCCGATCAGTCCGGGGCGGCCGAATCTTCTCATTGGCATGTCACTAACCTTCCTGGTCGAGGATGTCCATCATGGCGTTCACGACGGGAGCGGGGACGCGCTCGCTCCGGAGCACCTGCCCGCCTGCGGCCGCGAGGCTCTGCGCCAGAGCGCGGGCGAACGTGAGTTCCAGGACGACGACGGCGGCGGACTGTCCCGGATCGAGGGCTGCAGCGAGCGCCTCCACGTCTTCCTCACCGGCGAGGCCTGCGGCGATCGGCTGGAAGTCGTCCAGCCCGAGATCGCCGTCATCATCGTCGAGCTCAACGATCTCGACCTCACCGCTCGCCGACTTCGACAACACGACGAAGTCGAGCAACCGGACGACACCGCTGTCGATGAGGTCGGTCAGTGCTCGGAACGTCGCCGGGTCGGGACGCTCTCCTTCGAACCCGACGAGGTAGAACTCGGCGGGGCCGAATCGGAAGTCATTCATGGATTGTCCTTTCTCACGGTGACGAACCGGACCGTGCGCTCATGCTCGCATCGCTGTCGAGGCGGAGGTCCGCATTCTCACCCCAACCGGGTGAGCGCTCAGCCGTCCGGCGGCTCGGTCTGACTGTTCTGGCGCGGGATCCACACCTTGCGGACGATGATCAGGATCGACGCGGTCAGCGGGATCGCCACGAGCGCGCCGAGCAGTCCGAGGAGGGTGGCGCCGATCATCGCGCCGATGATCACGAGCACCCCGGGCACCGCGGCCGCCTTGCCCATGACACGAGGGGTGACGACGTACGCCTCCACCTGGATGTAGACGAGGTACGCGATCGCGAAGATCAGCGCGGCCAGCGGGCTGACGAACAGCGTCGCGACGCTGCCGATGACCAGGAAGACCAGAGACCCGATCATCGGGACCAGCGTGACGAAGAACGCGACGATCGCCATCACCGCGGGGATGGACGAGCCGACCGCGAACTGGATCACGAGCACGACCAGCGCGTTGATCACCGAGAGCGTCACGCCGCCGGCGACCACTCCCCCGACCGACTGCGTGATCTCTTCCAGCACCTCGGCGAATCGAGCCCGCCGGTACAGCGGGACCAGGGAGGCGACCGCGCCCTTGATGCTCTGCAACGAGGACACGAAGTACAGCGTGAGGACGACCACCATGATGAAGCTCGACACCGCTCCGATCACGCCGAAACCCGCTTTGAGCACCCCTCCGGAGATCGCGAGGAAGGAAGACAGCGTGGTGAGCGAGTGGATGCCCTCGGCGACGACGGCCGAGAGGTCGACACCGAGGTTCGCCTCCAGTGCCAGATACCACTCGCTCTGCTGCATCGCCGCGATGGTTTCGGGTGCCGCCTCGATCGCGGCGGAGATCTGTCGGATCGTCATCGGAACGAGGACGAGGAGGATCACGGCGACGACGGCCAGGAACACGGCGGCGACCACCGCGACACCCGCCGCACGGCTCATCCTCCGGCGTTCGAGAGCGCGCACCGCCGGATCGAGTCCGAGCGCGAGGAACATCCCCAAGAAGATCGAGATGAGAACGGTGGAGATGCCGGCGATCGTCGCTGCCAGGGCGATCGCGAGCAGGACCCCCACGGCGACGGTGAACCCCGACAGCAACGGCTTCGCCGGGAGCATGAGCTGCAGACGCGACAGGGGTCGACCGCTCTCCCGCTCCGTGTGCGTCACCGGCTTCGTCTCGTCCACACGGTGCACGTTACGCGCGAGGTTCCGACGGAGCCCCCACCGCCTCACCCGTTCCTGGTGACCGTGCGAGGGTCGCCCGCTAGGGGTGAGCGAGCTCCCCGCCCTCCCCGTCGCGCTGTCACTATCGCGGTACGCAGTAACTCAACGAAAGGGGTCCGAAGTGTCGATTTGGACAAGCTTCTGGGACATCATCTGGTGGTTCTTCTGGGTCTTCGTGTTCATCTCCTACCTGATGGTGCTCTTCAACATCGTGGCGGACCTGTTCCGGGACCACGCCCTGAACGGCTGGTGGAAGGCCGTCTGGATCATCTTCCTCATCTTCGTCCCCTTCCTGACGGCCCTCGTCTACATGATCGCGCGCGGCAGGGGCATGGGCGAACGCAGCGCTTCGGCATACAAGGAGCAGCAGCAGGCCGCCGACTCCTACATCCGCAGCGTCGCCGGTTCCAGTCCCAGCGATGAGATCGACAAAGCGTCGAAGCTCCTCGCCGCCGGCACCATCACCCCCGACGAGTTCGCTGCCATCAAGGCACGCGCACTGAGCTGAGATCGTGCCTGAGGCGGTCGGTGTGACCCTGGAGGCGCTCGGCGACGTCGAGTTCGTCGTCGTGCGCCTCGAGGACGGCCGCCTCAGCCCGAACATCCTGGAGGCTCTGCTTCGACAGGTGGAGAGCGGAGCCATCCGCCTTCTGGACTTCCTCATCCTCCATCGACTGCATGGAGACGATTGGCGGCTGATCGAGATCGACACCGACGAGTTTGCGCTCGCCGGCCTCGGACTCGACACCCCCGGCCTGATCGGCGACGACGATGCGCGGCACTTCGCCTCGCGCCTTCCCGTCGGCACCGTCGCGGCGCTGATGCTCATCGAGCCGACGTGGAGCGAGCGCTTCTCCCGCGACGTCGATCGACGAGGGGACAGCATCCTGGCGATGCAACCGATTCCAGCCGCGATAGCGAACACGGTTCTCGCCACGGCCCTGCAGCACCACTGAGCGTCCCGCGTTGCCGGGTGCGGGGGACTCAGACCGTGGTGCGTACGGCCTCGCGCCGCGAGGACACCCCGAGCTTGCGATAGATCGCCCGCTGGTGCGTCTTGACCGTGTTGATCGACACCGCCAGCTCTCGAGCGATCTCGTGCAGCGTCCGCGCGGTCTGCAGCTGTTGGAAGACATCCCGCTCCCGCTCCGAGAGCGTCTCCACCAGCGAACCGGCGGCATCGTTCGCGAGGCAGCGTCCGATGAAATCCTCGAACTGCGTGCCGAAGTGGACGTGTTCGCCCAGCAGTTTGCGCACCGCCGTCTCGCGAGGCCCGAAGGGAAGCCGGATGTTCTCGCCGGAGGCGACGGCGACCGCCGCCTCGCACAGATCGTGCGCCTCGTCGTGATGACCACCATGCCGGCGCAGCACCGCAGCCGTGATCAGTGTCGCCGACTTCACGTAGGAGATCTCGCTGAACTGCCGAAGCGAGCGCAGCATCTCCAGCGCCGCGGAGTATTCACCGGCCCGACGCAAGACCCCCGCGAGCGCGACGTTGACGACGGGGAGATCCGGGCACTGGATGTACTTCCTGGCGATCCGCATCGCCCGATCCTGACGCCCGACCGTCTCCTCCAGCAGCGCGACCGACGACTCCCGGAATGCCGGCCAGGAGATGCCGTGGATCACCTCGAGGGGAATGTCCTGGATGCCGATCGCCGCGCGACGGCACGCAGCGACGTCGCCCGTCTCCGCCGCCGCGTAGGCGGTCATCATGCGCGCGACGCTCGTGAAGGATCGGTCTGAGCCCCCGTTGGCGATCACCGTGCCGAACGCCCGGATCGCCTCGGCGATCTCGCCCGACCAGTACGCGACATAGCCCGAGGCCGTCGCTGCGCTCCCTCCGGCGTACGTGCTCCAGGGAAGGGTGGCGTCCTCGACGTCGTACGCGGCGGCGAGGGACACCCGTGCGTCGGTGAAACGACCGGCCCACGTCTGACCGAAGGCGAGATGCCCGAGCGAACGCTTCGCCAGTTCGCGGTCCCCGGAGGTCTGCGCCTCCCTGGCGGCGACCGAGAAGTACTCCAACGGAATCATCGGGTTGCCGCGATGACGAATCTCGGTCCAGCCGAGGAGATAGTTGAGCGCCGCGCGATCCCCGAGTTCGGTCGAATCCCCCTCGAGGAGCATCCGGCGCACTCTGGCGCTCGCCTCAGCGACCTCGGTGCGTTCATCCGCGATGAACAGCCGGGCGATGAGCAGGACCGGGGGTTCCGCTCCCTCGCACGTCCGGGCCACCGTCGCCTCGGCGCGGCGGAACAGCTCGCGCGCCACACGATGGTCGCCCAACACGTCACTCGCGCAGGCGCGGACGAGGAGGACCTGCGCGTCGTCGGGGGTTCGATGCAGCATCTCCACCGCCGTGCGCTCGACCTCGGCGGCACTCGTCCCCACGACGAGACCGAGCCAATGGCGCAGCAACGTGTCTCTCGCGGTCACGGACTCCCCTGCGCGGAGCGAATGCGCGATCGACGCGATGGGATCAGTCGCCTCGAGCGCGCTCGCCGCACGACGATGGCAGGCGGCGGCGCGTACGGCATCGAGCCGCACGATCTCCGCGCACTGTCGTGCGAACGAGGCGTGCCAGCGGTACACGACCCCGTGCGAACCGTCGAACCGGTCGAGGAAGAGCCCGAGGCGCACGCACGTCTCGAGGAGTTCGGCCGCGTCGGGACGCTCCGTGACCGCAGTGGCCAGCTCCGGGGTGAGCTCGCCGCAGACGCTCGCGTCGAGCACGAAGTCGGCCACGCCCGGGGGCAATGCGCCGAGCACATGTTCGCGGACGTAGGCGCCGAGAAAACCCGAAGCGCTCTGCGCCACGGAGTCCGGTCGAGCCCCACCGATCATCATCAGGCGGACCGCTATGGGCCAACCCCTGGTCTCCTCGAAGATCGTGTCGGCGGCGAGACCGTTCGCCGCCGACGCCTGCAGACGCTCCACCTCCGGCGCCGTGAAGCTGAGGATCTCCACGCCCACGAAGGCGTCCGGATGCGTGATCCGATGCCGGGAGAGCGTGACCTCGAGCAGTGTCGTGCCGACGAGGACGATCCGCAGGTTGTCCGGAGCCTGCTCCGCAAGCATGCCGAGGAGACCCCGACGCCAGTCCTCCCCCGCGCGCTGCGCGTCGTCGATGATCAGGTGCACGCGGTCATCGACGCCCTCAAGGGCGCTGCAGATCTCCTGGTAGGCGTGACTCGGGTCGTCCAGGTCCCGAGACAGGGCCAGCGACCGCCCGGCTCTCTCGGCCCCGACCAGGAGGGCGTGCACGACTCCCTGGGTCAGCCGCGACGGATCGCAGTCGAACGAGCTGAGCCCCAACCAGGCGACCTGCTCGAGCCCGGAAGCCCAGTCAGCGACGGCAGTGGTCTTGCCGAATCCGCTGGGGGCACTGACCACGACCAGCGAGTCCACCGCCGCTGCCGCCTCGAGCGCGTCGCTCACGCGTTCGCGACGGATGGCGCCTGGTTGCGGTGCCGGCGGTCGGAAACGCACCGTCGGTCCCGGCGTCGTCGAGCGTACGGGGGGCGACATGGCACCAAGGTACTGGCGTATCGGTTAGCCCTTCAAGGTGACTTTCGTCGAGTTCCGCCGTCCGAAGCCTCTCGCTCCGCGTCGCGCTTGAGCGCATCGGCCGTGCGGATGAAGAGGATGATCCAGCTGAAGACGACCGTCCCCGCCACCAGCTCGACCGCGGTGAGCGTGTAGTAGCCGACGGCGAAGAACACCGAGAGCAGCAGGATCAGCAGGATGAACACGTAGCCGAGGATGACGAACGTGCGGGAGACACCGGGGATCCATCGCCGGATGGCGACCACGAGCACGGCGTACGCGACGACCATGCCCGAGGCCACGCCCGTGTGCAGCGCGAAGTGCTGATCGACGGGGAACACGCCGACGAGGCCGAGGAAGATTCCCACGATGACGAGGCACGTCCGCACGGCGACCACTCCGCGTGGGTGCGTGGTCGGGATGCCCCGCGTGGCGTAGCGGGCCAGCGTCGTCACGAGGACGCCGGCGACGATCAACGTCAGATTGAAGGCGCGCGCCGAAAGATCGTCGGTCATGCCGAGGGCACTCAGATTCTCCTTCCACCACTGCGGATCGCTCGCGGTGAGCATGCTCGCGAGGATTCCGAGCACGAGGAACACGGCGAGCACCGTCGCCAACAGCTGCAGATCGAGGTGGGTCGCGGAGTAGTAGGTCACGTACGCGGTGAGCGCCGCGGCGGCTCCGGCCAGCATCAGCACGGGTATCGGATACACCACGGCTCCCAGGAGCCCCTGCTCCATGATCGTCGCCGCGAGCGTCCATCCGAGCATCGCGATGATGGCGTGGGCGAACGCGAAAGCCGCGATGTCGATGATGTCGAGCACGCCGAGCCGCTTCTCCCGCGCGGGATCGGCGGCGATGATCCGCCCCAGCACGAAGACGACGATCGCCGTGACCGCCGACATCAGTGCGACGAACTGGCCGAGCGAGTCGGGGCCGGAGATGGCGGCTGCGCGCAGACCGAAGACGGGGAGGGCGACGAGTGCCGCGAGGGTGAAGGCGAAGATCGAGATCTGGAGCCCGATGGCCTCCCGCGCACGCTCCCTCGTCGCTCCGCGCGAGCGTGCGGCCGTCAGCAGATCCGGCGTCGGCGGAGTCGTGGACATGGGCCCAGTGTCCTGGCGGTCGCACGCCACCGCACCGCCGGGCTCACCCGCGCGGGGTGACCGCGGCGCACGCGCTGCGACCGGGTCGGCGCATCCTTGTCGCATGAGGCGGACGACCAGGACGAGCCCGAAGGAGCCGCGATCGTGACCTGGGAGGACCTGTTCCCCGACGGTCTCTCCGCCCTGCAGATCGGGCTGGCGGTGCTGTCGGTGCTCGTCGGGTGGCTGCTGTCGCGGTTCGCGCGCAAAGGCGTTCTGAAGCTCACCACCCGGACACCCGGCATCTCGGACTCCGTGGCGCAGCTCGCCGCGCGATTCACCCAGTACGCACTGCTCCTGGTCGGCATCGGGGTCGGCCTGGCCTTCCTCGGCGCGAACGTGCAGCCGCTGCTGGCGATGACGGCCATCGCGGTCGTCGTCCTGATCCTGGTCCTGCGAGGTGTCGCGGACAACTTCGCGGCGGGCGTCCTGATCCAGTCCCGCCAGTCGGTGAAGATCGGCGAGGAGATCGCGATCGACGGCCCGGACGGGAAGATCCGCGGCAAGGTGCAGGAGCTCAACGGACGCGCGGTGATCCTCACCACGGTGGACGGACGCACGGTGCACGTGCCGAATGCCGCGCTGCTCACCGGCGTGCTCGTGAACAACTCCCGACACGGGGCGCGTCGAAGCGCGCTGGAGGTCAGGATCGCGCGGTCCGACGACCTCGACCTGGACGAGGTGATCGGGATCATCACCGACGCGGCGGCCACCGTCGACGGTGTGCACACACGCGAGCGCCCGGGGGTGCGCATCAGCTCAGTCTCCCCGACCCGATGGATGCTGGAACTCCAGGTCTGGCATCACCCCCTGCACGGCGCCACCGTCGTCTCCGACACCGTGCGCGCAGTCGCCGAGGCACTGGAAGCGGCCGGCCTGCGCAGCGTGGTGACACCGGAGCAGAGCACGCCGCCCCTCGTCCCTCCCGAGCCATACTGAGCGCCGGGTTCTGTCCGCGCTGCCATCCGCGAGGCGAGCGCGATCATCCGCGAGCGACGGCTACGCTGGCCGCGTGACCACCTCATCACCGCCCGGGGGCTCCGGCGATCGGATGCTCTCCCCCAGTCTTCGAGTGCTCCTGGTACTCGCGGCGAGCGTGGTCACGCTGGCGGGCGTGTACTTCGTGCGCGACATCTTCGGACCGCTGGCTCTCGCGATCGTGATCGTGATCATCTGCGAACCCCTCCGTCGCCCGCTCGACCGCCGCGGATGGCCACGGTGGGCGAGCACGACCGCCGTCATCGTCGTCGCCTACCTGATCCTCCTGGCGATGGGCGCCCTGCTCTGGCTCGCCGGTACGCAGTTCGCACGGCTGGTCGGCGATCTCGTCTCGGAGGGAGGCCTGGCGAACACCGCCGACGAGTTCATCGCCTGGCTGCAGGCCCTGGGCCTGGACGAGCAGGCCTCGGATGCGGCAGCCTCCGTGCTGGATCCCACCACTCTGCTCGGCCTCGTGCGCAGCATCGGCGGCACCGTGCTCAGCGTCGCGACCGCGCTGTTCTTCGTCTGCGCCTACATCATCTTCATGGCGGCCGACGCGGCACGATACCGGCAGGCGCCCGAACTCTTCGGCGCTTCGAAGGGTGCGGTGATCGCGCGCATCACCCACCTCAGTTCCGGAATCCGTCGCTACTACATCGTCAACGCCACCTTCGGGGCCATCGTCGCGATCATCGATGGCCTGGCCCTGTGGTGGATGGGTGTTCCCGCACCCGTCGTCTGGGCGATCCTCGCGTTCGTGACGAACTTCATCCCGAACATCGGATTCGTCCTCGGGCTCGTCCCCCCGGCGATCCTCGCGTACGCGGTCGGCGGCTGGCCGCTCCTCCTCGGTGTGGTCGTCGTGTACTGCGTCGTGAACGTGGTGCTCCAGGTTCTCGTGCAACCGAAGTTCGTCAGCGACGCGGTCGACCTCAGTCTCACGCTCAGCTTCTTCTCGGTGATCTTCTGGACGTTCATCATCGGGCCCCTCGGCGCGATCCTCTCGATCCCGCTCACCCTGCTGGCACGCGCACTGGTGCTCGAAGGCGATCCGGGGACCACCTGGGTGCGCTGGCTGTCCGGGGATCGCACCGCCGTGCCCGCGGTTTCCGAGCCGGAGCCGGCGCCCCAGCCCCGAGGCCGTCTGCGGCGACGGATTCGACGCAGCGTCTGACCTCCCGCGCCCCGATCCGCTCCGGCGGAGTATCACCCGGGGGAGGTTAGGCCCTGGTGGTCGCCGTCTTCCCGGACTGGGATGGTGGACGCGAACGCGCCCGACCGGGTGCGACGGAGGGAGGCGACGTGCAACGACCACTCACGGGGCTCACCGGGCGGAACTTCGTGACCGAGCTGACCGCGGGTGTGACGCTGCTCGCGATCGCCATCCCCCTGAACATCGGCTACGCGCAGATCGCCGGTCTCCCGCCGACCGCGGGGCTCTACGCCCTCGTGGTACCGACGATCGTGTATGCCCTGGTCGTCTCCTCACGCCAGCTCGTCGCGTCTCCGGATGCCGCGGCCGCCGCGCTCGTCGCCTCGTCGATCGGTGGTCTGGCCGCCGCGGGCAGCGCCGACTACGCCACCCTGGCACTCGCGCAGGCGATCATCTGCGGGGTGATGTTCGTGCTTCTGGCCGTGTTCAAGCTCGGCTTCCTGGCGAACTTCCTGTCGAAGCCGATCCTCGTCGGCTTCGTGGGCGGCCTCGCGCTCGACATCATGGTGAGCCAGGTGGCGAAGATGCTGGGCGTCAAGATCGACTCCGGGAAGGAGTTCACCGGCAAGATCGCCGATCTCGTGGGAGGCTTCACGACCCTCAACGGCTGGGCCGTCCTGATCTCCGTCTGCTCGGTGGCCGTCCTCCTGCTGGGGCGCCGCTTCCTGCGTGCGGTCCCGTGGGCGCTGATCGTGCTGGTCGTGACCACGCTCGTGGTCGTCCTGACCGGCCTCGATCAGCGAGGGGTGGATGTGCTCGGTGAAGTTCCCGCGGGGCCTCCGGTGCTGACCTGGCCCATGATCGACTGGTCGCTGTGGCTCGCGCTGGTGCCCTCCGCGATCGCGCTCACGCTGGTGACGACGGCGGAGGGGCTGCTCGTCTCCCGCTCCTATTCCGAGAAACACGGCTATCCGTTCCGCGCGAACCGTGACCTGTTCGCGTTCGGCATCTCCAACATCGCGGCGGGGGCGCAGGGCAGCTTCGCGGTGGGCTCCTCGACCTCCCGCACCGCGGCGATGGATCAGGCCGGATCCCGCACACAGTTCCCCGCTCTGATCCTCGCGGCGGGAACCCTGCTGCTCCTCCTGTTCGGCACGGCACTGTTGGCCGACATCCCCTCCCCCGCGATCGGCGCGATCGTGGGCGTGGCCATCATCCCGCTTCTCGGCGTGCGCGACTTCATCGATCTGTGGCGCAAGGATCGGTTCGAGTTCCTCATCGGGGCGACCTGCTTCCTCACCACGCTCTTCGTCGGTTCGATCGCAGGCATCCTGGTGGCCTTCGTGCTCGCGCTCATCAACCTCGCCAAGCGCGCCTCGCATCCGGCGATCGATGTCCTGGAATCCAGCGGCGACCCCGGCGAGTCCCTGCTCGAAGACGCCCCCGCGGGAAACGTCACCGCCCCGGGAGTGATCGTGATCCGTCTCGCGGCCCCCCTGTTCTTCGCGAACGGCGCCGTCTTCTCCACCGCGGTGAAGGAGGCGATCCGCTCGGCCGGAACGGACTCGGTCCACCACCTCGTCGTCGACATGGAGGCCGTGACCGATGTGGACGTCACCGGAGCGGAGTCCTTCACCGCGCTCAAGGAATGGCTCGCGTCGCAATCCATCTCGCTCGCGTACAGCCGAGTCCGCCCCAAGACGCTGCACCGTCTCACCAGCCTCGGATTGCTCGACGCGGAAGAGGTCTTCTCGACCAACCGCGCCGCGATCAGCCACCTGGCCCCGTCGTCGGCGGAGCCCACGTCCTCAAGGAAAGCAGGTCACTGATGGGCACCGTCATCGGAGAGATCCTCCCGCTCGCTCTCGGCGTGGCGATCAGCCCGATCCCGATCATCGCGGCGATCCTCATGCTGCTCTCGCCGAAGGCCCGCGTCACGAGTGTGGGCTTCCTGCTCGGGTGGGTGATCGGCATCGTCGTGGCGGTGACGGTCTTCACGCTGCTGTTCGCCATCCTCCCGGAGGAGGACCCGGACGCTTCCCGCCCGATCCGCGGCCTCGTGCAGCTCCTGCTCGGGGTGCTCCTCTTCGTGCTCGCGTTCGGACAGTGGCGCAAACGTCCGAAAGCGGGCGAAGAGGCGGCCCTGCCGAAGTGGATGAAGGCGATCGACACGATCACCTTCCCGGTCGCCTTCGGACTCGGCTTCCTGCTTTCTGCGGTCAATCCGAAGAATCTCATCATGGCGGCCGGTTCCGGCACCGACATCGGCGCTGCGGCTCTTCCCGTCGGCTCGACGGTCCTCGTGGTGACCGTCTACACGCTCATCGCGGCCTCGACGGTGCTCGTCCCGGTGATCGGCTACCTCATCGCGGCAGACCGGCTTCGAGCGCCTCTGAACGCCCTGCGCGGCTGGCTCGCCACCGAGAACGCGGTCATCATGGCGGTGCTCCTCCTGGTGATCGGGATGTCGATGGCCGGAAAGGGCATCGGCAGTTTCTGACCGATGTCCCGCACCAGGCGACCGTGAGACCGATGGTCAGCGTGGTTCGTCGGGTTCGGCAGGAGGCACGGCGTCGAGCGCGGCATCCGTGTGCGTCGCGGCGATCGACGCGATCCCGTCTCGTACGGAGACATGCACCCGCCCAGCGGCGGAGAGCCGCAGGAACCAGGGGGTGTGCTCCGCGACCGCCGTCGCCGGTTCCGGAAGCGCAGCCAGGTGCAGGGAGACACCGCGCTGCGCCAACTCGCGATCAAGGTCTTCGAGGGCGTCGAGCACCGTGATCGTCATGACTTCCTGCTGTCGCAGCCCGAGCACGAGCGCGCGGATGGGCTCTCTCTCTCGATCGACGAGCTCGAGCACGCGGCGCTCGTTGACCAGCGCGTTGGCGGTGTAGAGCCCCCGTTCGAGGTCGACGCCGAGCACCCCGTCGTTCCTGCCCACCACGCGCACCTTCGGCACGTTCAACTCGCGCAGCACGAGGATCAGGGTGACGACGACTCCGACCGCGACGGCCGGGAGGAGCCCTGCCGTGAGCCCGAGGACAGCGACGGACAGGGCGACCCAGAAGTCCACCCGACTGATCCGTGCCCACCGCACCAGCTCGGGGATGTCGATGAGACCTGCGACCGCCACGAAGACCATCGCCGCCAGGGTCGCCTCCGGCAACAGACTCAGCACGGGGCCGAGGAACAACGACACGAGGAGGGCGAGCACGACCGTCACCACCGTCGCCAGCTGCGACGTGGCGCCCGCACTCCGATTGACGGCGCTCTGCGAGAACCCGCCCGCCGCCGGCATGGTGCCGAAGAACGCGCCGACCGTGTTCGCCGCCCCGGTCGCGAGAAGCTCCTGGTCGCTGTCGACCTGACGATCGGTCGCCGCGCGGAGACTCCGAGCCACCGCTGCGGACTCGAGGAAGGCCATGACCGCGATGGCGAGCGCACCCGGGAGCAACACGGGGATCCGTGCGAGGTCGGGGATGCCGGGAACGGGGAGCCCGCTCGGGACGGGCGCGATCAGGCGGACGCCGAGCTCATCGATGCCCCCGAGCCCGACGAGGAGGATGCCGCCGACAACGACGACGAGTGTTCCGGGGATCTTCGGGGCGACGAGGTTCAGGACGAGCAGCGCGGCGATCGAGCCGACCGACAGGGCCAGTGTCGGCCAGTTCACGCTGTCGAGAGCGTTCCCGACGGCCGCGAGCGACCGGAAGAAGCCATGTCCGGAGAAGTCCTCGCTCTGGCCCAGCAGCGTGGGCAGTTGCCCGACGGCGACCGTTGCGCCGACGCCGATCTTGAGCCCCAGCACCGTGGCACCGCTGATGTTCTCCACGAGCGACCCGAGTCGACACAACCGAGCGAGGAGAAGGGTCACTCCGACGAGAAGCGTCAGCGTCATGAGAGAACCGATCGCGTCATCGGCGCCGGCGGCCACGCCCGCGGTGACGAGAGTCGTCGCGGTGAGAGTCGCGATCGTCGACGTCGTCGAGACGCTCATCGCCCGGCTGCCGCCGAGGAACGCATAGACGAGCATCGGCAGGATGCACGTGTACAGACCCACTTGGACGGGGAGATCGGCGATCGTCGCGTAGGCCATCGCTTGCGGGATCACGACAGCCCCCGCCGACAGCCCAGCGATGACGTCACGCGCGATCCAGCGGTGCCGGTAGCCGTCGAGCGTGCTGAAGAACCACGACGGTCTTCTCACTGCGCTCACCTGCTTCCGGCGGTCCGATGGCCCGAGCGTACTGCGACCGACCGTGGTCGACGCGAGGATCCTCACCCGCCGCGGGTGGGGCGACGCACGGCTCACGAGGCGGTCCGAGAGATTAAGTTGTGCACAACTGACTTGTGTGCAAGCATTACCGTATGGCCATGACCGATGAAATGGTGTGCTTCTCGCTGTACTCCGCTGCCCGCGCCACCACTCAGGCGTATCGGGCACTGCTCGCGCCCTGGGGACTCACCTACCCGCAGTACCTCGTGCTCGCGGCGCTGTGGCTCGACGGCGAGCAGACCATCGGATCGCTCGGCGAGGTGATGCGCCTCGACTCGGGCACGCTCTCGCCACTCGTGCGACGCCTCGAACAGGCCGGTCTCGTGGAGCGATCCCGCAGCCGGACCGATGAGCGTGTCGTGACGGTGCAGCTCACCGCGAGAGGGAACGAGCTTCGTGCGGAGGTGGCGCCCATCCATGCCGCCGTCGCCGAAGCCGCCGGTCTCCGCGACGACGATCACCGCCGCGCGCTCATCACCGAGCTGCGGGACATCACCGACCGACTCCAGCGGGTGACCGCCGGCCTCGCCACGTCCGTCGACACGGACGACCCTCGTTGAATTCACTCACACAGGAACGGAACCCCATGCGCGCACTCATCCACCAGACGTTCGGTGATCCCGAGCAGGTCCTCCGGATCGAAGACCGCCCCCTCCCGGAACCGGGCGCGGGCCAGGTCCGCCTCCGGACGGTGCTCTCCCCCATCCACAACCACGATCTGTGGACGGTCCGCGGCACCTACGGCTTCACGCCCGAGCTCCCCGCGGCGTCCGGCACCGAGGCGCTCGGCGTCGTCGACGCGATCGGGGACGGCGTCGACAACCTCGTCATCGGTCAGCGGGTCGCCACCGGCGGCACATTCGGCGCCTGGTCGGAGTACTTCCTCGCGAACGCGGCCGGCCTGATCGCGGTTCCCGATTCACTCTCGGACGAGAGCGCCGCGCAGCTCGTCTCGATGCCGTTCAGCACGATCGCCCTGCTGCGGTTCCTCGACGTGGAGCCGGGCCAGTGGATCGTGCAGAACGCGGCGAACGGCGCCGTCGGTCGAATGCTCGCGCAGCTCGGAGCCGCACGAGGCGTCCGCGTCCTCGGCCTCGTCCGCCGTGGGGCAGGAGTCGAGGAGCTGCGGGCGCAGGGCATCGACGATGTGGTCGCCACCGATCAGGATGACTGGCGCGAGCAGGTCGCGCACATCACCGGTGGAGCACCCATCGTCGCCGGCGTGGACTCGGTCGGCGGTTCCTCCGCGGGAGACGTCCTCTCGCTCCTCGCCGAGGGAGGCACTCTCGTCGCCTTCGGGGCGATGAACTCTCCGACCATGGAGATCGCTTCCTCCGACGTGATCTTCAAGCAGGCGACGGTGAAGGGCTTCTGGGGCAGCAAGGTGATCCCGCAGCTCGACCCGAGCGTGCGCGGCGAGCTGTTCGGTGAGCTGATCCAGCGGGTCGGCGACGGCAGCCTGACGCTTCCCGTGGCGGGAACCTTCGACGCGGGAGACATCCGCGCGGCGGTGCAGGCGAGCAACACCCCGGGGCGCGTCGGCAAGGTGCTGTTGCGCTTCTGATCCCGTGATCCGAGGGCGGGGCCGGCGATGTCGGTTCCCCGAGGCAGAGTGTGGCCATGGAGATCACCCTCATGCAGCCCGAAGGGCTCGTCGCCAGCCCCGCCTTCAGTCACGTCGCCGTCGTGCCGCCAGGTGCGACCACGATCTACGTCGGTGGCCAGAACGGTGTGGATACGACCGGCGCGATCGTATCCACACATGCCGCGGAGCAGTCTCTCCGCGCCGTCGAGAACGCCCGCATCGCCCTCGAGTCGGCGGGCGCCGGACTCGCCGACGTCATCAGCTGGACCGTGCTGATCCGTCAGGATGCGGATCTCCGCGCGGCCTACGGCGCCGTCGCGTCGAGGCTCGCCAGAGACGGCGCCCCGCCCCTGGTCACCGCGGCCCTCGTCGCGGGCCTCGGTGTCCCCGGGGCTCTCATCGAGGTCAGCGCGGTCGCCGCAGTCATCCGCGACTGACCCGGAGATCCTCGATCGGAGCCGCCGTACCCGGAGGAGGAGTCAGATCCTTCCGCGGACCGGCGTGCGCCCGGTGCCGTCCGCGGCATCGGGCATCGTCATCTCCGCGCGCACACCGAGAAGACGGACCTCGCGCTCGGCGTCGAGGGTCGCCGCCAGCGCGAGAGCCGCCGCCACGAACTCCTCACGATCCTCGGTCGCACCCGGCAGCTTCCGACCGAGCGTCTTCGTCTCGAAGGGCGCGTAACGAACCTTCAGATGCACACGCACGACCGGCCTGCCCTCGGCGGTGCAGTCATCGAAAGCCTGGACGGCGAGCTCGCGAACGGCCCGCTCGATCTGGTCCGGTGTCGTGAGGTTCTGCTGGTAGGTCGTTTCCCGGCTGTGGCTGCGAGCGACCCACGGCGTGTCATCGACGACGGCAGGCCCCTGACCGGATCCGAGTCCGTGATACCAGACCCCCATCCGCGGGCCGAACTCCTCGACGAGAATCGCCTCCTCGGCGTCCGCGAGTTCCCGGACGGTCGAGATGCCATGTGCAGCCAGACGCTTCTGCACCTTCGAGCCGACGCCCCAGAGATCACGTGTCGGTTTGTCGCCCATGACGTCGAACCAGTTCGCTTCGGTGAGCCGGAAGACCCCGCGGGGTTTGCCGAACTCCGTCGCGATCTTGGCCCGCACCTTGTTGTCGCCGATGCCGACCGAGCAGTGCAGCTCCGTCGCCTCACCCACAGCCTCCTGTGCAGCCCGCGCCACGCTCTCGGGGTCGTCCGTACTCACACCGAGGAAGCACTCGTCCCATCCGACGACCTCCACCACGACCTCCGGCAGCGCACGAAGCGCAGCCATCACGTCCGCGGAGGCGATCTCGTACGCCTGGTGATCGACCGGGAGGAACACGGCGTCCTCTGGGGCCTTGCGTGCCGCGATCTTCAGCGGCATCCCCGAGCCGATGCCGAAGGCGCGTGCTTCGTACGACGCGGTCGACACGACGGCTCGCTCGGTGGGATCCCCCCGTCCGCCCACGATCACCGGGCGTCCGGCGAGCTCGGGCCGCCGCAGCACCTCGACCGCGGCGATGAACTGATCCATGTCCACGTGCAGCACCCAGTCGGCCATGACACGAGTGTGCCGGGTGAGAGAGCGTCTGTCACCCCGTTCCCGGGCGACCCCGGGAACGCGTCAGGAGATCGAGACGCTGATCGCAGTCACGATCACGGCGAGCAGAGGTAGCGCCCCCTGCATCGTCGCGGCGCGAGCCTTCGTGCGGTCCGCGAGCACCAGGACGAGTGCGGCGGCGAGCATCATGGCCGTGCCCGCGAACACCAGGGTCAGACCGACCGTCTCGGCTCCCACGATCACGAGACCGATGCCGAGCAACGTCGTCAGCGCCAGGAAGAGGTTGTAGAACCCCTGGTTGAAGGCGAGCTGCTTCATCGTGACGGCGTCCGCCTCGCTGGCGACGCCGAAGATCTTCCTGGTCTCGGGTTCGGTCCACCTCAGCGACTCGAGCGCGAAGATGAACACATGGAACGCAGCGGCAGCTGCGGCGAGGACGAGACCGACGATGAGCATGGGCTGATTCTCTCGTCCGAGAGCTCACCCGGCAAGCCCGCGAGGTCTCCGCGCGTGCTCAGACCAGGAAGACCGGAAGCAGCCCCGGGTTGTGCGCGTGGACGAGCACCGCGAACACGACGGCGTCGAACAGCAGATGCACGGTGACCACGTACGCGAGCGAATGGGTGCGCAGGAAGATGTATCCCTGCAGGAGCGCGAACGGGATCGTGAGCAGCGGACCCCACTCCCGGTACCCCAGCTCCCACAGGAACGAGACGAACACGACGGCCTGGAGCAGGTTCGCGATCACGTTCGGGAAATGGCGACGGAGCAGGGCGAACACCGTGCAGATGAAGAACAGTTCGTCCCAGATGCCGACGGCACCCACTCCGACGAAGAGCCGCGCGATGAGGTCGGGAGTGTCGACCACGGGCCAGTTCTGGTAGACACCGCTCGTGATGAAGTAGAAGGGGAGGATCAGCCAGCCGAGGACGAGCACCGCCACCAGCCATCCCCATTGGAGCCTCCCCCAGCGACGATGGGTCCGCCACGGGAAACTGATCGCACGATCGCGGTACACGAAACGCGAGATGACGTAGGGCACGGCCACCGCGCCGCCGAGAGCCAGCGTGAACCGCAGCATCGCGAGGTTGTCCAACTCGGCGGCCAACGGGATGATGCTGACGATCAGCAGACCGACCGCGATCAGGGAGAGGTCGCGGACGAGCGACGGGGGGCGTTGCTCTCCCCCGCTGACGATCCGGCTCTCGGACGGCCGACGGCGTTCGATCACCCAGGCGGCACCGAGGCCCAGAGCGAGCAGCACCCAGCCGAGCCACGGGATCTCGGCCACGAAGAAGGCAGGAGCCGCGGCGCAGACGAGCCCCGCGGGAACGATACCGGGCCACGTCGCCGCCGCGGTCCGCGCCTCGGTCATGGCCGGGTCCGGCGCCGGTAGACGAGATCGCGGATATCGCGCCCTTTGGCGATGCCTTTGCGCTCGAAGGCGGTCATGACGCGACCGTCGAAACGCTCGGCCCACTCGCCGTCGAACGCGCGCTCGAACAGGGGTTCGGCATCGAGCACCTCGCGCATCTGCAGCGCGTAGTCCTCCCAGTCGGTCGCAAGCCGCAGCAGGCCGCCATCACGCAGCGCTCTCGCCGCGGTGTCACCAAAGCCCGGCCGCACGAGCCGACGCTTGGTGTGCCGCTTCTTGTGCCAGGGGTCAGGGAAGAAGATCCACACCTCTCGTGCCGCACCCTCGGGCAGGTACGACGACAGCACCTCGGGCGCGTTCGCCTCGACGACACGGAGATTGCGCGCGCCCTCACGGTCGGCATCGAGCATGGTCCGGGCGAGCCCCGCGCGGAACACCTCGACGGCGAGGAAGTCATCCTGCGGGCGCGACGACGCCGCTGCGACGATCGCGTGCCCTTGCCCTGAGCCGATCTCGACGTACAGGTCGGACTCGCGACCGTACTCCGCCGCAGGATCGAGGCGTGCCTCCGGGTGCACCGAGGTCCAGGCGACGTCGCGCGGGACGTCGAGCAGGTAGTGCGGGCCGAGCTCGGTGAAGGCGCGCTCCTGCGCCTCGGACATCCGACCGCTGCGGCGTACGAACGACACCGGTTCGTCTCGGAAGGTACGGGGTTCGGGCATGATTCCAGGGTAGTCGCCGTGCCCGGGTCCGCCGGCGCACGCGGACCGCACCTCTGTCACTCTGCGGGGGCGGTGACGAAGTCGATGAGTTCCTCCACACGACCGAGCAGCGCGGGCTCCAGATCCCGATACGTGGTGACCTTGGAGAGGATGTACTGCCACGCGCGTCCGGTGTCGCCTGGCGCCTCGTACGGCCAGCCGAGAGCGCGGCAGATCCCCGTCTTCCAATCGGTGCCGCGCGGGATCTCAGGCCACTTCGCGATACCGAGGGCACGCGGTGTCACGCACTGCCAGACATCGACGAAGGGATGCCCGACGATCCGGAGGTGCCGCCCGTGCGGGCCGCGCGCGATCGCCTCGGCGACCCTGGTCTCCTTCGATCCCGGCACGAGGTGGTCGACCAGCACGCCATAGCGTCGCGTCGCCGTCGGCGGCTCGGCGGCGAGCAGATCGTCGAGGAGGTCGATTCCCTGGAGGAACTCGACGGCGACACCCTCGACGCGCAGGTCTGCGCCCCAGACCTTCTCGACCAGTTCAGCGTCATGCTTGCCTTCGACGAGGATGCGACTGGGCAAGGCGACACGCGCCCGCTGATCGGCGACCGCGAAGGAGCCGGACGCGGTCCGGCGGCGGCCCTGTGCGGGGGTGGACGGGCTGATGAGCCGCACGGGGGCACCGTCGATCAGGAAACCTCCGCCGAGCGGGAAGAGCCTCCGGCGTCCGCGTCGGTCCTCCAATTCGACGTTTCCCGCCTGCACGCGTGTCACGGCGCCACAGAACCCGTCATCGGCGACCTCGACGACCAGATCGGCCTCCGCCGCGACCTGTGGCACCTGCTTCGCGCCGCGGTCGCGCCAGCCGGTCGCCAGCACATCCGAACCGTACATGTCGTCCATGCCTTCCAGCGTATGTGCCTCCGCTGACGGCGAACGGCGAACCGCTCTCCAGTGCTGTCGCGTGTCGTAGTCAGTGCATAGACTCGACGCATGGGGCTCGGCTGCCGGTCGGAGGGAACACGATGACGAAACGGTGGCTCATGCTGACCGGACTCGTGCTGGCGATCGTCGCAGGGGCACTCGCCCCGTCGGCTGCGTCCGCCACCGATCCGATCACGCTCGACGCCGGGTTCGTCACGGACCAGGCCGGCGTGCTCAGCGCCGACGAAGAGGCGACGGTCGAGGCCCGGCTCAAGGAACTGAGCGAGAACTCGAACGCCGACCTGTTCGTCGTGCTCGTCGACGAGTTCACCAACCCCACAGACGATGCGCAGTGGGCCGACACCGTCGCCGAGGCCAACAACCTCGGCACCGAGCAGTATCTCCTCGCCATCGCCGTCGACGGCCGCAGCCTCTACATCTCCGCGGCAGCCGACGGACCGCTGAGCTTCGGCCAGCTCGACAGCATCGAAGACAAGATGGTCCCGTTCGCCGCCGACGGCGACTGGATGGGGGCGATCGCCCTCGCCGCCGATGAGATACAGGGAGACGGAGGTGCCGGAGCACTCCGCATCGGCGTGATCGTCGTCGCCGTCGTCGTGGTGGCCCTGCTCGTCTGGCTCGTCGTCGCGCTGGTGCGCCGTGCGCGCCGCAGGGCCGAGATCCGCGAACGCGGCGCGATGCCGGAGACTCCCGATCCCGCCGACCCGTTCTCCACGCTCACCGATCAGCAGGTCGAGACGCAGGCCGCGCTCGCCCTCGTTCAGGCCGACGACGCCATCACCTCGAGCAGAGAAGAGCTCGGCTTCGCGATCGCGCAGTTCGGCGAGGGCGCCACGGAGGAGTTCACCCGGGTGGTCGACGCCGCCAAGGCCAAGATCGCCGAGGCATTCGACCTGAAGCAGAAGCTCGACGACGAGATCGAGGACACGATCCACGATCGCCGCGCCTGGCACATCCGCATCATCCGGATCGCCGAGGAGATCGACGATGTGCTCGATGACAACACGGAAGCGTTCGACGCGCTCCGCAAGCTCGAGCAGAACGCCCCGCAGGAACTCGAGAGGGTCCGCGGCGAACGCGCTGCTCTGACCCCCGCACTCGCTGCCGCCGCACCCGCGCTCGCGGCGCTCGCAGAGACCTACGACGCGGAAGCGCTCCGCACGATCGCCGACAACCCGGCCCAGGCGCAGGAGCGCGCCGAGCTTGCGGATCGATCGATCGACGCCGCTGCACAGGCGATCGCGGCGGGCAGATCCGGTGAAGCCGCCTTCGCGATCCGCACGGCCGAGCAATCCGTGGCGCAGGCGGCGCAGCTCACCCAGGCGGTGACGGCCCTCGGATCCGAACTGTCCGCACTCGAGACGAAGTCGCGTGCTCTGGTGGCCGAGCTGCAGGGGGACCTCGTCGCCGCCCGGCAGCTGCCCGACGCGGACGGAGCGATCGCCGCCGCGACCTCGGCGACCGCAGAGCAGTTGCAGCGCGCACAGGTCGACCTCGCCGGTTCCGCCCGCAACCCGCAGCGAGTGCTGGAGGCGCTCACCGCCGCGAACGCCCAGATCGACGGCGCCATCGCTCACGGGCGGGAAAGCGTCGAACGCGCGCGCCGCGTGCAGCAGATGCTCGAGCAGACCCTCGCACAGGCGACCTCCGAGATCCGCGCGACTCGGGATTTCATCGAGACCCGTCGCGGCACCGTGGGCTCCACCGCCCGCACACGGCTCGCGAACGCGGAGGCGAGCCTGACGCACGCTCTGAGTCTGCGGGCCACCGAGCCGGATGCCGCACTGGCCGAGGCCAATCGTGCCCTCTCCCTCGCCCGAGAGGCGACGGCGGCCGCACAGTCGGATGTCCAGGCATACGCCCCTTCCACCGACCAGGGCGACTTCGGTGGCCTCTTCGGAGGCTCCGGATCGGCGGGCGGCGGCTCGGGCATCGGCGGCGACATCCTCGGCGGCATCATCGGCGGCCTGATCGCCGGCGGGGGCGGCCGATCCACGAGCCGCGGCAGCCGCAGTGGTTGGCGCTCCTCCGGGGGCGGCGGTTTCCGCAGCTCCGGCTTCGGCGGCGGCGGGGGTTCCCGCGGCGGCGGCCGTAGCGGCCGATCCGGAGGTAGACGCTTCTGATCCGCCACACAGATTCTTACGCCAAGCTCTCGAAGACGCCCTCTGAAAGGAACCACGCATGACCAAGCAGTCCATCTTCGGACGTATCTCGACCCTCGTCCGCGCGAACATCAACTCTCTGCTGGACTCTGCGGAAGACCCGCAGAAGATGATCGACCAGCTCGTCCGCGACTACACGAACAGCATTGCCGACGCCGAGTCCGCGATCGCGGAGACCATCGGCAACCTGCGCCTGCTGGAACGCGACCACGAAGAGGACGTCCAGGCAGCCACCGAATGGGGCAACAAGGCTCTGGCCGCCAGCCGCAAGGCTGACGAGATGCGCGCCAGCGGTGATGCCGCCGACGCCGACAAGTTCGACAACCTCGCCAAGATCGCGCTCCAGCGTCAGATCAGCGCGGAGCGCGAGGCCACCGGCGCCGAGCCGCAGATCGCCGCGCAGACCGAGATCGTCGACAAGCTCAAGAGCGGCCTGAACGGCATGAAGGACAAGCTCGTCGAGCTCAAGAACAAGCGCAGCGAACTGCTCGCCCGCGCCAAGGTCGCCGAGGCGCAGACCAAGGTGCAGGACGCGGTCGGCTCGATCAACGTGCTCGACCCCACCAGCGAGCTGGGCCGGTTCGAGGACAAGGTCCGCCGTCAGGAGGCTCTCGCGCAGGGCAAGATCGAACTTGCTGCGTCCAGCCTCGACGCGCAGTTCGAGAGCCTGGAAGACCTCGGCGAGCTCACCGAGGTCGAGGCTCGTCTCGCCGAGCTCAAGGCCGGTGGCAGCGCCCCCCGTCAGGCCCTCGAAGGCTCCTGACACGACCAGCGGATGCCCCGGACCTCGTGTTCGGGGCATCCGCGTTCTCCCTCGGAGGCACCCATGGTGCGATTCCTGGTCATCCCGCAGTGGCAGGGCTCACCCGCGCCACGGGCGATGCTCCTCGTCGACGGCGCGTCCGCGATCGCCGGCGATCTGCCCCGCGCGGCCACAACGGTGTTGGACGTGCCGGTCGAGGCCGGTGAAGCGCTCGGCACGGGCGTCCGCCGTCTGAGTGCGCTGCTCCGGACCCGAGAGCTCGTGCACGGTCATATCGACGCCGACACCGTGGTGATCGGCGGCGACTGCAGCGTCACCGTCGCCGCCCTCGATGCACTCCCGGGCGGCACCGAGGATCTGGCCGTCGTGTGGTGCGACGCACACGCAGATCTGCACACACCCGAGACGTCCCCCTCGGGCGCCTTCTCCGGCATGGCACTGCGCGCGTTGCTCGGCGAGGGCGAGGAGCAACTGGCGCTCTCCCCCGCAATCCCTGCCGACCGCGTCGTGACCGTCGGCATGCGTACCCTCGATGACCCGGAGATCGCGCCGCTCGCGCCGCTGACGAATCTCTCGGTCGCCGATCTCGAGCGCCCGGAGGCTCTGCTGGATGCGGTGCGTTCGACGGGCGCCTCACGCGTGTGGGTTCACATCGACGTCGATGTGCTCGATCCCTCGGACTTCGCGGGTGTGTCGTCGTCCGTGCCGTTCGGCCTCTCCCCCGCCGCACTCAGCACCGCCGTCCGAACCCTGCGCGGAGAGATCCCGCTCGCCGGAGCCACCATCGCCGGCTTCGCTCCGCGGTCCCCGGCCGACGCCGTCGATGATCTCGGCGCGCTGCTGCGACTGATCGGAGCGGTGGCATGACGCCGGACTCGGAATGGGGCGCAACGGCCGAAGAGATGCTCGCGCGCGGGCGCCGCTTCGACAGACGGATCCCCTCCTTCCTGCTGCGCTCCCCGATCAGCCGACTCGGCTACGCGTGGGGCACCTCCGTGGGCTGGATGTGGGGCGCGCTGTGGAGCACCGGCCCGGTGGAGAGACGCTCCGGGCTCTGGGTCTTCCGGGGCATGCCGAAGTGGACCTTTCGCCGCGGCGGGGTCTGTGTCGGAGGCTGCTTCCTGACCGGTGACGCGCGTCCGACCGAAGCCGTGCTGCGCCACGAGGCCGTGCACAAGGCCCAGTGGCTCCGCTACGGCTTCCTGATGCCCGTGCTCTACCTGTTCGCCGGGCGCGACCCGTTGCGCAACCGCTTCGAGATCGAAGCGGGGCTCGAAGACGGGAACTACGTGCGGCGCACCCGCTGAGAGCTACGCCTCAGCGCTGCGCGGGCAGCAGGCCGAAACGCTCGGGCGTGCGGATCTGTGCCGGGGAGATCGCCAGGGAGCCGGTGAGGTGCTCGACGATGTCGGCCGTCCCCAGGTAGCCGCCCAGAAGCGTGACGTGCGTCTCGATCTCGTCGTCGCACATCATCTCATCGGCCCACGCGCAGGTCGCCCGCGCGAGAGCCTGTCCCGGCGCGCAGGAGCGACCACTGCCGGGCGCACCGGTGCGCTGCTCGCGCGCGAGCCAGGTCACCGTCATACGGCCCGGGGCGTCGATCACGCCGATGTCCGCGGCCTCGGGCACCTCGATGAAGATCCGCCCGGAAGCACACAGCGGCAGCGTGGTCAGGAACACCTCGAGCTCGGCGAGCGACTGCTCGTCGGCCGTGACCAGGTGGTGCGCGCGCTGACGTGCGGCGCGACGTTCCGCGCGCGTGCTGCGAGTCTCGAGCGAGGTGTTCATGATGACTTCATCGTACACCAAGTGAAGGCTTGCCTAACCTTGCTCCTGCTGTGAGAAAGCGTGCGCACGCACTACTCGCCCGGCTCGACGAGCGCCTGTGCCAGCGCCGCGAGCTCCCCCTCGGTCATCCCGTTGGCGCGCAGGTACCCGGAGACGGAACCCCAGCGCTCATCCACCTGCTCGAGAAGACGTCGCATCACCGGCGCAGGCGACTGCGTCGCGAGCGCGACGGCATGCACGGCGTCCGGATGCTGAGACCGCAGGTACTCGGCGATGCGCCGCGTGCGCTGGGCGGGAAGCTGGGATTCGGTGAGCGCGTAGTCGGCGATCACGGCCTCCCTCTCGGCACCGACGGCGGAGAGCGCCAGAGCGACGGTCACCCCGGTGCGATCCTTGCCGACGGTGCAGTGCACGAGGGTGCGCTCGCCCGCGGCGATGATGCGGAGGGCCTCCACCAGTCGATCGCCGCTCTCCTCGAGGAGGTGCAGGTACAGCCCCTCGAGGCTGATGTCGGTTTCGAAGAATGACCGCACCGACCCCAGGAACAGGGGAAGGTGCGTGGTCTCCGGCCCGTCGATCTCCGTCGGCTCCGCTGCGACCTCCTCGCCGTCTCGAAGGTCGACGATGCGCTGCACGTGCTCACGGAGGAGGGCCGCCCCGGCGGGGGTCGCACCGGACAGCTGCCCCGCCCGCAGGAGGACACCGGCGCGGATGCGACCGCCTGCTGCCGGGATGCCGCCGACGTCGCGGATGTTCGCCACCCCATCGACGCGGAGAACGGTCATGCCTGCGCCTGCGACGCACGCGGGGGCACCGGGTAGCGGCCGGCGATCACGATGCGGTTGAACGCGTTGATGGAAACGCACGCCCAGCTCAGAGCGGCGTATTCCTTCTCGGTGAACACGCTGCCGACGCGGTCGTACACGTCATCCGAGACGCCGTCCTCGGAGATGAAGGTGAAGGCCTCGGCGAGTTCGAGGGCCGCCCGCTCCCGGTCGCTGAAAACACCGCTCTCGCGCCACGTGGAGATCTGGGTGAGCACATCGGTGTCGACGCCGGCCGCGACCGCACGGTCGACATGGATCCGTACGCAGTACGCGCAGCCGTTGAGCTGGGAGCAATGGATCATCACGATCTCCTTGAGACGATCGTCGATGCCGTTCGCCGCGCAGATCTGGCCCACCGTCTTCGAGAACGCATCGAGCGCCTGGTACGCGGCAGGCTCGGTCTTGGACAGGTGCACACGCGTCTCACTCATGACTCCATGATATTCGCCGCGCGTCCGCTGGCCCCCCGCTCGCCCCAAGGGGTCGAAATGCAGACTGCCAATCCTGTCTGTACTAGAGTCGACATAACGACAAGTGAACTCTGGGCCACATTTAACTTTTTGCTCTCGCATTTCTCCGTCTCAGGGCGCAGGGAGCAGAATGTGGAGGTGGCGATCGACATCAGCGAGTTCAGCTATCTTCCCGCACAGGCCGATGCGCTCGGCGTTCCGCTCCCTCCGGTGGAGCGTGTCACCCTCCCCCTCGACGATGGGCGCGTACTCAGCGCGCTGCGGTTCGGGACCGGCGCGCCTCGGGTCACCCTGCTGCACGGTGCCGGTCTGAACGCGCACACGTGGGACACGACGGTCCTGGCGCTTCAGGAGCCCGTGCTCGCGATCGACCTCGCCGGACACGGCGACTCCTCCTGGCGTGACGATGCCGACTACACCCCGCGCACGCTCGCCCGAGACATCGCGGCGGCCTTCGACGCGTGGGCGGTCCCGCCTCAGATCGTCGTCGGTCAGTCCCTCGGCGGACTCACCGGAGCTGCACTCGCTGCCGCGCGCCCGGATCTCGTGTCCGAGCTCGTCGTCGTCGACATCACCCCGGGCATCGACGTCACCGCCGGTCCGGCCGCGCTGCGCGAGTTCTATGCCGGTCCGACCGATTTCGCCTCCCGAGATGAGCTGGTCGACAAGGCGATGTCGCTCGGTTTCGGGGGCAGTCGCGCCGAGACCGAGCGCGGCGTCTTCCTCAACACCCGCGTGCGCGAGGACGGCCGCGTCGAGTGGAAGCACCACTTCGCGCACCTCGCCGCCCAGGCGCTCGCGGCCCACGATCCGGGCTCGGTGGCCGCGCCGTCCGTGCTGCACGAGACCGGGTGGGAGGATCTCTCCGCCGTCCGCGCGCCGATCACCCTGGTCCGCGCGCAGCGCGGCTTCGTCAGCGAAGCGGACGCCGCCGAGCTGCAACGTCGCGTGCCCACCGCCCGCCTGGTCACACTGGACGCGACACACAATGTCCAGGAGACCGCCCCGACCGCCCTCGCCGCCCTCATCGCGTCCCCCGCCGTCTCCCACGGAATATGACGCTTCGTTCCATACCCGACCCGCACCATCCCACGCATCTCTAGGCTCGATCCAACGGCACACAGCAACTGCCGCACCGAGAGGAAACGCCCATGTTCCGACGTACCCGACGTCTCTCGCTGATCGCCGCGCTCGCGGCGACCGCCGTCATACTCAGCGCCTGCGCCGGCTCCCCCGAGCCGACCGTCACCACGGGCACCGGCACGCCCGACCCCGACGCGACCCTGCACGTCGGCCTGGTCCTCGAACCGACCAACCTCGACATCCGCCACACCAGTGGCGCCGCGCTCGAGCAGATCCTCATCGACAACATCTACGAGGGACTGGTCAGCCGGACGCAGGAGAACGAGATCGAGGGGCGCCTCGCCTCGGACTACACCGTGTCCGACGACGGCCTCACGTACACTTTCACCCTCAACGAGGGCATCCAGTTCCACGACGGCACGGCGCTCACCTCCGCGGACGTCGTCTCCTCCTACGAGACCGTGCGCACCGATGCCACCGTGCAGGGCAACGCCGAGTTCGCGAAGGTCTCCTCGATCACCGCACCCGACGCGACCACGGTGGAGATCGTGCTCACCGAGCCGGACCAGAACTTCCTGTTCACCCTGACGGGCCCCGCCGGGCTGGTCTTCAAGACCGGGGACACGACCGACCTGAAGTCGGCGGAGAACGGCACCGGTCCCTTCGCCCTGACCCGGTGGAACAAGGGCAGCACCATCACCTTCGCGCGCAATGACGACTATTGGGGCGAGAAGGCAGGCGTCGCCCAGGTGGAGTTCCAGTACATCCCCGACTTCACCGCCGGTGTGAACGCCGCGCTCGCCGGCGACGTCGACGTGCTCACCGCCGTGGACCCGAACCTCGCCCCGCAGCTCGAGGACTCCGGCGAGTTCGCTCTCACGAAGGGCCGGACGACCGACAAGGCGACGCTGGCGTTCAACAACCAGAAGGCCCCTCTGGACGATGTCCGGGTGCGCGAGGCGCTGCGACTCGCGATCGACCACGACGCGCTCGTCGAAGCCGTCGGCGCGGGAACGACCCTGTACGGTCCCATCCCCGAACTCGACCCGGGCTACGAGGATCTGTCCGATGTGATCTCCTACGACCCGGAGAAGGCGAAGTCCCTGCTGGCCGAAGCCGGCCAGGAGGACCTGGAGCTCACCCTCACCATCCCCGCCTTCTACGGGACCACGGTGCCGAAGGTGCTGATCTCCGACTTCAAGAAGGTCGGCGTCTCCCTTGAGGTGAACTCGGTGGAGTTCCCGACCTGGCTGGAAGACGTGTACACCAACCACGACTACGACCTCAGCTTCGTGCTGCACGTCGAGCCGCGCGACTTCGGCAACTTCGCCGACCCGGACTACTACTTCGGCTACGACAACACCGAGGTGCAGCGTCTGTACGCCGAAGCCCTCGCCGAGGTCGATCCCGACAAGTCCGCCGAGCTGCTCGCGCAGGCCGCGCGCATCGTGTCGGAGGACCACGCCGCAGACTGGCTGTACAACGGCGAGACCATCACGGCAGTGAGTCCGATCGTCGCAGGCTTCCCGGAGGACTCGATCAACTCGCGCATCGACCTCGCCGGCGTCACCGTCTCCACCGACGGGTAGCGGGCGGCCACCCCTCCGTGATCCGATACGCGCTCACACGAGGAGCCCTGCTCATCGCAGGGCTCCTCGTGTCGAGCGTGCTCATCTTCCTGACTCTGCGCGTGTTCCCGGGAGACGTCGCGCAACTCATCGCCGGCACCCAGGCCTCACCCACCGAAGTCGACGCGTTGCGTGAATCCCTCGGCCTGAACCGCCCGTTGGTCGCCCAGTACACCGAGTGGATCGGCGGCATCTTCCGCGGCGACCTGGGGACCTCCCTGCTCTCCGGGGCCTCTGTCGGTGAGGAGCTTCTGCTCAAGGCGCAGGTCACCGTGCCCCTCGGCATCATGTCGCTCCTGATCGCCGTGCTGATCGCCGTGCCGTTCGGCATCCTCGCCGCACTCCTGCGCGGTCGCCGCGGAGGCACGGCTCTCAGCGTCGGCGCCCAGGCGCTGGCCGCCGTCCCCGTCGTCTGGGCCGGCATGATGCTCATCGTCGTGTTCTCGGTCTGGCTGGGCTGGTTGCCTCCGCAGGGCTTCCCGCGCACCGGATGGTCGACACCGTGGCGGGCGATCGAGTCGCTGCTTCTCCCCGCCTTGACGATCGGCATCGTGGAGGGCGCGATGCTGATGCGGTTCGTGCGCAGCGCCACGCTCCAAGCGGCCGGACAGGACTTCGTACGTACCGCCGCCGCGAAAGGCCTCACTCGCACGCGAGCACTCATCCAGCACGGCATCCCGGCCGTCGGACTCTCGATCGTCACCGTCCTCGGGCTCCAGGTCGCCGGGATCATCGTCGGATCGGTCGTGATCGAGCAGCTCTTCACCCTCCCCGGCATCGGACGGATGCTGGTCGCCGATGTCGGAACGCGCGACCTCATCAAGGTGCAGAGCGAACTCCTCGTCCTCACCGGCTTCGTGCTGGTCGTGGGCTTCGTCGTCGACCTCGTGCACCGCGCGATCGACCCCCGCCAACGGGAGGCCGCATGACTCCCCGATGGCTCGCCCGCCTCTGGAGCACCCCGACCGGGCGCTTCGGGCTCGTCGTCGTGGCCGTGGTCGCGGGCACGGCGCTCGTCGCCCTGTGGTGGACCCCGTTCGACCCTCAGGCGTCTGACATCGGAGAGCGGTGGCTCCCCCCGGGATGGCCGCACCTGCTCGGCACCGATGACACCGGCCGTGACATCCTCAGCCTGCTGATGGCGGGAGCGCGCACGACCGTGTTCGTGAGCGTCGGCGCCGGCGTCGTGGCAACGGTCGTGGGAGTCTCCCTCGCCGCGCTCGGCGCCCTCACCGCTCGCTGGATGCGGGAGACCGTCGCGGTGCTCGTCGACATCCTGATCGCCTTCCCCGTCCTCCTGATCGCCATGATGATCTCCTCGGTCTGGGGCGGCTCGCTCTGGGTCGTGATCTGGGCCGTGGGGATCGGGTTCGGCGTGAACATCGCCCGCGTGACGCGACCGGAACTGCGCCGCGTGCAGCAGAGCGACTTCGTGCTGGCCGGTCGAGCCGCGGGGCTGACTCCGTCGCAGAGCCTGGTCCGCCACCTGCTGCCGAACGTCGCACCGGTCTTCATCGTGCAGCTCTCGTGGTCGATGGCCGTCGCCGTCCTCGCTGAGGCAGGACTGTCGTACCTCGGGTTCGGTGCCTCCGTGGTCGAACCGAGCTGGGGGCTGCTGCTCGCCGACCTCCAGCGCTACATCGGGGTGCATCCGCTCTCGGTGATCTGGCCCGGTCTCGCGATCACGATCACCGTGCTCGCGCTGAACGTCCTCGGTGACGGCCTGCGCGAGGCGACCGACCCGACCCTGCGGCACCGTTCCGCCGAAGTCCATACCCCGGGGGTGGTCGCATGAGTCTCTCCGTGGAAGACCTCGTGATCGAGATCGACGGGCGCCGCGTCGTCGGCGGCATCTCGTTCGAGGTTCCAGATGGTGCGCGCCTGGGTCTGATCGGCGAGTCCGGTTCCGGCAAGTCGCTCACCGCCCTCGCCGTGCTCGGCCTCCTCCCCGACGGTGCGAGCGCGTCCGGCAGTATCCGCTGGAACGGCGTGGAACTGATCGGAATGCCCGATCGCGAGCTGGCCCGGTTGCGCGGCGACGACATCGGCATCGTGTTCCAAGAGCCCCGCACGGCGCTGAACCCCATCCGCACCGTCGGGCGACAGATCGCGGAATCGATCCGCATCCACGAGGGAGTCGGTCGCCGCGAGGGCCGGGAGCGCGCGATCGCCGAGGCCGCGCGCGTGCGTCTGCCGGATCCGGAGTCGATCGTCGACCGGTATCCGCACCAGCTCTCGGGTGGTCAGCGGCAGCGCGTCGCGATCGCCATGGCTCTCGCCTGCCGTCCGCGCCTGCTCATCGCCGACGAACCGACGACCGCACTCGATGTCACGATCCAGGCCGAGATCCTGTCGCTCCTGCTCACCCTCGTCGCCGAGGAGGGCATGTCCCTCGTCTTCATCACCCACGATCTCGCCGTGCTCGCTCAGGTCGCGACCGTGGGCGTCGTGCTCGAGCGCGGGCGCGTCGCGGAGTCGGGGGCGGTGTCGACTCTCCTCTCGGCCCCCTCCTCCCCGATCACACAGGGCCTGCTGCGGGACGCGACAGCGACCCTGTGGCGCCCGGACGGCGGTGCCTCGTGACCCTGATCGAAGCGCGGGGACTCGGACGGGATCACCGCCTCCCGAAGCGCTCCCTGTTCGAGCGTCCCCGAACGCAGACCGCGCTGTTTCCGACCGACCTGGAGGTCGCCGAGGGCTCATCCGTGGGGATCATCGGCGAATCGGGGTCGGGGAAGTCGACCCTGGTCCGACTCCTCCTGGGGCTCGATCGAGCGACATCCGGCATCGTCACCATCGACGGACGCCCCGTGGACGCCACCGCATCCGCCAAGTCTCTGCATTGGCTGCGCCGCGAGACCGGGATGGTGTTCCAAGACCCGTTCGCCTCGCTCGATCCGCGCATGACGGCCGGGCAGATCATCCGCGAACCCCTCTGGGCGCTCGGCATCGACGGCGATCACCGAGCGAGGGTCCGCGAGGTCCTCGCACAGGTAGGCCTCGAGCCCGAGATGGGCGATCGCTACCCGCACGAGTTCTCCGGTGGTCAACGCCAGCGAATCGCGCTCGCCCGGGCGATCGTGCATCGACCTCGCATCCTCGTGGGTGATGAGCCCCTCTCCGCCCTCGACGTGACGGTGCGCGCGCAGATCCTGGATCTGCTGATGGAGCTTCGCCGGACGACGGACCTCACGCTCCTTCTGGTGTCGCACGACATCGGCGTGGTGCAGAACCTGTGCGACAGCGTCGCGGTGATGAAGGACGGCCGCATCGTCGAACGGGGATCGACGGAGGAGGTCCTCCTGCACCCCGCACAGGAGTACACGAAGTCCCTGCTGGCGGCGATCCCGGTGATCCCGCGCTCCGGGGACGTCTGAGCGCACATCGTCACCGCCGGTCGCCCGGCTCAGCGACGTGCCCCGAAGAGGCTTCCGCGCCGCCGTCCCGTCGGCTTGAGCACGCGCCGCATGTACACGGTGCCGAGGTCGCGGCCGAACTTGTACCCGACGCGCCCCATGCGCCCGGCCTCGACGAAACCGAGCTTCTCGTGAAGCCGTATCGACGCCTCTGCACCGCGATCGCTGATGACGGCGACCATCTCTCGAAGCCCGATCTGCTCACACGCATCGATCAGTGCCCGCAGCAGTGCGGCTCCGAGCCCCTTCCCGCCGGCCCCCGGGCCCAGGTAGATCGAGTCCTCGACGGTGTACTTGTAGGCGTTCTTCCCCGCCCACGGCTGGGCGAGCGCGTATCCCATCACGACGCCGCCCGGGGACACGGCGACGAGGAAGGGCAGCTCCAACCGCGTGAGCAGCGCGTACTTCTCGCGCCAGTACGGGATGCTGCTGCGTCGCTCATCGAGTGTGACCGCGGAATTGCTCACGAAGTGGTTGTAGATCTCGCGCACGTGAGGCAGGTCAGCCGGGCGAACCGGCCGGATCGTGTACGCGAAGATCTCGGGCGCGGCCTGCGGGCGAAGGTGGCGCGGGAGGACACGGCGACGGTCCCCCGGTTCGAACTGCATGCGCTCAGCTTAGAGACGGAACGGCTTCGCCTTCCACCCTCCAGTCCACGGCTTCGGCCCCCTGTTCCGCGAGCAGGGCATTCGCACGCGAGAACGGCCGCGAGCCGAAGAACCCGCGGCTCGCCGACAGCGGGGAGGGATGGGCCGAGACGATCACCGGGGTGTCACCGAGCATCGGCTGCAGATTCGCTGCGTCCTTGCCCCAGAGCACGACCACGAGAGGCTGATCCCGGGCGACGAGGGTTCTGATCGCGAGTTCGGTGACCTTCTCCCACCCCCAGCCTCGGTGCGAGGCGGCCGCCCCCGGACGGACGGTCAGGACGCGGTTGAGCAAGAGCACGCCCTGATCGCTCCAGGCGGTGAGATCACCGTGCGGCGCCGGCGGTATGCCGAGGTCGCTCTCCCGCTCCTTGTAGATGTTCGTGAGGCTGCGCGGCAGCGGCCGTACCTCACGGTCCACCGCGAACGACAGGCCGATGGGATGACCGGGCGTCGGGTACGGGTCCTGCCCCGTGATCAGCACGCGCACGTCCGCGAGGGGCTGTTCGAACGCCCGAAGGACGTCCTCCCCGGCGGGCAGGTACCCGTGCCCGGCATCCTGTTCCGCCCGGAGCCTCTCCCCGAGTCCGGTTATCGTCTCCTGGACCGGGGCGAGTGCTTCCGCCCAGCCCGCGTCGATGAGGCCGTCCGCAGCGAGCTCGGCCAGCGTCCGCGCCATCGTCAGTCGATCGAGCGCACGCGCAGCGATCCGCGGGCGAGCAGGTGCTGAGCGGATTGAGCCACCGGACGCATCGTGACGAGGTCGAGGTTCACATGCCCCGGTGCCTCCAGCGCATAGGTGATGACATCCGCGACATCCTCCGCGAGGAGCGGTGCGTCGACGCCGGCGTACACGGCCTCTGCGGCCACGGCGTCGCCGCCCAGCCGGTTCAGCGTGAACTCCTCGGTGTGCACCATGCCGGGCGCGACCTCGACCACCCGGATCGGCTCGCCGTTCAACTCCTGGCGGAGCACCTTGACCAGCATGCCCTCGGCGGCCTTCGCCGCGTTGTACCCGGCTCCCCCCGCATACGCCGATTGGGCGGCCGTGGAGGTGACGAAGACCGTGTCCGCGTGCCCGTCCGCGTCGGCAGCTCGGCGCAGCAGCGGGAGCAGTCCCGCCACGAGCCGCTGCGTCGCGAGCACGTTCGCATCGAACATCCACTGCCAGTCCTCGACCGAGGCGTCTTCGATGCGATCGGTACCGCGCGCACCTCCGGCCACCTGCACGAGCGCGTGCACCGGGCCCGACTCCGCGAGCGCGGAGACGAGCGCGTCGACGGCAGCCGGGTCGGTCAGATCGCAGGCGATCACGGAGGCTCCGGTCTCCGCGGCGAGCGCGGACAGACGGTCCTTGCGCCTGGCGACCCCGACCACATCCCATCCCCGCGACCGGAGTGCGCGCACCGTCGCCGCGCCGATCCCCGAACTCGCACCTGTCACCACTGCACGTCTGTTGGCCATGCCTCCACCGTACGATGTTCGCCCCGGATTGCGGAGTCCCCCACGGGCTGTCGCGGATCCCTCGCTCGCGCGACGGCGGGCACCGCTCTGTTACGTCACATTTCTCCCTCACTGTTGACACCGAGAGATATTCCGTACTCTCGCAGCAACGGCATCCGCCATCCGACCTTCCGACCACTCCTGGGGGAATCACATGTCCGCACCTGAGTCCTGGCGCTTCGAGACCAAGCAGATCCACTCCGGCGCCGCCCCCGACCCGGTCACGAAGGCGCGCGCCACGCCGATCTATCAGACCACCTCGTATGTCTTCGACAGCGCGGATCACGCGGCGAACCTCTTCGCCCTGGCGGAGTTCGGCAACATCTACACCCGCATCCAGAACCCGACCCAGGACGTGCTGGAGCAGCGGCTCGCCGCGCTCGAAGGCGGCACCGGCGCGCTCGTGCTCGCCAGCGGACAGGCGGCCTCGACCTTCGCCATCCTGAACATCGCGCAGGCCGGAGACCACTTCGTCGCCTCGAGCTCGATCTACGGCGGCACCTACAACCTCTTCAAGTACACCCTCGCGAAGCTCGGCATCGAGGTCACGTTCGTCGAGAACCAGGACGATCCCGAGGAATGGCGCCGCGCTGTCCGTCCGAACACGAAGCTGTTCTTCGCAGAGACGATCGGCAACCCGCAGATCAACATCCTCGACATCCGTACCGTCGCCGACGTGGCGCACGAGAACGGGGTGCCGCTGATCGTCGACAACACCATCGCCACCCCGTACCTGATCCGTCCGTTCGAGTTCGGTGCCGACATCGTCGTGCACTCCGTCACGAAGTTCCTCGGTGGACACGGCACGACCATCGGCGGAGTCATCATCGACGGCGGCACGTTCGAGTGGTCGAAGAACGTCGACAAGTTCCCCGGCCTCACGGTCCCGGACCCCTCGTACCACGGCGCCAGCTACACCGCCGCCGTCGGCGACCCCCTCGCGTACATCATCAAGGCCCGTGTGCAGCTGCTGCGCGACCTCGGCTCCGCGATCGCGCCGCAGAGTGCGTGGAACCTCATCCAGGGCGTCGAGACGCTGTCGCTGCGCATCGAGCGTCACGTGCAGAACGCCCAGGAGATCGCCGAGTGGCTCGACGGCCGTGACGATGTCGCGACGGTCAACTACTCGGGTCTGCCCTCCTCGCCCTGGTACGCCAAGGCGAACGAGTACGCTCCCAAGGGGGTCGGTGCCGTGCTGTCGTTCGAGCTGAAGGGCGGCGTGGAGGCCGGGCGCGAGTTCGTGAACAGCCTGTCTCTGTTCAGCCACCTCGCCAACATCGGCGACGTCCGCTCGCTCGTCATCCACCCGGCGTCGACCACCCATGCGCAGCTCACCCCCGAGCAGCAGCTCACGGCCGGTGTCACGCCGGGTCTCGTGCGCCTCTCGGTCGGCATCGAGAACATCGAGGACCTCAAGGCCGACCTGGATCAGGCTCTCGCCGCGGCACGCGCCGTGTCGGAGGCCGCCCGCGCCTGACCCCCGCTGTTCCGGTCGACACCCCGTCCTACCGTCGACGCCCCTCCTGAATCACGTCTCTCAGGAGGGGCGTCGACGCTGTGCGGGGGCGTCGACCGGAAGTGGGGGGCACGAGAGATCGGGGCGTAACCTGCCGCCGAAGTGTGCCGGGTCACGCGACAATGGAGGGATGGACTGGCAGACGACCTCCGAGGACACGGTGCCGTCGGCACCCGTGACGGAGGCCGACGTCCGTCTCCTCCGCGCCCGCCCCCCGGCGACCGGGGCCTGGCGTGATGGTGACCCGGTCGGCGGCAGGCGCTTCGCCGCCTTCGGAGCCTTCGCCACGGAGAGCGGTGCGGAGCTGCCCGGCATCCGGATCGCCTACGAGTCCTGGGGCGAGCTGAACGCCGCCCGCGACAACGCGATCCTCGTCCTCCATGCGCTCACGGGCGACAGCCATCTGCGTGGCCCCGCAGGAGCGGGCCATCCGACCGCGGGCTGGTGGGAGGACATCACGGGCCCCGGCGCACCCCTCGACACCGATCGCTGGTTCGTGATCGCGCCGAACATGCTGGGCGGCTGCCAGGGCTCCACGGGCCCGGCGAGTGTCGCCCCGGACGGCTACGAGTGGGCATCGCGATTCCCCTACCTGACGATCCGCGATCAGGTGGCGGCGCAGGTGCGGCTCGCTGATGCGCTGGGAATCGACACGTGGGCCGCGGTCATCGGCGGCTCGATGGGGGGCATGCACGCCCTGGAGTGGGCCGCCACCCACCCCGAGCGCGTGCAGCGGCTCGCGGTCCTCTCCTCTCCGCCGGTGACGACGGCCGACCAGATCGCGCTGAACACCGTGCAGCTGGAGACCATCCGCATGGATCCGCGGTTCCAGGGCGGCGAGTACTACGACCTGTCCGACGGCGACGGCCCCCACCGCGGTCTCGCCCTGGCGCGGCGCATGGCCCTGCTGAACTACCGCAGCCCGATCGAGCTCAACCAGCGCTTCCAGCGGTCCTGGCAGTCGGAGGTATCGCCGCTCGGGCACGGCGGGCGCTTCGCGGTCGAGTCGTACCTGGACTTCCACGGCAACAAGTTCACCCGCCGCTTCGACGCCAACAGCTACATCACCCTCGTGGAGGCCATGAACTCGCATGACGTCGGGCGGGAGCGCGGGGGTGTCGAAGAAGCTCTGCGGGCGGTCACGGCGACCACGCTGGTCCTCGGGATCGACAGCGACCGGCTGTTCCCCGTCGACGGGCAGCAGCGCATCGCCCGCAGCATTCCGCACGTGATCGACGACGAGGCCGTGGTGCTCACCAGCGACTTCGGACACGACGGGTTCCTGATCGAGACCGAAGCCGTCGGGTCGAACCTCCGCCGGCTCCTCGACAGCTGAGCCTCCCGAACGCCTCAGCCTGCGACGAACCTCCACGGCAGCACGCCGGCCTCGAGGCGCCCTTGCTCCCAGGAGAAGTCACGACCGGTCTCGGTATCGAGAACACGCGTCTGGAAGAGTTCCGCTGCACCGCCGGACGACAGTGCCGCAGCGGCATCCGCGAACGCGGACAGGCGGTGCAGCGTGACCCACGTCGGCGGGTACAGCATCCACTCCCCCGCCCCGTGGCGCGCCAGTGCTTCCGATGGCCGCGCCCAGGCCAACTCGGCGACCTCGTCCTCAGCAGGTGACGGCACCGCGTCCGACGCCGCGGCGAGGAAGAACCAGGTGCGGATGCGGGTGGGAGCCTCAATCGGCGGCTGCCATTCGGAGAGGACGACGAGATCGTCGACCACCAGCCCCACTTCCTCGAAGGTCTCCCGGATCGCGGCCCGGCGCGCGTCCTCGACGTCCCCTTCGCCGTCGCGTCGGTCCTCCGGCTCGACCTTGCCACCCGGGAACACCCAGGCGCCTGGGAAGGATCCGCGGTCTGGTCGACGCAGCAGCAGCACCTCGAACCCGGGTTCCGCAGGCCGCAGCAGGACGACGGTGCCGGCGACAGGCAGGAAATCCTCGGGGGCAGTCATCCCGTCACTCTACGACGCGACGAGCTCAGAGACCTCGGGGCGACGCGCTTCGATGCGGTACGACAGCACGGCGATCAGGAGCCCGGCGACGGCGAGCGCTGCTCCGGTCCATGCCGGCGCGGTGAAGCCCCATCCGACGGCGATCACGACACCGCCCAGGAAGGCGCCGAGGCTGTTCCCGATGTTGAGCGCCGAGTGGTTCATCGCCGCCGCGATCGACTGGTTGTCACCGGCCACGTCCATGAGACGCGTCTGGATGGTCGGGCTCAGCACCGAGGAGACGAATCCGACCACGAGCACCGTCAGCCCGAGGCTCACGATCCAGAACGACAGGAAGGCGAGCAGGGAGAACACGATCGCCATCGCCGCGAGTCCCCACAGCAGGGTGCGGCGCAGATCGATGTCGGCGAGGTGGCCGCCCACGAGGTTTCCGGCGGTCATGCCGAGCCCCATCAGCACGAGCACGATCGGGACCGCCCACTCGGGTGACCCCGCCACGTCCGTCACCAACGGCGCGATGTAGCTGTACACCGCGAAGAACCCGCCGAAGCCGATCGCGCCGATGCCGAGTGTGAACCACACCTGCGCCCGCCGGAACACCCGGAGCTCCTGACGCATCGTCCGCCCCGGATCGCCCGGGTGCGCGGGGACGAACAGGGCGATGCACAGCGTTGCGAGCGCGAACACCAGCGCCACGACGGCGAACGCCGCCCTCCACCCCCACTCCTGCCCGAGGAAGGTCCCCAGCGGCACCCCGATGACATTGGCGACCGTGAGGCCGGTGAGGATGAACGCCACGCCCTTGGCACGGTTTCCCGGACCCATGACATCGGCGGCGACGAGGGCTCCGATGCCGAAGTACGCACCGTGCGGCAACCCGGCGAGGAATCGCGAGGCGGCGACGAGCTCGAAGGTCGGCAGCACCACCGTGAGGGCATTGAACACCGTGAGCGCGAGAGCGAGCACGATCATCACTCGATGACGCGGGTAGCGCGCCACGAAGCCGGCGATGGTCGGGGCGCCGATGACGACACCCAGCGCGTACAACGAGATCAGCCATCCCGTCTGGCTCAGCGCCTCTTCCGGACGGGTCGCCCAGAGCGCAGGCAGCAGGTCAGCGGCGATGTTGGGCAGCAGGCCCATGACCACGAACTCGGTCATGCCGATGCCGAAACTGCCGATGGCGAGAGAGAGGAGCGCCCACTTCGCCGCACCCCTCGATTCATTCGAGGGATTCACCGGATCAGCTTAGCGGCCGTCGGGGGGCACGACCGCCGGGACGCCTCGTTCTCGCGTCATGAACACGTCCACGTCGTCCTGCGAGTCGACGGTGAACCCGTGACGCTCGTAGAGGCTGCGCGCCGGACTGCCCTGGAGCACGTTGAGCCGGTACCGCCGGTCGTCGTCGAGGATCATCGCCAGGACCCGAGTGCCGACGCCCCTCCCCTGGTGCGAGGCGTCGAGGTAGAGGTGCTCCAGCCACGTGATGTCGCCGTCTGGACGGAGGGCGACAGACCCGACATCCACAGCGTCCACCACGATGATCCGCGTGTACGCGGGCTCGAACGCATCGCGGAAGCGTTGCCGGACACGCGTCGGGTCGTAGCGCCCCAGCCGCTCCAGGTCGGCGCGGAGCACGTCGGCGCGCAGCTCGGCGATCCACTCGGCGTCCTCGGCGAGCGCCGTCCGGAGAACGACCGATCCGAGCGGACGCGGATCAGTCACGGGGCTCCGCGGCAGCCGCCTCCCCGATCGCCGACTCCAACCGTTCGATCTTCGCGTCGAGCTCTCCGGAGTACCCGGGACGGATGTCGGCCTTGAGCACGAGCGAGACCCGTGACCCGAACGGCATCACCGCTTCGGTCGCGCGCTTGACGACGGCCATGACCGTGTCCCAGTCCGGACCTTCGATCTCGGTGAACATGCTCGTCGTCCGGTGCGGCAGCCCCGATTCGCGCACGACGCGCACGGCTGCCGCCACGGCGTCGTGCACGGAGGCGTCGGTGCGCTGCGCACCGTCGGCGGGGGTGCCACTCGGGGCGACAGAGAAGGCGATCAGCATGGGTTCACTCCTGGGGTTTCGGATGACGGGCGGGCACACGTGCGAGAGCACGGATGCTCAGGATGAGCAGGACGAGGAGAAGGACGTTGCGCACCGTGAGGACGGCGACGGCGAGGGCATCGGCACGCAGGAGTGCGTCGTAGCCGATCGGATAGACGAGGCAGGTGAGCAGGCAGAGCGCGAGGACGACGACGGCGGGAACGCGCGCTCTGACCCGATCGAGCACGAGCCAGAGGATCACCGGGGCGATCAGCCAGGTCTGGAACTGCGGCGAACCGACCTTGTTGGTGACGATCAGCAGCGTGACGAGCGTGAGGGCGAACGGAGGGAACAGCCGGGGGAAGGTCGCACCGCGCGCCGCTTTCCGCGCGCCCACCACCGTCACCGCGAGGACCGAGAGCGCCATCAGGGCTGTGAGCGCGGCGGCGACGGCGTCGACCCCGGGGGCCGTGATCTGGAAGGTGAGGATCTCGAAGCTGTACTCGATACGTGCGGCTCCGGCGACCGCGAGCCAGAGGAACGGCGTGGCGGCCACGGCCTCGATCTGCAGCCCCCGCCCGGTCTGCTCCGTCAGGAACCCGAAGATCTCGGTGTCCGCGCCGAGCAGGAACAGCGTCGCGACGACCCCGGTGGTGACGACCGCGGCAGCGAGGAGCACCCGCATCCTCGCGCGGAGCGCCACGACGGCCGCCAGGACCAGCGCCCCGGGCCAGATCTTGATCCAGGCGCCGATCGTGAGGAGGGCGGCACCGATCGTCGGCCGCGACACGAGCCAGAGCCCACCGATCACGGCGATCGGCACCGTGATCGCGTCGATCCGGTAGAGCGCGATGGGACCGAGCAGAAGGAGCGCCGCACACCAGAACCAGGCAGCCACACGACGTGCACGCGACGGCGAACGGCCGACGAGCACACCGAAGGCGACGGCATCGAGGATGATCACGAGCGTCGCCCATCCCACCAGATACGCATGGGAGACGCCGAGCAGGAGCACGAGCGGCGCCGACAGGGCCGCAGCGATGAGCATCGGCACGAGGGCGAGCTGCGGGTAGACCCAGGTCTCGTCGATTCCGACGATCGGTCCCCCGCTGAGCGCCGACGTCGCCCAGGGCTCGTACACGAGCACGACATCGCCCATCGGCTGACTCGGATACACCCACCCGAGCCACGCCGTGAGCAGGTGCACGAGCAGGAACACGGCCCACAGCACGACCACCCTGCTGTTCGACGCGCGCCTCACGCGAGGACGTCCGCGATCGCGGGCGGCAACGCCGCGGCGACATCCAGCGCGACGATCGGATGCCCCGGGCTGCCGGCGGTCACGTCTGCGGCGATCCGTGCCGCGTGGCCGTGCAACCAGGCCCCCGCGGCGGCGATCTCTGCGAGCGGGGCATCGGGATTCGCGGCGGTCACCGCACCGAGCACGCCGGCGAGCACGTCTCCGGTTCCGGCCGTCGCCAACCAGCCCGTCCCGGCCTCGATCGCGAAAGTCGTCCCGTCCGGGGCTGCGACCAGCGTGCGAGCGCCCTTGAGGAGCACGGTTCCGCCGATCTTCGCGGCGACCTGTCGGGCCCCTTCGGCGCGTCCGCCGCCTGGTTGCAGGCGCAGACGCTCCTGGAGCCTGGCGAACTCGCGTGCGTGCGGGGTGATGAGGAAGGGGGCGCGGGCGCCGGGGGCGAGATCCAGCGCTCCGGCATCGATGACGACCGGCACGGTCCCCGCGAGGATCTCCCGGAGCGCGACGCTCTCCGCGTCCGTGCGAAGGGCCGGATCCGTGCCGGATCCGATCACCCAGGCATCCACGCGGGAACGACCAGGGTCCGCTCCGACCACCGTCTCCGGGCGCCGGGCGAGCACGGCATCGGCCGCCCGCTCCTCCCCCACGTAGCGCACGAATCCTGCACCGGTCCGCCACGCGGCCTCGACACCGAGCACCGCGGCACCGGGATAAGCGGCCGATCCGGTGCGGAGCGCCACCACCCCGCGCGTGTACTTGTCGTCCTCTGCCGTGGGCGCGCGGAAGTACCGGGACGTATCGCTGCGTGTCCACTCGCGCACCTCGACCATGACTCCACGTTAGTGCGACGCTCCGCGAGGCGCGTCGTCGCGGTAGCGTCGAACGGTGAGTCTTCTCTTCTCCCCGCTGAGCATCCGTTCCGTCACGTTCCGCAATCGCCTCTGGGTCTCGCCGATGTGCATGTACAGCGCCGTCGACGGGCTGGTGCAGGAGTGGCACCACACGCACCTCGCACAGTTCGCTTCAGGCGGCGCCGGACTGATCGTCGCGGAGGCGACCGCGGTGCTACCCGAGGGCCGTATCTCGCCGCGCGACGCGGGTCTCTGGAGCGACGAGCAGCGCGACGCCTGGGCGCCGATCGTCCGCGCGATCCACGACCGTGGGGCGTCCGCCGGGATTCAGCTCGCGCACGCGGGACGGAAGGCATCGACGTGGTGGCCGTGGGCACGTGAGCGGGGGTCGGTGCCGACTGCCGAGGGAGGCTGGACGACCGCTGCGCCGTCGGCGATCGCCTTCGACGGCTTCGACGCGCCGGTCGCCCTCGACCTCGCCGGGATCGACCGCGTGGTCGAGGCCTTCGCCGACGCCGCGCGACGCGCGCTCGAGGCGGGCTTCGATGTGCTGGAGATCCACGGTGCGCACGGCTACCTGCTGCACCAGTTCCTGTCCCCACTCTCGAACCGGCGAGACGACGAGTACGGCGGCGCGCTCGAGAACCGCGCGCGGCTCCTGCTGCGCGTCGTGGATGCTGTGCGCGAGGCTGCGGGTCCCGAGGTGCCGGTCTTCGTCCGGATCTCGGCCACCGACCACGCCGAAGGCGGTTTCGCCCCCGATGAGGCGTCCACCGTCGCCGACTGGGCCACGCAGCGCGGAGCGGACCTGATCGACGTGTCGAGCGGCGGCCTCGTGGCCCATCAGCGGATCGAGGTGTTCCCCGGATACCAGGTCCCTCTCGCCGAGACCGTCCGCCGCGGAGGCCGCATCCCGGTGTCGGCGGTCGGACTGATCACCGCATCCGACCAGGCCGAGCAGGTTCTCGCCGACGGCGCGGCGGATGCGGTCTTCGCCGGCCGGGAGTGGCTTCGCGACCCGCACTTCGCGCTCCGCGCCGCACATGAACTCGGCGCCGACGTCGCATGGCCACCCCAGTACGAACGCGCGCACTGGCGCTGAGCCCGGACGGAGACACGAAGGCCGCCGACTCCTCGGGGAGCCGGCGGCCTTCGTCCGCGTGATCGGGGTCAGCGTCCGCGGAAACGGCGAGTCGCGTCCTGCACCTCTCCCACGAGCTCTTCGAGGATGTCCTCCAGGAACAGCACCGCGGTGGTGTTCCCCCGCGCGTCACGCACCTTCGCCAGGTGACGACCGGCGCGGCGCATGACCGCGAGGGCGTCCTCGAGATCCGTGTCCTCCTGGACGGGCACCATGTGGTGGATGCGCTTCGCCGGGACCGGTTCGATCATCTTGACCTCGGCATCGGGGCCCTCCGAGGCCCGGAGGATGTCCTTCAAGTGCACGTAGCCGATCGGCACGGACTCGTCGTCGACGATCACGTAGCGCGAGAACCCGTAGCGGGCGACGGCCTTCTCGATGTCGTCCGGCGTGGTCGACTGCGGAAGCGTGACCAGGTCGCTCAGGGGCACGGCGACGTCTCGCGCCTTCTTGTCGGTGAACTCGACGGCGGCCGCGACCGTTCCCGCGGTGTCCATGAGCAGGCCCTCACGCCGCGACTGGCTGACGATGGTGGCGACCTCATCGAGGGTGAAGGTCGATGCCGCCTCGTTCTTCGGCTCCACGCGGAACAGCCGCAGCACGCCGTTGGCCGTCGCGTCGAGCACCCAGATCACGGGCATGAACACCTTCGACACCCACACGAGGGGCGGGGCGAGGATGAGCACGGCACGGTCCGGCACCGAGAACGCGAGGTTCTTCGGCACCATCTCGCCGAACACGACATGAAGGAACGACACGATCAGCAGCGCGATGGCGAACGACACCGCGTCGACAGCACCGTCCGGCCAGCCGAGGGCATGCAGCGGCACGGCCAGCAGGTGGTGGATCGCGGGCTCGGAGACGTTCAGGATGAGCAGCGAGCAGATCGTGATGCCGAGCTGCGAGGTCGCGAGCATCAGCGTCGCATGCTCCATCGCGTACAGCGCCGTCTTGGCCGCGCGCGATCCCTGGTCGGCGCGAGGCTCGATCTGCGACCGCCGCGCGGAGATCACGGCGAACTCGCCGCCGACGAAGAAGGCGTTCGCGACGAGAAGCACGACGAGCCAGGCGAGTCCTGCCCAATCGTTCATCGGGTGGCCCCCTCTCCCTCGACGAGCGGACTCGGCACGTAGCGGACGCGATCGACGCGTCGGCCGTCCATGCGCACGACCCGAAGCGTGCCGCTGTCGAGCGGAACCTCGTCTCCGACCGAGGGCACGCGCTCGAGCACGCTCATGACGTACCCGCCGACGGTGTCGTAGACGTCGCCCTCCGGAACCTCGACCCCGGCGCGACGACGCAGCTCATCGGGCCGCAACTCGCCGGGGAAGGTGATGCCCTCACGGTTGCGGATCACTCCGGCCCGAGTGCGGTCGTGCTCATCGGCGACCTCGCCCACCAGCTCCTCGACGAGATCTTCGAGCGTCACGAGCCCTGCCGTTCCGCCGTACTCGTCGATGACGACGGCCAGTTGGTAGCCGCGTGCGCGGAGCTCGGAGATCAGGGCGTCGACGTGGACCGTCTCCGGAACACGGAGGGGCTCGGTCGCCAGCGCGCCGACAGGCACCTCCGCACGGCGCTCGCGCGGCACGGAGATGGCAGCTTTCAGATGCACGACGCCCATGATGTCGTCGAGGTCGTCGTCGTAGACCGGGAACCGGCTGTGCCCGGTGCGGCGGGCGAGCTGGATGACATCGTCGGTGGAGTCACCGGCGGCGATCGCGTGCATGCTCGGGCGGGCGGTCATCACATCGGCCGCAGTGAGCCGGGAGAACGTCAGGGTGCGATCGAGGAGCGTGGCCGTGTCGGCCTCGAGCATGCCCGCACTGGCGGAGCGCCGCACCAGCGAGGAGAGCTCCTCCGCACTCCGGGCGCCGGAGAGCTCTTCTTTCGGCTCGATCCCCATGCTGCGCAGCACGCCGTTGGCGCTGCCGTTGAGCACGACCACGGCCGGCTTGAAGACCGTGGTGAATGCGATCTGGAAGGGGACCACGAGCTTCGCGGTGGCGAGGGGAAGAGCGAGCGCGAAGTTCTTCGGCACCAGCTCACCGAGGATCATCGAGAGCACGGTGGCGATGAACATCGCCACGATGGTCGCGATGGGCGAGACGGCTGCTTCCGGAATGCGCCAGGCCAGAAGCGTCGGCCGGAGGAGGTTCGACAGCGCCGGTTCCATCGTGTAACCGGTCAGCAGCGTCGTCAGCGTGATACCGAGCTGGGCCGCGGAGAGGTGGGTCGACGTGTGCTTGAGGGCACTGATCGTGAGCGAGAGCCGGGACTCCCCCCGAGCCTGACGCGCTTCGAGGTCGGCGCGGTCGAGATTGACCAGCGCGAACTCGCTCGCGACGAAGAGGCCGGTGCCGACCGTGAGCAGGAGCCCCACGCCCAACATGATGTAGTCCATCAGAGGTTCCTCTCCGAGGAGAGAGGCGGACAGTGGGGCGATGTTCTACAACTGGGAGGGTCGTCCATTATGGGGACGATTGTATCGAATGAGGACGGGCTCGCGCTCGCACTCACCAACTGACCGGCAGCGCCTTGCCCTCTTCGTATCCCGCTGCCGACTGGAGGCCGACGAGCGCACGGTCGTGGAACTCGGGCACGGTCGACGCTCCCGCGTAGGTGAACGACGAACGTACGCCCGAGGTGATCATGTCCAGCAGGTCCTCCACGCCGGGCCGCAGGGGGTCGAGGTAGATCTTCGACGAGGAGATGCCCTCGGCGAAGAGCTCCTTGCGCGCACGCTCGTACGCGTCGAGCCGGCCGAACCGCGCCTGCACCGCCTTGGTCGACGCCATGCCCCAGGACTCCTTGAAAAGACGCCCGTCGCCCTCGTGCTGCAGCTCCCCCGGAGCCTCGATGGTTCCCGCGAACCAGGAGCCGACCATGACGGAGGCCGCACCGGCGGCAAGCGCCAGCGCGACGTCGCGGGGGTACCGCACACCGCCGTCGGCCCAGACATGTGCGCCGAGCTCCCGTGCGGCCTGCGCGGTCTCGAGGACCGCCGAGAACTGCGGTCGACCGACCGCCGTCATCATTCGGGTCGTGCACATGGCCCCGGGCCCGACACCGACCTTGAGGATCGAGGCGCCCGCGTCGACCAGGTCGGCGACGCCGTCGGCGGTGACGATGTTCCCCGCCACGATGGGGAGCCCCAGGTCGAGATCGGCGACCGCGCGAAGCGCCCTCAGCATGCCTTCCTGGTGTCCGTGTGCCGTGTCGACCACGAGCACGTCGACGCCTGCTCCGGCGAGTGCCTTCGCCTTGGCGGCGACGTCGCCGTTGATGCCGACGGCCGCGGCCACCGCCAGACGACCGTCAGCGTCGAGCGCCGGCCGGTAGAGAGTGGACCGCAAGGCGCTGCGTGCGCTCAGGGTGCCCACGAGGTGACCGTGGTGGATCACCGTCACCATCTCGACACCGGCGTCGGTGATGACGTCGAACGCGTGCCGCTCCGAACCGATGTCGTCGGCATCGATCGACGGCGTACCCCGGTGGACGAGGTCGCCCAGTTGCGCATCCGGCAGCGCCGTGGCGAGTCGGACTGCGGGGAGGATGCCGACGATGCGCTCCACGTCGATCGGTGCGTCGCCGCGGGCCACGACGATCCCGTGTCCGCTCGTCGCCGGAAGCAGGCGGAGCGCATCGGCCACGGACGCTTCCGGCGGCAGCACGATCGGGGTGTCCCAGAGGACCGGCTGCGCCTTCACCTCGCGAATCGCGGAGTCGAGATCCTGCAACGGCAGGTCCTGCGGAAGAACACCGAGAGCGCCGCGTCGCGCGAGCACCGCAGCGATGCGCGGCCCCGTCACGGAGTTCATGTTGGCGGCGACGATCGGCAGGGTCGCGGGGGTGCCGTCGAGGGGCGCCAGATCGACCTGGAGGCGGCTGCTCACCGCGGATCGGCGCGGCACGAGGAAGACGTCCGAATAGGTCAGATCGACGGCCGGCTGCGCTCCTGAGAATTCCATGTCTCCACGGTACCCAGATCCCCTCGCCACGGGCGCATGGCTTCGACGAATCCCCGAGCGAAACACGTTAGGCTTGTTGGTCGAGAGCGTGCGGGCCCGAACGCATCCTGCGACGACGTCCGCACCAGAGAGCTTCAGCGATGAAAGAGGGCGATCGAGCGTGTCGAACCAGGTGACCGGCGTCAACGGCGACGGGGGGTTCGGAGCCAATTCCTGGCTCGTTGAAGAGCTCTACGAGCAGTTCAAGGTGGACCGCGACTCCGTCGACAAGGAGTGGTGGCCGATCCTGGAGAAGTACCACTCCGACGCGGCGTCCGCGGCTCCTTCCACGGGCACGGCGACGGCTGCTCCGCAGGCGCATCCCGTCACCGCCCCGATCCCCGTGATCGGCTCGCAGCCCGTGGCACGTACCACGGCCAAGCCGGCCGCGACGGCGCCGATCCCCGCGCAGGCTCCCAAGCCCGCGCCGAAGCCCGAGGCGAAGGACACCACGGACGTCGTCGAAGAGGACAAGGTCACCCCTCTGCGCGGCCTGCCGAAGACGTTGGCCGCCAACATGGACGAGTCCCTGACCGTCCCGACCGCGACCAGCGTGCGCACCGTGCCGGCGAAGCTGATGATCGACAACCGCATCGTCATCAACAACCACATGTCACGCACCCGTGGCGGCAAGATCAGCTTCACCCACCTCATCGGCTGGGCTCTCATCCGCACGCTCGACGAGTTCCGCAGCCAGAACGTGTTCTACGCCGAGGTCGACGGCAAGCCCTCCGTCGTCGCCCCGGCCCACGTCAACCTCGGCATCGCGATCGACCTGCCCAAGCCCGACGGCACGCGCGCTCTCATGGTGCCCAGCATCAAGCGCGCCGACACCATGTCGTTCACCGAATACCTCTCCGCCTATGAAGACCTGGTCACGCGCGCCCGCGGGAACAAGCTGACCGCCGGCGACTTCCAGGGCACCACGGTCTCCCTCACCAACCCCGGCGGTATCGGCACCGTGCACTCCGTGCCTCGCCTGATGAAGGGCCAGGGCTGCATCATCGGAGCCGGTGCCCTCGAGTACCCGGCCGAGTTCCAGGGCGCCAGCGAGAAGACCCTCAACGAGCTCGCGATCGGCAAGACCATCACGCTCACCAGCACCTACGACCACCGCGTCATCCAGGGTGCCGGTTCCGGCGAGTTCCTCAAGAAGGTGCACGAGCTGCTCATCGGCCAGCGCGGCTTCTACGACGACATCTTCGCCGCGCTGCGCATCCCCTACGCGCCGATCCGCTGGAACCCCGACATCGCGGTGGACCTCGCCGAGCGCGTCGACAAGCAGTCCCGCGTGCAGGAGCTGATCAACTCGTTCCGCGTGCGCGGTCATCTGATGGCCGACATCGACCCGCTCGAATACGTGCAGCGCTCGCACCCCGACCTCGAGATCGAGAGCCACGGCCTCACGTTCTGGGACCTGGACCGCGAGTTCGTCACCGGAGGGTTCGGCGGTCGCCGCGTCGCGAAGCTCCGCGACATCCTCGGTGTGCTCCGCGACTCGTACTGCCGCACCCTCGGCATCGAGTACATGCACATCCAGGATCCGGAGCAGCGCCGCTGGTTCCAGGAGAAGGTCGAGGTCAAGTACCAGAAGCCCGGCCACGACGAGCAGCTGCGGGTTCTCCGCAAGCTCAACGAGGCCGAAGCGTTCGAGACCTTCCTGCAGACGAAGTTCGTGGGTCAGAAGCGCTTCTCCCTCGAGGGCGGCGAGTCTCTGATCCCGCTCCTCGACGAGATCCTCCAGGGCGCAGCCACCGCCGGGCTCGAGGGCGCGGCCATCGGCATGGCCCACCGTGGCCGACTCAACGTGCTCACCAACATCGCCGGCAAGACGTACGGTCAGGTGTTCCGTGAGTTCGAAGGCACGCAGACCCCCGGCAACCAGCGCGGCTCCGGCGATGTGAAGTACCACCTCGGCACCGAGGGCACCTTCGTCGCCGATGACGAGTCCGAGCTTCCGGTCTACCTCGCCGCGAACCCGTCGCATCTCGAGACGGTCGACGGGGTGTTGGAGGGCATCGTCCGCGCCAAGCAGGACCGCAAGCCGATCGGCACCTTCGCGTGGCTGCCGATCCTCGTGCACGGCGACGCCGCCTTCGCGGGCCAGGGCGTCGTGGTCGAGACACTGCAGATGTCGCAGCTGCGCGGCTACCGCACGGGTGGCACGATCCACGTCGTCGTGAACAACCAGGTCGGCTTCACCACCACCCCGAACGACGGTCGCACCTCGATCTACTCGACCGATGTGGCCAAGACGATCCAGGCGCCGGTGTTCCATGTGAACGGCGACGACCCCGAGGCCGTCATCCACGTCGCCCAGCTCGCGTTCGAGTACCGCGAGCGTTTCCACCGCGACGTCGTGATCGACCTCGTCTGCTACCGCCGACGCGGCCACAACGAGGGTGACGACCCCTCGATGACGCAGCCGCTCATGACCGACCTCATCCAGGCCAAGCGCTCGGTGCGCCGCCTGTACACGGAGTCGCTCGTCGGTCGTGGCGACATCACCGAGCAGGAGTACGACGAGGCCAAGGCCGACTTCCAGAACCGTCTGGAGATCGCCTTCGCCGAGACGCACGCAGCCGAGACCGGCGCCCTGGACGTGACCCCGGACGCCCCGCCCGTCGATGACACAGTCGGTGCTCCGGACGTGACGGGTGTGCCGAGCGAGGTCATCCAGCTGATCGGTGACGCGTTCGTGAACAAGCCCGGCGGCTTCACGGTGCACCCGAAGATCCAGCAGCTGCTGGAGAAGCGTCTCGACATGAGCCGCAACGGAGGCATCGACTGGGGCTTCGGAGAGCTGTTGGCCTTCGGCTCCCTGCTCGTCGAGGGCACTCCGGTGCGACTCGCGGGCCAGGATGCGCGTCGCGGCACCTTCGTGCAGCGGCATGCGACCCTGCACGACCGCGCGAACGGCCAGGAGTGGCTGCCGCTGTCGAACCTGTCGGACGCCCAGGGCCGCTTCTTCGTCTACGACTCGCTGCTGAGCGAGTACGCCGCGCTCGGGTTCGAGTACGGCTACTCGGTGGAGGCGCCGGAAGCCCTCGTCCTGTGGGAAGCACAGTTCGGCGACTTCGTGAACGGTGCTCAGTCGGTCATCGACGAGTACATCTCGGCAGCCGAGCAGAAGTGGGGCCAGCAGTCCAGCGTGACCCTGCTCCTCCCCCACGGCTACGAGGGCCAGGGCCCCGACCACTCCTCGGCGCGGATCGAGCGTTTCCTGCAGCTGTGCGCGCAGGAGAACATGATCGTCTCCCGTCCGTCGACGCCCGCGTCGTACTTCCACCTCCTTCGGCGCCAGGCGTACGCCCGTCCGCGCAAGCCGCTGATCGTCTTCACGCCGAAGGCGATGCTGCGCCTGCGGGGCGCGACGAGCCCGGTCGAGGCCTTCACCCAGGGTCGGTTCGAACCGGTCATCGACGACGACCGCGGTCTCGACCGCGCTGCCGTCAAGCGCGTGCTCGTGCACTCGGGCAAGGTGCACTGGGATCTGCGCGCCGAGCTCGAGAAGAACCCGAACCCCGAGGTCGCGCTCGTCCGTCTCGAGCAGCTGTACCCGACGCCGATCGACGAGCTCAAGACGATCACCGACTCCTACCCCGGCGCCGAGCTCGTGTGGGTCCAGGAGGAGCCGGAGAACCAGGGCGCCTGGCCGTTCCTCGCGCTCGCCTTCGCGGACGTCCCGGGAGACCGGTCGTTCCGTCCCATCTCGCGCCCCGCGTCCGCCTCGCCGGCGACGGGCTCGTCGAAGGTGCACGCGGCCGAGCAGGCCGAACTGATCCACGCGCCCGTCCTCGTTTCCGTCCAGCTCCGGTCAGTACCAGATGTCGAGCGAGGGCGACGGGAACGCGACCAGCGCCTTGTCGAAGGCGTCGATCGCGGCACGATCCCCGGTGAGACGGCCGGCGCCGTGCAACGAGGACGCCCGAACCCCACCGGCGTAGAGCGACGACAGCGCCGAGACGTCGAGCTCGATGTCGGCGGAGCCTCCGTGCGCCTCCTCGACGGTCGCGATGCCCGACTCGTCCACGCGCAGCCGCCAGTCGCCGGCGGTGAATCCCAACGGGTCCTCGACCCGCAGGACCGTGTCGAGCGGTGCCGAATAGCCCCGCGCGGTGAGGGCGGCCGGGAGGTCGAGGATGCGCAGCCAGCCGTGGTCGTGCACCTCCTGCTTCACGCCACGCGGATCGGCGACGAGCCACGGCAGCGGGTCATCCAGCGGACGGAGGTCGGCGACGACCTCGTCGACCAGATCGTGCTGCAGCACGAAGCGCCAGAGCGCCGCGCGTGCATCGGCCGTCTCGGCGACGAGCAGACGCACGTCCATCCGGAACCGGAAGGTGCCGCTCGCCTCGCTCACCGTGTACGCCAGGACGCCGCGGAGCACTCCGTCCTCGTCGAGGTAGCGCACCCCCCTGGCCTGGTCCCGATCCGGTGTCGGCGCGACTCCCGAGTACCCTTCCCATCGGCCCTGCCAGCCCGGGATCTGGCCGGGGACCTGTCGACGCGCACGCTCGTGCACGGTCCCGAGGTCGGCGGCCAGCGTGTCGCGATCGACGTACTCGAGGCGCCCAGGGGGCGTCGCACCGCCCCATCCCGCACGCCGCGTGTTCACGGTCACCCGTGCGACCGGTATCGCGGAGCCGAAGCCGTAGCGACCGTAGATCGTCGCCTCGGAGACGGTGAGGCCCGCGACGGGAACGCCGGCCGATGCTGCGGCTCGCAACTCGCCCTCCAGCAGAGCCCGCGCGATCCCGCGGCGCCGGTGCGTCGCCGCGACGGTGACCACGCTGATCGCCCACATGTCGATCTCGCCGCCGCCCGGGAGCGTGAGCGGCGTGACCCAGGCGTTCGTGGTCGCGATCGGAAGCGTCGCATCCGTCGCGTCGGGCTCGAACACGCCGATGTTGCGCCGAGCCGCGAAGGTCTTGGTGACCTGGGCGATCATGTCGCCCGTCGGCTCGGCTCCCAGGAACCCGCGGTCCACCGCGCGTTGGAATGCCGCCGAACGGGTGTCGTCCGACAGATCGACGACCCGGTATTCGAGCCCGGAGGTCGCCAGGCGTTCAGTCGAAGTGGGGTCTGCGGTCACGTCCCGCGCATCGATGGAGCTCATCCATCCACACTACCGAGGCGGTCGGACGCGACGTCAGTGCTGCGCGGCCTGAGCCTCACGCAGACGCGCGAACACCTGATCGCGCAGCTGCTCCGGAGCCGTCTCCTTGCAGGCGCGGGCGATGACCTCGGTGAGGGTCGTCGCCACCAGCGCCTCGTCACGGCACGAGGGGCAGTTCTCCAGATGCTCGCGGATCTCGGTGTGCTCGGTCTTGCACACCTCGTTGCGGAGGTACTCCTCCAGATCCTGACGCGCTTTCTCGCAGCCGCAGTCGCTCATCCCTTGCTCCTCGTGTCAGCCGCGGCGATGCCCCGCTCGGCGGCGTAGTCTGCCAACAGCTCCCGCAGCATCCGCCTGCCACGGTGCAGGCGGCTCATCACGGTGCCGATGGGCGTCTTCATGATGTCCGCGATCTCCTGGTACGCGAATCCCTCGACATCAGCGAGGTACACCGCGAGTCGGAAGTCCTCCGGGACGGCCTGCAGAGCGTCTTTGACGACCGAGGCCGGCATCCGGTCGATCGCCTCCGCCTCCGCCGAACGACTGTGCGACGCGGTGGTCGACTCCGCACCGCCCAGCTGCCAGTCCTCGAGCTCGTCGATCGTGCCCTGGAACGGCTCGCGCTGCCGCTTGCGGTAGATGTTGATGTACGTGTTCGTGAGGATGCGGTACAGCCACGCCTTGAGATTCGTCCCCTGCGAGAACGTCGACCAGGAGCCGTACGCCTTCACGAACGTCTCCTGCACGAGGTCTGCGGCGTCCGCCGGATTGCGCGTCATGCGCATCGCGGCGGCATAGAGCTGATCCATGAAAGGGATCGCCTGCTCCTCGAACTCGCGCCGAGGGTCGCTGACGGTGTCTGCGGTTGCGGTGTCGTCCATCACCGGCCAGTCTAGGCCGCTGAGGTCGATCACCTCGCGCTCCAACGTCGCCGGCATTCTCTCTCCTTCACCTCGGGAGCCTCGTCTGTCGCGCCGAAGCTCCCTGCGTTTACTAAGGTGAGAACCGATGAGCGCCAACAGGTATTCCCCCATCCGCGTGCAGGGTGCCTTTCCTGCGCCCACCACCGATGTGCCCGTGCATGCCGAGCTCACGATCCCCGGCTCGAAATCGCTGACGAACCGCGAGCTGATGATCGCCGCGATCGCAGACGGCCCCGGCCGGCTGATCGCGCCGCTGCACTCCGACGACTCCGCCCGTATGGTCGATGCGCTGCGCGCGCTCGGCGTCGGCATCGAGGAGGTGGAGGCCGGTCACGAGTTCGGTCCCGACCTGGTCGTCACCCCGGCGAAGCTCAGCGGCGGCACGACGATCGACTGCGGACAAGCCGGTACCGTGATGCGCTTCATCGCTCCGCTCGCGGGGCTCGCCGAGCACGACGTGCACCTCACCGCCCACGAGACGGCCCTGCACCGGCCGATGGGCGGACTCATCAGCGCCCTCCGCGACCTGGGCGTCGACATCGACGATGAAGGCACCTGGTCACTCCCGTTCACCATTCGCGGTCACGGACGCATCCGTGGCGGCCGCGTCGAGGTCGACGCCTCCGCATCGAGCCAGTTCGTCTCCGGTCTCCTGCTCGCCGCTCCCCGGTTCGATGTCGGGCTGCACCTCGTGCACACCGGCGAACACCTCCCGAGCCTGCCCCACATCGACATGACCATCGAGGCGCTGAGCCGTCGCGGCATCCGCATCGAGCGTCCCGCCGTCGGCGAGTGGCTCGTCGAGGCCGGCGTGCCGCGCGCCAAGGAGCTCGCGATCGAACCCGATCTCTCGAACGCGGCGCCGTTCCTCGCCGCGGCACTCGTCACCGGCGGTTCGGTGGCTGTCACCGGTTGGCCCGCGCACTCCACACAGCCGGGCGCGATGCTGCCGGACATCCTGCAGGCTTTCGGTGCCCATGTCGGACGCCACGGCGGCACGCTCACGGTGCGAGCCGGCTCGAGCATCCGCGGCCTCGATCTCGACCTCTCGGCAGCGAGCGAACTCACCCCGACGCTCGTGGGTCTCGCCGCCTTCGCCGAGACCCCCACCACGATTCGCGGCATCGGCCACATCCGCCTTCACGAGACGGATCGGATCGCCGCGTTGATCGGTGACCTCCGCGCGCTCGGCGGGGAGGCCGAGGAACTCCCGGATGGGCTGCGGATCATCCCGCGCCCGCTGCACGGAGGAGAGTGGGCGGCGCACCACGACCACCGCATGGCCACGACCGGCGCGCTCATCGGGCTGCGTGTCCCCGGCGTCGTGATCGACGACATCGGCACGACCGCCAAGACCCTCCCGGAGTTCACGATGCTCTGGGAGCGGATGCTGCGGGGCTGACGGTGAGCTGGCTCGACGACACCGACGACCTCGACGACGACTTCGAGGACTACGACGAGAGCACCATCCGCACCCGTCCCAACCCGAAGGCCAACCGCCCCAGGACCAAGCGTCGCCCTGCGCATGAGGATGCCGAAGTCGGCAGGGTGCTCGGCGTGGACCGCGGTCGCTACTCCGTGCTCGTCGGCGAAGACACCCCCGACGAGCGCATGATCACCACGACCAGGGCCAGGGAGCTGCGTCGCATGCCCATCGTCACCGGCGATCAGGCACGCGTGGTCGGCGACACCTCCGGTGACGAGGGAACGCTCGCCCGCATCGTCGGCATCGTGGAGCGTACGTCTCTCCTCCGGCGCAGCGCCGACGACACGGACCAGGTCGAGCGGGTGATCGTCGCGAACGCCGACCAGATGCTCGTCGTCGTGGCGGCTGCCGACCCGGAGCCGCGTGCGCGTCTCGTCGACCGTTACCTGGTCGCGGCTCTCGACGCCGGGATCCGCCCCCTTCTCGTCGTGACGAAGACGGACATCGCGGACCCGACGGAGTTCCTCACCCATTTCGACGGCCTCGACCTCCGGGTGTTCACGAGCGCACAGGACGAGATGCCGGTGGACGAGATCGGCGCCGCCCTGGTCGGGCACTCGACCGTCTTCGTCGGGCACTCCGGCGTCGGCAAGTCCACCCTCGTCAACGCGCTCGTCCCGACGGCCGGACGCGCCACGGGTCACGTGAACCAGGTCACCGGACGGGGGCGACACACCTCCTCCTCCACGGTGTCGCTCCGGTACCAGGGCGCCGAAGGGACCGGCTGGGTGATCGACACCCCCGGCGTCCGCTCCTTCGGTCTCGGTCACGTGGATCCGGCGAACATCCTCGCGGCCTTCACCGAACTCGCCGAGATCGCGGAGAACTGCCCGCGTGGCTGCACGCACCTGGCGGACGCTCCCGATTGCGCGCTCATCGAAGCCGCCGATCGGGGCGAGCTGGGCGAGACCGGGCGCGCGCGCCTCGACTCGCTCCAGCGACTGCTGCAGACCTTCGCCGACAAGGCGGAGCAGGCCCCCGGCCGGTAGGCTGGAGGCGTGACCCAGCGCCTGGAACCCGGTACCGCAGCCCCCGACTTCTCCCTCCTCGACCAGGACGGGAACCTCGTCCGTCTGGCAGACCTGCGCGGCGAGAAGACCGTGCTGTACTTCTATCCGGCGGCGATGACGCCCGGATGCACCACCCAAGCCTGCGACTTCCGCGACAGCATCTCCTCGCTCCAGGGCGCCGGCTACCGGGTCATCGGCATCTCCCGCGACGAGCCGGCGACCTTGGCGAAGTTCCGCGAGCGGGACGCCCTCACGTTCCCCCTCCTCAGCGACCCCGACCACTCGGTCCATGTCGCCTACGGCGCCTGGGGCGAGAAGATGAACTACGGCAAGGTCGTCGAAGGAGTCATCCGCTCCACGTTCGTCCTCGATGAGGACGGGAAGATCGACATCGCCCTCTACAACGTCAAGGCCACCGGCCACGTGGCGCGGCTGCGCAAGCAACTCGGCATCGACGCCTGACCCGGTTGGCGGCGGCGCGGCCGCGGCGTCGACACGGGCACCGCACGGAGCTCACTCCAGCGGGCGCTGCGCGCCTTCTCGTCGTGCGCTCGTGATGAGCAGGGCGAACCCGAGCAGAGCCGGAAGTCCGACGCCGAGGGTGAACGTCCAGGAGACCGGTTGAACCGTCAGGGACGCGAGGGCGAGCGCGACGGCCAGCACCTGGAGCACCACTCCTCCCGAACGCGCCCACGACTTGCCGGCGCGCGTTCCGAACGCGAATGCCGCGAGAGCAGCCGCACCGATCAGCGTGAGAGCGATGAGCGCGATGGCAGTCGGCAGCGACGACGCGTCGCCCGCTCCGAGACCCGCGAGTTCGATGATCGCGAACACCAGGAGAGCCACCGCTTCGAGGGCAAGGACCCCTGCGGCCGCGAGGGCGATTCCGGGTGCGCGCACAGTGTCTCCCAAGGATCGAAAGAGGAGAAAACCCTTGATTTCAGGGTATTCATGTAACAGAATAGAGAAAGTCATGTGCTCCCACAGCGGCGTGGGGCGGGCGTTCACGCTCGCATCACAATTCGCGGCATTCCGTCCGCATCTCAACAGGGTAGCCGAACCCGAACAGCTACCCGAATCCGAGAAATCGCACCGCGACATCTCTTGAAATCCACACCGAGGAGCCCCCATGGACTGGCGCGATAAGGCCGCCTGCCTGACTGTCGACCCCGAGCTTTTCTTCCCCGTGGGGAACACCGGCCCGGCCGTCGACCAGATCGAGAAGGCGAAGACCGTCTGCGCCACCTGCACGGTCACCGAGATCTGCCTGCAGTACGCCCTCGAGACTAGTCAGGACTCGGGCGTCTGGGGCGGCCTCTCCGAAGACGAGCGCCGTGCGCTGAAGCGCCGCGCCGCTCGCGCCCGCCGCGCCTCCTGAACTTCCGAAAGCGGCCCGAGATCGACTCTCGGGCCGCTTTCGCGTGTGCCGGGAGCGCCGGCCCTCAGCGGTCGAGCCAGCGGAGCGGGATGTCGATGACCACCTCGGTGCCCTCGCCGTCGCTCCCCCGCCACTCGATCGTGCCGCCGAGCTCGCCCTGGATGAGTGTGCGGATGATCTGAGTCCCGAGCCCCTGACCGATCCGACCTTCCGGCAGGCCCAGACCGGTATCGCGCACCGTCACGCGGAGGTTCTCCTCCGTGCGCTTGGCGTCGATGGTCACGATGCCCTCTTGGCCTGCCAGACCGTGCTCGACCGCGTTGGTCACGACCTCGGTGAGCGCGAGAGCGAGCGGCGTCGCATACTCGCTCGGAAGCACACCGAAGCGACCGGTCGACTGCGTGCGCGCGCGGGTGCTCGGCGCCGATGCCACCTCCGCCACGAGCTTGAGCACGCGGTGGAAGACCTCGTCGAAATCGACCTTCTGCGTGAGTCCCTGCGCGAGCGTGTCATGCACCACCGCGATGGCGTCGACACGGCGCATGGCCTGTGTGAGCGCGTCCCTGGCCTCATCGGAGTGCGTGCGGCGGGCTTGGATCCGCAGCAGCGACGCCACCGTCTGCAGATTGTTCTTCACCCGGTGGTGGATCTCGCGGATCGTCGCATCCTTGGTGATGAGCTCCTGCTCCTGGTGACGGAGCTCCGACACATCGCGGCACAGCACGATCGCCCCGATGCGGGTGCCGTGGTCCTTCAGCGGGATCGCACGCAAGGACACCGTGACACCCCGCGCCTCGATGTCGGTCCGCCAGGGGGCGCGCCCTGTGACGACGACCGGGAGTGACTCGTCGACCTGCCGCGAAGGCGGCACCAAACGCGTGGTGACTTCGGCGAGGGACTCCCCCTCGAGTTCGTCGTCGAAGCCCATCCTGTTGAAGGCGGACAGAGCGTTCGGACTCGCGAACGTGCTGATCCCGTCCACGTCGATGCGGATCAGGCCGTCCGACGCGCGAGGGGCGCCTCGGCGCGGCGAGGTCGGCGCTGCGAGATCGGGGAAGCTCCCGTCCGCGATCATCCGGAACAGGTCGTTCGCGCACTCGTCGAAGGTGATCTGCTGGCGAGACGGCGTCCGCAGCTCACCCAGGTTGGTGTGTCTGGTGACCACGCCGATCGCTGTGGGGGCTGTGCCTGTGTCCCGGCGTTCGGGCACGATCGGCACGGCTCGGACCCGCGTCGGCGTCTCCTCGAACCAGTCCGGTGATGAGGAATCCACGATCTCGGCCGACTCGAAAGCGCCCTGCACCTGCGTACGCCACTGAGGCCGCACCCGCTCCCCGACGATGTCACGATAGAAGAGCGTGGCCGCACCACTCGGTCGTGCGTGCGCGACCGCGATGAAGGAGCCATCCTCGGTCTGGATCCAGATGACGATGTCGGCGGACGCGAGATCGGCGAGGAGCTGTCCGTCTCCGGCGAGACGATGGAGCCACTCCACGTCGCTGTCGGTCAGGAGGCCCTGGGCATGGGCGAGATCGCTGAGGGTTGACACCCTTCCAGCCTACGGTCACATCGGTCAGAGAATGGCCAGGGAGGTCGCGCGCCAGCGTCGATCGATCCCATCCAGTCTCACCGCGACCGCCCGCGTGCGCCCCGGTCCGGCCACCACGACGACCGCTTCGATGACCCCGTCGATCGGAGCCGTCACCCGCAGGGACCGGATCTCGAACGTCGGGCGAGCGGGAGCGACCCCGCGCGCGCTGCGCGCCCTCGCCGACAGGTTCGCCCGGGTGACCAGGCTGCGGAACGCGTCTTCGCTGAACCACCGCGCGAGCTGATCGACCTCACGGACGCCGGCGAGCACTTCGAGCACACCGCGGGTGAGACTGCGCAGGAGCGGTGCGGGATCGGGCAGTTCGCTGGTCGGTGTCGGCTGCGGAGCGAAGTACTCGTGAGGCGTCATGTCGATCTCTCGGTCGGGAAGGTCTGCGAGGTCGTCAGTACAGCACCGACCGCCGGGCTCCCGAACGCTGATCGAGGAAGTATGTGGATAACTCGTACGTCCGAAAACGACGTCGCCTACGCTCGGTCGGGTGCACTGGGACCGACTGTTCGAAGACCTCGAGGGCCAACTGGCGTCCGAGTGGGAGGCCGAACGCGCCGTGCTCGATGCGGAGTCGGAGAGGCTGCGCATCGCCCGGTTGGATCTGCGAGCGCGCCTGCGGGTTCTCTGCGGCTCCGACGCGGACGCCCTGATCGACCTCGTGAGCGGTCAACGCCTTCCGGTCACGGTGCGCACCCTCGGGGCCGACTGGATGGCCGTCGAATCGCGCGGCACCGGGGATGCCGTCCGCGCCCCGGCGGCCGCCCTGCTCGTCCCGCTGCACGCGATCGCCGGCATCACCACCGACCACGGCATGATCCTGGCGAGCCTCGAGGAGGCCCCTGTCATCGAGCACGCACTCCGGGAGAGGATGACACTGGGCTTCGTGCTGCGTGATCTCGCGCGGCGCCGCGTCCCCGTACACCTCACCACCCGGGAGGGTGAGGTGCACGGCACGATCGATCGCGCGGCCGCGGATCACCTGGATCTGGCGGTGCACGACCCGGGGCAGGCGCGTCTCGCCGGTGCGGTGCAGGGCTTCCGCATCGTCCCGTTCTCCGCACTGGTCACGGTGCGGACCGCGGGAGATCAGTTGCCGTGAGCCGACGAGATGCCCCAGACCTCGGGGAAGCTCGCCACCTGTGATTGCCTCCACAGCGCCATACGGCGAGACGTCTCCGATTCCTCGGCCAGATAGCCTTCCAGGCTCGACTCCTCCACGCGCCAGCGCGGCGGCGACCCGAGCTGAGCTCCTCGCAGTCTGCCCTCGTGCACGAGCTCGATCACCTCGCCCACTCCGATGCTCAGCAGCTCGGCGACCTGCGCGGGGGCGAGGAATCGCGGCGCGCGCGAGGACGGGGCTGACATGCCCCCATTCTCCCTGACACGTTCCCCCGGATCGGGTCGGACGGAACCCTGTGGATAACCGAGGAGGTCCCGTTTCGATCTCTGTGACGATAGCGCCATGCCTTTCCTCTCCCGACCTCGGCGCGCGTTCTGGGGCGACCTGCGGTTCCTCATCGGGATCGCTCTCGTCGCGCTCTCGATCACCGCCGTGTGGCTCATCATCGATACGGCAGACGACGCGGAACCGGTACTCCGAGCAGACCACACCATCGTCGAGGGCGAGACCCTCACCGCGGACGACTTCCAGGTCGTCGAGGTGGGACTCGGGTTGCTGAGCGACGACTACCTCGGGCCCGAAGACCTGCGATCGGGGCAGATCGCGGCACGGACGATCGAGAAGGGCGAGATCGTGCCGTTGTCGTCTCTCACCGACGCGGACCGGAGCCGGAAGACCACGATCGTGATCGAGAGCAACACCGGCATCCCGGAGGAGGTGGAGCCCGGCACCGTCGTCGAGGTCTGGCACGCTCCGCCGATCGACGACGGGCGCTCGCACGAGGCGCCCCGTATCCTCGTCGCCGACGTGATCGTGCGCGACGTGATCGAGCCGGACGGGGTCCTGGCTTCGGCGGGCACCCGGCTCGAGCTCGTGATCGACCGATCCGACGCGGCGGAGGTCCTCGCCGCGGTCACCGGCGGATCCGCCCTTTCGGTGCTGCCTGTCGGAGGCGCCTCATGACCGCGGTGGTCGTGGCAATCGCGGAGCCACGCGCGAGCGCACTGGCCGCCGAACTGGAACTCGAGGGGATCGACGTGCTCGCAGTCCTGACGGCCGGCACTCCGGTCGTCGACCTGCCTCCCGGCACCGAAGCGCTCATCGTTCCGGCGACCCGGGCCGTGCTGACCACCGAGCTGATCTCGACGTGTGATCGTGCGGGAGTGCGCGTCCTCGCCCTCGGCGGAGCGGACAGCCGCCTGCGGGGACGACTCGGGTTGTCTGCACCACTGCCCACCGAAGCCACCGGCTGGGAGGTCGCCGCGGCGCTGGGCACCGAGACCGTCGACGCGCCACTGCCTCGCGGCCCCGAGCCCCACCGCGTCATCGCCGTCTGGGGACCGCACGGCGCCCCTGGACGCTCGACCGTCGCGATCCAACTCGCGGTCGAACTCGCCCGGGCCGGCCGCCGCACGGCTCTGATCGACGCCGACACCGTCGCGCCGTCGATCGCCCTGCTGCTCGGGCTCAGCGACGACGCTCCCGGAATCGCCGCCGCCTGTCGTCGAGCCGAACGAGGTGCCCTCGACGACGACGAACTGTCCCGCTTGTCCACCCGAATCCTGAGCGGAGGTCAGGACGTCGAGGTACTGGCGGGGATCAATCGCCCGAGCCGCTGGCCGGAACTGGCATCAGCCCGTCTCCGCACCACGCTGCAGGCCTGTCGTGGGTGGAGCGAGGAGACGGTCGTGGATGTGGCCGCAGCCTTCGACGCGGACGACGAGGTCACGTACGACCTCGCCGGGCCCCGTCGACATGCGGCGACCTCGGCGACGCTGATCGAGGCGGACCTGATCGTGGCCGTCGCGGCGGCGGATCCTCTCAGCCTCAGCCGGTTCCTGCGTGACCACGCCGAACTGCGACGCCTCACGGCCCCGACGCCCCTCGCCGTGGTCGTCAATCAGGTCAGGCAGGGTCCGCTCGGCATCGATGCGCGCAGGCAGGTCCGGCGCACCCTCGAGCGATTCGCGGGCATCACCGAGGTCACGTTCCTGCCCTTCGATCAGCGCGCCGCCGACGCCGCACTGCTGCACGCCCGGCCGATGACCGACGTCACGCCCCGTTCACAGCTCGTCGCCGGCGTGAGGAGGCTGGCCGCGACCCTGTCTCCCACACGTCCGGAGCTTCCTACTGGCGGTAGCTCGAGAGGAAGTTCCCCAGTCGTTCGACGGCTTCGCTCAGCACTCGCGGCTCGGGCAGCGTCACCAGTCGCAGGTGGTCCGGGGTCGGCCAGTTGAAGCCGGTGCCCTGCACCAGGAGGATGTGCTCGGAGACGAGGAGGTCGTAGACGAGGCGAGCGTCGTCCCTGATCTCGTGCACGTTCGGATCGAGACGCGGGAACGCGTAGAGCGCGCCCTGCGGCTTGACGCAGGACACCCCGGGAATCGACTCCAGCCCTTCCCAGGCGATGTCTCGTTGCTCGCGCAGACGCCCGGTGGGAGCGATCAGCGCCTCGATGGACTGCACACCCGAAAGAGCCGCCTGGACGGCGTGCTGCGCAGGGACGTTCGGGCACAACCGCGTCGACGCCAGCAGCGTGATCCCCTCCAGGAAGCCCTTGGCGTGCCCCTGCGGGCCGGTGATGACCATCCACCCCGAGCGGTATCCCGCCACCCGATAGGTCTTGGACAAACCGTTGAACGTGAGGCAGAGCAGGTCGGGAGCGAGTGTCGCGGTCGGGATGTGGACCGCGTCGTCGAACAGGATCCGGTCGTAGATCTCGTCGGACAGGAGGAGCAGCTGGTGCTCCCGCGCGATCTGCACGAGACCTTCCAGGATTTCACGCGAATAGACGACACCCGTCGGGTTGTTCGGGTTGATGATGACCAGAGCCTTGGTGCGAGGCGTGATCTTCGAGCGGATGTCCTCGAGATCCGGCTGCCACTCGTCGTCCTCGTCGCAGAGGTAATGCACGGGCGTGCCTCCCGCGAGACTGGTCATCGCGGTCCACAGCGGATAGTCGGGGGCGGGGATCAGAACCTCGTCGCCCTCGTCGAGCAGAGCCTGCATCGTCATCGTGATGAGTTCGGAGACGCCGTTGCCGAGGTAGACGTCATCGGGGTCGAACCGGGGGAACCCCTCGATCTGCTCGTACCGGCTCACGACCGCGCGACGGGCGGAGATGATGCCCTTGCTGTCGCTGTAACCGTGCGCCGTGGGCATCGCGGCGAGCATGTCGTGCACGATCTGGTGCGGTGCATCGAAGCCGAAGATGGCCGGATTGCCGGTGTTCAGCTTGAGGATCTTGTGACCCTCCGCTTCCAAGCGCGCCGCCTCGACGAGGGCGTTTCCGCGAATCTCGTACAGGACGTTCTTGAGCTTCGACGACTGATCGAAGTTGCGCGTTGGGGTCATCGACCAAGCCTACAGCGACGAAAGGAGGGCCAATCCACCCGGACTGGCCCTCCTCCTCACCGAACGCTACTTCTTCTTCTTGCTCTGCGCGCGACGCTGTTCACGGTTGCCGGCGGCCGGTGCGTCACCGTCCGTGCGCTGCCCGAACGCACCGCGGGGCGCCTCCTCGGGCTCGGTCTGCGGAGCCTGCGCGCGCACGGCGGCCTGACGGACGCGATCCGTCGCCGCCTGCTGAACCTGGCCGCGGTCGTTGCGCACCTCGACCTCGCCCGCATCGTTCGCGGCGGAGTACTCGAGACGCTGCTCGCCTCCGCCCGCGGCGAGGCCCTTGGCTTCGACCTCGGTGGTGTCCGAGTCGGCGGCACGGCGCACCTCGACCTCGAGGTTGTAGAGGTAGCCGACCGACTCCTCCTTGATCTGCCCCATCATCGACTGGAACATCGCGTAGCCCTCACGCTGATACTCGATCAGCGGGTCGCGCTGCGCCATGGCTCGCAGGCCAATGCCGTCCTTGAGGTAGTCCATCTCGTAGAGGTGGTCCCGCCAGCGGCGATCGAGCACCTGCAGCACGACGCGTCGCTCGAGTTCGCGGGTCGCGGCCTCGCCCAGCGACTCCTCGCGGGCTTCGTAGGCGATCTTCGCGTCGGAGAGCAACTCGCGCGTGAGACCTTCCGCGGTGATGCCGCCCTTGCGCCCTGCAGCCTCCGAGACGACCTCGTCGATGGTGACTCCGACCGGATAGAGCGTCTTGAGCTCCGTCCACAGAGCATCGAAGTCCCAGCTCTCGTTGTGGCCCTCGCCGGTGTGGTCGCGGACGACTCCGGCGATCGCGTCCTCGATGAAGTGCTGCACCCTGTCGGCGATGTCGTCGCCCTGCAGGATGTGACGGCGGTCGGCGTAGATCGCCTCGCGCTGACGGTTCAGGACGTCGTCGTACTTGAGCACGTTCTTGCGCATCTCGGCGTTGCGCGACTCGACCTGCGACTGCGCGCTGCGGATGGCGCGGGAGACGAGGCCGGACTCGATCGGCACGTCGTCCGGGAAGTTGGTGCGCGCCAGGATGGCCTCGGCGGCACCGGACTGGAACAGTCGCATCAGGTCATCGGTGAGGCTCAGGTAGAAGCGACTCTCACCGGGGTCACCCTGACGACCCGAGCGACCGCGGAGCTGGTTGTCGATACGGCGCGACTCGTGACGCTCGGTGCCGAGCACGTAGAGCCCGCCGGCCTCGATGACCTTCTCGGCCTCCTCGGCCACGACGCTCTTCATCGCCTCGTAGGTCTCGTCCCAGGCGGTCTCGTATTCCTCGGGGGTCTCGACCGGATCGAGGCCCTTGGCCTTGAGATCCTGCACCGCGAGGAACTCGGCGTTCCCGCCGAGCATGATGTCGGTGCCTCGACCTGCCATGTTCGTGGCGACGGTGATCGCTCCCAGGCGACCCGCGCGGGCGACGATCTCGGCCTCACGCGCGTGGTTCTTCGCGTTGAGGACCTCGTGCTTGATGCCCTTCTTCGCGAGCAGGCGGGACAGGTACTCGCTCTTCTCGACGCTGACGGTTCCGACCAGCACCGGCTGACCTTCGGCATGACGCTCGGCGATGTCCTCGACGACCTGAGCGAACTTGGCGGTCTCGTTCTTGTAGACGAGGTCCGACTGGTCCTTGCGGATCATGGGACGGTTCGTCGGGATCGGGATCACGCCGAGCTTGTACGTCGACATGAACTCAGCCGCTTCGGTCTCGGCGGTACCGGTCATGCCGGCGAGCTTGTCGTAGAGGCGGAAGTAGTTCTGCAGCGTGACGGTCGCGAGCGTCTGGTTCTCGGCCTTGACCGGCACGCCCTCCTTGGCCTCGATCGCCTGGTGGATGCCCTCGTTGTAGCGGCGTCCGACCAGGATGCGGCCGGTGTGCTCATCGACGATCATGACCTCGTCGTTCATGACGACGTAGTCGGTGTCCTTCTTGAACAGCGCCAGTGCCTTGATCGAGTTGTTCAGGAACGAGATGAGCGGAGTGTTCGCGGACTCGTACAGGTTGTCGATGCCGAGGTAGTCCTCGACCTTCTCGATCCCGGGCTCGAGCACGCCGACGGTGCGCTTCTTCTCGTCGACTTCGTAGTCCTCCCCCACCTCGAGGGTGCGGGCGATCTTCGCGAACTCGGCGAACCAGCGGTTGGCCTCGCCGGAGGACGGTCCGGAGATGATGAGCGGCGTACGGGCCTCGTCGATGAGGATCGAGTCGACCTCGTCGACGATCGCGAAGAAGTGCTCGCGCTGGACGAGGTCTTCCTTCCGCCACGCCATGTTGTCGCGCAGGTAGTCGAACCCGAATTCGTTGTTCGTGCCGTAGGTGATGTCTGCGGCGTACTGCTCACGGCGGATCGCCGGCGTCTGACCGGAGACGATGATGCCGGTGGTCATGCCCAGGGCACGGAACACGCGCCCCATGAGTTCCGCCTGGTAGCTCGCGAGGAAGTCGTTGACGGTGATGACGTGGACGCCCTTGCCGGCGATCGCGTTCAGGTACGCGGGGAGGGTGGCGACGAGGGTCTTGCCCTCACCGGTCTTCATCTCCGCGATGTTCCCGAGGTGCAGCGCCGCGCCACCCATGATCTGCACGTCGTAGGCGCGCATACCGAGCGTGCGCTTGGCGGCTTCGCGCACCGCGGCGAACGCCTCGGGCATCAACTGGTCGAGCGTCTCACCCTTCTCGTACCGCGCCCGCAGCTCCGTCGTCTCGTTGCGCAGTTCGTCGTCGGTGAGCTTGGAGATGTCCTCTTCCAGCGCTCCCACTGCCTTGACGACCTGATTCAGGCGGCGGATGACCCGCCCCTCGCCCGCACGCAGCAGCTTCTCAAGAGGATTGGCCACGGATGTCATCTCCCTGTCAGTGGGTAAATCGCCGGCCATCGGTGGACCCGACGCCAGGCATACTTCGCCATGTTACCGGGCCGTGACCTCCACGTCGCCTGCACGTCGCCGCACGGCGACACCGCGCGCCATGACGAGAGCATGCCCGGTAACCATATACTCGGTATCGCATTCAGCCCGATCACACGAGGAGACGACGATGTCCGTACGCCAGAGCATGCTCGCCATCCTCGCCCAGGGGCCCTGCTACGGATACCAGCTCCGGCACGAGTTCGACCGGCGCACCGGTTCGGTCTGGCCGTTGAACGTCGGCCAGATCTACAACACCCTCGAACGACTCGAACGGGACGGCCTCGTGCAGCGCGGCCACACCGATGAGCAGGGGCATGTGTACTGGCGGATCACCCGCGCCGGAGATGCGGAGGTCGCACGGTGGCTCGCCTCCCCCCTCGCGCGAGCCAAGGGAGCCCGTGATGAGCTGGCGATCAAGCTCGCCGTCGCCGCGACCCTCCCCGGTGTCGACGCCGCGGCCACGATCCACGCCCAGCGCGCGGCATCCCTGGAGCATCTCGAGACGCTGCGGCAGGCCAGACGGACGAAGCGCGGTGAGGACGGCCCCGAGGGACTCGCCTGGTCACTGGTGGTCGACTCGATGATCTTCTCCGCCGAAGCCGAGGTGCGCTGGCTCGACCACGCTGCCGAGCGCCTCACCGGACGCCCGCAGCACGCGATGGCGCTCGAACTCACGGAGGAGCGCCCCAAACGCGGACGCCCTGCGAAATCCGGCGCCGCGATCACCGATGCCGAGATCACCGGCGCCGAGATCACCGAAACCGCGCCTGCAGCCTGAGCGAACACCGTCGCGACGACCTCAGGGCCGCTCGGCCGAACTTCCCCGTTCGCCCGGAGCGGATGCTCAGCCGGCTCATGCGCCGGGGAAACTAGGATCGACCCATGGCTGGTTTTTGGGGCAAGCGCAAACGCGAACAGGAAGAGCTCGCCGCTCGGGACGCCGATCTGGCTCGGCGTGCGGAGCAGGCCCTCGTCGGAGCGGACGAGCGGATCCGCACCACAGCCGACGAGCTCTCCTTCGCCGAGGCCGAACTCGGCGAAGGCCTGACCTCCGACCTGCGGACGGCACTCGCCGCGGTGCGCACCCACCTGCGCGAGGCGTTCCAGCTCCACCAGCTGAATCACGATGAGATCCCCGACACAGACGAAGAGCTGCGCACCCGCAACGCACGCATCCTGCAGCTGTGCGACTGGGCGCAGGACCTCCTCGACGAGAAGACCTCCGAGCTCGCGGAGTCCGTCTCCACGGTTCGACGCGCGCCCGAGATCATCGCACGAGTGCGCGCGGAGGCTGCGGCGCTCAGCGCCCGCATCCCGCAGACCAACGAGGCTGTCGCACGTCTCTCCGCACGCTACGCCGATTCCGCGATGCATCAGATCACGGCCAGCGCCGCCGAAGCGGAGCAGCTCATCAGCTTCGCAACCCACAGCGCCGACGTGTCGGAGCGCCGTCGAGCGGCGAAGCAGAACGAAGAGGCGAACGTCGCGCTCGAGACCGCGACCGAAGCGACCCGGCGAGCATCCACGCTCCTCGAGGCCGTCGAGGACTTCGAGATCGAAGCATTGCGCGCCGAATCCACGCTCGCCGAAGTCGTGGCAGACTCCCGCAACGACCTCATCGCCGCACGCAACGCTCCCGCGGTACCGGCGGTGGCGTCAGCTGTCGCAGACCTCCAGGCCGCGCTCTCGGCGCTGACGCCGTCGGGACAACCCAACGATCCGTTCGCGGAGCTCTCCCGCCTGCGTGACGCCAACTCCGCGCTGGACGACGCCATCGCGAAGGCACGCCACCGCGCCGAGAACCCGCTCCCGAGCATCGCCCAGGTGCAGCACGCGATCGACGACGCCGACCGGCAGCTGGGTGTGGCACGCGGCTTGATCGCCGGTCATCGCGGCTGGATCGGCGCGGACGCCCGCACACGCCTCGCCGAGGCGGAACGACTTCGTGTCGACCTCTCCGACCTCCTCCCGGCCGAAGAGACCCGCGAAGCCGCGCTCGTGCAGGCACGACGGGTCGCACACCTCGCCTCCGAGGCGCTGCAGCTCGCCCAGCGCGACATCGATTCGTCCCGCCCGCAGGACGAGGGCTGGGGCGGCGGCGGATGGGGAGGCGGCGGCGGACGACGCGGTGGCGGCGGTGACCTCGCATCCGGCATCCTCGGTGGACTCGTGATCGGCAGCCTGCTCGACGGAATCTTCGACTGACCCGAGCCCTCACGCCTCCCGGACGTCGAAACGGCCCGGTCCCTTTCCCAGGGGCCGGGCCGTTTCGCAACGTCGATCAGGAGGCGAGAGCCTCGGACGGCGGAGCCTGGGTGCTCAACGCGATCACGCCGTAGTCCCAGCCCTTGCGCCGATACACGACACTCGGGTGGTCGGTACGGACGTCCACGAAGAGGAAGAAGTCGTGTCCGACCAGTTCCATCCGGTCGACGGCCTCCTCGACGGTCATCCACTCGGCGTCGAAGCTCTTCGTGCGGATGACGACGGGCGAATAGTCCTCCTCTTCCGTCTGCTGCACCGGCACGTTGCCGGTGGCGACGGCATGCAGGACGTCCGCCGAGGCCGGCTGGACGTCGATGCCCGTGAGAGCTCCGCTCTCCTTCTCGAAGTGAGCGCCGCGCGGGTGCTGTCGTCCATCGACCCGCTTCTCCTTCGCGCGACGCAGCTGCTCGGACATCTTGTCCACCGCGAGATCGAGAGCGACGAACTTGTCTCCATCCGTCGCTTCGGCTCGGACGACCGGTCCCTTCCCGATCAGCGTGAGCTCGACGGTCTCATCGGGCACATGACCGTTGCGATACACGCGATGGGTGACCTTCACATCCAGCCGCTGCGCGCGAGACGCGAGCATCTGGATCTTGGCGATCTTCTCTTCGACAACGGTTCGGAAGCGATCGGTGATACCCACTCCGACGCCAACGATGCTTGTTTCCATTGCTGCCTCCTTGTCCCGGTCCTCCCGGCCAAGGGCGGACCGTGGTCGCCTTGTGTCCCCCCACCGTAGTCCGCCCGTCGACGGATGTCACGAGCTGGTTCTCCTGTGTCTCCGGTGGGTTGTCGATGAGGTTCATGCGAATCCGCCACGAAGCGGCGTGGCGGCGAGCGCGACGGCCGCGACGACTCGGAACCCGGCCACCGTGAGGGCGCGCGCTGCCTCGTCGAATGTCGCCCCGGTCGTGATCACGTCGTCGACGATGACCGCCTCGGCTCCCTCTCCTCGGTGCCGGGCACGCATCGCTCCGCGGACGTTCGTCTGGCGTGCGCGAGCACCCAGGCCGCGCTGATCCGGGCGCGCTCCCTCGACGGTGAGCACGGCCTGCGGATCCGCGTGCGCACGGCGGACCAGCAGGTCCGGGACGCGGTAGCCCCGACGTCGGAAAGCGGCCCGGCTCGTCGGAACGGGCACGATCCACGTCGCCGATGTCACCAGCGGGCTGAGGACGCTCGCCAGCGCCGCACCGAGCGGGCGCGCGATGAGCGTGTCCCCCTCCCCCTTGAGCCGCCGGATGCAGCGCGCCGCCACCCCGTCGAACTCGAGGGAGGACCAGACGGGCAGCCCCGCCGGTGTCACCGACTCCTGCGCCCGCGGCGCCAAGGCACTCCGACAGCCCGGGCACAGCAGGAGGCCGGGCTCACCGCAGCCCGCGCAGTTCGCGGCGAGCAGGAACGCGGCGACCTCGGCGCCGATCCGAAGGAGACGGGATTCTTCCGGCATCCGACGATTCTGCGACTCCTGGCATCGGTCACACCGTCGAGCCGCCGGCCGTCCTGTACAACCCTCGGACGGGACCGCGTCGTGCAGGAAGGGTCATTCGCCTGCGCGGGTGGCGAGGACGGAGATCCCGGACGCGACTTCACGCCAGGCCGTCCCCGCATGTGCGAACAGCTGTCCGCCCGCACCGAGGATGCGCACTCCCGCGGTCGTCCGCGCACCGGCGGCGGAGATCGCATCGCCCGGAGCGGCCTCCGAGGTACCCGGTCCCCCGACCATCTGAGTGATGAGTTTCGGACTGCTCGGGTCCATCAGCACACCCAGCTGGTCGGGACCCAACCACACCAGGCCCGTCGCCGGCTCGGAGAGCTGGATCAGCTGCTTGGCATCGCTGAGCTCGATCGGAACGCCCGCGGCGTCGCGGACGATGCCGGCCACGACCACCCAGTACTGCCTACCGACCGTGATGACCGCGGCAACCCGACTGCCGTCCGCGGCGACCCGGAGGTCCGAGATCGCGGAAGCATTCGGCCAGGCGTTCGCCACCGTCTGCGGAACCACCTCAGCGTCCCAGGCGCGCAGGGCGGAAGGATCCCCTCGCGGCACCGACCAGGTGTACCCGTACGGGTCGAGCGAAGGATCGATGAGCCCGGTACGCGAATCCAGCTCGATGCGGCTGCCGTCGCGGACGAGGTAGACATGACCGTCTCCGAGTCGCGCCGCGACCTGGGACTCGTCCGCCGCCACATCGAGGGAGAGGATGGGTTGAGCGATCGCGGCGATCTCGGTGCTGATGCCGGGGAGCGGCGAGATCTCATCTCCCACGATCTTGCCGAAGACCCCGTCCTTCAGGACGAGCGTGCCGATCTCGGTCGAAGGTTCGATCACGTCGACCACGCCGGCATCGAGGTCGCGACCGTCCACGGTGAACTGCACGCGCGTGACTGCGACCCCCGCGGCCCTCAGCGTCGCCTGCAGCTGGGTGCGCATCCGCGCGAGCGTCGTCTCGTCGAGCGCGACCGCCGGACGAGTGAGCGCGACTTCGGCCACCTGCCCGGTGATCGGAACCGCGTCCTGGGCCAGCTGGACGTCGGCGGGGAACGAGTTCTGCACGACGGGATCCAGCCAGGCGCTGGGCACACCGCCGATCAGTGCCCGCGTCACCGTCGTCGCCGGACTCTGGCGCCGGGGGAACCACCTCATGTCGGGGACGAGTCGCGACCAGCTGACGTCGAAGTACTGCAACGGGTAGGCGTCGTACACCTTGTCGAACCGCGGGTCGTCGATCACGACCCCGTCGAGCGCTTCCGTGATGCGCCATTCGCCGTCGTCCATCCGCTCGAGGGCGAACGGCATGGTCGAGGCCCCGGGCGCATCCGCGTAGGCACCGGATTCGTCGACACTCGCGACCAGGTCCAGCTCGACCTGCACCTCGGCCGTATCGGCCTCCTCGACCAGCTCTTCGGGGACCGTCGAGGTGAGGATGCGGGACTCTGGGCCCGCGTCGACGGACACGCCGGACGCAGGTCGCCAGGTGCGCTGCAACGCCGGCGAAAGGAACTCCCGCGCTGTGGCCCAGTTGTCAGCCGTCGTGATGCCGGCCTCCAGGAAGCCCTCCACGATGCGCTCGGGGCCCGCCCCCTTGACCGGACCCGAGGCGACCGGAAGGAAATCGATGTCCTGCGAGGATTCGCCGAGCTTGAGGCCGACCGTCACGTCGCCGCTGGTCGGAAGCCCTGCACACGCCGGCAGCAGCAGCGCGGCGAGCGCCAGCGCCGCGCCACGCAATCGTCGCTTCGATCGTGCGCGGATCATGGCCCCTCCCCCTCGTCGAACAGCTCGATGCGACTCTCGGCGAGCGAGATCGGCTGCGTCGCGTCGCCCAGTTCCGCCAAGGGCTCCTGCGGCTCGACGGGGACCGGGCTCGGTCCGTCCAGCGTTCCCTCGTGCCGAGGAATGGTCAGCACGAAGTTCGTCCCGACACCGAGTTCCGACCAGACCGCCAGCGTTCCTCCGTGCAGGGTGGCGTCGCCGAGAGCGATCGACAGCCCGAGCCCCGTGCCGCCGATGGTGCGCTGTCGGGACGGGTCCGCCCGCCAGAACCGGTCGAACACCCGCTCGGCGTCACCCGGCTCCATCCCGAGACCGAAGTCCCGCACACCGGCGGCGACCGCGTGCTGGTTGCTATCGACCGTGATGACGACCGGACGGCCCTCGCCGTGCTCGATCGCGTTGCCGATCAGATTGCGCAGCACCCGGCGCACCCGGCGGGGGTCCATGTCCACGGGCGAGTAGCCGCCCGGCGCCACCAAGCGCAATTCGGTGCCGTGGCCATCCGCGAGCGGTCTCATCTGTTCGATGATGTCCTCGGCCAGGTGCGCGAGACTCGTGGCCTCGAGCTCGAGCTGCACCGATCCCGCGTCGTAGCGACTGATCTCGAGCAGATCCGAGAGCAGCGTCTCGAACCTCTGCACCTGCGCGTGCAGCAGTTCCGCCGCGCGCGCCGTGGTCGGCTCGAACTCCGCACGCTGGTCGTTCAGCATGTCCGCGGCGAGTCGGATGGTGGTCAGCGGTGTACGCAACTCGTGCGAGACATCGGAGACGAAGCGCTGCTGCACCATCGACAGCTCGCCGAGTTCCTTGATCTGCGCCTCGATGCTGTCGGCCATGGCGTTGAACGAACGCCCGAGGACGGCCAGCTCGTCCTCGCCGTGCACATCGATCCGCACTCCCAGATCGCCCGCGGCGAGTCGCGCACTCGTCTCGGCGGCCTGGACGATCGGTGTCGACACGGCTCGCAGGACGATCCAGGAGATCGCCGCCACGATCGCCACGAGCCCGATCCCGGCGATCCAGAGCGTGCGCTGCACGAACAGGAGCGTCTGATCGGCATCGCCCAGGTCATAGGCGAAGTAGATCTCGAACGGCCCTGCTTCCGGGACCTGGAGCTGCTGCCCCACGACGATCCCGGGGACCACCCCGCCGTTCTCGACCGGGAGCGCGACGGACTGCCACTCCTGGCGGTCATCGAGCTCGACCACGCGCCTGCGCAGTTCCGGGCTCAACAGGCTTTCGTTCAGCCCGGCCTCGAACCCGTTCAACGGCGAGGTGTCGGCGCCCGTCTCGATCTTGTATCCCGCGAGCTGGTCGGTGCTCGATGTCCGTGCCAGCGTGTCCCTGATGCCGTCCCAGAGAGTGCTGAGCGCAGCCGGGTCGTCGCCCACCTCGGCCACATCGAGGATCCGCTGCGCCTGGTCGACCGCCCGACGGGCGTCTTCGAGGGCGACGTTCTTCCGCGAGATGAAGAGGTCGTTCTGGATCGCGAGAGCCATCGTCACGCACGTGATGAAGATCGCCAACGAGGTCGCGAGCAGCGTGATCGAGAGGGTGCGGAACCGGAGGGACCGTCTCCACAGGAGGCCGAGCATCGTCGGCCAGCCTCGCCAGTCGCGCAGGACGGCGACCGTCGTCGTGGTCGCTGTCGTCGCAGCCATCGTGCTCCTAGCCCACGCTCCCGGCACGGTAGCCCACACCACGCACCGTCATCACGATCTTGGGGTTGTCCGGGTCGAGCTCGACCTTGGCGCGAAGGCGCTGCACGTGCACGTTCACGAGTCGTGTGTCGGCCTTGTAGTGGTATCCCCACACCTGTTCCAGGAGCATCTCCCGGGAGAAGACCTGCTGCGGCTTCGAGGCGAGAGCGACGAGCAGCTGGAACTCCAAAGGCGTGAGTGCGATCGGGTCCGTCCCTCGACGCACCTCATGCGCGTCCACGTCGACGGTGAGGTCGCCGACCCGCAGCTGTTCGCTGGTGGCCTGCGGCGTCGGGCGGAGACGAGTACGGATCCGCGCCACGAGTTCCTTGGGGTTGAACGGCTTGACCATGTAGTCGTCCGCGCCCACCTCGAGCCCACGGACGACGTCGGCGGTGTCGCTGCGTGCCGTGAGCATGATGATCGGCACCCCGGATTCGGCGCGGATGCGCGTGCAGATCTCGATCCCGTCCATCCCGGGGAGCATGAGGTCGAGCAGCACCAGATCGGGCCGCTGCGTGCGCCACTCCTCGACGGCTCGCGCTCCGTCCGCGCAGAAGACCGGCTCGAAACCCTCGGTGCGCAGCACGATTCCGATCATCTCGGCGAGTGCTGTGTCATCGTCGACCACGAGAATGCGTGAGGTCATAACTGTTACCTTATGGCACCCAGTCCCAGAGGCCCCAGGTCTGCGCACCACGTCGTGGATATGACACGATGGGACCGCACGATGGAGGGAGTGCCTTTTGAGTGGCCAGACATGGACGCCCGCCCCGAAGAAGGGGATCATCCCTCTTCATCCGCTGACATTCGGAATGCTGCTGGGGAAGGCCTTCGCGGCGCTTCGGCACAACCCGAAGGTGCTGTTCGGGTTCGCCGTCGTCATCCAGCTCGTCGTCGTTCTCGTCACCGCGGGCGTGATGGGGGTCGTGTTCTTCACGACGTTCTCCCGGTTGGAGACGGTCTCCCCCTCGTCACCGGACTTCGAGGCGGTGCTGGCCGGGACGGTCGGGATCAACCTCATCGCCGGAATCGCCGTGGGCCTCGCGACGATCGCGTTCACCGCGGTCATGCAGGGCGTCGTCGCCGCCGAGATCGGCTACGCAGCCGTCGGCGTGAAGGCCACGCTCCGGATGCTCTGGCGCAGGATGGCGCCGTCGTTCTGGCGGCTCGCCGGCTTCGCGTCGCTGACGGTGGCCGCGGTCTTCGGGCTCTTCGCGATCGTCGCGGCGATCATCGCCGCGTTCGTGGCGGGCGGCCTGGGTGGCAGTGCCGAGCTCATCGGCGTCGTCGTCCTCACGGTGATCGTCATCGTGCTGGCCGCCATCCCGCTGTTCGTGTGGCTGACGACGAAGCTGCTGCTGGTGCCGTCGATCCTCGTCCTCGAACGCGCACGCTTCCGCGACGCACTCGTCCGGTCCTGGCGCCTCACCCGGGGCCGCTTCTGGGTCGCCTTCGGGGTCGTGTTCCTCATCAACCTCATCATGGGTGTGGCGATGCAGGTCGTGAGCATCCCCTCGACGCTGCTGAGCACGCTCCTCACTCCCGTGATCGCGCCCACCGGCGCCGTGGAACCTGCGGCCGTCGTCGGTTTCGTCCTCGCGATCCTCGCGCCGCAGATCCTGATCCTCGTGATCCAGGCGATCGCGGCGGTGGTCCAGAGCACCGGTGCCGCACTCATCTACGTCGACTGCCGGATGCGGTACGAGGGTCTGGATCAGACACTCATCGCGTATGTGGAACGCCGGGACCTCGGCTGGACGGACGAGCAGCAGGGTGACCCGTTCCGCGTGGACCCCGCCCGTGCCGTCAGCTCCGCACCACCGCCCCGACAGGTCCCAGAGCACGTGCAGATGACCCAGGGCTACGCCTCTGCTCCGTACGGCACCGCACCAGGTGCTCCCTCCTCCCCCTACCCGGCAGCACAGCCCTACACGGCAGCGCAGCCCTACCCGGGACAGCCTTCACCACCGCCCCCGGCGCAGCCCTCCGCACCCCCGGTGCCGCCACCATCGCCGGGGAGCACGGGATCGATGGGGACCGCGCCGACGGGGTTCCCGCCCCCGCCTCCGCCCGCACCGCCCGCACCGACCGCACCGCGGGAGACCGGGTGGGCTGCGCCCGGCGGCGATGACACGGCATGATCCGACCGTTCGACGACCTGTTCGTCCCCGACGGCGATGAGGCGCGACGCTGGGCCGAGGAGGAGCTCTCCAACCCGCGCTATGCCGACGCGAAGCCGACGTGGTTCGACCTCTTCGCCCGTGACGTGGGCCGTTTCCTCGCCGATCTGTTCAACGCCGACAACAGTGCGAATGTGGGGCCGGCCGCCCTCATCATCGTGATCGCCCTCATCGTCGCCGCGTTGATCGCGGCCCTCATCATCTGGGGTCGGCCTCGAAGGTCTCGCACCGTCCGACGCGGCCGCGCGGATCTCCTGGGCGCGGCCGATGATCGCTCGGCGTCACAACTGCGCAGCGACGCCGAGCGCCGAGCACGCGAAGGCGATTGGAGCACGGCGACGATCCTCCGGTACCGCGCCATCGCCCGGAGCCTGCTGGAGCGGGATCTGATCGATCCCGCCCCCGGCGCCACCGCGCAGTCCATCGCGCGCGACGCGATCCGGGTGTTCGAGCAGGAGGCGGAGGCGATGCGCCGCGCGGCCACTGCGTTCGACGACGTCCGCTACCTCGGGCACGCCGCGACGGAGCAGACCTATCGAGAGCTCGCCGCGACCGACGCCCGACTCCTGTCGCTTCGCCCCGAGGAGGTGTCGGCGTGAGCATGACCGCTCAAACCCCGTCGGTCCCGTCGACCGCCGAGCACCGACCGCGCAAGACGAAGGCGATCGTGGGCTGGCTGATCGTGGTGGCGCTCGTGCTGATCGTCGCCTTCGTCGCGCTCCGCGTCAGTGTGACACCGCCGGGAGCACGCGGAGCGCTCGATCCGGAGGGCCGGGACGACGCGGGCGCGCTCGCCCTCGCCGAGATCCTTCGCGACCGAGGAGTCGACGTCGACGTCGAGCGTTCCCGGACGGCCGCGCGCGCGGCGATCGGCGACGACACGACCCTCGTGATGGCGAATCCGTACACGTTGACGGACGACGCCCTGGAGACGCTGATGGAACCGGCGGACCGCATCGTGTTCCTCTCCGCAGGCACCCATCTCCTGAGCGCACTCGACATCGGCGAGAACGCCCCGGGGACGCTTCCTGCGGTGTCCGCCGAGTGCGATGTCGCCGAGTTCGCCCGAGTGGGGACGATCCGCGCGGACAGACTCTTCTCCCCCACGAGTGGGGTGGTGCCCTGCTTCGGCGATGCGAACGGCGCCGCGGTACTCGTGGACGACCGCACGGACGACCGCCGCATCGTCGTGGAGGGCTCGAGGCTCTTCGGAAACGCCTCCCTCGCGGAGAACGGCAACGCCGCGCTGGCCCTCGCCCTACTCGGGCAGACGGACCACGTCGTCTGGTACGTCCCGAGTTTCGCGGACTCCGACATCGAGGGCGAGTCGATCGACACGCTCGGAACCTTGACACCGCCCTGGGTCACTCCGGTGATCCTCCTGCTGCTCCTCACGGGGATCGCCGCAGCCGTCTGGCGCGGTCAGCGCTTCGGCCCGCTGGTGGCCGAGACCCTGCCCGTGACCGTCCGCGCCTCCGAGACGATGCACGGGCGCGCGCGTCTGACGGCCAGGGCCGCGGACTCGGCGCACGCCGCGGAAGCTCTCCGCGACGGCGCCCAGCGCCGACTCGCACGCCGCCTCGGGCTCGCCGCACACGCCGGCGCCGACGAGGTCGCCGACGCGGCCTCCGACCGGCTTCGGATCCCGCGCGGAACCCTGCAAGCCCTGCTGGCCGGGCCCCTGCCCACCGACGACACAGCCCTGATCGATCTCGCACGACGGCTCGACGACCTCGAGGCCGCAGTGGAGTCGAGCACGCGCAGCGCGAGGAATGACGAATGATCGAACGAGCCGACCCTTCCATCCACCCAGAGAAGCCGAGGGAACCCCGTGACCGTTGAGAATCTCCCCGCCGACGACGCCGCGCTTCGTCAGGCCATGCATCGGGTCCGCACCGAGGTCGACAAGGCCGTCGTCGGGCAGGCCGGCACCGTCACCGGACTCCTGGTGTCCCTGCTCGCCCGGGGCCACGTCCTCCTCGAGGGCGTGCCCGGGGTCGCGAAGACGCTGGTGGTCCGGTCCTTCGCTCGAGCGCTCGGCCTCGACACGAAGCGCGTCCAGTTCACGCCAGACCTCATGCCGGGCGATGTCACCGGTTCGCTCGTGTACGACGCGCGCACCGGTGAGTTCGATTTCCGGGCCGGCCCCGTGTTCACCAACATCCTGCTCGCGGACGAGATCAACCGCACGCCTCCGAAGACGCAGGCAGCCCTTCTCGAGGCGATGGAGGAGCGCCAGGTGTCGGCCGACGGTGTCAGTCGTCCTCTGCCGGATCCGTTCCTCGTCGCTGCGACCCAGAACCCGATCGAGCACGAGGGCACCTACTCACTGCCCGAGGCACAGCTGGACCGCTTCCTGATGAAGCTCGTCGTCGGCATGCCCGAACGCGATGCCGAGCTCTCGGTGCTGCGCCGCCACGCCGACGGCTTCTCCCCCCGCGAGCTGACGGGTATCGATCCGGTGGTCTCGCCGGACGAGATCCGTGCCGCCCAGGAGCGCGCAGCGGCGGTCGAGGTCACCGACGACGTGCTCGGCTACGTCGTCGACCTCGCGCGCGCGACACGCCAGTCCCCCTCGGTCGAGCTCGGTGCCAGCCCCCGCGCCTCGACGGGACTGCTCGCGGCTGCCAAAGCCTGGGCTTGGCTCAATGCCTCCTCCGCGGTGACCCCCGACCACGTGCAGACCATGCTGGTTCCGGTCTGGCGCCACCGGCTCCAGTTGCGGCCGGATGCCCAGATGGAAGGCGTGTCGGCCGATGCGGTCCTCACTTCCGTGGTGCAGCAGACCCGGGTGCCGATCTAGGTGTTCATCACCGGCCGGCTCACCATCGCCCTCGCCGTGGGCGTCCTCCCGCTCGTCCTCATCGGACTGGCGGGCTATCCGGCGTACCCCGCCCTCGGGGCCTGGATCGGCCTGTGCGTGCTGCTGGTCGCGCTGGATGTCGCACTCGCTGCGAACCCCCGATCGGTGACCGTGAGCCGCCGGGTGCCCCAGCGAGCTCGTCTGGGCGAGCAGGTCCCGGTGAGTGTCGCCGTCCACAACCACGGCACCAGGACACTGAACGCCGTGATCCGCGACGCCTGGCAGCCCACGGCCGGCGCTCCCGCCGAACGCCAGCACCTGCGTGTGGCGCAGGGGGAACGCGCCCGGGTCTCGATCACCCTCCGCCCCCGGCGACGTGGGGAACTGGTGAGCGACTTCGTGATGATCCGCTCGCGCGGCCCGCTCGGCCTCGCCGGCCGACAAGCGCGACACGTCGTCCGCGGCGCGATCCGGGTGCTGCCTGCCTTCTCCTCGCGCAAACACCTGCCCTCGCGCCTCGCACGGTTGCGCGAACTGGACGGCAACACCAGCATCCAGGTGCGCGGTCAGGGAACCGAGTTCGATTCGCTGCGCGAATACGTACGGGGTGATGACGTGCGCTCGATCGACTGGCGGGCCACGGCTCGAGCCGGAACGACGATGCTGCGCACGTGGCGTCCTGAGCGCGACAGGCACGTGGTCATCATCATCGACACGGGCCGCACAGCCGCTGCCCGAGTCGGGGACGGCACCCGTGTCGATGCCTCCCTCGAGGCCGCTCTGCTCCTCGCCGCGCTCGCCTCCCGTGCTGGCGATCACGTGCACCTGCTCCTGTACGACCGCGTCGTCCGTGGCAGGGTGACCGGAATCGACGGCACCGCGCTCCTCCCGGCGATGACCGACGCGATGGCCCCGGTGCACGCACGCCTGGTCGACACCGACTGGCACGGTGCCTTCGCCGCGGTCCGCTCGCTCACCACACGACCGTCGCTGATCGTCGCGCTCACCGCGCAGGATGCCGCAGAATCGGCGCGCGGCTTCCTCGGGGCCTTCCCCCGGGCGTCACGGGCGACGACGGTCCTCGTCGGTTCGGTGACGGACGATGGCATCGGTGCCCTGGCCCGAGAACGAGGTTCCCGGGAAGAGGTGTATCTCGCCGCCGCGGCCGAACGCACCCTCCGTGACGCGGAGAACGTCGCCGACGCGATCCGCAGAGCCGGTGGAGAGGCGATCGCCGCCGACCCGGAGGAACTCCCCCCTCGCATCGCGGATCGCTACCTCGAGCTGAAGGCCGCAGGACGCCTCTGACCTGTGCCGTGCCCGTGCGCTGAGAGCGATCAGCCGGAGATGAGCCGCGGAGTCCCCGCCTCGTACTCGACGAGGTCGCCGGTCTCCCCCGCCCGGTGCGCACGCCCGCCGATGACGAGCATGTAGATCAGGAACACCGCGAGCGCGGCCGCACCGATCCCGATCTTCACCGGCCACGGGAGACCCCAGCCGGTCACGAAGCCCTCGACGAGCCCCGACAGGAACAGCGCGAAGATGAGTCCGATCGCGACCGTGGCGAGTGCCCTCCCCTCCTCGGCGAGAGCCTCCCCGCGGGTGCGGTGCCCGGGAGCGACCCAGGCCCAGAAGATGTGCAGCCCCGCGGCGCCGGCGACGAAGATGCAGGTCATCTCGAGCATGCCGTGCGGGAGGATGTAGAGCACCATCAGATCGGCCTTGTCGTGCGCCGCCATGATCGCGCCGGCAGTGCCGATCCCCATCGCGTTCTGCACGAGCATGTAGACGGGCCAGATCCCGGTGACGCCGAACAGCACGCACTGCATCGCGATCCAGGCGTTGTTCGTCCACACCATGCCCATGAACGTGGCCGCGGCGTTCTCGGTGTAGTAGCCCGTGAAGCTCTCGTCCGCGTACTGCTCGAGGGCGTCGGGCGGACCGAGGGTCGCGATCAGCGCCGGGTCGCTCGCGATCCATGCGGCTGTGCCGACCGCGACGGCGATGAAGGCGACCGCGATCACCAGAGTGGTCCATCGCAGGCGGTAGAGAGCGGCAGGAAGCTGCAGTCGGAAGAACCGTGCCGTCTGGGTGAGGATGCTGTCGGACGCGCCGGTGAGGCGGAGCCGGGCTCTCACGAGGATCGTGGACAGGTACGCACCCTGCGGCGAGTCTCCGACCGAGGTCTTCAGTTCGGCGAGGTCGGCCGACGCGGCGCGGTAGCGGACGATGAGCTCATCCACTCCACTGCCGTCGAGTCGGGCGCGGCTGAGCTCGTCGAGCCGTTCCCACTCGGCACGGCGTGCATCGGTCAACGCGTCGGCATCCACCTGATTTACTGTACTCATGTCCACCCCGATCGACGTCTCCGACGAGGTGCTCTCCGGCGAAGCCGTCGCCATCGATGTGCAGCCGGTCGGCTTCCTGCTGCGCGCGCTCGGTGCCGCCATCGACATGCTCCTCGGATACGCCGTGTTCGCACTGTGGCTCTTCCTGCGCATCTGGCTGCTGAACGCCGGCGTGCTCGACGATGCCACCGACCGCATCGCGACGGTCGCGGCGATCGTGGTCAGCTTCGTGGTGCTGCCGATCACCATGGAGGTCGCGCTCAAGGGCCGCAGTCTGGGCAAGCTCGCGATCGGCGGACGCATCGTCCGCGTCGACGGAGGCGCCGCCGGATTCCGCCATGCCTTCATCCGCGCGCTCATCGGCGTGCTGGAGATCTACATCACGTTCGGCGGCATCGCCGTGCTCACGGGCGCCTTCACGGCGCGGTCCCAGCGGCTGGGCGACCTCGTCGCGGGGACCTACAGCCAGCGCGTCCGCACTCCGGCCCTCATCTCGCACGCCCCCGTGCTGCCCCCGGCGCTGGCCGGGTGGGCGCAGATCGCCGACGTCGCACGAATGCCCGACCGGCTGGCTCGGCGCATCTCGCAGTTCCTGGTGAGCGCTCCGCGGATGATCCCCGCCGCGCGGGCCCGCGTCGCGCAGGAGCTGCTGGCGGAAGCGACACCGTTCGTGTCGCCGGTGCCGCCCGTGTCACCCGAGCAGGTTCTCGTCGGCATCACCGTGCTGCGCCGCGAACGGGAGCGCCGAGCGCTGGAGAACGCCGACCGCCGCGCCGAACGGCTCACCGGACGTCACGTCGGCGTCTGAGTCCCGCCCGGAGGACGAGCGCCGACACGGACGAGCGCCGACACGGACGCGGTCAGTAGCGGTAGTGCTCGAGCTTGTACGGCCCCTCGACCGGCACGCCGATGTATGCGGCCTGCGCGTCGCTGAGCGTGGTCAGCTGCACCCCCAACGCGTCGAGATGGAGGCGGGCCACCTTCTCGTCCAGGGACTTGGGAAGCACGTACACGCCGATCGGGTACGCCTCGATGTTCGTGTAGAGCTCGAGCTGCGCCAGAACCTGGTTCGTGAAGGACGCACTCATCACGAAGGACGGGTGGCCGGTGGCGTTGCCGAGGTTCATCAAGCGGCCCTCGCTGAGCACGAGCACACTGCGCCCGTGGGGCAGACGCCACTCGTGGACCTGCGGCTTGATCTCGATCTTCTCCGCGCCGTCGAGGGCTTCCAGACCCGCCATGTCGATCTCGTTGTCGAAGTGCCCGACGTTGGCGACGATCGCCAGGTGCTTCAGCGCCAGCATGTGCTCGGTCGTGACGACATCGCGGTTGCCGGTCCCGGTCACGACGATGTCGACCTCGCCCGCGACGTCGAGCAGACGCGCCACCTGGAAGCCGTCCATGGCGGCCTGGAGCGCGCAGATCGGATCGACTTCACTGACGATGACCCTGGCTCCCTGTCCACGGAGGGCTTCTGCCGCCCCCTTGCCGACGTCGCCGTACCCGCAGACGAAGGCCACCTTGCCGCCGATGAGCACGTCGGTCGCGCGGTTGAGCCCATCGGGGAGGGAGTGGCGGATTCCGTACTTGTTGTCGAACTTGCTCTTGGTCACCGAGTCGTTGACGTTGATCGCCGGGAACAGCAGATCTTCGGAGGCGGCGAGCTCGTAGAGACGATGCACACCTGTCGTGGTCTCTTCCGTGACCCCGATCAGCCCTGCGGCGAGCGCCGTCCAGTGATCGCTCGACTCCGCGAGGGAGCGGCGCAGGAGGTCGAGGATGATCGAGTATTCCTGTGAATCGGTCTCGGTCGGTGCAGGTACTGCTCCGGCCTTCTCGAACTCGACGCCCTTGTGCACGAGCAGAGTCGCATCGCCGCCGTCGTCGAGGATCAGGTTGGGTCCGTCGAACCCGCTCGACGACCAATCGAAGATCCGCGCCGTGCAGGCCCAGTACTCCTCGAGGGTCTCCCCCTTCCAGGCGAAGACGGGCACGCCTGCCGGGGCGTCGACGGTGCCTTCGCGGCCCACGACGACGGCGGCGGCCGCCTCGTCCTGCGTGGAGAAGATGTTGCAGCTCGCCCACCGGACCTCGGCGCCGAGGGCCACGAGCGTCTCGATGAGGACCGCGGTCTGCACCGTCATGTGGAGGGAGCCCGCGATCCTGGCGCCCTTCAGCGGCTGAGCCCCGCCGAACTCCTCCCGGAGTGCCATGAGTCCGGGCATCTCGTTCTCCGCGAGCCGCAGCTGGTGACGGCCGGCTTCGGCGAGGGACAGATCGGCCACACGGTACTCGAGCTCAGGCATGCGCTCATTCTTCCATCCTGTCGGCCCCTCACGACCGTGTGTGTCAGAAGCGGATCGCGTCGATCACCTTCACCCGTAGCGCGACGAGCGCGGGGATGAACCCCGACACGGCGCCCACGACGACCGAGGCGATGAGTCCGACCAGCGCCGCCCTCATCGGGAACGGCGGGACGTCCTGGATCCCGTAGAACATCGTGGTCACGATCCAGTCCGATCGCAGGACGGCGACGACGATCGCGATCCCGATGACTCCGGCGACGGTCGTCGCGACGAGGCTCTCGAGGAAGACCGAGAAGAAGACCCGGCCCGAACTGGCGCCGAAGGCGCGTCGCACGCCGATCTCCCGCACGCGCTGCCGCATCGCCACGAGCTGGATGTTGATCAGGCTGAGAGCACCGAGGGCGAGGATCAGCGAGGCGATTCCTCCCGTGATCATCTCGAAAGTCGCCTGGACGTCCAGGGCTCCCGGCTGCGCCGCCCAGTCGGTGCGACTCACCGAGATCGTCTGCCCCTCGGGCAGCCCCGCGCGCAGATCCATCGCCAGCACCGGGCCGATCTGATCGGCTTGATCGACACCGACCCACACCTCGTACTGCGTCGAGACTTCCGCGGGCAGAGCGTCCACTCTGTCGCGATAGTCGTCGTACAGCAGATCGACCCGCAGCTCCTCGTCCCCGAAGCCCTGCCGGGGAACGATGCCGATCACCTGATACGTGCCGCCTGCCGCGCCGCCGAACTCGACGGTGGGGTGCTGAGACAGCGGCACCCTCCCCAGACGGTCCCAGAGCGCCTCCGTGATCACGACCGGAGGTGCCATCGCCTCCAGGTCGGAGTCGAGGAACCAGCGTCCCTCCAGGAGCTTCTCGCGATGGATCTGCGGGAATGCCGGGTCCATGATGCGCGCGGGGACCGGGGTGATGCCCTCGGGAAGATGCACATCCAGCATGACGCCCTGCGCGATCCGCGTGGTGTGACTGAAACCGAACCGCTCGGACACCCGGGTGAAGCGATCGTCGAATTCGTCGGCGTCGATCGGCGTGCCGTCGGCCGTGCTCGCCGAGACGGCGATGGTCGCGGCGCGTCCGCCCCACCGGTCGGACTGCTCCGCCTGGAACTGGCGCTGGTACTCCGAGATCGCCACGACCGCGGTGAGCGCGCCGACCGAGACGGCGATGCCGATCAGGCTCAGCAGCACACGCAGCTTGTGGACGCGGATCTCCGCCCAGGCGTCGGAGAGCGCGCCGAGGAACCCGGTCACGAGACGGACTCCGCCACCGCGGGTGTCCCCTCCGAGGGCACGGACGCCGCGAGCGTCGAGGCCTCGAAGGCGCGGCCCAGGTCCACCGGTTCCAGGCGTCCGGCGTCCAGGCGGTAGTGCCTGCGTGCGCGCGCGGCGACGTGCAGGTCGTGCGTGATGGTGACGAGCGCCGCATCGGTCTCGGTGGCCACCTCGTCGAGAAGGGACATCACGGAGGCCCCGGTATCGATGTCGAGGGCGCCCGTCGGCTCATCCGCGAGGATCAGGACGGGCTTCCGCACCAGCGCCCTGGCGATCGCGACCCGCTGCTGTTCACCCCCGGAGAGCTTGTCGGCGATCTGGTCGACGCGATGGCCGAGGCCGACACGCTCGAGCATGTCCGCGGCGATCTGTCTGCGGTTCCAGAACATCCGGCCCTTCGCATGTCCGAGAGGCATCGTCACGTTGTCGAGCGCGGTGCGCCCGGGGAGCAGATTGAACTGCTGGAAGACGAAGCCCACGTTGTCGCCACGCAGCCGGTCGAGGCGTCCCGACCGCATCCGGCGCACTTCACGCCCTTCGAAGGAGACGGAACCGGAGGTCGGCGCATCCAGCATCCCGAGGATGTTGAGCAGCGTCGACTTGCCGGACCCCGAGCGCCCGACGATCGACACGTGGTCCCCGGCGCCGACTTCCACGGTGATGCCGCGAAGGATCTCGAGCCGCGAGTCGTCCGGGAGCAGAACGCTCTTCGCGACGTCGTCGAGAGCGACGAGGCTCACCAGCTCATCCCGCTGTCGCACTGTTCGACCCCCGGCGACACTTCGTAGCAGAACTCCTCGACGGGGGCGACGAAACCGGGCACGAACTCGCGGATGCTGTCGCCTTCCGCCAGTCCCTCCGTGACCTCGACGATCACCCCGTCATTGACCCCGAGCGTCACCGTGCGCTCCTCCGGCTCGGAGCCGTCAGCCGCGTCGACCCAGACCGTGCCTGATCCGGCACCGCCCTGCACCGCGGTGACCGGGACCACGAGTGCGTCGTCGACCTGGCCGAGCGCGAGGTCCAAGGTTGCGGGAAGCCCGGCGAAGACCGTCTGGTCCTTCGGGATGGCGCACCGCACGCTGGCTGTCCCCTCTGCCGAGACCTGGACGCGCACGCCGGTGCACGCGAACGGGGCCGGTCCGCCCGTGATGGTGATCGTGGCCTCGCTCGGCGCGTTCACGAGACGGTACAGCTGGACCGGGTCGACGGTCGCCAGCAGGTGGTAGCGCGCGGGCGTGAGCTTGTACGTCTCGGTACCGACGGACGTCATCTGCCCCTTCACGAGAGCGATCTCCGACACGTCGCCGGCTTCGGGGGCGAGCACGTCGATGTCCTTCCGGGGATACTCCTGACGAACGGTGAAGAGCTTCTGACCGGCGCTCACCGCCGCGCCTTCGCTCACGTGGACGGCCGTGACCGTCCCGTCGAGTTCGCTGCGCACCCCGAAGCTCTCGTCGCGAGCGATGTTGCCGGTCAGGGTCAGAGCATTGACGACCGAACCACGTTCCACGGCGACGATCGGGTCGGTGATCCCGGCATCAGGGCTGACGATGGTCTCGGCCCGGTCGGGGAAGAAGGCGATCTTGACGAGCGCGGCGGCGCACGCACCGAAGACCACGACGAGAAGCAGGGGGAAGATCCAGCGACGCCAGACGATCACGAGTGCCTTTCCGGCTGCGCCGCCCTGGCACGCCTCGGGACAGCGTATCCAGGCGCAAGCGTTCTCCTGGGGCGGCGGACACCGCGTGTCCGGCCCGGACGGGCGCCGTCAGACGCGGAGGGCTTCGTGGCGGACGACGAGCCAGCCGGCCGGGACTGAGAGTCGATCCGCGTGCGGCGAGCAGAGGTCGTGGGCCTGAGGGTCGTTCGCGGCACCGAGCGGTCCGAGCGCCGCCATCTGGTCGCCATAGTCATAGGTGAGGGTGGCCACGGCTTCTCGCACGCAGCCGACCTTCGAGCACAGTCGTCCGTCCATCTCCGCCAGCGTACGGCTGCCGTCCGTCGACGCTCGGGATGCCGCGCCGCAGACGCGGACACCACCTAGACTTTCGTCATGCCCCGTCGTCGCACTGCCCACGCCTCCGCCGCCCCTCGGCGCGGTGCCCGGCACGGACGTCACGGACGTCTGGGCCGCAGCGAGGTCGTACGACCTCCCCTCGCGCCCCTCGACGGACGCCTGGACCGCTTCGACCTCACGGTCGGCACGGCGGTCGAGTTCCTCCGTGGAACCTGGCCGGAGCTGCAGGAGGTGCGATTCGAGATCGGGGCGATCCCGGGTTTCGACGCGACCGACGAGGTTCCACGCTGGTACCTCGACCGTGAGAACCGACGCATCGTGCTGTTCCGCCTGCCCATCGAACGGTTGCTTCCCCCGGGTCACGACGACGCGCCGCATCGGCGGATGGCGATCGAGAGCGCCGTATTCCGGGCCGCCGCCGAGTACGTCGGTCGCGAGCCGTGGGATCTGGGCCACGAGCACTGACCTTTCCCCGCGGGAGATCAGGGGTAGACCGTTATCGCCTTCTCCACGCCGGCGCTGGCCTGCACAGGTGACACGGCGATCGCTCCCGGGGCGGTGAGGGTCACGGCGGCGCGAATCGAGCCGTCCGTCCTCATCCGGTAGGTGGCGCCGGGATCGACTTCCACGCCGAGCGACTCGCCTGCGGCGATGACCATCTCCTCGGGCAGACCCCCGTCCGACGTCTCGAGGGTCACCGTCACATCCTGATCCGACGTGTTCGCGAGCTGGACCCGGGGCGCCGGCCCCGACGGCACGGCGAACAGGACATCGCCCTCGATCTCCGGCGCCGGGGTGATCCAGGCGAAGTCGGAGTCGCGACCGAAGCCGTCCTGCTCCCGGAGCGCGGCCACGACCGGAGCGTCCGAAACGACGTCGACCGTGTACGAACCCGGTGCCAGGCCGGTGAGCGCGACCTGCGCGGGCAGGTCGGCTTCGACGGGGACCGAGAACTCATCGACCACGGCGGACGATCCCTCGGCCCGCACCCGGACCTGCACCCGAGCATCCACTCCCGGTGACAGCACTCGGAGGACGGCCATCTCGGCATCGTCCCCTGCGGATGCGAAGACTTGGACCCCGGCCAGCACGAGGTTCTCCTGCGGGCCCGCGACGGCGTCCTGCAGATCGATACCCGCCGGGTCGAGGACCTGCACGAGGGAGGATTGGAGGACGGCACGGACGGGTGCCCCCACTGCCCCGACGCGAACCACCGGCGTGGTGTTCCCCGCCGCGATCGACGTCAGTGGGAGCGCGGTCTGCGTGCGAGCGGGCACGATCACGGTGCGCGCGCTCCTCGTCTCTCCATAGACCGAGAGCGTGACGGTCGACGGCACCTCGGCCGCGTTCGTCAGGATCACGATGTCTTCGGTGCCGGTCGCGGTGCTGCCGCCCACGAGCCACGAGTCCAGCTTCGGAACACCGCAGGGGGCGGCCGCGTATCCGGCGAGATCCTCCGTCGCGATGCTGACCGACTCGGCGGCGGCGATCAACGGAGCGGTGCGTCCTTCCACAGTGCCGGTCAGTACGCGGACCTCGCCGGCATCCGGCACATCTTTCACGGCGAGACCCTCGGACGCAGGGTCTCCCGCAGTTCCGCCGAGGGTCACGCTCGGCCGCGCGGCGGACGACATGCTGAGCGGATCGATCGCGTCGCGACCGAGCGCGCGGAGGTCCCCGTTGCAGACGAGCACGCTGTCGCCGGGAAGGGGCGTAACCTGCATCTGGGCCGCGTCGTGGCTGATGCTCGGCCAGGGCGCATGCACCGCCGCAGCGACCCCTGCCACACAGGCGACGATGACCACGCCTCCCGTGACCAGGCGCGCACTGGTGGCGGCGACGCGGATTGCGCGTGAGCGGCTCATCGGTCTCCCTCCACGGACCTGTCGGGGCCGTCCTCATCAGCGCCTGCCGGTGGGGACGCGTCGTCCGCTGCGGCAGCCTCATCGCCGCTCGGCTCGGGGTCGGGCTCAGGTTCAGCGATCGGCACCAGCGCCTCGTCGTTCAGGGCAGCGGCATCCTGCGGCTCCTCGAGAGCGCCGACCGGGGGCTGCTCCTCGAGATCGTGCCGGTCCTCCGCATGCCGCGGAAGCACCAGAGGCTCATCCGGAGCGCGCCCGACGATCCGGGACTGCGCGCGCGCCGCGCGGCGCGAGGCGCGCGTGGGGATCGACAACAGCAATGCGGCGAGCACCGCCATCAGCTGGAGCGTGAGGACGAGCCTGACCGTCCCCTGCTGAGCGGCGCTGAGGGCAGGAGAGGCCGCAGCCTCCGCCTCCAGCCGCCAGAGCACCCCGCGATCCGTGCGGCCCGCATGCACGAGCCCGGGCCGCTGATCGATCGAGGCGATGGCCATGGCACGGAGGGCACGCGCCTTGTCTCCGTCGCTGCCGGCGCCCTGAGCGACCAGCACGTAGCTGATCCCCTTCACCGCCAGCTCACCCGGCGCATCGAACTCGCGAGCGGACAGCAGGTCCACCGCGAGGGTGGAGACGTCCGCCCCCTGCGGTTCCGTCGCCGTCGAGGTCATGGTCGTCTGCGACCCCAAGGTCTTGCTCGCCCCCCGGACGACCTCGACCGCGAGTCCGCCGTCGTTCTTCGGGGTGAGGACGAGCGTCGCGACGTCGCGATCACCCGCTGCCTGGGCTGCGACGTAGGCGGGCAGAGTGGATTCTGGACCGTTCGTGAGGAGGGAGCGATCCGTGTGGAAAGCCGTGAGCGCCGGGACCGCGCAGACCGCCAGGGACAGGGCCGCGACGGTCGCTGCGACACCTCGCAGGCGCGGCGCCGTGATGGCCGTGTCCAGCGTGACGAGCGCAGCGCCGAGCACCCCGATCCAGGCCAGGCTGAGGCCTGCCCCCGGCCAGATCGCCACTCCAGCGCCCTGGTCGAAGCTCACGGTGACGCCCACGGCGAAGAAGGCGGTGGCGAGGCCGGTGACCGCGACGACGAGAAGCGTGATCCCCGCCCGCCACCGCGGCGCCAGGGCGGAACCCAGAGCGAGGAGGGCGGTCGGGGCACAGAGGACCCAGACCCAGAGCGTGACCGCTTCGGGCGCGAACGATGCCCACCCGGCGAGGTCCGTGGTCGGGAAGCCCATCGCGAGGGCCAACCTCCCCGCGGCGTCGGCTGAGGCCTGCGAGCCCGCCCAGATCAGCCCCGGGTCGCCCAGGACACCCCACGGCGTCCCGTGCGCGAACTGCCAGAAGACGAGGGGGGCGAACAGCGCCACCGTCGGCACCGGCAGCCAGAGCAGACGCGCGGCCCCCCGGAACTGCGCCGTGCCGAGCACGATGCCGAGCGCCATGACCCACAGCAGGACCAGCGCGGGCGCCAGCGAGGGCGCGCACGCGAGGACGGCCGCGAGCAGCAGCGACGCGCTGCCGGCGGCTCCCCACGATCGGTGGGCGACCACGGCGGTGTGGAAGAGCCAGGGAAGGAGGAGATGTACGAGGACGGCGCTCGGACGCCCCTCGACGAGCGCCGTGAGGAACGGAGGGGTGAGCGCCCAGGCGACGCCGGCGAAGATGCGCAAGCCCGACCGGTCGGTCACCCGAGTCGCGGCGAACCATCCCCCGAGGACGGCGAGTGGGAGGGCGAGCATCCACAGGAGCACCATCGCGAACGACGGACCAGCAGGCCACAGGGTGCCGAGCACCGCCACGATCGCTGCGAACGGATCGGCAGGTCCGATGAGGTCGACGGCGGTGCCCCGAAGGCCCCAGGCCGCGTCGCTCCACAGCGCGGCGACGGTCTGACGGAGCGGGAGCAGTCCGCCGCCGCCGAGTGCCGGCCACGCCAGGAGGGTGGTGAACGAGGCGATGCTGACGACGAGCGCCCCGAGCACGGCCCACGCTCCCCCTCCGGAGAAGAAGCGCAGTTCGCTGACCGCGCCACCCTCGCTGCCATGCCCGTCGTCGAGGTGCCGACGCAGATCCGAGGAGGTGATGCGCAGCGGCGCGATGCTCGCCCACGTCGACGTTCGGAAGGCGCGGATGCGCGACCTCGATCGCGCGATCGCTCCGAGGCGGATCATCGCGGTGAGCGCTGCCCCCCATTCAGGGAGCACGGCCTCGGGCCGCTTGCCGATGAGGTGGGTGAGGGAGCGCCACAGCGCGAGCGGAAGCAGGCTCAGCCAGTGCAGCGGCACCGCCGCGGCGGGAGCGTAGGCCAGGCGTCGATGCAATTGGGCGAGCCGCGTGACGTACGCCCGGCGCGACCGCCCGGACGGCAGCGCCGCAGGACCGCCGGGAGCAGCCGAGATTCGTGCGCTCGGTGCGAGTACGACGCGTCCGCCGCCGAGGCGTGCCCGCACCCCGAGGTCGAGTCCCTCATCGGCGCCGGCGAGAGCGGGGTCGAGACGCAGAGCATCGCGGACTTCGCCACGGATGAGGATGCCCCGCACATCCGACCCGAGAGCGTCATCCATGCGATCGTGCTGGCCCTGGTCGAGTTCGCCGGCCGCGAGCTCGACCGAGCGGCCGAGAGCCGTCATCGTCACCCCGAGGGAGACGATCTCGCGGTCGTTGTCGGTCGCGACGAGCTTGGGCGCGATGATCGCCGCGGAGGGCGAGCGTTCCAGCGTTCCGCGAAGACGCTCCAGTGCGCGCGGATGCGGGGCCGTGTCCTGGGCGAGCAACCAGATCGCTGAGCCGTCGAGCACCCGCGGCCGAGCGAGGTCGACCGCCTCGGCGAAGGAGGTGCTGGCGCGTGCCTCGATGATGCCCTCGACCGTCGCGGCGACCGCTTCGCTCTCCCGCATCGAAGACGAATCCCCGCAGACGACGAGCGTCACGGCGTCCGCGGGTGCGGTCTGGGATCGCACGGCGTCGAGAGTGCGGAGGAGCTGCGCGCGGGAGGCGGATCCGGGGCGCGCGACGATGATGGCGTGAACTCGGGCTGGCATGTCCTCGTCAGCCTATGCGCGGGTCTGGCGGCGCTGGAGCAGCCCGTGCGGCGCGCCCGCGAAGCCGTGCCACGCGGAGACGATGCGGACGATCAGCTGGCGCGGCGCTTGAGCTTGCGGCGTTCGCGCTCCGAGAGACCGCCCCAGATGCCGAAGCGCTCGTCGTTGTTGAGCGCGTACTCGAGGCACTCGCTGCGGACGTCGCACGTCGTGCAGATGCGCTTGGCGTCCCTGGTGGATCCACCCTTCTCAGGGAAGAACGCCTCCGGGTCCGTCTGCGAGCAGAGTGCGTCGCTCTGCCAGGCGAGGGCGTTGTCATCGTCGGATGCTTCGGTCCGTCGAACCCCGGGAACACCGAGGTTGATCGGATCGACGAACCAGTTCTCCGGTACGTCGGAACGGTATCCCGTCATCTCGATCTCCAACCCTGTCTCCGCCCCCCGGCGGGCCGTGCTCATGACTAATTACACCCGTGTCATTCGCTCCGGTCAAGTCGCGGATCGTAAACCCTCAAGCGGCTCTTTAAGGTTCTTGAGGGTCGATCGGCGTGTCGCGCGGTCGGGTCTGCTCAGCGCCCGGGGCTCGCGATGAAGACCTCGCCGACGCCGGAAACGGTGAGGGTGTCTTCGTCGGCACTCGCGAACGCCGCTGCACCGACCACGACGTCGATTCGCTCGCCGTCCGCAGAAGCGACGGCGACCTGCCCGCCCGTCGCGAGCACCATCGTCGGCCCGGACACGTCTAGGGCGACGGGGGTACCGTCGAGCTCGATCCTCGTGAGCGCGAAGTCGGGCACCGGAACCGGATAAGCCGTGACCCCGCCGTCACCGTGGGGGCGCAGCACCGGAACCTCACCGGGAGTCGCGTCGAGGATCGCGAGCAGTTCGGGGACATCGATGCGTTTCGGGGTGAGCCCGCCCCGCAGCACGTTGTCGCTCGCCGCCATGATCTCCACCCCGAGTCCGGACAGGTACGCGTGGAGCAGACCGGCGCGCAGGAACACCGCCTCGCCGCGTCGCAGGACGACGTGGTTCATGAGCAGCGCGACCACGACGCCCGGATCCCCCGGATAGTTCTCGGCGACGCTCGCGATGGCACGGAGCGTCGTCCCCCACTCCCCCGTGTCACCGTCTCCACGCACGGACGCGGCCACGACGGCCGAGATGATGTCGTCGACCGCAGCGTTCGCTCCGCCCCCGAGCAGCCAGCCGATCGTGTCCCGAAGGGAATCGTCGCCGGCGCCGAGTCGGTCGCGCAGCTGAACGACGCCCTCGCTGTCGTCGAGCAGCCCCAGCAGCGCGAGTGTCTCGTCGACCGGACGAAGACCGCTCAGCGACTCGAACCGCTCGCTGAGGGCGACGATGAGCTCGGGCTTGTGGTTGTCGTCCCGGTAGTTGCGCCGCGGATCGTCCGCGGCGAGTTCGCTCTCGCGCTCCCAGCCCGCGCGTGCCTGCGCGATCGTCGGGTGCACCTGGATCGACAGCGGACGCCCGGCTGCGAGGAGCTTGAGCAGGTACGGCAGGGTCCCCCCGGTGACCTGATCGAGGGTTCCCCCTCCGGCGACATCGGACGGATCCCCGGGGTGGTCCCCGAACCAGACCTCGGCCTCCGGCGCGCCTGTCGGCGTGCGCCCTTCGAGTCCGGCGAGGAGGGAGTCGGATCCCCACGCGTAGTCGCGGGGAGCATTCGTGAGGCTCAGCAGCATGGTCCCAGCGTAGGGTGCACTGCGGCGTTCAGCGACGCGCCGAGCGCGGCGCGGTAGCCTGAACGCGATGGCCCAGTACACCAAGCACCCGGTGGCAGCCCCGCCGACACCGCCGGAGCGCGAGTCGACGGGGCATCTGATGCTGCGCGGCTACGTGATCCTCGTGCTGATCGTGACGTTCGCGCACACCGCGGTGTACAACCTCGTCGGCATGGAGGGGGCCGGTGCCACTCTCGTCGCCTTCACACTCGCGACGCTGGCCATCGGCGTCCCGATGCTGGCCCGCAATCACCCGCAGCCGTTCCGCTGGCGGCGCCTGCCCTGGACGGCGATCGGTTACACGGCGTTCGCCCTCCTGTCCGTCGCCTGGTCGCAATGGCGGGGGCCGACTCTGATCACCTGGTTCCTCCTCGCCGCGGTGACCGTCAACGGCCTCTTCATCGCGCACGTGCTCACCTGGCATGAGATCGTGCGGGCCCTCTCCTCCGCGTTCAAGTGGATCCTCGGCCTCTCGCTCGCCCTCGAGCTGTGGGTCTCACTCGTCCTGCACGGTCCGCTCCTGCCGAATTTCGCGACGCTGCCGGACGGCCGGATCGACCCGCAGCTCTACTGGGTGCGCGACAACCTCTTCGACGGCGGCAGGATCCAGGGGATCGTCGGCAATGCGAACGTGCTGGCGATCATCTCGCTGTTCTCGATCATCACTTTCGGGGTGCTGTTCGTCGCCCGCGCGCGCTGGCGCACCACGCTCGCACTCTGGATGCTCCTCGCGGCATACTTCCTGTTGCGCACGTCCTCCGTGACCGCCTTCATCTGCGCAGCCGCGACCGCGGTCGTCCTCGTGGTCGCACTCCTCATGCGTCGCGCCCGCACTCCCGGCGCACGAACGCGCATCTACGTCGTCGCCATCGGCGGGACGGCTCTGGCCGCGGCCGTGGTCTGGCTGCTCCGAGAGCCACTCCTCGGACTCGTCGGCCGCACCTCCGATCTCACCGGGCGCTCCGATCTGATCTGGGCGAAGGTCCTGGAGCGGGTCCGCGAGCACCCGATTCTCGGCAACGGCTTCTCCAGCCCCTGGATCCCCACCGACCCGTCGTTCGATCACTGGATCACCGATCACGGCATCACCGTCTTCCACGCGCACAACATGTGGCTCGATGTCCTGTTCCAGCTCGGCGTCGTCGGCGTCATCCTGATGGGCGTGGCGTACCTGAGCCTGTTGTGGCGCTCCTGGTTCTTCGCCGTCGATCGCCCCCGGTGGGACCTCGATTCCGCGCGCCCCTTCTCTCCGCTGACGCTGTTGCCCAGCCTGTTCACCGTGGTCCTCCTCGTCCAGGGGTTCGCTGAGTCGACACCGATCATGCTGTGGGGCTGGATGCTCGTGGTGCTCCTGTCGTTCAAGCTGAAGTCGGTCCCGCTGGTCGGGGTCGGCGAGCGCGACCTCGTGTTCGAGCGCGGTGCACGGCAACGGCGGGTTCCGTGACGTCGTCGCGCCCCCTGGTGCGGCTGCTCGGATCGGTCGAGCTGGCTCGCGCCTTCGCCCTCGCCACTCTGACCACGGTCTTCGCCTCGTACGCGATCGAGCGGATGACGTCGAAGGTCACGCTGGCCACCATCATCACGGTGCTCTGCTTCCTGGGCGCGGCGATCCTGTGGGTCCGACGGGATGAGCTGTCCCTCCTCCGGATCGCCCCATCGTCGCTCATCGCCTTCCTCGGCTGGGCTCTGGTGAGCCTGGTGTGGACGACGGACCGCTCGGACACGCTGTTCGGCTGGATGTCGCTGTTCGGTTACGCGTTCCTCGCGATCACGATCGGCCACATCCGTGACACCCTCCAGACCGTTCGCGCGATCGGCGACACCCTGCGCGCCCTCCTCGCCGTCTCGCTGGGACTCGAGATCCTGTCCGGCATCCTCCTCGATCTCCCGTTCACCTTCCTCGCCATCCAGGGAAACCTGGCGGAAGGCGGTCCGATCCAGGGCCTGTTCGGCAGCCGCAACATGCTCGGGTTCATCGCGGTCATCGCCCTCATCACGTTCGTCATCGAGTGGCGCACACAGTCCGTGAACCCGCCGCTCGCCGTGGTCTCGATCGGCCTCGCCGGTTCCCTGGCCTTCCTCTCGGCATCGCCGACCGTGCTCGTTCTCGCCGTCGCCGTGGGCACCGTCACGCTCGCGCTGACGATCGTGCGACACACGTCACCCGCGCGGCGCAACATCGTGCAGCTCGTCCTCGGCATCCTCGTGACCCTGACGCTCACGATCGCGTTCGCGCTGCGCCACCAGATCATCGCGCTGCTGGACGCCGGATCGGACTTCTCGATCCGCGCGTCTCTGTGGAACACGATCCTCGACTTCGTCGCCGTCAGACCGATCAACGGGTGGGGATGGTTCGGTGAGTGGGCCCGTGGCGAATACCCGTTCACCTTCATCAACTTCCAGCTCGACGACCATCACCAGAGCGCACTGAACGCGTTCTTCGATGTGCTGCTCCAGCTCGGCGCGGCCGGTCTGGTGCTCTTCCTGTTGCTGGGCGGCGTCGCGCTGATCCGCTCCTGGCTGGTCGCCAGCGTGCGACGATCCGTCGTCTACGCCTGGACGCCGATCATGCTGGTCACGTTGGCCGTCGACTCGATGTTCGAGAGCTTCACGCTGGTCGGCGCCGGGTGGTTCATGCTGGTGCTCTGCGCGTTGCGCGCCGGACAATCGCGGTCCTGGCGCGAGAACATCGACGCTGTGCACACGGGCGCGATCCCGACGCTCCGCCCGCAGGAGTAACCGCCCACAGGCGTTACTGAGGGCGCCGCGGCGCTCAGCTCAGCGAGCGCAGCTTCTCGGCCCAGGCGATCGCGTCGCGCACACCATCGTCGACCGAGCGCTCTGCACGCCAGTCCAGCACCTCGGCCGCACGGTCGACGATCGCGAATGCACCCGCCTGATCTCCTGGGCGGCGATCGGTCTCGATCACCGCGAGAGGTTCACCGATGACGCGTTCGAACGCGGCCACGAGCTCTCGGACCGTCACACCGTCGCCGGTGCCGAGGTTGATCACCTGGTACGGCTCATCGTGGGTGGCGACATCGTCGAACTTCTGAACAGCCGCGACGTGCGCCAGAGCGAGATCCCAGACGTGGATGTAGTCGCGGAGACCCGAGCCGTCGCGCGTGGCCCAGTCGGTTCCGGTGATCGTGAAGGGCTCTCCGGACGCGCTGGCCTGCATGATCTTTCCCAGCGCGTGCGAAGGAGTCGGATTCTGCAGGCCGGTGCGCAACTGCGGGTCGGCCCCGATCGGGTTGAAGTACCGCAGCGCGATCGCGCGGAAGTCGCCGGCGTTCGCTGCATCGTCGAGAATCTGCTCGACCATCGCCTTGCTCGTGGCGTACGGGCTCGCCGGCGCCAGTCGGCCGGCCTCATCCACGCCGTCGCCTCCCTCACCGGCGTACACGGCCGCCGAGGAGCTGAACACGATGCGAGGGATGCCCGCGTCCCGCAAGCGCTGGAGAAGCACGATCGTCTTCCCGACATTCGCCTCGTAGTACCCGAGCGGGTCGGCGACGGATTCCGGGACGACGATGCGTGCGGCGCAGTGGATGACCGCATCGATGTCGGGGTGATCGGCCAGAAGTCGGTCGACCACGGCGACGTCGGCGATGTCGCCGACGTACAGGTCGCGCCCCTCCCCGAAGGACCGGAGCCCGCGGGAGAGGTCATCGAGGAGGACCACGTCGAGGCCGGCTTCGATGCACGCCGTCGCGATGGTTGAGCCAATGTAGCCGGCGCCGCCGGTGATCAATACCTTCATCGCGGTCAGTCTACTCAGTACATCTGCAGGCCCGGCGGGAGACTCTCCGCAGATGCAGAGGTCATCGACGGTAGGCTACTCACTGCTCGTCGAGTCCCGCGCTGTCCGCTGACAGCGGCCTGCGGCATCAACATCGGAGAACCTCCCAGTGGCCCACGTCCTTCAGAACGTCGTCTTCCCACTTGATCGCGACCCCGACCTCCTTCCGCTGTATGCCGATCCGGAGACATGGTCCGTAATCGAAGACGAACCCGTCCGCGTCTCGAACCGCGCTCACCTCGGGAACATCCTCGGGCGGAACCGTGCCCGCATCGTGGCCGGACGTCGAGTGTCGATGGGGACGTATTTCAACGCCTTCCCCGCGTCTTACTGGCAGCACTGGACCAGCGTCCGCGAAGTGCGGCTCACGGTGCGCACCACCGGCCCGGCGACGATCCTGGTGTACCGTTCCAACGGCTCGGGCGTGCGTCAGCGCGTCGCCACCCGAGAAGTGACCGGCGAAGCGTCGACCTCTTTCGACCTCGAGCTCACGCAGTACAGCGACGGCGGGTGGATCTGGTTCGACATCGTCGCAGATGAGAAGCCCGCCGTACTCGAAGGTGCGGAGTGGACCACCGAACAGGAGCCCGCTCGCGGAGGCAAGGCATCTCTCGGGATCACCACCTACAACAAGCCGGACTATTGCGTCGAGACCCTCCGCGCACTGGCCGCGTCGCCCGACGCGCTGGAATACATCGACCGCATCTTCCTGATCGACCAGGGCACCCAGCTCGTCGCCGAACAGGACGGTTATGACGACGTCGCGGAGACCCTCGGGGAAACACTCCAGGTGATCCGCCAGGACAACCTGGGCGGCTCCGGAGGATTCGCCCGGGCGATGCACGAGACGCTGCAGCGTCCGGAGAGCGATTTCGTGCAGCTGCTCGACGACGACATCCGTCTCGAACCGGAGTCGCTGCGCCGCTCCATCGTCTTCGGTCGGTATGCGACCACCCCTGTCCTCGTCGGCGGTCATATGTTCGATCTCCTCGACCGCCCGAAGCTGCACGGATGGGCGGAGGTCGTCGACGAGGGCCCGTTCATGTGGCGAAACCTCTATCAGGAGAAGATGCCGCATGACTTCGGCGTCTCGAACCTGCGCCAATCGACTCTTCTGCACATGCGCATGGATGCCGACTACAACGGCTGGTGGATGTGCTTGATCCCGCTCGAAGCGATCAGGAAAGTCGGGCTGTCGCTCCCCGCCTTCATCAAGTGGGACGACGCCGAGTTCTGCCTCCGTGCGGGTGAAGCCGGCTTCCCCACCGTGTCGATGCCCGGGGTCGCGCTCTGGCACGTCTCATGGGTGAACAAGGACGACTCGATCGACTGGCAAGCCTACTTCCATGCACGCAACCGCCTCGTCGCCGGACTTCTGCACTCCAACACCCCGCGCGGCGGACGATTGATCCGGCACAGCCGACGCGTCGACCTGAAGCATCTCATGATGATGCAGTACTACCCCGTCGCACTCCGTGCGCAGGCTCTCCGTGATGTGCTCTCCGGCCCCGACCACATGCGGCGGAACCTGGCGACAGCGATGCCCGCGGCTCGCGCCCTCGCCGCAGACTACCCGGAGACGGTCGTTCATCGGGATCCGACGACGGTCCTCCACTCTCGGCGCGGTCGCCAGGTGTACAAGCAGCTGTCGAAGAACGACTTCGACAGCCCGAAGGGCCCACGGCTGCGCTGGTTCACGCTGTCGACCCTCGTTTCCCACTGGACGCACCGGCCGGACCCGGCGAACATCGCGCAGCCCGAGGTCGAGTTCGGCAAGGAGGATGCGCACTGGTGGCGCGTCCCGGCGTTCGACAGTGCCCTGGTGAGTGCCGCCGACGGATCCGGCAAGAACATCTACACCCGCGACCGCGCAAAGTATCGCCGCATGCTTCGCGACACGATGCGACTGCACGCAGAACTCCGTCGCCGGTGGCCCGAGTTGCAGCAGCAGTACCGTCAGGCGTTGCCCGATCTCGTCTCCCCCACGTCGTGGCAGAAGATCTTCGAGGAGAAGGCATGACCGCGGCGCCCGCTGCATTCGACCCGAAGGCCGCCACGATCGTCATCGTCACCTTCAACCGTTCCCACCTTCTCTCGGGCCTGCTCACGAGCATCACCGCGATGGACCCCAAACCGGGCCACGTCGTGATCATCGACAACGCCTCGGCTGACGACACCACCGACGTCGTCGAGTCGTTCCGCGATGACATCGGCACCGAGATCGTGTACCGACGTCTGGAGACGAACACCGGCGGATCGGGGGGCTTCAGCGAGGGCATGCGCACCGCATACGACCTCGGCTCCGAGTGGATCTGGATGATGGACGACGACGTCGAGGTCCTTCCCGAGGGGCTCGCGAGGATGGGAGCGTGGAGCAGCCGGTTCAAGAGCATCCAAGGCCGTCGATTCGACTACGACGGCAGCGAGTTCTACTGGCAGTACCGCATCGCCGAGCGCATGGGCATCCCGATTCCGTTCGCTCCTTCCGCCTTCGATGAGAGCGGATACAAGGAGATGAACAGCGGTTGCTTCGAGGGCATGTTCATCCACCGCTCCCTGGTGCAGCGGATCGGTCTTCCCGACCCGCGCTTCTTCATCTACTGGGACGACCAGATGTACGGCTGGTTGGCATCGCGTCTGACCACGGCCGTGATCGTCGATGAGTTCGTGCTGCGCCGCACGCGGGAGATCAAGCAGTGGGACATGGGCATCCGCCATATGAACGCCTCGAGCAACGCCTACCGCTACTACATCATGCGCAACCGCGGCTTCATCAAGCAGTACTACCGGGTCCACGGCGTCTACAACCCGCTCCTCTTCGGCCTGGGCACCACGGCGACGTTCTTCAAGGAACTCATCCGCCTCGTCTTCGTCGAGCGGACCGTACGCGGCACGAGCAATCTCTTCCGCGGCATCCGTGACGGCGGCAAGGTCGGCCGCGACCGCAGCTGGCAGCCGATGCCCCCCTTGGAGGCGTGACGATGGACGAACCGCAGCCGGAGCTCCGCTGGGCTCCGTTGCCCCCGCCGCCGAAGACGGCCGGCAGGGTCTGGTTGATCGTCGGGCTCGTCGTCGCTGGACTCGCCATCGTCGGTGCGCTGCTGTTCTTCCTGCTCCCCCGTGGAGCTGCGCCGTCACCGACGGATTCCCCTTCGCCGTCGCCCTCTGCCTCCGCGAACCCGAGCCAGACGCCGAGTTCCTCGCCCGCGCCCGAGCCGGGGCAGACGCCCCAGGTCACGGCGCCGCCGGTGGTCGATCCCTCTGTGGAGGTCTTCCGCGAGCGGGTCAGCGGATGGTTGGGGGACGCGCCCCGAGGGCTCGACATCATCGCCGGCGCGAGCGGCCAGGACGCGCTGCCGGTCCTCGACACGTTGCAGCAGGACGCGCAGCGCATGTCGGACGCGCTCCCTCCGTCCTCGATCGAGCAGCAGTGGCAAGACGGCGTGTCAGCCTACGCCACCCGTCTCACGCAGTTGCGTAGCGCGATCACCGACGGGTCAGGGGTCGCCGCAGCCGTCGAGGCTGCCCGCTCATCGGTTCAGCAGTTGCGGAGCGTGGCCGGGCTCTGAGCGGCCGTCACGCCGCGTAGTCGGCGTTGTAGCGGTCCAGAACCTCGTTGATCGGCGCATCGAGAGCGAGCTCGCCCTTGTCGAGGTAGAGGCCCCGCGTGCAGAACCGACGAAGATCTCGTTCGTTGTGACTGACGAAGAAGAGCGTGCGCCCGTCGGCGAGCAGCTCGTCGATGCGCTTGTAGCACTTGTCCCGGAAAGCCTTGTCGCCGACGGCGAGCACCTCGTCCACGAGCAGGATGGGCTCGTCGAGCTGGGATACCACGGAGAAGGCCAGACGGACCTTCATGCCGTTCGAGAGGTGCTTGTAGGGCGTCTCCTCGAACCCCGCCAGCTCGGCGAACGCGATGATGTCGTCGTAGCGACGCGACACCTCGTCGCGGGACATCCCGTGCAGGCCCGCCGTGAGACGGACGTTCTCGCGCACGGTGAGGTCGCCCACGAATCCCCCGGTGATCTCGATCAACGGAGCGACGCCGCCGTTCACGCTGACCGTCCCCTCATCGGGGAGCAGCACCTTCGCGACCAGGCGGAGCAGCGTGGACTTGCCCTGACCGTTGCGTCCGACGACGCCGATCGACTCTCCGGGTTGCACGGTGAAGGAGACGTTGCGCAGCGCCCAGAACTCCCCCGGGCGAGACCTGCGGGAGGCGCCGGCGAAGAGATCCTTGAAACTCCGGCGCCCGCGCCGGTTCCGTCGGAAGTGCACACCGAGGTTCGTGACTTCGATCGCCGCAGCCATCACAGCTCCTTCAGCACGGGTCGCTCCAGGCGTCCGAACGTCCACATCCCGAGCGCGAGGATACCCACGCACATCACCGCGCTGATCAGGATCGGCATCGGATCCCAGAGGTCGGCGAAGAAGCCCACGCGGTAGAGGGTGAAGATCCCGGCGAGCGGGTTGAAGGCGCCGATCACGTCGAACGGCGCCGGGAGGTCCCGGAAACTGTAGATCACCGGCGAGGCGTAGAAGAGTGCCCGCAGGATGAGCGCCGTCGTCCGTTCCAGGTCGGTGTAGAGCGCGCAGAGCGGCGCGACCAGGAGCCCGAGCCCGACCAGAAGCATCGTCTGCAGGAGGACCGCCACCGGGAACCACAACAGCAGCCAGTTCACATGCGCACCGCTGAACACGGCGAAGAGCACCAGGACCGGCATCGAGAAGAGGAACTCGATGCCCTTGCTCAGCACGATGCGGTTGACCCAGATCGAGCGCGGGATCGCCGTCGAACGGACGAGCCGGGCATCCTTCTTGAACGCGCGGGTGAAGTCGGACACCGAGGTGTTGAACCATACCCACGGCAGCAGCGCCACGATGAGGAAGACGATGTACGGATCTTCCCCCACGCTGCGTCGGAAGATCTCCGTGAACACGAACCAGTAGATCGCGCTCATCACCAGGGGGTCGAGGATCGACCAGAGGTACCCGAGGGAGCTCGTAGCGTAGCGGACTTTCAGGTCGCGAGCCGAGAGCAACCACAGCGAATGCAGATAACGCCGGGGCGTCCCGGGCGCCCCGACAGCAGCGTGACTCACGATGTCGAGTCTAGGAGAGAGTGTTGTTCCACAGCGACAGCGCCGAGCCGATGGCCATGTGCATGTCGAGGTACTGGTACGTGCCGAGGCGCCCGCCGAAGTGCACGCCGTCCTCCCCCTTCGCAAGCTCGCGATAGGCCAGAAGCCCCTCACGGTCGCTCGGGGTGTTGACCGGGTAATACGGCTCGTCCTCGCGCTCGGCGAACCGCGAGAACTCCCGCATGATGACCGTCTTGTCCGAGTCGTACACGTCCTTGCGCTCCGGGTGGAAGTGCTTGAACTCGTGGATGCGCGTGTACGGCACGTCCATGTCGGGGTAGTTCATGACGCTGGTGCCCTGGAAGTCGCCGACGTTCAGCACCTCCTGCTCGAAATCGAGCGTGCGCCAGCTGAGCGCCCCCTCGGCGTAGTCGAAGTAGCGGTCGACCGGGCCGGTGTAGACGACGGGAACCTGTCCGACGGTCGCCTTCTTGCTGAGCGGCTGGGCGTCGTCGAAGTAGTCGACGTTCAGCTTCACCTCGATGTTGGGGTGATCCGCCATGCGTTCCAGCCACGCGGTGTAGCCGTCTGTCGGAAGCCCCTCCCACGTGTCGTTGAAGTAGCGGTTGTCGTACGTGTAGCGCACCGGGAGGCGGCTGATGATGTCGCCCGAGAGCTTCTGCGGGTCGGTCTGCCACTGCTTCGCGGTGTAGTCGCGGAAGAACGCCTCGAACAACGGGCGTCCCACGAGGGCGATGCCCTTCTCCTCGAAGTTCGAAGCCGTCTTGACGTCGAACTCCCCCGCCTGCTCCTTCACGAGCGCGCGTGCCTGGTCGGGTGTGTACGCCGACTGGAAGAACTGATTGATGGTGCCGAGGTTGACAGGCATGGGGAAGACCGTGCCCTTGTGCGTCGTGTAGACGCGGTGCACGTAGTTCGTGAAGCTCGTGAAGCGGTTGACGTACTCCCACACCGTCGCGTTCGAGGTGTGGAACAGATGCGCTCCGTAGCGGTGGACCTCGATGCCGGTCTCGGGCTCCGCCTCGCTGTAGGCGTTTCCTCCGATGTGGTGGCGGCGATCGATGACTGTCACCTTGCGGCCGGCTTCGGCGGCACGCTCGGCGATGGTGAGGCCGAAGAAACCCGACCCGACGACAAGAAGATCCATGTCGTCCATCGTATCGGCGTCTGGCTGGGAACTTGAGCCAGAAGAGCCTGCCGAGCCGCGCCCTATGCCGCGGTGCCGACGACGATGCGCGGCCTACCGGCCCAGCGCGCGGCATCCGTCGCCGCGCGTCCGTCGACGAGAAGCTTCACGCCGGGAAGCTGCTCAGGCCCGAGTTCACGGTAGTCGGCGTGGTCCGTCTGCAGGATCGCGAGGTCGACTTCTCCGCCGATCGCGTATGGCTCGAAGCCGAGGCCTCGCAACTCCTCGTCGGTGTACAGCGGGTCATGCACGACGACCTCGGCGCCGCGATCCTCGAGGGCCTTTACCGTCGGGAACACACCGGAGAACGCGGTCTCCTTCACGCCGCCGCGATAGGCCGCGCCGAGCACGACCGCGCGCTGCCCGCTCAGGTCGCCAAGGATACCTTCTGCCTGCGCGACGAGACGCTCCGGCATCGAAGCGTTCAATTGACGCGCCACACGGACGATGTCGGCATCGGGGTCGGTCGACAAGTAGAGACGCGGGTAGACGGGGATGCAGTGCCCGCCGACGGCGATACCGGGACGGTGGATGTGACTGTACGGCTGCGAGTTGCAGGCTTCGATGACTTTGTACACATCGATGCCGTGCGAGGCGGCGAAGAGGCCGAACTGATTGGCGAGGCCGATGTTCACGTCGCGGTAGGTCGTCTCGGCGAGCTTCGCCATCTCGGAGGCCTCGGTCGTGCCGAGGTCCCAGACGCCGTTCGGACGCGGAAGATCGGGGCGCTCGTCGAACTGGAGCACCGCCTCGTAGAACTCGCGTGCGCGGCGGTTGCCCTCGTCGGAGAGTGCGCCGATGAGCTTGGGATACTTACGAAGGTCGGCGAACACCCGACCGGTGAGCACACGCTCGGGCGAGTACGCGACGTGGAAATCCTTCCCCTCGGTGAGTCCGGAACCAGCTTCGAGCATCGGCGTGAAACGCCCTCGCGTCGTACCGACAGGCAAGGTCGTCTCATAGGAGATGAGGGTGCCGGGAGTCAGGTGCTCGGCGAGAGAGGCCGTCGCCGAGTCCATGTACCGGAAGTCCGGCTCCCAGGTTTCGTCGTCGACGAAGACCGGCGCGACGAGGACCACGGCGTCCGCACCGGGGATCGCGTCCCCGTAGTCGGTGGTGGCCCGCAGCCGCCCGGACGGGACCAGCTCGGCGAGCCGTTCCTGGAGTTCAGCTTCACCCGGGAAAGGCTCCTGCGCGGCGTTGATCGTGTCGACGGCCTTCTGGTTCACGTCGACGCCGATCACGTCGTGGCCGGAGGAGGCGAACTGGACGGCGAGAGGGAGCCCGATCTTTCCGAGGGCCACGACGGCGATACGCATGGTTTCATTCTACGGGGGTGGCGCTCCCCGACGGATGCTCGAGGGCGCGAAGAGCGCCGCTGCGACGGGCACGACCGGTAGATGCAGGTCCCGCTGTCGCTACCGAAGGCGCTCGCGAGCTGGCCCCTGCGGCTCTCAGCGCTTCGAGCCGTGTCCGAACGCGGTCACGATCGCATCGACCGCACGTGTGGCCGCATGTCCGTCGCCGTACGGTGCTGCATCCGTCGCCGCAGGGGAAGGCCGAGTCAGTGCGGCGGTGATCTCCGCGGCACTGTTCGCCAGCACGTTCCATCCGAGCTGAACCGTCTCCACCCATTCGGTCTCGCGTCGGACCGTTGTGCACGGCACCCGGAGGAGGAACGCCTCCTTCTGAAGACCTCCCGAATCGGTCACCACACCGGCGCTGTCGAGGACGGCGGCGATCAACTGGGGGTACGCGAGCGGATCACGCGTCCGCAGCGCGCCGACATCGAGAGGAATGCCGTGTTCGGCCGCCTTGGCCCTCACACGCGGATGCGCCAGCAGGACGACGGGCCGGTCCGCGGCGGCCAGTGCCTCGACCACCTCCCGCAGCCGTTCGGGGCTGTCGGTGTTCTCGGCGCGGTGGATGGTCGCCACGTAGTACTCGCCACGCGGTCCGATCTCCTCCGCCGCCGTCGCCCCGTCACGGGTGACTGCATCCCGTACTTCGTAGAGCACGTCCGTCATCACGTCGCCGACCAGCACAGACCTGCCGACGAGCCCTTCATCAGCGAGGTGCCCCATGGCGACCTCTGTCGGGGCGAGGCAGAGATCAGCGGCATGATCGGTCAGCACCCGGTTGTGCTCCTCGGGCATGGCACGGTTGAACGACCGCAGTCCCGCCTCGAGATGCGCAACCGGGTAATGCAGCTTCACGGCGCTCACCGCCGCAGCGAGGGTGGAGTTGGTGTCGCCATAGACGAGCACGCAGTCGGGGTCGAAACGGGCGAGCACCTCGTCCATGTGCGCGAGCATCGCGCCCGTCTGGACGCCGTGCGAACCTGACCCGACCCCCAGGTGGGCATCGGGCTCGGGGATGCCGAGGTCGCGGAAGAACACATCCGACAGCATGGGGTCGTAGTGCTGGCCGGTGTGCACGATGACATGCTCGTGTCCCGCGGCCTGCATGGCATGGGCGATTGGGGCGAGCTTGACGAACTGCGGGCGCGCGCCCACGACACTCATGATCTTCACGACATCCATCCTAGGGATCTCGCGGACTGGCGCCGAGCGAGACCGTGCGTGCTCAGATCGGCTCTGCGGCCTGGAGCAGGTGATCGCTGAAGGCGGCGTAGTTCACGTCACTCGACCAGTTGCGCCGCCATTGCGCCATGCTCGCGTCCACGAACCTCCGGTACTCCCCCGTCTCGGTGGTGAACAGTGCCTCGAGCCGGTCCGCGATCTCATCAGCGGTCGGCGTCCCCTCGAGCAGGCCGTCGAACATTCCGCTCTCGGTGTCGATCAGCTCGCTGTTACCGCCGACATCCGTCGCAATCACCGGGAACCCCTGCGCGAGCGCCTCCATGATCGATACCGGGACGCCTTCGGACTCCGAGACGTTGACGAAGACGGCCCCCGGAGAAGTGGCGTACCGCGCACGGACCTCGTCGTTGGAAAGATCCCCGAGGAATTCGAACGATCCGGAGTCCAGCTGATCCGCGGCTCGTCGCTGGATCTCCGCGGCATAGTCCGCGGGTCCGGAACCGATGTGGGACCAGTTCACCTTGAGACCGCGGCGCTGCGCGGTAGCCAGTCCGTCGATGAGTAGCGGGATGCGCTTGACCGGCACGAGGTACGCGCACGTGTAGACCTTGAAGGACTGCTGCGAGACGTTCCCCGCGGCCGTCGCGGGCCCGACACCGAGGCGACCGGTCTCGATGCGGTCCGCGAAGGACGGGTATTTCGCCCGGAGATAGTCGGCACCGTTTCGAGAGGCCGTGAAGACCTCTGAGATCTGCGAGAAGAGCAGTTCGCGCTGCGGCAGGTAGTCGATGGCGCTGCGCTCGGAGAACACATCGTAGCCGTGCGCCCGGCTGACTACCGGCACGGTGTGTCGACCCAGCCGCGCGCTCAGTCGCGTCGCCACACGCGCGGGCACCATCATCCAATAGCTGTACAGCAGGGTGCGCGTTCCGGGCGCGAGATGCTCCTGCACCGTCGTCTGCACCTGGTCCGCGACGATGCAGGCGAGAAGGTCGAGACGGAGATCGGAGAGCATCCGCCACGGATGGGGGAAGGACCGCAGCGCACGGCCGAACGAGGCCGCTGCTCGGAGCGGATGCCGCAGCGTGTAGCGCACCACCTTCCCGGCGCTGGCCTTCGTCGTCGAAAGCGCTTCGGGAAGGATCACCTCGACGTTGTCGGGCACCTCACGGCGTCGTGTCTGATCGACGGTTCGCACGACGGGTATGAGGAGCACGCGATCGAAAGTCGAGGCCAGGTGCCCGATCTCCGATTCGATGAACTCTTCCCCAGGAACGAAGGGGTAACAGTTCGTGACGAAGATCAGGCAGGTCCCGGAAGTCTGTGTCGAGGCTGCGGGGTGACTCATCGGGCTCCCGTCGGATCGGCTGCGGTCCATCCTCGCACACGCGTGCTCGAGCTCCCCTCTCCTGCACGCGCATTCAGATCGGCTCAGCTCCCAGCAGGTAGGATCCATGGGGGTTTCCCGCACACGCGTGGGCCCGCGCGATCGCAAGGAGAACCACCCCGATGAGAAGCATCTGGCGAACACTGCTCGACCTGCTCAGAGTGCTTCCGCGCGGTGCCCGCCCGTTCTACCTCTGGTATTCGATCGCGACCGGCATGCTCTCGATCCTGGACACCGCCGCACTCGCCCTGATCGTCCTCACCGTCAACGCCCTGGTCACGGGCAATGCAATCGATGTTCCGCTCATAGGACCGCTCCCCGAATCAGCCACGTTCTGGGTCGTGCTCATCATCGCCGTGCTCTTCATCCTCAAAGGTGTGCTCGCAGCGCTCCTCCACTGGCGTGCCACGCGTCGCTTCGCCGCGTACGAACTCGATCTCGGCGATCGACTGTTCGCGGAATACACCCACTCCAGTTGGGAGGATCGGTCGCGTATCAGCACGGCCGAGCTCACACGCATCGTCGACGCCTCGGTCGGCAGCGCGAACCGCGGCTTCCTGCTCGCGCTCTCCCAGATCCCGGGAAACCTCTTCACCTTCATCGCAGCGCTGCTGATCCTCGTCATCGCTCAGCCGCTCACCGCGCTGATCGCCTTCCTCTATCTGTCGCTCGTGTTCGGGATCATCTCCCTCGCGCTGTCCCGCCGGTCGAAGTCCGAGGGTCAGCGCAACCGCGACTACTCCTACCGCGTCGCGACGGTGATGACGGAGATGGTCGAGGCCCTGAAAGAAGTCACTCTGCGCGGCAAGCTCGACGAAGCCGGACGAGTCATCTCGAAGAACCGCGGGGTTGCAACCAGGGCGCGCGCGAACCTGGCATTCATGACGGTCGTCCCGCGCTACGCCTTCGAGGCCGCACTGATCGGAGGCTTCATCCTTATCGGCGCATCAGCCTTCCTCACCGGCGGGGCTGCCGCCGCAGCCGTCGCGGTATCGCTGTTCGCGGCCTCCGGATTCCGGATGATCCCCTCGATGAACGCCGTGCAGGCCAGTCTGACGTCCGCATCCTCAAACGAGGCTTATGCCAAGGACGTTATTCGGCAACTCTCCGAGACGAGCACGAGCGTACAGACCGAGCCGCGCGATACGGAAGAACTTCCTGAGCACCCTCGCGAACTGCGACTGCGGAACATCTCCTTCCGCTACGCGGGCAACCGCGAGCCGGTCTTGAAGGACGTCGATCTGCGCGTTCCGTTCGGGTCGAGCCTGGCAATCGTAGGGCCTTCCGGTGCCGGCAAGTCCACTCTGATCGACATCATCCTCGGACTCAGCGTTCCGACCGAAGGGTCCCTCGAGATTGATGGGCACCCGGTCGACAGCGTGCTGCATCAGTGGCGCACCCACGTCGGATATGTGCCGCAACGGGTGGCCCTGTTCGACGGCTCGGTGGCACAGAATGTTGCGCTCACCTGGGAGACGGATTACGACTCGGATCGCGTCCTCCAGGCGCTGCGCCGCGCACACATCAGTGAACTCGCACAGCGTCCGGGCGGGCTCGGGGAGCATCTTGGCGAACGCGGATCCTCCCTGTCCGGCGGACAACAGCAGCGCTTGGGAATCGCTCGCGCTCTCTACACGGATCCGCTCGTGATGGTGATGGACGAGGCCACGAGCTCGCTCGACACGGCCACCGAGAACCGCGTGGTCGAGTCGATGAACGAACTACGCGGTCAGGTCACGTTCATCACCGTCGCGCACCGCCTCGCAACGATCCGTCAGTACGACCAGGTCTGCTACCTCGACCAGGGGCAGATCAAGGGATTCGGTACCTTCGACGAGGTCGTCGACCAAGTGCCCGACTTCCGATTCCAGGCTGCGCTGGCCGGACTCGTGTCCTAGCGCCGAACACATACACCCCCGCTACCCCTCCCCAGGAGAGACCCGGAATATGCGAATCCTGCTCATCTGCCCGTTCTTCCCGCCGGAGAACAAGATCGCCGCAGTGCGCATCTCGAAGCTCGCCTCCTATTGGGCCTCCGCAGGACACGAGGTGCGCGTTCTCACCCGCGACGGCGCCGATGAGGGCCTCGCGATCCCTGAGCACCCTGGACTCGCGGTCCATCGAGTCGCGGACCCCATGATGAAGGCCGTGTCGGGCGTGCAAGGCCTCAAGCCGCAACGCCCCCGGTGGTGGCACCGTCCCGCCGCGATCGCCTACGCGATCGCGATGAGGTTCATCTGGCCCGACATCTACGGACGTTGGGCGAAGGCGGCCGGACGCCATGCCACCACTTGGGACTGGCGCCCTGATGTCGTCGTGACGAGCGTCGGCCCGTTCAGCGCCCTCATGCTCGGATCGAAGCTAGCGAAGAGGTTCGGGGCGAAGCTCGTGGTCGACTACCGCGATCTGCTCTCGAACGGTGCCTACTATCCTTACGGCGCGCTGCGCCGCAGGCTGGACGCCGCCGTCGAACGCCGTCATGTGTCGGATGCAGCGATGCTCACGACAGTCAGCGGGCCACTCGCCGAGGAACTCGAGGCGGCGTACGGCGTCCGCACCATCGTCGTGACGAACGGGTATGACCCGCAAGACTTCGTGCACCTCGATTACCGTCCGTCCTCGTCCGAGCTGCGCATCGCGTACTGCGGCTGGGTGATCCCGAAACGCCGCGATCCCCTGCCATTCCTGGGCGGTGTGGCCGAGCTCCTCCGGCAGCACCCCGGTACCCGAATCTCCGTCGATTTCTATGGTCCGCACTCATCTGAGGTGGCTGCAGCCATCGACTCGCTCGGGCTCGAAGCAGTGGCCCGCCAGCACGGAAAGGTGAGCCACGCCGAGTCGCTGGAGATCCAAGCCGACTCCGACGCCCTGCTGCTGCTGCTCTGGAACGACCCCGGCGAGAAGGGAGTTCTGAGCGGCAAGGTCTTCGAATACATCGGCGCCGCACGACCGATCATCATGACCGGTCTCGAGGCGAGCGCGGCGGGCGACCTGATCCGAGAGAACGGCCTCGGTACCGTGAGCAACGATCCCTCGGAGATCGCGAACGCCCTGCACGCGATGGCCGAGCAGAAGACGCGCACAGGCCGCGTGGAGGCCCCGGCGCTCGCGAATGCGGAGCAGTTCACTCGCGATGCCCAGAGCCGGCTATTCCTCGATGCTCTCGAGGAATACGCCGTCTGAGGCTCCGCTCGATGAGCCGCCCCAAATCCCGGGAGCTCAGAGCGAGATCGAGCCCCCGGTGCGTGCAGAGTCCAGCGCTGCCTCCACGACGACGAGCGTGCGCAACCCCTGCGCCATCGTGACGACGTCGTTTCGCTCGCCGAGCACCGCGTCGCGGAACGCCTCGTGCTCGACTCGAAGCGGCTCGCGCTTTGCGAACGCATACCGGGTGACGTCGCCCTCGGACACGCCCCGGAAGGTCGATACCGATTCCCACTCCAGCGGAATGGTTCCGTTTGCGTAGAACGTGAGATCGCCTGTCGACGTGTCGGCGACGAACGCCCCCTTCTCGCCCGTGACGACCGTGAGCCGCTCTTTCATCGGAGACAACCAGTTCACGATGTTGTTCACGATGACGCCGGACGCCGTACGCCCGGTGATCGTGATCATGTCCTCGTGCTCCCGGCCGCTCTTGAAGGCGGTCTGAGCGAAGACACGCTCGTAGTCGGACTGCACGACCCAGGCGGTGAGATCCACGTCGTGGGAGGCCAGATCCTTGGCGACACCCACATCGGCGATGCGGGCGGGGAAGGGTCCTTGCCGACGCGTGACCACCTGATACACCGCACCGAGCTCACCCGCCTCGATCCGGCGGCGCAGCTCCTGGACGGCCGGATTGAAGCGCTCGATGTGACCGACCGCGCCAATCAGACCGGCTTCCGCGAAAGCGTCGACCATACGCTGCCCCGCTTCGATGCTATGCGCGATCGGCTTCTCGACGAGAGTGTGCACGCCTGCGGCTGCCAGCTTGAGCGCCGCCTCCTCATGGAAACGGGTGGGCACCGCGACCACGGCGAGGTCGATTCCCTCGCTGATGAGCGCGTCGATGTCCGGCAAGATGCGCAGATCGCCCGCAACGCCGTGCGGGTCGCCGCCCGGGTCGGCGATCGCGACCAGGTCGATTCCGTCCACCTCGCGGAGCACTCGCGCATGATGGCGCCCCATCATGCCGACGCCGAGCAGGCCCGCCCTCAACGCCATCAGGCGCCTGCTCCGGCGAGGGCGTTCACCGCGGTCACGATGCGGTCGAGGTCATTCTGCGACAGCGATGGATGTACAGGCAGTGATACGACCTCACCGGCCGCTCGCTCGGTCTCGGGAAGATGCACCCCCGGGGCATACGGCGCGAGCGAGGGCAGGCGGTGGTTCGGAATCGGATAGTAGACACCCGACCCCACGTTGTACTCCGCTTTCAGGGCGGCGACGAATCCGTCGCGGTCTTCGGGGACGCGGACCGTGTACTGATGATAGACGTGCACGGCGCCGTCGGCGACCGGAGGCGTCACGACGCCCCGCAGATTCCTATCCAGGAAGGCGGCGTTGGCCCTGCGCTGGGTCGTCCAGGCGTCGACCTTCGTGAGCTGCACGCGGCCGATGGCGGCGTGGATGTCGGTCATCCGGGCGTTGAAGCCGATGATCTCGTTCTCGTACTGACGCTCCATGCCCTGGTTGCGCAGAAGCTTGAGCATGCGGGCCACTTCCTCGTTCGCCGCTGTGACCATGCCGCCCTCGCCGCTGGTCATGTTCTTGGTCGGGTAGAGGCTGAACATCGCGAATTGTCCGAAGCTGCCGACCGGGCGACCGTCCAAGGACGCGCCATGCGCCTGCGCGGCATCTTCATAGAGCGCCACGCCGCGTTCGGCGGCCAGCGCTTCCAGTTCGCGCATGCGGGCCGGGTGGCCGTAAAGGTGCACCGGAAGGATGCCCTTGGTCTTCGGGGTGATCGCTGCGGCGACCGCCTCGGGATCCAGTGTGAAGGTCTCGGGCTCGATGTCGGCGAACACCGGCGTCCCGCCGGTCAGCGCGACGGAGTTCCCGGTCGCCGCGAACGTGAATGACGGAACGATCACCTCGTCGCCCGGTCCCACGCCCGCGGCGAGCAGACCCAGGTGCAGGCCTGCGGTGCCGCTGTTGACAGCGACGGACGGGCGACCCGGCACGAAATGCTCCGAGAACTCGGCCTCGAACGCTGCAACCTCCGGGCCCTGCGCGACCATGCCGCTGCGCAGCACCCGATCGACGGCCTCGCGCTCCTCGTCGCCGATGATCGGCTTCGCCGGGGAGATGAACTCGCTCACACTGCCTCCTTGGTCAGGATTCCATCGTTCTCTGTGTAGCGGTCGCCGCTCCGCGGGCAGATCCAGCCACCGGTGTCGCCGTCGGCTGCCAAGGGCACCCCCGACTCACCGACCCAGCCGATGCGCTTGGCCGGGACGCCGGCGACGAGTGCGTAGGCGGGCACGTCCTTCACGACGACCGCGCCCGCTGCGACGGTCGCCCACGCGCCGATGGTCACCGGAGCGACGCACGTCGCCCTGGCGCCGATTGCGGCGCCCTTCTCGATCGTCACTCCGACCGGCGCCCAATCGTGCGCGCTCTTGATCGAGCCGTCGGGGTTGATGGCACGCGGGTAGGTGTCATTGGTGAGAACCACCGCCGGCCCGATGAAGACGCCATCCCCCAGGCGCGCCGGCTCATACACCAACGCGTAGTTCTGAACCTTGCAGTTGTCGCCCATGACGACGCCGCTGCCGATGTACGAGCCGCGTCCGACGATACAGTTCTGACCGAGCTGCGCCTGCTCGCGCACCTGCGCGAGGTGCCAGATCGAGGAGCCGTCGCCGATGATCGCATCGGGGGACACATCGGCGGAATCCACGATCCGCACGCGGGATGAATCGGTCACTGCTCTCCTTGCACGATGCCAGGACAGGGCGGCACCGCATGCGATTCTACCGACGTCATCCAGGCTTTCCCTGAAGCACCGCCCGAACGACGTCCGCAGCCTTGCCGCCGACCGTCTGCCAGGAAACCGTGGAGACGGCCCACTGCGCTCGACGTCGACGTTCGCGCTCCGTGGTCCCGTCCTGTGCCTGCGCGACGAGCCGTCGCATCGCCTGTGCGACGGCCGTCACCGTGAAATCGCTCGTCTCGCCGAGTGACGCCGATCGCACGACCTCAGCGCCGGTAGGTGCACCGGCGAAGAGCACCGGGGTCCCCACTGCCGCCGCCGCATAGGTCTTCGTAGGACGTGCAAAATCGTAACCGATCCCGGGAACGATGCTCACGAGGGCACCCACTGCTCCCCTGATCCAGGACGCGGAGAGATCCGGCGGCACCAGGCCGCCGAAATGCACTCGTCCGGGCACTAGGGCGTCTGCCTGTGCCCTCAGTTCCGTCTCCACCGATCCCTGCCCGAAAAACCGGATGTCGACGTCGAGGTCGGAGAGCTCGGCCAGCGCGCGAACGAACACGTCCGGTTGCTGCCACTCCGACATCGTGCCGGTGTACACGAAGTAAGGGCGGTCGGCTCGAGCCGGAGGAACGTCCGGGTGGAACACGCTCGTGTCGATGCCGTTGCCGACTTCGACGACGCGCTCCGATTCTGCGCCCACAGCGGTCAGGCGCTCAGCGACCTCCGCCGACACAGCGATGGATCGCGCGGAGCGCCGGAGCACGAACCGCTCGACCGCGGTCATCAGCCGCACCACCAGCCCCGGCGCATCCGTGGACGCCACGGCGTCCGACCACACATCGCCCGGGTAGTACACGACGGGTCGCCGGGTGAGCATGCCAGCGACGGCAGCGACCAGTCCCGTCGTCGGCGGAGCCTCCGCAACGATGACGTCGGAGCGGTTCGCCAACAGGCGGAAGAACAACGGGACGTCGAACGAGAGGTACTGCACGTAGCCACGGATGGCCCCAGAACGATCGCGCAACACAGGCATGCGCTTGATCCTCGCCGAACCCATCTCGCCTTCCGGGACGACGCCCAGCGGCGGTCGGGTGGTGAGCACGGTCACGTCCGCGTTCGTCTCCAGGGCGCGCACCAGGGCCTCCATACGGAAACTGGCCGCTGTCACCTCGGGGGTGTACAGCCGCGTCGCGACGATCACTCGATTTCGGTTCGTCATCACGTCCAACGGGTCGGGATTCGCGGTGTCCAGAGGAGACACCTGACACAATGGAATCATGTCCGCGAGCGTCCCCCCTCCTCGAACGCCCCAGCGGCGTGCCTGGATCGTGATCCCGTTGTACAACGAAGCCAGCGTCATCGGCGGTGTGATCACTCAACTACGCGAGGAGTTCACCCACGTCGTCTGCGTCGACGACGGGTCCACGGACGGCTCAGCCCGCGTCGCCGCGGAGGCGGGCGCGATGCTCGTCCAGCACCCGGTGAACCTGGGTCAGGGCGCCGCGCTGCAGACCGGGATCTCCTTCGCTCTCACGCATCCGGAATGCGATTACATCGTCACGTTCGACGCCGACGGACAGCACCGGATCGAGGATGCCCTCGGGATGCTGGACCTGGCTCGTGCCGAGGATCTCGCGATCGTCTTCGGTTCACGGTTTCTCGATGACCGGACGAACCCCGGGTGGGTCAAGAAGATCGTGTTGAAGACCGCCGTCTGGGTGACGAACCTGACGACCAGTCTGAAGCTCACCGATGCGCACAACGGACTACGGGTGATCCGCCGTGACGCCGCCGAGGGCATCGACCTGAAGCAGGATCGCATGGCGCACGCTACCGAGATCGTGCTCGAGCTCGGACGCACCGGACTGCCCTGGCGCGAGTATCCCGTGGAGCTTCTGTACACCGACTATTCGAAGGCCAAGGGACAGAGCGTGCTCAACTCGGTCAACATCCTCGTCGATCTCGTGGTGAGGTGACCCATGTGGATTCAGATCCTTCTCATCTCGGCGATCATCGTGCTCGCCGTGTTCATGATGCGTCGAACCGGTGCCGACAGCCACTTGGCGATCCGTCGCATCCTGATGGGGCTGTTCGTCGTCGTCGCCGTGCTCTCGGTGCTCTTTCCCCAATGGCTGTCGTGGCTCGCTCAGCTGGTCGGCGTGGGCCGCGGTACCGACCTGGTGCTGTACGGACTCATCGTGATGTTCCTCGCGTTCGTGTACACGCAATACCGCCGCAACACCCAGCTCCAGCGCCAGTTGACCCTGTTGTCGCGCAAGATCGCCTTGCTCGAAGCGGCGGAGAAAGAAGCTCGTCGACTACCGTCCGACAACGACCGCGCCTGACGCTCCCCCGCGTGCTGGCGGTGTCCCGGCCTCATTCCCCGCGGTGAAACGGGGAACTCACCGGCACCCCGTGACCTCGTAGAGCGTTGCGCTCTCCCCTACGCTGGCGACCTGGGTGAGAATCGGCGAACCTGCAAGCTCGTGCAGGCCGCGATACGTCGTGAAGTGGTTCTCGAAGAGTTCTCTCTCACCGAAATCCAGAACGTGAGTCACGCCGAGAGCGTCAATCGATTGGCAGACCTCCGCGGTCCCCGTGTTCAGAGACCGCGCCAGGAATTCCGCGTCAGCCCCGTACTTACCCGTGACATGGGGGAAGACGACGTCGCGTCCGGTGTAGGCGTAGAGCAGTGCAGCGCCCGTCAGGGGGTCGCCGATCACGAGGCTGTCAGGTCCGAGTTTCGTCGCCGCCAGGGAGAACAGCTCGGCCTCTTCAGAAGACAGGCCCTGCGACTGCGCGTCGAAGCGGAAGCTGACGTTCCGCATGTACCGCACGTCGCTGACGACGGCGCTCAGGTGGGTCGCAGCCAGCAGGATGCCGACGACGAGGACCGCGACGGCACGGACGGTGCGGCCTTGTTGTTTCTGTGTGCGGATCCAGTCCCAGCTGACGGTCGCCCCGAGTGCGGCCAGCGGCAAGCCCATCACACCGAGGAGCGCTGCGACACGGGTGGCGTCGTCATACCAGACGCCGACGATCGCGCTCCGCAGCGAGAGCACAGGCAGCCAGGTCGCGGCGAGGAAAAGGAAGATCGCGAGTGCGTGACTTGCGAGGATCCACCATCGTCGACTCTTGACGACGGTCCAGATGCCGATGAACGCGAGCGGCCCCACGAGGAGACCGGTTGCCCGCCCCACCGGGCTCAGGAAGGCGACCTCGCCGAGCGCGGCAGCGAGGGTCGAGTTCGGAAGCCACTCGTGGGTGGTCACATTGGCGAACCGCCAGACGGTGAGAAGCGCCACGGCGCAGCCGGCACCCACGATCGCGACGATCACCCTGGTGCGCATCCCTCCCGCTCTCGCCATCTGCCAGGCGCGCCACGCAGCGAACGGCACCAGCAGCGCGACCGCGCCGAGCAGTGCCGAGGGGTGGCCGAGGGCAGTCGCGCCCATCGCCGCGATTGCCGTCAGCGCCAGTCCGACGCGCTGCGCCCATGGCAGCCCCTGACGGCAGGCCAGGATCACGAAAGCGAGGATGAGCGGAATCTGCAGGGTTCCGATCAGATTCGGATAGAGCACGCCCCAGTTCAGAAAGCCGAGCGGGAAAACACTGAACCCGAATCCGACGAGCGGGGCCCAGGCAGCCGCCGCACGGTGGCGAGGGAACAGGACGCTGGTCACCGTCGCGAGCGCCACCGGCCAGATGACGGCGATCACAGCGATCGTCATGATGTTGGTCGCGGGGACGACCGCTGAAGTGAACGGGACGATCAACGCGACCAAAGCGTGCCAGAGCGTCGGGTAGAACGTGCTCGTGGCACCCGGGAGCACCATCGTCATGTGAAACGGCGACGCATCGCCGTTACTCAGGATGAACTCGACGGCGTTGAGGTGGAACAGGCCGTCGTAGAGCTGAGTCGGGTGCTCAACACTCGAGATGCCGACGACCAGGATCGCGATCCAGCCAAGCGCGGCGGTGCCGATTCCGATCCATACGCCCCGGCCATCGCCTCCGCGAATGCTCTCGGCAGACCGCCGGACGAACCACAGCCCGGCCGCGATCGCAGTGATCACTGCGGCGACGATCACGACCGGGACGAAAGACCAGCGAAGCCCCACCAACGGCGCGAGCAGACTCCCCGCGCCGATGCTGGCCAACGACACGACGATCGCACCAGCGAGGAGCACTACCCCCCGCAAACGCAGCAGCAGAGCTGCGGGAAGACCAGGCCCGACAAGGAGCACGCATGCGATGAGGAACGCCGGGATCTGCCCGAGCCAGTCAGCGCTCACCCTTCCACCAGCGCGATCGCACCCTCGAGTTCGCCGTCGTAGACGACTCTGCCCTTGTTGATGACCACGCCCCTCGTGCACAGATCACGGACCATCTCCATGTCGTGACTGACAACGACGAGCGTCTTGCCCGCAGCGAGGAGCTCCTCGAACTTCACGCGACATTTCTCTCGGAACGGCACGTCCCCGACCGAGAGAATCTCATCCATCAGGAGCACGTCCAGTTCGACGTGGATCGCCACCGCGAACGCGAGTCGGAGGAACATGCCCGACGAGTAGTGCTTGACCTCTTGGTCGATGAACTCCTCGATCTCGCTGAATGCGACGATCTCGTCGTAGCGCTCCTCGATCTGGTGCTTCTTCATCCCGAGGATCGCCGCATTGAGGAACACGTTCTCTCGACCGGAGAGTTCCGGATGGAACCCCGCCCCCACTTCGATGAGCCCCGCCACGCGTCCCCGCGTCAGCACCTCTCCCGCATCCGGCTCCATGACCCCCGAGATCAGCTTCAGCAGAGTGGACTTGCCGGAGCCGTTCATGCCGAGGATGGCGACCGACTCCCCCTCTTCGATCACGAGGTCGACGCTCTTGAGCGCTTCGAATGTCGAGGTCAGCTTTCGACGCCGGATCCACGACACCACGGTGTCCTTCAGCGAGAACGCATGGTTCAGGGTGAACGTCTTGCGGACACCATCGATGATGATGCTCGGACGCAATGCAGTGTCGCTCATAGGTCCTGTGCGAACTTTCCTTCCAGGCGTCGGAAAACGAGCTGCCCGATCAGCAGCGTGCCGACGGCGATGAGAGCGGTCCACAGCGTGTTCATGGCGAGGTCCGGCGGCATCGGTGGGAGCGGGTCGCCGGCATACCCGGCGACGTCGACCAGCTCCTGGCTGGTGGGACGCCAGAAGGCGTAGTGGAAAAGTTCCACACCCTGCGTGATCGGATTCAGCATGTACACCTCGACGAGCCACGAAGGCCAGCCGAGCTTGTCGACGACGGCCTCGTACACCATGGTCCATGCGTAGAGCACGGGCGATGCCCACGTTGCGAGGAGCAGCATCAACTCGACGATGTTCTCCGCATCCCGGAAGCGCACGTTCACCGCTCCGAAGAGGAGCCCGAGACCGAGTGCGAAGATCATCACGATCAACATTCCGGCCAGCGCGCCGAGGATGCCCAGCACCGTGACATGTCCGAGCCACCCCATCAGCATGCACACGACGAGCAGGAGCCCCACCTGCGGCAAGAAGTGCACGAACGACACCAGCACCGCCGAGACGGCGAACAGCTGTCGCGGCAGGAACACTTTTCGCACGAGCGCCGCGTTTCCGACGATCGAGCCCGTGGCGTTCTTGTACCCCTCGGAGAACAGGTTGATGACGACGATGCCCGAGAAGAGATAGATCGCGTAGTTGGGTACGCGATCCAGGTTCATGAAGATGCCGAGGACGACCCAGAAGACCAAGAACTGGGCGGCGGGGCGCACGTAAGACCACACCCAGCCCAGTACGGAGTTCCGATATCTGGTCGTCACCCCGGTGTGGACGAGCAGGCGCAACAGATAGCGCCATCGCACCACATCGATCAGCCCATGGCTCTTGCCGGGGGTATCGAACTCGGTGCGCGGGATGGCAGCGAAGAGATCTCGGGTTTCAGTCACAGTCCACTCAATCGGCGCACGGCGGCCACTGCCGCGACGGCACCATTCTATGTCAGGGGGTTTCGGAGCTTCCTGCACGCCGCACACCGTCCGCGTCGAGCCGTTCGTCCAGCCATCCTCGAAATGTCTGGACAGCGTGGGGAGCCCAGATGCTCTCGTCAGCCGCTCGACCGGCGGTCTGAGGCTTCCGCGAGACACGGATCCGTTCTGCGATCTGTGCAGCGTCCTGCACACGTTCGCCGAAAGCGTCGCCGATCACCCCAGCGGCGAAAGGGCTGTCACGCGGGATCACCTCACAACCGAATGCCCGCGCCTCGAAGAGCACGGTGCTCGCCTCGCCGAGGACCACGGTGGTCCGCTTCAACGACTCGTACACGTCCGGCTCCTCGTCGACGATCACTCCCGGCGCGGCGGCGAGTCGCGGGTAGCGACGCGCCGTCTCGTCCCGTTCGCCGGGATGCGGGCGGAAGACGATTGCCCAGCTGTCGTCGAGAAGCTCTCGGAGTTCGACGACCAACGCGTCGGTTCGTTCCGGGTGCGTGCGCGAAGACACCACGAGCAGCTGCGGAGCGCGACGTGCGGGCGCTGCGGCTGCCTGACGCTCGAGATGCGGCTTGCCTATCGCCGTCACCCGCCCGGGATGACGTATCGAATCAGACCAGAAGTCACCGAAGGTCAGCAGTTCGTCCGGCAACGCCCTGCGGAGCTCGGGCTCTTGAAACAGCCGGCCATAGTTGTACGCGGCGTGCGACGGACCGATCCAGCCGTGCTGAGGCTCCGCGACATAGGCCCCGCCATCTTTGAACAATCCGACCGACTCGCTGTGATAGGTATATGAGCCGTTGTCGAAGAGGACGACGCGGGGACGGACCCTGTCGATCAAGCGCCGCAGCTCGTCCAGCTGGGGCACGCGATAATTCTCATCACGGATCGCACGCTGCCGGATCTTCTCGAATGCCTGTGGTTCCTGACCCAGCCGACGAGCGAAATCGGAGAGTAGGGAGTCGATGGAACGCACAGCGGCCTCGGTGGGGTGCTTGCCCCGCACGCGCATGGTCACCCGCGCGTTCGCGGCATCCATGCTCACTGTCGGTCGGAACCAGGGTGGCCCCAGTGAAGAGGGCAACGGCTTCTGCTGGACGACGACCGCGCTCTCCGCTGCCGCCGCGAAGTCGTCGACGAGCCAGTTGCGCGCGGAACCTCGCTCGCTCGCAAGCGTGCCGCCGGCGACGTAGAAACAAACGTCGTGCTGTGCGGCCCGACGCGGTGCGTCCCACCGGCTGGGCAGCTGCGCTCTCGCCACGCGCCGCGCCTCCGCCCATCGGGACCAGGTCCCGGGCGCCACATCCAGGCTGCCGGTCGTCTGTGCGGACAGCAGCCAGGCCACTCGCATCCGCACCTGCGCCCAGAACGGTACTGACGCTCCGGGAAGGATCTCACGAAGCACGTCCGGTGCGTCGTCTTCGAGAGCAAGCAACTTCCGCACCGCGTCGGAAGTTCGTGCGTCGAGGCCGTTCGGGTCGGAGCTCACAGATCGTCCCGTTGCCCCATGAGCCACTCGACGACGCGGAAGTCGAATTCGCTGTCCACATCGATCGAACGTTCGGTGGGCATCTCGTAGAGAATCGTGGAGGGGAGGAAGACCACCTGGTCCTGGAGCAGCGAATCCCGTCGCCACACGTAGATGGAACCGTTCATGTCGAAGCATCGCGGTGCATCCTGACGACGCAACACCGCATCGCCAGGCTGCTTGCTCACGGCGACCGTGCCATCGGGTTGCTCTTCAACGAGATTGAAGTACGGATTTCGTCTCGCCTCCGAACCCGTGATCAACGAGGCGGCATCCGACTCCTCGAACATCCGGACGGCGGTGCGGATATCGTCGAGGGTGCGCAACGGGCTCGTCGCGTCGAGGTCGACGCAAACAGCGTAGGTCTTTCCGGTGCGCTGCTCCGTTGTTCGTACGGCATGGGCGATGGCGGGAACCTTGCCAGCCGTGTCCGTGGCCATCTCCGCAGGGCGGCGCACGACGCCAGTGGCGCCGAACTCCGGAGCGAGGGCCAGGATCTCCTCAGAGTCGCTCGAGACGACGACCTCGTCGAAGAGCCCGGTCGCCGCCGCCTGCGCCACCGAGTGTCCGAACATCGGCCGTCCAGCGACGACTCGGAGGTTCTTGCCGGGTACTCCTTTCGACCCTGCGCGAACGGTGATCGTGCAGATCCTCATTCCTCTCTCCCTTCCCACGCCCGTCTCGCGCGTTCGAGATCCTCCGGCCGCCCCACATCGATCCACTCCTCGCGGATCTCATAGGCGGAGACCTGACGATCGGCAGCCATCAACTGCGCCAACAGGGTGGGCATGTCACAGTATTCGTCCTGCTCCAGGAGATCGAGTGCGCTCGGCTCGAGAACGTAGATCCCCGCGCTGACAAGCTCTCGGTGATAGGGCTTCTCCGCGAGTCCGACGACCCGATGCCCGTCACGGCGGAGTACCCCGTAAGGGATCTCGAAGCCGTACTCTCGCGCACCGATCGTCGCGTCAGCCTGCGCATCGAGGTGGAAGCCGAGCATCCGTCGGAGGTCGACTTCCGTCAGCAGGTCAGAATTCATCACGACGAACGGCGAGTCGATCTCTCCGCGCAGCTGAGCCATCGCACCCGCGGTGCCGAGTGGCATCGGCTCATGCAGATAGGTGATCTCCAGTCCATGCTCCGTGCCATCGCCCAGATGCTCCTCGATCAGGTGCCCGAGGTGGTTCACGGAGACGTGCACCCGACGGAATCCCTGGCCGCGAAGCCGTCCCAGGATGATGTCGATCATCGGTGTGTCGCCCAGCGGCACGAGTGGTTTCGGAATGTCCTTCGTGATCGGGTAGAGCCGTTGGCCACGCCCGCCGGCCATGAGGACGACCGGAGTGGGAAGCGGAGTCGCGATGTGCTCGCCTTCACCTACGACATCGACGATTCGTCCCTCGTCGACCACAGCGACGACCCTGATGCCGCGTTGCGCTTTCAACGCGTCCACGGCGTCCTGCGTCGCGGTCGGCGGCACCGTCGCCGGATTCGTGTTCATCACTCGGTCGACGCGGTCCTCGAGCGAAGCCCCTGCGAGCAACCCTCGGCGGATGTCCCCGTCGCTGACGGCACCGACGAGTCGGCCCGTTGCGTCCTCGACGAACACGACCTGCCGCCGACTGCGGTCAAGCTGGAAGAGCGCATCGCGGATGCTGGTACCCGGGTACACGGACAGATCAGTGTTCGAGCTCATGCCGACTCCCTCCTCTCGGATCCGGTCGCTCGTGCTGGCACGCCGACGACGACTGCTCCTGTCGGAACGTCCGCGATCACGACGGCACCGGCTCCGACGACGCTACCGGATCCCAGCGACACACCCTGGATGACGCGGGCGCCGAGTCCGATGTGAGCTCCGTGGCCGATCCGGACGCCACCCGCGACGACCGCGCCTGGAGACACGTGCACGTGGGCGCCCACGACCGCATCGTGTTCGACGATCGCACCGGAGTTGATCAGCACGTTCTCGCCGATGACGGCTCCGGTGTTCACGAACGCTCCCGCGAGCACCTGGACGCCATCGTGCAGCTCAGCCCCCGGGTCGACGAATCCCCGCGGGTGCACGATCTGCGCGGCACGGAAACCGCGCGCCACCGCCCGTTCGTAGATGTCGCGCCTGGCCCGGGTGGATGAGGTCGAACCCAGACCGTTGACGAAGAGCACCTCGTCAGGGTCGAGCGTTGCGAGTACGCCATCGTCGCCGAGATACGGGCAATCTGCGCCGAGGTCACCCTCCTGTGGCGCGAGATACCCCAGGACGGTGACCTCCTCGGCACGCAGCGCCGCGAGGACGGATCTCGCGTGTCCGCCACCGCCGAGCAGGATCAGCTCAGCCATCGATGAGCTCGCCGCGGCGATAGGACCGGGAAGCCGTGCCACCGACGACCTCCCAGAAATCGAAGGGGGTGCGGCCAGTCGCCGGTCGGAAGCACGCGACCGCATCCTCTGTGATCATCGATCCTGCTGCGATGTCGCGTGTGGCCACCAGACTGCGCCGCACGACCTGTCGATTTCCTTCTTCGACGCTCTGCGCCCTCTTCTCCGACGATCCGAGCATGGTCGGCACCCGTCGTAGCGCAGCGACGTAATCCCGCAACCCGTCGGGATCCAGCGACGCAGCATGGTCCGGGCCGTCCGCGGTCACGTCGAAAGTGAAGTGCTTCTCCAGGACGGTCGCTCCGAGCCCCACAGCGAGCACGGACGCGAGCGCCCCGAGCGAGTGGTCGGAGTAGCCCACCCGGTGGCCGAAAGCCCCCGCTATGGTCTGCATGGCACGCAGGTTGAGGTGCTGGTCGGCGGCGGGGTACTCAGTCGTGCAGTGGAGGACCGTCACGTGTTCGGCGAACCGGACATACTGGTCTCGCGCCTCCCACGCCCTCTCCAGCGCCCCCTCCGTGAGGCGCTCCGATCGATCGAGCACACCGTGTGCCTGCGCCACGCCGGCGGCGAGGAATCGCAATGCTCTCGCGATCTCGTCCATATCCGCCATTCCCGTGGACAGGATCACCGGAAGCCCGCTACGTCCTGCCTTGACCAGGAGTGGAGCAAAGGTGAGATCGCCGGATGCGATCTTCACGACCGGTATTCCCAGCTCCTCGATGAGGAAGTCGAGTCCATCGAGATCGAAGGCCGTGGAGAGGAAGCCGATACCCTGCTGGTCGCAATGCGCCCGCAGGGCCCTGAACTCGTCATGAGTCAGCTCGAGCCCGCGGAGGAGGTCATGCTGGCTGCGCACGTCCTGGTCGGAGAGACGCTGGTAGTCTGCGAGGTCCGCGGACTCCAGCGCGAGAGCATCGGCGGAGAAGGTCTGAAACTTCACGGCGTCGGCGCCGGCGTCGGCGGCGAGATCGACCAGATCCTTGGCGATGGAGAGAGAACCGTTGTGGTTCACCCCGGCCTCCGCAATCACAAAGACGTCAGCGGTCATTGTCATCTCCCCTCTCGAGATCGTGGAAGGACTTCTTCGGAGGCTGCGGAATCTCCGCGTCCCGGAGAGTGGCGGCAGTACGCGCAGCGAAACCCGGGGTCCCGAAGGGACTCTCGTCGGCGATCACCGGCCCAGAAGCTATCCGTCGTCGAATCGCCGCAGCGATGGCGTCCGCCGTGGGTTCTGGCACGTCGACGCTCTCAGCGATCGGCCTGCCCTTCTGACGGTCACCGACCAGCACCGATGGGACGCCAAGTACCGGTGCCTCGAGGACGGTGCTCGACGAGTTTCCCGCCACGACCGATGCTGCGCGCATCGTGCTGAGGTACGCGCGCTGCCCGAAGGACTCGACATAGTCGACCCGCTCGGGATGCTCGGAAACGAATCGGGAGATCCGCTCACGAACGGCCTCGGTGCCGATGTCCGAGTTCGAACCTGTGATGACGATATGCAGGTCGTCCACCGCCAAGAGTCCGTCGAGGAGCTCTTCCAGCAGCTGCTCTGCAGGTGCGACGTCCATGATCGCGGGGTGGAAGGTCACGAGTGCGCTCGGCTCGGGAAGTCGGATGCCGAATCGCTCCTCCACCTCGTGACGCGGCATCGCATCGAACGTGTCGAGGATGTCGACGATCGGCGCACCGTGGAAGAACACTCGCTGAGGCTCCTCCCCCAACTGGATCACTCGACGACGATGCTCCGCCGTCGAGGTGAAGTGCAGATACGCCATCTTGGTGATCGAGTGCCGGAGCGCGTCGTCCATCGCCCCCTCGGTGATCTCTCCGCCGTGGATGTGCGCAACGGGCACCGACAGGATCGTCGCCGCAACGGCGACCGCGAAAGCCTCCAGACGATCCCCGAGCACCACGACGATGTCAGGCGCGATCTCGTGCAACGCGTTGGCATAGCTGGGCAGAGCACGCCCGATGTCGGCGGCTGCCGCGAGCGCCGTGTCCGCTCCTGACCAGATGGGTACCGAAGCGGCGACGGTGAACCCATCGCGCTCGATCTCGGAGACGGTGCGCCCGAATGCATCGCTGAGGTGGGTGCCCGTGACGATCAGCTGCAGGTCCAACTGCGGATCGTCCTCGATCGCCCGAAGCAACCCTCGAAGCAGACCGTAGTCCGCACGAGTTCCGGTGACGACGGCGATCGTTCTCATGACGCTGCCAGGGCCGGAGAACTCGGCAGACAGACGACAGAGGCGTGCAGGGCCTCCGCGACGGGCAGAGGCGCGTGCGGCAGGTGACGGTACGGTGCCTGTGCGTGCAGGAGGTTCCAGAACGGGCGACATTGCAGACCGGCGTCGTTGGCCGCCTCGAGGAGGGCGTTTCGGCGTGCGAGGCCGCCGGCTACGCGCACCGCGCAGAGCCAGTAGTTGCTCTCGGTTCCCTGCGGCTCGGTGAGGAACTCGACGTCGGGGGCGCCGAGGAAAGCGGCCTGGTAGCGGGCGGCGAGCCGCCGCTTGTCGGCGAGGAAGCCTGGCAGTCGCTCCAGCTGGGCCACGCCGAGTGCGGCATTGAGATTCGGCATCCGATAGTTGTATGCCACCTCGTCATGCTCGAACTCCCACCGGTGCGGGAGCTTGGCCGTCGTGGTGAGATGACGCGCTCGTCGGGCGAGCTCATCGTCGTCGGTGAGGATCATCCCACCCCCGCCCGTGGTGAGGATCTTGTTTCCGTTGAAGCTCAGGATGCCTAGCCGACCGAACGTGCCGGTGTGTGCCTCGCCGACGCGGCTGCCCAGCGACTCCGCGGCGTCCTCGACCACCGGGACCTCATACTCCCCCGCCAGCGCGACGAGTTCCGCGATGTTCATCGGATGTCCCAGCGTGTGCATCGGGACGATCGCCGCGATCCTCCGGCCTGTGGCCGCGTTCACCAATCCCTCGGACGTGGATCGGGCGGAGCGCAGTACATCCGCGACAGCAGCGACGGAGAGGCCGAGCGTGGTCTCATCGCTGTCGACGAAGTAGGGCTGCGCTCCGGTATGTGAGACCGCGTTCGCGGTCGCCACGAAAGACAGGGCGGGGACGATCACATCATCTCCCTCGCCGGCACCGACGAGTTCCAGCGCCACCTGCAGCGCGGACGTCCCGTTGGACACGGCGATCGCGTGCCGCGCATCGGTGAAGTCGGCGACACCTTGCTCGAACTCCGTCACGAAGGCGCCGACACTCGATACGAAGGTCGAGTCGAGGCACTCGCGCACCCGTTGCTTCTCCCGCTCAGCGATGTCGGGAACGTGCAGACCGACGAACGGCTCGGCGCCGACGACATCACGGATCGTACGGACGAAGTCTTCGGGCGCGCTCATACGACGTACGCGTCGGTGCGGTAGCGCGCCAGGTTGGCGGGGTCCGTGAACCACTCCGCCGTGGCACGGAGGCCCTCACGGAAGCCGTCGACACCGTCGTGCTTCGGCTGCCAGCCGAGAACCTCCCGAGCCTTGGTGTTGTCGGAGAAGAGTCGCTCCACCTCGGAGTTCGCGGGGCGCAGTCGCGCCGGATCTTCGGTGGCGACAGCATCAACGCCCATCACCTCGGCGATGAGATCGAAGGTCTGTCCGATGGACACCTCGAAGCCGACGCCGAGGTTGATGACCTCTCCCACCCCGGCGGTGCTGGTCAGGGCAGTCGTGAAGCCGGAAACAGTGTCGGGGACGTAGGTGAAGTCACGCGTCGGCGAGAGGGCACCGAGCTGGACCTCCCGCTTGCCTGCGGCCAGCTGGCTGACGATCGTCGGGATCACCGCACGAGCGGACTGTCGCGGGCCGAACGTGTTGAAGGGACGGATCGTGACGGCGGGCAGGCCGAAGGAGGCGTGGTACGCGTTCACCATCTGGTCTGCTGCGATCTTGGACGCCGAGTACGGCGACTGACCCTGCAGCGGGTGGCCCTCGTCCATGGGAACGTACCGCGCGGTTCCGTACACTTCGCTCGTCGAGGTGTGGATGAACCGGCTGACGTCCGCCGCACGCGCTGCGTTGAGCAGATTGAGCGTGCCTTGGATGTTCGTCTGCACGTACAGATCGGGAGCCGCGTAGGAATACGGGATGGCGATGAGGGCAGCCAGATGAAGCACCGCGTCGCGGTCGCTCACCGCGGACAACATCAGGGCCGGATCGCGGACGTCCCCGGGCAGGAACTCGATCTCCCGCGCGACCTCGTCCGAGATGCCGTCGAGCCACCCGCGGGAGCCGAACGAGTTGTAGAGCACGAGCGCTCGGACGTCGTGACCATCTCTGACGAGCTGCTCCGCGAGGTGCGATCCGATGAATCCGTCAGCTCCTGTGAGCAGTACCTTCATGCCACCAGTCTATCCGAGCGCGCTTCCCTCCTACTTGGCGTACGACAGCGTGCCGTTGGCGAAGGACTGCGTGCACGTGGTCGCCGTACATGTCTCCGCGCTCGTCGGCCAGCCCAAGTCGCCACGGATCCAGCCGCGCGCACTGTAGAGCTTCATCATGGCGGCGGAGGAGGCGAATGCGCCGGAGGCGGAGGAGTGGATCCACCCGCCGGTGAATGCCTGGCCGAAGCCGTTGCCATTCGGATCGGTGACGGTCTGCACCGCGGAATCCGCCATGCCGAGCGTGCTCTTGGCGCCCCCCAACGAGCTGTAAAGGCGCGAGATCTCCGCGTTCGTCGACGTGAGGAAGACATCTTCCTGCGGCCCACGGATTCGGATCGCGCCGTTGTCGAATGCCTGCCGGCAAACTCCGTCCACGCACGATTCCGTAGTGACGGGCCATCCCAAGGCTCCCCGCACCCACCCGGCGGCGCTGTACGCGTCCATGATCGTCGTCGAGGAAGTGAACGTTCCTTTCGCCGAGGAGTGGATCCAGCCGCCGTCGAACTTCTGGGCGAACCCGTTGCCGTTCTTGTCCGTGACCGTCTGGACCGCCGCCGCTGCGTTGCCGAGGAATCCGGCGGCTCCCCCGGCGGCCTCGTAGGCTTTCTGGATCGCTGCGTTGTCTGCCGTAAGAATCGTGACCGCAGGGGACCCGACCTGATAACGGATCGTGCCTCCGGTGAACGACTGGACACACGACCCGGCGTTGCATGTCTCCGCAGTCGTCGGCCAGCCGAGAGGACCTCGGAGCCACCCCGCCGCGCTGTACGCCTTCATGATCGCCGCCGAAGAGGAGAACGACCCGCTTGCAGAGGAGTGGATCCAACCACCGGCGAACTTCTGCGCGAGACCATTGCCGTTCTTGTCCGTCACCGCGGTCTCCGCACCGGTCGGCCACCCCAGGCTCCCCCGCAGCCAACCCGCCGCGCTGTACGCCTTCATGATCGCCGCCGAAGAGGAGAACGACCCGCTCGCAGAGGAGTGGATCCAACCACCGGCAAACTTCTGCGCGGGACCACCGCCGTTCTTGTCCGTCACCGCGGTCTCCGCACCGGTCGGCCACCCCAGGCGCCCCCGCAGCCAACCCGCCGCGCTGTACGCCTTCATGATCGCCGCGGACGAGGAGAAGGATCCCTTCGCAGACGAGTGGATCCAGCCACCGGCAAACTGCTGAGCGACGCCGTTTCCATTCGGGTCCGTCACCGCAGCCTCCGCCGCGATGGGCCATCCCAGCTCGCCCCGGACCCACCCGGCCGCGCTGTACGCCGTCATGATGCGCGTCGACGAGGCGTACGAACCTTTGGCCGAGGAATGGATCCACCCGTTCGCGAATCGCTGCGCGTCACCATTGCCCTGCGGGTCGGTCACGTGCTGCACCGCAGCCGTAGGCGCGCCGATCCACCCCGCGGTCCCTCCGATGCTCTCGTGCAGGGCACGAATGCTCGCCGTCAGCTTCGTGCCGTCGGAGCCCGCGGTCGCCGCGGAGAGCGTGCCGTTCGCGAATGCCTGCGTGCACCCGAGATCGTTGCATGTCTCCGCTCCGCTCGGCCAGCCCAGGGCGCCCCGGATCCATCCGGCGGCCGAGTACTGAGCCATGAGTTGAGACGACGTCACGAACGTACCGCGCGCGCTCGAGTGGATCCAGCCGCCTGCGAACTGCTGCGCGTAACCGTTGCCGTTCTTGTCGGTAACCCGCTGCACAGCCTTCAGGGGATACCCCAGCGGGCCCGTGGATCCACCGGACGCCTGATAGGCCGTTTTGATCGCGGCATTCGTGACCTCCGCAGCCGGGCCCGCCGCTGCACCCTTCGTGTACTGGAGCACACCGCGCTGGAAGGTCTGAACACAGACATCGCCTGAACACGTCTCCGCACCAGTCGGCCACCCGTAGGCTCCCCGCACCCACCCCACTTTGCTGTACGCCGTCATGATCGTCGCCGAGGAGGAGAACGTCCCGGACGCGGATGAATGAACCCATCCGCCGTCGAACTTCTGTGCGAGACCATCGCCGTTGGGGTCGACGACCGTCTGCAACGCCGCGGCCGCGTATCCCAGAGGCCCGCTCGCGCCTCCCTGGGCGACATAGACGGGTTTGATCTGAGGATCGTCCACAGGGGGGACCACGTATGCGGGTTTACCGGTGTCGTATCGGATCGCGCCACCGGCGAAACTCTGAACGCAGCGCTGCGACGCGCAGGACTCCGCGCTCGTCGGCCACCCGAGAGCGCCCCGGAGCCATCCTGCCGAGCTGTACGCCGTCATCACGGTCGCCGAAGACGCGAATGTCCCACGCGTCGAGGAGTGAATCCATCCCTTGGAGAACTGCTGGGAGATCCCATCCCCGTTCGGATCGGTGACCGCCTTGGGCGTCGCAGCGGGGTAGCCGAGCTTGCCGCCCAATCCGCCCTGAGCCGCGTACGTCGTGTACACGTCCCCATACACCGTCAGCGGCCCGAGTGCGCGCGTCCAGGTGATGACGCCCTTCGCATAGGTCCAGGTGCATCGAGCCGACGAGCTCGAGCAGGAGGGCTGAGCGCCGGCCGCACCGAGGACACCGGACGAGCCTCCGAGGTTCGTGTAGAGCCGCGCGATCTCGACCAGCGGGTCCACGGCCTGCGTGGACCCGAACCAATCAGTGAAGTAGTTGTAGAAGTTGCGGTTGCCGTACGCCGAGCAACTGTTGCCTTCGCCGTAGCCCGCGCGCAGGGCGGCAGCGTTGGGCTGGTACGGCGTGTAGTAGTAGAGCGCCGAGGTCGCCTTGTTCGCGACGTAGACCGGGGCCGACCCGCAAGACGCCTTCGGGTTGTAGAGGATGTTCCAGGTCTTGCCCGGGGCGTACCACTGGAACCACTTGCCCTCCATGTAGATCTGCATCTGACGCGCCGCGCCGTAGATCTGATGGAAGAAGCCGATGTAGTTCGGGTCGCACGGGGCTGTATCGGGACATCCCTGCCCCAGCGCGATCCGGTAGCGCCACGCGCTCGGCCAGACGTGGGTGATCAGCCCCTGCTCCTTCTGCAGCATGACGATCAACACCTGAGGGTTGATGTTGCAGGCCTGGGAGACGCGATAGATGATGCGGGCCGCAGACTCGTTCGCCGCCCCGGAGTAGCCGGAGCAGTACGCGTCTGCGGGCCGCGTGACGGTGTTCATCCGGAAGTCCTTGAGACAGACGATCGGCTCGTTGTTCTCATCCCGACCGCCGAGGCATCGCGAGACCTTGCTGTTGAAGAAGCTCTGGATCTGCGCCTCGGTCATCGTCTTCTTGTTCGTGAACACGGCGTCGCTGATGATGTTTCCCGGCGTGAAGCCGACGAGCGTGCTCTTCGCGATCCCGGTCGCCGCCGGATCCGCCACGGCGCTCGCGACGCTCGCCGTGGGCGCGGAGACGGAGGCCTGGGCAGCAGCGGCGGGGACCACCGTACCGATCACCAGAGCGGAGACAGCGAGGAAACAGGTGAGGAGTGGGTAGGTCCTCAGGGTGTTTCGCGAGCGTGGGGCACGTCGAGACATGTGACCAGTGTGACGGAAGTTACGCGATGATGCCACTGTTGCGCCGTTCGCGACGCAAGTTTTCGGCGTGTCGCCCTGATGCGCAGGTGGTTCTCAGCGGATCACAGGTCGGCGTGCAGGCTCCAGAGGCGCTCCCCCGAGCTGGCCCAGGAGAACGCCCTCGACCGGTCGGACGCGAGAATCCGGAGTCGCTCGGCCGCCGGTCCCGCCGCCTGCTCGATCGCATCAGCGATCTCGTCCCCCGTGACGAGAGTGCCGCCGTCGGCGATGACGTCGCGATGGGAGCCGGTGTCGACAGCCACGACAGGGACCCCGAGGGCCATCGCCTCGACGGCCCGCCAGGGCCAGCCCGCGAAGTCGCCGGTCGCAGCGAAGACCGACGCACCGGCGAGCGCGGCCGCACGATCCTCGACCGCCAGCGCACCCCGCACATGGGCGCGACGCTCCGGGAGGCCTGCTGCGGATGCGATCTCGACGTAGCGAGGCTCCGCCCCGTCCGGAGCATCGAGCACGACAGCCTCGATCCCCGCCGCCGCGGCCCCGCGGAAACCGTCCCGCAAGGACGACTCCGACCCGGTGAGCACCACGTATTCTTCCGGCAGCGACAGCGCATTCCGGCGACGATCGGCGTCATCCGGGACGACGAACCCCCGAGGTGGCGCCCCCGCGATCACGCGCACACGATCACCCAGACGTGCGAGTTCGGAGAGCCGCGCAGCGACCGCGTGGGAGGGAACCACGACGGCATCGGCATGCTTGACCGCCCGGCGGAGCATCCCTCGCTGCCAGGAGACCTGGTTCTTCGGCAGCAGCTCCGGCGCATCCCACGCACGCAGGTCCCACAGGGTGACCGTCGTCTGGTCATCGTCGTGGACGCGATCGTGTTTCACGAGAGGAGCGAACAGGCTCGGCGAATGGATCATGCCACCCCCGACCCCGGGAGCGATGCCGAGCTGCCAGGAGGCAGCCAGTTCACGACGCGCCAGACCGAGGGTGCGCACCTCTCCCACGCCGCGGATCGTCGCCTCGGAGCCCGCCGGAACGATGAGGTCCACCGTGCAACCGGAGGGCGCTGTCGCGATCACGCCGTCGGCCAGATCCACGGCGGCAGAGGCGAGATCGGGGTCGACGATCTGGCCGAGTTGATCCAGAACGAAACGCAGCCGAGCTCCCATGCGCTCAGGCTATCCTCGGGCCGCGACGCCCCCGTGGAGCGCACCACCCGTGGCGCACGAATATCAGCGTTCCCACAGTTTCCGGCCACCACCGGCACCACCGTTCATGCTTGAATGCTCGGGTGAGCGATGGCCGGCTTCCCGTCAGACGCCGATGGATCGGGTGGACCATCGGCGCGTTCCTCGCGTTGCTCCTCATCGCGATCGGGTGGGTCACCGTCCGGGGGATCGGCGCGGTGAACGACCTCCAGGACGTCGCAGACGGAGCGACGCAGCTGAAGAAGACGATCGCGGCGGGAGACCTCGACGGCGCGGAGCCGGTCGCCCGGAGCGTCGCACGCAGCGCAGCCTCGGCCGCCGACCTGACCTCGGACCCGGTGTGGCAGGCGTTCGGCCTCGTCCCCTGGCTCGGTCCGAACTTCCGTGCCGTGAGCGAGATCGCGGACATCGCCGACAGCGTCTCGACGGATGCGCTCGCCCCTCTGCTGGAGGTGGCGGACGGCCTCGATCTCGCAAGCCTCGGGTTCGTGGGCGGCACCATCGACCTCGCCCCGTTCGCCGAGATCGAGAAGCCGCTCGGCACGGCGAGCACCGCGCTCGGAACTGCGGAGCTGCAGGCCAGACGGATCGACGCCGACGCCACCCTCCCGCCGCTCGCAGAGGCCATCGATCAGATGCGGTCCGCCGTCACCGAGGCTGCCACCGCGGTCGGTGCACTCCACGGCGCCGCCGTCCTCCTGCCGACGATGCTCGGAGGGGAAGGCCCACGCAACTACGTGCTGGCGATGCAGAACAACGCAGAGCTGCGCTCGTCCGGCGGGATCATCGGCTCAGTCGCTCTGCTCCACGCGGAGAACGGGAAGATCACCCTCCAGAAGCAGGCTTCGACACGGGACTTCCCCGCCCTCGACACCCCCCTGCCGCTCAGCGACTCGACGGTCGCCCTGTTCGAGGATCGGCCGGGCCGCTTCCTGCAGAACATCACCAGCATCCCGGACTTCACCGAGGCCGGAGAGACCATCGCCGCGCGGTGGACGGGACGATTCGGTGGAACGGTCGATGGCGTCATCGCCGTCGACGCCATCGTCGCGGAGAACCTGATGGCCGTGACGGGAGACCTCACATTCGGGCCGTTCACCGCGACCGCCGAGAACATCACCGGCATCCTGCTCTCGGAGATCTACGCGGCCGTCCCCGACCCCGCCGTACAGGATGAGATCTTCGCCCAAGCGGCCGGTGCGCTCTTCAGCGCAGCCTTGTCCGGTGGGGACCCGAAGGCGCTGATCGGAGCCCTGGCCGAATCCGCCGAGGAGGGCCGGATCCGCATCTGGAGTGCGCACGCGGACGAAGAGGGGTTCCTCGCCTCGTCCGCGCTGGGAGGGACGATCCCCGAGGACGATGCGGACGCCACCTACGTGGGCGTGCTGATCAACGACAGCACCGGCGGGAAGATGGACTACTACGCCCGTGGCGCCTTCTCGACTTCCGTGGGCACCTGCAACGGCGCGCCGACGACCCAGGTGCAAGTGACGTGGACCAACGCCGCGCCCGCGGACGCCGCGACGTCCCTCCCCGCCTACGTCACCGGGGACGGCTACTACGGGGTCCCGGCCGGCACGGTGCGCACTCTCATCGCGGTCTACGGCCCTGCCGGCGCGACGCCCTCCCACATCGACCGGGACGGCGAAGAAGAGGGCGTGCAGACAGCCATGCTCGATGGCCGCTCCGTGGTGCAGCACGAGGTCTCGCTCGCGCCGGGCGAGTCGACGACGATCACCGTGGAGTACCAGGGAACCGGCGCCGGAGAGCGGCTCACGGAGATCCTGCACACACCGCTGGTCGACGAGCCCGATGCGACACGCAAGCCACTGGCCTGCGCATCGTGACATTCCCCGCTCGATAGGGTACTGTCGACTCACTGGGGAATATCTGGAGTCTGCAAACCTGCCGTGGGGGCAGGGAGGCTTCACGCAGTCGGATGCAGGGGTGTATCCGGAGGCGATTCCGCGTGAAATTCTGGGGAGAAATCATGCTGAAGAAACTGGCTGCCATCAGCCTCACCGCTGGCGCGCTCGTACTCGCTGCGCCGGCCGTAGCGACGGCGGCGCCGACGCTCGCTCCGACCGCGTCGTCCAACGACTACCCGACGCCTCCGGGAGTCAAGGTCAGCGATCCGATCATCGACACCTGCGAGGTCTCGACCATCGTTTTCGGAGCAGGCTATTTCCTGCCTTCCGAGAACGTGAGCGTCTCCATCTCCGGACTCGAGGCCGCTCGGGCCGCGGGCTCGGGCAGCACCGCTGGCGCAGACGGCGGACTGACCTACACGTTCCGACCCCCGGCCGACGGTGAAGGCTCGTACGCCGTCTCCTTCAACGGATCGCGTTCGTACACCGCCACCATCACGGTTTCGCACGGCCACGACGCGGCCACGTCCTGCGACCACGATCCTGGTGTGGCTCCGGCGGGTACCGAGCTGCCGCTCACGGGCGGAGACAACGCGGCGTCTGCCGGCGGGTTCGAACTCGCCCTCACCGGCGGCAGCGTTTCGCCGTGGGTCCTCGGCGGTGGCGCCGCAGCGCTGGTCGCCGGTGGCGCCCTGGTCGCCGTCGGAGCATCTCGCCGCAAGCGCGCCTAGGTCCGGCTGCCGCCTCGCGCGGTGGTCGACTGGACGACGGTGATCCCTCCCCCTCCGATCACCGTCGTCTGGTGCGTCCGGCCGGCGCACCGCCAGCCCACGGCTCCTCCTCCTCGACGGTGGTGACCGTGGGCTTCGTCGCGCACCCGGCGCCCACCTCGCCCGTTCCCGCCGCGACGGAGTGCACCCGATGACTGGAAGGCACCGCGTCAGGGCGCGGGGGTCGGCGTCTCCGTCGGGGGGTGCAACGTCTGCCGGATCAGATCGTGGATGTACGCGTAGTCCGGCTGGTGCTCATCCACTCCGGAATCGGGGGTGAGCTCGATCGTCGTGACAGGCTGTTCCTTCGCCTTGAGCATCAGATCGAAGAACTCCGGCAGCTTGTCCGACGGGAGATCCGTGCTGATCAGAGCCGTCCCCGCCGCCGCCACCTCGTTGAACCTCGTGAGCACCGTCTGCGGGGTGAACTGCGCGAGGATCGCCTCCTGCAGCTCCCGCTGACGCTTCATCCGATCCCAGTCACTCGTCGTGTAGCGCGAACGGGCATACCACTGGGCGGTGTCACCGTCCATCCGCTGCTCCCCCGGCTCGATCCAGCCGATAGCCCACTCGTTCACATCGGTGCCGGTCCAGCCCTCCGGCGGTCCGCCCTTGGGCAGACGCTCGGTGACGTTGATCTGCACTCCACCGAGCGCATCGACGAGCTCGGCGAACCCGTGCATGTCGACGAAGACGTAGTAGGGGATCTCGATTCCGAGAACACCCTCCGCCGCGTCCTTCGTCGCTTCGATACCCGGCTCGGAGCCGTTGGCCTTCGCGTCAGGGTAGAGCCCGGTGCCGCCGTCTTCCCGACACACCTCCGCGGCGTTGCGGATGTGGTTCATCCATCCGTTCCACCCGCAGGTGGAAGATCCGTGCCCTTCGAAGCCGTTCGGGTAGAGCTCCTGCATCGGGCTCCCCTCGCTGAACGGCGCGTTCGGGAGTTCACGCGGGATGCCGGTGATCGTCACGGCCCCGGTATCGGCGTTCACCGAGACGACCGAGATGCTGTCGAAGCGCATCGAGTCACGCCCGTCGCCGCTGTCCGCACCCAGGAGCAGGATGTTGTAGTAGCCGTCGCTCGGCTCGACGCTCGGTCCGCTCTGTCCGAAGATCGCCCCGATCGTGCTACGCACCGACCCCACCGCGGTCGCGGCATACCCGACGCCACCGCTCACGACCCCCAGCAGCACCAGCGCGACGACCGGGATGGCGAGGCGAGAGGGTCCGGGAACCTTCACGAGTCGCACCAGCCGCAGGGCATCGAAAGTCAACACGACCCAGAGCACGATGTAGCCGACGAGGAGCACCTGGACGACGGTGAGGATCGCGGCGGAGAACAGCCCGCCTCCGATCGTGAGCCACAGCAGGGCCGGGCGGGCGAAGAGGGCGAGGCCGAGCGCCACCACCACGAGCAGCCACGCCAGCAGAGTCGCGCCGAGCCCGAAGCGGCCGAGCCTGCGGTTGCCCGCGAGCACCTGCGCAGATCCGGGGACCAGGAGATTGAGGGCGACGAGCCACCACCCGCGCTTGGCCATCATCCCCGGGTCAGCGACATCCGGGTGCCGCAGAGGGCGTGTCTCGATGAGCGGGCGCTGTGTTGCGCGCGGAGGCGCAAGGGTCACAGCGACCCCTTCAACCGTTCGTTCTTCTCCTCGACCTGTGTCTCGAGATCGCGGGCGTACGCGTCCACCCGGTCGGCGAGATCCGCATCCGCCGTCCCCAGGATGCGGGCCGCCAGGAGCCCCGCGTTGCGGGCGCCGCCGATGGACACGGTCGCGACGGGGATGCCGGCGGGCATCTGCACGATCGAGAGCAGGGAGTCCATGCCGTCGAGGTAGGCGAGCGGCACGGGAACACCGACCACGGGCAGCGGCGTCATCGAGGCGAGCATGCCCGGAAGGTGGGCCGCTCCCCCGGCGCCGGCGATGATCACACGGATACCGCGGGAGCGTGCCTCCCGCGCATACGACATGAGCTTGTCCGGTGTGCGGTGGGCCGAGACGACCTCGACCTCATGCGGGATGCCGAAGTCGGTGAGCGCCTGAGACGCATCGCTCATCACGCGCCAATCGGAATCGGATCCCATCACGACGCCGACCAGAGGGGCAGCGGAGGAGTGCAGTGGCTCAGTCACCAGATCAGGCTACGGTCTACCGCTGTGAGAAACCCCGAACGGCGCGCGTCTTGTCCCGCATGTCCGACCGTGAGAGGTGCGCCGGCGTGCAGGATTCAGGCGAAATGTGCGGCGGCCGCACGCGCGATGTACACGGCATCGTCGAGATCGTCATCCGCGACGTTCACGTGACCGACCTTGCGACCGGGCCGTGGCGCCTTGCCGTACGTGTGGATCTTCGCCTGCGGGTGCTCGACCATCGCCGCGGGGAAGCGCTCCTCGAGCGTGCCCTCCGCCGGACCGCCGAGGATGTTCACCATCACCGACCAGGCTGCACGAGGAGCCGTGCTCCCCAACGGCAGATCGACGACCGCGCGCAGATGCTGCTCGAACTGTCCGGTGACGGCGCCGTCCTGGCTCCAGTGACCACTGTTGTGCGGTCGCATGGCCAGCTCGTTGACGAGGATCCGCTCATCGTCGGTCTCGAACAGCTCCACGGCGAGCATGCCCGTCACACCGAGTCCCTCCGCGATGGTGCGTCCGATCTCCTCAGCGACCTGCACGAGGCGCTCGGCTGCCGCGGGTGCCGGGGCGATGACCTCCGCGCATACGCCGTCGCGCTGCACCGTCTCCACCACGGGGTACGCGACAGTGTCGCCGCTGGGGCGACGCGCCACCTGCTGGGCGAGCTCGCGGACGAAGGGGACGAGTTCCTCTACGAGGAGTGCATCGTCTTCGGCCAGCGCATCGAGCCAGTCCTGCGCCTCTTCCGCCGCGCGGACGACGCGCACACCCTTGCCGTCGTAGCCGCCCCGAGGCGTCTTCACGACACCGGCGCCCGCGTGGGCATCGAGGAACGCCTGCAGCTCAGCGACGTCGCGTACCGCGGCCCAGTCCGGCTGAGGGACGCCGAGCTCGGCGAGGCGGGCGCGCATGACCAGCTTGTCCTGCGCGAACTGGAGAGCGTCGGGGCCCGGGTGCACGACCACACCATCGGCGACGAGGGCACGCAGCACGGACTGCGGCACGTGCTCGTGGTCGAACGTGACGACGTCGACTCCTGCGGCGAACGCACGCACCACGTCGATATCGCGATAGTCGCCGACCGCCGTCGCGGCGAGTCCGGCGGACATCCCTTCGTCTTCGGCGAGCACCCGGATCTCCAGCCCGAGTTCGACCGCCGGAGCGATCATCATCCGGGCCAGCTGCCCTCCACCGATCACGCCAACACGCAAAGCCATGTGCCGTCTCCCTTCGTCCGACCCCATTCTCCCGCACGTGCGCAGGAGGATCGGACACGTCTCACCTGCGCGATCGTCGATCGCCCGCAGGACGGATCGTGGTCACGCCGTATCGAACTCGTCTCCGCCCGCCTGCGCGTCGCGATGCGCCAGGATCTGCCCGACCTCGATCTGGTCGGCGAGAGTCTCATGGACCAGCGTCACGTTCGGTACGTTCGCGAGACGCATCGGCGCGTCGACGCCGTTCGACAGGGTGATCGTGCCCGCACCCCACACGCGCTGCAGCGGCCCGCGTCGGACGGCGATCGTGTAGCCGCGAGCGTGGGACATCTCCCGGCGTCGACGGGCACCGACGCCGTGGTGGGCGATGACACGTCGCGTGGTGACCGTCGTGCTCCGCGAGTACCAGACGATGAACGGCAGCACCACGGCGAGAAGCACCAGCGCGCCCGCCGCGGAGAGCAGCATCCAGTCCTCATACCCCGCCGGGAGGTTGCCGTAGAAGTAGGCCGTCGCGCCGAATGTCGCGATGAGGACGAGTGCAGACCAGAACAGTCGACGGGCATGGCCCCGGAAGCGTGCGATCAGCAACTCCTCCGAAGGCGTGCCGGGCGGCGGCATCAGAGGCCGTCCGCCGAGCGTCACAGGCTGGGTCACCCCACCATTGTGCCTGTGATCCCCGACAAGCCCGTGTGTGTCTCGGCGTGTCAGCTTCCCGCAGGACGCACGTGCACGACGTCACCCGCGGATATCGCGTGCTCCACGCCTTCGGAGACGACCAGCAGCCGCCCTTCCGTATCGAGGCCGACGGCCGTGCCCTCCTGTGTGCGATCGCCCGGCATCGACACCCGGATCGTCTGCCCCACAGTCGCGCATCGTTCGGTGACGGCACCGTGGGCGCCGCTCGCGACGGCGTCTCCGGCGGCGGCGACGAGGTCCGTGAGCCGGGTGTCGAGCGCCGTCACGTAGGTCGCGAGCAGCCGATCCTCGTCGACGTCGACGCCCTGCGCCGCGAACGATGTCGCCGTGGCGACGGGAAGCTGCTCCACCGTCATCGCCGTGTTCACTCCGGCGCCGACGATGATGGCGTCCGACGCCGCCTCAGCGAGGATTCCGCAGATCTTCCGACCGTCGACGAGCACGTCGTTCGGCCACTTCACCGCGACCTCCTCGTCCGGGAGCTGCGCGGCCACGGCCTCCGCCATCGCCAGTCCCGCGAGCAGCGGTATCCAGCCCCGCGACGCCGGTTCCGCCGGAAGAGCGCGCAACAGCACGGAAACCGCAAGGGCTGAACCATCCGGCGCCACCCAGGTCCGATCGAGCCGCCCGCGACCCGCGGTCTGGTCGTGCGTCGCCAGGACCGAGAGGTGCGGCCAGCCGTCCGCGTCGTGCGCGTGCCCGCGAAGGTCGGCGTTCGTCGACCCCGTTCGCGCCACCTGTTCCAGGCGCGGCACGATCGCGGTGGAGCGCGGGAAGCCGATGCTCATGCGTCCTCCTCGTCGGCTTCTTCGTCGTCGTCATCCTCGTCTTCGCGGACCGCCCCGACCTCGTGGGCCTGCCACCGTTCCCACTCCTGCATGAGCCCGTCCACGGCGGCATGGAACTTCGCGGTCGCCACCCCCTGTGTGGTGTCACCGAAGTAGTGCTGCACCCACATCCGCAGTCGGGCGATCGCCGCCTCATCGACCCGCACCCGCTCGATCTCGGCGACGACGTCCGCCGCCGACTCGGCGGTCAGCCACTCGCAGTCGGACAGATAGCCCTGCGTGTCGACAGAGGCCTGGTCGTCCGTGGGGCGCGTGATCATCAGCGGCTTCCCCGCAGCGAGCCGGTCGTAGACCATGGCGGAGATGTCGACGATCGCGACGTCCGCGGCGGTGAGCTGCCAGCCGAGCTCGGGGCCGTCGTCGTAGACGTGCTGGGCGCGCGGGTCCGCGGCGTTCGCCGCAGCGATAGCCGCGATGATCCGTCGATGCGCGGCGCCGTAGGCCTCATCGACGACGCCACTGCGGGGATGCGGACGATAGATCACCCGGTGCTGTCCGGTGGCGAGCAGGCGTGCCACGAGGGTTTCGCCGTGCGATGCGATCGATCCGTAGTGCGCGCTGGGCCGGTCGCCCTCCCACGTGGGGGCGTACAGCACGACCGTACGGTCATCGGGGACGAAGGGCAGCGTGCCGGAGTAGTGATCGGCCTGAGGTCGCCCGATCTCGATCGTGCGACGATCCACGTCGTAGTCCCAGAGCGTCCGCGAGAGGCGGTCCCGCGCGGCCTGGCCGGCCACGAACGCATAGTCGTACGCCTTGTACTGGTTCGTGGTCATGTACATCTTGTCGGACTCGCCGTGGTTGATGAACACGTGCCACCGCCGCCCGTAACGGAACATCTGGAAGTTGCGGGTGTTCTGGTTGACGTACAGCACGATGCGGATGTCCTGCGTCGCGATGAAGCGCTCGAGATCGCGGACCTTCGGCACGAACGCGACCGGAGGCGAGGCCTCGTCCAGGAGCTTCTCGGTGCCCGTCGCCTGCCGCGAGAGCACGACGACCGGCCAGCGGCGGGCGAGCTCCGCGAGCGGACGATACCACTGCCGCATCTGGTACATGTTGACCGCACCGTCGGCGAAGTACACCGCCACTTTGAAGTGCCCCGTCGGATACGGCTCGGTTTCGGCGAGGCGACGACGCACCCGCTGGACGGCGGTCCGGGATGCGAGCGCCCGCTTCAGCAGACGGTACGCCTTCTTCGCGTCAGACAGTGCACCCATCCCTCCAGAGTAGTTCGTCCACGCGGGGTGCCCCGGCCGGTGAACGATCCGGGCTGCGACGCGCATGACGGCTTCCCCTCAGGCAAAGCCGGAAGCCGCCGTGACATGATCGTCATGTGCCAGCCGACGAGTCAGCCGCTCCCCTGCCCGGGGTGTCCTTCGTGATGCCGGTGCTCAACGAACACGCCTACCTGGAGCACGCGGTCGAGTCCGTGCTCGCTCAAGACGTCGATGTGCCCACGGAGCTCGTGCTGGCTCTCGGCCCCTCCACCGATGGGACGACGGAGCTGGCCCAGCGGCTCGCAGAGACGGACGAGCGCATCCGGCTCGTCGGCAACCCGGCTGCGCACATCCCCGTGGGGCTGAACGCCGCCATCCGCGCCAGCCGCTACGCGACGATCGTCCGCGTCGACGCGCACTCCGAACTCTCCCCCGGCTACGCCGCCCGAGCGCTGGCCACGCTGGAACGCACGGCCTCGGCCAACGTCGGCGGTGTCATGCACGCCGAAGGGCGTACGCCGTTCCAGAAATCCGTCGCACGCCTCTACAACTCCCCCGTCGGACTCGGCGGAGGCGCCTACCACGGAAGCTCGCAGGAGGGCGAGGCCGAGTCGGCCTACCTCGGCGTCATGCGCCGTGAGGTTCTCGATGAGGTGGGTCTCTTCGACGAGACGATCCGGCGCGGCGAGGACTGGGAGCTCAACCTGCGCATCCGACAGGCCGGTCACCGCGTCTGGTTCGATCCCGACCTGTCCGTCACCTACTGGCCCCGCGAGAGCTGGACGCGGCTGGCGCGGCAGTTCCGCGCGACGGGCGCCTGGCGGGGTGAGCTGGTGCGCCGCTTCGGGCGACGCAACGGCCTCCGCTATTTCGCTCCCCCCGCGCTCGTGCTCGTGGCCGCGCTCGCCCTCGTCCTGGGGGCGCTCCAGCTGGCAGGAGTCATCACCGGCGCGGTCTCCTGGGTCGCCTCGATCCTCGTCTACGGGCCACTCGCCCTGTACGTGTTGCTGGTGATGGGCGTCGCTCTCGCGCCCGGCGGCGGCGGTGCGCGCCAACGGCTGTGGACTCTGCTCGTCCTGCCCACGATGCACCTCTCGTGGGGCATCGGGTTCCTCGGCGGCGTGCTCCGAGGCGCTCGGGACACCGTGGATGCTTCGCGCTTGGGCACCCGGAACACGCCACTCCCCTGAGACGGGTGAGCGGCCGGATCAGGGTGTGACGAAACCGAGGTCGAGGATGCGATCGACCACCCGCTCGGCAGCACGGCCGTCGTCGCGGGAGTTGAACTGTCGTCGCCACGCCGTATAGCGCTCGGCGAACGCGGCTTCGTGTTCCGGGTCTTCGAGCGCCGCGGCCAGCTCCTCCTGAGTACGCACCAGCGGACCCGGGGCCCGCTCCGCGAGGTCGAAGTAGAAACCTCGCAACTGACCGCGATAGTGGTCGAGATCCGGTACCAGGAAGTACATCGGCTTACCCGTGACGCTGAAGTCGAACATCACCGAGGAGTAGTCGGTGATCAGCGCGTCCGCAGCGAGCAGCAGACGCGCGGTCTCCGGGTAGCCCGTCACGTCGATCACGCGCGCTCCGGCACGGTCTCGTCCTTGTTCCAGCGTCCGCGAGTGCCCACGCACGAGCACCACGGCATTCGCCTCCCGGGCGAGACGCTCCGCATCCACGAAGTCGACCATCTCCGCGCGATCGTCACGCCAGGTCGGGGCATAGAGAAGCACGCGCTCCTCGGGCTCGATGCCCAGATCCTTGCGGATCGCGGCGGGATCTCCCGTGATCAGCGCGTCGTTCCGGGGATACCCCTCCACCCAGATCGGTCGCCCGAAGAACGCATATGCCTTGCGGAGTATGCGCTCGGAGTACGTGTTCTGAGCCAGCAGCACGTCCCATCGACGCGATTCCTTCACCACGGCTGCCATCCGACGCGGATCGAAACCGGGACGGTGCAGCGCGAGACGCTTCAACGGCGTCCCGTGCCAGGTCTGCACGACCTTCTGTCCGGGCTTGCGGGCGAAACGACGGCGCAGCCAGTCGTTCACGACGAGGAGCCGGGCAGCGCCCCGCGCGTGCCACCACTGCGGGCTTCCTTCGACGACCGCGATCGCCCCGTCCGGCACCTCGACCGAGAGGTCGACGACGCTCCAGTAGCGCCGCACACCAGGCGCCCTCGCTGCGAGCTCCCGGTCGATCGCCCGCGGATTGCAGCCCACGCTGCGGCCGTAGAAGCTCTCGAAGAAGACCGCGTTCTCGGTGCCGCCGGACTGCGCGACATACCGCTCCTCGAGGGTCGATCGCCCCTCGGCGGTCTCGTACACGGGGTCGATCGGCGGTGCGATGCGGACAGCGCTCCCGGTGACGGCGACGCGTACACCGCGGAGGACGACGGGATCGATGTGCAGAGCGTCGAGGTCGGCGTCCGCGATCCGCAGTTCATACGCGCCGGAGGGAAGCGGAAGCGAAGGCCCGCCCCACCGCGAGGCCTGCAAGGCGAACGTGGCCTTCCAGGTCTTGCCGCCTCCGCTGACGCGAGCCTCCACCCGCGCCCGCGGTCCGACGAGCGCCGCCGTGGCCGGACGCTGACCGGTCCCTGCGATGACCAGCGTCTCTGCCACGTCATCGATGCGGGCCGTTGTCATACTGCTCCCTTCGGCGCGGGGATCCCCCGTGCGCGGATCACGCGGTACACGCGCTCCGTGTTGCGACCGTCCCGATGCGCATGCATCGTCGCGCTGAGCGTAGCGGAACGTGCCGACGCCGCGTCGTACGAGTCGGCATCGGACAGGAGGTGCTCGAGCTGCGTGAGAAGCGAGGGCCAGTCCGCGGCCGTCGCGGAGCCGGCGACCTCCTCGAACCGACCGTAGAAGCCTCGAGTGCGCGCATACTCTGCCGCGTCCGGGGCCAGGAAGAGCACCGGCGTCCTCAGCAGTCCGACGTCGTACGCGAGCGAGGAGTAGTCGGTGACCAGCACATCGACGGCGGCGAGCGCAGGCGTCGCATCGGCCAGGACGGACGCGCCGAGCGCGCGGACCCTCCGGCTCGGCAGCGGTGGCACATAGCCCCCCGCTCCCAGAGGGTGCGACCTCACGAGCAGCACCGCGTTCTGCTCTTCGAGGAGGCGGAGGATCAAGACCCACTCCGTGGCGGACGGCACCGCCGGATCGGGCGCTCCGTCACGCCAGGTCGGCGCATACAGGATCGTCCGCGCCCCCTCCGGGATCTCCCCGACGACGCGGTGGAGAACCGCGGAGGCTGCGTTCCGACGTTCCTCACCCGAGCCGGCGGAGAGCACATCGACGCGCGGCTCACCGGTCACGACCACCCGATCGTCCCCAAGACCGAATGCCGATTCCAATCGCCCCCTGGCACGGGTCGAAGCCGCCGGCAGCACGCGGATCCGCTGGGCGGTCGCACGGTACAGGAGGGCGATCACCCGGCGTAGAAGGGGTGCTCCGGGAACCTTCGGCACCTGCGTCGTGGCCGGCGAATCCAGTCCGATCCTCTTCAGCGGGATCCCGTGCCAGAGCTGGACGACGAAAGCGCCGCCGACGGCGTAGCGGTTGACGTCGCCGAGGCCGTGCGTCACGACGAGGACACCCGCTCCGGCTGTCGCCCACCAGCCGCGCAGACCGTTCTTCCGGACGAAGCGGATGCCGAGAGCGGTCGCCTCCCGCTCCTCGCGCGCGGACCCGGTGAGCCACAGGGTCTCGTGGCCGAGCGAAGAAGCGTAGTGGTACAGGGCGAGGGCTCCGTCGCCGATGCCTGCGCCGCAGCCGAACACCCAGCGTCGCCCACGCGGGACGAGGAAGGTGCCGAGGCGCCCGACGGCGTACAACGGGATCCGGAGCAGCTTGGCCGCGTTGCCGGAACCGAAAGAGAAGGACGCCACCTCGCGAGCCTATCGCGGGGCGGCGTCCTTCTCTGTGAGACCGGGGACTCAGCCGGCGAGTTCGCCGAGCGTCACCTCGATGTCGTAGGACTTGCCGCCACGGACGTAGGTGACCTGGGCATCGCTGCCGGCCGCTGCCGCGCGGACCTGCGCCGTGAGGTCGGTCGCGCTGGTGATCGGAACCCCGTTGAACGAGGTGACGATGTCACCCTTCTCGATGCCGGCTGCCGCCGCAGCGCCGCCGTCGCTCGCCTCGGCGATGTACGCGCCGGCGACGGTCGCGCCCTCGACGTTCGAGGCGTCCTGGACGGAGGCGCCGAGGAGGCCGTGCGTCGCTGCGCCGTCGGCGATGATCTCGTCGGAGACCCGCTTGGCGATGTTCGACGGGATGGCGAAGCCGATGCCGATGGAACCGGAGTCCTCGGAGTTGCCCGAACTCGCGATCGCCACGTTGATGCCGATCAACTCGCCCTTGCTGTTGACGAGCGCACCCCCGGAGTTGCCGTGGTTGATGGCGGCGTCGGTCTGGATCACGGCGATCGAGATGGAATCGGACGTCTGCTGACCGGAGTTTCCGGGGATGTCGAACTGGAAGGGCCCCTGGCCCTGGTCAGGCGACTGCTGCTCGGGAGCATCCTCGGAGGACGAGTCCGGCAGTGCCGACGACGCGATCTGGATGCTCCGGTTGAGTGCGCTGACGATGCCGGTGGTGACCGAGTTCGCCAGGCCGAGCGGGGCGCCGAGCGCGACCGTGGTGTCGCCGACGTTGAGCTTCGACGAATCGGCGAACTTCATGGGCGTGAGCCCCTTGGCGTCCTTCAGCTTGATCACGGCGAGGTCGTAGATCGGGTCGGTGCCCACGACCGTGGCTTCGTAGAGCTTCCCATCCGAGGCGGTCACCCGGATCGTGGGATCGGCGACGGCTCCGCCCAGCGTCACCACGTGGGTGTTCGTGAGCACGTAGCCGTCATCGCTGATGATGACACCGGAGCCGCTTCCGGCCTCCTGGGATCCCGCGACCTCGATGGTGACCACGGAGGGGAGGGCAGACGTCGCGACGGCGGTGGTCTCGTTGACCGACCCGGGGTTGTTGACCGTGACGGTCTGCGGCCCCGAGGCCGTGCCGGAGGACGGCGGGTTCTGAAGACCGTTCAGCAAGGCGCCGCCACCGAACCCGGCGACACCGCCGACGAGCGCGGCCGCGACGATGAATGCCGCGATCTTCGCGCCGCCTCGGGACTTCTGGTCTTTGGCCTTCGCCTCGCCGGGAAGCGTGTCCGCACCGAGGGGCTGCGTGGGCTGCGTGTAGGACGCGGCGGTGGGGATGCCGAACGCGGCACCAGGGGCCGTTGCCGTCGCGGAGTTCGCGGGGGCGGCGAAGACGTGCGGCACGGGCTCGACCACGGGCGCCGCCGGCACCTGCGAGGTGAAGGTCGGCGGTACGACGTGTCCCTGGACGGGGGCGACGGGAGCCGGCGCGGAGGGACCCGGCGAAACGGCGGACGGCGCGGTGGTGTCAGCGGCGGCCTCCGTCGCCGGCTGAGCGGCGACCTCTGCTGCCTCGGTGGACGGCACGGCGTCGTTCGACGCGGGTACCGAGTGGTCCTGTGTGTTGTCTTCGTTCATGGTGTGTGCTCCTTCAACGACCACTTCAGAATGACGCCTGTGTCTGTGCGTTCCTTATGTCGAAGATGAGTTTCAGCTATGGCCTTAGCCTGTTCTTCATGAGTGTCATCCCCGGCGCATGGCGTCGCACGGCGGCGGGCGCCGGTCTGCTCGCCGCAGACGGAACCGTCGCGCCCACCATCTTCGCAGAGATGTCCGCTGCCGCGGCCCGAACCGGGGCGATCAATCTCGGACAGGGATTCCCCGACGAGGACGGCCCTCCGGAGGTGCTCGAAGCCGCTCGGGCCGCGATCGCCCACGGGGCGAACCAGTACCCGCCGGGTCGCGGCGTACCCGACCTGCTCCAGGCGATCAGCGAGCATCAACGCCGGTTCTACGGGCTCGATGTCGACCCCGGTACCGAGGTGATCGTGACGGCAGGGGCGACCGAGGCGCTCACGGCCACGCTGCTCGCACTGATCGACGGTCCCGACGACGAGGTGGTCGTCTTCGAGCCGTACTACGACTCCTACGCCGCAGCGGTCGCTCTGGCGGGAGCGCGCCTGCGCACGGTTCCGCTCCGCGCGCCCGACTTCCAGCCCGATCTGGACCAGCTCGCGGCCACCGTGAACGATCGCACGCGGATCATCCTCGTCAACGACCCGCACAATCCGACGGGTGCGGTCTTCGGACACGACGTCCTCACCGCGGTGGTGCGGCTCGCTGCGCGGCACGACGCCGTCATCGTGACTGACGAGGTGTACGAGCACCTCTCCTTCGAGGCACCCCACACGCCGATCGCGACGCTGCCCGGCGCCGCCGAGCGCACCCTGACGATCTCTTCCGCCGGCAAGACCTTCTCGGTCACCGGATGGAAGATCGGCTGGGTGCACGGACCCGCCGCTCTCATCACGGCGGTGCTCACGGTGAAGCAGTACCTCACGTACGTGAACGGATCCCCCTTCCAGCCCGCCGTCGCCACGGGGCTCCGACTCGACGACTCCACCTTCGCCGATGCCTCATCCGCGCTCGCCCACAAGCACGGGATCCTCGGCGACGGACTGCGCGCGGCCGGGTTCACGGTGCACACGCCACAGGGCGGTTACTTCACGGTGGCCGATGCGACCGCGCTCGGCGGCAGGGACGCCGCGGCGTTCTGCCGAGCGCTGCCGGAACGTGTCGGAGTCGTCGCCATCCCGTTGACCGCGTTCGTGTCGGAACCGCATCGACAGGAGTACGCGGGCCTCGTGCGCTTCGCCGCGTGCAAGCGAGTGGATGTCCTGGAGAAGGCGGCGTCCCGCCTGGCCGATTTCACCGCCTGAGCGTTCGAGGGACCGGATCGTTCCCTCAGCGCGGCACGACGGCGTACCGCCGCACACGGAGCGAGGGGTTCACGGCGCGCACCCGGTCGATCGCAGAGCGTTCCACGACCGCCACCGCGATTCCGGGCGCGGTGCCGACCCCGGCGAGGACGACGCCCTGCGGATCGATGATCTGCGAATGCCCGACGCCGATCGGCGTGGGGTGGTCCGCCGCGACCACGTACACGGTGTTCTCGATCGCACGCGCGGCGAGCAGCGTGGTCCAGTGGTGCTCCTTGAGCGGACCTCGCACCCACTCCGCAGGCACGACCAGCGCATCGGTCCCCGCGTCGACCAGCGACCTGGCGACCTCCGGGAAACGCAGGTCGTAACAGGTCATGAGCCCGAACCGCAGACCGGCGACCTCGAACGTCGATGCCTCCCCCACCTCGCCGGCCTCGATCCAGTCGGACTCCGTCTGCCCGAACGCGTCGTAGAGGTGCTGCTTGCGATAGACCGCGAGGATGCCGTCACCCCGCACCGCGACGAGCGTGTTCCGCACGCGGCGGTCGTCCGACGCGCGCTCCACCAGCCCTGCGACGATCACGACCGCATGATCGGCGGCGAGTCCGGTGAGCGTCGTGACGAAGTCCCCGTCGAGGTCTTCCGCGTTCGCCGCGAGGCTCTCGTCCATCGGGTCGACGAAGTAGCTCGAGTACTCGGGGAAGACGATCAACCTGGCCCCGCGAGCCGCTGCCTCCGCCGTCAACTCCGCGATCTTCTCGCGGTTCTCCGAACGGGAAGCGGTCGGCGCGAACTGACACACGGCGACGGGGACGGCTGCTGTCTCGGACATACATCCATCCTCCCGCATCGACACGCCCGAGGCGTCATCCCCGGGCGCCTCGATTCGCCGAGGTCCGCATTCCGTGATAAGTTACTTCTTGTGCCGCGGGGTGGAGCAGTTCGGTAGCTCGCCGGGCTCATAACCCGGAGGTCGCAGGTTCAAATCCTGTCCCCGCAACAAATGAAAGGCCCTCTGATCTAGAGAAATCCAGATCAGAGGGCCTTTCGCCTTTCCTGCAGGAGCACGCGCGCGTGGACGTCGCCCGCGGGCGCGGAGCCGCCCGGATCACGAGATCTCCCCGGTTCGGATGAATCGCGGAATGAGCCGGACGAAGACCACCATCACGATCAGCTCGACGATCGTCTGCGTCACCACCACCAACGGTGCGAGAGCGAAGGATGCCGGAAGCGCGAGCGCCAGCGGAAGGACGACGAGCGAGTTGCGTGTCGCGCCGGAGAAGACGATCGCACGTCGAGCGGGGACGCCGAGCTTCGAGACACGACCGGCGACTGCGCCGAGAGGGAGCATCAGGGCGGCGAACCCGAGGAAGATCGGCACGGCGACCCAGAGGTCCGCCAGGCGCGCACTCACGCCGTGCACTTGGGAGGCGACGACGACGGCGAGCGTCAGCATCATCAGCGGCACCATCGCATCGGCCGCCACCGCCTCGACGCTCCGCCCCCACCGCCACCGAGACGCCGCGTACTGCACCGCCCCCGCGGCCGCGAGGGGCAGGAGGATCACCCAGACGAAGGCCTCGATGAACGGGGTGAGCTCGACGGTTCGAACCAGGTCCACGCCGACGAACCACCACAGAAAGAGCGGGAGCAGCAGCATCTGTCCGAGCATCAGGATCGGTGCTGCCGCGAGCAGCCGTTCCTTCGCCCCTCCCCCGAGCCCGGTGAACACGATCACATAGTCGACGCAGGGGGTGAGCAGCACCAGGAGGACGCCGGCCAGCAACGCCGCGTCCTGCGCCACGAAACGCGAGAGCCCGAACACCACCACGGGCACGATCACGAAGTTCACCGCGAGGAGGACGGCGAGGAACCGCCCGTCGCGCAACGCCCGGCCGATCGCCGGAAAGGGCACTCCGAGGAAGGTGGCGAAGAGGAGCACAGCGAGCACCGGGGTGATCGCGATTTCGAGCGGACGCGCAGCAGAGGGCACCCGCAGACCCAGCACGCCACCCGCGGCGATCGCCACGAGATAGAGAGCGACCTGGTGACGCTCACCCCAGACGATCACGCTTCGCATGCCACCAGCATGTCCTGCCGCACGACCACTCGCGAATCTGAGCCGCGCCGCCGGAACAGGAATGGGCGCCCCCTCACGGGGGCGCCCATTCACTGCGGTGCGGGACGACTCACTTCTCGGCGGCGGCGTCCAGCTCCAGGAGCTTCTCGACGGCCGCGGTGAGGCGCTCATCGGCCTCCGCGAACTTCGTGAGGTCACCCGACTGCAGCGCCGTCTCACGGTCGACCAGTGCCTGCTGCGCGGCAGCCAAGGCGTCGGCCTGCGCATCCGTCGGCTGCGTGGGCTCGGTCGGCGTCTCGCCGGCGTCCGGGTTCTCCGTGTCCGGGTCACTCGGCTCGACCGTGTCGTCACCACCGGTGGCACCGGAATCACCGCCGAAGAGCGTGTCCAGAGCCTCGGTCAGCGTGTTCTCGAAAGCGACGCGATCACCGAACGCGACCAGCACCTTCTGCAGACGCGGCAGCTGCGTACCCTCGGAGGACTGCACATACACCGGCTGCACATAGAGCAGACCGCCACCGACCGGCAACGTCAGCAGGTTGCCGTAGATGACCTCCGACTCTCCCTGTTGCAGCAGGTTGAGCTGAGGCACGACGGACGTGTCGGAGTTGTAGGTGTTCTGCACCTGGCCGGGGCCCGGCACCGTCGTGTCCGTGTCGATCTCGAGCATCCGCAGCTGGCCGTAGCCCTCTGCCTTCACGCCCTTCTCCGAACCGGCGTCCGAGTCCACCGCGAGGTAGCCCATGAGCACGTCGCGGCTGCCGCCCGAGCCCTGCGAGTTCGGGATGAACGTCGAGAACATCGAGAACCGCGGGGAATCCTGGCCGGGCATCTGCATCGTCAGGTAGTACGGCGGCTGCAGCATCGACTCGCTGCGCGGGTCGTTCGGCGTCTGCCACCGGTTGTCCTGCTGTGCGAAGGAGCCGGCCTTGTCGACGTGGTAGACGCCGAGGATGTCGCGCTGCACCTTGAACAGGTCCGTCGGGTAGCGCACGTGGCTCATCAACTCACCCGACATGTCGCTGATCGGCTTCAGCGTCGACGGGTAGATCTTCTGCCAGGTCTTGAGGACCGGGTCCTCATCGTCCCAGGCGTACAGCGTCACGGAGCCGTCGTAGGCGTCGACCGTGGCCTTGACCGAGTTGCGGATGTAGTTGATGTCGTCGATGGCCAGCGTCGGCGACGTGACGTTGGAGTCGGCGATCGCGTCCGACAGGCTCACGCTCGTCGAGTACGGGTAGGTCTGGCTCGTGGTGTAGCCGTCGACGATCCAGACGATACGACCGTCCACCACACTCGGGTACGGATCGCTGTCGAGCTCGAGGTAGGGCGCGACCTTCTGCACACGGGTCGTCGGATCGCGGTCGTAGAGGATCTGCGACTCCTCGTTCACGAGGTTCGAGAACAGGATCTGCTCGGACTGGAACTTCAGCGCGTACAGCAGCTTCGTGAACGTGTCGCCGATCTTGGGTCCGCCGTCCCCGGAGAACGTCGTCTTGGTCTCGCTGGAGCCGTCCTTGCCCCGCGGGTAGTCGATCTCGGCCGGCTCGGCGCCTTCGGGCGCTCCGACGATCGAGTACTCGGGCGACTTCTCGCCGAAGTAGACGCGAGGCTCGAAGTTCTCCCGGTCCGTCAGGAACCCGGAGGACGGTATGCCGCGCTCGAGGAACACCGGCTCGCCGTCCGAGGTCCGCTGGTTGCCCGCGGCGGCCACGAGACCGTAGCCGTGCGTGTAGACCGCCACACGGTTGTTCCAGTTGTCACCGTCGCCGAGACCGGACATGTCGAGGTCACGCACGGACACCACGGTGTCCTGCATCTGGCCGTCGATCTCGTAGCGGTCGACGTCCATGGTCGTCTGGAACTGGTAGTAACCGCGGTACTGCTCGAGCTGACGCACCGTGGGCGGGATGACCTTGGGGTCCATGATGCGGGTCGACGCCGTGGTCTCGGCATCGGCGCGCAGCTGACCGGCCTCGGCGTCCGTCTTGGCGGCGAACGGCGTGGTCTCGAGGTCTGCGACGCCGTAGGCCTCCTTCGTGCCGTCGATGTTCCGCTGGTAGTACTCCGCCTGGTAGGCGTTCTGGTTCGGCTTCACCTGGAAGGTGGTGACCACCCAGGGGTAGCCGACCCCGACGACGAGCGCGGCGACGATCAGGAGCGCCGTGGCCGCGAGCGGGAAGCGCCAGCGGCCGATGACCGCGGTGACGAAGAACAGGATCGCCACGACGGCGGCGATGATGGCGAGGATCGCGAGGCCCGGGATCGTCGCGTTGACACCCGTGTACGCCGCACCTGTGATGCGGTCGTCGGGCTCGACGAGGGTCTTGTACTGGTCGAGCCACAGGCTCGCCGCCTGCACGAGCAGGTAGAGACCCGCGATGACCGCGAGCTGGATACGCGCAGGCTTGGAGATGCGCAGCTCTCCCTGGCCCACACGAACCGATCCGTACAGGTAGGAGACGAGCGCGGTGACCAGGAGTGCGAGGAGCAGGACCGCCGACACGAACGCGAGCAGGATCGAGTAGAACGGCATCGCGAACATGTAGAACCCGGTGTCGATGCCGAACTGCGGGTCGACACTGGACGTGGCGACACCGTTGGCCCAGAGCCACACCGTCTTCCACTGCCCTGCGGCGGCGAATCCGGCGAACAGCCCGAAGAAGATCGGCATGCCCCACATCGCGAGTCGACGCAGCGGCTCGATGACCTCCTGGTAGCGGTCCAGCTGAGAGCTGAGCCGCACGTACACCGGGCGCAGCCGGTACGCGAGCTGGATGGCGACGAACAGCGGCACCGCCATTCCGAGGAAGCCCACCACGAACATCACCGCCGTGGCGATCCACTGCGTGGTGAGGACACCGGTGAAGCCCAGCTGGTCGAACCAGAGGAATTCGGTGTAGAGGGAGGCGAACACGAAGAACACCGCGATCAGGGCGGCGATGATCACCAGAGAGATGCCGAGAATACGTCGGGACGTTCGAGGCGTGGCCGGAGTCGGAGCTGAGGTCGAGGTCACCCCTCCATCCTAGGCATCGCTCACTGTGCGCAGGCTGTCATCCCGGTCACGGCGAGGTCACGGTGCCGGGTCGGGGATCAGCTGCCGGCGGTCTCGCACGTCGGCAGCGCGGCGACGTCGCCGTCGTCGGCGATCACCTCGAGCGCGGCGAGCGACTCGTCGAGCGTCGCGGTGCGGATCACCTGGAGTCCGTCCGGGACGTGCCCGACGACCTCGTCGCAGTTCGCTTCGGGCGCGAGGAAGAACGCCGCGCCGGCGTCGCGCGCACCGTACAACTTCTGCCGGATCCCGCCGATCGGACCGACGGTGCCCGCGGCGTCGATGGTCCCGGTGCCGGCGATGTTCTCCCCACCGTTGAGCTCCCCCTCCGTGAGGGTGTCGATGATCCCCAGCGCGAACATCATCCCTGCACTGGGCCCGCCGACGTTGTCCAACTGGATGGTGACATCGATCTCGAAGTCGTAGTCCGTGCGGAGCGTGACGCCGATGAGCCAGGTCGTGACCCCGCCCTCCACGTGCTCCACCGGTGTCACCTCGACCGTCTGCTCCTCGTCATCACGCAGCACGGTGAGCGTCACGGGGTCGCCCGCCGCCACCTGGATCGCCTCTCGCAGCTGCGTCGCCGAGGCCACTGGTGCGCCGTCGATCGCGGTGATCACGTCGTCGGCCTCGAGCACGCCCTGTGCCGGCGAGTCGGGGACGGCGTCGACCACCACGACCTGCGCGCCGGTGTCGTACCCGAGCTCGTTCAACGCGGCTGCGGTGGCCTCGTGCTGTGAGTCGATCATCAGCGTGGCGTTGCGCTCGTCGCGCTGCTCGGTCGTCACGCCTTCAGGGAAGACGGAGTCCAGCGGCACGACGGCACGCGAGGAGTCCATCCAGGCCAGGGCCAGCTCGAACCAGCTCGGGGTTCGCTCACGGTTCCCCACGACCTGCACGGTGGTCAGATCCAGGGTGCCGGCCGTCTCGAACGTCTCGGCGCCGTCGACCTTGATCAGCGGAACCTCGTCGCCGTCCTTGTCGGTCGCGGTGCCGAGCGTGTCGTAGACCGGACCGGGCCGCTGGATCACATAGGGCGACGGCAGGAACGTCAGTACGACGAGGGCGACGAGCGCGACGATCAGCGCCCAGACTCCGAGTCCAGGCTTTCCAGACCGCGTTCGATCCACAGCATTCCTCCGTCGTTCGCGAGCGGCGTACACCGATCTGCCCGCATCGGGGTCGCGCGCAGAAACCTGTGACTAGCGTAGATGCCACGGCAAGAGATGTGCTGAGAGGCGAGCGACATGGCAGACAACGACCCGACCCCCGAGGACTTCCAGGAGTTCCTCCGACGGATGCTCGCGAACCAGGGCGGTGGCGACATCGACCCCGAGGCGCTGCGCGGCGCGTTCGAAGGCATGGACGGCTTCAGCCTCGACCCCGCGATGATGCAGACGATCATGTCGCAGCTCCAGGGCGCGTTCGGCGGCGACCCCTGGGAGAACGCCCTGCGTCAGGCCCTGTTCATCGCCAACCGCGACGGGCAGGGCATCAGCGGCGGATCACGCACCTCACTCGCCGATTCCTTCTCCCTCGCCAACCTGTGGCTGGGCGAGGCGACCACGATCTCGGAGCTCGCCGAATCCCCGATCGCGATGACGCGCGGCGAGTGGGTCGAGAAGACCCTTCCGGTGTGGAAGGAGATCGCCGATCCGGTGTCGACCAGCATCGCCGATGCACTGACCTCCGCGCTGGACACGCAGGTCCCCGAGGAGATGCGCGGCGTCGTCCAGGGCGCCGGAAAGCTGATGCGGGGTCTGGGCGGATCCGTGTTCGCGGCGCAGTTCGGGCAGGTACTCGGGAACCTCTCGCTCGAGGTCGTCTCCGGTGGCGACGTGGGAATTCCTGTGCTCCCCGCCGGCACGGCGGCCGTGATCCCGCAGAACCTCACCGCTTTCGGCGAGGGCCTCGAGATCCCGGAAGACCAGATCGCCCTTTACCTCGCCACCCGGGAGCTCGCGTACGCGCGTCTCTACCGGCACGCGAAATGGCTGCACCTGCACGTGATGGCGCAGATCACGGACTTCGCCCGCGGCGTCACGGTCGACGTGGATGCTCTGGAAGACGTCGCGAGCCGGCTCGACCCCTCCGACCCGGAGGAGTTGCGTGCGGCCATCGAGGGTGGCGCACTGCTCCCTGTGCAGAGCGAAGCCCAGCGCGAGGCGCTGACCCGGCTGGAAAACCTCATCGCGACGATCGACGGGTGGGTGGACGTGGTGACCGCACAGGCGACCTCGCGGCTCCCCGACGGTGCGCGCATCGCGGAAGCAGCCCGCAGGAGGCGCGCGGTGGGCGGCCCCGCGGAGGACGCGCTCGGCGCACTCGTCGGGCTCAAGCTTCGTCCGCGGCGGATGCGGGAGGCGTCGGCGATGTGGCAGGCCGTGACGGACGCCGTGGGTATCGGTACACGGGACTCGCTGTGGGACTACCCCGACCTGATGCCGACAGCCGACGACATCGACGACCCCCGGGCGCTCGTGGCGCGACTGCAGGCCGCAGAGCGCGGTGAGCAGCCGGTCGCCGACGAGTTCGACGAGGCGCTGGCGCGGCTGCTCGACGGCGACGACTTCGCGGAGGAGAAGCCCGAGGACAGCGACGGCGACGACGCTGCCCCGGAAGGCGACCGACCCGTCTGACCGACACGTCGCGGACGGAACCGAGAAGTCGCACTTCTCCTCCCCCGTCATGCGAATTGCAGGGAGTTCTCCACCGAAGCGGCGGAGTGGCGATCGCTGTGCGCGTGCCCCCTCCAGAATCGGAGGGATGCCGCTCACTCCCCCGATCCTCACGCGCGTGGACCCGAACGCGCCACTGCTGTGGCGCGACGAATGCACGCTCCAGCTCGGCTACGACAGTGCCCTGAGCTTCGATGCTGTCGCCCCCTGGGTGGAGCGCCTCCTCAGCCGCTTGCGCTCGTCCTTCCGCCGGGGATCGTTCGACGTGATCGCCCATGCCGCCGGCGCCCCGCGCGAAGAGGCTCGCGCCCTGCTCGCCCGGGTGGAGCCGCTCCTGGTCGATGAGCCAGCCGCGGCCCGCCCCGCCTGGGTCGAGAGCATCGGCATCTCCGACGGCAGGTGCGAATACCGCGTGCGGGAGTCGCTCGTGGACGAGGGCATCACCCTCGTCGATCCCGCTCAGCCACCCGCTGTCGCCGTCGTGCTCGTGCGAGGTGCCGCCGCCGCTCTGCCGTTCGCCCGCTTCCTCCGTGACGACATCCCGCACCTTCCCGTGTCGTTCGAACCGGGACGCGTGACGGTCGGCCCCCTCGTCATCCCCGGAGCGTCCGCGTGCCTCGCCTGCCGGGACGCACACGCCACGGATCTCGACCCGGCCTGGCCCCTGCTGCACGCACAGCTGATCGGTCGCGATCCCGGGCCGATCCGCGCGGTGCAGGTCGCCGAGGCCGGACGGATCGCCGCAGTGCTCCTGGGGGAACATCCGGCGTCGGAGAGCCGTGTCGCGCAGGTCAGCGCCGACGGCTCGACCGGGTGGCATTCGGTGAGGTTTCACGAAGAATGCCAGTGCCGCGAGCCGTGGTACCCATCTCAGCGAGGAACCTCGACGGAGCCCGCTCTCCCCGCCCCGCCGTTCTCGCCCACGACAGCGACAGCGTCCTCGCGGCGCGCGTGACACCGACGTAGGCCAGGCGCCGCTCCTCATCGACCGATTCGAAGCTCGTCGCGTAGGAGATCGGCAACGACCCCTCGGCCCACCCGGCGAGGTGCACGTGGGGCCACTCGAGTCCCTTCGCGGCATGCAGGGTCGACAGGGTCACCGTGCGCATCGTGGGCTCATGCTGGTCTTTCGCGCGGGCCATGAGCGCGTCGCTGAAGCTGCGCAGATCCGCCTCGGGACCGGCATCCTCCGCGAGGCGCAGGATGGCACGACGCGCCTCCCATCCACCCCGCTGCGCACCGCCCGCAGCCGGCGGCTCCTCCGTGAGTCCGAGCTCGCGCAGGACCCGCTGGACCGCGGGGAGGAACCCGTGCTCGGAGGGAGCCACGGCCGCCGCCCGCAGCGCCAGGATGGCCTGACGCACCTCCGGCATCGCGAAGAAGCGAGTACCCCCCAGCACCGTCGTCGCGATGCCCTCGGCCGCGAGCGCCTGCTGCAGGACCGCGGACTGGGCGTGCGCGCGGTAGAGGACGGCGATCTCCGAGGGCGATGCCCCTGCGGCGAGCTGAGCCGAGATCGAGGCCGCTATCCCCGCGGCCTCCTCGCTCTCGGAGTCGTACGCAGTCACGGTGGGTGCATCGGCCGTGAACTGCTCGCGCGCGGGCACGAGCTCGAGCGCACCGGGGCGTCCGTGCATCAGCGCGTTCGCCACGGTCAGGATCGGCGCCTGGGAACGATAGTTCGTCTCCAACCGCACCACCGTGGCGTCGGGGTGACGACGCTCGAACTCGAGCAGGAAGCGCTGGTCGGCGCCGGCGAAGGAATAGATCGTCTGGCTGGCGTCTCCGACGACACAGATGTCGTGCCGATCTCCCAGCCAGAGTTCGAGCAGCCGGTTCTGCAGCGGTGAGACGTCTTGGAACTCGTCGACCGTGAAGTGCCGGTACTGCTCGTGGACGGATGCGGCGACCCGCGGCTCCGTCTCCAGCATCCCCGCGCAGGCGAGGAGCACGTCTTCGAAATCGAGCTGACGGCGGTCATCCTTCAATGCCTCGTACCCGCGCATCAGTTCGATGAGCTGACCGGTGTCCACTCCGCTGATCGGACGGTCGAGCGCCGCATACTGGTCGATCGAGAGCATCGAGACCTTGCGCCACTCGATCTCGGAGGCGATGTCGCGGAGAGTCGCGGTGCTGGGCCGCAACCGGATCGCATCGGCCGCCTGCCCCAGCATCCGTACCTTGTTGTCGATGATCGACGGAGCGGGCGAACCCGCGAGCGTCGGCCAGAAGAAGTTCAGTTGCGCGAGCGCGGTCGCGTGAAACGTCCGAGCGGCGACTCCCTCGACGCCGAGCGCCCGCAGACGCCCCCTCAGCTCGCCGGCGGCCTTGGCCGTGAACGTGACCGCCATGACGCGGGAGGGCGAATAGGCCCCGGTATCGACGCCGTGGGCGATGCGATGCGTGATGACGCGTGTCTTTCCCGTGCCTGCGCCCGCGAGCACGGCCACGGGTCCGCGCAGGACCGATGCTGCCGCTCGCTGCCGCTCGTCGAGGGCATCGAGTGCGCTCACGCGCGCTCCTCGTACCAGTCGACGATCAGCGCGCGGGCGATCGACGCGGGCCCGGGGAGGCCCACCGGCCCCCGCCCTGCCAGCGCGGAGCCGATCTCCGCACGGGAGAACCAGCGCACGTCGATGATCTCCTCACCATCGGCGAGCGCAGCGGACTCCTCGTCCACGACGGCCCGGAAGCCGACCATGAGGGAACGCGGGAACGGCCAGGCCTGCGAGGAGACATACCGCAGCGACGACAGCCGCACGCCCGACTCCTCCTCGATCTCCCGGTGCACGGTCGACTCGAGCGACTCCCCTGCCTCGGTGAACCCGGCGAAACAGGAGTACATACGGCCGCCCCAGTTCGCGTTCGCTCCGAGCAGCAGCCGCTCGCCGTCGCGGCTCTCGACCGCGACGATCACCGCCGGGTCGGTGCGGGGGAAGTGCTCGCGAGCGCACACCAGGCACCGTCGTGACCATCCCGCCTGCCGCAGCTCCGTCCCACCCCCGCATGTCGGGCAGAACGGTGCATCGCGGAGCCAGCCGGCGAGGGCGATGGCGCCGATGAGGAGTTCGGACTCCTGACCGTCGATACGGCCGCCGAGGTCGCGGAGCCCGAGCCAGATCTCATCCGGCGCTGCGTCGAGGGAATCGGTCTCCGGAGGGGCTGCGGCGAGGAGCACCACGGCACCATCGGAATCCCGTCCGAGCAGAGCCCAGGTGGCTTCGACGACGGCCGAGGGAGGAACCCGCAGCAACGTCGAATCGACCACCCGGACGCGCCCTTCACGGACGACGATCACGCGGGTGGCGGGGTCTTCTCGGAGGCGTTCGAGGACGTCCGCCTCATCGCGGAGTTCGGCTGCACGGTCGAGAGACGGGCGCTGACTGGTCATCGACTCCCTCTTTCACGGGCGTGGCGGAGGCGGGACCGCCCCTGAGCCGACCTACCCTGGGGGCATGGGACGCTCTCCTTTCACTCTAGCCGCGGCAGTGACCGCTGCACTGCCCGGGGCGGAGGTCACGGGGGCGCGCCGTCTGAGCGCCGATGGCGATGGACGGTTCGACTCGGCGATCGCCACTCTCACCGACGGCCGTGAGCTCGCGATCCGCGTCGCCGACGATGACGAGACAGCGCGGGAACTGGCTGCCGAAGCGCTCGCCCTGCGCGCGCTGACCGACGGGGCACGCGCCATGCTCCCCTTCCGTGCCCCGGCCTACATCGGCGAGACTCGGCTCGGCGAGGGACGTGCTCTCGTCACCGAACTCCTCCCCGGATTCCAGATCGAGGCGGCCATGGTGCCCGCCGGTCGCGGCGCCGCGGAGTCCATGGGCGCCTCGATCGCTGCCGTCCATGGCCTGCCCACCTCGGTCGTGCGCGGTGCCGGTCTCGCCACGCGCAGCGCCGAGGAGAGCCGCGCAGAGCTGGAGCGCCTGGTCGACACCGCGGCCGCCACCGGCCGCGTCCCCGCGCGCCTCACCGTGCGGTGGCGTGACGCCGTCGCCGACGATGAGCTGTGGCGCTTCGAATCCACCGTCATCCTGGGCGGCGTGCAGGCGACCTCCTTCCTGTTCGACGATCACCCCGAGCGCGGCCCCGAGGTGGTCGGCGTGGTCGGCTGGCATGGCCTCTCGGTGGGCGACCCTGCCCTCGACCTCTCCTGGTTGTCCGCTGCACCGGACGCCGCAGACGACGTCCAGCGCGCGTACTCTCACGCGATCGACCGGGCGCCGGACGCCGGCCTCGAGGTACGCGCCCGCCTTCTCGCCGAGCTGGAGTTCGCCCGCTGGCTCGTGCACGGCGACGCGATGCATCGGCCCGACATCGTCGACGATGCGGCGTCCCTGCTGGAGGCACTCGCCGAGGGACTGCGCACCGACGACCTCGCCATCATCGACGCCCGAGGTGTCGGCGTCGACTCCGCACTCGATGCTCTCGACCGCGTGCCGAAGGACGCCGTCGCCGAGGTCGACACGTCGATGCACACCGATGCGTACAACCCCGAGGAGCTGTGGGCGGACGGGGAAGACGGGGAAGACGGGGAAGCCCCGGTGACCGCGTCCTCCACCGCACCGACGACGACCGTGTCCGGCGAGCGCGTCGACGACGCCGACCGTCGTGCCGGGATGCTGGATATCGAGACCGAAGATCTCTCCGGGGTCGCGAGCCTGTTCGCCGGGACGAGCGGTCCGGCCGACGCGCGCGAGGACTCCCACCCGCGTCCCCCGCGGTCCGACGACGAGTACGGCGATTTCGACGAAAACGACTCGGACGAGGCTCAGCGGGCGGCGCGCGCGGCACTCCAGCGCTGGAAGAGCTCTTCCTCGGAGTAGACCCGGTCGCCGCGGATGATCAGGTCGTCCGCCACGTAATACAGCGCGACGTCGATCGCCTCCAGCGGCACGTCGTACCGTCGGTGGTATGCGAGTCGATAGAGCGCGAGCTGCAGCATCCGCTCGTCGCGCTCCTTCGCCGTACGCGGAGCCCTGCCCGTCTTCCAGTCGACGATCTCGATGCGGTCACCGCGATCGGCACGCCGGTACACGGCATCGAGCTTGCAGATGACGATGTGCGCCGATCCCGCATCGACGTCCGGCAACCCGGCGCCGAGGGCGAAGTCGATCTCGATCTCCACCGCGATCGGCTGCAGCGGGCCCCACTCACTGCGCTCGAACGTCGCCTGGAGGACCGCGAGATCAGCGGCATCCGCCGATGCCCCCGGCGCGTCGGATCCCGCCGTCGCTCCGACCGCGGGATCCGGGGCGACGTCGTCTTCGTCCACCTCCCAAAGCGCCTCGTCCACACGCGTGCCGACGCCGACGAGTTCGGATCTCTGTTCCACCCACGCATGGAAGAGGGTGCCGAGGCGGGTCTGTCGGTACGGTCTCTCCGGCATCGGCCGGACGATCGACGACAGCGTGCCGGAGAAATCCGTCACGTAGTCCTTGAACCGCGATGCCGGCACACGGGTCGGGGCCTCGGCATCGTTCCCGCGTTGCCGGGCGGCACGTTCGGCCAACAATCGCGTGAGCTCGATCGACGGCTCGGCGACACCGACACGGACCGCCTCGTCGACGGCCCTCGCTGCCGCCGAGACGGTCGCGCGCCGGGCACCCAGCGGGTCGAGCGGCCAATGCAGGGTCGATCCGGGACCGTCGTAAGGGTTGTCGTCGGGATCCACCGGGGCGATCGGCTCGACTCCCACCACTTCCATCGCCTCGACCAGGTACGGGCTCGGCGTCCGTGGCGCCTTCTGGCCCGCCCAATGTGCGCCGCTGAGCAGGAGATCGGTCCGCGCACGTGTCACCGCGACGTAGGCGAGACGCCGCTCCTCCTGCTGCTGATACGCCCGGTACGCGTCCTTGAAGCGCTTGAGCGCGCCGCCCAGCGGATTCGCCTTCGTCGCGCCGCCTGACAATGAGGCCTGCGCGAGCTTCTGCCTCTTCTGCGGATCCGTCTCCTCCCCCATCGCCTCGACGGGGTCCCACTCGAAGCGAGGGAGCGCATCCCGATCACCGCGGAGGGCGAACGGAACCACGCCGAAGCCGAACCACCCCGAGGTGTCGGAGACACGGCTGGGGAGCTCGTCGACCACGAGACGCACGACGGCGACCGCATCCCATTCCAGGCCCTTCGAGCCGTGGATGGTCAACAGCTGCACGACACCCGGCTCCGGAGGCTCAGGGCGCGGCATCAGCTCGTCGGTGCTCTCGGCCTTGTCGAGCCACGCCAACAGGCTCCCGATGCTCCCTCGCTCGTCGGCCGCGAGGAAGGCCCGCACCTCGTCCGTGAACGCCCGCAGTTGCGTGGCGGCGATCCGGGCCGGCCCTCGTGTCTCGTTGGCGGCCAGTTCGATGTCGAGTCGGAGCTCGAGTTCGATGAGACGGATCAGTTCCGGGATCGGTTGCGACGCCGCCCGCCGGAGCCGTTCCAGCATCTCCCCTGCGGCACGGACGCGTGCACGTCCGTCCGGGCTGATCGTCTCGAGCAGACGGTAGTCGTCACGCACCGCGCGCACCACGTCGACCGCGTCGACGATGGACACCGCCTCATCGGCACCGCGCGAGGAACGCAACCGCACGCGCACCTCTTCCGGCAGCGGTGCCAACGCGGTGTCCCGCTCCGAGAGCGCGCGACCGAGGTCGTAGAGGGCGGCCATGTCGGCGACCCCCACCCCGAAGCGGGGTCCCGTGAGGAGGCGGATCAGGGCGGACCCCGCCGTGGGGTCGTGCACGACCCGGAGTGTCGAGACGACATCGACCACCTCGGGAGTCGCGAGCAGCCCGCCCAGGCCGAGGATGCGGTGCGGGATGCCCCGCGCGGCGAGCGCAGCCGCGAAAGTCTGCATGTGACGCTTCGACCGGAACAGGATCGCACCGGTGTGCGGACGCAGACTCTGCGCAGCGCCGACCCCGCGCGCCTCATGCTCCTCCCTCCGCGCGGCGAACCAATCCGCGACGGCGGAGGCCTCGTCATCGACCGTGAACGCGTACTCGACGGACACCGAGCCGTCCCCCGCTCCGGGACGAGGCTCAAGGGGCGGCACGTCGAGTCCCGGCCGCTGCAGGGGTTCGAGCACACGGTTGGCGATGCCGAGGATGCCGCGGTCGTTGCGCCAGCTCGTCATGAGGCTGTAGGTCTGCGCCGTTCCGGTGCTCGAGAACGTCCGCGAGAAGGCGTAGAGGTTGTCGGCGCTCGCACCGCGCCAGCCGTAGATGGACTGGTGGGGGTCGCCGACCGCCATCACCGCGGAGTCCCGGAAGAGTTCGGCGAGGAAGCGGGTCTGGATGACCGACGTGTCCTGGTACTCATCGAGCAGCACCACACGATGCTGCTCCCGAAGCTCGTCGCGCACGTCGGGCGCGGACTCGACGATGTCGTATGCACCACCCACCTGATCGGCGAAGTCGAGCACGCCGCGGCGCTCCTTCTCGGCGATGTAGTCACGCACCAGACGGGAGAGCGTCGGCAGGCTGAGCAGGTTCACGGCCGCCTTCTCCACGTCGGCATTGCCCCGGTAGGGCGCGAAGGCGAGTGCCTGGTCCCGCGCGATCCGTTCTGCCACCTCCAGGTCGACTCGATGGTCGAGGGCGTCGCCGGCGAGGCGCTGGACCGCGTCGATGATCGTGCCGAGCGCGAAGTCGATGTTCTCCAGCTCAGGAAGATCGCTGCGGAGCACGACCTCACGGGCCAGCATCCAGGAGGCGGCCTGGCTGAGCATGGCCACGTCGGGATCACGGCCGATGCGCGCAGCATGTTCGCGGACGATCCCGTCAGCGAAGGCGTTGTAGGTCGACACCCGCGGACGGATCATCACGTCTTCCGCCGCGCGGGGAATCGCAGGGTCCCACCCGGTGCCGTGATGAGCGGCGAGCTCGTCGAGGACATGCCTGCGCACCACCTCGCGCTGCCGGCCCTCGGCGGACTCCTCGACACGGCGAAGGGAGCCGTCGGCCACGATCTGCGCCAGATGGGGCAGCAGGCCCCGGTGGCCGTACTCGTCGATGACCGCCAAGCGGTCGCCTATCCGTTCCGCGAGTTCTCCCGCGGCCTTGCGGGTGAACGTGAGTCCGAGGATCTCGTCACGTCGTACGTGCCCGTTCGCGACGAGCCACACCACTCGCCCGGACATGGTCTCGGTCTTGCCGCTGCCTGCTCCGGCGACGACGAGCGCCGGCTCCGGGGGCGCCTCGATCACCCGCTGCTGCGCGGGTGTGGGCGGAGGCTGTCCGAGCGCGGCCGCGATGTCGGTCGCCGAGATCCCCTCGCCGCCGCTCCACCCGGTCATGCGCTCACCGCCGGGACGGTGTGGATGCGACACGGATGCACGCGGCGCTGGGTGTCGGCGCAGTGCGACTCGACCTGCGCCGTGAAGCTCGACGCCGACATGCCGTGGGCGGCATCCGAGACGCGGCGCAGGAAGGCCGCCCGCGATTCGTCGCTGAGCGTGTGCTGATGCGCGATGCGGTACTCGCTCTTGGCAAGCGTCTTGGAGACGATCACGAGACGCGCCCCGGCCAACGACCCCGGCGGAGCGTCCTCCACCAGGCCCTGCTGGACGGCGACCTGATAGGCCGCGAGCTGCGCGTGCTCGCGCACACCGGGATCCGACTCGGGGTCGTTCTTCCCGGTCTTCAGATCGACCACCACGATGCGGCCGTCCGGGCCGCCAGACATCCGTTCCCAGCCGCGTCCGCGTGCGGCGCCGTGCTCGCCCGCATCCGGCGGATACGCCTCGACGCGATCGATGTACCCGTGGATGATCGCCTGGTTCGCGCGGTCCTCCCCGACGTGATGCACGGCGGGCACCGCCTGCGCATCGCCCTCAGCCACCACGTCGACGGCGAAACGGAACTCCACCTCGCTGCCGAGGACCCGCCCGCCTTCGCGGCGCACCTCGCCGAGATACGTGTGCAGGCGCCCGACGAGCAGATCGGCGCGTCGACGCTCCTTGCGGCCGATCCACTCGGTCTCGAAGTCGAGTTCCGGCCATCGCTCCGCGACGATCGCACGCATCTGCTCGACATCGCCGTCGGGCACCCGCTCCATCGCCTCGTGCACGATCGTGCCGATCCCCGCCGTCGGCGGCATCACCGTGTCTCCGCCGAGAGCCGAGACGACCCAGTTGAGTCCGCACTCCTCGAAGGACTCCATCTTCGAGGGCGAGACCCGCGCGCCGTCGACGGCGAGATCGCGCAGCGGCGCCTGCGTGGAGGGGGCCGTGACGCCGTACCACTCGGCGGGGTCGGCGCCCGGCACGCCTTCTCGGGCGAGGACGGCGAGCTGGCCTGCCGCGTCGCGTCTGAGCGAATCCGAGTGCGCCGTGGTCAGCGTCCGTCGGTACCGGGCGACCAGCCCCCGCAAAGTGAGCGGATGCTCGGCCGATGCGTGGCGCTCCGGCGGGTGCGGGGCGGGCAGGAAGGCGAAGAACGGGCTCGGGGTGAGGTCGTCGTCATCGACCGCGGTGATCAGGAGTCGCTTCCGTGCCCGCGATACGGCTCGCACGAACAGGCGGAGCTCGTCATGCAACGCTGCCCGCCGGCGGTCCAGTACCCCGGGCGGTTCGATGCTCACGCCGGTGCGAGCGGCTTCGAGCGCATCGGCCAGACGCCAGGTCTGCAGCAGACCGCCGCGGAGACGGACGTTGGGCCAGACGCCGTCCTGCACCCCGGCGACGACGACGGCGTCGAACTCCGTGCCGAGCGCCGTGGCCGGAGTCAGCAGCGTGACCTTGCCAGGACGGTCCGGGGTCGACAGGGAATCCTCGGGGACCTCGCTGTCGAGGACGTCTCGCACGAAGGCCTCGGGCTTCTCGTTCGGAGTGCGCTCGACGAAGCGCTTCGCCGCGTCGAAGAGCGAGACGAGCGCGTCGAGCGAACGGGCCGTCTCCGCTCCGGTGGGCAGCAGGGAGATCTCGCGCCACGCCACCTGCAGACGCCGACCGTCGACGGCACGAGCCTGCTCCCACACCCGCCACAGCAGATCGTGGATCGTCTCGCCCTGGTCGGCGGCACGCGCCACCGCCTCGATCGTCTCCGCGAAGCGCTCGGCGGAGCGGGATTCCGGCGAGTCGATGAGCGTCAGGTGGCTGGGGTTCGCCATCGCCTGGCGCAGCAGCTCGCGCGCCGGCGTCGACCCGCCCTGTGCGAGTTCGATGTGCCGGAGGCGGGCGCGGAGACGGCGGAGCCCGATCGCGTCCATCCCCCCGAACGGGGTGCGCAGTGCCTCCTCCAGCGCCTCCGGGGTGCGCTCCTCGACCGGCGTCAACGCGAGGCGCACGATGCCGACGATGTCACGCACGATCCCTTCGCTCCCGAGCGGACGCTGCACACCGGCGGCGCGCGTGGGGACCTCCCTGGCCGCGAGCTCGGTCTCCAGCGTGGTCACCTGACGCGTGTCGTGAGCGATGACGGCCATCCGATCCCAGCGGATTCCCTCGGACAGATGCCAGTCGCGCATCACACCGGCGATGCGGTCCAGCTCTTCATAGGGAGACGGGGCGACGAAGGTCGACACATGCGCATCGACCTCCTCCGGGTCGACGGGCACCGGCGCCCGACGATGCTCGACGCGTCCGGAGACTCCGATCGCCTGTGTGACGGTGCGAGTCAAGGCGGTGAGCGCCGGATGCTGCCGGTGCGCGCCGTCGAGCACATGCACCTCGCCGACGGCACCGGCGAGCTGCGCGAAGAGCTCCGGGCTCGCGCCACGGAACGACCCGGATGAGATATCGGGATCGCCGAACGCCAGCACCGCGATGCCCCGCCCCCGCAGCGCTCTGACGACATCGATCCCTCCGCGGGTGAGCTCCTGTGCGTCATCGATCAGCACGACGCGCAACGGCGCGAGCGGGCCGAGCGTCGCCGCCTCGGCCGAGCGCAGGATGGCAGCTGCCTCGCTGAGCAGGTCCGCGGCGTCGCGGTGCGCGGAACGCAGAGCGTCGAGTACCGTCCGGTACTCGACGAGGAACTCCGCGGCTGCCACCCACACGTCGTTCCCCGACGCGCGGAGCTCGTCCGGCCGGGCCCCGATCTCGGTGCACTCCGCGAGGAACGCGCGGAGCTCCGAACGGAATCCCTTCGACGCGCGCACCGAGCCGCTGAGCGCGTCCGGCCAGGGGATGCGACCGTCTTCGGCGTCACCGGCGAGCAGATCCGCGATGATGCGGTCCTGGTCGGCTCCGGTGAGCAGCGCAGGCGGCTCCGCTCCCTCGCGCACCATCGCCCCCCGGACCAGCTGGAAGGCGAAGGAACCGAGCGATCGCGCCAACGGCCCCGGAGTCGCCTGCCCGATGCGGACACCGATCCGGTCACGCAGTGCGGTCGCGGCCTGGCGGCTCGGCGTGAGTGCCAGCACCTGCTCCGGTCGCAGATCGGCCGCATCGAGCAGGTGCACGACGCGGTCGACGAGCGTTCGCGTCTTCCCTGTTCCCGGCGCCCCGATGATGACACCGGAGGCGAACGGCTCGGCGGCGATCACAGCTCGCTGCGCGGCATCCGGTGTCATGCCCTCCACGCTATCCGGACGCGGGGACATCGTCGTGCGCGCCTGCACGCGACACCCTCGCGACCCGCCACCCCCGGCCTGTGCGCTCACGGCGAAACCGACGCGGGGTGCCGATCCCGCCCGATGCCCGCGGGGTAGAGTTGGGCCAGTCCCCGAACTTCAAGGAGCACGCGTGGAAATCCGCATCGGCATCATCAACACCGGCCGCGAACTGAGCTTCGACACCGGCGTGAGCGCAGACGAGGTCCGCACCCAGGTCACCACGGCGCTGGAGCAGAACGCCACGCACGTGAGCTTCGCCGATGTGAAGGGCAACTCCTACATCGTCCCCACGGCGAACCTCGCCTACATCGAACTGGGCACCGAGGAATCGCGTCGCGTCGGCTTCGTCGCCTGAGCAGACGATGTACATCCTGCTCGCACTGATCGGCGCGTGTGCCCTGGGCATCGCGGTGCATTTCCTGATCTCCGGGCGCGAGCTGCGCGGAGTGGCGCTCGCGCCCGCCGTGGCCACAGCGGTCTCAGCGATCACCTACACGGGTCTGCAGTGGGCCGGCGTCGGTGAGGACAGCATCTGGCTGTGGCTCGCGAGCGTGCTCGGCGCTCCCGTCGTCGCCGCGCTGGTGACGGTGGCGATCACCGGGATGCGCAAGCGGTCCGATGCAGATGCCAAGGCGGCACTCGGCATCTGACGGGCAACCTAGGACGCGAGGCCCATCGCATCCATCCGGCGCGCGTGCGCGCCCATGAGTTCGGTGTAGACCGGCTCGACGCGCTCGTCGTCGACCTGGAGCAGCTCCGGCCGCAGTGCGGAACGGCAGACCAGGATGGTGTCACCGACGAGGCGCCGCGCCCACATCGACAGCAGGGACCGCCACTCCTCATCGCTCTCGATCGTCTCCTGGATGATCGCGACGATCTCATGGCCGGCATCGTCTTCGCGGAGGATCTCCGCCACCCGACGACCGGTCTCGCCGTAGCTCGACGCGAGCGCGAGGTAGAAGTCGTCGAGCATCCCGGCGGTGATGTACACGGCGAGGAGCGTCTCCCGCGGTCGCGCACCGATGGTCTTGCGTCGGAACGCGTCGAGGTTCTCGCGGAACGGCAGCATCACCTGCGTGGGGTCGCCACCGCGCTCGGCGATGACCTCGACGATCCCGCGATGCTTCGTCAACGCCGCCCCGGCCGCACGCGACAGGGACTCCTTCTCGGAAAGCTCGGGGGTCGCCCGGATGAGCCTGGTGAGCGTCTCGAAGTAGCCCAGCTGCAGGTACGCGGCCTGACCGAGGAACCGATCGAGCTCGGGGGCGAGTTCGGCGAAGTCGACCCTCGTCGCATCGCTCTGCTCGCCTCGGCTGCGCAGGGTGAGGATTCGCCGTGGCGCGTCATCGCGCTGCCAGAACCACTTAACCACGAGGTCTTCCTCCTGAGTCCACCACGGGATTCACAATACCCGCGCCGGGCCCTCCTTCCTGGTCCGCACCACCCCTCCGGTAGGCTGGGCGTGTCCCCGCCGTCGGAGCGGGGCCCCGCGCCTGTGGCACAAGAGACGGCGTGGATCCGTTTACGTGGCGATCCCCCAGGGTCGCCGGACAGGCAATCTGAATAAAGTGACAACTTTCGCCGATCTCGGCATCGATCAGGACATCGTCGACGCACTCGCGGCCAAGGGCATCATCGATGCCTTCCCGATCCAGGAGCAGACCATCCCTCTCGGCCTTCCGGGGCAGGACATCATCGGCCAGGCGAAGACCGGCACGGGAAAGACCTTCGGGTTCGGCATCCCCGTCGTGCAGCGCCTCGGCAAGGACCCGGAGCACGGCGTCAAAGCACTCATCGTCGTCCCCACCCGCGAGCTCGCCGTGCAGGTCTATGAAGACATCGACCTGCTCACCAGCAACCGCTCCACCAGCGTCGTCGCCATCTACGGAGGCAAGGCGTACGAGGGTCAGATCGACCAGCTCAAGGCGGGCGCGCAGATCGTGGTCGGCACTCCCGGCCGCCTGATCGACCTCGCGGGCCAGCGCCTGCTCGACCTCTCCAACGCGACGGAGGTCGTGCTCGACGAGGCCGACAAGATGCTCGACCTCGGCTTCCTCGCCGACATCGAGAAGATCTTCCAGAAGGTCCCGGCCGTCCGCCACACGCAGCTGTTCTCGGCGACCATGCCCGGCCCGATCGTGGCCCTCGCCCGCCGCTTCATGTCGAACCCGATCCACATCCGCGCCAACGACCCCGACGAGGGCCTCACCCAGGCCAACATCAAGCACCTCGTCTACCGCGCGCACTCGATGGACAAGGACGAGATCATCGCTCGCATCCTGCAGGCCGAGGGCCGCGGCAAGACCGTGATCTTCACGCGCACCAAGCGCGCGGCGCAGCGCCTCGTCGACGAGCTCAACGACCGCGGCTTCAACGTCGGCGGCGTGCACGGCGACATGGGGCAGGACCAGCGCGAGCGCTCGATGGCCGCGTTCAAGGCAGGCAAGCGTGACGTTCTCGTCGCGACCGACGTGGCCGCCCGCGGCATCGACGTCGACGACGTGACGCACGTCATCAACCACACCATCCCCGACGAGGACAAGACGTACCTGCACCGCGCCGGCCGCACGGGGCGTGCGGGCAAGACCGGCATCGCCGTCACTTTCGTCGACTGGGAGGACCTGCACAAGTGGGCCCTCATCAACCGGGCGCTCGAGTTCGGTCAGCCGGAGCCTGTCGAGACCTACTCGTCGAGCCCCCACCTGTACGAAGACCTGGACATCCCGCAGGGCACGAAGGGCCGCCTCGTGTCCGCGCCGAAGACCGAATCCGTGAAGACGGAGCGCACCCGTCGGCCCGAGCGTGCCGCGGACGCCGCCGCGGAAGGCACCGACGAGACCGGGACGCGTCGCCGTCGCCGTCGCCGCAACAGCGCGACTCCGGTCGGTTCGACCTTCACCGAAGGCGCGTCGGGGGCCACCACCGGCGAAGGACAGTCCGCTCCGGCCGCAGACCGCAGCGCTGAGGGCGCCGGCACCCACGACGGGGCGGGCAAGGAGCACCACGACGGCAAGCCCGCGCCGGCGCGCCGTCGCCGTCGTCGCCGTGGAGGTTCCGGCGCAGGCGCAGCGCCGGTCACCGGAGCCTGACACCTCGACCTCTCAGAAGGGCGCGTGCCGCGGACGAACTCCGCAGCACGCGCCCTTCGTCGTCGCCGCCGCTCAGCGAAGAGACGCCGCCCGCTCCCCGTGGAGTATCGCCGCAGGAACCTGCGGCGGATAGACCCACGCGACCAGCACGACCGAGATGATCATGAGCAGGAACCACGAACTCAGCTTGCTCGCCGAGACCGGCTGCCATCCCCCCGCCTGATCGGGGTATGCCCATGCTCCCGCCCAGGTGCCGATGTTCTCCGCCAGGTAGATGAAGACGGCGACTCCGACGAACACGACGAGCAGCGGGATCCGGATCGTCCGACGCCAGATACGCGCGTGCATCACCGTCGGCAGCCACAGCACGATGACCGCAGCCAGCAGGATCCACCGCGCATCCCACCACCAATGGTGCGCGAAGAAGTTCACGTAGATCGCGATCGCGAGGATCGCCGTCATCCACCGCTGCGGGTATCGCGTGAAGCCGAGGTCGAAGAGCCGGTAGACGCGCACCATGTAGGAGCCGACAGCGGCATACATGAACCCGCTGAACAGCGGCACTCCGCCGATGCGCAGGAAACCGTCCGCGGCATACGCCCAGGAGCCGACATCGGTCTTGAACAGCTCCATCACGGTTCCGGTGAGGTGGAACAGGACGATCACCCACAGTTCTCGTCCGCTCTCCCAGCGGAACACGAGCATGGCCACCTGGATGAGCACGGCGGCGATGGTGAGGGCATCGTTGCGCGCGAGCGCCGCGTCCGGCGGGTACCAGAACCGTGCCGCGATGATCACGAGCAACAGCGTGGCCCCGAACACGCACGCCCATGCCTGCTTGACCACGAACACCGCGAACTCGATCAGGCCGGAGCGGAAACCGCTCGTCGGGGCGCCGAGGAGCAGGCGGTGGGCCCACGCATCGACACGGCGTTCCAGGGACGTCGCTCGTTGCATGCTCGGAATGTAGCCCTCCCGGTCGACAGGTCACCGGGAGTATCCCGACAGTATCCCGACCGTCAGGGGAAGCGCGGGGCGATGCCGGTGCCCTGCGCCAGGAGGCGGGCGACCATCTCGTCGGACGTCGTGTTCTCCCCCGGACGGTTCGGCTTGCCGCTGCCGTGATAGTCGCTGGACCCTGTGACGATGAGGTCGTGCTTCTGCGCCAGCTCGCGCAGCATCCGCTTGCCCGCTTCGGTGTTCTCGCGGTGATCGACCTCGAAGCCGCCGAGTCCGGCCGCGATCAGCCGCTCGATGTACGGGATGGGCATCATCCGGTCGCGACCCGCGGTGACCGGGTGGGCGATGATAGCCACTCCCCCGGCTTGCGTGATCAGGCGCACCGCGGTCAGCGGGTCCGGGGCGTAGTGCGGCTCATAGTATCCCTCGCGCGGATGCAGGATCCCGTCGAACGCCTCCGTGCGATCGCGCACGATGCCCCTCGCCACGAGAGCGTCCGCGATGTGAGGGCGCCCGACCGTCGCATCCAGAGCCGTCTGCGCGACCACGTCATCCCAGTGCAGGTCGTAGTCCCGTCCGATGTTGCGCACGATCCGCTCCGCGCGCCCGATCCGATCCCCGCGGATGCGATCGGTCTCGGCCCGCAGAGCCGGGTCTCCGGGATCGAAGAGGTAGCCGAGCACGTGCACGCTGCGCCACTCGTGCTTCGCCGACAGCTCCATCCCGGGGATGAAGGTCATGCCGAGCGCGACGGCGGCGTCACCGGCCTCATCCCAGCCGGTGGAGCGATCGTGATCGGTGAGCGCCACGGTGCGGATCCCGTGTGCGTGCGCCTGCCTGATCACCTCGGCCGGCGCCTCCGTCCCGTCGGACTGGTTGGAGTGCAGGTGCAGGTCGGCGGGACCGGCGAACCCGGCGGACGGAGAGGCCATCCTCCGAGCGTACCGAGGGCGACGGCCAGTGGGCGCGGAGGCACACGGAAGCGGATGTCGGGGCAGGGACTTCACAGGCGGCGCTCCTAGGCTTGAGGGGATGTTTCGACTACTGGGGATCCTCTTCACCGTCCTGCTCGCGATCGCGACGGCGATCGTCGTGTGGCCGCAGTTCTTCCGTCTCGAGCAGACCTATCCGTTCGCGCAGCTGGTGTCCGCGCGCGGCCTGGTCCTCGGCGGATTCCTGGTGATCGCCGTGCTCGCGCTCCTGCTGCTCTTCGCTCGTCCTCTGCGCGGATTCGCCGCGTCGGTCCTCATCGTCGCGCTGCTGGGCGCGGGGGCGACCGGCGTCATCGGAGCGACCCGCGGCTTCGGCACCACCGAGCTCCCGCAGAAGACGGAGAGCAGCATCCGGGTGCTGACCTGGAACACAGCGGGCGAAGCCGTGTCCGCCGAGGTGATCGCCCAGCAGATCCTCGCTCAGGGCGCCGATGTCGTGGCCCTGCCGGAGACGACCGAGGACGTCGGCGAGCGCATCGCGATCATGTTGCGCGAGCAGGGGCATCCGATGTGGGTGCACCACGTGCAGTTCCGCCCCGATGTCCCCAACGGCCCCCAGTCCTGGCACACCACGGTGCTGGTGGCCCCCGACCTCGGAGAGTACTCGGTGATCGAATCCTCGAAGGACGGCAGCAGCAACACGGGCTCCGTGCCGAGTGTCGTGCTGATGCCGGTCGACGGCTCCGGACCCACGATCGTCGCCGTGCATGCCGTCGCTCCCCGCGTGGAAGAGATGCAGCAGTGGCAGAGCGATCTGCAGTGGATCGCCGATCAGTGTCCGCAGGGCGACTTCATCCTGGCCGGAGACTTCAATGCGACGATCGATCACATGGCGCCCCTCGGAGTGGACGGTGGTGACATCGGATATTGCCGCGATGTCGCGTCGCGCACCGGCAACGGTCTCGCGGGAACGTGGCCGAGCTCGCTCCCGCCCCTCGCCGGGGCGCCGATCGATCACGTGATGGCCTCGCCGAACTGGACACCGACGGGCTCGGTCGTCCTCGGCGATGCCGGGGGCAGCGACCACCGTGCGCTGGTCGTCCAGCTGGAGCCGGCCGGCTGAACTCCCGCAACCCGCCCTGCAGGTGACAGACTGGAGGGATGAGCACCGGAGAACGCGACACGATCGCAGAAGCCACCGTCGAAGCGTCTGTCGAGAACAGCAACACGAACCGCAAGCAGCCCTTCCCGCAAGGGTTCCTCGACACCATCTCGACGGGATGGGCCGAGCGTCCGGAAACCCTTCCCGCTCCGCGCGCACAGGCACCGTACGCCGCCGCCCGTCGAGCCGCGGTCTCTGCCGCCTTCCCCGGGAAGCGTCTCGTCATCCCCGCAGGATCGCTCAAGCAGCGCAGCAACGACACTGACTACGTCTTCCGGGCACACTCCGCCTTCGCCCACCTCACGGGGTGGGCCGCGGATGCCGAGCCCGACTCGGTCCTGGTCTTCGCGCCGACCGACACGGGTCACGACGTCACCCTCTTCTTCCGCGAGCGCGCCGACCGCACCACGACGGAGTTCTACGCCGACGCCACGATCGGTGAGTTCTGGATCGGCCCACGCCCGTCCCTGGACGGTGTCGCGGCCGACCTGGAGATCGCGACCGCCCATCTCCACGAGCTCGAGGCCGTGGAGGGAGAGCTCGTACTCGACGAGGACGAGACCCTCACCCGTTTCGTGTCCGAGCTGCGCCTCATCAAGGACGAGTTCGAGATCGCCGAGATGCGCCGTGCCGTCGAGATCACCGCGAACGGCTTCGACGACATCGTCCGCGAGCTTCCGTCCGCCGTCGCGCACGCCCGCGGCGAACGTGTCGTGGAGGGTGTCTTCCACCGCCGCGCCCGTGAAGACGGCAACGGCGAGGGCTACGACACGATCGCGGCGTCCGGTCCGCACGCCTGCTACCTGCACTGGACCCGCAACGACGGCACCGTGGCCCCGGGCGATCTGATCCTCGTCGACGCCGGTGTCGAAGCCGACAGCCTGTACACGGCGGACATCACCCGAACGCTGCCCGTCTCGGGAACCTTCACCGAGGTGCAGCGCCGAGTGTACGAGACCGTGCGCGAGGCCGCCGACGCCGCGTTCGCCGCTGCACGGGTGGGCGTCCGTTTCCGTGACGTACATGCGGCCGCCATGAAGGTCATCGCCGCACGCACCGCGGAGTGGGGCCTGCTGCCGGTGACCGCTGACGAGGCGATCGACGCGGACAAGGGCGGCCAGCACCGTCGGTACATGGTGCACGGCACCTCCCACCACCTCGGCATCGACGTGCATGACTGCGCCCAGGCGCGCCGCGAGATGTACTACGACGGCGTCCTGACACCCGGCATGGTGTTCACGATCGAGCCCGGGCTGTACTTCCAGATCGACGACCTGACGGTGCCCGCAGAGCTCCGTGGCATCGGCGTGCGGATCGAGGACGACATCCTGATGACCGAGGACGGCCCCGTGAACCTCTCGGCCGACATCCCCCGCACGGCCGACGAGGTCGAAGCATGGATCGCCCGGCTCCAGAGCTGACCTCGGCGGATGCACGACGGTGAGCTCGCGCTCGAGACCGAGGTCGCGGCACGGCTGATCACGCGCCGCTTCCCCGAGCTGCGCCGAGAGGAGCTGCGACCGGTCTCGTCCACCGGGACGGTCAACAGGATCATCCGGGTGGGCGACGGCCTTGTCGCCCGCTTCCCGCGCCTCGCGGCATCGGAGCCCACTCTCGCGCGTGAGGCCGCGGCGCTCGATGAGTTGGCCGCAGCGAGTCCGTTCCCCGCCCCGCGCTCCTACGGGATCGCTGCCGCGTCGGAAGAGTTCGACTCGGCCTGGGCCGTCCAGTCCTGGATCGACGGCGAGCCGCCGGGCCCCGTGCGTGCTGCCGCGTCGGAAGCCTTCGCTCACGATCTGGTCGTCCTCATCCGTGCACTGCGCGCGGTCGACGTGCGCGGACGGGTGTTCGACGGGAACGGCCGCGGCGGAAGACTCGGCGACCACGATGAGTGGGTCTCGGAGTGTCTGTCGCGGAGCGCACACCTGATCGACGTGGCACGCACCGCGAAGCTCTGGGCGGCCCTGTGCGCGCTTCCGCCCGCCGACGCTCCGCTGATGTGCCACCGCGACCTCACGCCGTTCAACCTCCTGGTCATCGAGCGCGACGACGAGGTCCGGCTGGCGGGCGTGCTCGACGGCGGGGACTTCGGACCTGCGGACCCTGCGCTCGACCTCGTCGCCGCCTGGCACCTCCTCGATGCCCCGACCCGACGCCTCGTCCGCGACGGTGTCTCCGCCGGTGAGGCCGAGTGGCAGCGGGGTGCCGGGTGGGCCCTGCAACAGGCGCTGGGCCTCGGGTGGTACTACGAGAAGTCGAACCCGCAGATGAGCGCGCTGGGGATCTCCACCGTCCGCCGCGTGCTCGCGGACCCCGAGCTGTCGATGCTCGTCGGCTGAAAGTCAGGCGACAGCACCTCCGAGGGCGAACTCGGCCACGATCGGGGCGAGCGACGCACCGATCTGCTCTGCGGGGAGTTTGCGGCCCTTCACCTCGAATGTGTGCCCGCCGCCCTCGATCCAGACGATCCGGGCTTCCCGACAGGTCGCGACAGCCTGTTCGAACTGCGAGATCGGCTGGATGAAGGGATCGTTCGTCCCCTCCACGAAGAGCTGTGGCACGGTGATCGCCGGCAGGTGCTCGACCCGCGGTTTCTCCGGCCGACCTGGCGGATGAAGGGGATAGCCGAGATAGACGAGTCCGTCCACCCGTAGGCCCTCCGCGACCGCCATCGATGCCATGCGTCCGCCGTAGGACTTCCCCGTCGCCCAGACGGTCGCCGCGGGGTCTGATGTGCGCGCGAACGTCGTGACCGCGTTCCAGGTGGCGATCGCATGCGCGGCCGGCCCCGGCATCCGCCGCCCCTGCTGCACGTACGGGAAGTTGAAGCGCAGTGTCGAGAAGCCGATCGCGCGGAGTGCCTCGACGTACCCGGTGAGGAAGGGATGGTCCTTTCCCGTTCCCGCACCGTGGGCGACGATCACCGTCGCCCCGTTGTCGCCGCGCGTCCAGTCGGCCGACACGACGGTGGTTCCCTTCGGCAGCGCGACCTGGATCTCAACCATCAGGAGGAACGTCCGGGGATCGTCGTCACGCCCGCTCGCCCGGGGCGCCTTCTGCACCCGGCGTCGCGTCGGGCTCGATCGGTGCGGGCGTCCCGGGCTCGGGCGTACCCGGCTCCGGATCGGCGGCCGGTTCGGCAACGGGGTCTGCCGGCCGCGGGGGGATCACGGGCTCCTCGGGTGCCGGCGCCGTCGCGCCAGGCGTGATCCGTTCTCCGTATCGCGGCGGCTCGTCGAGGTTCACGGGAGGCCGGACCGGAGCGACGCGCGTCGCGCCGAGCACGTCGCGAGCCTTGGCGAGCGAGGCGGACTGGACGGTGACCTCGTAGTGATCCGCCGCGAACTGCGTGACGCTCGCGAAGTCGCGACGACGCCGGACGATCGCGTAGGTCACGAGACTCAGGAGCATCCCGACCGCGACGCCGATGAGGACGAAGCCGACGAAGAGCTGGATCGGGACCTCGGGGTTGCCGAGCACGAGGATCGCGGAGAGGAACAGGCCGATCAGGACTCCGTTGATGGCGCCGGAGCGGGCGGCCGCGGCGTAACCGAGCTTGCCGGTCACGCGCTCGACCGTCCGCACGCTCTGCCCGACGATCGCGATGTCCCGTGCCGGGACCTCCCCGGCGATCAGCTTCGAGACGGTCTTCTGTGCGTTCTCGTAGTCGCGCGTGGAAGCGACGATCTCGCCGGTCTCCGAGCTGTTCGCGGGGCGGTTCAGCATACTCATCCGACTATTCTTCCACGCGCACCGTCAGACCGCCCGAGGCGCGGCCATCCCGCCGATGACCGGGCCCGCCGACTACTCTGGAGGGGTGAGCACACAACGGGTTTTCGCCGCGCGCCTGGCCGGGTGCGCCGTCTTCGATCCCGTCGGCGACCGGCTCGGCAAGGTCCGGGACGTCGTCGTGGTGTACCGAAGTACCGCGGCACCCCGCGTGATCGGTCTCGTGGTCGAGATCCCCGGACGACGACACGTGTTCCTCTCGATCGGCCGCGTCACATCGATCCGCTCCGGTCAGGTCATCACCACCGGACTCATCAACGTGCGACGCTTCTCTCCGCGGGCCGGCGAGGTGCGGGTGCTCGCGGAGCTGCTCGGAAGACGCGTGAGCTTCTCCGACGGCAGCGGTACCGCCGTGATCGAGGATGTGGCGATCGAGCCCAATCGCCTCGGGGAATGGGCCATCAGTCAGCTCTTCCTGCGTCGGCCGAAGACCAGCGCCTCTCCCTTCGCGAAGGGGCCCACGACGTTCGCCGCGTGGAACGAGGTCGCCGAGGAACGCGCGCCGGGCGAATCCCAGTCCGCCGAACAGCTCGTCGCTTCGTACTCCGAACTGCATGCCGCCGACCTCGCGAACACTCTTCTCGATCTGCCGCAGCAGCGGATGATCGAGGTCGCCGAGGAGCTCTCGGACGACCGCCTCGCCGATGCCCTCGAGGAGATGCCCGAGGACGAGCAGGTGCACATCCTCGACCGGCTCGGCGACGAGCGCGCGGCCGACATCCTCGACCAGATGGAGCCGGATGATGCCGCCGACCTGCTCGCCCAGCTCACCCCGGACCGCCTGGAGCAGCTCCTCGAGCTGATGGAGCCCGAGGAGGCCGAGGACGTCAGGATGCTGCTGCGCTACGGCCCGGACACCGCCGGCGGTCTGATGACCCCGGAACCCATCATCCTGTCGGCCGATGCGACCGTCGCCGAGGCCCTGGCTCTGATCCGGCGCCACGAGCTGCACCCGGCGCTGGCCGCGGCCGTGTTCGTGACACTCCCCCCGTTCGAGACGCCCACCGGTCGCCTGCTCGGGCTCGTGCACTTCCAGCGGATGCTGCGCTATCCCCCGCATGAACGACTCGGAGCGATCCTCGATGACAGCCTCGAGCCCGTTCCCGTCACCGCGTCGGCGGCCGAGGTGGCACGTCTGCTGGCGAGCTACGACCTCGTCTCGTTGCCGGTGATCGACGCAGCCCATCGGCTGGTCGGCGCCATCAGCATCGACGACGTGCTCGACTATCTCCTCCCCGATGACTGGCGTTCACAGGACAGCGACGACATCGCCGCCGCTGCGAAGGAGACGAGCTGATGGCCCGCGAGTCGCGTCTGGACGCGCCGGGACGCAGCACGGCCCGCCCGCGCACCACCTCTCGCGACCGCTTCGGAAGGTTCACCGAGTGGGTCGCGCGGGCGATGGGGACGCCAGCGTTCCTCGTGATCCTCAGCCTGTTCTGCGTGGTCTGGATCGTCTGGAACACCCTGATGCCCGAGCATCTGCGTTTCGATGACGCCGCGCTCGGGTTCACGGCCCTGACGCTCATGCTCTCGTTGCAGGCCTCCTATGCCGCACCGCTGATCCTGCTCGCGCAGAACCGCCAGGACGACCGCGACCGGGTGCAGATCGAGCAGGACCGCCAGCGCGCCGAGCGCAACCTCGCCGACACCGAATACCTGGCCCGCGAGATCGTGGCACTGCGCATGGCGCTCGAGGAGCGCAACTCGCAGACCGTGACCCGAGACGTGCTGCGCCAGGAGTTGAAGACCCTGCTCGCCGAACTCGAGGACACCGACGACAGGGCATCGGGGGGCGCCGCATCGTGACCGAGGCCGACCTCGTCCGCACCGCGGTCTCCGCCGTGACGGACCCGGAGTTGCGTCGACCGATCGGCGACCTCGACATGGTGCGCGACATCTCCGTCGACGGTGCCCACGCCCAGGTCGGCATCGTGCTGACGATCGTGGGCTGCCCCGCCGCGGCCCGAATCGAAGCGGACGTGCGACAGGCCGCGGCGTCCGTCCCCGGCATCACGGACGTCGACGTCGAGGTGGGCGTGATGACCCCCGCCGAACGCAAGGCGCTGACCGAGAAGCTGCGCGACGGTCGCCCGGCACGGCACATGCCGTTCGGCCCCGACTCCCTCACCCGCGTGATCCTCGTCTCGAGCGGCAAGGGCGGAGTGGGCAAGTCGACGGTCACCGCCAACCTCGCGGTCGCCCTCGCCGACCAGGGACTCTCGGTCGGACTCGTCGATGCCGACGTGCATGGCTTCTCCATCCCCGGCCTCCTCGGGATCCCGGCCGGGACGCAGCCGACCCGCATCGACGACCTGATGCTGCCACCGGTGGCCCACGGCGTGAAGACGATCTCGATCGGGATGTTCCTGCGCGACGGCGAGTCCGTCGTGGCCTGGCGGGGGCCGATGCTGCATCGCACCGTGTCCCAGTTCCTCACCGACGTCTTCTTCGGCGACCTCGATGTGCTCCTCATCGACATGCCGCCCGGCACGGGCGACATCGCCATCTCGATCGGACAGCTGCTCCCGCACGCCGAGGTCCTCGTCGTGACGACTCCGCAGACCGCTGCCTCCGACGTGGCGATCCGCAGCGGTCTCGTGGCACGGCAGACCGGTCAGCAGGTGATCGGCGTCGTCGAGAACATGGCCGCCTACACGCTCCCCGACGGAACCGTGCTGGACCTGTTCGGGTCGGGCGGAGGAGCGGCCGTCGCCGATGCGCTCTCCGAACCGGACGAGGTCGTCCCGCTGCTGGCCTCCATCCCCCTGAGCCCTGCGCTGCGCCAGAGCGGAGACGCCGGCGCGCCCCTCGTCTCGGGAGCAGCCACGGATGCCGCAGCCACCGCGATCCACGACCTCGCTCGCGCGCTCACCCGGCGGGGACGCGGCCTCTCCGGCCGTTCGCTGCCGATGACCGTCGGCGGACCACGCAAGGAAGAGTGACCGATGCCTCCCCGCTCCCTGACGATCGACGAGGGGCTGCTGCAGCGGATGGCTCGCGATGCGGCGATCTACTCGCTGACCCGGCCGGCTGCCATCGTCATGTGGGTCGCACTCGCCGGCGCGCTGACGCTCAGCATCCTGAATCTGAGCACCCCCCTGCCCGCGGGCGCAGAACCGCCGTTCGGCGCGGGCTGGATGCCGCTGCTGATCATCGGTCTCGCGGTGTTCGCCGTCGTGATGTCGGTGTCGTCCGCCCGCCAGGCCGTGCGGACGGCGATGCCCGTCGAGACCGTGGTGTGGGCACAGCTCGAAGACGACGTGCTGAGGCTGGGCAGCGGCAGGAGACAGTCGGAGATCGCCTACGGGACGTTCCAGAGCATGCGCGTGGGCAGGGATGCGGTGCTGCTCAAGGTGCGTGGGACGAGCGCGGCGACCGCCATCCCCCGTGCCCTGCTCAGCGACGCGGACATCGCGACCCTGCGCTCACGGATCTCCTGAGAGCCCCTTCGCGCCTGAAGGTCAGGTGGCCTCGGGATCGAACGGGGGGCGGTTCGTCGCGCTGAACTCCTGCGGGGCGGCGCGGGGGGCGATGGGCTCGGCGATCGTCTCCTTGGCCTGTACCGGCGTCGCCGGCTGCGGCTCCTCGAACAGGGCGTCGCGGATGATCCGACGCGGGTCGTACTGACGGGGGTCGAGCTTTCGCCAGTCGACGTCGTCGATCTCGGGCCCCATCTCCTGGCGCATCCGACTCTTGGTGTCGCGAAGGTATTCGCCGGCCTTGCGGACCATGCGGGAGAAGCTCTCGGCGGCCCGCGGAAGACGCTCAGGACCGATGATCAGCACCGCGATGAGGCCGATCAGCAGCATCTTCTCGAAGGTGAGCCCGAACGTCATCTCTACAGGCTACCGCCGCGCCTGCGGTCCCCGCGCGCGACGAGCGAATACGCTGGAGGGAATCACCGGGCAGGCAGGGAGAACAGGCCATGAGCGAGCACGACGCGAACGCGCGTTTCCTTCGCGAGTCCATCGTGGAGCCGGACTCCATCGCCCGCGCTCGGGCACATGCGGTCGAGCTGGGCGCGATGCCGGTCAGCACGGTCGTCGGCTCCCAGATCGCCGTGCTCGCCGCCGCGACGGGTGCGCGGTCGATCGTCGAGATCGGCACCGGTGCCGGTGTCTCCGGCCTCTGGCTCCTGCGCGGTGCCCCCCAAGCTGTGCTCACCACGATCGACAACGAGCCCGAGCACCTCGCAGCCGCACGTCAGGCGTTCGCCGATGCGAGGGTCCCCTCCACGAGGGTCCGTTTCATCACGGGACGCGCCATCGACGTGCTGCCTCGGATGAACGAGGCGTCCTACGACATCGTGCTGGTCGACGCCGACCCCGAGCACATCATCGAGTACGTCGAACACGGGCTTCGTCTCGCCCGCACCGGCGGCCTGGTACTGGTCCCCCGCGTCCTCGCCGGCGGCCGCGTCGCCGATCCCGTCCAGCGCGACGAGATCACGTCCGCCTACCGTTCCCTGGTGCAGGAGACGCAGGAATCGTCGGCAGTGCTCGCGACCGTATCCCCTGCCGCCGAAGGCCTGCTGCAGCTCATCAGCCTCCCCGAGCGCGACTGAGCCCTCCGCACGGATCGCTCCCGAAGAGCCCGGAATCGACGAAGGGCGGTGGATCCGAGGATCCACCGCCCTTCCGGATCCGCGGACGCGGATCCGAGATCGATCAGGCCGGTGCCACGACGGCGGCCAGCACGTCGTGAAGCTCCTTGGCCTCTGCGTCGTTCACGGAGACGACCAGTCGGCCGCCGCCTTCGAGTGGAACACGCACGATGATGAGTCGTCCTTCTTTCACGGCCTCCATGGGTCCGTCTCCGGTCCTCGGCTTCATCGCTGCCATCGTGGCTCCCTTTCCTCCGGTGGTATGGGATGAGTTTATCGGGTGTCACCGGGACCTGGAGGTCACCGAGCAACAATTGGGTCGAGCTTCACGATCACGGCACCTGCCAGAACGTGTTCCCGAGCGCGTACATGTGGTAGATCCAGAACCACTGACCGACGAGACACAGCGCGAGGATCCCGAGCCTCCAACGCCGTGAGCGCGGGACGGCGACCGCACCCCACATCGGGCTGAGCGGCAGGAGCAGACGGAAGGTGCTCGACTGGGGGAAGAACACCGCGAGCAGGTAGAGCAGGTAGCTCGCGCTCCACAGCCGCAGGTCTCCGCCCAGGGCGCGGACCTGCGGGGAGTACAGCAGCGTGGCCGCGAGCCCGACGACCAGCAGCGCCAGTGCGATCGGCCCCCACCACTGCGGAAGCCCCCAGAAACCGAACCAGAACTGCGCTGCCTGGACCCAGCCTTCGAACGGGACGAAACCGTCGACACCACCGACGATCCAGTGGCGACGCCATGCGAGTTCGGTGGCGAGGTACGCGCCGGGGTCGCCGGTGACGATGCCGGCGATCACCTGCCAGGCGAAGCCGGTCACGCTCGCCAGCGCACCCAGCGCGAGGATGTGCGCGATCTCGCGACCGGACAGCGGATCCTCCTTCCGACGAACCCATCGCATGATCCCGTGCAGCCCCAGGTAGAGGGCGAAGGCGAGTACACCGGGGCGGGTGAAGGCCATCACCGGGATGAGCACGTAGAGCCAGGAGTAGCGGTGCGCGGCGGTCGCGTCGAGTGCGAGGAACAGCAGCAGGAGGAAAAGGGTCTCGGCGTAGCCGACCTGGAACATGGCCGCGATGGGCCCGGCGGCGAAGAAGACGACCGCCCAGGTCGCCGCGCCGTTTCCGATGCGGTCACGGAGCAGGCGGTGCAGGGCGAGGCAGGCGAGGTACCCGGCGACGAACGAGATCACGAGAGCGCCGACGCCCCACGAGCCGAACAGGAACCCGACCGTCTTGGCCGCATAGGCGAACACCGGCATGAACGCCCAGGCGTTCTCGGCGACCTCCCCGGAGTCGGTCAGGGGGAGGTCGGTCGGATACCCGTTCTCGGCGACGAGCCAATACCACTGGGCGTCCCAACCGAGGATGAAGTCGACGACGCCCGCGTCTGCACCGAACCGAGAGGCCCCGGTCGACAGGGAGCCCGCCACGAGGAAGAAGGCGGTGGTGACCACCCGCGCACCGAGATAGATGAAGGCGATGCGCAGTGCGAGCGGTGTCTGCGCCCACCGGCGGGCCGCACTCAGTGCGAAGCGAGCCATACGCGCAGGCCCCGCTCCACGGCGTCGATCTGCGCGAGCGGCACGCGCTCCTCGTCGTGGTGCGCGAGGTGCGGGTCGCCCGGGCCGTAGTTCACCGCAGGGATGCCGAGGGCCGAGAACCGGGCGACATCCGTCCATCCGTACTTCGGTCGCGGCTCCGCGCCGACAGCAGCCACGAACTGCTTCGCGATCTCGGCGTCGAGCCCGGGGCGCGCACCCTCGGCGGCGTCCGTGATCTCGATGTCGAAGCCCGCGAGAACACCGCGGAGATGGGACTCGGCGTCCGCAGCCGACTTGTTGGGAGCGAAACGGTAGTTGACCTCGACCTCGCAGGCATCGGGGATGACGTTCCCCGCGACGCCACCCGCGATGCGCACGGCGCTCAGGCTCTCACGGTAGAGCAACCCTTCGACGAGCACCTCCTTGGCGCGATACTCCGCCAGCCGGGTGAGGATGGGCGCGGCACTGTGGATCGCGTTCTCGCCGATCCAGGCGCGGGCACTGTGTGCTCGCACGCCGGTCGTCCGGACGAGCGCTCGGAGGGTGCCGTTGCAGCCCCCCTCCACCTCACCGTTGGACGGCTCGCCGAGGATCGCGAAGTCCGCCTGGAACAGATCGGGACGAACGGCCGCGAGCAGCCCGAGACCGTTCTTGGAGGCTTCGATCTCCTCGTTGTCGTACCACATCCAGGTGATGTCGACGGCGGGAGCGGTGAGCTCGGCCGCGAGTTTCAGCTGCACGGCGGTGCCGGCCTTCATGTCGACCGTGCCGCGTCCCCACAGGTAGGGCACTCCGTCGATCTCGATGTCCCGCGTCGGGAGGTTCGCATTGATCGGCACGGTGTCGATGTGACCGGCGATCGCGACGCGCTGCGCACGGCCGAGGTCGGTGCGGGCGACGATCGTGTTCCCGTGCCGGAAGACCTCGAGATGGGCCAACGGCGAGATCGCGGCCTCGATCGCATCGGCCAGCGTCTTCTCGTCGCCGGAGACGCTCGGGATGTCGCAGATCGCACGAGTGAGTTCGACGGAGGACGCGGTCAGATCGAGCACCATGCGTCCAGCCTACTTTCCCCGTCATGCGTGAAGTCGTCGCCGGCCGGGCGCGATAGCGTGGAGGGATGAGCGACGCACGCACGGTATGGGGTATCGGACTGACCACGATCGCCGGGGACGGCACGGTTCTCGATGCCTGGTACCCGGAGGTGCGACGCGGGGAGCTCGTCGCGGATGAGGCGGCCGTCGCCGCACTCGAACCCCTCGTCGGACGCGACGAGCGACGAGACGTCACGGTCGAGGTCGTGCAGCTGCAGATCGACCTCGACGAAGGCCCCGCCTCCACCGCCGACGCGTATCTGCGTCTGCACGCGCTCTCGCACCTCGTGGCGCGTCCCAACGAGCTGAACCTCGACGGCATCTTCGGGCACCTGCCCAACGTCGCCTGGACGAACGCCGGACCGGTGCACCCCGACGTCGCCGCGCGTCATCGTCCGCACCTCCAGCGCGCGGGCATCCAGGTGCAGGGGCTGGACAAGTTCCCCCGTCTGACCGACTACGTCCAGCCGGCCGGCGTGCGCATCGCCGACGCGTCCCGCGTGCGCCTCGGCGCCTACCTCTCCCCCGGCACGACGGTGATGCACGAGGGCTTCGTCAACTTCAACGCCGGCACTCTCGGTGCCTCGATGGTCGAAGGGCGCATCTCGCAGGGCGTCGTCGTCGGGGACGGCAGCGACATCGGCGGTGGCTCCTCCATCATGGGCACCCTCTCGGGCGGCGGCACGCACCGGGTGTCGATCGGAGCGCGCACGCTCCTCGGCGCCAACGCCGGCATCGGCATCTCGCTCGGCGATGACTGCATCGTCGAAGCGGGTCTCTACGTGACAGCCGGCACCAAGGTCGTGCTCGCCGACGGTCCCGCGACGCCGGATGGCGGGCGGCGGACGGTGAAGGGTGCGGAACTCTCGGGCCAGGACGGACTGCTGTTCCGCCGCAACTCGCTCAGCGGGGCGGTCGAGGCTGTGCGACGGGCGGGCGTCGGAGTGACGCTGAACGAGGCGCTGCACGCCTGATCCGCCGTCGACGACTCGCGCACGCAGCGGGCATGCAGCTGACGGCATGCCCGCGCTGATAGACTGACCTCGTTGCACGGACCGCCGGTCCCACAACATCGTCGTCGTCACGGGGTCTCCGAGGACCGAAGCGAGCGGAACTGCTCCCATCACCAGCATCAGCTGGCCTTTCGAACGGCGAACCGATGCGCAATTCCTGCGCCGTCGCCCACCTCACCCCTTATCTCGCGCCGTTCACTCGTGCGCTGACGGAGTTTCTGCATGTCTACTTTCCTTGAACTCGGCGTTCCCGCCGAGCTCGCCGCCGTTCTCGCCGACTCCGGCAAGACCGAAGCGTTCGCCATCCAGCGCGACACGCTCCCCGACTCGCTTGCCGGACGCGACCTCCTGGGCCGCGGACGCACGGGCAGTGGCAAGACCATCGCCTTCGCGCTCCCGCTCGTCGCGCGACTCGCCGCGTCCGGGCGGCAGCGCCGCGCAGGCCTGCCGCGCGGACTCGTCCTCGCTCCGACCCGAGAGCTCGCAACCCAGATCGCTGCGACGATCGCTCCTCTCGCCGCCGCCGCGGGCCTGCGCGTCACGACCGTCTTCGGCGGCGTCAGCCAGCGTCCGCAGGAGCAGGCGCTGCGCGGCGGCGTCGACATCGTGGTCGCCTGCCCCGGTCGACTCGAAGACCTCATGAAGCAGCAGGTCGTGCGCCTGAGCGCGATCGAGGTCACCGTGCTGGACGAGGCCGACCACATGGCCGACCTCGGCTTCCTCCCCGGTGTCACCCGCATCCTCACGGCGACCCCGGCCGGCGGTCAGCGCCTGCTGTTCAGCGCGACGCTCGACCGCGGCATCGACACCCTGGCCCGCCGCTTCCTCTCGAACGCGGTCAGCCACGAGGTCGATGAGGAGAGCGTGCCCGTCGGCGAGATGACCCACCGTGTGCTCGTGGTCGACTCGACCGACAACAAGACCGCGCTCGTGCGCGACCTCGCATCGGGCACCGGGCGCCGCATCCTCTTCACCCGCACCAAGCACCAGGCGAAGAAGCTCGCGAAGCAGCTCACCGCTGCAGGCATCCCCGCGGTCGACCTGCACGGAAACCTCTCGCAGAACGCTCGCGAGCGCAACCTCGGCGCATTCTCCGCGGCGCCGGAGGACGGCGGCGTGCGTGTGCTCGTCGCGACCGACGTCGCTGCGCGCGGGGTGCACGTGGACAACGTGGACCTCGTGGTGCACGTCGACCCGCCCGTGGAGCACAAGGCGTACCTGCACCGTTCCGGTCGCACGGCGCGCGCCGGAGCCGCCGGTACGGTCGTGACCGTCGTGCTGCCCGAGCAGCGTCGTGACGTCAAGGATCTGCTGCGCAAGGCCGCCATCAGCGCTCCGCTGGAGGACGTGACCACGGCGGCCGTCACCGCTCTCGTCCCCGAGCGCGCACCGCACGTGCGCCCGGCCCCGGTGCAGGCGCCGCAGCAGCAGCGTCAGTCTTCGAAGCAGCGTCCCGCGGGCGGCGAGCGGAACGCGGCGGCGAACCCGCCTTCCCGTCGTCGTCGCCGTCCCCGCTCCGGCGCATCCGGTGCAGGCCAGGGCGGAGGCTACTCCACGCAGAGCGGCCAGTCCCGTCAGGGCGGCGGCCGGGGGCGCTGACGCGTCCCGCCCCACTCTTTTCACGTCGAGGCCCCCTCAGCGCGTCGACGCCCCCTCTGACAGTCGTCAGTGTGAGGGGGCGTCGGCGGGCAGAGGGGGCCTCGACCGCTTACGGTCGCGCGCGGCCGAGACTCAGCGGGTCGGAAAAGAGCGCTCCGAGGATCCGGTGTACAGCTGCTGCGGGCGGCCGATCTTGGTCTGCGGGTCGAGCTGCAGCTCACGCCACTGCGCGAGCCAGCCGGGCAGACGTCCGATCGCGAAGAGCACGGTGAACATCCGCGTGGGGAAGCCCATCGCCTTGTAGATCACACCCGTGTAGAAGTCGACGTTCGGGTACAGGCGACGCTCGCGGAAGTAGTCGTCGGCGAGCGCGAGCTCCTCGAGCTCCTTGGCCAGGTCGAGGAGGGGGTCAGTGACGCCCAGCGAGGAAAGCACCTCGTCGGCCGCGTCCTTGACGAGCTTGGCGCGCGGATCGTAGTTCTTGTAGACCCGGTGCCCGAAGCCCATCAGCTTCACGCCCTCTTCCTTGTTCTTCACCCGCTCGACGAAGCGCGAAACGCTCTGACCAGAGTCACGGATCTGCCCGAGCATGGTCAGCACAGCCTCGTTCGCGCCGCCGTGAAGCGGGCCGGAGAGAGCCTGGATGCCGGCGGAGATCGACGCGAACTGGTTCGCACCGGTGGAGCCCACGAGGCGGACGGTCGAGGTCGAGGCGTTCTGCTCGTGGTCTTCGTGCAGGATGAGGAGCAGCTCGAGAGCCTTCGACATCACCGGGTTGACCTCGTACTCCTCGCTGTGCACACCGAAGTTCAGCTTCAGGAAGTTGTCCACGAAGCTCAGCGAGTTGTCGGGGTAGAGGAAGGCCTGGCCGACGCTCTTCTTATGCGCGTACGCCGCGATCACCGGAAGCTTGGCGAGCATGCGCACCATGTTGAGTTCGACGTGCTCGGGGTTGTGCGGATCGGTCTGACCTTCGTAGTAGGTCGAGAGCGCCGCGACCGCCGACGACAGCACCGACATCGGGTGCGCCGTGTGCGGCAGGGCGGAGAAGAAGCGCTTGAGGTCTTCGTGCAGCAGCGTGTGGCGGCGGATCTTCTCGTCGAACTCCGCGAGCTCGGATGCCGAGGGCAGTTCGCCGTAGATCAGGAGCCAGGCGACCTCGAGATAGCTGGTCGATCCCGCCAGCTGTTCGATCGGGTATCCGCGATAGCGCAGGATGCCCTTGTCGCCGTCGATGAAGGTGATCTCGGACTTCGTCGACGCGGTGTTCACGAAGCCGTAGTCGAGGCCGGTGTAGCCGGTCTGACGGGTCAGCGTCGAGAAGTCGATGCTGTCGTGCCCCGCCGTGCCGCGCAGTACCGGGAATTCGGCGGTCGTCTCACCGATCGTCAGCTTCGCCGTCTGGTCTGCCGCTGCACTCACGCGGACCTCCTCCTGGTGTCCGCCCCCGCTCGTCGCGGTGGAGTCGGACATGATCTTGATCAAGTCGGAACTGGCGATCTCACGGCGCTGAGGCACCAGGTCGGGTCACGACCGAATCGCTTTTACAGCCTAGTAGGCACTCCGGCCTACTGTGACATCCGCCAAACAGACGGCCACTTCAAGGGGATAATCTACAGAGCTTCGACAGTGAGGCGTCGCGCCGCCTCGAGGATGCGCTCGGTCGGGGCGGTGAGGGCGAGCCGGACATGCTGCGCGGCGTCAGCACCGTAGAACGGCCCCGGGCCCGCGAGGATGCCGAGCTCAGCGAGCCTCGCCATCGAATCCCAGGCATCCCGTCCCTCCGTCGCCCACAGGTACAGCCCGGCTTCTGAACCATCAATACGGAAGCCGGCCGCTGCGAGCGCAGGACGCAGCGCATCCCGCCGAGCGCGATAGAGCTCCTTCTGCGCCGCGACGTGCGCGTCGTCGCCGAGCGCCACCGCCATGGCGTGCTGCACCGGAGCGGGCGGCATCAGGCCGAGGTGCTTGCGCGCCGTGAGGAGGTCGCCGACCACGCGCGCACAGCCTGCGACGAACGCGGCGCGGTAGCCGGCGAGGTTCGACTGCTTGCTCAAGGAGTACACGCTGAGCAGATTCGCGCGGCTGCCATCGGTCACCCGCGGGTCGAGGATCGACGGAATCGGCGAGGTGGCCCATTCGCCGTCCCACCCGAGTTCGGCATAGCACTCGTCGCTCGCGAGCACGGCGCCGAGTTCACGGGCGCGACGCACGGCCGCGGCGAGCTCGTCCACCGTCCAGGTGCGGCCGTCCGGGTTGCCCGGGGTGTTGATCCAGATGAGCTTCGTGCCCTCCGGCCAGTCCGCGGGGTCGTCGGCGGGGAGTGGTGTCGCGCCGACGACGCGGGCACCGACCTCGTAGGTCGGGTACGCCACTCGGGGGTGCACGACGATGTCGCCCTCCCCCAGACCGAGCAGCGTGGGCAGCAGCGCGACGAATTCCTTGGAGCCGATCGTGGGCAGGACGTTGTCGACGCGAAGGTCGGGCACACCGCGGCGGCGCGCGTACCAGTCGACAATCGCCTCGCGCAGGGTCGGCGTGCCGACCGTCTGCGGATAGGCGTGGGCGTCGGTCGCCTCGGCGAGAGCGCGCCGGATGATGTCGGGAGTCGGATCCACCGGCGAGCCGATGGAGAGATCCACGATCCCTTCCGGGTGTCGGGCCGCACGCTCGCGGAACGGGACGACGGCATCCCAGGGGTAGTCGTCGAGGTCTCGGACGCTCACAGCGCGCGCCTACTCGCCCTGCGGCGGGAGCGCGGCGACGATCGGGTGATCGAACGCGTAGACGCCGACCTTCGCCGCGCCTCCGGGAGATCCGATCTCGTCGAAGAACTCGACATTGGCCTTGTAGTAGTCCTGCCACTCGTCGGGCAGGTCATCCTCGTAGTAGATGGCTTCCACCGGGCACACCGGCTCACAGGCGCCGCAGTCCACGCACTCGTCGGGATGGATGTACAGCGAGCGTTCGCCCTCGTAGATGCAGTCAACGGGGCACTCGTCGATGCAGGCTCGATCCTTGACATCGACGCACGGGAGGGCGATCACATACGTCACCGCTCCAGTCTACGACTCGCGCGCCTCGGATTCCTGCGCGGCGGGTGCCTCCGTGCGCACCGGGACCCGGGCGAAGGAGGGCCAGGCGACGACCAGGAGCACGATTCCCGCGACCACGTACGTCCAGATCTGACCGCTGAGCGAGTCCGGCACGACCACGGACCCTCCGGGACCCACGCCGGAGATCAGCACCAGCATCCCGATCATCCCCAGTCCGGCGGCGACCGCTGCCCCTCGGTCGTGGGTGAGCGCGCGCACGGCGACGAGGATCGCTGCGCACGCGATCGCAGCGACGATCAGTCCGATCGGGACGGGCCCCCACATCACACTGTGGGCGATGGTGCCCGCCACGCCGTAGACGCCGCCCACCAGGGCCGCAGCCACCCAGGACAGCACTCTCGACAACCAGCTCACGCGCACCCGTTGAGCTTACCGGCGCCGGCGGTGTGCCGACGAGATCCGGGGTTCACGATGCGAGGCCGAAGACGCGCAGCAGGGCCGCCACCAGGGCAGCAGCCACCACGACGACGAGGAACGACTGCCGCAACCACAGGAGTCCCCCAGCGACCAGCAGAGCGGGCACACGCGCATCGACCATGATGGCCTGTCCGTCACCGAGGGTCTGCACGGCGACGAGCGCCGCGAGGAGGGCCACGGTCAGCAGATCGGAGATCCGGGCGACGCGGGGCTCTTCGAGTACCGAAGACGGCACGAGATAGCCGGCCGCCTTCATGGCGAGGCAGATCACCGCCGCGAGGAGGATCGCGCTCCAGAGGCTCATGAGGGGGCCTCCGCGCCATCCAGCGGCTCCTCGGCCGGCGACACGGGTCGTCCGAGCCAGTTGAACCAGCCGACGGCGATCGCGACCACGGCCGCGACGAGCACCGGAAGGCCCGGCATGAGGAACGGAGTGAACGCGGCGGCGACCACGGCGGCCGCCACCCCCACCGCGATGGCCTGCCGCTGCCGGAGCCGCGGCCACAGCAGCGCGAGGAACGCCGCGGCGGCTGCAGCGTCCAGCCCCCACGTCTTCGGATCCCCCAGCACGTCACCCACGAGCGCGCCGACGAGGGTGGTGATGTTCCAGCCGACGAAGATACCGACCCCGGTCACCCAGAAGCCGATCTGCCGCAGCCGCGGGTCGCTCTGCGAGATCGCCACCGCCGTCGATTCGTCGATCGTGAAGTGCGCCGCGATCGCTTTGCGCCCGGGCCCTCCCCCGACGATCGGCGACATCCGCATTCCATAGGCGACATTGCGCACCCCGAGAAGGGCCGCCGACGCGATGGCCGAAGGCAGGGCAGCGAGACCGCCGGCCGTGAAGACGCCGACGAACGCGAACTGCGAGCCGCCGGTGAACATCAGCAGGCTCAGGACGCAGGTCTGCCAGACATCCAGGCCGGAGGCCACGGCCAACGCACCGAAGGAGACCCCATAGGCACTGGTCGCGAGCACGACACCGAGCGCCTCTCGCCAGACCTCACGCTCCGCGGTCATGGCGCCGATCGCATCCAGGTGTTCGCTTCAGTGAACGCATGATCATCATTCTGAACATTTCTGAATGCATAGTCAAGCGAACGATCGTTTGACATGATGAACACATGGAGGATCTCCGCACACGTCTCGCTCGAACCCTGCGCCGCGAAAGGGAGGCCGCGAGCCTGTCGGTCTCAGAGCTCGCCCGGCGAGCCGGGGTGTCCAAGGCCACGGTCTCGCAGCTCGAGAGCGGCTCCGGGAACCCCAGCGTCGAGACGCTGTGGGCACTCGGCGTGGCACTCGGCGTGCCGTTCGCGGTGCTCGTCGACCAGCAGGCCAACGCCCCGACCCTGATCCGTGCCGACGACCTGGCCGGTGTTCCCTCCTCCGCCGCGGCCTACAGTGCGACCCTGCTCTCTGCCAGCCCTCCGGGAGCACGCCGCGATGTGTACCTGATCCAGGCCGACCCGGGCGATCCCCGCCTGTCGGACCCTCACCACCCGGGCACGATCGAACACGTGATCCTGGTCGCCGGCGAGGCGCGGGTCGGACCCGCGGGCGAACCCGTGGTCCTCCACCCCGGCGACTACCTCACCTATGCCGGCGATGCCGCGCACATCTTCGAGGCGACGAAGCCGAACACGAGCGCCGTGCTCATCTCCGAGTTGCGCTGAACGCGGGGTGACCGCGCCGGGTCAGTACCAGTTCACGGCCTGGGAATGCGCCCACGCGCTGCACGGGGTGCCGTACACCGACGAGATGTACCCGAGTCCCCAGGCGACCTGGGTGGCGGCGTTGGTCTGCCAATCGGAACCGGCCGACGCCATCTTGCTACCGGGAAGCGCCTGCGGGATCCCGGTGGCGCCGCTCGGGTTGTACGCCTGGTAGTTCCACCCGGATTCCTTGTTCCACAGGGAGTCCAGGCAGGAGAACTGGTCGCCACCCCATCCATAGGTGCTCGACATGAGCTGCCGTGCGGTGGCCTTTGCACCCTCCGGCGTGTTGGCTGCGGCCAGGGCGGCCGCCGCCTGCTTCTCCGCCGCGGCCCGCGCGGCTGCCTCCTCTGCGGCGATCCTGGCCGCCTCTTCCGCTGCGCGTTTCCGCTCGGCTGCGTCGAGGGCACTGCGCAGCTCTGCGGTCTCGGCGACGACATCCGCCGTCTCCTGCTTCGCCTCCTCGGCGACGGGGACGACCAGGAGCACCGGAGTCACGTCGAGCTCTTCGAGCTTGTCGATGTCGCTCTCCAGATCGGAGGTGTCGACGGACGACGTGGTCTCGAGGTCGAGGCCCGAGCTGACGACCTCGCCGTTCAGCGTCTCCGCCGCGACGACGGCGACCTTCGCCTGCGTCAGCGTCGCGGACGCGACCTTCGTGATCTGCGCCAGGGGCTCTGCACCGGAACGGACAGCCGAGGTGACGACGGAGGGGATGTCCACCGCACCCGACGCGGGCACGGACGCGAGACCGACGCTCACGGTGATGCCGAGGAGAGCGGCAGCCGCCGCTCCGAGGACGGACAGGGGACGGTGGGCCGCTGTGCGGGCTGAGGCCGCTGCGGAGGCGCGCCGAAGCGCACGAGTCTTCTGAAGCATGGGGTCGACTTTCGGGTTGTCGTACGCCGTTGCAGGAGACTCATCGGGAGCTCGTCCCCGGCGCAGTGAACCACCCTGACTCACGAACCTGAACGAAAACCATCCCTCACCTGGGATTTACATGAGAAGAGGGTCCCGCACGCGCCATCCGGCGGTGCGAGACCCTCTCACTCGGAGCGTGTCCGAGGCTGGTGTCAGACGTTCGCGTCCTGGCGCTTCAGGCGAGCCGTCTCCCGTGCACGGGTGTTCGCATCGAGGTTCACCTTGCGGATGCGGACGACCTCCGGGGTCACCTCGACGCACTCGTCATCGCGGGCGAACTCCAGGCTCTCCTCGAGCGTCAGCTGACGCGGGGGCGTCATCGACTCGAACGTGTCGGAGCTGGCCGCACGCATGTTGGTGAGCTTCTTCTCCTTGGTGATGTTCACGTCCATGTCGTCGGCGCGCGAGTTCTCGCCGATGACCATGCCCTCGTAGACCTCCTGCGTGGGCTGCACGAAGAACGACATGCGCTCCTGCAGGGCGATCATCGCGAACGGGGTGACGACGCCCTGACGATCGGCGACGATCGAGCCGTTCTGACGCGTGGTGATGGAGCCCGCCCACGGCTCGTAGCCGTGCGAGATCGCGTTCGCGATGCCGGTGCCGCGCGTGGTGGTGAGGAACTCGCTGCGGAAGCCGATCAGGCCGCGCGACGGGACGATGAACTCCATGCGCACCCAGCCGGTGCCGTGGTTGGTCATGTTCTCCATGCGACCCTTGCGGTTCGCGAGCAGCTGGGTGATCGCACCGAGGTGCTCTTCCGGGGTGTCGATGGTGAGGTGCTCGAAAGGCTCGTAGGTCTTGCCGTCGATCTTCTTCGTGACCACCTGCGGCTTGCCGACCGTGAGTTCGAAGCCCTCGCGACGCATGTTCTCGACGAGGACGGCCAGGGCCAGCTCTCCACGGCCCTGCACCTCCCAGGCGTCCGGGCGTCCGATGTCGACGACCTTGAGCGAGACGTTACCGATCAGCTCCTTGTCGAGACGGTCCTTGACCATGCGAGCGGTGAGCTTGTGGCCCTTGACCTTGCCCATGAGCGGCGAGGTGTTGGTGCCGATCGTCATCGAGATGGCGGGGTCGTCGACCGTGATCGCCGGCAGCGGACGCACATCCTCGGGGTCGGCGATGGTCTCACCGATCGTGATGTTCTCGAATCCGGCGATGGCGACGATGTCGCCGGGGCCGGCGGAGTCGGCCGGGTAGCGCTCGAGAGCACGGGTCTTCAGGAGCTCCGTGATGCGCGCGTTGCTGGTGGTGCCGTCGGCACGGACCCAGGCCACGGTCTGGCCCTTCTTCAGCGTGCCGTTGAAGACGCGGAGCAGAGCGAGACGACCGAGGAAGGGGCTGGAGTCGAGGTTCGTGACCCAGGCCTGCAGCGGGTGCTCGTCGTCGTACTCCGGAGCGGGAACGTGCTCGAGGATCGCCTCGAACAGCGGCTCGAGGTCGTCGTTGTCCGGCAGCGAGCCGTCGGCGGGACGATTCTGCGATGCGGCACCGGCGCGACCGGAAGCGTAGACGACAGGCACGTCGAGCAGGGCGTCGACATCGAGGTCGGGCACGTCGTCGACCAGGTCGGAGGCGAGACCCAGGAGCAGGTCGTGTGCCTCCTCTTCGACCTCCGCGATACGGGCATCGGGACGATCGGTCTTGTTGACCAGGAGGATCACGGGAAGCTTGGCCTCGAGCGCCTTGCGCAGCACGAAGCGCGTCTGCGGCAGCGGGCCCTCACTCGCGTCGACGAGCAGGACGACACCGTCGACCATGGACAGGCCGCGCTCGACCTCGCCCCCGAAGTCGGCGTGACCAGGGGTGTCGATCACGTTGATCGTGATCTCCTCGCCGCCTGCGTGCTTGCCCTTGTACGTGATCGCCGTGTTCTTGGCGAGGATCGTGATGCCCTTCTCACGTTCCAGATCGTTCGAGTCCATGGCGCGCTCATCGACGTGGGCGTGTTCACCGAAGGAGCCCGTCTGACGCAACATGGCGTCGACGAGAGTGGTCTTGCCGTGGTCGACGTGCGCGACGATCGCGACGTTGCGGAGGTCAGAGCGAAGGGCGTGCGCCATGCAGGTGTCCTAAAAGATGTGGGGTTTTGCCGGGAAGCCGACGTTCCAGGATAACGCAAGCACAGAGCTTGTTCCTGAAAGCAGGTCGTAGCATCGAGATCGTGACCAGACCGCAGGCTCCGTGGGACCTCCCCGACCTCTCCCCCGCCCCGTCCCGTGCGCGACTGTGGTGGGAGATCGCGATCGTCCTGGCGCTCGGCCTCGGACAGTCCGCCGTGTATGCGATCGTGCAGCTCGTCTACCGGCTCACGGATGAGGTCCCGATCGCCGACCAGGTCGCGAAGCTGAACCCGTCCCGGAGCGACCGCGAGATCTTCGACCTCATCTACCAGGTGCTCGCGATCGGGTTCTCCCTGATCCCGGTGGTGCTGGTGTGCTTCCTGCTCTGGCAGTCACGGCGCCCGCATCTGGCACGGCTGGGTCTGGACGGCACCAGGTCAGGACGCGATGTCGGTCGCGGCATCCTGCTCGTCCTGGCGATCGGCATCCCCGGCCTCGGTCTCTACCTCGCCGGTCGCGCTCTGGGACTCACGGTGGCCATCGACCCCGCGGGGATCGACGCGTATTGGTGGACCGTTCCCGTCCTGCTGCTGGCCGCGGCCCGCGCATCGCTGCAGGAGGAGTTCGTCCTGCTCGGCTATCTCTTCACCCGGCTCCGCCAACTCGGCTGGAGTCCGTGGACGATCATCGTCTCCACGGCGGTGCTGCGGGCGAGCTACCACCTCTATCAGGGGTATCCGGCGTTCCTCGGCAACCTGGCGATGGGCCTGCTCTTCGGCTGGCTGTACCAGCGCAACGGACGCCTCCTACCGTTCCTGGTCGCACACTTCGTGATCGACGCCGCCGCATTTGTGGGGTACCCCTGGGCGGCGGCGACGTGGCCCGCACTGTTCGGGCTTCCCGCCTGAGTCGATCAGACCGAAGCGGAACCGGCGAGGAGGATCGCGACGACCGCCCAGATCACGATCACCACGAGCGCGATGACCGCCGGCCGATCCCACTCGCGTCGGATCGGCGCATCGGACGCGGGCGCGGCGTCCCAGAGGTCGCGGATGTCCGTGAGTGCGTGAAGGCCGGATGACGGCTTGGGTTCGGCGTCCTCCCCGCGACCGGGGCGGGGTGGCCGGGCGCGGGCGGGGCCGCCGTAACAGCTGACCTCGCGCCCGTCATCCAGGGAGAACAGCAGCTGCCACCGCAGGTCGACGTCGCGCACGCGACTCCAGTCGAAGCGCGTGCGGCGGAGCATGTTCTGGACGACGACACCGTGGGCATCCACGCGGACATGCGAGACGTAGCTGATCTCGTACACGATCCAGAGGGCGAGCAGCACCCACGGAGCGACGAGCAGCATCTGCTCCCAGCTTCCCCGAACGGCGGTGTCGCCGAGCAGGAACAAGGCCAGGAGGGCACTGAAGACGAGGACGACCACGCCCGAGGGCGCGCGGTATGTGCGCGCGCCCTCGGGTTGTTGCGATGAGGTCACGCTCCGGCGCCTCCGAGCGTGAGGGACGCACCCGGGATCGCCTGGAGGAGGCGCTCGGTGTACTCCTCCTGCGGATTCGCGAAGATCTCGTCGACGGTGCCCTGCTCGACGATCTTCCCCTTCTCCATGACGCAGACGAGGTCGCTCGACACGCGGACGACGGCGAGGTCGTGCGTGATGAACAGATACGTCAGGCCCAGCTCGGACTGGAGGTCCGCCAGGAGTTTCAGGATCTGATCCTGCACCAGCACGTCCAGCGCGGACACGGCCTCGTCGAGGACGATGATGTCCGGCTTGAGCGCCAGGGCCCTGGCGATCGCCACGCGCTGGCGCTGTCCGCCTGAGAGCTCGTTCGGATAGCGACTCGCAAGGGCCTGCGGGAGGGCGACCTGCTCCAGCAGTTCCTTGACACGAGCCCGCTGCGACGCCTTGTCGCCGACACCGTGGATCTGCATGGGTTCGGCGATCGTGCTGCCGATGTTGCGCAGCGGATCGAGCGAGCCGTACGGGTCCTGGAAGACCGGCTGCATCCGACGACGGAGACCGAAGGACTGCGCGCGCGACAGGTTAGACACGTCGCGGCCGTCGATCTCGATCGTGCCGCTGGTGGGATCCTCCAGCTTGAGCACCATCTTCGCCACGGTCGACTTGCCCGAACCGGACTCGCCCACCAGCGCGAGGGTCTTGCCGCGCGGGATCTCGAAGGACACATCGTCCACTGCACGGAAGGCTTCACTGCGGAAGTTCCCCTGGCGGATCTTGTAGTCCTTGGTCAGCCCTGCGACGCGAACGGTCGGCGGGATCGCGGCGAGGTCGTCGCGCGTCTCGATGCCGCGGTCCGCGACGACGGCCTGGATCCGCTTCGACGCCACACTCGGTGCCGCCGCGACCAGACGCTTCGTGTACGGGTGCTGCGGATCCTCGAGGATCTGTCGGCTCGGGCCCGCCTCGACGATGTTGCCGCCGTTCATCACGATGATCTTCTCGGCGCGTTCCGCGGCGAGTCCCAGATCGTGGGTGATCAGCAGCACCGAGGTGCCCTTGTCCCGCGTGAGTGTTGCCATGTGGTCCAGAATCACGCGCTGCACCGTCACATCGAGAGCCGATGTCGGCTCATCGGCGATGAGCAGCTTCGGATTGGCCGCGAGCCCGATCCCGATCAGCGCCCGCTGGCGCATGCCGCCGGAGAACTGATGCGGATACTGGTGCAGTCGGCGCTCAGCATCTGCGAGCCCCGCCTGCTGCAGCACCTCGACGGTCCGCGCCTTGACCGCGGCACGGCCCTGGGCGATGCCGTTGGCTCGGACGGCCTCCTTCACCTGGAAACCGATGCTCCACACCGGGTTCAGGCTCGACATCGGGTCCTGCGGCACGAATCCGATGTCGCGCCCACGCACCGACTCGATCTCCCGACGGCCGAGGCTCGTGAGTTCACGTCCCTCCAGCGTGACGGATCCCTTCGTCACCACTCCGGTGCCGGGAAGCAAGTTCACGATGGCCGTGGCTGTGGTCGACTTGCCGGAGCCCGACTCACCGACGATCGCGACGGTCTCGCCGGGCATGACGTCGAAGCTCACGCCGTGGAGGACCTCGCGCATCCCCTCCTGAGAGCGGAAGGCGACCGTGAGGTCGCGCACGCTCAGCAGCGGGGTCTGATCAGCAATACGATCGCTCATCGCCGAGCCCTCGCCTTCGGGTCGAGGGCGTCTCGGATGAGCTCACCCAGAGTCACGAACGCGAGCACCGCCAGGGTGAGCGCGATCGACGGATAGATGAGCGCCATCGGAGCGACGCGCAACGAGGCCTGCGCCTTGCCGATGTCGAGGCCCCAGGACATCACGTCACTGCCGAGACCGACACCGAGGTACGACAGGGTCGCCTCGGCGACGATCGCCGCCGCGAGCCCGAGGGTCGAGACCACGAGCAGCGGCGCGAGGGCGTTCGGGATGACGTGGCTCACGAGGATCCGGAACTTCGACTGCCCCACGGCCTGTGACGCCATGACGAAGTCCGCTTGGCGGACCCTCAGCACTTCTGCGCGGACCACACGGGCTGTGGAAGCCCAGGCGAACCCACCGATCGCGAAGGCGAGCGTCCACACGGAACGGGAGTCCCGGAAGACGGTCATCACGACCACGGCGGCGAGGATGTAGGGGATCGCGAAGAAGATGTCGCCGACGCGCGAGAGCACCGAGTCGAGCCATCCTCCGTAGAACCCCGCGAGCGCCCCCATGATGAGGCCGAGGATCGACGCGATCACCGTGGCGATCAGGCCGACCGCGAGCGACGTCTGCGACCCCCAGACGATACGGGAGTAGATGTCGCAGCCCTGGAAAGTGAAACCCAGCGGGTGCCCCTCGGTCGGGCCGCCGTTGCTGTCTGACAGGTGACAGTCGCTGTTCGGCGGCACCTGTGTGAACAGCGTGGGCCACAGCGCCATCAGCAGGAAGACGAGCGCCAGCACCACCGAGAACCAGAACAGCGGGCGCTTGCGCAGGTCACGCCAGGCGTCTCGCCACAGGTTGCTGGGCTTGTCGGCGATGCGCACGGCGTCGACGTTGACGGATTCCGTCTCGACGGGAGCAACGTAGTGCTTCTGAGTGGTGGGATCAGGCATAGCGAATCCTCGGGTCGAGCAGACCGTAGAGCAGGTCGATGACAAGGTTGACCAAGACGTAAAGGATCACGAAGACCGTCACGAACGAGACGACAGTCGGACCCTCACCGCGCTGAATCGCCTGGAACAGCGTGTTTCCGACGCCCGGGACGTTGAAGATGCCCTCGGTCACGGTCGCGCCGACCAGTAGCACACCGAAGTTGGTGGCGGAGTTGGTGATGACGGGGATCAGCGAATTGCGCAGCACGTGCACGGGCAGCACGCGATTGCGTGACAGGCCCTTGCTGTACGCCGTGCGCACCCAGTCCTGGTTGAGCGTGTCGATCACGGAGCTGCGCATCAGACGCATGCTGACCGCATAGAGACTGAAACCGAGGACGATGGCCGGAAGCCACAGACCTCCCCAGTCGTTGTCCGCGCCCACGGTCGGTTTGAACCAGCCGAGCTGGATCGCCAGGAAGTACTGGGCGAGGAAGGCGACGACGAAGATCGGGATCGCGATCGCGACGAGCGCGATCATGAGCGAGACGTTGTCGAAGAACTTGCCCTTGCGCAGCGCCGAGATCGTGCCGATGACGATGGCGAGGAAGAACTCGATGCCGATCGCCATGACGGCCAGGCGCCCCGTCACAGGAAGCGTCGCCGCGAGAACCGCGGAGACGGGCCTCCCGGAGTAGGTGGTGCCGAGGTCACCCTGGAATACGCCGGTGATGTAGTACCAGTACTGCACCAGGAACGGCTGGTCGAGGTGATACTGCGCGCGCAGCTGTTCGATGACCGCCGGGTTCGGGGTCTTGTCACCGAAGAGCGCGAGGATCGGGTCGCCAGGCATGGCGAACACGAGGAAATAGATGAGCAGGGTGGCTCCGAAGAAGACCGGGATCACCTGCAGAAGACGTCTCAGAATGTAACCGAGCATCCGCTTGTCCCTTCTTGAGGGCAAAGAAAGCGAGGCGAACACAGCCCATGAGGCGGTGACGAAGAATCGTCACCGCCTCATGGGTGAAGTGCCGTCAGACTTTACTCGCCGGCCTTCGTGATCTCGTAGTACAGCGGGACCGAGTTCCAGCCGAACGTCACGTTGTCGACGTTCTCGCTGAACCCACCGGTCACGTTCGAGTACCACAGCGGGATCGCAGGCAGATCCTGGAACAGGATCTCCTGTGCCTTGGTGAAGTCCTCGAGCTGCGCGTCGGGGTCAGGGTTGCTGATGCCCGCCGAGATGAGGTCGTCGAACTCGGGGTTCGAGTAGTCACCGTCGTTGGAACCGGCGCCCGTCGCGTAGAGCGGTCCGAGGAAGTTGTACAGACCCGGGTAGTCGGCCTGCCAGCCCGAACGTGCCGCCGTGGTGATGGTGCGGTCGTTGATCTTGGTGCGCAGGTCCTGGAAGGTCGGGTACGGGTCGCCCGAGGCCTCGATGCCGAGCGTGTTCTTGATGCTGTTGCTCACTGCGTCGACCCAGGCGTCGTGTCCGCCGTCGGAGTTGTAGGCGATCTTGAAGTCGCCCTCCCATGGAGCGATGGCGTCAGCCTCGGCCCAGAGTTCCTTGGCCTTCTCGGGGTCGTAGCTGAGGACCTCGTTGCCGGGGATCGAGTCGGACCAGCCGGCGATGACCGGGGACGTGAAGTCCGCCGCCGGGGTGCGGGTGCCGGAGAAGATCGTCTCGGTGATCTCCTCGCGGTTGATCGCCATCGACAGCGCCTGACGACGCAGCTTGCCCTCTTCGCCGCTGAAGTGCGGGAGGAACTGGCCGATGGTGAACGACTGGAAGACAGCCGAGGGCTGGTTGACGGCCCGGTCCTCGAGCTCGTCCTGGAAGACGGGCAGCGAGCTGGTCGGGATCTGGTCGATCACATCGACGTCGTTGCCCTGCAGGTCAGCGTAGGAGGCTTCCTGCGTGGCGTAGAACTTGATCGTCAGACCGCCGTTGGCCGGCTTGCGCCCGCCCTCGTAGTCGTCATTGCGGACGAGGTCGATCTGCACGTCGTGCTGCCATGCGTCTTCGCCGTCGATCATGTACGGGCCGTTGCCGATGGGGTTCTGGCCGAACGCGTCCATGTCCTCGAAAGCGACATCGGGAAGCGGGTAGTAGGCCGAGTAGCCGAGGCGCAGCGCGAAGTCCGAGGCCGGCTTGTTGAGCGCGATCGTGAACGTGTAGTCGTCCACCTGCTCCAGACCGGTGAGCTCGGAGTCCTCGTCGTAGCTGAAGCCCTCGATGTCCTCGAAGAAGTAGCTGGAGAGGTGAGCGTTGGAGGCCTTCGCGCCCTCGTTCCACGCCTTGATGAAGTTGTCGGCGGTGACCTCTTCACCGTTGGTGAACGTCTGCCCCTCCTTCAGCTTCACGGTGAGGTGCTGAGGGTCTTCGGTGGTGATCTCCTCGGCCATGTCGTTGACCGGCTCGCCATCGGCGTCGTAGTAGACCAGACCCGCGAAGATCTCGTCGAGGATCTTGCCTCCGCCGACCTCGTTGGTGTTGGTCGGGATCAACGGGTTCTCGGGCTCGGAGCCGTTCGTGGTGATGATGGCGTCGGGATCGGCGTTCGAGCCGTTGCCACCGTCACCGTTGTTGCCGGATCCGCTTGCGCAGCCCGCGAGCGACAGAGCGCCGACCGCGAACAGCGCGACGCCCGCGAGGGCGATCTTGTTGCGCTTCACTTTGTGTCCTCCTGTGGACGTGGGAATTCTGCGCACTCACCATCGAGCGAGCAGGGATACCTGAGCGTAACCCGCACCTTCGCCCCCGCCGCGCTCAGCTAACGAACCGTTACTGAGTGGTGACCATCCGTAATCTCGCCGAAACACGCGCAGACACGAAGACGGTGCCGCACCCCACGGAGGTGCGGCACCGTCTGCTCACATGAGCACAAGAACTCAGGCGAACGCCTCCACCGGCGGGCACGCGCACACGAGATTGCGGTCACCGTAGGCCTGGTCGATCCGACGCACGGGCGGCCAGTACTTGCCTGCGACGAGGGCAGGCACGGGATAGGCCGCCTCCTCTCGCGTGTAGGCGTGGCCCCACTCCCCCGCGATCAGCGAGACCGCGGTGTGGGGTGCACGCACGAGCGGGTTGTCGTCGGCGGGCCAGCGTCCTGCGGCCACGGCGTCCGCTTCCGCCTTGATCAGGATCATCGCCTCGATGAAGCGCTCGATCTCGTCCAGGTCCTCCGACTCGGTCGGCTCGACCATGAGTGTGCCGGCGACCGGGAACGACATGGTCGGCGCGTGGAAGCCGTAGTCGATGAGGCGCTTGGCGACGTCGTCGACCGTGATGCCGGTCGCCTCCTTGAGTGGACGCAGATCGAGGATGCACTCATGCGCGACCCGGTCGTTCTCACCCGTGTACAGGACGGGGAAGTGAGCCGAGAGGCGCTCCGCGATGTAGTTGGCCGAGAGCACGGCCGCCGCGGTCGCCCGTCGCAGCCCGTCAGCGCCCATCATGCGCACGTACGCCCAGGAGATCGGCAGGATGCCGGCGGAGCCGTAAGGAGCAGCCGAGATCACCCCGCCGTCGAAGGTGAAGCCGCCGAAGTGCTCGGCGCGCTGCGCGAGAGGGTGCGAGGGGAGGAACGGCGCGAGGTGGGACTTCGCCGCCACCGGTCCGATGCCGGGTCCACCGCCGCCGTGCGGGATGGCGAACGTCTTGTGCAGGTTGAGGTGCGAGACGTCGCCGCCCAGATCACCGAAGCGCGCATAGCCGAGCAGCGCATTGAGGTTCGCACCGTCGACGTACACCTGCCCGCCCGCGTCGTGCACGGCCGCCGTGATCTCGACGACCTGCTCCTCGTAGACACCGTGTGTGGAGGGGTAGGTGATCATCAGGGCCGACAGGGAGTCGGCGTGCAGGGCGATCTTCGCGCGCAGATCGTCGAGGTCGACGTTGCCGAGCTCATCGGTCGCGACGACGACGACCTTCATACCCGCGAGCACGGCCGAGGCCGCATTCGTGCCGTGGGCGGACGACGGGATGAGGCACACCGTGCGGTGCTGGTCGCCGTTCGCGTGGTGGTAGCCGCGGATCGCCAGCAGACCGGCGAGCTCACCCTGCGAACCGGCGTTCGGCTGCAGCGAGACGGCGTCGTATCCGGTGACCTCGGCGAGCCAGCCCTCGAGCTGCTCGATGAGCTCGAGGTAGCCCTGCACGTCGGAGGCCGGCGCGAACGGGTGGATACCGGCGAACTCGGGCCACGTGATCGCGGCCATCTCGGTCGCCGCATTGAGCTTCATCGTGCACGAGCCCAGCGGGATCATGCCTCGATCGAGCGCGTAGTCGCGGTCGGCCAAGCTCTTGAGGTACCGCATCATGGCGGTCTCCGAACGGTGCGAGTGGAACACGGGGTGCGTGAGGTACTCGTCCTGACGGAGCAGGTCGACCGGAAGCGCCCGCAGCTTCTCGGCGCCGAAATTCCCGAAAGCCCGCTCGTTCTTGCCACCGAAGACGCGTGTGACCTGGTGCAGCTCGCCGAGGGTCGTGGTCTCATCGACCGCGATCCCGACCGTGTCGGCGTCTGCGACATGGAGCAGGATGCCGTAGCCGTCGTGCGCCTGCGCGGCGTACTCGGCCGCACGTCCGGGGACCCGCACCTGCAGGGTGTCGAAGAACTGGGCATGCACGATGTCGACGCCCGCCTCCGTCAGCCAGTCGCGCAGCAATGCGGCCTTCGCGGCCGTCTGCGTCGCGATCTCGCGGAGCCCGTCCGGACCGTGATAGACCGCATACATCGACGCCATGACGGCCAACAGCACCTGGGCCGTGCAGATGTTCGACGTCGCCTTCTCGCGACGGATGTGCTGCTCGCGCGTCTGCAACGAGAGGCGGTAGGCGGGCTTGCCGTCGGCATCCACGGACACTCCGACGAGTCGGCCGGGCAGCTGACGCTCCAGACCGGCGCGAACCGCCATGTAGCCCGCGTGCGGCCCGCCGAACCCCATCGGCACGCCGAAGCGCTGGGTCGTGCCGACCGCGACGTCGGCGCCGAGCGAGCCCGGCGATGCGATCAGGGTGAGGGCGAGCAGGTCGGCCGCGGCCACCGCGAGTCCGCCCGCGAGGTGCGCAGCATCGAACACGGCGGTCGGATCCCAGAGCCGACCCGATGCTCCCGGATACTGGACGAACACGCCGAACAGCTCGGCGGGCAGCTCCTCCCCCGCAGCGAAGTCGACGAAGACGAGCTCGATTCCGAGGGCCTCGGCGCGCGTCGCGAGCATCGCCTTGGTCTGCGGAAGCGCGTCCGCGTCGACGGCGAACACCGTGGAGGTCGACTTCGAGGCGCGCCGCGCGAGCAGCATCCCCTCGACGACGGCCGTGGACTCGTCGAGCATCGACGCGTTGGCCGTCGTGAGCCCGGTGAGTTCGGCGACCATCGTCTGGAAGTTGATGAGAGCTTCCAGGCGCCCCTGGGAGATCTCCGGCTGATAGGGCGTGTACGCCGTGTACCAGGAGGGGTTCTCGAGCACGTTGCGCTGGATCACCTGCGGCGTGATGGTGCCGTAGTAGCCCAGGCCGATCATCGGACGGTTCACCGTGTTGCGCGAGGCGAGGTCCCGCAACTCGGCGAGCGCCTCGGTCTCGCTCGCGGCAGCAGGGATCCGCGACGTCGCGCTCCCGGCGTCAGACGACGGGCCGGTGTAGATCGACGCTGGGACGGCCTGACGCATCAGCGTCTCGACCGGACTCAGAGCGTCGTCCGCTCCGGAGATGTCCAGACCGAGAGCGCTGAGCATGGTGTGCTGCGCGGCATCCGTCGGTCCGATGTGACGATCGGCGAAAGTGACCACTGCGCGATCAGCCCTCCGTCAGTGCGACGTAGGCGTCGCGGTCGAGCAGTCCGTCCAGCGCGCCGGCGGCGACGGACACCTTGAGCAGCCAGCCGCCCTCGAACGGCGCCGCATTGACGAGCGAGGGATCGTCGACGGCCGCATCGTTGATCTCGACGACCGTTCCCGAGACCGGCGCGTACAGCTCGCCGACCGACTTGGTGGATTCGATCTCACCGACGACCGCTCCCGCGGTGACCTCGGTGCCGACCGCGGGAAGCTCGACGAACACGACGTCACCCAGCTTCTCTGCGGCGTAATCGGTGATGCCGATCGTCACGGTGTCGCCGTCAGCGGCGATCCACTCGTGTTCTTCGGTGTAGTGGAGTGCGGCGAGGTCGGTCATTTGGTCCTCCGGTAGAAAGGCAGGGCGGTCACGGTCGCGGGGATTCTGGTCCCCCGCACATCAAGGAATACTGCGGTTCCCGCGTCAGCGGAAGAAGGGTGCACATAGGCCATCGCGATCGGATGTCCGAGTGTCGGGCTGAGGGCCCCGCTGGTGATCTCGCCGAGCGTGGTTCCGTCGCCGTCGACCACGGCGTATCCGGCTCGCCCGGCACGTTTGCCCTCGGCGACGAGGCCGACCAGCACCGGTGCATCGGAGGTGTCGTCCTGCTCCGAGGCAAGGAGTGCCTCCTTGCCCACGAACCGCTCCTTCGCCATCACGACGACGCGACCGAGGCCGGCCTGCGCCGGACGGGTCTCGAGGCTCAGCTCGTGGCCGTAGAGCGGCATGCCCGCTTCGAGGCGCAGCGTGTCACGCGCCGCGAGTCCGGCGGGAACGAGTCCGTGCGGAGCGCCCGCTGCGAGCAGGGCGTCCCAGAGGGCGACCGCGTCGTCGGCTGCGACGAGCAGCTCGAAGCCGTCCTCGCCGGTATAGCCGGTGCGCGCGAGGAGAACGGGCTTGCCGGCGTATCCGGCCGATGCCCAAGCGTAGTACTTCTGCTCATCCCAGGGGGTGCTGACATCGGTGAGGTCGGTGGTCGCCGCGAGGACGGCCTCCGCGTGCGGGCCCTGCACGGCGATGAGGGCGTAGTCGTCGGACACGTCCTGCACGACGACCCCGAAGCCCTCGGTGCGAGCGCTCAACGCAGCGGACACCGCGTCTCGATTGCCCGCGTTCGAGATGATGAGGTAGTCGTCATCGGCCAGGCGGTAGACGATCACGTCGTCGATGATCCCGCCGGACTCGGCGAGCAGCAGCGAGTACTTGGCCTTGCCGACCGCCAGCGCCGACAGCCGACCGGCGAGCGCATGGTCGAGGAACGCCCCGGCTCCGTCGCCACGCACGGTGAACTCGGCCATGTGCGAGATGTCGAACATCCCCGCGCTCTGGCGCACCGCATGATGCTCGGCGAGGTCGGACGTGTAGCGGACCGGCATCTGCCAGCCACCGAAGTCGGTGAACGAGGCGCCGAGCGCTTCGTGGCGTTCACGCAACGGGGTGTAGCGAGGTTCGGACATGGAGTTCTCCCGGGCTGTGTCGGGCGGAACGGCGGCGGGCCGTCCCTCGGAACTCCCCCTCTGTCATAGGCCTGAGAGTTTCACCCGTGCACAGAGGCGGGGCTTTCACCGTCGGCGGATCCGCACGGTCGCGGGATCGCTTTTCAGAGTGGCCGGACCCGCGCGGTACGCATACCTGAGAGATTGGCGGGGAGGCTTGCTCCTTCGGTGCCCGGCTGCGTTCGCCGGGGCTCTCCCGCGTGGGTCATACGGCCTGTCTTCAGTTGTGGGTCCAGTCTAGCCGGTCGGATTCTCGGTGCCGGATCCTCCGGAACGGCGTTCGAATCGCGCGATTCGAAGGCGGAGTGCCGACCGTCAGTGCGCGATGCCGAGTTCGCGGCGGACCTCGTCACGGAGACGTCCGAGGTTGTCCGGCTCGGGCGCCGCGCCCAGGAGGGTCTTGGTGTACTCGTGCTGCGGGTTCAGGATGACCTCGTCCGCCGGGCCCCGTTCGACGACATCGCCCTTGTAGAGCACCATGATCTCGTCGGAGAAGTGCCTCGCCGTCGCCAGGTCGTGCGTGATGTAGAGCACTCCCAGGTTCTCCTCGCGCTGCAGTTCTGCCAGCAGGTTCAGCACCCCGAGACGGATCGACACGTCCAGCATCGAGACCGGCTCGTCCGCCACGATGAACCGTGCCCCGGGCGCGAGAGCCCGCGCGATCGCGACGCGCTGCCGCTGTCCACCGGACAGCTCATGCGGACGACGCTCGGCGAAACTCTCCCCCGGCGTCAACCGCACACGCTCGAGGAGCTCCACCGCGCGCTCCCGCACCTGCGTGCGCGACAGCTCCGGGTGGTGCAGGCGCAGCGGCCGCTCCAGGTGGTGCACGATCGTGTGGAACGGGTTCAGCGAGGCGAACGGGTCCTGGAAGACCATCTGCACATCCGAGCGATAGGCCTCCAGCGCCCGACCTCCGGTCCCCGACGGCTTCCCGTCGAGGAGGATCTCCCCGCTGGTGGGAGTCTCCAGCTTCATGAGCATCCGCGCGATCGTCGACTTCCCCGACCCGGACTCCCCCACCAGAGCGACCGTCTTGCCCGCTTCGATCGTGAAGGACACATCCTTCACCGCATGCAGGACGCTCGATCGGAACCCCGAACGCAGATGGAAGTCCTTCACCAGGTTCCGCGCCTCCAACGTCGCCGTCCCCCCGGCGCCGGTCGCGGCCTCTGTGGTGGTGTTCGCGTTCATCGCACGCCCTCCTGGCTGACGCCGGTGCGGACGAAGTCGCCCCGCTCGCCCTTGAGCGACGGGAAGCTCGACAGCAACCGCCGCGTGTATTCGTGCTGCGGGGTGCGGTAGATCTCTTCCGCCGTCCCCTCCTCGACGATCTGCCCCTGCAGCATGATCGCGATCCGGTCACTGATCTCGATCAGCATCGGGAGGTCATGCGTGATGAAGATCACCGCGAACCCCAGCTTCTCGCGAAGACGCATGATCTCCCGGATGATGCCGCGCTGCACGACCACGTCGAGCGCGGTGGTCGGCTCATCCATGATCATGACCTGGGGGTCGAGTGCCAGGGCCATCGCGATCATCATGCGCTGCCGCATACCGCCCGAGAGTTCGTGCGGGAAGCTCGTGAGCCGACTCGGATCGACGCCGACCAGTGTCAGCAGTTCCTCGGCGCGCTCCTGCTTGGCCTTCTTGCTCATGCCAGGGCGGTGCGTGTCGAAGATGTCGAAGATCTGCGCCTTGACGCTGATCACCGGGTTCAAGGAGTTCATCGCTCCTTGGAAGACCATGGAGATCTTGTCCCAGCGGAAGGCTCGGAGCCCTTCGCCATCGAGCCCGACGACGTCGATGTCCTGACCGTCTCGGTCATGGAACACGATCTCCCCGGCCGTCATCAGCGCGGGTGCCTTGAGAAGGCGGTTCATCCCGTACGCCAGCGTCGTCTTCCCGCAGCCCGACTCCCCGGCGAGGCCGAGGATCTCCCCGCGGTTCAGGGTGAGCGAGACATCACGCACCGCCTTCACCGGCGGGTCGACTTCGTACTCGATCGACACGTTCCGTGCCGTCAGCACCGGCTCGCTCATGCGGTGACTCCCTTGGTCTTGGCGGCCTTGCGCACACGACGCGCGGCCTCCGGCGCATTGCGCAGCTTCGGGTTGATGACCTCGTCGATCGCGAAGTTGATGAGAGACAGCCCGGCGCCGAGCAACGCGATCATGAGTCCGGGCGGCACGAACCACCACCACGCTCCGCGACCGAGAGCCTGCCCCGATTGGGCGTCGTTCAGGATCGATCCCCACGTGATCGAAGAATTGGGGCCCAGGCCGAGATAGGACAGACCCGCCTCACCGAGGATCGCGAAAATGATGGCGAAGAGGAACTGTGCCGCGAGCAGAGGGAGCAGGTTCGGCATGATCTCCACGAGTATCACGCGGAAAGAGCGCTCCCCCGCGACCTTCGAGGCGTAGACGTAGTCCCTCGTGCGCAGCGACCTCGTCTGCAGCCGCAGCACATAGGCGGCGCCGGCCCATGACGTGATACCGAGCACGAACGCGACGAGCTGCCAGCTGCGCTGCGGCACGAAGGAGGCGATCACCATCACGAGCGGCAACCCGGGGATCACGATCATCACGTTGGTGAGGAGCGCGAGCCCGTCTTCCCGCCAGCCGCCCAGGTAGCCCGCCAGGACACCGAACAAGAGGGAGAGGATGATCGCGATGCCGCCGGCGGTGACGCCGATGAGCAGGGAGCCCTGGGCACCGATGGCGAGCTGGGCGAACATGTCGTTGCCAAGCTTGGTCGTACCGAGCCAGTGCTCCGCGGAGGGCGGCTGGAGCGCGGGGTTCGCGGTGCTGCGCGGATCCTGCGTGAAGAAGGGCGCGATGATCGCGAAGAGCACGATCGCGACCACGATGCTCGCGCCGACGATGAACTTGGGTGAGGTGCTGGGCAGGATACGGCGCCTCTTGCGTCCTTGCTGAGTGGCCAAGGAGATCGTGCTGGCCGGTGCCGTGATCGGCGGCTCCTGCGTCAGGAGCGGGTTCTTCGTGTCAGACATTCTGGCGAGCCCTCGGGTCGATGAAGCCATAGACGAGGTCCATGATGAAGTTGGCGGCGAGCACCGTCAGGGTGATGACGAGGAACAGTCCCTGCATCAGCGCGTAGTCGTTGTTGGTCACGGCCTGGAACATCAGCTTGCCGATGCCGGGGTAGGTGAACACCTGCTCCATGACGATGGAACCGGCGACCACGAAGCCGAGTGTGATCGAGAACCCCGCGATCGAGGGGATCGCCGCGTTGCGAGCCGCGTACGTCGTCATGATGCGTCGCGGACGAAGCCCCTTGGCCTCCGCCGTGAGCACGTAGTCCTCGGCGAGGGTCGACACCATCATGTTGCGCATGCCGAACATCCAGCCACCGACCGAACTGATCACGATCGTGATCGCCGGGAGAATCGCATGCGCCACGGCATCCGTGAAGAACGCCCACGTCGGTTCGGGGCCGTCCGGATAGTCGAACACGTCGTAGCCGCCGAAGATCGGGAACCAGCCGAGGCCGACCGCGAACACGGCGACCAGGATCAGGGCCATCCAGAAGTACGGGATCGACTGGAGGACGGTGGTCGCGGGGATCAGGTGGTCGACCCAGGTGCCGCGCTTCCATCCGGCCCAGGCGCCGAGCACGACGCCGAGCACGAAGGAGATGACGGTCGCGGTGCCGACCAGGACGAGCGTCCACGGAAGAGCGCCGGCGATGAGCTCCGTCACCGGAGTGGGGAACTTCGTGACCGAGACACCGAGGTCGCCCTGGAACATGCGTCCCCAGTACGCCAGGTACTGCTCCCACAGGGAGGAGTCGTCGCCGCCGAGCAGGAGCTTGATGTTGCGGATGGCCGTCTCGGAGACCTCGCCGCCGGCCCGCTGCATCTTGGCGATCATGATGTCGGCCGGGTTCCCCGGCATGAGCCGGGGAAGAAGGAAGTTGATGGAGATCGCGGCCCAGAGCGTGAACGCGTAGAACCCGATTCTTCGTGCATAGAACTTCATGTCACTGTTTCCTGACTTCCTTCTTCCCCGACTCCTCTCGGTTACTTGACCGGCTGCAGCTGCGTCAGGACGTAGCCTGCCGCGATCGCACCCCAGGACGGCGGGAAGGCGTAGAGGTCTTCCTCGGTCGGCCAGCCCGTGAAGTCCTTCGTGTTGTAGAAGGTCTGGGTCGCGTTGATGACGAGCGGGATGTAGGGCAGGTCACGCACGATCTCGGTCTGGATCGTGCCGTAGAGCTCCTTCTTCTCCGCCTCGTCGTTCGTGCTGATGGCCGACTGGATCGCCTCGTCGACGACGGGGTTGTCGTAGCGGCTGAAGTTCCAGCGGCCCGCCGGAACCTCTGTACCCACGGGGCTGGTCGACTGGACGGTGGTGCCGCCGAACCAGTCACGGTAGATCTGGAACGGGTCCGCCACGGAGGTGCCGATGACACCACCGACGATCAGCTGGAACTCGCCACCCTGCCGAGCGTCGGAGAACTCCTGCCACTGCACCGTCGACGCGGTGATCTTGATCCCGGCGGCCTCGGCCTGCTCGGCGATCAGCTTCGCGGCGTCGTTGTAGTCCGTCCACCCGTCGACCGAGGTGAGGGTCAGCTCGAGGGGCACGCCGTCCTTCTCGTAGATGCCGCTCGAACCCTTGGTGTAGCCCGCCGCCTCGAGGATCTCTCCCGCCTCGGCGACGTTCGCCTCCTGCGGGCTCACCTCGTTGGCCGGGTCCGCGACCCACTTCTCGTCGCGCGGCAGCAGGGCGAACGTCGGCGAGATGTCACCGGTCAGACCGACGAACGCCTTGTCCTTGATGGTGGCGCGGTCGATCGCAGCGTTGAGCGCCTGGCGCACGGCGACGTCGGTCTGCGGACCGGTGCAGCCGAGGTCGGCGTTCGAGCAGGTGTACAGGACGGTCGGGTCCTGCGGGGTGTTGATCCAGTCGATCTTCCCGTTGCCGGTCACGTCGTCCGGGTTCGGGATGAACATGCCCGTCCAGTCGAGCTTGCCGGCGGCCAGCAGATCCTGAGCGGTCTGGTTGTTGTCGACGGCGATGTACTGGACCTTCTTGACGCCGAGCTTGTCGGCATCGCGGAAGTTCTCGTTCGCGACGAGCGTGTACGACTCGCTCGTGGTCTTGTCGACGACGTAGGCCCCGGAGCCGACGGGCTCCTCGTTCGTGAAGTTCGCGAAGTCGGTGATGTCCGCCCAGATGTGCTCCGGGAGGATGTAGGTCGATCCCAGACGCTGGAACTCGGTCGTGTACTGCGCCGAGGAGTAGGTCAGCACGACGGTGGTGTCGTCCGTGGCCTCGGCGGAGACCAGGCCGTTGCCCTCGGGGTTGTTGGCCTCGTACTTGAAGGAGAACGCGACGTCCTCCGCGGTGAGCGGCTCGCCGTCGCTCCACTTGAGGTCGGGCTTGAGGGTGACCGTGATCGCCGTGCCGTCCTCGTTGTACTCGAACGTGTCGCCGATGAGTCCGACGGGCTCGGAGTCAGCCGTCTTGTTGAAGAAGAACAGCGGCTCGTAGATCGGCCCGAGCGCGCCATGGAGCACGGTCGGTGCGAACGGGTTGTAGTTCGCGGCGATCGGTGTCTGGCTGCCGGCCCAGACACGAAGGGCGCGGTCGCTGTCGGCGTTGTCATCGCCGCTGCCGCCGGTGCCACAGGCGGTGAGGCCCAGGGCGAGGACGGATGCTCCGGCGATGGCGGTGAGCGCGAGCTTGCGCTTTCCGTTTCGGATCATTTCTCTTGTTTCCTCTCGGTGCTGCACTGCAGGAGGGATCGCTCCGGATGGAGCAGAACCCCGGGTCTGGGGTTCGCGGGCCCCGGGAGGCGACCGGCTGGCCACCACGAAGGGGTTTGTTAGGACAGTAACCTAACAAACCCGTATGCCGATAAACAAGGCTCCTTGCGCTCGCCGGATAACGTTTCGGACTCGGCGACGGATCGCGTCACACGTGCGCACTAAGGGTCCGCATGACACTAAGATCGTTCTCGGAGGTTAAGGTGTCTATGACTCAAAGCAGGGACATCCGGGTCGCCGTCTCGACGGTGATCCTGACGCTGCGGCGCACGGATGACGGGCGGGCGCGGCTCGCGCTGCCGCTCGTGCTGCGCACCCGCGAGCCCTTCGCACAGCAGTGGGCGCTTCCCGGCGGCTGGCTGACGGTGGCCGAGTCCCCCGTCGATGCGGCAGCGCGCACACTCGCGGAGACCACCGGCCTCGCGCCGAGCTACCTGGAGCAGCTCTACGCCTTCGGTGCGGTCGACCGCTCCCCCACCCGTGTCGTCTCGATCGTGTACTGGGCGCTGCTCCGCCAGGACGACGTGACCGCCCAGATCGCGGCGCACCAGGCTTCCGGCCGCGCCCCCGAGAACGTGCGCTGGTTCGATGTGGATCAGCTGCCCCGACTGGCTTTCGATCACTCCGAGATCGTCGAATACGCGCTGTGGCGACTCCGCAACAAGGTCGGATACAGCCGGGTCGCCCAAGGCTTCCTCCCCGAGGAGTTCACGCTGGCCGAGCTCCGGGAGGCCTACGAGTCTATCCTCGGCCGGACCCTCGACCCGGCGAACTTCCGCCGCCAGGTCGAGGCCGCCGGAAACCTCCTCCCCACCGACCGCTTCCGCACCGGAAGCCATCGTCCTGCACGTCTGTACCGCGACAACACCGATGTCGAGCTGGCCGACCGCGGCCCGCTCGGTCCCGAAGAAACGAGCACCCGATGAGCATCACCTTCGTACCCGCTCCCGCCGTTCCACCGCTGGACCCCTCGGTGGACCATGCGATCCAGGCGATCGTCACCGGCACGTCGACCGACGCCACCTGCACCACGGACCTCGCCGCCGGCCCCTGGGACTTCGACGCGCGCCCGGGATACGGTCCCGGTTCCTCGATGGGCGACGTCATCCCGACCGGAGCCCCGCGGCAGGGCGAGCTGCCCGCCGAGTACCGGGAGGCATCCGAGGAAGAGCTCGACGGACGGATCCGCGCGGCCAAGGAGACGCTCGGCGACCGGGTCGTCATCCTCGGTCACTTCTATCAGCGCGAAGAGGTCGTCCAGCACGCGGACTACGTCGGCGACTCCTTCCAGCTCGCCACCGCCGCCAAAGGCCGGGCTGACGCCGAGGCGATCGTGTTCTGCGGGGTGCACTTCATGGCCGAGACCGCCGACCTGCTCTCCCAGCCCGACCAGGCCGTGATCCTCCCGAACCTCGCCGCCGGCTGCTCGATGGCCGACATGGCCGACATCGACCAGGTCGAGGAGTGTTGGGAACAGCTCGAGGAGGTCTTCGGCGACCTCGAGGCCACAGACGCCGAAGGCCGGGTACCGGTGATCCCGGTGACCTACATGAACTCCTCCGCCGCGATCAAGGGCTTCGTGGGGCGTCACGGCGGGATCGTCTGCACGTCGTCGAACGCCCAGACCGTGCTCGAGTGGGCCTTCGAGCGCGGCCGTCGCGTGCTGTTCTTCCCCGACCAGCATCTGGGGCGCAACACCGCCAAGGCGATGGGCGTGCCGCTCGAGCAGATGCCGATGTGGAACCCGCGGCGAGCGCTCGGTGGTTCGTCCGCCGAGCATCTCCTCGACTCCCGGGTGATCCTGTGGCACGGCTTCTGCTCGGTGCACCGGCGCTTCACGGTCGGTCAGATCGAGCAAGCCCGTGCCGAACACCCCGGCGTGCGCGTGATCGTGCACCCCGAATGTCCGATGGAGGTTGTCGACGCCGCCGACGAGGCCGGCTCGACCGAGTACATCCGGCGGGCGATCGACGCGGCGACCGAGCCTTCCGTCTTCGCGATCGGCACCGAGATCAACCTCGTCCGGCGACTCGCGGCGCAGTATCCGCAGCACGAGATCTTCTGTCTCGACCCCGTTGTGTGCCCCTGTTCGACGATGTACCGCATCCACCCCGGCTACCTGGCCTGGGTACTGGAGGAGCTCGTGGCGGGTCGCACCCCGAACCGGATCACGGTCTCCGGCGACGTCGCCGATCCCGCGCGAGTGGCGCTGGAGCGGATGCTCGCCGCCAAGCCCCCGGTGGCCGCAGGCGTGCGATGAACGTCATCGTCGTCGGATCGGGCATCGCGGGCCTCACCGCTGCGCTCCACGCCGAGGAGGCCGGCCACTCGGTGACGGTGGTCACCAAGGGTGCGCTCGGAGACGGATGCACCGCGCTCGCGCAGGGCGGTGTGGCCGGGATCTACGGGCCCGGAGACTCGGCAGAGCAGCACGCGGACGACACGATGGACGCGGGCGCAGGACTCGCCGACCCCGCTGCGGTGCGAGCGCTCGTCGCCGACGCGGCAGAGCGGATCGCGGAGCTGATCAGCCGAGGTGTCGCCTTCGACAGGACGGCAGACGGCGAGCTGCAGCTCGGGCGGGAGGCCGCGCACGGCCACGCCCGCATCGTGCACGCGGGCGGAGACGCCACCGGAGCCGCGATCTCCGCAGCGCTCGTCGCCGCTGCCCGCCGGGCGTCCATGAGCATCGTGGAGCACGCGCTCCTGACCGACGTGATCGTCGCGGATCACGCCGCGCGCGGCGTCGTCCTCCTCGTCGGCGGGGAAACCGTCGAGCTCCTCGCCGATGCCGTGATCCTCGCCACCGGCGGCGCCGGGCATCTCTACGCGCACACGACGAACCCCCGCGGCGCGACGGGCGACGGCATCGCCGCGGCCCTGCGCGCGGGAGCCGCCGTCGCCGATCTGGAGTTCGTCCAGTTCCATCCGACGATCCTGGCGTCGGGACCGGCATTCCTCATCTCGGAGGCTGTGCGCGGAGAGGGGGCGACACTGGTCGATGACCGCGGCCGTCGTTTCACCTTCGACAGTCACCCGGACGGTGAACTCGCTCCGCGGGATGTCGTGTCGCGCGCCATCGCGAGGCACGCAGCGATCCAGGCGACACCCGTGCGTCTCGACGCCACGATGCTGGACGCCGAGAAGCTGGCGGCGCGGTTCCCGACCATCGATCGCGTGACGAGGGAACGCGGATACGACTGGTCACGCGAGCCCATCCCCGTCACTCCGGCCGCCCACTACCTGATGGGCGGCATCGTCACCGACCTCGATGGCCGCACCACGATCCCCGGGCTCTCTGCGGTCGGCGAGGTCGCACGCACCGGCGTCCACGGCGCGAATCGACTCGCCTCCAACTCCCTGTTGGAAGGGGCCGTGTTCGGGGCCCGAGCCGCGGCCGCGCTCGGGACTCCCTGGCGCCCGATCTCCCCGGAACCGTCTCCCGCGGCGGTCCACGAGCCCGCGCCCCTTTCGTCTGCGCCGCCCGCCTTCACCCGCACCGCCTTGCAGCAGCTGATGTGGGAGGACGTCGGGTTGCTGCGCTCCGGCGCGCAACTCGCCCGAGCCTGGGCCACCGTGCGTGCATGGGCCGCCGCCGTCCCCGCTCCGGCCACGGCCACGGAGCACGAAGACGCGAACCTGCTGCTGATCGCCGAGGCCACTGCTGCCGCCGCCCTCGCCCGCACCGACTCGGTGGGGGCACACCATCGCGTCGACGCCCCCACCCCTGAAGCGCTCCCGTCGTCCCGCGACCGCTCATCGATCCTGGAGACCGTCTGATGCTCACCCGCGCCACCCTCACCCGCGTCGTCGGAGCAGCCCTCGAAGAAGACGCCCCCTGGGGAGACCTCACCAGCACCACCCTGCTCCCGGCGGAGGCGACGGCCACGGCTGACCTCGTGGCCCGCGAACCCGGCGTGTTCAGCGGTGGCGCGGTCTTCGCCGCCGCCTTCGCGCTCACCGATGACGAGCTCATCGTCGACGTGCACGTCGGCGACGGCGACGAGTTCGCCGCGGGCGATGTCCTCGCTTCGGTGTCGGGCTCGGCACGCAGCATCCTGACGGCCGAACGGGTGGCGCTGAACTTCGCGCAGCGGATGAGCGGCATCGCGAGCCTCACCGTGGCGTACGTCAGCGCGATCGAGGGCACGGCTGCGCGCATCGCCGACACACGCAAGACCACGCCGGGGCTGCGCGCCTTCGAGCGGCATGCGGTCGAATCGGGCGGCGGCCGCAACCACCGCTACTCCCTGTCGGACGCGGTGATGGCGAAGGACAACCACCTGGCCGTGCTCACCCGATCGGGTCTCGACCTCGCGACCGCTCTGCGTCAGGCACTGTCGCGGCTGCCGCACACCACGCACGTCGTCGTCGAAGTCGACCGTCTCGACCAGATCCCGGCCGTCCTCGACGGCGGTGCCCACACGGTGCTGCTCGACAACTTCTCCCTCGACGATCTGCGTGCGGGCGTCGCCCTGATCGGCGGGCGAGCGACGGTCGAAGCCTCCGGTGGAGTGAACCTCGACACCGTCGGCGACATCGCCCGCACCGGGGTGGACGTGATCTCAGTCGGGGCTCTGACCCACTCGGCCCGCGCCCTCGACCTCGGCCTGGATCTGCGGATCGACTGAACATCGTGCTCTACCTCGACCATGCAGCGACCTCTCCGGTGCGTCCGGAGGTGCTCGACGCGATGCGTCCGTACCTCACCGGAGTGTTCGGCAATCCCTCGAGCCATCACACGGCAGGCGAAGCGGCGGCGAGCGCACTCGACGACGCCCGCGTCCGGGTCGCGCGGGTGCTGGGACTGCGCACCGGCGATGTGGTCTTCACCGCGGGCGGGACGGAGGCGAACAACCTCGCGGTGAAGGGCATCACGCTCGCGGCCCTCGAGGCCGGGAAGCGGCATCTGGTCATCTCCCCGATCGAACACGAGTCGATCCTGGAATCCGCCGCGTACCTGCAACGCTTCCACGGGGTCGAGGTGACGATGCTTCCCGTCGACGACGCCGGTCGGATCGCACCGGCTGCGCTCGCGTCGGCGATCAGAGACGACACGGCACTGATCTCCATCGGCCATGCGAACAACGAGGTGGGCACGGTCCAGGACGCGACGGCGCTGGCGTCCGTGGCCCGGGCTTCTCGCGTACCCCTCCACCTGGATGCGGTGCAATCGGCGGGGTGGCTTCCGCTTGCCGGGCTCGGCGCCGACGCCGTCTCCATCGCCGGTCACAAGCTCGGCGCTCCCAAAGGCATCGGCGCTCTGGCCGTGCGAGGTCGCATACCCCTGGAACCGGTGCTGCACGGGGGCGGTCAGGAACGCGGGCGTCGGTCGGGCACGGAGAACGTCGCCGGAGCCGTCGCACTGGCGACCGCCCTGGAACTCGCGGAGAGCGAGCGGGAGGTCCTGGCACCCCGTGTCGCGGCGACCACGGCACGGTTCATCTCCCTCGTGCTCTCCGGCATCCCCGAAGCCGCGCTCACCGGCGACCCCGCGCACCGCCTGCCCGGCACAGCGAGCTTCACCTTCGCGGGCACCAGCGGTGAATCGGTGCTCCTCGAGCTTGAACGCCGGGGGATCATCTCCTCGAGCGGCTCGGCCTGCGCGGCGGGCAGCGACGACCCCTCGCACGTCCTCCTCGCGTGCGGCGTGCCCCCCGGGGTGGCGCAGACCTCGGTCCGATTCACCTTCGGCAGGGAGGCACTGCCCGATGGCGCACCCGAACGACTCGCGGAACTCGTCACCAACTCCGTGCACGCGGCCCGAGGCTGATGCCCGGCCATAGACTCAGCTGGTGACTGCCTCCGACCCGATCGTGACGCTGGTCGTCCCCGGACGCGATATCGCCGCCTTCGCCCCCGCAGCCCTCGACTCCCTGCGTGCGCAGACCGAGCGCCGGTGGCGGGCGATCCTCATCGACGACGGGTCCACCGACGACACGGGAGCGATCTTCGATGCGGCCGCGGCTGCGGACCGACGCTTCACGGCGATCCACCACCCGGCCTCCCGCGGCCTCGGAGCCGCGCGCAACCTCGGACTCGACCGCGTCGACACCCGGTACCTCGGATTCCTCGACGGCGACGACGAGCTCCTCCCCGATGCGCTCGCCCGGATGACCCGCACGCTCGACCACACCGGAAGCGACTTCGTGGCCGGTGCGTACGTGCGTTCCCGCCCGGAGGGGTCCGGCTACGTCGCAGGGCGGGTGCAGCCCTGGGTGGCGGCCGCGACCTCACCGGAGCGACTCGGCACGACCCTCACCGCGCACCCGCAGGCGGTGTCGAACATCGTCGCGTGGTCGAAGGTGAGCCGCACCGCCTTCTGGCGGGACCTCCGATTCCCCGAGGGTGTCGCGTACGAAGATCAGGTGGTCGCGCAGCTGATGTACACCCGGGCGCGCGCCTTCGACGTGATCCCCGACGTCGTCGTGCGATGGCGCCTCCGCGCCGACGGCACGTCGATCACGCAGAGCAAGTCGCAGCTGTCCGTCCTGCGCGACTACCTCGCGGCGTTGCGTGGCGGCATCCGCGTCCTGCACGACGCGGGCGCCCGCGCATCCGTCACCGCCCGCCTCGACCTGATCCTCGCGATGGACATCGCACCCCTGCTCGAGATCGCGAGCACCCACCCCGACCCGGCCTACGCGGCCGAGGTCGATGCGTTCATCGCGGAGCTCCGGGCACTCCCCGAGTTCGCCGACGCCGCGCCCGACCCCGCCATCGCCGCCGCGCTCGCGTGGTGACGCACGCCCTCCGACCGAACAGGTACCCACGACATGCACGACTACCTCTCCTCTCTCTTCTCCCTCGACGGCCGCACGGCGGTCGTGACGGGCGGCAGCTCCGGGATCGGCCGGGGCATCGCCACCGCGCTCGCCCGCGCCGGTGCCGCGACCGTCATCGTCGCCCGCGGTGAGGCGCGCATCGACGAGACCGTCGAAGAGCTCCGCGCGCACGGATGCCGCGTCGCGGGGGTCGTCGGCGATCTCCGCACCCGTGCGGGCATCCACGCGGTCGCAGAGGCGGCCACGGAGCCGTTCGGCGAACCGGACATCCTCGTCAACTCCGCCGGGATCAACATCCGCCCTCCGTTCCCGGAGATCACCGAGGACGACTGGGATGCGACCATGACGGTCAACGCGCTCGCTCCCTTCCTCCTCGGACAGCGATACGCACCCGGCATGGCGGAACGCGGCTACGGCCGACTCATCCATATCAGTTCCCAGCAGGCCCACCGCGCCTTCGTCGGCAGCGGGATCTACGGTGCGTCCAAGGGAGCTGTGGAGTCGCTCATGCGTTCTGAGGCGGAGGCATGGGGCGGCACCGGCGTGACCAGCAACACCCTGGTGCCCGGGTTCGTGCTCACCCCACTGAACGCCCGCCTTCAGGAGGATCCTGCGAAGATCGCCGAGCTCGCGGCACGCACCATGATCGGCCGCAACGGTCTTCCGAGCGACTTCGCCGGAGCTGCCGTCTTCCTCGCCGGCCCAGGCTCGGCCTACGTGACCGGACACTCGCTGTTCGTCGACGGAGGCCTCTCGGTGCACTGAGGCCGAACACAGCGTCTCAGGACTCCGGCGGGTAGATCGGCTCATCGGGCCGAGGCTCCGCGAGCAACGGCACCGCCGCCGTGATCGTCGCGACCGCGTCGGCGCCCGCAGAGTCGGCGGGTGCCCTGTCCGCACGACGATCGGCGAGCGGGACGGGGGCTCCTCCGGTCACGGCCTGTTCGACTGCGGCCTCGGTATCGAGCACGCGGGACGCCGCGACCTGTTCCGCTGCGAGCTCGGCATAGAGACCGCCGAGCGCGAGGAGCTCGGTGTGGGTGCCGGACTCGACGATGCGCCCGGCTTCGAGGACGTGGATCACATCCGCCCCCATCACGGTCGACAGTCGATGCGCGATCGACAGCGTGGTCCGTCCCTTCGCCGCCTCGTCCAGCGCCTCCTGCACGACCCGTTCTGAGACGGTGTCGAGAGCGGAGGTCGCCTCGTCGAGGAGCAGGACCGGCGGATCCTTGAGCAGCACGCGGGCGATCGCGATGCGTTGCTTCTCGCCACCGGACAGCCGATACCCGCGCTCGCCCACGACGGTGTCGTAGCCCTGCTCGAACCCGGCGATGATGTGGTGGATGTTGGCAGCCGTGCAGGCCGCGATCAGTTCGTCCTCGGTCGCATCCGGCTTGGCATAGCGAAGGTTCTCGCGGATGGTGGCGTGGAAGAGATACGTCTCCTGCGACACGATGCCCACGTGGTCGATGATCGACTCCTGGGAGAGTTCCCGGACATCGGCACCGGCGAACAGCACGGCGCCCCCCTTGGCTTCATACAGACGCGGAGCCAGGTAGAGGATCGTGGTCTTGCCTGCGCCGGACGGTCCGACGAAGGCGACGTGCCGTCCCGGTTCCGCGACGAACGAGACCCCGTCCAAGGTCGCACGGGCCTCGGCGGACGCGTCCGGGTAACGGAAGACGACGTCGACGAATTCGAGCCTTCCGCGCGGCCCCGGAGCCTGGTCGACCGTGATCGCGTCGGGGGCATCCTGGATCTCGGGCACCAGGTCGAGGTACTCGAAGATGCGCGCGAACAATGCCGAAGAGGTCTGCACGTCCAGGGAGACACGCATCAGTCCCATCAACGGCATGAGCAGTCGGGCCTGCACCGTCGTGAACGCGACCACGGTTCCTGCGGTGATGGCCCCGGTTCCGCCCGCGATCAGATACCCCGAGACGAGGTAGATGACGGCGGGCACACTGGCCATGAGCACCTGCACGACCGCGAAGAAGCCCTGACCGCTCATCGCCCTCCGCACCTGCAGGACGACCTGGTTGCGGTTCTCCGCCTGATAGCGCTCGGACTCCGTGCGCTGGCGGTTGAACGCCTTCGACAGCAGCATCCCCGACACGCTCAGCGTCTCCTGCGTGATCGAGGTCAGTTCGGAGAGGGATTCCTGCGTCTCGCCGGCGATCCGCGCACGCACCTGGCCCACACGGCGCTGGACGAAGATGAGGAACGGCATCATGACGACGGCGATGAGCGTCAGACGCCAATCGATCAGGATCATGGCGACGAGCGAGGCGATGACGGTGACGACGTTGCCCAGGATGCTGGTGACGGTGTTGGTCAGCACGCCCGAGACCCCGCCGACGTCGTTCTGCAGCCGGGACTGGATGACCCCCGTCTTGGTGCGGGTGAAGAAGCCGAGCTCCATCGCTTGCAGGTGCTCGAAGAGTTTGACCCGCAGATCGCCCGTCACGTTGTTGCCGACCGTGGACGTCAGCCAGGTCTGGGCGACACCGAGCACCGCGGAGAGCAGGAACAGGCCGACCATCGCGGCGACGAGCCAGGCCAGCAGCTCGAGGTGCGGGCCACCCCCGGCGACGGGGAACAGCGCATCGTCGAAGATGCGCTGCACGATCAGGGGCGGGACGACGGCGATCGCGGCGCCGACGATGACGAGGATCCCCGTGAAGAAGATGCGCCAGCGATAGGCGCTGAAGAGCGAGACCACCCGCGAACCCAGCCCGGCGATCCGTGGCGCCTCGGCGTTCAGCTTCCGCTGCGCGTCTTCGTCGACTCCGCGGAACCCACCGCGGTGTCCCCCGCCCATGCCGCCGCCCATGCTCATGGCGCCAGCGTACCCACGCGCGGGGACATCACGGCCCGCGCACCCGTCCTCCACGGATATCTGTGAGTTCGGAATGAAATGTCGGCGATTGCCGTTACGCTGATTGACTCTTGCGAACTCTCGCGAAATCCGTTTCTTCTTCGCCCTGGAGGCCGCCCATGTCTGCCGTCGATACCGGCTCCATCTCGACGACCCCCGCCGCGGCAGGGGGCGAGATCTCCCGCACCGACATGCGCGTGATCTGGCTGCTGCTCGTCGCCGCCTTCGTCGCGATCCTCAACGAGACCACGATGGGGATCGCGATCCCCCACCTCAACACCGACCTGGGCATCCCGCCCGAGCTCGGCCAGTGGCTCACGAGCGCGTTCATGCTCACGATGGCAGTCGTGATCCCGACCACGGGCTTCATCCTGCAGCGGTTCACCACGCGCCAGGTCTTCATCGCCGCGATGACCGCGTTCTCGCTCGGCACCCTCGTGGCCCTCGTCGCGCCCGGCTTCACCGTGCTGCTGATCGGTCGCGTGATCCAGGCCGCCGGCACCGGCATCATGATGCCGCTGCTGATGACGACGATCATGAACGTCGTGCCACCGCAGTCGCGTGGCCGCATGATGGGCCGTGTCGGCCTCGTGATCTCGCTCGCTCCGGCGATCGGTCCGACCCTCGCCGGTGCCGTGCTCGAGTTCGCCAGCTGGCGCGCACTCTTCGGGATCATCCTCCCGATCTCGCTGATCGCCCTGCTCATGGGCGTGAAGTGGATGACGAACCTCGGTGAGACCCGGTCCGTCCCGCTCGACATCCTCTCGATCCCGCTCGCAGCGCTCGGCTTCGGCGGCGTCGTGTTCGGGCTCAGCCAGTTCGGTGCCGAGGGCGGATCGGGTGAGACCGCCGGCATCATCTCGCTGATCGTCGGTGCGCTGTCGCTGGGGCTGTTCGTCTGGCGTCAGCTCCTGCTGCAGCGCATCGATGACGCACTGCTCGATCTGCGCGTCTTCCGCTCCCGCAACTTCACGCTGTCCGTGATCATCATGTCGATCCTGGCGCTGTCGATGTTCGGCACTCTGACGCTCCTGCCGCAGTACCTGCAGAACGTCGCCGGGCTCAACCCGCTCCAGTCCGGCCTGATCCTCCTCCCCGGTTCCCTGCTGATGGGACTGCTCGGACCGATCATGGGCCGTGTCTACGATGCGCGCGGCACTCGCCCGCTGCTCATCCCCGGCACGATCCTGGTCTCGTCGTCGCTGTTCTTCTACTCGACGGTCGGCGAACACACCATCTGGTGGGCGCTCATCATCGTCCAGGCGGCCATGTCGGTCGGGCTCGCGATGTCGTTCACGCCGCTGTTCTCCGCCTCGCTGGGTTCGCTGCAGCGCTCCCTGTACTCCCACGGTTCCGCGGTGTTGAACACCCTGCAGCAAGTTGCCGGGGCCACGGGAGTCGCCCTGCTACTGGTGACCTACTCCACGATCCTGCATGCCGGAGAGCAGGAGGGCCTGTCGACCGCGGTCGCGGGTGCTCCCGGTGCTCGCACGGCGTTCCTGATCGCGGCGTTCATCTCGCTCGCGGCCGTGGCGCTGAGCCCGTTCGTCCGCAAGCCTTCCGACGATGCCGGCGAGGCACTGCCTGCCGGGCACTGATCGTTCGGAGGCGGCCCGCGATGGCGTCTGTCGCTTACTCGCTCTTCGGAGCGGGGAACTGGCAGACGCCATTGCTGCAGTAGCCCGCAGCGTCGCCCTCGAGGAGGTTCAGGGAGTCCAGGAGCGGTTGCAGCCCGGCGGGCTCGTCCTGCTGCACGGAATCCTGCCGCGTGTTCTTCATCCCTCGATGCTACGCCTGTCGGGAAGGGGTGGCGCCGGATCCGCACGGTCGGACATGCCCGCAGATCGACCGCGGTTCTCCCGTACGGTTGAGGGATGGCCAAACGACTCCTCGCCCGCATGTTCTGGGCGTTCAGCAGATGGACGCTCGTGAGCGAGGCAGCGCCGACGCGGCCGACCGTTCTGGTCGGCGCTCCGCATACGTCCAACTGGGACTTCGTGTTGATGCTGGCGATCGCCTGGCGACTCGGCATCGACGTGCATTGGCTCGGCAAGAAGAGCCTCTTCCGTGGATGGCGCGGTCCGATCATGCGTGGGCTCGGCGGAATCCCCGTCGACCGTGCCGACCCCGCGAGGGTGGTCAACGACGTCGTGGGCCAGGTGCACGCGGGTACCGTCTTCGGGCTCGTCGTGACACCCGACGGCACCCGAGGTGGCAACGAGTACTGGAAGTCGGGGTTCTATCGGATCGCTCGCGAGACAGGTATGCCGGTGACGCTCGGCTTCGTGGATCGCACGACCATGACGAGCGGGCTCGGTCCGACCATCGATCTGACCGGCGATGTGGGGGCCGACATGGATCGGATCCGAGCGTTCTACGCGGACAAGGCCGGCGCGCGGCCCGAGCGTCGCACCGAACCGCGACTGCGTGAGGAAGGCGCCGAGACCACGGAGCCCGACGCCGCGTAAGCGCGGGTTCCTGCGATCAGCCCGTCTCCGCGGGGTGTGTGCGTGCGTACTCGAGATCCTCGTCACTCAAGGACTCCACCATCCCGACGACAGCACCGGTGATCACGCGGATCTCCTCGCGCACCGCCTCGTAGAGGTGCGGGGTATCGGCGTCGAGCACGGCCCGTCGCCCGTCTTCGGAGAGTTCAGGCCACCAGTCGCGGATCGGAGGGAGCGTCATCATGCCTTCTTTCGTTCCACGGATGCAAGCGTCTGGACAGCGGCCGAGCGGGGAACCCACACTGAGACCATGACATCAGATCCTTCGGGTGGAGGGAACGGTCTCGACGGCCGTCACGAGACCGCGAACGAGCGGGCCGATCGCAACTGGGAAGAGCTTCTTCAGGAGCTTCGCGTCATGCAGACGGGGACCCAGATCCTCACCGGCTTCCTCCTCGCGGTCGCCTTCCAGCCACGCTTCACCGACATGGACGCGCTCCAGCGCGATCTCTACGTCGTGCTCGTCGCTCTTGCGGCGGTGGCGACGATTCTCGCCCTGGCGCCCGTGGGGATGCACCGGGCGCTGTTCGGTCGGCGTCGCAAGCCCGAACTGGTGCGCATCGCGGCGCGGATCGTCCGCATCGACCTCGTCGTGATCGGCGCGCTGACCATCGGCGTGACGACGCTGATCATCGACTTCACGGTCAACCGCGTCGCCGGCATCATCGCGCTCATCGCGGCGCTGGTCCTCGTGACGGCGCTGTGGGCGGCGCTTCCGCGGATCATGCGCGGCAGCGCCCACGCCCGCGGAGCCGCCACCGAGTGACGGCCCCGCGGCACCCGCAGTCAGCGTCCTGCTGGGCTCCGGTTCTCTGCGCTGACCATCCATGCGAACTGCTCGAGCCGTTCGATGATGGCGTGCAAGAGGTCCGCAGAGGTCGGGTCCTCCTCGTCGACGGCGTCATGCACGTCTCGTGCTGTTCCGACCGCCGCCTCCAGTCGCTCCGTGACGAGGTCGATCGTCTCGGTGGTCGAGACCTCGCCGGCGGGGAACTCGGGAAGCGAGCTCGTCTTCGCGATGGTCGCACTGCGCCCGTCGGGGACGGCATGCAAGGCCCGCATGCGCTCCGCGATCGTGTCGCTGAAGGTGCGTGCATCGTCGATGATCTCGTCGAGCTGGCGGTGCGTGTCGCGGAAGTTGCGCCCCACGACGTTCCAGTGCGCCTGCTTTCCCTGGATCGCGAGATCGAGCAGATCGACGAGCACGGCCTGCAGGTTGTCCGCGAGGGTCTTCGAGGCGGTGAAGCCCTTCTCCGCGTTCTGCTGCCTGGTCGTCTTCGCCGCGCGCTTCGTCGAGTCGCCGGCCTTCTTGGTGGTCGTGCTTTTCGCCATGATGTACCTCCTGCGGCCGACGCTAATCCGGCGCGTAGCCGAGAGCGAGGGGGTTGACACCGCGGGGGCGGAACCCGGAATCTGACACGCGTGAGTGACGCGGACATCGTGAACGAAGACCAGGAAAAGACGCGATCGGGAATCGTCATCTCCCCGATCAGCGATGAGGACGCCGGCGAGGTGCTGACGGTGCAACGCGCTGCCTTCGTCTCGGAAGCCGCCATCTACGGCAGTGTCGACATGCCACCCCTGACCCAGACGCTCTCCGAGTTGGAAGCAGAGCTGCGCTCCGAGTCGGGACTCACCGCGCGCATCGGCGGGCGCCTCGTCGGCGCCATCCGCTACGTCGAGAGAGACGGTCTGCTGCTGATCGGCAGGATCGCGATCGCACCGGACGTTCAGGGCGAAGGAATCGGCAGACTACTGCTCGAGAGCGCCGAGAGGGCGTCCGGAGCGGACGTCGCGGAGCTGTTCACGGGGAGCTTGAGCGAGGCGAACATCCGCCTCTACCGATCGTGCGGGTATGAGGAGCACGAGCGCGTTCCCGACGGCGACGGCACCGCGCAGGTGTTCCTCCGCAAGAACCTGCGAGCAGGGTAAGAGTCTCCTCCGAGGACGCGCAAGGGGGTTGAGAGCATTCCCGACGTCGGGCATCGTAGCCAGGACATGTCGCGACCGCGGCATGCCCCAACCGGAAGGAGAGTCTCGTGCTCACCCTCACCGACAACGCCTCCGCAATCGTGACGACTCTCGTCAGCCGTCAGACGGACGCCCCGGACGCCGGGCTCCGCATCCACTCGACCGAGGCCCAGGGCCCGGAGGGCAGTGCACGTCTCGCCGTGCTCGTCGCCACCGACCCGGAGCCGCAGGACCAGGTCGTGGAGGTCGCCGGTACCCGGCTGTTCCTCGACGAGTCCGCTGTCGCCGCCCTCGACGACAAGATCCTCGATGCCGGCGTCGACGACGAAGGCTCCGTGTCGTTCGCCGTCACACCGCAGGTCGCCTGACCGAAGGATTCCAGATGCCGCGGCCGACTCGGCCGCGGCATCCGTCTGTCTGCACCGCGTAACCTGGAGCGAGCTCGCACGCCCGTGTGCGCAGTCGAAAGGCCATCGTGAAGATTTCCCTGCTCCGCCGCTTCGTCGTCCTCGCGGACGAACTGCACTTCCCGCGCGCGGCGGAGAAGCTCGGCATCCCGCTGGCTTCTCTCTACACTTCGATCGACAAACTCGAGGCCGAGGTGGGTCACCCGATCGTCCATCGCGACGGGCCCACGCGTTTGACGCCCGTCGGCGAGCTTCTGCTGGTGGAGGCGCGGGCCGAGGTGGCCGCCGCACCGGAGCCGGTGCGCAACGCCCCTGCCCCGGCCGGAGGCAAGGCCAAAGCCTCGAAGGGCAAGGGCCGGGCGCCCGCTGTGAAGGGGCAGCCGAAGCCGTACAAGAAGCGTCAGGGGCGCTGAGCGCCCGTCAGGGGCTCAATCCCAGTCGAGATACTCCTCGATGACGACCGCGGTCTCGATCGGGTGTGTCATCGGGAACAGGTGATCAGCGCCGTCGATGCTCTTGACGCTCGCGCGCTCGGGTGCCGTGGACTGCAGCTGCTCTCCGTTGGCGAACCGATTGGCGAGGTCCTTGGTGCCCTGGATGATCAGCACGGGCATCACCGGCGCGAGAGGCAGGTCGTTCTCTTCGACACCGAGCAGTGCGAGACCGTTTACCCGGTCGGCGTGCGCCAAGGCGAAGGCCCGTGCGACCGTGCCGCCGAAGCCGTGCCCGCCGATCCAGGTATCACCCAACCCGACGTGGTCGATCACGGCGAGGGCGTCCTCGACCCGATCGTCGAGGGAGACCTCTTCGCGCTTGGCCTCGGCTCGATGGCCGATGCGCAGCACGTGGAACCCCGCTTCCTCGGCGAGGTAGTGTGCCACGACACCGAGGACGTCGGCCGCCAGATCGCGCTCCTGGATCAGGACGAGCTTGACAGGACCGTCGCCTTCATCGACGAACGGGATCGCGCGACCGTCGGGTTCGAAGATCTGGGTGTCGGTCATCGGCGTGAATCTCCTCGTGCCGTCGGTGTCAGGAACTCAGGCGGGACGTCCACGGCGGACGCCAGCGACCGGACCGCGGCCGGAGCCGCCGTCCTCCAGCGTATCCCGACTCGGCGATCAGGGAGACGATGTTCCGGCTGCCGTGTCACCGAGCGATGACTCGGAGGCGTCGGGCGCCTCCACCCCGGAGCGCTGCGGCATCTACAGAGAGGACCAGTCCCCCGGCAGCGACGCACGAGCCTTCTTCGACCGCATGGGGTCCCCGGATCAGCGCCCGATGGGCTGGCCGCTCAAAGCGGAGAAGAACAGCGTGGCCCACAGGATGAAGAACAGCACGAGGAACACCGTGCCGATCGCCCCGATCACGAGCGCCCACCGTGCGAGTCCAGCTCCCGACTCGGTGTTGCCAGGTGTCCGTAGCTGCCGCAGAGCGAACACTCCGAGGATGACGCCAGCGACAGGCATGACGAATGCGGCGATGAAGCCGATCAGGGCGAGCATATTCGTGCGCGGCGCAGTGGTGGGCGAGGTCATCGTGGCCTTCTGGTCGTAGAGGTCACCCAGAGCGCTTGCGGCTCAGGGCGAGGAGCTCCACGACGTCACTGTCGGGCATCCTGAGCGACATTCTGGCCCGCCCCTTGGTGCTTCCGCAACACGGATCGCTCAACCGAGCCAAGTGGACGCCTACCAGGCCCGCCCGCGAACATCGGGGAAACCGTGTCGATGTCGACGCTCGTCATACCTCGACGACCTGCCCGGCCTCCACCCGCCAGTGCCGGTCGGTCTTCACGGTCGCGAGCATCCGACGGTCATGGGTGACGAGCAGCAGAGTGCCCTCGTAGGACTCGAGCGCCTGTTCGAGCTGCTCGATCGCGGGCAGGTCGAGGTGGTTCGTCGGCTCGTCGAGCACGAGCAGGTTGATGCCCCGCGCCTGCAGCAGCGCCAGTCCTGCGCGGGTGCGCTCCCCGGGCGAGAGCTCATCGACGGCGCGCATCACGTGATCGGCTTTGAGACCGAACTTCGCGAGGAGCGTGCGCACCTCCCCGGACGCCATCTCCGGCACGAGTTCCTCGAAGGCGCCGGCGAGCGGCTGCGTGCCGACGAGCTGCGCACGGGCCTGGTCGATCTCGCCGATCTGCACGCTCGCACCGAGGCTCGCCGTTCCCTCATCGGGGAGTTGCCGCCCGAGCAGCCCGCGCAGCAGCGTCGACTTCCCGGCGCCGTTCGGGCCGGTGATGCCGATCCGCTCCCCCGCGTTCACCTGGAGCGACACCGGGCCGAGCTGGAAGGATCCCTGTCGGAAGACGGCGGAACTCAGCGTGGATACCACCGAGCTGGAACGCGGCGCCGCACCGATCGTGAACTCGAGCTGCCACTCCTTGCGCGGCTCCTCGACCTCTTCGAGCCGAGCGATCCTGCTCTCCATCTGACGCACCTTCTGCGCCTGCTTCTCACTCGACTCCGCCGAGGCCTTGCGTTTGATCTTGTCGTTGTCGGGCGCCTTCTTCATCGCGTTGCGCACGCCCTGGCTCGACCACTCACGCTGGGTGCGGGCACGAGCGACGAGGTCGGCCTTCTTGTCCGCGAACTCGTCGTACTTCTCACGCTGCTGTCGACGGATCGTCGCCCGCTCCTCCAAGTACGAGTCGTAGCCGCCGCCGAACACGCGGTTGCTCCCCTGCGCGAGGTCGAGCTCCAGGACGCGGGTGACACATCGGGCGAGGAACTCGCGATCGTGGCTGACCACGACGACACCCCCGCGGAGGCCGCGCACGAACGCTTCCAGCCGCTCGATGCCGTCGAGGTCGAGATCGTTCGTCGGCTCGTCCAGCAGCGCGATGTCGAAGCGCGACAGCAGCAGTGCGGCCAGACCGACGCGCGCCGCTTGTCCGCCCGACAGCGATGTCATCAGCGTGTGGGCCGGATCCTCGCCCAGATCGAGGCCGAGGTCGGCGAGCACTGCCGGAAGCCGCTCTTCGAGGTCTGCCGCCCCGCTGGCCAGCCAACGATCCAGCGCGGCCGAGTAGGTGTCGGCGGGGTCTGTGCCAGGCGCAGCGAGAGACGGATCCCCGAGGGCCGCTGCGGCAGCATCCATGTCTCTGGTCGCCGCCGCACACCCAGTCCGGCGTCCGATGTAGTCGACCACGCTCTCACCCGCGACGCGCTCGTGTTCCTGCGGGAGCCATCCGACGAAGGCATCCGCCGGCGAGAGCCGAATGGTCCCGGCCTGCGGCTCTTCCACACCGGCCAGCAGCTTCAGGAGGGTCGACTTCCCTGCGCCGTTGGCCCCGACGAGGCCCACGACATCACCCGCGGTGACGGTCAGGTCGAGGGAGTCGAACAGGGTGCGGTGGCCGTACCCGCCGGCCAGCCCTTGGGCCACGAGTGTTGCGGTCATCCGTCAATCCTGTCACCCGTGCGGATGGTGCACGGACGGGGTTCCTCCGACAGCGGTGACGACATTCGATCTCTCGAGTCGTCGCGTCAGCACGAGTGCGATCGTGAGAGGCACGGCAGCCACGACCCCGAAGGAGATGTCGATGAGCTGCCAGCCGATCGGCAGACCACGGATGGCTCCGGCGATCACCGCCAGCGGGACGATACCCGCGCACATGATGAGGCCCCAGACGGTCACCCACACGATGACGATGACCAGGCAGACGCGGATGACCAATGTGCGTCGTCTCCCGAGTGCGGCGGGATACGAATCCGGTGTCTCGACCTCCATCACGGCCTCCCGGCTTTGCCGAACCCCGCTGTCGGCCGGGTCTCATCGATCACCAAAGGTCCTCCGATCCGTGGGAGTCAGTCGTTACGCAGCCTGAAGTGGTGTGATCGCCGCGATCTGCTCGGCGGCACGATCCTCAGCCAGATCCAGTTCGTACCGCGTCTGAAGATTGAGCCAGAACTGTGCCGAGACACCGAAGTATCGTGCAAGCCGCAGGGCGGTATCAGCCGAGATCCCCCGCTTGCCGTGCACGATCTCATTGATCCGACGCGGCGGCACACCGATGGCGACAGCGAGCTTGTTCTGCGTGATCTCGAAACCCTTGATGAAGTCCTCCATGAGGACCTCACCCGGGTGAATCGGGGGAATCTTGTCAATGGTAGTCAACGATCTCCACCTCCTCTGGGCCAGCGTCGGTCCACACGAAGCAGATCCGCCACTGGTCATTGACTCTGATGCTGTATTGGCCGGCTCGATCACCCTTCAGAGCTTCCAGCCGGTTTCCTGGCGGGAGACGAAGATCGTCAATCGATTCTGCAGCCCCCACTTGGCGAAGCTTGCGCAACGCCACCGAGACGATCCGAGGATCGACCGACGGTACGCGCTCACGACGCCACAGACGTTCGGTCGCCTTACTCCCGAACGATCTGATCACACCCAAGAATATAACGGACCCCGTTAATAATGCTAGACGTTATACCGGGACCCCGCGACGTGCCATAACCAAGCAGCCTCATAGGCTCGCAGGATTCGCGGCACACCGGCGAGCACGAAATGAAGTCGGCACAAAGCTGTGCCGCACCCCATCCGGACATGTCCTGAAAGCGATCAGGCCTCTCCGCGATGATTCATGTGATCTGTCACATGGAAGCGAAACGGTGGCATACCACCGCGATCAGGCCAACAGAACCTGTCACTGTCACGCCGGTGTCGAAATGAGCCGCGCCCGTTCGTGGTCCTGATAGCCGGATGCAACGATTCCGGCCCGATCAGGAAGGGCCTCCTCCATGTATATGGATCCGATGTTGACGATCATCTATCACCAGGCCGAGACCCGGCGGGCCATCGTCGAGGCGGAGCGACGTCGCGTTGCCGCTGAACGCAGCGCGGCCGCCAAGGCCGAGGGCCCGCGGCGAAAGTCTTCCGACCGCACACCGATCCGGCGGCTTTTCCGGAAGACTGTCGCAAGCTGAACGGCCCGCTCGGAGTATATGTAGCGAGGAGATGATGACGATGCCGGAACCCCGGGACGACACTCGGGATGTCGCGACGGTGATCACGCGCACGCATCGGGAGGAGTGGGCGCGGATCGTCGCGGGACTCACGCGGCGGTTCGGAGACCTCGACCTGGCCGAGGAGATGACCGCGGAGGCGTTCGCGACCGCTGTCGAGCATTGGCCAGCACACGGCATACCGCCGAACCCTGCCGGGTGGGTGACCACGACAGCGAATCGCAGGGCGATCGACCGGCTGCGGCGTGAGGCGCGTCGAGACGAGAAGCACCGGGAGGCGCTGCTGCTGCACGATCCGGAACCCGCCGCCCCGGCCGGTGCCATCGAGGATGATCGGCTTCGGCTGCTGTTCATCTGCTGCCACCCGGCGCTCTCGCTCGACGCGCGCGTCGCGCTGACCTTGAGGATCGTCGGCGGGCTCACCGTCGCCGAGATCGCCCACGCGTTCCTCGTGCAGGACACGACCATGGGTCAGCGGATCAGCCGGGCTAAAGCGAAGCTCAAGGCGGCCGGCGTCCCCTTCGCGATCCCCACGGCGGAGGACCTCCCCGAGCGCATCGATGCCGTCCTCGTTGTGCTGTATCTCGTCTTCAACGAGGGATACCTCGCTTCCGGCCCCGACACGCCCGCGATCCGGCGCGAGCTGACCGCCGAGGGGATCCGACTCACCCGGCTCGCACAGGGACTCCGTCCTGACGATGCCGAGGTGGTCGGTCTGCTCGCGTTGATGCTGCTCACCGACGCCCGCTCTCAGGCCCGCGTCTCGGTCGACGGTGAGCTGGTGCGGCTCGATGAGCAGGATCGGGGGTCCTGGGATCGAGAGTTGATCGCTGAGGGTCTGCAATTGCTCGGATCGCGGGAGGCTGATGAGCCCTCCGGCAGATACCGGCTACTCGCGGAGATCAATGCCGCCCACGTCACTGCCCCGCATCCGCGTGACACCGACTGGGCGCGCATCGCGAGCCTCTACTCCCGGCTCGAGGAGATCGACCCGAGTCCACTCGTCACCCTCAACAAGGCCATCGCGATCTCCGAACACGACTCACCCGACCTCGCTCTCGCGATCATCGACCGACTCACCGACACGCTCGACGGCCACCACGCCTTCCACGTCACCCGTGCGGAACTGCTGCGCGCGACCGGCCGCTCCGCCGACGCCCGAGCGGCCTATGACCGCGCAATCGGTCTGGCCAGGAACACCGCCGAGACCACTCACCTCATCCGCCGACGGAATCAGCTCGCACCATCGAATGGAGAACCCTCATGAGCAGCAAGTACCTCGTCATCCACATGTCCGACCCCAGCGGCACCGATCTGACCCAATCCGAGGACCAGGCGATGCTCGAACGCTGGGCTGCCGAGGGCGAAGCGGCGGGACGTCTGGGAGAGGGGGCACCGGTCGCGGGTCCCGAGCAGGCGAAGTCCGTCGTCGTCCGTGACGGCCGCGCCCTGATCACCGACGGCCCGTTCCCCGAGTTCAAGGAGTGGTTCGCCGGCTACGACCTCATCACCGCCGATTCGATCGACGAAGCCGCCGAGTACATGACGAGGCATCCGGTCGCGACCCTCGGCCGCATCTACATCCTGCCGCAGGTGAGACTGCCGTGGGATCAGGAGTGATCGTCAACAAGAATGACGCTAGTTGTTGAAACGGAACTCCACCATATCGCCACGGTTACGTGCATGATGCCTTGCGTATGATTTCTCGGTACATCAGGGATTTATCCAGAGAAGCTTTCGCGATATCAAGATTTCGCGCCCGCTGTTCTGACGGTGTCCGCCTTCCGTGGTTCAGGCCTTCACCGCTCGTCGTCTAGCTTCGCGATGGCAGCCGCCATCTCGAACCCGGGGCGTCCGTCATAAGAGATCGCTAGCGCAGCGACCGAGGCCGCAACCCTGGACGACAACCGACCGACCCGTTTCAGACCGTACTCGATTTGCTTCTTCTCGACATCAATCTTGGCTGTGACACCAGACTTCGGCGAGACGGTGCCACCAGCTGTCGCTGCAGCGAGCCGTGACAATATCGTCTCGGCATTCGCGGTGTTCTCCAGCAACTTGAGAGACTCCTCGTGCTCGGTGATCATCTGCCGGGCGCGCTTCTGGATCTCGTGTTCCCGCTCCATCCAACTGGAAGCCATCTGCCGAGCCTCGGCGTGCCCGAGGACGATCAATGAAGACCCATCTTCGTTGAACACCGTAGCGTCCACAGCGATCGAAGGCACTGCAATCCTCCCACCGAAGTTCACACCCCAGATTTCGTCCGATGTCGGGTCGAAATGGCCGACACCGTGGAAACGCGAATGGAGACGCTGCGCCGGCCGCTCAGCGACCGCGCGGAACTCGTGCAGGACGAAGGTCGGGACCTCAGGTTCGCGCGCCCCACGGTGACGCATCGAAATGTCACAAACCTGCGCAAGGAGTACATAATGCCGGGGCTTGGGCGCCTGCTGCCCACGGGCTGGCGGGAACAGCGATTCAGCCCTGAAAATGTCGCCGATCTCGATCGGAAGGCCTAGCGCGTTAACTATCGCCCCCTGCTCGAACACTGACTCGTGCAGTACCCGAGTCAACTGGGGGCCGGCCTGCGCGGAGAGGAGGTATGTGCGAACTCTTTTGCTGCTCCGCAGAACTTCGAGGTCCTCTGCGAAACTGATGTCGCGCATGATTTCCAGGGTTGCTTCTCGTTGAGCTCTGGCCACCAGCCGAAGTGGTTGGTCTAGTTCGAACGACCCCTCCTTCTGAGCGGACGCGACGGCACCGATGAGGGTATATGGCTGGATCTCCTCCAAACGCTCCCGAGCACGCTCGCTCGCGACCTCGAGGGCCTTGCGTGCAAGGGCGCGGAGCTTCTCGCCCACTGGAAGCACCAAGAGATCCCTGATGGCTGCAGTCATCGTTGCATGATCTTTGAGGCGGTACTTCCCGATGACGAGGATGCGGCCCGGTTCCACTTGCTCGGTGCGCTCGAGTGTCTGCCGCACTGCCAACTCACCATCTTCGTCTCGCGCGGTGTGCGTGAGCAGTGCAGCGAAGATCGCCGGGTTCTTCGCATCAACGATCTGCTTGAGGAGGGTTGAACCGGTGGTTTCCCCGCCCCCTTCCTCTTTGGAGAAGTCTTTGTCTACCAATAGCAGGACCGGGCGATCTGCCGCCAGGATCTCGTCTCGGATCGTGGCCCAGTCGTTCATCCCCAGGCCCCGGAACTCGACCTTCGCACTGAAAAGGCGCTGGAGCCGGGCCTGTGCCGCGATCTCGTCGTTGCGCTCCTCCTCGCCTAGGTCGGCCGCCGCGTCTGCGAGCGCCGCTTTGGCACCTTGACTGAGTGACGTGCGTGCGTCGGGTTCAAGGGAGGGCCAGATCTCCTCAAGACGGTCGTTGATGGACGATGGGTTGGACTGGTCAACTCCTTCGACGTTCGCGCTATCGATCTCCTCGAGCTGGCGGACTGCTTCTCTTGCGAAGTCTTCACTTGTGATCACTGCTGTGGCGACTGCCTCGTGATCCTCTGCGGCCAGACTCCAGGTGTCATCGAGGTTGATCACCAACTCGATCCCGAGTTCCTCAAGTAGCGGCGCGATCTTGGCTTGTGCGTCATCCAGCGCGGCGCTGATCTCCTGGGTCTCCGTCTCGGGAGCGTCGATTACCTGTGTGCCCGTCTCCTCAGTCATTGGCTTCACCCCTCCTGCGAGCCCCGGTGGAGATCGATGCCAGATCGATCTCGAACGTGTCGTACCGATTCTCGGCGTTACGGTGGGAGTTCAGGCGAATCGTCGCCCCCTCCGAGTCCAGAAGTTGGGATACGACGTAGAGACCGAGCCCGCGCCCCTCGCCCTGAGGCTTTGTGGTGACGAATGCATCGAAGAGCGAGTCGTCAACTCTCGAGGAGACGCCTGGGCCGTTGTCTGTAAAGCGGATGATCGGTGCCGAGATCACACAGGTGATCAGCCCATCCGAGATGTGCCCCGCCCGCAGGTGACGCGACACCCAATAGTGGGCGTTGATCGCCAGATTATCCATCACCTGGCTGAATTTTCCGGTGCTTATCTGCACCTCGAAGTCCTCGACCACAGCGACTTCGAACCGGACGCCATCGTTCGCCCACCGATCATTGAAGAACGCTGCGGCCTCGCTCACGAGGTCAGCAACCCAGCTTCTGCTCTTTTGATCGCGGCGATACCTGAGGGACGGGTCAAGGCGGGAGACCTGACGGATCAGTTCACCGGCCGAAGATCTGACATGCTCAGCGTAGGCAAGCACCCGCGTATCCGGCTTGTCGAGTGACTTCTGGTAGTTCAGAATTTGGACGCTTCGGCCGCGCAGACGGTCGCCGATCGCGTCCACGTCGTGCGCCAGCAACTCGGCGCTTAGGCCCAAGGCGACCGACTCCCAAGCAAGAGATATCCGTTCCTCCGCAACCACGATCTTGGAGCTAAGTAACCGGGCCGCGGCGCGAAGTTCCTGCTGCTCGCGGGAAATCTCGTTCAGCTCGGTCAGCGCTTCGGCGAGATCAGCCTGCACCGCGGTCAGCTGCTCCGTCACCTGATCGAGAAGGCGCGTGATTTTGTCATCCCGCCATACTGCAGCCTCGTTCGCCGCGCTGACCTCAGAGATTCCCCTGATCGCCTGCTCAATCGCGGGTACAGCCGACGCAACCCGGTCAACGCGCGAAGCAGTCGACGTAACCAGTTCCATCCGGTGCTCGATGTGCTCGGCGATCTCACGCGGCGTCATTAGATCATCGAGTTCAGGAGACAGATCGAAACCCAACTTGTACTCGTTCCACCCGCGGCGGATAAACTCCTGCGTGCGACGCGCGTAGTCGGTGACGCCCAGCATGAGTGCATAGAAGCCCCGCCATGCCGCTGTGTCGCGGAAGGCCTCCCGGCTGGATGTCTCTTCCAGAGCCTGATTCTCCTTCGCCGACAGGTTGACGTAACCGGCTGCGTTCCCCGGACGGATCCCATAGAACGAACTGGCGCTGGTTTGCTGTTTCGAGAGACCGAGCCAATCGTCATCGAGCCGGATACCAAACCCGTCGCGGAAGACCCTGATTCCGAGCAGGTGCCTGGCGAATGCCCTCAGTTCTGCCTTGCCGCTGAACAATGACTCATCGGCCGACTCGAAGTTGACGACACTGATTTCACCTGAGAAACGGCCAGGATCAGCAACCCGCACCTGGTCCGGGGCGAGCTCCTCTAGAGACAACGTCATCCTGGTCCGTATGAAGTACTGATCGTCGCCGAACTCGGCGCCGGTCTCGGTCGCTCTCTTAGACTTCGTTTCCAACAGCCAGGATGCGAAGGCGGCCCCCCGATCGGTTTCGGCTAAACGGCGATAGGCGAGTTTGTCCTCGGTCGTACGCCCGACTAGCACGCTGACCGCCGTGTCCGTCTCAATGTTCAACGAACCCGCTGCGTATGAAAAACGCAGGCGGAACGGGGCCGCATCGAGAACAGCGCGAGCCCTCTGGCGCAGATCGAGTTGACCCCCATCAATAGAGACGAAGATGCGAACACCATTCGCACTGTCGTATGGGGAGAGGATGCTGGTTAGTTCGCGCTGGAGGGCTTCCTGCCCGCGTTCGGTCCAAAACGTCGCATGGGACAGCCCCAAGATCGAGACCACGGACCCCGCGGATCGACGCTCCCCGACGACAGTTGTCACCTCGAGGTTGACCTTCTCCAAGGTGGCCGCGGTCATGAACCGCCCCCAGTCGATTATCAGGCCCGACGCCGAGGTGCCATAAAACCGTTGTTCGTCATCGGTCTCCTCGACAGGAGTTGTCGAGAGAGTTAGAACGGAACCTAGTCGCTGCGCGCCGAGCCGACCGAGCCCTTTGTCGCCGAGCGGCGTCCGGTTCAGACGCGTCGTCTCCCCCTTCGCCTTCTGCTCACGCTTCTCGCTGAAGGAAACTGTGAGCCAGCCGCGCTCGATGGCAGCGGTGGTCATGCCCGTGCCGTCGTCGTCGATGGAGATCCGCCCGCGTACAGCAGAAGAATTCGCCGGCGGGCTGTCTCCCCGATGGTCGAGGGGTGCCCCGGTGTCGCGGTCGTACCATCCCTTCGTGTCAATATCGACCCGCACGGTACGGGCATCCGCGTCATAGGAGTTCTTGATCAACTCGGCCAGTGCCTGAGCGTCGTCCTTGATGAGGTCCTCGCCGAGTTTGAACAGCACGGAAGGATGCACGCTGAAGTGCATCACGTTGTGCTGTACCTGACTCATGCCGTACGTGCTTCCCGTGCGTCGACCTCGGGAGCCGGGCTCTGCATGACCAGAATGGACTCCGTCGCCATGGTTGTGCCAATGCTGTTCCGGACCGCCATTCGCTTACGGCTGAGCCGTCGCTCGATGGTGGCGATGTGGCACTGGCCACGGGCTTCCAACAGTTCCTGGGTAACCTGCACCAGCGGAAAGATATGTCCGCCGACTCGACGCTCCCCCAGAGTCAGGAAAGCAAAGCCGCCAGGTGCGAGATTCGTCAGAGCCGATCCAAACCCACGGTCGTAGTCACGGACGAATGCGAGGACCTTCTTCTCCAGATCGGGCCTGCTTACAAGATGCTTCAGATAGTTTGCGAGTGCTGGGGACTTCGCACCCAGGTCGGCACGCGCCTTCTCCGCCTCACGAAGGCTTCCGCCCAGGCTGCGGAAATCGATCGCGTGCGTAGTCTCGATGAGCGATTGGTCGAATCCGCCCGGGATGTCGTCGGGATCGATGAACTGTAGTGGCAGATAACTGTGTTGTCCGTAGGGGATCGTGGTGGTGTTGTCCCCGTACGGCGGCGATGTCATGAGGACGTCCGCGAGTTTTGGAGCAGTCCATCGGCTGTCGACGCTCCCTTGAAGCAAAGTGACCGCCGCCGCCCGGTCCGGCTCGCCGTCCTCCGTCGGGCGTGTCCCGAACCTTTCCCAATGCTTTTCGACGTGTCCGCAGTTCGCTACCACGACCTCCCGAAAGGTGCGCAGCGCGTCGGGACGTCGAGAGGCAAGTACATCGGGCGCGTAGATATGCAGCTTTACCGTGGAGGTTCGAGAATTGGATACCAGACGGATCGTCTCTGCAAGACAGACCCACAGGAACCGCCGCGTGCGTCGCGGTTTCTGCTTGCGGATCGCATCCCGGAGCCGCAACAGATCTCGCAACACGGCTGGGAGGAACCATTTGTCGCGGCCGAAGAACTCAATCTCGCCCGGAATGAGCTCTGTTGCCAGGGCGAGCACGGCCCGGGTGGCGCGCCAGGCCTCCACTGCCTCAGGTGGGTCCGCTTTCACCTGGCAGAGCAGGATAGCCATGGGGTTGATGTCCGTTCCGTGGAACGACAGTCCGCGATACACCGACTCCAGCAGCACAGTGCCGGAGCCGACGAACGGGTCGTAAACTCGCCGGATCCCAGGAGCCGCGGCGACGGCGTCGTCGAGGAGTGCGCCCTGCAGTTCCGGAACCATCATCGCCGGATACTGGAAATAGGCGTGGCCACCTGATCGCGCACCGGAGTCCGCGAAGTCCCAGAACGCAGGGTCTGCAATCGTACGCCGCTCCAGTCGGTCGCGCAGGTCGATGCCAGCCGGCGCATGAGATCGGGCTGTTCCCACCGGTGTTCCTTCCCACGCATGTTCCGTCCATCCTAGCCAGGGCCTCCCCCATTCATTGACGCCCCGGCCTACCCTGGTGAGTAGATCTAGTCGCCCACCTAACCGCCCCGGAGCCAGATGGCCACCGTCTCCACCACCGCCGATTCGACCACGCCAGATCCAATGCACCAATCACCGCCGAAGAAGCTAGTCGCGGTGCTCGCCAACCCGTCGATTACCGGCGGCGAACGGACCGCCAATCGCGTCGCGCTGGCCGCAACCTTGCTCGGATTTGACAGGTGCTCGATAGTGAACCTTTTCTCCATCCCCAGCGCGTCGTCCCGCGACATCGCCTCCCTCGGACGGGCGCCAGACGCCTGGCGAGCCGCGCGCGCAGAGATCTCTGCTGGCATCACCGAGGCGGAAGCAATACTTCTCGGGTTCGGAACTATCGCGACCAGCGGCGACGGGAAGCGGCACCTCCGCGCTCAACTCAAATGGCTTCGCACAGAACTCGAAATGGCAGGCCACGCACAGGTTTGGCAGGTTGGTGAACGACCTCGGCATCCATCTCGCTGGCATCAGTACTTGAGCGATCGCCATGGACGGACCTCCGGCGGCACCCTCGAGCAGCGCCTGGAAGAGGCACTGCGTCCTGTGCTTCTCAACGACGTCGTCTGGCCACCCTAAGATTGCGCTGGCGGGGCGCTGCTGGGAGCAAGTCCTTCTAGTTCAGCCCAGGTCACGGAGAGTGAATCGCCTGCTTCTCTTGATCAGGACACACCCTTGCTGCGTTGTCGCAACTTGTATGCGATGCAAATGCAGCGCGGCTGGCTCCCTAACCGCGGCGACCGGACCATCACTCCGCAGGCGGAAGTGCACCTCGCTTCTCGACTCTCCCACCGCCTCGAACGACGTCCGGTGCGGAGCGGGACCAGCGGCTCCTTCTCGCCTGATCATGATCACGGTGAAGGTTTCGCTGACCAACCGTCGTGTTCGACACAATGAATGCTGGCATCAGAACCGCACAGTGGGGGCAAATGATGGAAACCGGCAGCGCGATGATCGCGGAGTGGCTGTTCGTCGAGGCTGTCGATGATCTCCGGCGTCGCAGCACGCACCTGGCCGAGCGGAGCCGCTACGAGCTCCTCGGGATCGCGCCGCTGCTGCGCAAGCTCCTTCTCGACGGGGCGGCTTCGCTCGTCATCACGGTGAGGCGCGGCCACCGCGACGTGCCGCTTGAGTTCCCAATCCGGCCTTGGCGGCCTCCGGCCACCACCGCCGAGCACCCAGAGCTGCAATGGATGCTGCGACTCAGCGGGCACGAGCTCGTAGGCAGCCCCGGCGACGAGCCGGTCCGAAACATCGACGCGTTCCTAAGCACGCGGGTTGGTATTGCCGGCGGCGAGGACCTGACGGTGCGAGATGTGATCCTCTACTACGCGAACGTCGAGGGCGGCGTCCACCACGGCCACCCGCGCGAAGGAAACCAGCGTCAGGAGACGTTGAGCCGAATAGCTCCGCTCTTGCTCGGTCAGACCAACTCGCATGTCGAGACCCTGGCCTACCTCGCTCAGGTCATGGTCATGGGGCTGACGCCACTGCGTGAGTCTGTTCTCCGTGCCCCGCTGGTCGTCCGGGGCCTCCACCGACCGAACCATGCGGGTGGCTATTTTGAGGGTCACTGGACCGAAGAGTACCGGCGGTCCTCTGCACTGTAATAGCAGACGGTAAGGCGGAGAATCATCGCCTTCGCGACCACAGACCTGAAGACTTCGGGAAAGGCAACCCGCCTCGCCGTTCACGTTGACGGTGACGTTATGCGCGTCAAAGCTCCCCTCGCCATCAGACGCAGGCCGCAACAGCGACACTCACGATCGCCATGTCTGCCTGTTGTGCTGCGACGACACGTTATCCGCGAGTGCCCGGACCATGCGGACCGTCGCGTCAGTGCCCTCCCCCTGAAGCGAAGAGCGCAATGCTCATGACTCCGAGCTGTCGAGCCAGCGCGTCGACTGAGTCGAGTGTGAGGTTACGCTCGCCGCGTTCGATCCCCGCGAGATACCGGGTCGTCACGCCGAGTTCCTCAGCGAGTTGCTCTTGCGTCATTCCTCGCCCCATGCGGATCTGCCGTACCTGAGCGCCAAGTACGCGCTTCAGTGGATCCGTCACGACTCCAGACTTTCGCCAGGAACCGATGACTACCAGGTAGTTATAAGTTCCTGCTAGTCTCAACTTTGTGAGGCCGGCTCATGTTCGCAGCGCCGATTCGCTAGACGCTCAAGCATTCACTCATCGCAATTCACGCAATCTCGCGTTGCGCGCGGAGTCTCGGGGATGGGCACTCGAAGTGAGACTCGCCGCATGGTCGACTCAAGGGTTGCATCAGCCGTACTCCGAGTTCGCAGCAGGCGAGCCGTGCCGCGCATGCCGACGCCCGCTTCTCAACGACCTTTCACCAGCAGATCGCGACGCGGGTAACAGTACCTTCCGTTCGGAGCACGGTCACTGCAAGCTCGGCTTCTGGGCGGTCGAGGGGTGCACCACGCAGCACTGCCATCGGTGCTGCCCTCCTCCTCCGCTCAGCCCTTCCCAAGTACGCATCGTACGTCGCCTCTTGTCGGCGCCGGCCGCCCGTCGGGTCCATTGGCGACTCGAGTTGACCTGTGGCCACATCACGTCAAGGGACACCGCGAATGAGTACGTTGCCCCGGCCACAGCAACCTGCACGGCCTGTTCCAGCACGCGCGGCGTCATCAGAGCGGTACACGATCCAGAACCTGCTCCTCCTGACGCCGACCCGGGCCTGCCTGATGCAGAAGTACGCATCGCTGACTCCTATCAGCCACTCACGGACGCCCAGTGGGGTCTGGTGGCACAACTCGTGCACCCCGCGAGCGGCCGACGTCGCGGCAGGCCACGTCGAGACGCACGGCGCGTCGTGAACGCCATCCGCTACCGCGCCCAAGCGGGTATTGCGTGGCGCGAACTTCCACGAGAGTTCGGAGCCTGGCAGACGGCGGCAAGATGGCATCGCGAACTCGTCCTTGATGGACGTTGGGACAAGATCCGCAGCGTACTGGCGGCGAACACAGGGAAGCCACGCATGTCTCAAGATGGCAACTCAGGTAGAACAATCGCGGTGCCACAGGCCGGCGACTCAACGTCAGTGGATCTACCTAGTGTCGTAGCTGTGCGTCAGTTCACGGCGAGTATCGTGCAGACATCTCAGCGCGTGTATGCGATCAGCGACATCCATGGCCATCTCGCACCGCTCCTCGCCGCCCTCGATCTCGTCGATCTGGATGGAGATCCCGGCGCGGAACTTATCCTCTTGGGCGACTACGTGGACCGTGGAACGAGCAGCTGTCAGGTGCTGGCCACGATCAGGTCGCTGCAGGCGCGCCATCCCCGCCGCGTGACCGCCTTGCTCGGCAACCACGACGATTGGCTGCTCGGGTGGCTCGACGGCGCAGACGACAATCTCCAGTGGCTCTTGAATGACAAGAACCTGATCACGGTCAAGTCGTTCCTCACACCCTTGGAGCTCGCGCACGCGCTCGGCCACAACGACCCTGACAGCGACGCGTCCGCGCTTGACGGGCCGACGATGAACCGCAATCTCAAACACGCGATCCTCTCTCGGCACCGCGAACTGATCGCCTGGCTCAGAGAACTGCCTCGCGTCCACGAGACCGACGAGCACATCTTCGTGCACGCCGGCATCGACGAGGACGCGGGTGAGCACTGGCGAACGGCTACGCCGAAGACCATGCTCACCGAGAAGTTTCCCGCGACAACAGGGCCGTTCATGAAGACGATCGTCGCCGGCCATGTGCGCACACAGACACTTCACTCGGACGGCTCGAACACCGTCTTCCACGACGGAGAATCTCACTGGTACATCGACGGCGCTGTCGAGTCCACAGGCAGGCTCAACCTGCTTCGCTACAACGTCGCGGACGGCACGTACGACGAGTGCTCCCTCGCGTAACTGTCGGATCCAGCGAGACTCGTCAAAACGATCAGGCGCCAGACGAATATCGAGACAGCGACGAAATTCGAGACAGCATCACCGTCGAAATGACGCCGAGACGGCGTCTTCAGATCCCTCCTATGGCGTGCGCGCACTGCGCCCGAATGCCCTGATCGAAAGGGACTAATGAGACACCGAAAGACGGCGACCACAGAGGAACGACGCGGAACCCGCGTGGCCCTGGCACCCGGCAAGCAAAGACCGCGCTCAGTGATGCAGGATCGGAACTCGAGTTACTTCCACAATTCGGAAGATGATTTAAACCCCTGATCAGAAGGATATTTTACACATTAAAGCGGAACTCCACGACGTCGCCGTCCTGCATGACGTAGTCCTTGCCCTCGAGGCGCGCCTTGCCCTTGGCGCGGGCTTCCACGACGGAGCCCGTCTCGACCAGGTCGTCGAACGAGACGATCTCCGCCTTGATGAAGCCCTTCTCGAAGTCGGTGTGGATGACACCGGCCGCCTGCGGCGCCTTCGAACCCTTGGGGATCGTCCACGCACGAGCCTCCTTCGGACCGGCCGTGAGGTAGGTCTGCAGGCCGAGGGTGTCGAAGCCGATGCGGGCGAGCTGGTCCAGGCCCGACTCGTCCTGGCCGGTCGACGCGAGCAGTTCTGCCGCATCCTCCGGATCGAGGTCGATGAGCTCGGACTCGATCTTCGCGTCGAGGAAGATCGCCTTCGCGGGAGCGACGAGAGCGGCGAGCTCGGCCGTGCGCGCATCGTCGGTCAGCACGGCCTCGTCGACGTTGAACACGAAGATGACGGGCTTCGAGGTGAGCAGACCGAGCTCTCGGATCGGCGTCAGATCGATGCCGGCGACCGACAGCAGCACGCCACGCTCCAGAGCGTCCTTCGCTGCCTTCGCGGTCTCGAGCACGACGGGCTCGATCTTCTTGCCGCGGACTTCCTTCTCGTACCGGGTGATCGCCTTGTCGACGGTCTCCAGATCGGCGAGCATGAGCTCGGCGTTGATCGTCTCCATGTCGGACGCGGGATTCACCGTGCCGTCGACGTGCACGACGTCGTCGTCGGCGAAGCCACGGACGACCTGTGCGATGGCATCGGCCTCGCGGATGTTCGCCAAAAACTTGTTGCCGAGTCCCTCTCCCTCGCTCGCGCCGCGCACGATGCCGGCGATGTCGACGAACGACACCGCAGCCGGGAGGATCCGCTCGCTGCCGAAGATCTCGGCGAGCTTCTCCAGACGCGGGTCGGGCAGGTTCACCACGCCGACGTTGGGCTCGATCGTCGCGAACGGATAGTTCGCCGCGAGCACGTCGTTCTTGGTGAGTGCGTTGAAGAGAGTGGACTTGCCGACGTTGGGCAGGCCGACGATGCCGATAGTGAGAGCCACGGGGCATGAGTCTACCTCGCCCCGCCTGACGGGATCGCCGGAACCGGGCGCTCCCGTCGCGAGCGGCTCAGTCCCGGATCGCTCGGAACGCCCTGGTCACATAGGGCAGGTCGATCGTGCTCTCGCCGTCGAGTCCGAGTTCGTCGAAGAGGTCGTCCATCTCTTGCCGAATCCGCGCCTTCTCTTCGGCGGGGGCGGTGATGACGAAGCTGCGCGAGGACGCCATCCGGTGCAGGTGGTCGCGCGAGATCGGACGCACCCACTCCCACGACTTCTCCTCCAACGGCCCGAACGGCGCGGCGACCTCGGGCCCGCCGTCGGCCAGCATGACCTCGGCATTGCTGCCGTGCATGATCTCGGTGAGGCGCCGCACCCAAGAGACGCGCTCGTCGCGGATGTTCCAGATCAAGCCGAGCACTCCCCCACTGCGCACCGTGCGACCGATTTCGGCCGAGCCGGTGACCGGATCCACCCAGTGCCAGGCCTGCCCGAGCACCACGGCGTCCAGGCTGGAATCAGGGAGCGGGAGGGATTCCGCCGTGCCCGCGAACGTCGGAACACCGGGCACAGCGAGCCGAAGCGCGGCGAGCATCTTCGGATCCGGATCGATCGCGACGATCTCCGCGTCCGGCGCCCCGGCCAGGACCCTGGTGAGTTTCCCCGTGCCCGCGCCGACGTCGGCGATCCGCCGCGAGCCGACCGGCATCTTCTCCAGCATCCACGCGACCGCATCGAAAGGGTACTCAGGCCGTCCGACCTCGTAGTCCCCGGCCTGTGCTCCGAACGACGTCGCCATCTCCTCAGCCATGCCGCCAGCCTACGGCGAGTCTGCGTGCTGCTCGGCGCGCTCGGAGGGAGAGTGGTTGTGTGCCCTTGGACTTCACTGCGATCGACTTCGAGACCGCGAACTCCAGTCCTGCCTCGGCCTGCTCCGTCGGACTCGTCCGTGTGCGCGGAGGCGAGGTCGTCGCCACCACGGGATGGCTGATCCAGCCGCCGCCCGGGCACGACGAGTTCCAGGAGTGGAACGTTCGCATCCACGGCATCCAGCCCGAGGATGTGCTTTCGGCCGCCACGTGGGTCGACCAGTTCGACCGCCTGTGCGCGTTCGCCGGAGCCGACGTGCTGGTCGCCCACAACGCCGGGTTCGACCTCAACGTCCTGCGCCGCGCCTCCGAGGCCACGGGGCAGAGTTGCCCGCCTTATCGTTCACTGTGCAGCCTTCAGGTCGCTCGCAAGACGTACGAGCTCGAGTCCTATCGCCTGCCCGTGGCCGCAGCCGCCGCCGGCTTCGCGGAATTCGCACATCACGACGCGCTCGCAGACGCCCGCGCATGCGCACAGATCGTGATCGACGCGGCAGCCCGAGCGGGCGCCGCCGACGTCTTCGCCCTCGCCGATGCCCTGAGTCTGCGCGTGACCGCCCCTGTCCCCCCTGTCGCGCCCGCACTGGAGCGCGCGGTCGCCTGATCCACCGCTCATCCGCGTGCGCGGCGACCTCGGAATGTCGGACGCCGGGAGCATCATGAACACATGGATGCACTCTCTGTCGTTCTCGTCCTCGTCGCCCTCGCGGCGGGCGTCACGGTGGGCTGGTTTCTGCGGGCCGGCCGCGGAGCCGCGGATCTCGCCCGTGCGCAGGCCGAACTCGCGGCTGCGCGCGACGACCGTGACCGCCAATACGACCTCTACCGCGACGCCGTCGAGCACGCCAGGACCGAGCAGCGCGCCGAAGCCCAGAGAGTCCAGCAGCAGAATGCCGTCCTGACCGCCCTCGCGCCGGTGCGGGAGAGTCTGCAGCAGATGCAGACCAAGGTCGCCGCGATCGAGCGGGAGCGTCACGCGCAGTTCGGCACGCTCGAGGAGCAGCTGCGTCGTGCCCAGGAGTCCGACGAGGCGCTGCGGGCAACCACGGAATCACTCGCGGGAGCCCTGCGCTCGACCGCCACGCGCGGTGTCTGGGGCGAGACGCAGCTCCGCCGTGTGGTCGAAGCCGCCGGCCTCACTCGGCACATCGACTTCGACCTGCAGGCGACGATCTCCTCCGACCGCGGACAGGGACGACCCGACATGGTCATCCGTCTCGCGGGCGGCAGCTCGATCGCCGTCGATGCCAAGGTGCCCCTCGACGCCTATCTCGAGGCCTCCGCGCTTCCGCAGGGAGGCGCACACGAATCACAGCGCCGCGCGCACATGCAGAAGCACGTCAAGGCGGTCCGCGCGCACATCGACGCGCTGGCGAAGAAGGCGTACTGGACCGGCCTCGACGCGAGTCCGGAGTTCGTGATCTGCTTCCTGCCGAGCGAATCGCTTCTGGCCGCCGCCATCGATGAGGATCCGACGCTGCTCGACTACGCATTCAGCCGCCGCGTGGCACTCGCGTCACCCGTCAACCTGTGGGCGGTCCTGAAGACGGTGGCCTTCACCTGGACGCAACAGGAAGTGTCCACCGAGGCCCGCACCCTGCTCGCGCTCGGCACGCAGCTGTACGACCGCCTGGGAACCCTCGCCGGGCACGCCGACGATCTGCGCCGCGCTCTGGAGCGGACGGTCGACAGCTACAACCGCTTCGCCGGCTCCCTCGAGACGCGTGTGCTGGTCACGGCCCGACAGTTCCCGGGGGTCGACGAAACCGCGCTCGCCTCCGTGCCCCCGTCGACCGCGGCGAGCGCACGCCGCTTCACGGCTCCCGAGCTGCTCGCCGCAGACGATCTTCCCGAGAACGCCGATGTCACGGTGAGGCGCGTGAGCGCCGCGGCAGTCACCGCTGACGTCGGCGACGTGCGAGCACGTCTGGCAGAAGACGAGACGAGGACGCCGTGACCGAGTGCGTCGGGGGTGCGACAGAAGGGGTCAGGCGATGCCGGGGACGCCGCTGAGGAGCAGGATGACCAGACCGCTGGTCGCGAGGAAGGCTCCGATCATCCACCACGCGCTGATCTCGTGACCCTCGTCGCGGCGGACCCGGAACAGGACGTCAGCGCGACGCGCGGGATCCACCAGCGCTGCGGGTGGAGGTGTCACGGGAGGAGTGACGCCGAGGCCGGGTTCGGCATCGGCACTCACCCGGAGAATGCGCCCCGTGTTCGTGGTGACTATCTTCGTTGCGGCGGCCTTCGAACCGCTCGTGTGCTGCGTTGTCATCCGTTCGCCCTCCTGTGCCTGCGGTGCCTTGCGGCTCCGTCCACGGCGACAAACCCAGTGACAATTGTGACACGGCGCTCCCGAAAGCGTGGCTCACGCCACTCGGAACCGATACCGGCTCGATAACGATGACCCGATGCGCCGTGCGGCCGTCACCGCGAGGACGCGGCCTCAGACCGGGCGGAAACCGGGGACACGCAAGCTCAGAGCCACTTCGAGACGAGGTGCTCCGACGCGATACGACGCAGTGTTCCGGAGGCACCGCGAAGCACGACGCTCTCGGTGTACACGTATCCCCGCTCACGCCGTACCCCGGCGACGAGCTGCCCGTCCGTGACACCGGTCGCGACGAAGATCGTGTTGCTCCCCTGCACCAGGTCATCGGCCTCGTAGACCTTGTCCATGTCGAGGCCGGCGTCGATCCCCCGCTGGCGCTCCTCGTCGTCGCGCGGCCAGAGGCGTCCCTGGATGTGTCCGCCCAGGGCCTTGATGGCGCACGCGGTGACGATTCCCTCCGGGCTCCCCCCGACGCCGACGCACATGTCGGTGCGGGCATCGTGCCGAGCTGCGTTGATCCCGCCGGCGACGTCGCCGTCGCTCATCAGGCGGGTACCGGCCCCGGCATCGCGGATCTCCTGGATCAACCGCTCGTGACGCGGACGGTTGAGCACGGAGACGACGATCTCATCGACGGGCTTGTCGAGCGCACCGGCCAGCTTGCGGATGTTCTCGCCGATCGGAAGGCGGATGTCGACGACTCCGACGCCGGCGGGCCCCGTGACCAGCTTGTCCATGTAGAAGACGGAGGAGGCGTCCAGCATCGTCCCCCGGTCCGAGACCGCGATCACGGAGAGTGCGTTCTGGCGACCGGCTGCGGTCAGCGAGGTGCCGTCGATGGGATCCACGGCGATGTCACACAGCGGGCCGCGGCCGGTCCCGACGACCTCGCCGTTGAAGAGCATGGGCGCGTTGTCCTTCTCGCCCTCACCGATCACGACACGGCCCTGGAAGTCGACGGTGCCGAGGAACGCGCGCATCGCATCGACGGCGGCACCGTCCGCGGCTTCCTTCGCCCCCCGCCCGATGAAGGGGACCGCGCGGATGGCTGCGGCCTCGGTCGCACGGACCAACTCCATCGCGAGGTTTCGATCGGGACGAAGAGGGCTCAGATCCGCTGTCAGACTCACCATGCGGTCAGCCTAGCGAGCGAAGAAGCGGAACTGCCCGGTTTTCCTGCCCGTGACAACGAAGGAATCTCGATTCTTAACGTCACCGCAGAAGCTGGGCCGCCCGCGCCCCGTCACGTCTGCGGCAAGTCCGTATGCGCCCCGATAGAGTGGCACCTGTCCCGGCTTCACCTACCGCAGGAGTTCATATGCCCGTCGCCACCCCGGATCAGTACGCCGAAATGCTCGACCGCGCGAAGGCCGGCGGCTTCGCATACCCCGCTTTCAACGTCTCGAGCTCGCAGACGATCAACGCCGTCCTCCAGGGGCTGACCGAGGCCGGCTCCGACGGCATCATCCAGGTCACCACCGGCGGTGCCGACTACTTCGCCGGCCACACCGTCAAGGCCCGCGCCACCGGTGCGCTCGCGTTCGCCCGATACGCCACCGAGGTGGCGAAGAACTACCCGGTCACGGTGGCTCTGCACACGGACCACTGCCCGAAGGACGCTCTGGCCGGCTTCGTGGAGCCGCTGATCGCCGCCTCCGAGGAAGAGGTCAAGGCCGGACGCAACCCGATCTTCCAGTCCCACATGTGGGACGGCTCGGCGGTTCCCCTTGCGGAGAACATCGAGATCGCGAAGGACCTCCTCCCCCGCATGAAGAACATCAACGCCATCCTCGAGGTCGAGATCGGCGTCGTGGGCGGCGAAGAGGACGGTGTGCAGCACGAGGGCTCGAACGAAGCCCTCTACACGACGTTCGCCGACGTCGACCAGGCTGTGCAGGCACTCGGCCTCGGCGAGCAGGGTCGGTACATCGCCGCCCTCACGTTCGGCAACGTGCACGGTGTGTACAAGCCCGGTGGCGTGAAGCTTCGCCCGGAGCTCCTCGGCGAGATCCAGGCGCAGGTCGCGGCGAAGTACAACACGGGCGCGAAGCCGCTCGACCTGGTCTTCCACGGCGGATCCGGCTCGACCGATGATGAGATCGCGCTGGCTGTCGCCAACGGCGTGATCAAGATGAACATCGACACCGACACGCAGTACGCGTACACGCGCGCGATCGCCGACTACATGTTCAAGAACTACGACGGCGTGCTCAAGGTCGACGGCGAGGTCGGAAACAAGAAGCAGTACGACCCGCGTGCCTGGGGCAAGATCGCGGAGACGGCGATGGCCGCCCGCGTGGTGGAGTCGACCCGTCAGCTCGGCTCGTACGGTCAGTCCCAGAGCTGACCTTTCCGCGTCGAAAGAGATGCCCCGGCCGTGACGGCCGGGGCATCTCTCGTCTGGGTGCCGGTCCGGCTGCCGGAAGACCTATCCTGGCGTCCGCGACGGATGCGTGTGATCCAGATCGCGACATCGATCAGCGCGTCCACGACGAGCAGGACGCCGAACGACCTGCCGCCTCCGCGCGTCCGTGAGGTCAGCCACATTCCGGCCGTGAACTCCGCCAGTGCGAGCGCGATCCCGACCACCGGCCGCCGCCGAATCGCTTCTCCGATGCGCGCGAGGGGTCGGTCCCGACGGGTCAGAGCCGTGAACTCTCCGACGCCGGCGATGGCCGTCTCCCGCACCGTCGCCCACGGCCCCAGAGGCAGGAACCGTCGGTTCGGACGCGCGCCCTGACCGCCGAATGCGGCGTCGATCAGGTCGGGCGCGATCCCGAACGCTGCCAGGAACGCACGCTGACGAGCTTCGGTACCGACCACTCCCCCCAGCGACTCCGGCATCAGCGCGCGATGGGCCGCATCCACATCGAGCCGCACCATCGCGGCGAGCTCGAGGAGTTCATCACGGCTTCCGTCCCCCTCAGCGAGCAGCCGTCGGCAGATCTCCGCCGTCTCGGGGATACGGATGGCTTCGATGTCGAGAACGGGTCGGGTGCCGCGCTCGGCATCGATCCAGAACGGGATCGGGCCTCCCTTCGGTGGCGTCACTTCGATCCAGGCGTCGGAGTCGACGCGGTTCAGCTCGATCACGGGCAGCTCCGTCCGGGAGGTGGTCCAATCGCCCGTCGGCTCCGAGGTCTCGAACTGCTGGAGAGACCATTCCCCGGACTCCTGGTGATCCACCACCATCCGACGAATCGACGAGAGCAGGCGCGCGACGGCGGGACCACGATGCGAGAAGGCGCAGACCTGCACGGTGGGGAGGGTGAAGGGCGAGGTATCCGAGTCGAGCTCCTCGTCTTCCAGATCTTCCTCGTCTTCGGGGACTTCGGGGTCTTCGGCGTCGTCGGCGTCGAGTCCGTCGTCGTCAGGATCGGTGCCGTCCTCCAGCCAGAGCGTGAGCCCCTGGGAACGGAAGGCCTCGCGCAGGTCGACGGCAGAGAGCGTCGACGCGATCCGGTCCTCCTCGGTGAGCGTCAGCACATGCCCATCGTCCGTCACCGGGATCGCGAGCAGGGCGGCGGAATCATCATCCCACTCGTCCTCCGCATCCCGCACGCCCGCGGGGACACGCAGGCCGGCCAGGATGTCGTGCGCGAGCGACCGAGGGTCGGAGCCATCGCCGCGATCGACGGACGCAGAAGAGATGTGGACGCCGAAGCTGTTCTGAAGCATCCTTCGACAGTACCGGGGCGTCGGCCGCCGCTACGGCCCGACCGACGTGAGGTAGGCCGTGAACGCCGGGTCGCTCATCATCGGGACGGCGATGCACATCGAGACGATGATCCCCGTCACGATCGCACCCACGATCGGCAGCCACCATGTGAGACGCCCGCGACGCAGGCGACGGATGGAGAGCGCAGCCGTGATCGCCCACCCGACGGCCAGGACGATCGCACCGATCGTGCCCCACGTGCGTCCCTGCGCGAAGTTCGTGAACTCCCCGTCGATGCCGAGGATCCTCATGGTCTCGTTCATCACGTTCGGAAGGTCGAGATACGACAGTCCCGTGACGATGACGTTCACCAAGCCATACGCGAGAAGCGCGATCGTCACGAGCCGATCCACGGGGCGCCGACGCGGGGTCGAGCCATCACCCGGTGCCGGGGACGCAGCGGCGGCGGTCGGTGCGACGGAAGGCGTCGGCGGCGCGACGGCGACCTCGTCCAGCGGCGGCAAGCCGGCGGCTCGGCGCTGCTCCTCCGGCGTTGCGAGTTCGCCGTACTGCGGACGTTGATCGGTCATCCCGCCATGCTAACCGTCCCGGCTTCGCACGGCTCACAGCGAAGCGGCCGGACAGCGTGACACCGCATCACGCCCGGATACGATAGCGGCCCCGGAGAAGTGGGGACTCCTCGGGGCCGCGGACGTGAAGCGCTGGGGACGCTTCTCATCCATAGTGACCGCCTGCGCTGGGGACGCTCGGACGATCAGTAGCGATCTCGTATGGCGCTACTCCCCTGATCATAGGAAAACGCATGCCGCGGCACCAGGGGTCTCTGTTCAGATAGTGAACTCCGGGCCTGCATCGCCATCGAGAGAAGCGGCGCCGAGCTGCAGGGACAGTCGCCGCGCCTCGCGCTGCAGCGTCGTGACCAGCGCGCGGTCGACCACGGCGCGGTCCGTAGGCAGGGAGATCGCCAAGGAGGCGGTGACCCCGGGCGCGATCACCGGCACGGCCACACACGTCGCGCCGATCGCGTACTCCTCCTGATCCACCGTCCACCCCGGGGAGTGCTCCAGCTGCGTCAAGAGGGTCCGGCGATCGCTGATCGTGCGCGGTGTGAGCTCCTCCAGGCGATGTCGCGACAGGTAGTCGAGCCTCTCGCCATCCGGGAGGTCCGCGAGGATCTGCTTGCCCAGCGCCGTCGCGTGGGCACTGGACTGCAACCCGACCCACAGCTCGACGCGCGGGTTGCGGACCGCATCGACGATGTCGACGAGGTGCATCTCACCGTCGTGGAAACGGGAGAGGTAGGCGGTGGCTCCCGCGACCTCCGTCACGTCGCGAAGAGCCGCACGGACGCGTGCGAGGAAGACGCCCCGCGAATCGACCTGCTGCTGGAAGGCGGGGAATCGCGCACCGAGCACGAGCCCGTCCGGTTCGGCGTTCAGATAGCCCTCATGGACCAGGGTGCGAACGAGGTTGTAGGTCGTGCCCGGCGTCAACCCCGTGATCGCCGCGAGCATCTTGGCAGGCAGCGGACGGGGAGAGTTCGCGACGATGTCGATCAACCGCAGAGCGCGCTGCACCGACCCGATGAGGGTGGGCTCCGCCTCCGCGGCGCTCAACGCTACGCGCCTCCTCCAGCTGCGCGACCGCCGAGCGCCCGCTCGTCGCGTTTCCCCGCGGCATCCTGACGCAGCTCCTTGGGGAGGGAGAACATCAGATCCTCTTCGGCTGTCTTCACCTCTTCGACGTCACGGTAGCCGGCGTCGCCGATCGCGTCGAGGACTTCGCGCACGAGCACCTCGGGGACGGACGCCCCGCTGGTCACCCCGATGGTCTCGACACCGTCGAGCCACTCCTGCTGGATCTCCTCGGCGTAGTCCACCCGGTACGCGGCCTTGGCGCCGTATTCGAGGGCCACCTCGACCAGGCGCACGCTGTTGGACGAGTTGGACGACCCGACGACGATCACCAGGTCGGCGCCCGCAGCGACCTTCTTGATGGCCACCTGGCGGTTCTGCGTGGCGTAGCAGATGTCATCGGACGGCGGATTGTGCAGTTCGGGGAAGCGTGTGCGCAGACGGTTGACCGTCTCCATGGTCTCGTCGACCGAGAGAGTGGTCTGCGAGAGCCAGACGACCTTGTTCGGATCCTTCACGACAACCGTGTCGGCCTCTTCGGGTGAGTTCACGACCGTGACATGCTCGGGAGCCTCTCCCGCCGTGCCCTCGACCTCTTCGTGCCCGTCGTGGCCGATGAGCAGGATCTCGAAATCGTCCCGCGCGAAGCGCACCGCCTCACGGTGCACCTTGGTGACCAGGGGGCAGGTGGCGTCGATCGCGTGCAGGCCGCGGTCGGATGCTGCGTTCACGACCGCCGGGGAGACACCGTGGGCGCTGAACACGACGTGTGCGCCCTCGGGGACCTCGTCGACCTCTTCGACGAAGATCGCACCCTTCTCCTCGAGTTCCGTCACCACGTGGATGTTGTGCACGATCTGCTTGCGCACGTACACAGGCGCTCCGTAGCGCTCCAGCGCCTTCTCGACGGCCACCACGGCGCGGTCGACACCGGCGCAATAGCCGCGCGGTGCGGCGAGCAGGACCCGCTTGCGTCCGACCACCGGGTTATCCTGAAGCCGCCCGGCCGCCGCCCGCACTCGAGGGAGACGGGGAATGGGAAGATGAACGGCAGTCGAAGTCACCCCTGAATTCTACCGCCGCACAGCTGTGCGGGGCCGGGGAGACTCCAGACGGGAGCGGGAGCGGATGACAGTCTTCGAAGCGACGACGGGACAGGGAGAGACTCCGCCCGCCGACTCCGTCGCCCCGCGCGACTCCACGGCCGACGCCCCCACCTCGGTCACCCGCCTCAACTCGACCATCCGCGACTTCATCGCGCGCTGGAACACGGTCTGGGTCGAAGGGGAGATCACCTCCTGGAATGTGCGTGCCGGCAACGTCTTCGCACGCCTGAAGGACACCCGATCCGACGCCCAGATCTCGATCCGCGTGTGGTCGAGCGTTCGCGGGCGCATCCCTTCCGACCTCGGCATCGGCGATCACGTCGTGGCTGCGGTGAAAGCCGACTACTTCGTCAAGGCAGGAGACTTCAGCTTCACGGTCTCGGCGATGAAGCACGTGGGCCTGGGCGATCAGCTCGAACGCCTCGAGAAGCTCCGTGTCCAGCTGCGCCAGGAGGGCCTGTTCGACCCCGCCCGCAAGCAGCGCCTGCCCTTCCTCCCCCACGTCATCGGGCTGATCACGGGTGAGCGGTCGGATGCCGAGAAGGACGTGCACCGCAACGCCGAGCTGCGTTGGCCCCAGGTCCGGTTCCGGACCGAATACGCCGCGGTGCAGGGCGACCGGTGCGTGCCGGACACCCTCGCCGCGCTCGCACGGCTCGACGCCGACCCGGACGTCGACGTGATCATCATCGCCCGGGGCGGCGGCGACCCGCAGACCCTCCTCGGCTTCAGCGACGAGCGACTCGTCCGCGCCGTCGCCGCTGCGTCCACCCCGGTCGTCAGCGCGATCGGACACGAGAACGACCATCCCCTGCTCGACGACGTCGCCGACCTGCGCGCATCGACGCCGACCGATGCGGCGAAACGCGTCGTGCCGGACGTGGGTGAGCAACGTGCCCTCATCGCCCAGCTGCGCTCGCGCGCGACGACGCGCCTCACCCAGCGCCTCTCGCACGACATCGCGCAGCTGGAGCAGCTCCGCTCGCGCCCTGTCCTGCGCTCCCCCGATCCGATCATCGACGCCCGCTCCCAAGAGCTGTGGCTGCTGCTCTCGCGCGGGCGCGACACCGTGACCCGGGAGATCGATTCCGCCGGTCGGCGGACCGGGGAGCTGCGTGCCTCCCTCCGCGCGCTCTCCCCCGCGGCCACGCTCGCGCGCGGCTACGCGATCGCCCACCTCGACGGCGGCGTGATTCTGCGCGACGCCGCCGATGCCCCGGCAGGCAGCGCCCTCACGATCACCGTCGATCGCGGCTCCGTCGCTGCGCGTTCGGAGGGCGAGATCCCGGAGTCCCCCTGAGCCGGAGCGCCACGCCGCACGACGTAGGATGGAGGAGTGAGCGCCCTCAACGACACCCCCGTGGACACGCTGTCGTTCGAGGCAGCCCGTGACGAGCTCGTCAAGGTCGTCGCCGAACTCGAACAGGGGTCACCGACCCTCGAGCACTCGCTCGCGCTCTGGGAGCGTGGCGAGGCGCTGGCCGCCCGGTGCGAGGAATGGCTCCTGGGCGCGAAGCGCCGTCTGGAAGAAGCCAGGGCCGCATCATCCACCACCGAGACCTCGGGCGCGGAGTCATGAGCAAGCAGACCAAGCAGCCGCCCATCATCGCGGAGCTGGGTCGTCCGGAGACGCCGGACGAGACTGCAGCGCGCAAGGCCGCCTCCAGCAAGGCGTATCGCTCGAGTCAGACGTTCCGGAACCTCATCGCAGCTCTCCTCGTGACGGTCGCCGTGGTCGCCGTGATCATCCTCGCCGTCCCCCGCGGGGAGCCGGTCGAGCCCGAGCCGATCGACGTCGCCGGCATCGCCGCGGGTGTGGAATCCACGATGGACAGCCCCGTGCTCGTTCCCGAGCTGGGCGACTTCTGGCGGGCGAACAGCGCGAAGCTGCTCGGCGGCGCCACCGTCGTCTGGGAGGTCACGCTGGCCCCGTCCGCCGATGACGAACGCGGGTTCATCAAGGTCGCTCAGGCCTTCGACGCCGATGCGTCCTGGGCTCCGCAGCGCCTGAACGGCATCGCCCCCACGGACACGGTCCGCATCGGCGGCCTCGAGTGGGACGTCTACGAGCCGGGCAACGCCGATTCGAACGCCAACGTCACCTACGCCATCGGCACCCAGGCCGGCGACGACTACGTCCTGCTCTACGGCTCGCGCTCGCCCGATTCCACGGCAGAGCTCGCGGAGTCGCTGATCCCACAGATCCGTTCACTCTCGGAGGCCTCATGACGCACCCCTTGACTCCTTCCGCAGCCTGGCAGCAGATGCTGGACGGCAACCGTCGATTCGTCGCGGACGAGCCCCGGCACCCGAACCAGGACGTGGTACGGCGCAAGGATCTCGCCGCGGCGCAGCACCCCGTGGCGACGCTCTTCGGCTGCTCGGATTCCCGCCTGGCGGCCGAGATCATCTTCGACCTCGGTCTCGGCGACCTGTTCGTCGTGCGCAACGCCGGTCAGGTCATGGGCGAGTCGATCGTCGCGAGCCTCGAGTACGCGGTCGCCGTCCTCGAGGTTCCGCTGATCGTGGTCCTCGCGCACGATTCGTGCGGAGCGGTCCGCGCCGCGATCGACGGGACGGCGATCGATGCCGCTCCCCTCCCGCCGCATATCTGGAAGCTCGTCGCGCCGATCGTGCCCGCCGCGCGGAAGGTCCTCGCCGAGAGCGGCGGCGGCACGGTCGCCGACATCGACTCGGAGCTCGTCGGACGCGAGCACCTCCGCAACACCGTGAACGACCTGCTGCAGTCCTCCGAGATCATCAGCAACGCCGTCGCCGAAGGTCGTCTCGGCCTCGTCGGCGCGAACTACCGTCTGGCCGAGGGCACCGCGACGCCGGTGATCACGGTCGGCATCGACACCGAGGGGAACAGCCCCGTGACCAAGGAGGGTTCGGAATGACCGACAACGACCAGCGCAGCGGCGAGAGCTCGCAGGGCTACCGGATCGAGCACGACACCATGGGTGAGGTGCGGGTGCCCGTCAACGCGCTCTACGGGGCGCAGACGCAGCGGGCCGTGGAGAACTTCCCGATCTCGGGCAAGGGTCTGGAGTCGACGCAGATCGCCGCGCTCGCCCGGATCAAGAAGGCCGCCGCCCTTGCCAACAAGGAGCTGGGCACGCTCGACGGTGCCATCGCCGACGCGATCGCCCAGGCTGCCGACCAGGTGGCTTCGGGTGCCCACGACGGTGAGTTCCCGGTCGACACCTACCAGACCGGTTCCGGCACCTCGTCGAACATGAACATGAACGAGGTGCTGGCGACTCTCGCGACCCGCATCCTCGGTGCGACCGTGCACCCCAACGACCACGTGAACGCTTCCCAGTCGTCGAACGACGTGTTCCCGACCTCGGTGCACATCGCCGTGACCCAGGCGCTCATCGACACGCTCATCCCCGCGCTCGACCACCTCGCCGTCGCGCTGGAGGCGAAGGCGGAGCTGTGGAAGGACGCCGTCAAGTCCGGCCGTACGCACCTCATGGATGCGACGCCTGTGACCCTCGGCCAGGAGTTCGGCGGCTACGCCCGCCAGGTGCGCCTCGGCATCGAGCGCGTGCAGTCCGCCCTCCCCCGCGTCGCCGAGGTTCCCCTGGGTGGCACGGCTGTCGGCACCGGCATCAACACCCCGCTTGGCTTCCCGCAGAAGGTCATCGCGCTGCTCGCGTCCGAGACGGAGTTGCCGATCACCGAGGCGAAGGACCACTTCGAGGCACAGGCCAACCGCGATGGTCTGGTCGAGGCGTCCGGCGCGCTGCGCACGATCGCCGTCTCGCTCACCAAGATCAACAACGATCTCCGCTGGATGGGCTCCGGCCCCAACACGGGTCTCGGCGAACTGCACATCCCCGACCTGCAGCCCGGCTCCTCGATCATGCCCGGCAAGGTCAACCCCGTGGTCCCCGAGGCCGTCCTCATGGTGTGCGCCCGAGTGATCGGCAACGACGCGACCGTGGCCTGGGCCGGGGCCTCCGGGTCTTTCGAACTCAACGTCGCGATCCCGGTCATGGGCACGGCGGTGCTCGAGTCCATCCGCCTGCTCTCGAACGCCTCCCGGGTGCTCGCCGACAAGACCATCGACGGTCTGCAGGCGAACGTCGAGCGTGCCGCCGCCTTCGCCGGCATGAGCCCGTCGATCGTGACCCCCCTCAACAAGCTCATCGGCTACGAGGCGGCGGCGAAGATCGCCAAGCACTCGGTCGCGAAGGGAATCACGGTGCGCGACGCCGTGATCGATCTCGGCTACGTCGAGCGAGGCGACCTCACCCTCGAGCAGCTCGACGAGAAGCTCGACCTCCTCTCGATGACACACCCGGGCTGATCCGAGCGATTTCCGGATGCCGCGAGGACACGTTCCTCGCGGCATCCGTGGTTTGCGGCTCCGTTTTCGAGCTTCGGCTTCCGGGGCTCCGGCCCCGTCTGCCCCGTCGGACCCCGTCTGAACGACCGCCGACACGCCAGATGCCGGACCTTGCATGAGGATGGATCCGACATCTGGCGTGTCGGCAGGCACGTGCGCGAGGGACTGCTCCTGCTCCACGCGAAGGATCCTGGTTGTTGTTCACAGTCGCGGCCTCGACGTCGGTCCGCGTATCGGCGCGGAGCCGAAACTGGACGAGTGCTCGATCCTACGGTTCTTCTGGCCCGACTCGGCGGCCTCGCGCGCGGCGTCGAACTTCAGCGATGCGGCATGTCGCGCCCGGAACTCGCGAAGGCCGTCCGAGAGAAGCGAATCGACCGCGTCCGACCGGGTGTGTTCGCGTCGCCCGCGCTGAACTCACATCTGCGACGGGCCGCACTACACGGGGGTGCGCTCACGTGCGGTGCAGCACTGCGGTTGCACGGAGTATGGGTCCTCGGTGACGACTCGCCCCTTCACGTCTGGGTAGGAAGGCGAGGACGCGTTAACCCGCACGTCGGGTGCCAGTGTGTCACCCACTACTTCCGAGGCACACCGGGTCTCGGACTCATCGACGTCGAAACCGCCCTGATTCACTTCCATCGGTGCCGCGGCGACGAGGCATTCTTCGCGGCGTTCGAGTCGGCATGGAAGAATCGACTGCTCTCCTCGGCCGCAAGAATGCGAATCCGCCAGGCGCTTCCGGCCTATGCACGGTGGCTGGTCGACATCGGGCGTTCCGATGCCGATAGCGGGCTCGAGTCCCTGGTCCGACTGCGGCTGCATATGCTTGGCATCCTCGTCGAGTGCCAGGTGCTGATCAGTGGCGTGGGGAGGGTCGATTTCATCATCGATGGTCGTTTGATCCTCGAGATCGACGGAAGGCGAAACCACGACGGTGCCTCACACCGCCATAAGGATCTCGCCAGAGACGCGGCCGCATCGGCACGAGGGATGGAGACACTGCGGTTCGACTTTGCGCAGGTCGTCTACGACTGGTCAGCAGTGCAGACAGCCATCATCGCTGCTCTCGCACGTTGCCGAGAGCACGCGTGAGGGCACGCGACGCACGCCGACACACCAGATGTCGGACTTGTGGGCCTTCAACGTCCGATATTTGGCGTGTCGGCCGCAGTTTGCAACGCCCCACCGCCCCCTCCCCCACCCGCGCACGGTCCCGCACACACGACAGCGGATGCCGCGGGGCAGTCCGCGCGGCATCCGCTGTCGCCCGTCGTCAGCTGAGCTCTCCACCCTCCAGGAGCTCGGTGACGAGGGCTGCGATCGCCGAACGCTCGGAGCGTGTCAGGGTCACATGCCCGAAGAGGTCATGTCCCTTCAGCGTCTCGATCACGCTGGCGATGCCGTCGTGCCGGCCGACGCGGAGGTTGTCGCGCTGGCCCACATCGTGGGTGAGGATGACTCGCGAGTTCTGGCCCATCCGGCTCAGCACCGTGAGGAGGACGTTGCGTTCGAGCGACTGCGCTTCATCGACGATCACGAATGCGTCGTGAAGGGAACGACCGCGGATGTGGGTGAGCGGCAGCACCTCCAGCAATCCGCGTTCGATGACCTCTTCGATGACGTTCCCGGAGACGACCGAGCCGAGCGTGTCGAACACCGCCTGCCCCCACGGTCCCATCTTCTCGCCCTGGTCCCCGGGGAGGTAGCCGAGCTCCTGCCCGCCCACGGCGAACAGCGGCCGGAACACGATGATCTTCTTCTGCTGCTGCCTCTCCAGCACCGCTTCGAGACCCGCGCACAGCGCGAGTGCCGATTTGCCGGTACCGGCCCGACCGCCGAGGGAGACGATGCCGACTTCCTGGTCGAGGAGCAGGTCGATCGCGATCCGCTGTTCGGCCGAGCGACCGTGCATCCCGAAGATGTCGCGGTCGCCGCGCACCAGTCGGTATTCGCCGTCCCCGGTGACGCGTCCGAGCGCGGAGCCGCGTTCGGAGTGGATGATCAGGCCTGTGTTGACCGGAAGGCCCCGCGCCTCCTCGCTGATGCCGACCTCGCTCTCGTACAGGTCGCTGATGTCGTCGCCGGAGAGGTCGAGCGTCGAGATGCCGGTCCAGCCGGAGTCCACGGCCTGCTCGGCGAGGTACTCCTCGGCGCGCAGCCCCAGCGACGCCGCCTTCACGCGCATCGGGAGGTCCTTGGAGACGATCGTGACGTCCTGCCCGTCCTGCGCGAGGTGCATGGCGACGGACAGGATCCGCGTGTCGTTGTCGCTGAGCCGGATGCCTGCCGGGAGGACCGAGGAGTCGGTGTTTGCGAGCTCCACGCGAAGCGTGCCCCCTTCACCGACCTCGACCGGGAAGTCCAGTCGCCCGTGCTCGATGCGCAGGTCGTCGAGGTGTCGCAGCGCCTGGCGTGCGAAGTACCCGATCTCCGGGTCGTGACGTTTGCCCTCGAGCTCTGTGATCACGACGACCGGAAGGACGACCGAGTGCTCGGCGAACCGGAAGAACGCCTGCGGATCACTCAGCAGGACCGAGGTGTCGAGGACATACGTCCGCAGATCCTGATCAGGCTCCGCGGATGATGCGCGTCTCGTCGTCTTACGGGTGGACTGCTGCGCGGTGCTGGTGGCCTGCTGCGCTGTACGTGTGGTCACGACCCACTCCCGACCCGGGGAATCCCGGCTATTCGAACGAGTCGACCAGGGGGTCACGAGTCGTCAACCTGAGGCCGACCCGACCGGGCGCCTTGCCCGATGCCTAGAACGTACGACCGTGAGCGCGCGTACCCGACACCGACACGCCAGTGGATTTCGTTACGTGCTGGTGAACGTCTCGTTGCCGAATGCGTGCAACGCCTCATCGAGGAGCTCGAAAGTGGCCGCATCGGTTCCCGCGTGCGGCGCGAGACGCACCGAGGAGCCGCGTGCCGTCACCACGAGACCGGCGTTCGCGAGAGCAGCGGCGAGACGCGCCGGTTCGTCCGGCTCGAGGGCGACGATACCCGCCCGCTCTCCCCGCTCCCGCGGCGAGCTCACCTCGATGCCGTGACGATCGGCGATCTCGATCACGGTGTCGACGTGCTCGGCGAGACGCGCCTCGATCGCGGCGACGCCGGCATCCCGCACATCCCGGACACCGATCGCGAGTCGGCCGGCGGCGAGCGTGTCCGGTTGGCTGACCGTGTACGCCCGCGCCGATGCCGCCGGCGCCGGAAGCTCGTCGACGAACAATCCGGTCGCGGTGGTCCCGGTGATCCCGGAGAGCACGGGCGTGATCCGCTCCCGCGCTCGCGGCGAGAACCACGCGAAGGCACTGCCCCTCCCGGCGCGCAGCCACTTGTAGCCGTGGCCCACCACGACATCGGCCGGGCCGTAGTCGACGTCCATGATGCCGAAGGACTGGACGGCATCGACGATGAGCAGGCGATCGGGGCCGATGAGCTCACGAAGTGCCGCGAGATCCACCCGATAGCCCGTTCGGAAGTCGACGTGGCTCACGGCGAGCGCGACCACGTCGTCGTCCAGCGCCTCGGCGACGGCGTCGGTGGTCACGCGTCCGTCTGCGGGGGTGATCCATCGCGGCGTCACGGCGCGGTCCGACGCCGCTGCGGCCCGCTCGACGGTCAGACTGACACTGGGGAACTCCGCCGTACTCGCGATGACGGCGCCCTTGAGCCCGTACAAGGCGTGCATGAGCCCGTGGGTCGACGAGGGCTGGAGCGTGACGTCATCCGCCTCGCCGCCGAGGAGTTCTGCGACGAGCTCCTGTGCCTGGCCGATCCGCTCGGCGACGAGCGACAGCGAAGACGGGCGGCCGCTGCCGAGAAGGTCGGCGTCGGCGAAGACCTCTTCGCGCACGGAGGGCGACAGCGGGCCGAAGGCGGCCCAGTTCAGATAGCCGGACTCATTGTCGAAGGTGTCGACGTAGTCCTGGAAAGTGCTCACTGCGTCATTGTGGCACGGCGCCGTGCATCGCGCGGACGGTCACCGGCCGTATCTGCGGTCGCGGTCGGCATAGTCGCGGATGGCGCGGAGGAAGTCCACCTGCCGGAGATCGGGCCCCAGCGCTTCCACGAAGTAGAACTCGCTGTGCGCGCTCTGCCAGAGCAGGAAGTCGCTGAGCCGCTGCTCGCCGCTCGTCCGGATCACCAGATCGGGATCGGGCTGTCCTCCGGTGTAGAGGTGCTCGCCGATCATCTCCGGGGTGAGCTGGGCGGCGAGGTCTTCCAGCGTTCCGCCCGAGGCCTCGTGCTTGGTGATGATGCTCCGCACCGCGTCGACGATCTCGTTGCGTGAGCCGTACCCGACCGCGAGGTTCACGTGGAGTCCGCTGTGACCCTTCGTCCGCTCCTCCGCTTCTGCGAGCACGCGCGCGAGCTCCGGCGGCAGGAGGTCGGATCGTCCGACGTGCTTGACGCGCCAGTTCCCCTCCTGAGACAGAGCTTCCGCCAGCTCGGCGATGATCTCGATGAGGTCGGCGAGCTCGGCGGAGTCCCGCTTTCGCAGGTTGTCGCTGGAGAGCAGATACAGCGAGACGACTCGTACGCCGAGCTCGTCACACCAGCCGAGGAACTCGTGCATCTTCGCCGCGCCCGCCCGATATCCCTCGGCAGGTGTGGCGTACCCGAGCTGACGCGCCCAGCGCCGGTTGCCGTCGATCATCATCGCGACATGGTGCGGCACCGATGCAGGATCGAGATCGCGACGCAGCCGACTGGTGTAGAGCCGATACAGCGGTCCCCGCACCGGATTCTCGCGTGATATCACCCCGCTACACTATCGTGCCGACCTCTCGGCCACCGTGTGCGGATGCTGAGGATATGTGCCCTGCAGGGAATGCCACGCGGCTTAGAGTGAGCACGTGAGCACACCCGAGCAGTCCGGTCCCGATGTCCCCCAGCTGCCGCTTCTCGAAGCCGCCGCCGTGGATGCTGCGGTCGATATCAAGCCGACCTGGCGCGGCTGGATCCACGCCGCCACTTTCCCGGTGGCCATCGCCGCCGGCATCGTCCTGATCATCGTGGCCGACGGCGCCCCGGCGAAATGGGCGTCCGCCGTGTTCATGCTCACGTCGTTGCTGCTGTTCGGCAATTCCGCCCTCTACCACCGGTTCGACTGGTCCCCCCGGGTGAAGGTCGTCCTGAAGCGGATCGACCATGCCAACATCCTGCTGCTGATCGCCGGGACCTACACTCCCCTGGCGACACTGGCGCTGCCCCCGGACAAGGGCCTGCTGCTGCTCTGCGTGGTCTGGGGCGGAACTCTGGTGGGCATCCTCTTTCGCGTGTTCTGGATCAACGCCCCGCGCTGGCTCTACGTCGCCCTCTACCTGCTGCTCGGCTGGGCAGCGGTGATGTACATCGTCGACCTCATGAACGCGAACTTCGCGATGATGGTGCTGGTGATCGTCGGCGGCCTCCTCTACACGGGCGGCGCCGTCGTCTACGCGCTGAAGAGGCCCAATCCGTGGCCCGGCCATTTCGGCTTCCACGAGATCTTCCATGTGTGCACGGTGCTCGCGTTCCTCTGCCACTGGACCGCGTGTCTGCTCATCACCCTCGCCCCGCTGTCGCCCTCGCTGGGCGCGCCGTAGCCTCTGCGTGGTACGGCTCCCCCATCCGCCACGCAGGGTCTCTCAGTGTGTCGGGGGGTTGTCGTCCCCGTCGCGGGTGCTCGCCCCATCGGGTGAGGGCGAGTCCGGAGCGGACGTGCCGCCCTCCCCTGCGGCCGCGGCTCGCGCGGCTTCCTCGGCGTCGAGCTCTTCCCGCACCTCGTCGCGGTAACGGACCCGGCGGATGCGACGATTCATGTCCCAGATCAGCAGGATCACCGCGATCACGACGACGACGATGGCGGCGAAGCCGATGAAGCCCGGCGTGACGGCCTCCGGTGCCACGGTCATGGATGGCGTCGGCATCGGGGTCTCGGTCAGAGCGAGCATGAATCGGCCTTTCGTGCGCAGGTCGCATAACCTGGTAACACCAGCCTAACGACCGGGAAGACCCACCAGTGACGACCGCACAGCAGCTCGACGAACGCTATGGCCGAACGCGACGGCGTCGGTTGCCGTGGATCATCGGTGGCGCTGTCGCGCTCGTGGTCATCGGTGCCTTCAGCTGGATGACCGTATCGCAGTCGATCGCCTCGGTGGACGCCGACGACCTCGGCTTCACCCTCGTCGATGAGTACTCCGTCGATGTGAGCTTCCAGGTCACCGGCGTGCAGGGCAAGGACGTGGTGTGCGCCCTCGAAGCACTCGACGAGGAGTTCGGCGTGGTGGGCTGGAAGATCGTCGAGATCGCCGCCGGAGACAGCCACTCCCAGGCCGTCTCGGTCACCATCCCGACCGTCGCGCAGGCCACGACAGGTTTGGTGAACACCTGCTGGGTCGCTTAGACTCGTGCCAGACAGACGACGCCCCGGCACCGTGCCGGGGCGTCTTGGCATATCCCCCGCAGCACGTCGGTGGGATCCCGAAAGAAGGAGCTTCGCCATGTCCACCGATGCTCAGGTCCCCTTTCTCACGCAGGAGGCGTATGACCGGCTCGTCGCCGAGCTGGAGCACCTGTCGACCGTCGGTCGCGATGAGATCGCCAAGCGCATCGAGGCGGCCCGCGAAGAAGGCGACCTCAAGGAGAACGGCGGATACCACGCCGCCAAAGACGAGCAGGGCAAGCAGGAAGCCCGCATCCGCACCCTCGAGGGCCTGTTGAAGACCGCCAAGGTCGGCGAAGCTCCGGCCAGCCGCGGGATCGTCGAGCCCGGTACCGTCGTCACGGCGCTCGTGGCCGGCGGCGAAGAGGTCTTCCTCCTCGGCAGCCGCGAGATCGCTTCCGGCGGCGACCTCGACGTCTACAGCGAGGCCAGCCCGCTGGGCCAGGCGATCCTCGGCCTCAAGGTCGGCGAGAAGTCGTCGTACGAGGCCCCGAACGGACGCAGCATCGACGTCGAGATCGTGAACGTCGAGACCTACACGGGCTGACGCACCGTCGACGAGCGCCCCCGCATCCTCTCGGACGCGGGGGCGCTTCTGCGTGGAGGGGGGCCGCGGAGGATCCGGGCGCTCGTGCTCAATCCGGGACGAGGATGGGCGCGAACCCGGCGCGACGCAGCGTGTCGAGCGTGTGCTCCGAATGCTCGGGGCCCCGTGTCTCGACGCTGAGCTCCAGGATCACATCGCTGATCTGGAGTCCGTGACCGTGCCGCGTGTGCATGGCTTCGATGACGTTCGCCCCGGCTTCGGCGATGAGCTCCGACACACGAGCGAGCTGCCCCGGCCGGTCGGGGAGCGGAATCCGGATCGTCAGGTACCGGCCGGAGGCCGCGAGGCCGTGAGAGACCACGCGCTGCAACAGGAGCGGGTCGATGTTGCCGCCGGAGAGCACCGCCATCGTCGTTCCCGTTCCGGAGACCTTGCCGGCCAGGATCGCCGCCACACCTGCGGCACCGGCGGGTTCGACCACCACCTTCGCCTGCTCCAGCAGGATGAGGATGGCCCGCGCGAGATCATCGTCGGAGACCGTGACCACCTCATCGACGAGGTCTTTGATGATCTCGAACGGGATGGCTCCCGGACGGGCGACGAGGATGCCGTCGGCGATGGTCGGACGAGTGACGATGTCGACCGGCTCCCCCGCCGCGAGCGACGGCGGCACGGCGGCGGCGTTCTCCGCCTGGACCCCGATGATGCGGACTGTCCGCCCGAGCTCGGCGGCTCGGGCCTTCACGGCCGCGGCGACACCCGCGATGAGACCGCCTCCCCCGATGCCTAGGACGACCGTGTCGACGTGCGGCGCATCCTCCAGCAGTTCGAGGCCGAGGGTTCCCTGTCCGATCACGACGTCGCGGTGGTCGAACGGGTGGATCAGCACGGCCCCGGTGCGCTCGGAGAATTCCGCCGCCAGACGCAGCGAGGTCGCGACGGTCTCCCCCTCCAGCACGACCTCTGCGCCGTACCCGCGGGTGGCGAGGAGCTTGGGCACGGGAACGCCGAGCGGCATGAAGATCGTGGCCGGGATGCCGAGGGCCTGGGCGGCGAGGGCGACACCCTGGGCATGGTTGCCCGCGGAGGCGGCGACGACACCGCGGGAGCGCTCCTCAGCGCTCAGCCGCGACAGCCGGTACGCGGCGCCGCGGATCTTGAAGGAACCCGTGCGCTGAAGATTCTCCATCTTGAGCAGGACCGTGCTGCCGTGGATGTCCGACAGCGCTCGCGACGGCAGCGTCGGCGTGTGCGAGATCACCTCAGCCAGACTCTGAGCTGCGTGCTCGAACTCGGTCAGGCTGGGGACTTCGCTCATCGATTCCTCCGTCTCCGCTCGCGCGGTACTGTGCTCCAGATAAGGTCTCCGCTCGGGCCCGCGCCGGTGCGCCAGGATCCCGTGCTGATGGTCACCGCCGCGACGTTGACGAAAGCCGCCAACGGTACGGCGAAGAGGGCTCCGGGGATTCCCGCGATCATCGCGCCGCCCGCGACCACGAGGACGACGGCGAGGGGGTGCACCTTGACCGCGGAGCCCATCATGATCGGCTGCAGGATGTGCCCCTCGATCTGCTGGACGGCCAGCACGACCACGAGCATCCACAGCGCGATCCAGGGACCGTTGTAGACGAGCGCGAGGAAGACGGCGACGGCGCCGGTCACGACGGCACCGACGATCGGGATGAAGGAGCCGAGGAACACCAGGACGGCGACGGGAAGGGCGAGGGGCACCTGGAGCAGGAAGGCTCCGAGCCCGATGCCGATCGCATCGATGGTCGCCACGAACAACTGGGTGCGGGCGTAGTTCACGATCGTGGCCCAGCCGTTGCGCGCGGCCCCATCGACCGCCGGCCGTGCCTTGCGCGGGAAGATCTTGACCGTCCACCGCCAGATGCCCGCACCGTCGGCGAGCAGGCAGATGAGGATGAACAGCGACAGCAGTGCGCCGGTGGCGACGTGCCCGACGGTCGTGCCGATGGCGAGAGCGCCCGTCCAGAGGGCCTGGGTCTGCTCGGTGAGGAAATCGAGTCCCTGCTGCAGGTAGTCGGCGATCTGCGTGTCGGAGAGCTTCAGCGGACCTTCGTGAAGCCAGACCTGGAACTGATCGAACGCCTCGGTCGATCGCGCCTGGACGTCCGGGAGCTGAGCGCGCACCTGCCAGACCACCAGCCACATCAGCCCCGTGACGACGGCGGCTGTGCCGATGAGGGAGAGCGTGATCGCCAACCAGCGCGGGACGCCGTGACGCAGCATCCAGGAGAACGCCGGCCAGAGCAGAGCGGTGATGAGGATGCCGACCATGAGCGGGATGACCAGGAGCTTGAGCAGCATGACCAGCCAGATGAAGACGCCGATCGCCGCCGCGATGAGCAGCAGACGCCACGCGTAGCTCGCCGTGATCCGCAGTGGCAGCGGTACCGCCTCGTCGGCCTCGGTCGTCACGGTGCGGTCCGTGGAGACCGGGCGCGGACGGAAGAGATCTCGCAGCCGGGGTCGCTGATCCTCACTCATCGCCCAAGTCTACGGTCATGCCGTATGCCGTTGGACGCATCCTTCACCGCCGGGACCGCGATGTCTGACGCCGGCGATACGCTGACGACGTGACCGAATCCCTCAGCGCCACCCAGGCGCGCCGCATCGCGCTGGCCGCTCAGGGCTTCACGCGAGCGCGACCCGCGTCGGTCGCTGCGCGCCACGTGCATCGCGTGATGGATCGTCTCGGCGTGCTGCAGATCGACTCCGTGAACGTGTTCGCGCGCTCCCACTACCTGCCGCTGTTCTCCCGTCTCGGCGACTACGACCCCGCTCTCCTGGACAGGGTCTTCCTCTCCCGCACCACGCACTACGTGGAGTACCTGGCGCACGAGGCGACGTTCATCCCGATCGCGGACTGGCCGCTCTGGCGTTTTCGCATGGAGGACTTCCGTCGGCGCTGGGCGGACGAGGACTCCTGGCTGAGCCGCAACGCCCGCACCGTGGCGTGGGTGCAAGACGAACTGCGCTCCCGAGGTCCGCTGCGCCCGGCCGACCTCCGCGCGGACGCGCCCCGCGAACGCGGCACCTGGTGGGACTGGGACGAGGTCAAGCTGGCGCTCGAGCACCTCTGGCGCACGGGAGACGTCGCCGTCAGTGGGCGCAAGGGCTTCGAGCGGACGTATGCCCTCGCCGAGCAGGTCATCCCCGACCCGATCCGTTCGCAGGAGGTCTCGCGCGCCGACGCGATCCTCGAGCTGACGCGCCGTGCCGCCCGCTCGAGCGGCGTCGCGACGCAGTCCGATCTCGCCGACTACTACCGGATCCGCGATCGCGCGACCATCGCGCGATCGATCGCCGCGTTGGTCGACGAGGGTGAGCTGATCCCGGTGCAGGTCCGCGGATGGGAACGAGGCGGACGCCCCCTCCCCGCCTGGCGACACCGTGACGCCGTGCTCCCTCGCAGAGTCGACGCGGCAGCCCTGCTGACTCCGTTCGATCCGGTGGTCTGGTTCCGCGAGCGCGCTCTTCGCATCTTCGACCTCGACTACCGGATCGAGATCTACGTGCCCGCCGAGAAGCGTCGGTTCGGCTACTACTCGCTCCCGGTCCTCGTGGGCGACCGCATCGTCGCGCGCGTCGATCTCAAGGCCGATCGCGCCACCTCCACCCTTCAGGTGCAGTCCGCCTGGTGGGAACCCCACGCCCGCCCCGAGGATGCAGATGAGATCGCCGCCGAACTGATGCTCGCCGCGCACTGGCAGGGTCTCGAGCACGTGTCGGTGTCGGGATGGGGCGACGCCACCGCCGAGGTGCACGGCGCATTGGTCCGGGCCGGTGGCTCCGTCGGGCGGCACGCACATGTCAGGGAGGGCGCGACGTGAGTCGGTCTCGGTGGTGGGTGATCGGCGGAGCCGCAGGAGTCGTGCTCGTGGCTGCCGCCGTCTGGATCTGGCAGTCGACCTCAGGTTCCCCGACGCCGGAGGATGCCGCCATCAGCTATCTCCGGGCGCTCGAATCCGGTGATCCCGATGCCGTCGAGGCGACGGGAGTCGACGTCTCCACCGAGGCTCTCACCGCGTTCGCGGCCGCGACCGGTGTCATCGAAGACGCCGCGGTGACATCGGCGAGCGACGACCGACGCGCCCGCGGCGGTGAAGAGGCGACCGTGGGGATCTCGTTCGTGCTCGACGGTGAGGAACACACGGCAGAGCTGTCTCTGACGCCTGTCGGCGGACGCTGGACCGTGGACGCGTCCGGCCTGGGCACGGTCACACCCACGACCACGATCGGCTCCTTCGTCGCGGTCGGCGAGCAGACCCTGCCGACCGCAGAGAAGGCCTCCCTGCTCCCTGCCGCCTACTCGGTCGCCCCCGCGCCGGTCGCACTGCTCGACGGCCGCAGCGCGCTGGTGGTGCTCCCCGGCGAAGAGTCGGAGCTCGCCGTGGAGGCCACGCTCCGGCCGGAGGCGACGGTCGCGGCGCAGAAGCAACTCGACGACTACCTCACGGCGTGCACGACGCCGTCGGACGCGGCACCCGAGGGGTGCGGAATCCGGATCCCGTGGGGCACCGAGTTCCGCGCGGTGTCGGAGTTCCGCTACCGCGTCGAAGAACTGCCGGCCGTGATGCTCGACGGCACCGGGTTCCGCGCCGACGGCGGGGCACTCGTCGCCACGCTGGTCGGCACCGGTCAGGACGGCGCGGCGCGCACCACGACGTACCGCACGGATTCCTGGGGCGTGCGCGGAGACGTGACCTTCACCGACGAGGGCCTGGTGCTGTCCGTCTGGTGAGTACGCTCTCCGTCAGAACTGCACGCGAGGTCAGAACTGCACGCGAGGCGGCTCGGAGATCGCGCTGCTGTCGGCGACCTCGAAGAACTCGCGCTCGGTGAAGCCCAGCCCCTTCGCGAACAGGTTGTTCGGGAAAACCTTGATCTTGGTGTTGAGCTCGCGCACACCGCCGTTGTAGAACCGGCGCGCGGCTTGGATCTTGTCCTCGGTGTCGACGAGTGCCTGCTGCACCTGGAGGAAGTTGGTGCTGGCCTGCAGCTGCGGGTATGCCTCGGCGACCGCGAACAGACTGCGCAGGGCCTGTTGCAGGTGTCCCTCGGCGATGCCGGCCTCGCCGGGCCCACCGGCCGAGAGCGTCTCGGCGCGCGCACGGGTGACGTTCTCGAAGACCGCCTTCTCATGGGAGGCGTAACCCTTGACGGTCTCGATCAGGTTCGGGATGAGGTCGGCTCGTCGCTTCAACTGCACCGTGATCCCGCTCCACGCCTCATCGACGCGCACCTTGAGCTGCACCAACGAGTTGTACGTGGCCCACAGATAGATGCCGGCGAGCAGGATCACTCCGACAACGATCAGTACCGGCACGAGCCATTCCATCAGAGGCCCACCCTTCCTCGTGTTTCTCCCATCCTAGACGCGCACCCTGCACGTGGACTGGGCGCCGACGCACTCTCCACGGACGTCGGATCAGCTCCCGAGGACTCGCTCCAGGTAACGGTTCCCGAACCGGCGCTCCGGGTCGAGGCGGTCACGCAACGCGACGAAGTCCTCGAATCGCGGGTAGCGTTCGCGCAGCGTCTCTTCGGTCAGCGTGTGGAGTTTGCCCCAGTGCGGGCGACCGCCGAACTCGAGCATGATCTCCTCCACCGCGCCGAAGTACTCGGTCGGGTCGGCCCGCCAGTACCGGTGCACGGCGATGTACGCCGTCGCGCGCCCGTGCGCCGTCGACAGCCAGCGGTCGTCGCTGGCGGCGAAGCGCACCTCGATCGGGAACTCAATCCGCCACCCGCGTCGGGCGATGAGAGCACGCACCGCCTGGAACGCCGGCACCACGTTCTCCGCGGGGAGCGCATACTCCATCTCGCGGAACCGCACGGTGCGACTCTGGATCAGCACTCGGTGCGAGAGCTCGGTGTACTCGCGATTCCCCGTGAGCCTGACCGCGAGCCGGCTGAACGGCGGGGTGATCGCGGGAACCGCTTGTCCCGCGGCACACACCATCCGATACACACCGTTGGACAGGAGCGTCTCGTCGATCCACCTCCCCACGACAGGGAGCGGCTGGCGCACGGTCGACTCAGGCAGGCGGGTCTGACGCTTGGTCAGGGCGACATCGGTGTGGGGGAACCAATAGAACTCGAAATGATCGGACGCCGCCACCCGCTCCTCGAGCGTCTCGAGCACGTCGTCGAGCGGAGCCGGTTCATCGATCGCATGCATCACGAAGGCCGGCACGCACTGGAGCGTGACTTCGACGATGATCCCGAGCGCGCCGAGGCCGAGCGCGACGGCCGGGAGCAGCTCACTCTCGCGCTCGTCATCGATGCGGAGGAACTCGCCGGCCGCCGTGACCATCGTGACTCCGACGACCTGGGTCGCGAGCCCGCCGAACCCGGCGCCGGTGCCGTGGGTCCCGGTCGAGATGGCACCCGCGATCGACTGGCGGTCGATGTCCCCCAGGTTCTCCATCGCGAGTCCGAAGGGTGCGAGCAAGCGCGGGATCCGATGCAGCCGGGTTCCTGCCAGAAGCGTCACCCGGCCGGTTGCGGCATCCGCGGAGACGAGTCCCTGCAGATCGTCGAGCTCGAGCAGGACTCCCGGCGCCACGGCGATGCCCGTGAAACTGTGTCCGGCGCCCACCGCCTTGATGCTGAGCCCCTGCTTCACCGCAGCCAGAACCGCCCGCTGCACACCCTCCGGGCTGCGCGGACGCTCCACACGCACGGGCCGCACCGAGGCCGAGCGGCCCCAGTTCTGCCAGGATCCGCCGATTCTCGTCACAGGAACGCCTTTCCCTCGCCGCGATAGGTCGGCAACTCGTCGATGATCTCCTCACCCGACACCAGGTGGTATCTGTCGATGCGCTCCGCCGGCTCGCCGCTCTTGGCGTGACGGAACCAGACCCGATCCCCCACTCCGAGTGACCTGGCGGCAGGACCCTGCAGCGGTGTCTGCACCTCACCCGCCGCTTCGCGGGAGAGCGTGTGGAGTCCCTGCGGCCAGACGGCTCGCGGCTGGCGCGAGGCGACGGCAGGCCCGGAGGCGATCCATCCGCCGCCGAGCACGGTGGCGATGTCCGGGGCTGGGCGTCGGACGACGTCGAACGCGAATGCGGAAGCCGGCGCGGGACGGAAGGAGCGGTAGCCGTCGAACAGGTGCCCTCCGAGCAGGCCGCTGCCGGCGCTCGCCTCGGTGAGGGACTCATCGCTCCCGGTGAACTCGAGCGAACCCGTTCCCCCGCCGTTGAGGATCTCCAGAGAGGCGATCGCTCCGACCGCGGCCACGATGTCCGCCCGACGCTCCCGCAACTCGTTCCGGGAGCGCGCCTGCACCATCCGGATCACAGGCGCGTCGGGGCCGGCGTCGTCGCCCTGCCCGGCGATCTGCGCGTCGTACATCTGAAGTCCGACCAGCCGGAAGCCCGGGCGCGCGACGACCTTTCGGGCGAAAGCGGCCACCTCTCCCGCCGAGAACAGAGCCGAGCGACGCACACCGATGTGTCCGAGCAGCGAGGAGCGCCACGAGGCGTCGACGTCGATCGCCACTCGGATCTCCGGACGGGATCCCGGTCCGGCGACACTGTCGATCACATCGAGGTGGACGAGGTCATCGACCATCAGCGTGATGCGCTGCGCCGCCTGCTCGTCGGCGAAGAGCTTCTCCAGCCCCGCGCGGTCCACGGTCGGGTAGCCGAGCATGATGTCGTCATGCGTCTCAGCGAGCCAGAGCGCCTCCTCGAGCGTGAACGCGAGGATGCCCCGGAACCCGGGGAGTTTCAGCACCGCATCGAGCACGGCACGCACACGCACCGACTTCGACGCCACGCGGATCGGAAGACCACCGGCGCGGACCAGGAGATCCATGGCGTTGTAGCGGAGCGCTTCCCGGTCGATCACCGCGACGGGCGCCGGCAGATGGCCCGTCACGGCGGAGAGGCGCGGCCAATAGCGGGCCGGATCCTCCCATTCGGGGGCGACCGCGAGCGCGCCGGGGGCCGGGCTCAGTTCGTCGATGAGGTCGAGCACTCCCCCACCCTACGGCCTCCTCGTACTCCGGATCACCCCCGACGGCACCGGGTCGCATCCTCTGACCGGGCTAGGCTGACGAGCAGGCCCCCGTAGCCCAATGGCAGAGGCAGGCGACTTAAAATCGCTTCAGTCTGGGTTCGAGTCCCAGCGGGGGCACCGCTTTCAGTCCTGTGCGCGCGCGAGCTTCTTCCGCTCACCCGCCGCCTCACGTATCCGACGCACGACCAGCACGACGAGGGCGATCGCGATCGCCGTGTAGACGGCGTAGTCGAGATAGCCGAGATATTGCTCCAGCTGCTCGTGCTGCGTGCCGAGGGCCGCGCCGACCCCCAGGAGCAGCGTGTTCCAGAGTCCGCTGCCGATGATCGTGAAGAGGCTGAAGGTCACCAGGTTCATGCGAGCGGCACCGGCGGGGATCGAGATGAGGCTGCGCACGCCGGGCACCATGCGCCCGACCAGCACCGTCCACGCGCCGCTGCGCACGAACCACTCGGATCCGCGCTCCAGGTCCGAGCGGCTCACCAGACGCGTCGCCGCGAGCAGACGCACCGCCCGGTCCATCCCGATCGCTGCGCCGAGGCCGTAGAGCAGGAGCGCACCGATCCACGATGCCAGCGTGCTCCAGAAGATGAGCCAGCCCAGGTTCAGCTGTCCGCTCTGGCTCAGGTACCCCGCGAACGGAAGGATCACCTCGCTCGGGATCGGCGGGATCAGCACTTCGAGGAAGACCAGAAGGCCGACGCCGAAGTCGCCGAGAGCGATGAGCACATCGGCCGCGAATCCGGTGAGGCCGGTGAAGCCGTGATCGGTGTCGATGGACAGAAGCATCACTGGGCGAGCCTTCCCATGGTGGTCCCTTCGTGGAGCAGACCACCGGGCATCCCCACGTCGGAGAAGACGGCAGGGGTTTCTCGGCGGCCCGCGATGCGGGTGCCAAGGTCTCCTCCACCCTCGCGGGCCAGCGGGCCGGAGCACATTCTCGTGCTCGTAATGACGACGACGCTGCAGACGGGAGTACTCCCCTTCGCGGTGACGACACTATCGGAGCACGCCTGAGCAACGCCTCGGAAACGCACAGGTGCCGAGAAAACGAGGAACGGCCCCGGCGCTGAGCGCACGGGGCCGTTCCGCAGACGCGAGAGCGTCCGCCTACTTCGCCGAAGCCTCGACGGGTTCAGCGGCCTTCTTCGCGGGAGCCTTCTTGGCGGGAGCCTTCTTGGTCGCCGGCTTCTTCGCCTCCGGCTCACCCTCCGCGTCGGCGGCCTTGGCCGCAGACTTCTTGACGGGAGGCTCGGACTTCGCGGCCGGAGCCGTGTCCGCAGCCGGCGCCGCGGGAGCAGCCGGACGCGGGCGGGCGGCGAACTCCTCGAACACATAACGCGGGTTCTGCACGGTCTCGAGGTTCACCAGGTCGCGGCCCAGCCACAAGTTGTTCCACCAGCCCCAGATCACGCGGAACTTGCGCTCCCACGTCGGCATCGCGAGGCCGTGGTAGCCACGGTGCGCGACCCAGGCCACGAAGCCCTTGAGGGCGATCTTGCCGGACTGGAAGACACCGTTGTAGAGGCCGAGGCCCGCGACGGCGCCCAGGTTCTTGTGGAAGTACTCCTTGGGGTTCTCTCCGCGCAGGACGGCGACGAGGTTCTTGGCGAGGAGCTTCGCCTGACGGACCGCGTGCTGAGCGTTCGGCACGCAGAAGCCGCCGACTCCCCCGCCGGAGAGGTCGGGCACGGCGGACACGTCACCCGCGGCCCAGGCACCCTCGACGAAGGCCTCGGGGGTACCGACGCGCAGATCGGCGCGGGTCTGGATGCGACCGCGCTCCTCGACGGGAAGGTCTCCGCCCCGCACCACCGTCGGGTTGGCCATGACACCAGCGGTCCACACGATGACGTCGGTCGGGATGACCTCGCCCGTGGAGAGCTCGACGTTGCCGTCGATCGCCCCGGTGACCTGGGTGTCGAGGTGCACGTTGGCACCACGCTTGGCGAGGTCCTTCAGCACCCACTCGCTGGTCTTCAGCGAGACCTCGGGCATGATGCGCCCCATGGCCTCGATGAGGTGGAAGTGCGTGTCCTCGAAGCTCAGCTGCGGGTACTTGCCGACGAGCGAGGAGGCGAGCGAGCGCAGCTCCGCGAACACCTCGATGCCGGCGAAGCCACCACCGACGACGACGACGGAGAGCAGACGGTCGCGCTCGGGGCCGGCCGGCAGCGACGCCGCCTTGTCGAAGTTCGACATCACCTTGTCGCGGATCGCGACGGCTTCCTCGATCGTCTTCAGCCCGATCGCGTTGTCGGCGATCCCGGGAATCGGGAACGTGCGCGACACCGCTCCGGCGGTGACGACGATCTGGTCGTACGCGAACTCGTACGGCTCGCCCACGGGCGGCGTGATCGTCGCGACCTTCTGCGCGTGGTTGATGTTCGTCACCTTCGCGGTGAGGACGTGCGTGCGCTTGAGGTGACGACGGTGGGCGACCACCGAGTGCCGCGCTTCGATCGAACCGGCGGCGACCTCGGGGAGGAACGGCTGGTAGGTCATGTACGGCAGCGGGTCGACCATCGTGACGTCGGCCTCACCCTTGCGCAGGTGCTTCTCGAGCTTCCACGCAGTGTAGAAACCTGCGTACCCTCCGCCGACGATCAGAATCTTGGGCACAGTGCTGTTCTGAGGCACAGAAGAACTACTCCTCGGAGTCGGGGATTTGGCGTACGGGAACGCGCGCCGATCGGATGCGCCGGGCAGCTGCGGTGACGCCAAGCGCTATCAGGATACCAGGGACCGTGAGCGCAATGAGCGGCAGGGTACCGTAACGCAACGAATCAGCGCTGGGAAGCAACGGTGAACCGGCCTCGCTGGGCGCGTCCGCGGCCGGGAGAGGCGGCACGGCGACCGGTGTGACGGACGCCTCGGGTTCCGGTTTCGCCTCCGCGCGGCGGAACCACCGGATCCACTCGGCGAGATCGCCCATCGGGTTCTCGGTCACCGGCGCGATGTCCGCGGAGATCGCCGCCGCCGCATCCACGAGCCCGTAGCCGTAGAGCGGATCCCGCGGCTTGACGGCATCCGGAACCGGGATGGCGGTCTGGATGATCCGGTTGATCACGTCGATCGCCTTGATGTCGGGGTGCGCCGAACGGATCAGCGCTGCGACGCCGGCGACGATGGGGGCCGCGCCGCTCGTTCCGCGCCAGGGCTGGATCGTCCCGTCGGCCGAGACGCCGATCAAGCCCTCGCTGGGCGCCGAGATGCCGATCGTGATGCCCTGCGTGGAGGCCTCGACACTCGCCGTACCCGTCTGGTCCACTCCGCCGACCGTGAGCACACCGGGGATCGTGGCCGGGGCGCCGATGATGTTCGTCCCGCTCCCCCTGTTCCCTGCAGCGACGACCACGACGACGTCGTGCTCGAAGGCGTACAGGAACGCATCGTCCCAGCTCTCGTCCCAATCCAGCGTGTTCGTCGTGAAGGAGAGGTTGATGATGTCGGCGCCGTTGTCGACGGCCCAGCGCATGCCCTTCGCGACCTGCTCCGTGAATGGGACGGCCGCGGCCGCACCGAACCCCACGGAGATCGACAGCAGGTTCGCCTCGGGCGCCACACCGATCATGCCGGTGCCGTCCGCCGCGCCGCGCCCCGCCGCGAGCGACGCCACCCAGGAACCGTGGTTGCCGTCGACCGCGCCCAGCGGTGTGCGTCCGTCCGGAGTTCCCGCGCCGGACACGTCGGTCCCGCCCACCACGGCATCGCCGAACACCTGCGGCACCTTGCCGATGCCCGTGTCGATCACGGCGATCGTCACGCCCTCGCCCCGTGTGGTCTGCCAGGCCTCGCGGATCCGCGCTCCGTCAAGCCAGTACTCCGACGCACGCGTCGGGTCGGCCGGATCATCCGGGATCGGCGGCGGGGTCGCGGAGGCTCCGAGGAGCAGGACGGAGGCCGCGACCACCACGATGGCGGCAGCGCTGCGGAACGTCCGACGCACGGTCATTCCGGGAGAGCCGCCTCTTCACGCGTGGCGGCGCCGGGGTCCTCACACCGGCAGACCGTCGGGGACCACGAGGAGCGCGACAGCGCGGCGTCGCCGATGGGGTTCACTCCAGGGCCCGCCGCGAGAGCGTGTCCGGCGAGCGCATGGAGGCACTTCACGCGCGTCGGCATGCCCCCGGCGGAGATGCCGTCGATCTCGGGGACCTCTCCGAACCGCGTGCGGTCGCCGAGGTAGGCCTGATGGGCGGCGAGGTAGGCCGCAGCCACCTCCTCGTCGTCGACGAGCAGGGCGGCGAGCTCCGGCATCACCTGCGTGGCTTCGAGCGTCGACATGGCCGCGGTCGCTGCCGGGTGGGTCAGGTAATAGAAGGTCGGGAACGGCGTGCCGTCCGGAAGACGGGGGGTCGTGGCGACCACCGTCGGGTTGCCACAGGCGCACCGGGCGGCGATACCCACCACACCCCGAGCGGGACGGCCGAGCTGGGCCGATACGACGGCGAGTTCGGCGGGAGTGGGGGCGGGGAACGGCGGCGTGGTCACCTCTCCAGCGTACGGGAGCCGCCCGAGAAGATGCTCGACGCGACCCCTCAGCGAGCCACCGCCGCCGTGTCGCTCAGGCCCGTCGAGACGAGCGTGCGCAACAGGTGCGGCATCCAGTCCGCGGGCTTCTCCTGGATGGTGTCGCTGACCGGCGCCTGCTCACGAGGCAGCGCGGAGGGATCGAGATCGTTGTCGATCAGGTACACGACCTCCCCCGGCTTCACGTAGTACAACCGTTCCCGGGCCTGGGTGGTGATGTAGGCGGGGTCGCTCCAGCGGTCCCGCTCTGCGATGAGCGCCGAGATCTCGTCCTCGCTCACCTGCACGGAGGCCTCGAGCGCCGCGATCTTCTGGCGCTGATCGATGAAGGTACCGAGCGTGGGCACGAGGACCCACGCGCCGAGCACCACCAGCGAGAGCATGATGACGGAGAAGGCGGACAGACGGATACCCGCCGCCCATTCGCGGACGTCGACACGCGGAGCGGAGCCACGCGTCGACCTCGATGCGGACGCGGACTTCGGCTTCGTGGCCGACTTCCCCGTCGTCCGCGGAGCCTTCGGCGCGGGAGACGCCGAAGGAGGAGCCGGTCGTCGTACCACGGCTCCTCCTTCGTCGTGCTGCCCGGCGGGTCGTTCGTGCATCCCCCGCCGGGCGAGATATCTCGCTGTCTCGGCTGCGCTCAGGCCTGGTAGCGCGGGAACGCCGAACGACCGGCGAAGACCGCGGCATCTCCCAGCTCTTCTTCGATGCGCAGAAGCTGATTGTACTTCGCCACGCGCTCGCTGCGGGCAGGCGCACCCGCCTTGATCTGACCGGCGTTCGTCGCGACGACGAGGTCGGCGATCGTGGTGTCCTCGGTCTCGCCCGAGCGGTGCGAGAGCATCGCCGTGTAGCCCGAGCGCTGAGCGAGGCTGACCGCGTCGAACGTCTCGGTCAGCGTCCCGATCTGGTTCACCTTGACGAGCAGGGAGTTCGCGACGCCGCGCGCGATGCCGTCGGCCAGACGTGCCGGGTTCGTGACGAACAGGTCGTCGCCGACCAGCTGCACTTTGGAGCCGAGGACGTCGGTGAGGTGCTTCCAGTTGTCCCAGTCGTCCTCGGCCAGCGCGTCCTCGATCGTGACGATCGGGAAGTCGTTGACGAGTCCGACGTAGTACTCGGTGAGCGCGGCGGCGTCCCAGTCCTTATTGTCGAGACGGTAGACACCGTCCTTGAAGAACTCGGTGGCGGCGACGTCGAGGCCGAGCGCGATGTCGGTGCCGGGGGTGAAGCCGGCCTTCTCGATCGCCTTCACCAGGAAGTCCAGGCCCTCGCGGTTGCTGGGCAGGTCGGGGGCGAAGCCGCCCTCGTCGCCGAGGCCGGTCGCGTAACCCGCGGCCTTCAGCTCCGCGCGCAGCACGTGGTAGGTCTCGACGCCCCAGCGAAGGGCTTCGGAGTAGGTCTCCGCACCGATCGGGGCGAGGAAGAACTCCTGCATGTCGATGCCGTTGTCGGCGTGCTCGCCGCCGTTGATGACGTTGAACAGCGGAACGGGCAGCACGTGGGCGTTCGGGCCGCCGAGGTAGCGGAACAGCGGCAGATCGGCCGAGTCGGCGGCAGCCTTGGCGACCGCGAGGCTCACGCCGAGGATGGCGTTGGCGCCGACGCGCTTCTTGTTCTCGGTGCCGTCGACCTCGTTGAGGATCTCATCGACGATGCGCTGCTCGCTCGCCTCGACACCTTCGATCGCCGGGCCGAGCTCATCGATGATGGCCTCGACGGCCTTGAGCACGCCCTTGCCGCCGTAGCGGTCCTTGTCGCCGTCGCGGAGCTCGTACGCCTCGAACGCGCCGGTGGATGCGCCGGACGGGACAGCCGCCCGCTGCACGATGCCGTCGTCGAGGAGGACCTCCACCTCGACGGTCGGGTTTCCGCGCGAGTCGAGAATCTCGCGTGCGCCTACAGCCTCGATCAGTGCCACTGATGTGCTCCTTGCTCAGGGGGAAAACGTGGTGTGGAGCGTCGTCGATCCGCGCCCAGTCTAGCCCGCGCTCCTCACCGGCCCAGGGACTCTTTCCTCCCGGTACGCGCAGTCAGACCACGACCGCGATCGCGAAGCCGTCCCAGCCCTTGACCCCGACGGTCTGCAGCGCCGTGGCGTCGAAGCGCGGATCGTCCCCGAGCATCCGGAGTCCGTCACGGGTGCCGACGACCTTCGGGTCGACGGCGTCCTCACGCACGATCTCCCCCTCGCGCCCGATGTTGTCCAGCACGATCACGGTTCCCGCGTGCCCGAGCTTCGCCGCCCAGTCGAGGTAGATCGTGTTGGACTCCTTGTCGGCGTCGATGAACACCAGATCGAAACCGCCGACCAGGCTCGGGAGCACGTCCGCTCCCCTGTCCACCCGGATGTCGACGCGATCGCCGACGCCCGCCGCGTCGATGCTCGCCCGAGCGACGGCGGCGTTGTCGGGCTCCGCCTCGACCGTCACCACCCGCCCCTCGGGCCCGACGGCGCGAGCGAGCCAGATCGTGGAGTAGCCGCCGAGCGTGCCGATCTCGAGCACCCGCCGCGCGCCGCTGATCCGGACGAGGAGGTTCAGCAGCTTGCCCGCCACGGGGGCGACCTCGATCTCGGGCAGACCCGCTGCCCGCTGGGCCGTGAGCGCCGCCTCGAGGTGGGCATCGGAGCCGATCAGGGTGTCGGCGAGGAACGAATCGGTCTGCGACCAGGCCGCGGGAGTGGATTCCATGCCCTCAGCCAACCCCCGACGCCTCGACCCGTCAAGGCTGCGGTGGAGAGAGCCGGGGTGCCGGAGCGGCGAGTTCCGGCTGCGTGCGGAACTGCCCGGTCAGCGCGAGCACGACCGCAACGAGGAGGAGCACGATCCACCCGGCGAGCCCGAGCGGCCCGGCGAGAGCCATGTCCGGCTGCGAGGCGGCGAAGATCAGCACGAGTCCGGCGGCGGCATTGAGCGATCCGTGCGCGATCACGGCGGGCCACACCGACCCCGAGCGCAGACGCAGCCACCCGAACAGGACACCCCAGGCGACGCATCCGCCGATCATGAGCACCACGCCCAGGATGTCGGTGCGCCCGAAGTTGTACCCGAGCAGGATGATCGGGCTGTGCCAGGCGCCCCAGATCACACCGCTCAGGATCAGGGCGGGCCAGGTCCCGAGCGGGCGCAGCGCCGGCAGCAGCCAGCCCCGCCAGCCCAGCTCCTCGCCGAACGCGAAGAAGCTGTTGATCAACGCGCCCACCGGGATCGCGGCGAGCTGCGCGAACACGAGGATTCCGACCGGGGGCAACGGCGTGCCGGCCGGCACGGCCTTCTCGAGTTCGGCGGCGAAGGCGGGGAAGGTCGGGTCGAACTGCACGAAGCCGAACGCCGCCGCCACGACGAGGCTCGCTCCGACCAGGAGGGGCGGAACCAGCCATCCGACGACGATGAGCCATACGACGCGCTTCGCGGGACGCAGCGGCCAGAGCCCGAGGAACCGAGCGCGCCCACCCCGAGCGGGAACCCCCATCGCGAAGGTGACGATGACCGCGGCGACCGCCGGAGTGCACATCATCAGCGGGAGCAGCACGACGGTCAGCGGTTCGGCGAGTCCGTCACCGAGCCACAACGGCAGCGCCACCAGCCACGCCAGGGCGAAGGCCACGACGACGAAGAGAAGGACGGCGGCCCAGGGCACGCGCCGCAGCTGTGGAGTGGAGTCGATCATGACGTCGCCTTTCCGGTGTCGGTGGGCATCGTGCCCGATGTTCGCGTGCGGTCGACATACGCCTGCAGCAGTGCGGCCGCCTCTTCTGCGCCGTCGATCGTCACGAGGAAGGGACGTCGACCGCGGCGCGAGACCTCGATCGCCGGCCCACGGCGCAGGACGATGCCCGAACGGCCGTCGACGGCGACGCGCCATCCCCATCCGCCGAACTCACCGAACGGCGAGATGTCGACGGCGCGCGCCGACTCGACCTCGTCGAGCGGGACACGGACCTGCGGCCACCCCAGGAGCGCCCGCGCAGCGAAGCCCTCCGGCGTGATCATGACGCGGAAGGAGGCCGTGGCCGCCAGCGAGATGCCCACGACCAGCACCACGAGAGCGACGATCGCTCCTCCCTCGGTTCCGGTCCCGAGCAGGTACGTGGCGAGCGCGACGAGTCCGAGCAGCACGACGAGGAGGAAGGCGACCACACCGCGGGGCATGCTCGTCGTGGCGATCCACACGACGCGTTCCCCCTTCTCGATGTGCACGGCGTAGCGCGGCTCGAGCGTGCGGCCCCGGGGAGCGCGGACGCGAGGCTGCACGGCCCAGGCCGCTCCGGCGACGACGAGGAGCGCGAAGAAGGAAACGGCGACGACACCGCCGATGCCGGGGATTTCGGAGGACTCGGACAGATCGCGCTGGATCGCGAGCGACCCGATGCTCGTGACCGCGGCGAAGGCCGCCATCCCGGCGGCGAGCGCACCCATCAGCCGCGCTGCGCCACCCCAGTGCGACCCGACAGCGACGAGTGTCGTGACGACCATCAGTGCGGGGATCCCGAGGCCCACCCCGAGCAGAAGCCAGAGATACGTGGCCGCGGGTCCGAACCCGTCGGCGCCGTCGACACCCCAGTGGGTCGCGACCTGCTCCGGAAGCGACGGCAACCAGGAGAGCAGCACCACCAGCGCGACCGTCGTGATCACGATCGGCACGAGCACGGCGACGAGGATGAACATCCGTCGGGCGCGCTTCAGGAGCGGCGGTGGCGTGCGGGTGAGGTCGTAGGTGGTCATGGCGAGTCCTCCTCGCGACGGTCGGAGTGGTCGAGGTCGGAGCGGACCTCTCGATGGGAGCGCACGATGCCCGCGAGCGTATCGGCCGAGACGCCGAGCGCAGCGGCGCGGCGCACCAGGTCGTCGATGTCATGGGCGAGTTCGGCGAGCGGCGCCGCCGACGCCGCGATGACCGCCCCTCGGCCTCGGCGCAGGTCGACGAGCCCTTCGTCGCGCAGCCGCTGGTAGGCGTGGAGCACGGTGTGCTGATTGATCGACAGCGCTTCGGCAACATCGCGCGCCGCGGGGAGCCGGTCCCCGGGGGCCAGGACGCCGGCGAGGATGTCGGAGCGGACGGAGGTCGCCACCTGGTCGTACAGCGCACGAGGGCTGTCGACATCGACACGGATGAGCATGCGGCCCCCTCTCCTCGAATCTCTAGTTATTCTATGCGAACTAGAACAACTGTCACAATCCTCCACACGTCTTTGTCGCTCTCGGAGCGGTACTCCACACTGACCTCATGCGCATCACTCCCCGCCGTCTCGCGATCGGTATGAGCCTGTGGATCCCCAATCTCTTCAGCGGAATCCGCATCCGCCGCTTCAGTGAGGACTGGACGCACGCCACCGTGGAACTGCACGTCAACGTCTTCACCCGCAACTACGTCAAGACCGCGTTCGGCGGCTCGATGTCGGCGATGACCGACCCGTACTTCTTCATGCTGGTGATGCACCAGCTCGGCCGCGACCATGTCGTGTGGGACACGCGCGGCGAGATCGAGTTCCTCAAGCCGGGACGAGGCGTGCTCACGGCCGAGTTCGAGGTGTCGAAGGAGAAGGCCGAGGAGATCCGCGAGCGTGCGCGGGGCGGAGCCAAGGTGCTCGAGTGGTTCGAGACGGTCATCACCGACCGCGAGGGCGACGTCGTCGCGAAGGTGCGCCGCGAGGTCTACATCCGCGAGAAGAAGCGGGTCACCGCCGCACGGAGCTGACCGCCGTCACCCTCCGTTCACCGTCGCATGCCACGATGACGGGATGCCCCTCGCTCGTCGCCTGACGCTCACGGACGCCGTCGCCATCGGCCTGGGTTCCATGATCGGTGCCGGCGTGTTCGCGGTGTGGGCACCGGCGATCGGCGTCGCGGGAAGCGGAGTCTTCGTCGCACTCGCCATCGCCGCCGTCGTCGCGTACTGCAATGCCACATCATCGGCGCAGCTCGCCGCTGCCCATCCTGTCGCCGGCGGGACCTACGCCTATGCACGCGCGGAGATCGGCCCCTGGTGGGGCTTCGTCGCCGGCTGGAGCTTCGTGATCGGCAAGATCGCCAGCTGCGCCGCCATGGCGATGACGTTCGCCGCCTATGCCGCCCCCGAAGGATGGACCGTTCCGGTGGCGGTCGCCGCGGTCGCCGCGCTCGCGATCGTGAACTGCCTCGGCGTCACGCGCACCGCGATGCTCACGCGCGTGCTGGTCGTCTGCTCGCTCCTCGGGATCGCGGTCGCGGTCGGGTTCGGGTTCGGCGCCGGCGCGATCACCAGCGCGGCTCCGCTGCCCGACGCCACGGCGTACGGCGTGTTGCAGGGGGCTGGCCTGCTGTTCTTCGCCTTCGCCGGTTACGCCCGCATCGCGACGATGGGCGAAGAGGTGGTCGACCCCACGCGCACCATCCCCCGTGCCATCGTGGTCGCGCTGGGCGGTGCTGTCGTCATCTACCTGCTCGTGGCAGCCGTGGTGGTCCTCGCGCTCGGCGCCAACGCGGCGGAGTCGACCGCTCCCCTCGTCGACGTGCTCGTGGCGACCGGATGGCCCGCGTTCACGCCGATCGTGCGCGTGGCCGCCGCGGCCGCCTCACTCGGAGCCCTCCTCGCGCTGCTGACCGGCATCGGACGCACCACGCTGGCCATGGCACGGGAGAGCGACGTGCCGAGGTTCCTGGCGAAGATCGATCAGCGCCATCAGGTGCCGCAGCGCGCAGAGATCGTGATCGCGATCGCCGTGATCGCGATCGTCCTCGTCGCTGATCTCCGCGACGCCATCGGGTTCTCGTCGTTCGGAGTGCTCCTGTACTACCTCATCGCGAACGCGGCCGCCTTCCGACAGGCCGGAAACGCTCGCCGCTACCCCCGCGCGCTGCAGGTGCTCGGAGCACTCGGCTGCCTCCTGCTGGTGAACACGCTTCCCGTGCTCGCCTCGCTCATCGGAGCAGCAGTGGTCCTCCTCGGCGTCGCCTATCGGCTGGTGCGTCTGCGCGTCTCCCGATCCTGATCTCAGAGGCTCGACTCGGCGCGGTACACCCGCGGCGCGATGCCCAGGACCGACTAGAAGTCGCGGGTGAGATGGGCATGGTCGGAGTACCCGAGGTCGGCCGCGATCGAGGCGAGGTCGACGCCCGGCTGATCCCGGACGCGCTGTGCCGCCTCCTGCAGACGTCGTCGCCGGATCATCGCGGCCGGCGAGATGCCCACATGACGATGCGTCATCCGCTGCAGGGTCCGCACGGAGACCCCCATGCGCGCCGCCGCCTCCTCCGGCGTGAGCACCGCCGCGTCGTCCATCAGCACGTCCGTCAACGCGTTCGCCTGCCGGTCGGGCTCGCTCACCGCCCCGACCCGATCCGCGAGCCACCGTGCGAAGACCTCCACCGCTCGTTCCCGGCGCCCGTCGCCCGAGTCCATCGCGGCCACCACGTCGTGGCGGAGCGCGGCCACCGCGGTCTCGGGTGCGGTCAGTGCGCGCTCGCCATCGATCAACGCAGCCGGGTCGTCGATCAGCGCGGCCACCGCGGCGGGGCGCAGCAGGGCACCGACCGCCCAGCCTCGCCCTCGCAGGTCGCGGTGGGAGACGCGGGTCGTGACACCGGACAGCATCACGGCATCGGCATCCACGACGAGGTTGAGCGCGGGGTAGGCCACCATCTCTTGCCGCGATGAGCGCCCGGCGGCGATGTCCCACTCCGGGATCCAGAACCACACGACCAGCTCCGCGACCTCCGCCGGCGCGGGCAGCCGATGGAATTCCGGGAGCCGCGCCGGATAGAGCACGCCACGAGTCGGATTCACCATGGGGCCAGGGTAGGCGCTGCCACCGACGTGCGGAGGTTGTCGCGGATCTTCAAGCCATGGTCCGCCCGCGGGACGTACCGTGGCGACATGAGCGACGACACCTCCACGACAGCCACCCCGACCACCGGCGCCACCGGCACCCACACCACCGACGGCCGCCCGCACGGGGCCACCTCCCTCACCCCGTTCCTGGCGATCCGAGGCGCGAAGCAGGCGATCGACTTCTATCGCGACGTGTTCGGCGCGCGGGTCGTCGACGTCACCGAGTTCGGCGGCGTCGTCGTGCACGCCGACCTCGACTTCGGGCTGGGCCGTCTCCAGCTGGGCGAACCGAATCCGGAGTACCACCTCGTCCGCGCACCTGAGGGCGATGACGACTGCTACTCGATGGGTCTCTACGTCTCCGACGTCGACACCGTCGTCGAGAAGGCCGTGGTCGCCGGAGCCACCGTGCGCGAAGCACCGGCCCTCTTCGTCTCCGGCGATCGGTTCGCCAGCATCCGCGATCCGTTCGGCGTGCGCTGGTCCGTCATGACGCGCGTCGAGGACATCTCCGAGGAAGAGAGCAGCCGACGGGTCGCGGAATGGGCGGCATCGTTCAGCGAGGCTCCCGCCGACGCGAGCTGAGCGACCGCTCCGCCGCCCGGCACACGGCGGGTGTCAGGGCCTCGGCCGTACGGCGGTAACCCAGGGCACTCGGGTGGAACCGGTCCAGGCTGAACATCGTCTCCGGCTCGTCGAAGAACATCGGCCCCACCGCGCGGCGCAGATCGACCGCCTCCGCGCCTGCCTGTCGCGCCGTCTCGTCCTGGATCTCGGCGAGACGACGCGACAGGCTCGACGCGATCCGACGGAGGGGCTGCGGCACCGGGCGCAACGCCCCGAGGTCGGGGCACGTGCCCACGACGACCTCGACCCCGAGCGCGCTCAGCCTGCGGATCGTCTCCTGCAGGTGCTGCGCCGACAGCGCCACGGGCAGCCGGTGCGTCACATCGTTGCCGCCCACCACGATCACCGCGACGTGCGGACGGTACCCGGTGGGGAGGGCATCGAGCTGAGCAGTCAGGTCGGGTGACTCCGAGCCGACGACCGCCGCCGTACGCAGCCGCACCGGACGGTGCATCCGGCGTCCGATCGCCTTCGCCAGACGCCCGCCGAGCGTCTCCTTGCGACGCTCGGCCCCGAGACCGGCGGCGATGGAGTCGCCGAGCATCAGCAGATCGAGCGGTTCCCCGTCGAGCGCGCCACGCCAGACGCGATCCGCATCGAGCGACTCCTCCCCCAGCGGCTTGCCGATGCGCTTCCGCGCGAGCGCAGCCTGCTGCACGAGCACCAGACGGAGGGACGCCGCGACCGTCACGGCGATCAGCGCCGTGAGCATCACGAGACGGAACCGGCCCATGACCCGATTCGACCCGATCACCGTGAACACGGCGTGAACGGCCCGACGCCGCTCACGTGCCCCGGGCCGGCATCAGGAGAGCGGCTTGACCTCCAGGTCGCCCGCGCCTGCCGTGACCATCGCGAAAGCCGTGTAGCCGTCGGCCGCCGACCGCTCGAGCAGCGCCTTCACGTTCTTCGTCCGTCGCTCCAGCCGCACGCGGGTGCCCTCGGCGATCAGCGCGGCCTTCTGCCGGACCAGCTCCTGCACCGGGACGTCCGCATCGTGGATCAGGACCACGGCCTGCGCCACGGTGTCCTTCTCCTCGGCGATCAGGTCGACGAGACGCTCGAACCCGAGCGAGAACCCGACCGCCGGAACCTGCTGGCCGAGGAACCGCCCGATCATGCCGTCGTAGCGCCCGCCGCCGCCGAGCGAGTATCCGACGGAGGGGTGCGCGAGCTCGAAGATCGTGCCCGTGTAGTAGCCCATGCCACGCACGAGGAACGGGTCGAACACGAGCGGGATGTCGGACTGCCCCCGCCCCGCTGCGACCGCCTCGCCGATGCCGACCAGGTGCTCGACGAGCTCGACGGGTGCGCCCTCGGGCAGCGCCTTGCGGATCTGCCGCTCCCCGAACGGGTGGTACTCCATCGTCTGCGGGCGCTGCAGGAAAGCTTCGAAGGCGTCGGCGGCGGCCGCGGAAGCGCTGCGCTCGCGCAGCTCCGCGGCGACCCCCTCCGGGCCGATCTTGTCGAGCTTGTCGATCGTGATGAGCACCCCGGGGCGTTCCTCGGCCGTGAAGCCGAAGCTGTCCAACATCCAGTCCAGCACCCGGCGGTCATTGATCCGCACGGTCGCGCCGTCGAGTCCGAGCGCGTCGACGGCGTCGAGGGAGGCGACCATCAGCTCCGCCTCGGCCCGCGAGGAGTCGTCACCCATGATGTCGATGTCGCACTGGACGAACTGCCGATAACGCCCCTTCTGCGGCCGCTCGGCGCGCCACACCGGGCCGATCTGGATCGACCGGAAGACGGTGGGGAGCTGGCCGCGGTTGCTCGCGTAGAAGCGCGCGAGCGGCACGGTCAGGTCGTAGCGGAGACCGAGGTCCGAGAGTGCGGCGGGGTCGTCGGCCGCGGCCCGGATCGCGTCGGCATCGAGGCCGCGACGGAGGATGTTGTACGAGAGCTTCTCGTTGTCGCCGCCGATCCCGGCATGGAGGCGATCGTAGTCCTCGACGACGGGCGTCTCGATCTCGTCGAAGCCGTGCGCGAGGTAGCGCTCGCGGATGACGGAGAGGACCCGCTCACGGCGGGCCTTGTCGGCGGGGAGGATGTCGCGCATACCGCGCGGCGGGTTCACAGTAGCCACGGGTCCATCTTCCCAGGTCGGCCCGAGGGTCCGTGCGCTCGGACGATCAGGAGGGCGCCTCGGCCGCTCTCACGTCGTCCTCGAGCACGCGCAGGCGCTCGCGGAGTGCGCGCTCCGCATCCCACCCCGCGACGCGGGCCGTCGCCACCAGCGCGAGCAGTGCGTCACCGAGCTCGGCTTCCGATGCCGGAACGTCATCCTCGTCGCCGGGTTCGACCGCCACCTCCACCTCGGCGGCGCGGCCGACCAGTTTCTGGGCGAGGGCGAGTGCCGGCATCCCCCGCGGCACGCCGTCGAGCACGCTGCGGCGGGTGCGCTTCTCCACGGCCTTCGCCGCGTTCCAGTGCACGAGCACCTGCTCCGGGGTCTCGGCGACCTCACCGGCGAAGACATGCGGATGCCGGCGCACCATCTTCTCGGTGAGCGTCCGCGCCACGTCGTCGATGTCGAACGGATCCTCGGGATCCTGCGCGGCGATCGCCGCGTGGAACAGCACCTGCCAGAGCAGATCGCCCAGCTCCTCACGCAGATCGTCCCGGGTGCCGGTCTCGACCGCGTCGATCACCTCATGCGATTCCTCGATCAGATATGGCACCAGGTCCTGGTGCGTGATGCGCTGCGACCAGACGCAGCGCGCACGCACCTCCCGCATGGTCTCGGCAGCGGCGCGGAGCGGATCGTCCACCCCGGCACCGGGCTCAGGATGAGAGCTCATGCGTCCTCCTTCGAACAGAGCGGAACCGGCTCCGCGCTCAGGACGAGGCGGAGGCGGTGCGACGGTACCAGCGCGCACGCAAAGACACGATGAGCGCAGAAAGCAGAAGGGCGATCAACGACCCGACGAGCACGCCGAGGATCGCCTGGTCCCGGATACCGCGATCATCGGCGAAGGCGAGATTCGCCAACAGCAGCGACACCGTGAACCCGATCCCGCCGAGCGCCCCGGCCGCGAGGATGTCGGCGAACGGCAGCGCCGGATCCGAGCCCTTCGGACGGATGTGCATCGCAAGCCAGCCGAACAGCGAGATCCCGATGATCTTGCCGACCGGCAACGCGACCACGATCCCCCAGAAGGCCGGAGAGAGCTGCGTGGGCGAGAGGGCGGGGATCACCACGAACGCCGCGACGAAGGCGAAGATCGGGAGGATCACCCCGTTCACGGACGGCTCGAGCGCGTGACGCGTGCGGGCGGCCGGAACCGGAGCCATGACGAGCCCCAGCAGCACACCGGCGATCGTGGCGTGGATGCCCGACGAAGCCACGAGGCCCCACGTCACGACACCGACCACGACCATCGCGACGGCGATCAGCGGGTGCCCCTTCGCATGCAGGAAGCGGCTGAGGGCCCAGAACACGGCGACCCCCACGACCGCGAGGCCGAGCAGCAGCCACTGCACGTCGCCGGCGAAGAGGACCGCGATGAAGATGATGCCGATGATGTCATCGAGGATCGCGAGGGCGAGCAGGAAGACGCGCACACGAGACGGCAGACCCTTCCCGAACATCGCCAGCACACCGAGGGCGAAAGCGATGTCGGTCGCGGTCGGAATGGGCCACCCCGAAGACGTCGAGCTGTCTCCCCCGGCGATCAGCAGGTACACCGCGATCGGGACCAGGACACCGCCGGTCGCCGCGATCGCGGGCTGCACGGCCTTGCGCAGGGAATCGAGCTCGCCGTGGGTGAGTTCGTGGCGCAGCTCGATGGCGACCACGAGGAAGAAGACCGCGAGGAGTCCGTCCGACACCCAGTGCTCGATCGACAGGTCGAGGTCGGTCCCCGGCACCGCGATGTGGAAGTCGAGGAATGCGGCCAACGGATCGTGCGTGGGCAGGTTCGCGAGCAACAAGCCGAGACCGGCCGCGAGGAGGAGGAGGACGGCGGGGAACTGCTGCCCGCGGAGGGGGTTCGCTGAGATGCGCATCCGTCCCATCGTATGGTCCCGGATCGCCCCGCGGTCCCCGTGCCTTCCGCGATCCGCGCTCCGCGGTCCGGCGTCCGTCCGGCGTCCGTCATGCGTGCAGAACACCCTCGGCGTGCGGGATACTCTCGAAGTGTGACCCCCGCACACTCCTTCTCCGAACCCACGAACACCGAGGCGATCCGCGTGATCGGCCGTTTCGAAGCCGGCCGCGGCATCCCCGATGCCATGCGCACCGACGTCAGGATGCTCGGGCAGCTGCTCGGGCAGGTACTGCGCGAAGCCGGCGGCGACGGACTCTTCGAAGACGTCGAACGCCTTCGGCTCGCCACGATCCAGGCCTACGACCAGGAGACCCCCGATGCGTTCGAACGCGCCGCGGCGATCGCCGAGTCGTTCACGGTCGCCCGCGCCGACGAGGTCGCGCGCGCGTTCACCTGCTACTTCCACCTGGTGAACCTCGCCGAGGAGCACCAACGAGTGCGCGTGCTGCGCGAGCGCGCAGGGCAGCCGGGACGCGAGGATGCCGCCGACACCGTCGCGACCGCATACGCGCGACTGCGGACCGAGGTCGGCGACGACGAGGCGCGCCGGCGCCTCGAAGGCCTGCGCTTCCACCCGGTCTTCACCGCGCATCCGACCGAGGCCCGCCGCCGCGCGGTCTCGTCGAGCATCCGTCGCCTGTCCGAGCTCCTCACCCAGCACGACGCAGCGAGCGAGGGCGGCGCGGAGGAGCACCGTGCTCGCCGACGCATGCTGGAGGAGATCGACACGCTCTGGCGCACGGCTCCCCTGCGGTCGCAGAAGCCGTCCCCGACCGACGAGGTCCGCACCGTGATGGGCGTGTTCGACGAGACGCTGTTCACGACCGTGCCGCACGTCTATCGCCGCATCGATGACGCCCTCCGCGGCGAGGAATCCGGCGCCAGTGCCCCGGTCGTGACCGCGTTCGTGCGGATCGGCTCCTGGGTGGGCGGCGATCGGGACGGCAACCCGTTCGTCACCGCCTCCGTGACCCGCGAAGCCTCGCAGATCGCCGCCGACCATGTGCTGCGCGGCCTCGAGCGCGCGCTCGAGCGGATCGGTCGTGCACTCACGCTCTCGGCGGACGACACCCCGCCGAGCGCCGACGTCACGGCCCTGTGGGACCGATTCGCGGCCGGAGACCCCGAGCTGGCCGCGGAACTCGCGACCCGCTCGCCGGACGAGCCCCACCGTCGCGTGCTGCTGGTGATGGCGCGCCGCATCGCCGCCACCCGTCAGGGCGACGGTGCACGGGCCTACGCCCGCCCCGAAGAGCTTCTCGCCGATCTGCGGGCCGTGCAGTCGTCGCTCGCGGATGCCGGCGCGAAGCGTCACGCATTCGGCGGCGTGCAGCACCTGATCTGGCAGGTCGAGACCTACGGCTTCCACCTGACCGAGCTCGAGGTGCGTCAGCACTCGCAGGTGCACGCGAAGGCGCTGGCCGAGCTGGACGCCGGCGAGGCTCTCAGCGCCCAGACCGAGGAGGTGCTGGAGGTGTTCCGCGCGATCGCGGACATCCAGCGCGATCGCGGTGTGCGGGCCGCAGGGCGCTACGTCGTCTCGTTCACCCAGGCCGCCTCTGATCTCGCCAATGTGCATCGCCTCGCGCGGTACGCCCTGGGCGACGACGCCCCGGTGCTCGACGTGGTCCCGCTGTTCGAGACGTTCGCCGACCTGCAGGCCGCGCCAGGCATCCTCGCCGAAGTCGTGACGTTCCCGGAGTTCCGCGAACGCATGGCCGCCACGGGCAACCGCCTCGAAGTCATGCTCGGCTACTCGGACTCGTCCAAGGACGTCGGTCCGGTCGCCGCGAACCTGGCCCTGTACGAGGCGCAGGAGAAGATCGCCCGCTGGGCGCAGGAATCCGGCATCGTCCTGACGCTCTTCCACGGTCGCGGCGGCGCCCTCGGCCGTGGTGGCGGGCCTGCGAACTCCGCCATCCTCGCCCAGCCGCCGCACTCGGTGGACGGTCGGTTCAAGCTCACCGAGCAGGGCGAGGTCATCTTCGCGCGCTACGGCGAGCCCGCCATCGCGATGCGGCACATCGACCAGGTCGCCGCCGCGACCTTGCTGGCGTCCTCCCCCACGGAGGAAGCGCGCACCAGCCGCGCCGCCGAGCGCTACGCCGAGATCGCCTCGATCATGGACGCCGCCTCCCGGGAGCGCTTCTTCTCACTCGTGAAGGCGGAGGGCTTCGCCCCGTGGTTCGCCACCGTGACGCCGCTCGAGGAGATCGGCCTGCTCGCACTCGGGTCCCGCCCCGCACGCCGAGGACTCTCGGTCGAGTCGCTGGAAGATCTGCGGGCGATCCCGTGGGTGTTCGCGTGGACGCAGGCGCGCATCAACCTCGCGGGCTGGTTCGGGCTCGGCACCGCACTGGACGCCGTCGGCGATGAGGAGCTCCTTGCCGAGGCGTATCGCGAGTGGCCGCTGCTGCACACGATGATCGACAACGTGGCGATGAGCCTGGCCAAGACGGATGAGCGCATCGCCCGGGAGTATCTGGCCCTCGGCGACCGTGACGACCTCGCTCAGCTCGTCCTCGATGAGCTGGCGACCACGCGGCGCTGGGTGATCCGGCTCACCGGGGGCGACAGCCTCCTGGAGAACAAGCCGGTCCTGCAACGCGCCGTGCAGCTGCGCAGCCCCTATGTGGATGCGCTCTCGCTCCTGCAGTTGCGTGCACTGCGCGCGCTGCGCTCCGCGGACGAGGAGCCGACGGGCTCGGGAGCCGACGCCGAACAGCAGCGACTGCTCCTGCTCTCGGTGAGTGGAGTCGCCGCGGGCCTGCAGAACACCGGGTGACCGGCGGTCCGCCTGCCGCGTGCGTCGCCCACGATGGACCGCCGCTAGAGTGAAATCTCGCGCCGGATCCGGCGAAGCCTCACGCGACACGATCGCCTGCACCACCATCCCCCACCAGAAAGCCCCTTCCGCGTGACCGCTACGACTCCCGTCGCCTTCCACCCGCTCGCCCCCGCCGTGCAGCCCGTCTTCGACACGGTGCTCGCCCGCAGCCCGCATGAGCCGGAGTTCCAGCAGGCCGTCCACGAAGTGCTGCACTCGATCGCGCCGGTCCTGGAGCAGCACCCGGAATACGTCGAGGGCGGGATCCTGGAACGGCTCGTCGAGCCCGAGCGTCAGATCCTGTTCCGCGTACCGTGGGTCGACGACTCCGGAAAGCTGCAGGTCAACCGGGGCTACCGCGTGCAGTTCTCCTCGGTGCTCGGCCCGTACAAGGGTGGGCTGCGCTTCCACCCCTCGGTCGACCTGTCGATCATCAAGTTCCTCGGGTTCGAGCAGATCTTCAAGAACGCGCTCACCGGTCAGGGCATCGGCGGCGGCAAGGGCGGATCCGACTTCGACCCGCACGGCAAGTCCGACGCCGAGGTCATGCGCTTCTGTCAGTCGTTCATGAACGAGCTCTACCGTCACCTCGGAGAGCACACCGACGTCCCCGCCGGCGACATCGGGGTGGGCGGCCGCGAGATCGGCTACCTGTTCGGCCAGTACCGCAAGATCACCAACCGCCACGAGTCGGGCATGTTCACCGGCAAGGGCACCGGGTGGGGCGGCGCGGAGGTGCGCACAGAGGCGACCGGATACGGCGCGGTGTTCTTCGCCCAGGAGATGCTCGCTGTGCACGACGACTCCCTCGCCGACAAGCGCGTGGGTATCTCGGGCTCCGGCAACGTCGCGATCTACGCGATCCAGAAGGCCACGCAGCTCGGCGCGACCCCGGTGACCGCCTCCGACTCCTCCGGCTACGTCGTCGACGACGCCGGCATCGACGTCGACCTGCTCCGTCAGCTCAAGGAGGTCGAGCGCGCCCGCATCGTCGAGTACGCCAACCGTCGCTCGAGCGCACGCTTCATCGAGGGCGGCAGCGTCTGGGAGGTCCCGGTCGACATCGCGGTGCCCTCGGCCACGCAGAACGAGGTCAGCCTGTCCGACGCCGAAGCGCTGATCGCCAACGGCGTGCGCGTGGTGTCGGAAGGCGCGAACATGCCGTGTGTGCCGGATGCCGTCGACGCGTTCCAGAAGGCGGGTGTGCTGTTCGCCCCCGGAAAGGCCGCCAACGCGGGCGGGGTCGCGACCTCGGCCCTCGAGATGAGCCAGAACGCGTCGCGCCAGCGCTGGAGCTTCGGGGACAGCGAGAACAAGCTGCGCGAGATCATGGCGGACATCCACGATGCCGCGTTCGACGCCGCGGAGCGTCACGGTGTCGCAGGTGACTACGTGGCCGGTGCCAACATCGCGGGCTTCGAGCGCGTCGCCGCCGCGATGCTCGCCCAGGGCGTCATCTGATCCCTCGCACCCTCCGTTCCGGTCGCGATATGTCACCGTTTCGGCTGATTTCGGCTGACATATCGCGACGGGAAGGGCTCGTGAGGGACCGCGCCGGCGGTCAGGAGCGGTGGGGGCGGCGGTGTGCGTCGTCGAGATGCACGTCCTGCGCATGCCGCGCGAGGGAGCTGCCGTAGCGCTCGGTGAGCTGCACCATCAGGTCGGGGGTATCCCGGTCGACGCCGAAGACGTGCCCGGGGAAGTCGAGGTCGGGCTGGGCGGCCGCGATGTCGTCCTCACGGTCCGGCGAGAAGAGCTGCACCGGATCTCCGACCGCCACCCAGCCGATCGGGACCACCGTGCCTTCGGGCAGGACGGCGCGACGGAGGACGATCGCGTTGACGCGTACCTCGCAGCGCACCCCCACCAGGGAACCGTTGAACAGACGCGACCCCGAGGCGAGGAACGTCTCCTCACCCACGGTCGCGCCCGCGATGCTCGACAGTGTGCCGATCAGGGTGTGCGCGCCGATGTGCACCGCGTTCGCGGCGGTCGCCCGGATGAGCGCGTTCTCCATCACGATCACGTGCTCGCCGAGGGTGATCGCTCCTCCTTCGGCCGTGATCACGGCGCCGTGCAGCACCTGGCAGCCCGGCCCGATCTCCACGTCGCCCGAGACGACGGCGGTGGGGGCGATGACGGCGGTGTCATGGATGCGGGGCCGAGCCCCGAGGTGCTCGTACAACATGCGGCCAGACTAGTACCGCCGCCGGTCGCCGCGCGCTACTCGGCCGCGACCGGCTCGGGGAAGATCGCGGTGAACAGCTGTCCGACCCACTCGAGCAGCTGTGCATCGGGCAGCGGCTCGAGACCGACGCCGACCGCTGCGGGAACCATGGGCATCGGCACGACCAGCGCTTCTCCCCCGGCCACGAGCTTCGCCTTCGGATACAGCCGCTGCAACCGCACCTTGATCGAGTCTTCGAGGCGTGCGGGCGCGATGCGCAGGTTCGACCCCATCACGACCACATCCGTGAGCCCGGCGCGGGCGGCACGGCGCCGTAGACGCGAGACCGCGACCAGGCCCTCCACCTCTTCCGGCGGTGTGCCGTAGCGGTCGACGAGCTCCTCGATCACGAGGTCGATGGCCTCGTCCTTCGCCGTCGCCGCCGAGGCCGCCGAGAGCTTCTGATAGGCCTCGAGTCGCAGACGCTCGCTGTCGATGTAGTACTCGGGGATGCGCGCATCGAGCGGCAACTCCAGTCGCAGCTCCTGTCCGGTCTCGACCTCGTCGCCGCGGAAGGTCGCCACGGCCTCGCCGATCATGCGCAGGTACAGGTCGAATCCGACGCCGGCGATGTGTCCGGCCTGCTCGGCACCGAGGAGGTTGCCCGCCCCCCGCAGTTCGAGGTCCTTCAGCGCGACCTGCATGCCGGAGCCGAGGTCGTTGTTGACCGCGATCGTCTGCAGACGGTCTGCGGCGGTCTCGGAGAGCGGCTTGGTCTCGTCGTAGAGGAAGTACGCGTACGCGCGCTCGCGCCCTCGTCCGACACGACCTCGAAGCTGGTGCAGCTGGCTGAGCCCGTACTTGTCGGCGCGGTCGATGATGATCGTGTTCGCGTTGGCGATGTCGAGGCCGGTCTCGATGATGGTCGTCGAGACGAGGACGTCGAACTTGCGCTCCCAGAAGTCGTCGACGACCTGTTCGAGCTGGTGCTCGCCCATCTGTCCGTGGGCGACGGCGATGCGGGCCTCCGGCACGAGTTCGGCGAGCTCGCTCGCCACGCGCTGGATGGACTGCACGCGGTTGTGCACGAAGAAGATCTGCCCCTCGCGCAGGATCTCACGTCGGATCGCGGCGGCCATCTGCTTGTCGCTGCGGGGACCGACGAACGAGAGGATCGGATGACGGTCCTCGGGCGGAGTCGCCAGCGTCGACATCTCCCGGATGCCCGTGACCGCCATCTCGAGCGTGCGCGGGATGGGGGTGGCACTCATGGCGAGGATGTCGACGTTGGTCTTCATCTTCTTGAGCGAGTCCTTGTGCTCGACCCCGAACCGCTGCTCCTCGTCGATGATCATGAGGCCGAGATCCTTGAACATCACCTGATCGGTGAGGATGCGGTGGGTGCCGATCACCATGTCGACCGAGCCCTCCAACAGCCCCTGGAGGGTGAGCCGGGCTTCCTTGTCGGTCTGGAAGCGCGACAGCGGCCGCACCTTGACCGGGAACCCGGCGAAGCGCTCGGTGAAGGTCTCGAGGTGCTGCTTCACGAGAAGCGTGGTGGGCACGAGCATGGCGACCTGCTTGCCGTCCTGGATCGCCTTGAACGCGGCACGGACGGCGACCTCGGTCTTGCCGAAGCCGACATCCCCCGAGAGCAGTCGGTCCATCGGGATCGGCCGCTCCATGTCGGCCTTGATCTCGTCGATGGTCTGCAGCTGGTCCTGCGTCTCGGCGAACGGGAACGCCTCCTCCAGCTCCCGCTGCCACGGCGTGTCCGGACCGAAGGCGTGTCCCTTGGCGCTCATGCGCGCGGAGTAGAGCTTCACGAGCTCGACGGCGATGTCGCGGACCGCCTTGCGCGCCTTGCCCTTGGCCTGCGACCAGTCACTTCCGCCCATCTTCGAGAGCGTGGGCGCTTCGCCGCCGACGTACTTCGAGAGCAGGTCGAGCTGATCGGTCGGCACGAAGAGCTTGTCGCCCGGGTAGCCGCGTTTGGACGGTGCGTACTCGAGCACGAGGTAGTCGCGGACCGACTTGGCGGCGTTGCGCCCCCCGGTCGACACCTCCCGCTGCGTCATCTCGACGAACCGGCCGATGCCGTGCGTGGCGTGCACGACGAAGTCGCCCTGCTTGAGCTGGAGCGGATCGACGACGTTCTTGCGGCGGGAGGCGAGCTTCTTGACGACGCGCTGGTCGCCGCCGATCGTGCGGCCGTAGAACTCGTTGTCGGTGAGGATCGCGAGCTTCGCCTCCTCGACCTGGAAGCCCGCTTCGACCGAACCGGTGACGAGGGTCGCGACACCGGGCTCCGGCGCCTCGTCGAGCGTCTCGAGCACGCGAGCGGCCAGGCCCCGGTCTGCGAGGACGTCGCGTGCACGATCGACCAGTCCGTGACCGGCGGCGATCACGACCACGCGCCATCCGTCGGTCACCTTCGCCTCGACGAAGGAGATGGCCCCGTCGACGTTGCCGTGGAAGGAGGGGATGACGGCGGCGCCGAGGTTGGTCGCCTCCACCTCGCCCTCGCCGAGGCCGGCGCCGAACGGGCTGAGCCGCCACCACACGCCGCCGCGGTCGCGCACGACCTCCCGGAGCTCGGCGATCGTCAGGAAATCCCCGGCTCCCAGATCGATGGGCGCGGAAGCGCCGGAGGTGGCCGCGCTCCAGGCGGCGTCGAGGAACTCGCGGTTCGTGTCGCCCAGGGTGATGGCACGTGCGCTCGCGCGCTCGGGATCGATGACCGCCGTCGCGCTCCCGGCCGGCAGGTACTCGGCCAACGACTTCAAGGGTCCGGCGACGGCGGGGAGCAGCGACTCCATCCCCTCGACCGGGATCCCCTCGGCCATCTTCTCGAGCATGCCGGAGATCGCGGGGAAACCACCGATCAGCGCGCGGGCGCGGTCGCGGACGTCGGCCGTGAGCAGCAGTTCACGGGTCGGAGGAAGGTCGACGCTCGGGACATCGCCCGGAAGCGAACGCTGGTCGGCCACCGAGAAGGCGCGGATCTGATCGATCTCGTCGCCGAAGAACTCCACGCGGTAGGGATGCTCGGACGTGGGCGGGAACACGTCGAGGATGCCCCCGCGCACCGCGAACTCCCCGCGCCGCGACACCATGTCGACGCGCGAGTACGCCCGCTCGACGAGCTGCTCCACCACGCGGTCGAGTTCGTGACCCCGACTGCCGACCAGGAGCTCGAGCGGCGCGATCTCGCCGAGGTTCCCTGCGATCGGCTGCAGCGCGGCGCGGACAGACGCGACCACGATCAACGGGTGGTCGCCCGACCACTCCGCGATCCGACGCAGCGTCTGCAGCCGCTGACCCACCGTGTCGGGGCTCGGACTGAGGCGCTCGTGCGGGAGCGTCTCCCACGCGGGGAACGTGAGGATGTCGGCATCGGGCATGTAGGCGTGCATCGCCAGCGCCAGACTCTCCGCCCGGCGACCGGTCGGCACGACCGCGAGAAGAGCGGCCGGATGTCTCGCCGCGGTCCGTCGAGCCAGCAAACCTGCCAGAGTCGGCGCGTCGAGCCCGTCGACCAGGCCGAGGTCGGCGTCGGTGCGCGCCCAGCTGAGGGCGTCGCGGTACAGAGACGCCTCTTCCAAGGCGCGCAGAATCCCCGGAACAGTCACCGGACAAGACTAGTCGCGCCCACGGACACTCCCGCCGCCGTCCGACGACGAGCGCTCACCTGCGTAGGCTGTCGGGATGGAATCCGTCGTGCTGACCACCGAACGTCTCGTCCTTCATGCTCCGACGGATGCCGACGTCGATGCCATCACCGACGCGTGCCAGGACCCCGAACTCCCCCGCTGGACCACGGTGCCGAGCCCGTACTCGCGCGAGGATGCGGAGGCCTTCGTGCGCCTGGTGACCGAGCACTGGAACGCGGGAACAGAGGCCGTGTGGGGCGTCTACGCGGACGGCGGGCTCGTGGGCATGATCGGTCTCCACAACAGGACCGACCACTTCACGGGCGCGACGGCCGAACTCGGCTACTGGGTCGAGGCCTCCGCGCGCGGCAAGGGCTACCTCGTCGAAGCGGCCCATGCCGTGATCGACTGGGGGTTCACCGACCTCGGCCTCGCCCGCATCCGGTGGCAGGCCGTGGTGGGGAACGTCCCTTCCGCACGGGCCGCGCGCGCTCTCGGCTTCCGCTACGAAGGTCTGCAACGCCAGGCGCTGACCAGCCAGCGCGGCCGGGACGACGGGTGGATCGCGGGGCTGCTGCCCGACGACGACCGCACCCCGGTGGACTGGCCGGTCCTCTGAGGGCCGCCCGCCGGGTGACAGTGTCGGCGGCCGGTGACAGGATGAACGCATGCCGGAGATGCCGGAAGTCCAGGGCCTGACCACCTTCCTCGACGAGCGCGCCGTGGGGCGGACGATCACACGGGTGACCGTCGCCGCCATCGCCGCGCTCAAGACCTACGACCCACCGATCACTGCGCTGCAGGGACGCACGATCACGGCCTGCGCTCGCCTCGGCAAATTCGTGGTTCTCTCGTGCGGCGACGACCTGCACCTCGTGTTCCACCTCGCGAAGGCGGGATGGCTCCGGTGGTACGACGCGCTGCCGACCACGCTCCTCAAGCCGGGCAAGTCCCCCATCGCGCTGCGCATCGCACTCGACGACGGCAGCGGCTTCGATCTCACGGAGGCCGGGACGAAGAAGTCTCTCGCCGTCTATGCCGTCCGCGACCCGCAGGAGGTCCCCGGCATCGCGCGGCTCGGGCCCGACCCACTCGACCCCGCGTTCACCAGAGAGGCGTTCGCGGCATTGCTGGATGAGCGCCGGATGCAGATCAAGGGGCTGCTGCGCGACCAAGCGGTGATCGCGGGCATCGGCAACGCGTACTCCGACGAGATCCTGCACGCCGCGCGCATGTCGCCGTATGCGATCGCCGGAAAGCTGGACGATGCCGAGATCGACCGCTTGTTCGCCGCCCTGCGCGAGACGCTGACGGAAGCGGTCGCCGAAGCCTCCGGCAAGCCGCCGGCCGATCTGAAAGACGCCAAGCGCCGTGGGATGCAGGTGCACGCCCGCCGCGGAGAGGCCTGCCCGGTATGCGGCGACACGGTGCGCAGCGTCTTCTTCGCCGACCGTTCGCTCGAGTACTGCCCCACCTGCCAGACCGGCGGCAAAGTGCTCGCCGACCGGCGGCTCTCGCGGCTGCTCAAGTGACGGCGGTGGCGAGCGGCAGGCGCAAGGTCCCTGTCGTGGAATGAAATGCGTGCAGGCGCGTTGAGTACACTCAGAGCAACAACGTGCTCCGGGGTCGGTGAGAATCCGAACCGGCGGTGACAGTCCGCGAGCGTCTCGAGAGATCGGGATGCCGATCCGGTGGAACTCCGGGACCGACGGTGATGCGAGGGAGACTTCGCTAGTCCGGAAGGGAGGCAGCACGAGACGCATCCGTGCGTCCGTTCCGCCATCCCTCCGACCCCCGGAGCCTCAGAGGAGGACGACGGATGGCAGTGAACGCGGCAGAGCGCGACGCGATGGTTCGCGCGCTCCACCTCGCCGCCCGCGGACCACGAGGGGCGAACCCGCAGGTGGGCGCGGTCATCCTCTCCCCCGAAGGCAGGGTGCTCGCCGAGGGGTGGCACCGGGGTGC